>NZ_JBODSA010000004.1:0-317227 GCF_050632865.1 Leifsonia poae | reverse complement strand
GGACGCGACCGCCCGCGGCCGCGCCGCCGCCCGCCTGAAGCGTCAGGACGCCGCCGCCGTCTGATCCCAGCATCCAGGGGACGCAACACGCCGCTTCGCCGAAAGGTGAGCGGCGTGTTGCGTCCCATGGATCGGGTCAGCCGACCTCGTCCAGTGCCGTGGTGATCACCTTCACGACGTCGTCGGGGTTGGAGTGCATCACCAGGTGCGGGGCGCCGTCGATCTCGGTGACCGCCCGGAACTTCGCCCGCTCGTACCCGAAGCGCTCGACGTCCGGGTTGATCGTGCGGTCGGCGGCCGGGACGATGCCCCAGGCCGGCTTCGTCTTCCACGCCGCGACTGGGGCGGGCTGCTCGAAGGCGATCGCGGCGAGCGGACGCTGGGAGACGGCGAACACCTGGGTGACGGCCGGGTCGAGCCCCCGCGCGAAGATGTCCGGGAACTCGTCGACGTTCACCGACACATCGGTGCCGGGCTCCGCGCCGTCGATGGGGAACGGCGTGAAGACGAGCGCCTTCGCGAGCGGCGAGTCCGGGAACCGCCCCTGCAGCTGGTTCAGGTTCTCGCCCTCGTCGAGCGCGTAGCCGGCGAGGTAGACCAGCCCCACGACGTTGTCGGCGGCGCCGGCGATGGTGATGACCGCACCGCCGTAGGAGTGCCCGACGAGGAGGACCGGCCCGTCGATGTTCTCGACGACGGAGCGGATGTACTCCGCATCGCCGAGCAGGCTGCGGTTGGGGAGGCCGGGCACGCGTACGGTGTGGCCGGCGTCGAGCAGTCGGCGGGTGACCGGGGTGAAGCTTCCCGCGTCGGCGAAGGCGCCGTGGATCAGCACGATGGTGGGGGCGGACATGGCGTTCCTCTCGGGTGATGCGGCGTGAGCCGCGGGGTGGGATGTGGGTTCGCGCGAAGCATACGAACGCATCCGCGCGCGCGACAAGACCCGTCTTCCGGCCGCCGATTCCGCATCCGCGGGGCGAGCGCGGTGCGAGAGGATGGAGGTATGAACCGCCGCCTCATCGCCCTGCCGCTCGCCGCCGCCCTGCTGCTCGGGGCCACGCCCGCTCTGGCCGGCTGCAGCTTCCAGAGCGTGGTGAAGGACGTCTCCGGCGGCAACCTCGACGTCGGCGGCACGGCCGTCCCGTCGGACTTCCCGAAGGAGGTCCCGCTCGCGAGCGGCGACGTCGTGTTCGCGGCCGGGCTCGGCTCCGGCGGCGACAAGGTGTGGAACGTCACGGTGAAGGTCCCCGACGGCGAGGCCTACACCTCGATCGAGAAGCAGCTCACCGACGCGGGCTTCGAGGGCCAGTTCGGCGCACGCGGCCCGAACGGCGGCGGCACCGGCACGTTCAGCAACGGCACCTACGGCGTCCTGGTCGTGGTCACCGACGCGGGCGACAACGGATGGGTCGCCAACTACTCCGTCTCGAAGGGCAAGGCTCCGAGCCCGACGCCGACCGCGGGAAGCTGACCGGCGCTCAGGAGAACAGTCCCGCGCCCACGAACGACCCCTCGGCAGCTCCCGGCGGCACGGCGAACACGCCGGAGCCGACGTGGCGCAGGTACTCGTTCATGAGGTCGTTCGCCGCAAGCCGCTTCTGGATGGGGATGAACTGCTTCCGCGGATCCCGCTGGAACGCGATGAAGAACAGCCCGGCGTTGAGGCGCCCGAGCTCGTCGTTGCCGTCGACGAAGTTGTAGCCGCGGCGGAGCAGCTGGGCGCCGTCGTTCATCGAGGGGTGCGCGAGCCGCACGTGCGAGTCCGGGTCGATCTTGGTCCCGCCGTCCTTCGCGAGCGCGAGGAAGTTCGGCTCGCTGAACTCGGTGCCGCCGGAGAGCGGCGCCCCTTCGCCCTTGTCGCGGCCCACGATGCGCTCCTGCTCGCCCAGCTGCTGGCGGTCCCAGGTCTCGATCACCATGCGGATCTTGCGGGCGACGAGGTAGGAGCCGCCGGCCATCCACGCGGCGCCGTCGCCGTGCGCTGCCCACACCTGGTCCTCGACGACCGACTGGTCCTCCGACTTGATGTTGGCCGTGCCG
Source organism: Leifsonia poae (assembly GCF_050632865.1). Lineage (GTDB taxonomy): Bacteria > Actinomycetota > Actinomycetes > Actinomycetales > Microbacteriaceae > Leifsonia > Leifsonia poae_B. The sequence goes on along the minus strand of NZ_JBODSA010000004.1, from coordinate 315,187 downwards.
TCCTTGAATCCGAACAGGTTGCGCGGCGTCGCCTGCGCCTTCGAGGTAGAGGAGGTGCGCCCGAAGCCGAGCTGCGACCAGCGGATGGATGCGCGCCCGAAGGCGATGCGCGACAGGTTGCGGATGGCGTGCACGGCGACCTGCGGATCGTCGCTGCAGGCTTGCACGCAGAGGTCGCCGCCGCTGATGGCGTCCAGGAGCGCATCGCCGGGGAAGCGAGGGAGGTCGACCAGCGCCTCGGGGCGGCGGGACGCGATGCCGAACCGGTCCTCGCCGCTCGCCGTGCGGAACAGGCTCGGGCCGAAGCCGAAGGTCAGCGTGAGGCCGCCGGGCGGCAGGTCCAGCGCCTCGCCGGTGTCGTCCGGCGGTGCGTCCATGGGGCCGGAGGCGGGACCGTACTTCCCGGCCGGGCGGCCCTGCGTCATCCGCGCGGCCGCGACCGTCCAGTCCTGCAGCAGCTCCATGAGGCCCGCGCGGTCGAGGCCGGGCGCGGCGTCGAAGGCGGCGAAGTGGAGGCGGTCCTGGGCGGGCGTTGTGATGCCGGCCTGGTGGGCGCCGTAGAAGGGGTACGTCGCGGAGGCGGGCGCGGTGGCGCCGAGCACGGCGCGGTCGGCGGCGACGCCCGCGCCGAAGCCGACCAGGCCGGCGCCGACGGTCGCGCCCGCGAGACCGAGCACGCCACGACGGGAGAGGCCCCGCCGGGGTTCGGCGTCGCCGGCGCGCCCGGCGACCTCGTCGGTCTCCGGGCGCTCGGCGTCGGGGTGGCTCTGCGTCACGGCTTACTTGACGATGATCGAGGTGAGCCGGCTCAGCGGCTCGCTGAGCGCGTTGACCTGGTCGGACAGCTCCTTCACCTGAGCGGTGCTGAGCTCGGTGTAGCTGACGAAGCCGTCCCCGCTCTTGTACTGGGCGAGCGTCTTCTCCACGGTGGCGAACTCCGCGTCGAGCTTCTTCACGACATCCTTGCCGCTGCTGCCCTTGGCGGTCGCGATCTCGCGCACGACGCCGTAGGCGACCTGCGCTCCCTCGAGGTTGGCTTGGAAGTCGGCGAGGTCGGTGTGCGAGAAGGTCTCCTCCTCACCGGTGATCTTCGATCCGGCGACCTCCTCCATCAGGCCGATGGCGCCGTTGGAGATCTGGTCGATGGTGAGCGCGAAGTCCTTCGCGTGCACCAGGTCGTAGAGCTTCTGCGTGTCGGCGACGAGCTTGTCGGCGAGCTGCGAGCGGGTGGCGGCGTCGGCGGGGTGTAGCCGGCCGGTGCCCAGAGGTCCTTCTCGATACGGTGCCAGCCCGTCCACTCCTGGCCCTGCTCGAGGTCGGCCTCGCGCAGGTCGAGCGCGGGGTCGAGGTCGCCGAACTGCTCGGCCGTGGGCTCGATCCGCTCGTAGTAGGAGCGGGTGGGGGCGTACTGAGCGCGGGCCGCGGCGACATCGCCGCCGGCGTAGGCCGCAGCGAAGGACTTCGTGGCGGTGAGGAGGGCGCCCGCCTGGTCCTTCACGTAGCCGGTGTAGTTCGTCACAGCCTGCGCGACCTGCTTGCTCTCGCTCTGCGACACCGCCGCGCCGGTGCCCGGCGTGACGGTGAACTTCGCGACGTTGGTCGGCTGGCCGACCATGCCCTTGCGGCAGGCCGAGAAGTACGAGCCCTCGGCCAGCTGGACGACGTAGTTGACGGTCGTGCCCGGCCCGATGTTCTCCTTCTCGCCGACGATGCGGAGCTTGTCGGAGGCCAGCAGCTCGAACTCGTTGACGTCGCTGCCGGTGTTGGTGACCTGGAAGGTGATCGGGCCGGCCTTCGCGGTGTTCGTCGCGACCGTGCACGAGGTGTCGGAGAGCGAGACGGCGATGGCTTCGGCGGTGGCGTCGGCCTTGTTCGGGACGCAGCCGGTCAGCGCGACGGCGAGGGCGGCTGCGCCGGCCAGGGACCCGGTGACGGCAGCGAGCGGACGGAGTCGGGGCATGGGTGTGCTGTGCTTTCTCTCGCGGAAGCGGCGAGGGTCAGGAGGCGATGGGCGCGTGCGGCGCGGTGGCGCGCGCGGCGGGCTTCGTCGCCGCGGGCTTGCCGGAGGCGCGGTGCTGGCGCACGTAGAAGAAGCCGACGACGCCGAGGTAGGCGACCCAGCCGACGACCTGCAGCCAGGTGGGCGACGGGTTGAAGTTGAGGATGCCCGCGGCGAGCGTGCCGTACCAGCTGGACGCCGGGATCGCGCCGCTGATGTCGTAGGCGTGGACGCCGGAGCCGGGGATGAGCCCCGCCTCCTGCAGGTCGCCCAGGCCGTACGCGAAGACGCCCGCGGCGACGAGGATCAGGAACGCGCCGGTCCAGGTGAAGAACGCGCCGAGGTTGATCTTGACCATGCCGCGATACAGCAGGAAGCCGAGCACGGCCGCGGTGAGCAGGCCGAGCAGCGCGCCGACCGCGGGCTCCCAGGTGCCGCCGGTCGAGGCCACCGTGGCCCAGACGAACAGCGACGTCTCGATGCCCTCGCGTCCCACGCTGAGCATGGCCAGCAGGATGACGCCCCAGCCCGCGCCGACCAGTGCGGAGTCGAGGCGGTTGTGGAGGGTGGACTTCATGGTGCGGGCGGTGCGCCCCATCCAGAACACCATCCAGGTGACGAACCCGACGGCGACGAGGGAGAGCGAGCCGCCCAGGACCTCCTGCGCCTCGAAGCTCATACCGTAGGGACCCCAGGTGAGCGCCGCGCCGATCGCGAGTGGGACGACGAGTGCGATCCCGACGCCGATCCACAGCTTGGAGAGGACGTCGGTCCGGCCGACCTTGACCACGTAGGCGATGAGGATGGTGACGATGAGCGCCATCTCGAGGCCTTCGCGGAGGCCGATCAGGTAGTTCGCGAGCACAGGGGACCTTGTCGAGGGTGGGGGATGAGGTTGGTAAGGCTAACCTTACCCATCCACCGTAAGACAAGCCTGCGGAAGTGTCCAGCTAGGATTCGAAGATGCTCAGCCGGATCGTCAGCGCCGTCCTGCTCGTGCTCACCGGCGCCCTCTTCGGGGTCATCGGCACGATCGCGCACCAGAGTTCGGTGACCTGGGGCGTCTCGATCCCGCTCGGCCTGATCGGGGCGCTCGCCGCGTTCGCGGCGCTGCTCATCGGCCTCCGCCTGCTCGGCCACAGCCGTCTGCCGGCGCTGCTCGCCGCGCTGGGGGCCATCGCGGTCATCCTGCTCTTCACGCAGCAGAGCGCGGGAGGGTCGGTGCTCATCCCGAACAACCTCGCCGGACAGGTGTGGCTGGTGGGACCGATCGTCATCGCCGCCATCGTGCTGGCCTGGCCAGACGTGCGGGGGCGTCGCCCGGCTCGCTCGACGGCATAAGCTAGCAGGGTAGCTCTCGTGAAGGGATCCGAAACACTGTGACCTATGTCATCGCCCTCCCCTGCGTCGACGTCAAAGACCGGGCCTGCATCGACGAATGCCCGGTCGACTGCATCTACGAGGGCGAACGGTCGCTGTACATCCACCCGGACGAGTGCGTCGACTGCGGCGCCTGCGAGCCGGTGTGCCCGGTCGAGGCGATCTACTACGAGGACGACCTGCCCGAGGAGTGGAAGGACTACTACCGCGCCAACGTGGAGTTCTTCGACGACATCGGCTCGCCCGGGGGCGCCTCGAAGGTCGGCGTGATCCAGAAGGACCACCCGGTCATCGCAGCGCTGCCTCCGCAGGGCCACTGAGCCGGGAGGCGCGCTGACATGGCGCTCCAGGAGCTCCCGGACTACCCGTGGGACCTCATGGCCCCGTACGCCGAGCGCGCCCGCGCGCACGAGGGCGGCATCGTCGACCTGTCGATCGGGTCGCCCGTCGACGCGACGCCGGACCTCATCCGGCGCGCGCTGGCTGAGGCCACCGACGCGCACGCGTACCCGCAGACGGTCGGCACACCCGCCCTCCGCGAGGCCATCGTCGACTGGTTCGCCCGCCGCCGCGGTGTCACCGGGCTGGCGGTCGAGAACGTCCTGCCGACCATCGGCTCCAAGGAGCTGGTCGCACTGCTGCCCTTCATGCTCGGTCTGGGGGAGGGGGATGTGGTGGTGCACCCGCGCGCCGCCTACCCGACCTACGCCATCGGCGCCGCGATCGCCGGCGCCACCGCCATGGCGAGCGACGACCCGGCCGAGTGGCCGGAGAACACCCGCCTGATCTGGCTGAACTCGCCCGGCAACCCGGATGGCCGCATCCTCTCCGTCGAGGAGCTGCGCGCCGCCGTCGCCCGCGCCCGCGAGCTCGGCGCCTATCTGGCGAGCGACGAGTGCTATGCGGAGCTCGGCTGGGATGCGCCGTGGGACGCGGAGCGCGTGCCGAGCGTGCTCGACCCGCGCGTGATCGGCGACGACCGCCGCAACATCCTCGCCGTCTACTCCCTCAGCAAGCAGTCGAACCTCGCCGGTTACCGGGCGGCGTTCGTCGCGGGATGCCGCACGGTCGTCGGGCGGCTGGTCAACGTGCGCAAGCACGCCGGACTCATGCTGCCCGCGCCCCTGCAGGCGGCGATGGTGACCGCGCTCGGCGACGAGGAGCACGTCGAGGCGCAGAAGCAGCGGTACCGCGCCCGGCGCGACCTGCTGCGGCCGGCGCTCGAGGCGGCCGGCTTCCGCATCGACCGCAGCGAGGGCGGCCTGTACCTCTGGGCGACCGAGGGCCGCGACGCGTGGGACAGCATCGGCCGGCTGGCCGACCTCGGCATCCTGGCCGGGCCCGGACACTTCTACGGCATCCACTACCCGGAGCACGTGCGGCTGTCGCTGACGGCGACGGACGAGCGGGTGGCGGCGGCGGCCGAGCGCCTGCGGGCCTTTGGAGACTCCCTCTAACGAGTGGGGCCGTCGTTTGCCCGATGCGGCAGTTGCCGCTTGCGTTCGCTAGGCTGTATCGGCACGGATTCATTCTGCAGCGCCGCCATGATCGGCGTACGAAACCCCGACTATCCCACCAGGAGGCGTTGTGAGCGGACTCGGCACCGAGAGCACGGGCACCGAGAAGGGCGCGGCCGACGCCGAACTGGCGACGGCGTCGCTGAGCTATCCCGGCGGTGTCGCCGAGTTCCCGATCCGCCCGAGCGTCGACGGCGCCTCGAGCATCGACTTCTCGTCGCTCACCAAGCAGACCGGGCTCACCAGCCTCGACTACGGCTTCGTCAACACGGCCGCCACGCGCTCCTCGATCACCTACATCGACGGCGAGCAGGGCATCCTGCGCTACCGCGGCTATCCGATCGAGCAGCTGGCCGAGCACTCGACGTTCCTGGAGGTCGCCTGGCTCCTCATCCACGGCGAGCTGCCGAGCGAGAGCGAGCTGGCGGAGTTCGACGACCGCATCCGCCGCCACACCCTCCTGCACGAGGACCTGCGCCGCTTCTTCGACGCGCTGCCGCACGACGCGCACCCCATGTCGGTGCTCTCCAGCGCCGTCTCCGCGCTGTCGACCTTCTACCAGGACTCGCTCAGCGTCAGCGACCCGGAGCAGGTCGAGCTGTCGACCATCCGCCTGCTGGCGAAGCTGCCGGTCATCGCGGCCTACGCGCACAAGAAGAGCCTCGGCCAGGCGTTCCTCTACCCGGACAACTCGCTGAGCTTCGTCGACAACTTCCTCCGCCTCAACTTCGGCACGCTCGCCGAGCCGTACGAGGTGAACCCGGTGCTCTCCCGCGCGTTGGAGCGCCTGCTGATCCTGCACGAGGACCACGAGCAGAACGCCTCCACCTCGACCGTCCGACTGGTCGGCTCGACGCAGGCGAATCTGTTCGCGTCGGTCTCCGCCGGCATCAACGCCCTCTACGGGCCGCTGCACGGTGGCGCCAACGAGGCCGTGCTGCAGATGCTCGCCGGCATCCGCGACTCGGGCGAGAGCGTCCAGAAGTTCGTCGAGCGGGTCAAGAACAAGGAGTCCGGCGTCAAGCTCATGGGCTTCGGGCACCGCGTCTACAAGAACTTCGACCCCCGCGCCAAGCTCGTCAAGCAGTCCGCCGACGAGGTGCTGGAGGCCCTGGGCGTCCACGACCCGCTGCTCGACATCGCGAAGGAGCTGGAGGAGGTCGCGCTCGCCGACCAGTACTTCATCGACCGGAAGCTGTACCCGAACGTCGACTTCTACACGGGCGTCATCTACAAGGCCATGGGCTTCCCGACCCGGATGTTCACGGTCCTCTTCGCGATCGGCCGACTCCCGGGCTGGATCGCCCACTGGCGCGAGATGAACCTCGACCCGCAGACGAAGATCGGCCGCCCGCAGCAGCTGTACGTCGGCTCCCCGGAGCGCGACCTCGGTCGCTGACCGCCGCGGTCCGCGCGCGGAGCTGCCCGTCACCCGGATGAGCTACAGTCCGAAGGGAGGGCGGCACCGGCCGGACGAAGGAGCGACGTGGGCGACGACACCCCGCGGCTGAGGCTGCACCACCGCGTCCTGCGGGTGGTCGGCGGCGTGCTCGTGGTGCTCCTCGTGCTGGTCGTGATCGCCGGCGGCGTCGCCGTGTGGACGGTCACCCGGTCCTTCCCGCAGACCGCCGGGACCGTCGATGTCCCCGGCCTGTCGGAGCCGGTCACCGTGTACCGGGACGACGACGGGGTCCCGCAGCTGTACGCCTCGAACCCCGACGACCTCTTCCGCGCCCAGGGGTATGTGCACGCGCAGGACCGGTTCTGGGAGATGGACTTCCGTCGGCACGTCACCGCGGGTCGTCTGTCCGAGCTGTTCGGTGCGAGCCAGGTGCCGACCGACACGTTCATCCGGACCCTCGGATGGCGTCAGGTCGCCGAGCAGGAGGTCAAGCTCCTCGATCCCACCTCGCGGAAGTACTACCAGGACTACGCGGACGGGGTGAACGCCTACCTCAAGCGGCACTCCGGCGCCGAACTGTCGCTGGAGTACGCCGTGCTCGGCCTGCAGAACCCGTCGTACACACCCGAGCCCTGGACGCCGGCGGACTCGGTGGCGTGGCTCAAGGCGATGGCGTGGGACCTCCGCTCCAACCTCGAGGACGAGATCGACCGGGCCCTGCTCGCCACCAAGCTGAAGCCCGAGCAGGTCGCGGAGCTGCATCCCGGCTACCCGTACACCGCTCATCCCACGATCACGGATCAGGGCGGCGGTGACCCGCGCACGGTCACGCCCGACGTGGACCCGCAGGCCGTCGCATCCTCTGCGTCCGCCGACGCATCCGCCGGCGCGGCGTCCGTCGATCCGGTCGCCTACGCCGCGCAGCTGCGGCAGGTCGCGGCGAGCGTGGAGGCGCTGCCGCAGCTGATGGGACCGGCCGGGGACGACATCGGGTCGAACTCGTGGGTCGTGTCCGGCGCGCACACCGCCAGCGGCAAGCCTCTGCTGGCCAACGACCCGCACCTCGGGGCCGCCCTGCCGTCGGTCTGGTACCAGATGGGGCTGCACTGTCGGACCGTGGACCAGGCCTGTCCCTTCGACGTGGCGGGCTTCAGCTTCTCCGGTTTCCCGGGCGTGATCATCGGCCACAACAACAAGATCTCGTGGGGGTTCACCAATCTCGGCCCGGACGTCGCGGACCTGTTCGTCGAGAAAGTCAGCGGCGATACGTACGAGTACGACGGGCGGCAGCTGCCCCTCGTGAAGCGCACCGAGCGGATCAAGGTCGCAGGCGGCAAGGACGTCACGATCACCGTCCGCTCGACCGGGCACGGGCCGATCGTCACCGACATCGGCGACGCCTACGCCGTCATCGCCAAGGACCAGGCGGGCAAGCTCGGCGTGCCGGCGCAGAAGTTCCAGCTGTCGCTCGGCTGGACCGCGCTCACCCCGGGCACGACGGCGAACGCGATCTTCGCCTTCGACACCGCGTGGGATTGGACGAGCTTCCGGGCCGCCGCGCGGCAGTTCCAGGTGCCGTCGCAGAACCTCGTCTACGCCGACACCGACGGCAACATCGGCTACCAGGCTCCTGGACTCATCCCGGTCCGCGGGGCGGGCGACGGCACGCTGCCGGTTCCCGGATGGGAAAGCCGGTACAGCTGGACGGGCACGCTCGCGTTCGACCAGCTGCCCTCGGTGCTGAACCCGCCGTCCGGCTACATCGTCACGGCGAACAACGCAGCGGTCGGCCCCGCCTATCCCGTGCTCATCACCGCCGACTGGGACCAGGGCTACCGGGCGAACCAGATCGAGCTGCGGCTCGCGAAGCTCCTCGCGGACGGGAAGAAGGTGACCGCAGCGGACATGTCGGCCATCCAGTCCGACACCTACGACGCGAACGCGGCGAACCTCGTCCCGGTGCTGCGTGCCGTCGCGGCGAAGCCCGGCGCGTCGACCGAGCTGCAGCAGGCTGCGCGCCTGCTCGACGGCTGGGACTACCGGGACGACGCCGACAGCGCAGAGGCCGCGTACTTCGCGGTGTTCTGGAAGGAGCTGCTGCACGACACGTTCGCCCGCAAGATTCCGGCGGACACCGCCCCGACCGGCGGCGACCGCTGGTTCTCGGTCGTGGCGTCGCTGCTCAATCAGCCCGACTCCTCGTGGTGGGCCGACTCCGATCTGGGCACCTCGGACCGCGACTCCATGATCGCCTACGCGGCCGGGCAGGCGTGGGCGGAGACGCGGCGCCTGCTGGGTGGCGACCCGACGTCGTGGCGCTGGGACCGCCTCCACACCCTCACGCTGAAGAACGCCAGCTTCGGCGTCTCCGGCGTCGCGCCGATCGAGTGGCTGTTCAACCGCGGCCCCTGGCACGTCGGCGGCGGCTCCAGCATCGTCGACGCGACGGGGTGGGACACGACCGTCGGCTACCAGGTCGACCGCGTGCCGTCGATGCGGATGGTGGTCGACCTGTCCGACTTCGACAGGAGCACGTGGGTGAACCTGACGGGCGCCTCCGGACACGCCTTCGACGCGCACTACACCGACCAGACGGACCTGTGGGCGGCGGGCAGGACGCGGCCGTGGCCGTTCTCGGCCGCCGCGGTGAAGAAGGCGGCGGACCAGACGCTGACGCTGCGGCCCGCGGGCTGAGCGCGCTCAGTCGGAGGTGAGCGCGGCCCAGGCCATCCGCTCCAGGACCGGCCGCACCTGGGCCGGCGCGACCGGCGCGCCGCCGATGCGCGCGGTGTGCGGGGTCGAGTTGAGGAGGCCGAAGGTGCCCTGCACCCGGACGCGGAGCTCGTCGTCGGCGAGGCCGGGGTGCAGCTCGCCGAGCACGCGCATCCACACCTCCACGTAGCGGCGCTGGAGGCGGCGGACCTGGCGGCGCGGGGCATCCGGGAGGGCGTCGAGGTCGCGGTCCTGCACGCGGATGGTGTCGGGCTCGCCGAGGGCGAAGTCGATGTGGAAGGCGATCAGGGCGCGGAGGGCGGCTCCTGCCTCCGCGGCATCCTCCGAGACCTCCTGACCGCCGGCGAGCAGCCGCTCGCTGACGCCCACCAGCAGCGCTTCGAGCACGGCCTGCTTCGACGCGAAGTGCCGGTAGACCGCCGGGCCGCTCACTCCGGCGGCCGCCCCGAGGTCTTCGATCGAGACGCCGTTGAACCCGCGATCGGCGAACATCCCGGCGGCGGCGTCGAGGAGGGCGGCGCGGCGGTCCGCCTTGGCCTGGCTGCGCTGCGTCGGGCGCTCCACGGGGGTCGCTGGGTCGAGCTGGGTCATCGTTCTCCACCGGTGCTGGACATTTCGGTTAGTGAACACTAACCTAAAAACCGAGTTAGTGACCACTAACCGACTGTCGACGACGACAACGGAGCAGCATGCCGACCTTGATCAGCGAGGCGTCCGCCACGGATGCGCGGTTCGAGCAGAACGACGCCGCCCAGCGCGAGCTGGTGGCCGACCTGCGACGGCGGCTCGCCACGGCCGCGGCCGGGGGACCGGAGCGCGCCCGCGAACGCCACGTCGCCCGCGGCAAGCTGCTCCCGCGCGACCGCGTCGACGCCCTGCTCGACGAGGGCAGCCCGTTCCTCGAGCTGGCGCCCCTCGCGGCGACGGGGATGTACGACGACGAGAGCCCCGCGGCGGGCGTCATCGCCGGGATCGGCCTGGTCGCCGGACGCCACGTGATGATCGTCTGCAACGACGCGACGGTCAAGGGCGGCACCTATTACCCGATGACGGTCAAGAAGCACCTCCGGGCGCAGGAGGTCGCGCTCGAGAACCGGCTGCCCTGCATCTACCTGGTCGACTCGGGCGGCGCCTTCCTGCCGATGCAGGACGAGGTCTTCCCGGACCGCGACCACTTCGGCCGCATCTTCTACAACCAGGCGCGACTGTCTGCGGCGAAGATCCCGCAGATCGCGGCCGTGCTCGGCTCGTGCACCGCGGGCGGCGCCTACGTGCCGGCGATGAGCGACGAGACGGTCATCGTCCGCAACCAGGGCACGATCTTCCTCGGCGGCCCGCCGCTGGTGAAGGCGGCGATCGGCGAGGTCGTCACCGCGGAGGAGCTGGGCGGCGGCGACCTGCACGCCCGCACCTCGGGCGTCGTCGACCACCTGGCCGAGGACGACGAGCACGCGCTCGCGATCGTGCGGGACATCGTGGCGACGCTCCCGCCGCCGCTCGACCCGGCGTGGCCGGTCCTCGACGCGGTGGACCCGGCCGCCGACCCCGCCGAGCTGTACGGCGTCGTGCCGGTCGACGTGCAGGCGCCCTACGACGTGCACGAGGTCATCGCGCGAATCGTCGACGGCAGCGGCTTCGAGGAGTTCAAGCCCGAGTACGGCACGACGCTCGTCACCGGCTTCGCGCGCATCCACGGCCATCCCGTCGGCATCGTCGCCAACAACGGCGTGCTGTTCAGCGAGTCGGCGCTCAAGGGCGCGCACTTCATCGAGCTGTGCGACCAGCGGGGGATCCCGCTGCTGTTCCTGCAGAACATCTCCGGCTTCATGGTCGGCCGGGACTACGAGGCCGGCGGCATCGCCAAGAACGGCGCGAAGATGGTCACCGCGGTCGCCACCACCCGCGTCCCGAAGCTGACCGTCGTCATCGGCGGCTCGTTCGGCGCGGGCAACTACTCGATGTGCGGCCGGGCCTACTCGCCCCGCTTCCTGTGGATGTGGCCCGCCGCCCGCATCTCGGTGATGGGAGGCGCGCAGGCATCGAGCGTCCTGGCCACGGTCAAGCGCGACCAGCTCGAGGCGCGCGGCGAGGAGTGGTCGGCGGACGACGAGGCCGCCTTCCGCGCCCCGATCGCGGCGCAGTACGAGGAACAGGGCAACCCGTACTACTCGACCGCCCGGCTCTGGGACGACGGCGTGATCGACCCCGCCGAGACCCGCACCGTGCTGGGCCTCGCGCTCGACGTGATCGCGCGCAGCCCGCTCCCCGACACGGCCTTCGGCCTCTTCCGGATGTGATGACGATGACCTCGAACCCCTTCGGCACCGTGCTCGTCGCCAACCGCGGCGAGATCGCCTGCCGCGTCATCCGGACCCTCCAGAAGCTGGGCATCCGCTCCGTCGCCGTGTACAGCGACGCCGACCGGGACGCTCCGCACGTCGCGCTCGCCGACGTCGCCGTCCGCCTCGGTCCGGCGCCGGCGCGCGACAGCTACCTCAACGTCGACGCGATCGTGGAGGCCGCGCGCCGCACCGGCGCCGAGGCGGTCCATCCCGGGTACGGCTTCCTGTCCGAGAACCCGGCGCTCGCCGAGGCGTGCGAGCGCGCCGGCATCGTCTTCGTCGGTCCGGGCGTGCACGCCCTCGAGGTGATGGGCGACAAGATCACCGCCAAGCAGGCGGTCGCCGAGCACGACGTCCCGACCATCCCCGGTATCGCCGAGCCGGGCCTCTCCGACGACGACCTGATCGCTGCGGCCGAGCGCATCGGCTACCCGGTGCTGGTGAAGCCCTCCGCGGGCGGCGGCGGCAAGGGGATGCAGGCCGTGCGGTCGGCGGCCGAGCTGCCGGAGGCGCTGCGTGCGGCCCGCCGCGTGGCGGCGGCGCCGCCTTCGGCGACGACACGCTGTTCCTGGAGCGGCTGGTGTCGTCCCCACGCCACATCGAGGTGCAGGTGCTCGCCGACCGGCACGGCGGGATCGTGCACCTCGGCGAGCGCGAGTGCTCGCTGCAGCGCCGCCACCAGAAGGTGATCGAGGAGGCCCCGTCTCCGCTGCTGGACGCGTCCACCCGCGCGCGGATCGGCGAGGCCGCCTGCCGGGTCGCCGCCTCGGTGGGATACGTCGGGGCCGGGACGGTCGAGTTCCTGGTGTCGGCGGAGGCGCCGGACGAGTTCTTCTTCATGGAGATGAACACGCGGCTGCAGGTCGAGCATCCCGTGACCGAGCTGGTGACCGGTCTGGACCTCGTGGAGCAGCAGCTGCGCATCGCGGCGGGGGAGCCGCTGGTCTTCGCCCAGGACGACGTGACGTTGACCGGCCACGCCGTCGAGGCGCGCGTGTACGCCGAGGACCCCGAGCGCGGCTTCCTTCCCGCCGCCGGTCGCGTGCTGGCGCTGCGCGAGCCGACCGGCGAGGGCGTTCGGGTCGACAGCGGGCTCGCGGCGGGCATCCCGATCGTCACCGACTACGACCCGATGTTGTCGAAGGTGATCGCCTGGGGCTCGGACCGGTCGGAGGCGCTGGCGCGGCTGCGCGGGGCGCTGGGGCGCACGAGCATCCTCGGGGCGGTGTCGAACGTCGCGTGGCTCGCCGAGCTGGCCGCTGACGAGGATGTCGTCGCCGGGCGGATGGACACCACGCTGATCGACCGGCGCTACTCGGAGCTGTCGCCGACCCCGGCCGGGGAGGACGAGCTGGTCGCGGCGGCGCTGGTCGCGCACCTCGAACGGTGGTCGGAGCCTCCGGCGGCGGTCGGGACGCTGTGGGCGGCCCCGACCGGCTGGCGGCTCGGCCGCGCGCGGCCGGTGCGCTACGACGTGGACGGTGTGACCGTGACGGTGACCGGCGAGGCGTCGGAGGCTCGGGTGGCCGTCGACGGAGGGGACGCCCGCGCGGCGTCCCTGCGTCTCCGCGACCCCGAGCGCCCCGGCGAGCCCGCCGTCGCGCTGCTCGACCTCGACGGCCGCACCCTGCGGTTCGACGTCGCCCGCGACGGCGACACCGTCTGGCTCGCCCGCGAGGGCCGCGCCCGCCCGCTTCGCCTGCGCGACCGCGCCGCACGCCTGGCCGACCGGCTCGCGGCGCTCGACCGCGGGGACGCGGCCGCGCATCCCGAACTCCGCTCGCCGATGCCCGGCACCGTCGTCGCCGTCCCGGTCGAGTCCGGCGCACAGGTCGCCGCGGGCGACACGGTCGTCGTCGTCGAGGCGATGAAGATGGAGCACCGCCTGCTCGCCCCGGTCGCGGGCGCCGTGAGCGTGCACGTGCAGCCCGGCGACCTCGTCCGGCTCGACCAGCTCGTCGCGCGCGTCGACGCGGACGAGCCCACCACCTCCACCGATGTGCCGCCTCTCGAGGCGGACGCGGCGCCGGCACCCCCGGCCGCCGCCCAGCGATAGGCCCCACGAGAGCCTTCCGACAAAGACAGGAACCCCATGACCATGCAGATGGACCGACCCGCCGACACCGAGGTCGCCGGCTTCGAGCTCACCGACGAGCAGCGCCGCCTGCGCGACGAGGTGCGCGACTTCGCCGACACCGTCGTCGCTCCTGCCGCGTACGAGTACGACACCAAGCGCAGCCTCCCGTACGGCATCATCGCCGAGATGGGCCGGATGGGCCTGTTCGGGCTCCCCTTCCCGGTCGAGTACGGCGGACAGGGCAAGGACTACCTGTCGCTGTGTCTCGCCGTCGAGCAGCTGGGACGCGTGGACCAGTCCATCGGCGTCACCCTGGAGGCGGGCATCGGCCTCGGCGCCATGCCGATCTACCGCAACGGCACCGAGGAGCAGAAGCAGGAGTGGCTGCCGATGCTCGCGCGCGGCGAAGCGCTCGCCGGGTTCGGCCTGACCGAGGCGGATGCGGGATCGGACGCGGGCGGCACCAAGACCACCGCGGTGCTCCGCGACGGCGAGTGGATCATCAACGGCACCAAGCAGTTCATCACCAACTCCGGCTCCGACATCACCAAGCTCGTGACGATCACCGCCGTGACCGGCGAGGACCGGCGTCCCGACGGGTCGATCAAGAAGGAACTGTCGGCGATCATCGTCCCGACCGGCACCCCCGGCTTCGTCGCCGAGCCGGTCTACGACAAGGTCGGATGGCACACCTCGGACACCCACCCGCTGACGCTCACCGACGTCCACGTGCCCGAGGCGAACCTCCTGGGCCGACGCGGTCGCGGGTACGCGGACTTCCTCCTGACGCTCGACGAGGGTCGCGTCGCGTTCGCCGCGCTGTGCACGGGAGCCGCGCAGGGCTGCCTGGAGGAGGCGCTGCGGTACGCGAAGTCGCGCAACGTGTTCGGACGTCCGATCGGCTCCAACCAGTACATCGCGTTCAAGATCGCGCGGATGCAGGCCCGGGTGCACGCTGCGCGGCTCGCCTACTACGACGCGTGCTTGAAGCTGATGGCCGGCAAGCCGTTCAAGCTGGAGGCCTCCATCGCGAAGCTCGTCGGCAGCGAGGCCGCGATGGACAACGCGCGGGACGCGACGCAGATCTTCGGCGGCTACGGCTTCCTCAACGAGAACCCGGTCGCCCGCCACTACCGCGACTCGAAGATCCTGGAGATCGGCGAGGGCACCAGCGAGGTGCAGCTCATGATCATCTCTCGCGCGCTGGGCTTCGACGCCTAGCCTGGACCCGTAGCCGCCGAGCACAGGAAAAACGTCGCCGATCCGGCGGATCCGCAGCGTTTTTCCTGTGCTCGGCGGCCAGACACTCGACGAGGAGGAGGACGGATGATCGACAAGACGGTGGCGACGGCCGCCGAGGCGGTGGCCGACATCCCCGACGGCGCCACGCTCGCCGTCGGCGGGTTCGGGCTCTGCGGCATCCCGAGCGCGCTCATCCAGGCGCTGCTCGACGACGGGACGACCGACCTCGAGGTGGTGAGCAACAACTGCGGCGTCGACGACTGGGGGCTGGGGCTGCTGCTCGCCGAGCACCGCATCGCCAAGATGATCAGCTCGTACGTCGGCGAGAACAAGGAGTTCGCGCGCCAGTTCCTCTCCGGCGAGCTGGAGGTGGAGCTGACCCCGCAGGGCACCCTCGCCGAGAAGCTGCGTGCGGGCGGCGCCGGCATCCCCGCCTTCTTCACGCCCGCGGGCGTCGGCACGCAGATCGCCACCGGCGGCCTGCCCCGCCGCTACGCCCCGGACGGCTCGCTCGCCGTGGCCAGCGAGCCGAAGGAGGTGCGGACGTTCGACGACGCCGAGTACGTGCTGGAGCGGTCCCTCCGGCCCGACTTCGCGCTCGTGCACGCGGCGAAGGGCGACCGGCACGGCAACCTCGTCTTCCACGCCGCCGCCATGAACTTCAACCCGCTCGCCGCGATGGCCGGCCGGGTCACCATCGCCGAGGTGGAGGAGCTGGTCGAACCCGGCGAGCTCGACCCCGGCCAGGTGCACTGCCCGGGCATCTTCGTCCAGCGCGTCGTGCACGCACCGGGCGTCGAGAAGCGGATCGAGCGGCGCACGCTCGCCGAAGGGAGCGCACGATGAGCCTCACCCGCACGAAGCTCGCCGCCCGGGTGGCGCGCGAACTCGAGAACGGCCAGTACGTCAACCTCGGGATCGGGATGCCCACGCTCATCCCGAACTACATCCCGGAGGGCGTCGAGGTCATCCTGCACTCGGAGAACGGCGTGCTCGGGGTGGGACCGTATCCCACCGACGATGCCGTCGACCCCGACCTGATCAACGCGGGCAAGGAGACGGTGACCGTGAACCGCGGCGCCGCCTTCTTCGACTCGTCGCTGTCGTTCGGGATGGTGCGCGGCGGACACGTCGACCTCGCGGTCCTCGGCGCGATGGAGGTCAGCGCGGCCGGCGACCTCGCCAACTGGATGATCCCCGGAAAGATGGTGAAGGGCATGGGCGGCGCGATGGACCTGGTCTTCGGCGCGAAACGGCTCATCGTCATGATGGAGCACGTGGACAAGGAGGGCCGCCCGAAGATCCTCGAGGAGTGCACCCTCCCGCTCACCGGCACCGGATGCGTCGACCGCATCATCACCGACCTCGCCGTGATCGACGTCACGCCCGACGGCCTGGTGCTGCGGGAGACCGCGCCCGGGGTCACCGTGGACGAGGTGGTCGCCGCGACGGGCGCGCCGCTCGCGGTCGAGTTGACGGAGGAGGCGGCCTGATGCGCGAGATCGAGCAGCGCGGGCTCTACTACGAGGAGTTCGAGCCGGACACGCGCTACCTGCACCGTCCCGGGCGCACGGTGACGGAGGCCGACAACGTCCTGTTCACGACCCTGACGATGAACACGCAGGCGCTGCACCTCGATGCGGCGTGGTCGGCGCGGCAGCCGTTCGGGGAGCGGCTGGTCAACTCCATGTTCACGCTCGCCACGATCGTCGGCGCATCGGTGACCCAGCTGACGCAGGGGACCATCGTCGCGAACCTGGGCTTCAGCGAGGTGACGTTCCCGCATCCGCTGCACCACGGCGACACGCTCTACTCGGAGACGGTCGTGCTGAGCAAGCGGCTGTCGGCGTCGCGGCCCGGACAGGGCATCGTCACGCTGGAGCACACCGGCCGCAACCAGGATGGGGTGGTCGTCGCGACCGCGACGCGCCAGGTCATGGTGTGGTGCCGGGATGCGTCGCCCGTCAGCACCGTGGACGCCGGGGGAGCGGCCGACGCCGACGCCCTCGAGCCCGGCGCGACCTCGCCGGACGGCATCCTGTGACGGCAGCCGGGCGGCCGTTCCCCTGGGGGCCGGCGCTGCTGTTCTGCCCGGCGGACCGTCCCGAGCGGTACGCCAAGGCGCTGGAGCGGGCGGATGCGGTCATCCTGGACCTGGAGGACGCGGTCGATCCCACGCGGCGGGCCGAGGCGCGGGAGGCGCTGGTCGCATCCGACCTCGACCCGGAGCGCGTGATCGTGCGGGTGAACCCGGCCGGGACGGACGACCACGACGCCGATGTGTCGGCGCTCGCCGCGACGCCGTACCAGGCGGTGATGCTGCCGAAGGCCGAGGGTGTGGGGGACCTTTTGCGAGTCGGCGGCTACGACGTGATCGCGCTGTGCGAGACGGCTGCCGGGGTGCTCGCGGCGCCGTCGCTGGCCCGGGCGCCCGGGGTGCTCGCCCTGATGTGGGGCGCCGAGGACCTGGTCGCGTCGCTCGGTGGGACCTCCAGCCGGCACGCCGACGGCCGGTACCGCGACGTGGCTCGCGCCGCCCGCTCAGCGGTGCTGCTCGCGGCCGGGGCGGGCGGGGCGTACGCGATCGACACGGTCCACCTCGACATCGGCGACCTCGACGGGCTGGCGGCGGAGGCGGAGGATGCGGTGGCCGTGGGATTCGCGGCGACGGCGTGCATCCATCCCGGGCAGGTGTCGACGATCCGGGACGCGTACCGGCCTTCCGAGGAGGAGGTGGAGGCCGCGCGTTCACTGCTCGAAGCGGCCGCCGCGGCCGGCGGAGGGGTGTTCCGACACGACGGCAGGATGGTCGACGGACCGGTGCTCGCGCACGCCCGCGCGGTGCTCCGCCGTTCGTGATGAAAATGTGACCAAGCATTCCTGGGCGGTTCACCGTTTCGGCCTCTGACTGTCCGAGGCATGCCGTAATCTGCAAGTGTTCACTAGGGAATCGAACGATCTCGAATCGATTCGAGTGACGCGAGCGTTATCGGCTATGCCGAGGGGAGGGGAGAGATGCCACAGCTGCTTCCCCTGCGCCTCCGGCAGACCGCCTCCGCCCGCGAGCAGGCCCGCGCCGGCTCGGCCGAGCCGCCGACCG
The DNA here is from genome assembly GCF_050632865.1 of Leifsonia poae. Classification (GTDB taxonomy): domain Bacteria; phylum Actinomycetota; class Actinomycetes; order Actinomycetales; family Microbacteriaceae; genus Leifsonia; species Leifsonia poae_B. Next base: position 297,395 of record NZ_JBODSA010000004.1, on the reverse strand, counting down.
GCGTGGTCGACATCGACCCTGTCATCGCTAGCACTGGTCCGCTCGCCGTCATCGCGCCCCGCCGCATCGGCGAGAGCGACCTTGCGGTGTACCCGCTGTCGCTCGGCGCGAGCGTCTTCGGGTGGACGGCCGACGGCGACACGTCGTTCGCCATCCTGGACCGCTTCGCGGAGCTGGGCGGCGACTTCATCGACACCGCCGACAGCTACGTCGGCGGTCGCAGCGAAGTGATCATCGGCAATTGGATGCGCGAGCGCGGCAACCGCGACCGCATGGTCATCGGGACCAAGGTCGGCCGCCACCACGAGAACCCCGGCCTCGGCTCGGTGAGCATCGTGCGCGCGGTCGAGGCGTCGCTGGAGCGGCTGAAGACCGACTACATCGACCTGCTGTACTTCCACGACGACGACCCGGAGACGCCGCTGGAGGACAGCCTGGCGACGGCGGAGTGGCTGATCGAGAGCGGCAAGGTCCGCTACCTCGCCGCCTCCAACTTCACTGCGGACCGCCTGATCGAGGCGCGCATCCTGGCGTCGGCCGGCCTGCCGAAGTTCGTGGCCATCCAGAACCAGTACAACCTCATGCACCGGACCGAGTTCGAGAGCGCGCCGCGCATCGTCGCGGCCGCCCAGGGTCTCGGCGTGATGCCGTACTACGCGCTGGCGAACGGCTTCCTCACCGGCAAGTACCGCAGCAAGGGCGACCTCACGGCGGGTGCGCGCAGCGTGCGCGCGGCGGCCTACGTCAACCGGCGCGGCCAGCGGGTGCTCGCCGTGCTCGACCGCATCGCGGCGGAGCACAAGGTGGCCCCCGCGAGCATCGCGCTCGCCTGGCTGCTGGCCAAGCGGACCATCGTCGCGCCCGTCGCGAGCGCCAGCCGCCCGGACCAGGTCGACGCCCTGATGGCCGCGGCGGGCATCCGCCTGACGCGCTCCCAGATGCTCGACCTCGACCGCGTCTCCGAGTAGCGCGGGCTGCGCCCGCCGCTCCCCACCTACTCGTCCCAACACGCCGTTACGCCCCACCCCATAACGGCATGTCGGGCCCACCAGATCGCATCATGGGTCGCAACACGCCGTTATGCCGCACGCACAACGGCGTGTTGCGTCCCATAGGCGACGTGGCCGACGTCGCAGTCGCACGGAAGTGACGCGGCACGCAGGTCGGCGGCCGGCGGGGACGTCGTCTACTTGACGCAACACGCCGTTACGCCGCACGCCGTAACGGCGTGTCGGGTCAACTAGATCGCATCGATGGGTCGCAACGCGCCGTTATCTGGGGCGCATAGCGGCGCGTTGCGTCCCATGGATGGTGCGGTGAGCTACGCCTCGGCGAGGATGCGGTCGAGCGCGCGGTGCAGCGCGGCGCCCGCGGCGATCGGGTCGCCGACGTAGCCTCCGGCCAGGGCGCCGTCGCGCGCGAGGATGAGGTCGTCGGCGGCGTCGCCCGGACGCGGGTGCCCGATGCGGCGGAACAACTCCTCGATGTGGTCGGCGTACCAGTCGCGGTGGGCGGTCACCGCCACGCGGACGGGGTCGCTCGGGTCGGAGAACTGCGCCGCCGCGTTGATGAACGGGTCGCCGTGGAAGCCGGGACGCACCGCCTCCTCGTTGATCGAGTCGACGAGGGCGCGGGCGACGTCGCGCGGGTCGGAGAGCTCGGCCTCCTTCTCGGCGAACCACTCGCGCACCTGGCGGTCGCGACCTTCGACGTAGGCGATGATCAGCAGGTCCTTCGACCGGTAGTGCTTGTAGAACGTGGCCTTGGTGACGCGCGCGCCCGCGATGATGCGGTCGACGCCGACGGTGTGGATGCCCTCCTGGTAGAAGAGCTCGTCGGCGGTGGCGAGGATCTTGACCTTGGACGGGGCGGGCGGCCGGATGGTCGCTCGGGCACTAACGACCATCCGGCACGACTCCCTTGCTTGAGGGGAGGCGAGGGCCGCCTCCCATCGGTTCTCGCAGTATAGCAGTAGACAGACGAGTCTGTTTGTCCTCGTTTTGACCCGCGGGGCTTCCGACGGCCCCTGGCGTAGGGTGGAGGGGATGAACAGCGCAGTCGACCTTCCGCTCGGTGTGGCCGACCTCACGTTCGCCGCGTCGGGCGAGGCGCTGGTCCGTCGCACGATCCTCCCGAGCGGCGTGCGCGTCCTGAGCGAGCAGGTCCCGGGCGCCCGGAGCGCCACCCTCGGCTACTGGGTCGCCGTCGGCTCGCGCGACGAGCACGAGAGCGAGCCTGGGCATCCGGGCACCCTCGGCTCCACCCACTTCCTCGAGCACCTGCTGTTCAAGGGCACCCGCTCCCGAACGGCCCTGGACATCGCGGTCTCCTTCGACTCGGTCGGTGGCGAGCACAACGCGATGACCGCCAAGGAGTACACCTGCTACTACGCGAAGGTGCAGGATCGTGACCTCGCGATGGCGGTCGAGGTGATCGGCGACATGCTCACCTCCTCGGTGCTCGACCCGGCCGAGTTCGAGAACGAGCGCGGCGTCATCCTGGAAGAGCTCTCCATGGCGGAGGACGACCCGGGCGACGTCGCGAACGAGCGGATGTTCCAGGCCGTGCTCGGTTCGCATCCCCTCGGCCGGCCCATCGGCGGTCGCCCCGACACCATCCACGCCGCCACCCGCGACGGCGTCTGGGAGCACTACCGGGCGAACTACCGGCCGCAGGACCTCGTCGTCACCGCCGCGGGCGCCGTCGACCACGACCTGCTGGTCGCGGGCGTCGAGCGCGCCCTCCTCTCCGCCGGCTGGGACCTCGACCTCGCCGCCACCCCTGTCGACCGCCGCGTCGGCGGAGTAGCCGAGATCTCGCGTGGCAGCGCCGTCGTCACCGTCCAGCGCCCGACCGAGCAGGCGAACGTCTTCGTCGGGATGCCCGGCATCGTCGCGACGGACCCGCGCCGCACCACCATGAGCGTGCTCAACTCGATTCTCGGCGGCGGGATGTCGAGCCGGCTGTTCCAGGAGGTCCGCGAGCGCCGCGGCCTCGCCTATGCCGTCTACTCCTTCTCCGGCTCCTACTCGGACGCCGGGGTCTTCGGCCTCTACGCCGGCTGTGCGCCCGCGAAGGCGCGGCAGGTCACCGAGCTCATGCTCGACGAACTTCGCAGGCTCGGCTCCGACGGCGTGACCGCCGACGAGCTGCGCCGCGCCGTCGGCCAGCTTTCCGGAGGCGCCGCCCTCGCGCTGGAGGACTCCGACACGCGCATGTCCCGCCTCGGCCGCGCCGAGATCACCCTCGGCGAGTTCGCCGACCTGGATGAGAGCCTTCGCCGCCTGCACCTCGTCACCGTCGACGACGTGCGGGAGCTCGCCGCCGATCTGGCGGGACGGCCGCTCTCCGTCGCGGCGGTGGGGAGCGTCACCGACGACACGTTCGCCGGTCTCGCTCCCTGATCCGTCTCCCTCCCGCTCCGCTCTCCTCGAAAGGTCCACCCTCGTGCCCCACTACATCTACCTCGTGCGCCACGGCGAGCAGCAGGATGCCGAGCACGGGATGCCGGACGGCCCCCTCTCACCGCGCGGCAAGCGCCAGGCGCAGCTGATCGCCGAGCGGCTGAGCGGCATCCCGTTCACGTCGATGTACCACTCGCCGCTGAACCGGGCGACCGAGACGGCGGCGATCATGGCGGAGCGGATGCCGGCGCTGGAGCCGCAGCCGTCGAGTCTGCTGTTCGACTGCATCCCGTCGGGGCCGACGCCGGACATGCCGAAGGCGTTCGAGTCGTTCTTCGGACCGGTGACCGAGGCCGAGATCGAGGCGGGGCGCGCCCAGATGGACGACGCGGTCCACGAGTTCCTGACGCCCGCGATGGGGGACCGCCACGACCTGCTCATCACGCACAACTTCGTGATCGGATGGTTCGTGCGGCACGTCTTCGACGCTCCGGACTGGCGCTGGCTGGGGCTCAATCAGGCCAATTGCGGCCTCACGATCATCCGCGTTCGCTCGGCGAAGCCGCCGGTGCTCGTGGTGCACAACGACCTGGGGCACCTGCCCGTGGAGCTGCGGACCGGCCTGCCGGAGCTGCAGCCGGTCTAGGCGAGCGGCCTCAGCCGAGCGGTTCGACCCGCTTCCGGAACCAGTCGGTCGCGTTCGGGTTGTCGTTGTACGGCTGGATGCTCTCGTAGCCGTGCGCGCGGTAGAGCGCGCCCGCCGCTTCCAGGCTCGCGTTCGTGTCGAGCACGATCTCGGTCGCGCCGAAGCCGCGGGCGCGCTGCTCCAACTCCACCAGGATCGCGCGGCCGTACCCGTTGCCCCGGCGCGACGGCGTGACCCACAGGTGCTTGATCTCGTACCGCACGATCGGACTGCCGTCCTCGGTGTCGCTGAGCGCGACGCGCAGCTCGCGGACACCGCCGCAGCCCACCTCCACGCCGTCGTCGTAGGCGAGCAGGAAGACCCCGTTGGGCGCGACGAACTGGCCCGGGTCCGGGAAGGCCGTCCGGTACGCACCCTGCGCGCTCGGGAACGTCTCGGCGCGCTCGGCGAAGTAGTCGGAGAGCATCCGGTGGGCGGTCGCGTCGGTGACGGCGACGTCTGCGAAAGACACCATCGGCCCAGCGTAGCGCCGGGCATGGCCGGCCGCGGGGTTGTCCACAGGCGCGCAGGTAGGCTGGTGGTGTGAGCATTCGCGTGGCCGTCGCCGGAGCGACCGGAAAACTGGGAAGCGTGGCCGTGCGCCTCATCGAGCAGGCCGACGACCTGGAGTTGGTGGCCCAGCTCGACTCGCGGTCCCCGCTCGAGGACATGCTCGGCGCCGACGTGCTGGTCGACATGACGCTGCCGCAGGTGAGCCCCGGGATCGTCGCTTTCGCGGTCGACAACGGGCTCAACGTCCTCGTCGGCACGTCCGGCTGGTCGGCGGACCGCATCCTCGACCTGGAGCGCCGCGTCGCCCAGCACGAGGGCCGTGGCGCGGTCGTCATCCCCAACTTCTCGCTCGGCTCCGCGCTCGGCACGGCCTTCGCGACGGTCGCGGCGCGCTTCTTCGACTCGATCGAGATCATCGAGGCCCACGGCCCCGGCAAGGTCGACTCGCCGTCCGGCACGGCGGTGCGCACGGCCGAGCTGATCGGCGCCGCCCGCGCGGCGAAGGGACCGGTGGAGGCGCCGCACTCGGACCAGCGCGCCCGCGGGCAGCAGGTGGCGAGCGTCCCCATCCACAGCCTCCGGATGCGGGGGTCGTCGCGCAGCAGCAGGTCATCTTCGGCGGACCGGGAGAGCAGCTGATCGTCCAGCACGACACCGTCGGGTCGGAGGCGTACGAGGCGGGCATCCTGCTCGCGCTGCGCGCGGCCGCGACGGCGACCGGCGTGACGGTCGGCCTGGACAAGCTGATCGACCTCGGGATCGCGGAGCCGAGCGGCGAGCCGCCGCGCCGGACGGTGCGCGACGCCGGCGACGACGGCACCGAGCTGACCCGCTGAGCGGGAGAAAAGCACCACTGATGAGGAATCGTCTGGCCGCCATCCTGATGGCGCTGCTCCTGCTGGTCTACCTCGTGCTCGTCACGCAGCGCGCCGTGCTGCTCCTCCTGACCGGCGAGCCGATCGGGATCGCGATGGGCGTCGCCCTGTTCGTTCTGCCGCTGATCGCGGCGTGGGCGATCGGACGTGAGCTGCTGTTCGGCGCGCGCACGGAGCGGCTGGTGCGGCAGCTGGAGGCGGAGGGCAACCTCCCGGTCGAAGATCTTCCCACTCGCGCCAGCGGGCGGCCGCTGCGGGACGCCGCCGATGCCCAGTTCCCCGCGTACAAGGCGGAGGTGGAGGCGGCGCCGTCGAGCTGGCGCGCGTGGTTCCGGCTCGGGCTCGCGTACGACGCCTCCGGCGACCGGCGCCGGGCGCGCGAGGCGCTGCGGCAGGCGATCCGGCTGGAGCGCGCGGACGCGAAGGCGGGGAGCGGCCGGCCTAGGCGGCCCGCAACTCCACCAGCCGGTCCATCGCGTCCTCCACGGTCGGGTCGCGGAACACGAAGCCGTCGTCGAGCAGCTTCTGCGGCACCACCAGCTGATCGGCCAGCAGCAGTTCGCGTCCCGCGTCCTGCAGGGCCAGTTCGATCGCGAAGCGCGGCACCGGTACGACCGACGGCCGGCGCACCGCGCGCGCCAGCGCCTTCACGACCTCCCTCTCGGTCGCCGGAGTCGGCCCGGCCAGGTTGACCGGCCCTTCGAGACCCGACCCCAGCAGATGGACGAGCGCCGCCGCCTCATCGTGAAGGCTGATCCACGGCCAGTGCTGGCGTCCGGAGCCGAGCGGGCCGGCGAGCCCCGCCTTTGCGAGCGGCAGCAGTGGTTTCATCGCGCCGCCGCGGCCGATCACCACCCCCGTGCGCGCGAGCACGAGACGCGTCGAGTCGGGCGCCAGGCGCGCTGCGGCCTCCCACGCGTCCGTGACGTCCGAGAGGAAGCCGCTGCCCTTGCTCGCCGCCTCGGTGAGGTGCTGGCCCGGCCGGTCGCCGTAGTAGCCGACCGCCGACCCGCTCACGAACGCGGCGGGCGGATCGTCGGCACGCCGCATCCCGTCGGCCAGCGTGCCCGTCGCCTGCAAGCGGGAGGAGAGGATGCGTCGCTTGGTCGCCTTGGTCCACGGGAGCCGCTGCAGCGACGCCCCCGAGAGGTTGACGACCGCGTCGGCCCATTCGAACGCCTCGACGGGTGCCGAGCGTTCCGCCGGATCCCAGCGGACCTCCTCGGACGATGACGGCTCACGCCGGACGAGCCGGAGCACGTCGTGCCCGGCCGCGGCGAGCTGCAACCGCAGTTCGCCGCCGATCAGACCGGACGCACCGGCCAGCAGCACCTTCATGTCGCCTCCGCCCTTCGTCGCGGACGAGGGATCAGGCCAGCGAGGCCTCGAGCGTGATCGGGATGCCGACCAGCGCGCGCGAGACCGGGCAGCCCGCCTTCGCCTCGTCGGCGAGGCGCTGGAAGTCCTCGTGCGACAGCCCCGGGACGGTCGCGACGACCGTCAGGTGGCTGCCCGTGATGCCCTGCGCCGGGTCGAACGTGACGGCTGCCGTGGTGCGGATCGTCTCCGGCGCGTGGCCGAACTGCGCGAGCGCGTTCGAGAAGGCCATCGAGAAGCAGGCGGCGTGTGCGGCTCCCAGCAGCTCCTCCGGCGTGGTGACCTCGGCGCCGCCCTCGGAGCGGGCCTTCCAGTTCACCGACAGCTCCGCCGCGTGCGACGAGTCGAGCGTGACGGTTCCCGAACCGCTCTTCAGATCGCCGTTCCAGACGGTGGTGGATGCGCTGGTGACTGCCATGGAGACCTCCTACGAGACGCGGCCGCCGTGCGCGGCCGGGCCCGACCCACACTACTGACGGGGTCCGACGCCGTCATCCGGTGCACGGCGGATTCCCGGCTGGGCCGCTGGCGTCAGGCGGTCGCGCGGCGGCGGATCACGCGTGCCCGCACCAGCAGCAGGTACAGCTGGCAGCCGAGGCAGTATCCGAAGACCGAATTGAGGAAGGCCGCGACGAAGGCGAGCGCGGCCGCGATCGGCAGCGCCAGGGGCACCCCGACGACGAAAAGGAGGAGGCCGACGCCGGTGACGAGCAGGCCGACGCCCTGCGCGAAGGTCGGGGGAGCGGGATCCTCCAGCTCCGCCGGAGGAGCGAGACGCGGTCGGACCACCGCACGGTAGAGCGCGCCATAAGGGTGGCGCTGGACCCCGGCGAACGCCCCCCAGGCGAACAGCAGGGCGATCACCAGCAGCAGCACGGCCGCCGTGGCGGTCGCGCCGACAAGGGACAGGAAGAGGTCGACCAGGAGCAGGACGGCGGTGATCCCGGCCCCGAAGCGCGGGGAGCGCGGGTCGATCTCGCGTGCGGTGGACGCGGTCGGTTCAGGCTGTGACATGGTCGCTCCCGAGGATGCGGTGGAGGGTGGTGCGGACGTCGTCCGCGCGGGCCGCGCCGCCGATCCGGGCGCGGATGGCCCCGTTGCCGTCGAGCACGAGGGTGGTGGGGGTCTGCAGGATGCGGAACCGGTCGGCGAGGTCCGGCCGGTCGGTCAGGTCGACCTCGAGGTGCCGGATGCCGTCCGCGTCCTGCGCGATCGAGCCGAGCACGCGCGCGGTCGCGCGGCACGGCGCGCAGAACTCGGTGGAGAACTGGAGCAGGGTGGCGCGGTCGCCGAACGCCGCGACATCGACGTCGGACGGCGCGAGCACCTGGTGACCGCGTGCCGCGCGGGAGCGGCCGGTGGTGGCGCGCCAGACCAGCCCGCCGACCGTGGCCGTGGCGACGAGCCCGAGCAGGATGCCGAGGGCGGCGAATCCGTTCACAGGTCGGGACGTTACGCCCGAGTTCTCCACAGCGCAGAGAATGTGACCCCGCGTGACGACGACCCGATAGCCTAGGAGCCATGCCAACCACTGCGAACCCGTTCGGCCAGGTGCTCGTCGCCCTGGTCACACCGTTCACCGCCGACGGCGAAGTGGACTGGGCCGCGGTCGAGAAGCACATCGACGACGTCATCCAGGCGGGGGCCGACGGCATCGTGGTCACCGGCACCACCGGCGAGACCTCGACGCTGACCGACCCGGAGAAGCTGCGATTGGTCGAGGTCGGCAAGTCGGTCGCCGCCGGCCGGGCCAAGATCATCACCGGCGGCGGCTCGAACGAGACCGCGCACGCCATCCAGCTCTACCAGCAGAGCGAGAAGGCGGGCGCCGACGGCGTCATGGTCGTCACCCCGTACTACAACAAGCCGACCCAGGCGGGCATCCTGACCCACTTCCGGATGATCGCCGACTCGACGGATCTGCCCGTCATCCTGTACGACATCCCGGGCCGCACCGGCGTCCCGATCAAGTACGAGACCATCATCCGCATCGCGAAGCACCCCAACGTGCTGGCGATCAAGGATGCGAAGGGCGACTTCAGCGAGGTCAGCCGGGTCCTCAACCAGACCGACCTCCTGTACTTCTCGGGCGACGACGCCAACGTGCTGCCGCACCTCGCCATCGGGGCCAGCGGCCTCATCGGCGTCACGGCCAACATCGCGGCGACGCCGTACCGCCAGATCGTCGACGCGGTCAACGCGGGCGACCTCGCCACGGCGACGGCGGCGCACAAGAAGCTCGAGCCGCTGGTGCGCGCCGTGATGACCCACGTGCCGGGCACCGTCTCGACCAAGTACATCCTGCACGGCCTCGGCCGCATCGGAAGCCCGCGCGTGCGTCTGCCGCTCGTCGGACCCGAGGAGTGGGAGGCCGCCCAGATCGAGGACGAGCTCGACCTGGTCAAGGACATCCCCGGCGTCGACTTCTCCAACTTCCGCCCCGACCGCAACGCGGCCGCGGGCGGAGCGCTCCCGAAGATCGCCGGGACCACACGCTGACGGCCGCCGGGAAGGCGGCCACACCACATCGCGGGCGCGAGAAGCCCCGCATAGGAATACGGAAATAGGAGGGCCCATGCCCAACCTCGTCTCTGCGCCTCCCGCGCTCGAACCCGGAACGCTCCGGATCATCCCCACCGGCGGTCTCGGCGAGATCGGCCGCAACATGACGGTCTTCGAATACGAGGGCAAGATCCTCATCGTCGACTGCGGCGTGCTCTTCCCCGAGCAGGACCAGCCCGGCGTCGACCTCATCCTCCCCGACTTCGGTCCGGTCCGGGACCGCCTCGACGACGTCGTCGGCGTCGTGCTCACCCACGGCCACGAGGACCACATCGGCGCCGTCCCCTACCTGCTGAAGCTGCGCCGCGACATCCCGCTCATCGGGTCGGGGCTCACCCTCGCGCTGGTGGAGGCGAAGCTCAAGGAGCACCGCATCCAGCCGTACTCGCTGACGGTGAAGGAGGGGCAGGTCGAGCAGCTGGGCCCGTTCTCGCTGGAGTTCGTGGCGGTCAACCACTCCATCCCGGATGCGCTCGCGGTCGCGATCACCACGCCCGCCGGCGTCGTGCTTCACACCGGCGACTTCAAGATGGACCAGCTGCCACTCGACGACCGGCTGACCGACCTGCGCGCCTTCGCGCGGCTGGGCGAGAAGGGCGTCGACCTCTTCCTCGCCGACTCGACCAACGCCGATGTGCCCGGGTTCACGCCGCTCGAGCGCTCGATCGGACCGGTGCTCGACACCGTCATCGCACGGGCGCCGCGCCGCGTCATCGTCGCCAGCTTCTCCAGCCACGTGCACCGCGTGCAGCAGGTGCTGGATGCGGCCGCTGCCAATGGCCGCCGTGTCGCGCTGCTGGGCCGCTCCATGGTCCGCAACATGACCATCGCCGCCGAGCTCGGCTACCTGAAGGTGCCCGAGGGCGTGCTCATCGACTACAAGAAGGCGGCCGACCTCCCCGACGACGAGATCGTATACATGTCGACCGGTTCGCAGGGCGAGCCGATGGCCGTGCTCGCGCGCATGGCCAACCTCGACCACCAGATCGAGGTCGGGCACGGCGACACCGTCATCCTCGCCTCCAGCCTCATCCCGGGCAACGAGAACGCGGTCTACCGCGTCATCGACGGGCTGACGAAGCTCGGTGCGAACGTGGTCCACAAGGGCAACGCGAAAGTGCACGTCTCCGGTCACGCCGCCGCGGGCGAGCTGCTGTACTGCTACAACATCCTCAAGCCGAAGAACGTCATGCCGGTGCACGGCGAGTACCGTCACCTCGTCGCGAACGCGCGACTGGCGATGGACACCGGCGTTCCGGAAGAGAACACGATTCTGGCCGAGGACGGCTCGGTCATCGACCTCCGCGACGGCGTGGCCCGGGTGGTCGGCCAGCTCGACCTCGGCTTCGTCTACGTCGACGGCTCGAGCGTCGGTGAGATCACGGACGCCGACCTCAAAGACCGGCGGATCCTCGGAGAAGAGGGCTTCATCTCGATCATCGTCGTGGTCGAGGCGGCCTCCGGGCGAATCGTCACGGGCCCCGAGGTGCACGCGCGCGGTTTCGCCGAGGACGACGCCGTGTTCGACGATGTCAAGCCGAAGATCGCTGCGGCGTTGGCGGATGCGGCCCACAACGGCGTCCGGGACTCGCACGCGCTCTCGCAGGTGGTCCGCCGGACGGTCGGCCGCTGGGTCAACACCAGCTACCGCCGCCGGCCGATGATCGTGCCGCTCGTCATCGAGGCGTGACGGCCGCTCGCCCCGCAAAGGCGTAACCTGCGCGAAACACGGTGGCGGGTAGCGTTCCTCCATGAACGCGTTCCGCATCCGTCCCGCCACGGGCGAGGATGCGCGCGTGCTCACCGACATGCTGGTCGAGGCGGCCAACTGGGACCCGGGGCGGGCGCGTCCCCGCGTCGCCGTGCTGGAGGATCGGGCCGTTGCGCGGTACGTCGCCGGCTGGCAGCGCCCGGGCGACTTCGGCTGCGTGGCGGAGGACGCCCACGGCCTCCCGGTGGGCGCCTGCTGGGCGCGGCTGTTCCCGGCGAACGCGCCGGGCTACGGCTTCGTCGCCGTCGGCGTGCCGGAGCTGACGCTCGGCGTGTACCCGTACTGGCGAGCGCAGGGCGCCGGTCGCGCGCTGCTTCGCGAGCTCGCTCGCATGGCAGCGCTGCGGGGGCACGCACGCGTCAGCCTCAGCGTCTCGCACGGGAACTTCGCCCAGCGGCTGTACCAGAGCGAGGGATACCTCACCGTCGCGTCCCAGGGCGGCTCCGAGACGATGGTGCTCGCAGTCCGCTGAGCGGCCGGATTTTCCACAATCCAGGCGCGGTATCCCGGCGTTGACGGAGGCACGACGTACCGTTGTCCCCATGGCCACGAGCACCAAGTCGAATTCCCGCGCCCGGAACTCCGGCCGCGGCGGGTCGACCGCGCGCAAGCCGGCGTCGAAGACCGCGCAGCAGAAGACGGTCGCGTACCCGGCGGCCGACGCGGGGCCCAGCCCGCTCATCCGAGCCTGGATGGGGCTGGCGCATCTCACCGGCGCGGCCTTCCGCGCGCTCGGTCCCGAGAAGCTGTCGAAGGAGGAGCGCCGCGACGGCTTCCCCTTCTTCCTGGTGCTCCTCGCCATCGCCGGTGCGGTCGTCGAGTGGTTCCTCATCAACGACCAGGTCGCGCGCACGCTCGACGCCTGGACGTTCGGCGGCCTGTTCGGCCGCGTGGCCTTCGCGCTGCCCGTGGTCATGGTGATCTTCGCAGCCTGGCTGTTCCGGCATCCGAGCTCCGTGCACGACAACACGCGCATCGGCATCGGCCTCAGCATCCTGCTGCTCATGGTCTCCGGGCTGTGCCATCTGTTCAGCCCGCACCCGTCGCCGTCCGACGGCATGATCGCCCTCGCCCAGGCGGGCGGGGTGCTCGGCTGGCTGGTCGCGGCGCCGCTCTCGCTGGTGATCACCCCGTACGGTGCCGGGGCCGTGATCATCCTGCTGCTCATCCTGAGCCTGTTCATCATCACCAAGACGCCGCCGAACAAGCTGCCCGCCCGCATCCGCGAGCTGTACGCCTACCTCTTCGGCGCCCAGCTGCCGACCGAGGACGAGCGCGCCGAGGCGAAGGAGGCCAAGGCGGCGTCCAAGCAGGTCGAGCTCGACGGTATCGACGACGAGCCGGAGGCCGAGGCCAACCTGCCCTGGTGGCGACGCAACAAGTCGCAGCGCGAGGAGGACCCGGACTACGAGGCCCCCGGCGTCGACGGGCTCACCGAGGTCTTCGGGGCTCAGCAGCGCGGCAAGGGCGAGTTCGACACCCCGCTCGAGCCCGATCCGTCGAGCGACCACTACAACACCGAGGTCATCGGCGAGCTGGCGCAGGCCGAGGACGCCCTCAAGCGCTTCACCGGCGAGCTGCCGCCGACGGCCGTCGCGCCGATGCCGACGTCCGGTGGCGGGGTGCCGGGCGCCGGTGCCGTGCTGCCCGGCTTCCAGGCCGGTGCGGAGGACTTCGACGAGGAGGCGGCCGGTCCGCCCGCGCTGCCGCAGCCCACGGCGCCGTACCACCTGCCGTCGGCGTCCATGCTGTCGGCCGGCACGCCCGCCAAGACCCGGTCGGGCGCGAACGACGAGATCGTCGCGGCGATCACCGAGGTGCTGACACAGTTCGGCGTGGACGCGAAGGTCACCGGCTACTCGCGCGGCCCGACCGTCACGCAGTACGAGATCGAGCTGGGCCCGGGTGTGAAGGTCGAGCGGGTCACGGCGCTGAGCAAGAACCTGTCGTACGCGGTCGCCAGCAACGAGGTGCGCATCCTGTCGCCCATCCCGGGCAAGAGCGCGATCGGCGTCGAGATCCCGAACACCGACCGCGAGATCGTGTCGCTCGGCGACATCCTGCGCTCGCCCGCTGCGGCCAAGAGCACCCACCCGATGACCATCGGCGTCGGCAAAGACGTGGGTGGCGGCTTCGTCGTCGCGAACCTGGCGAAGATGCCGCACCTCCTGGTCGCCGGATCGACAGGCTCGGGCAAGTCGAGCTTCGTCAACTCGATGATCACCTCGCTGCTGATGCGTGCGAAGCCGTCCGAGGTGCGCATGGTGCTCATCGACCCGAAGCGCGTCGAGCTCACGATCTACGGCGGCGTCCCGCACCTCATCACGCCCATCATCACGAACCCCAAGAAGGCCGCGGAGGCCTTGCAGTGGGTCGTGAAGGAGATGGACATGCGGTACGACGATCTGGCGAGCTTCGGCTTCCGTCACATCGACGACTTCAACCGCGCGGTCGTCAATAACGAGATCGTGCTGCCGGAGGGGAGCGAGCGGAAGCTCAAGCCGTATCCCTATCTCCTGGTCGTCGTCGACGAGCTCGCCGACCTGATGATGGTCGCGCCGCGCGACGTGGAGGACTCGATCGTCCGCATCACGCAGCTGGCGCGCGCGTCCGGCATCCACCTGGTGCTCGCGACGCAGCGTCCGTCCGTCGACGTCGTCACGGGTCTGATCAAGGCGAACGTGCCGTCGCGGCTCGCGTTCGCCGTGACCAGCGTCACCGACTCCCGGGTCATTCTCGACCAGCCGGGCGCCGACAAGCTCATCGGCCAGGGTGACGGGCTGTTCCTGCCCATGGGTGCGTCCAAGGCGCTGCGCGTGCAGGGAGCCTGGGTCAACGAGGACGAGATCCAGAAGGTCGTCGACCACGTCACTCGCCAGGCGCGGCCGGAGTACCGGCAGGACGTCACGGCCGGCGCCGAGAAGAAGCAGATCGACTCCGACATCGGCGACGACCTCGAGCTGCTGCTCGCGGCCGCCGAGCTCGTGGTGTCGTCGCAGTTCGGCTCGACGTCGATGCTGCAGCGCAAGCTCCGCGTCGGCTTCGCCAAGGCCGGTCGCCTGATGGACCTGCTGGAGTCGCGCGAGATCGTCGGCCCGTCGGAGGGCTCGAAGGCCCGCGACGTGCTGGTCACCGCCGAGCAGCTGCCGCAGGTGCTGGCGCGCCTGCGCGGCGAGGAGCCGTCGCCGGCTGCCGCTTCCACTGCGTCCGCTGCGCCGGCAGCGCCGGCTGCCGCGGCCGCGCCGCAGGGCGACTATGACGACGATCGGTACGGAGCCGACCCGGTCGGGGACATGACGGCGGGTTATCCTGAGGTCGACGGCGACTCGGACGAGGACGCCTGGCAGCTGACCGGCAGGGAGTAGACCGCGATGTCGGTGCCCGACGCGCCTCCGCCCATCCCGGCGGACGGCGGAGCGAAGCGTGTGAGCAACTGGAACCTGCCCAACATCATCACCGTCGTGCGCATCCTGCTCGCCCCGCTCTTCGTCTGGATGCTGCTGGCCGACGGCGGCGACGACGGCTGGCTCCGCTGGGCTGCGGCCGCGCTGTTCATCCTGGCCATCGCGACCGACGGCGTCGACGGCGCCCTGGCGCGCCGCAACGGGCAGGTGACCGAGCTCGGCAAGCTGCTCGACCCGATCGCCGACAAGGTGCTGACCGGGGGAGCGCTGATCGCGCTGTCCATCCTGAACGAGCTGCCGTGGTGGGTGACCGTCGTCATCCTGGTGCGCGAGATCGGCATCACGGTGTACCGCTTCGTCGTCATCCGGCAGGGCGTGATCGCCGCCTCCCGCGGCGGCAAGATCAAGACCATCGTCCAGTCGGTGGCCATCTCGTTCGCGCTCGTCCCGCTGTGGACGGTGTTCGGCGACTGGATCTTCTGGGTCAACGGTGTCCTCATGACGGCCGCTGTCATCCTCACCGTCTGGACCGGCATCGACTACCTCTGGCAGGCGTGGAAGGGCCGGAGGGCCAAGCGTGCCGTCGCCTGACCCGGCGACAACAGCGGTTGTCCGGACCCTCATCGACCGCGGTCTGACGATCGCGGCGGCCGAATCGCTCACCGGCGGTCTCCTCACCGCCGAACTCACCAGCGTGCCCGGCGCCTCCGCCGTCGTGCTCGGGGGAGCGGTCGTCTACGCGACCGAGCTCAAGCACTCCCTCCTCGGGGTGGATGCGAACCTGCTCGACTCCGAGGGGCCTGTCCATCCGGAGGTCGCCCGCCAGCTCGCGAGCGGCGTGCGGGAGCGCCTGGCCGTGGGCGGAAGAGCGGCCGACCTCGGCGTGGCAACCACCGGCGTGGCCGGACCGGACCCGCAAGGCGGGCGTCCGGTGGGCACGGTGTTCGTCGGTGTGTCGTCCGCGCGAGGCACCCGTGCGGTGGCTCTCGAGCTGTCCGGGGACCGCGAGGCGATCCGCCGTTCCACCGTCGTGTCGGCCGTCACCGCGCTCGCGGAGGAGCTGGGCATAACGGTCGTGTGAACATCCCGCGTTACCGCGGGAATACGCGGTGTTTCGGTCTCGTTACACCTGCTGCATTCACAAGAAAAGCCCAGTGGCCCTCGATATCGTGGAGCAACCGGATGCGGTACATTCGTATCCCATCGATACGTCGGCAGGGTAAGAGAAGGAGGCTCCGAATGATTCTTGTACGTCAGGAAATCGGCGACGTGCTCAGGGACTTCCGCCTGCAAAAGGGACGTACGCTCCGTCAGGTCGCCAGCAAGGCGAGCGTGGCGCTCGGTTACCTCAGCGAGGTCGAGCGCGGACAGAAGGAGGCCTCGAGTGAGATCCTGGCCTCCGTTGCAGACGCGCTCGAGACGCCGGTCTCGGTCATCATGCGCGAGGTCGGAGACCGCATCGCGGTTCTCGAAGGCCTCGAGCCGGTGATCCCGGACACGGTGCCCGACGAGTTCGTCTCGGCGATGGACTCGGACCTGGTCGTCCGCTGATTCCGAAGACTGTCGAGGGCGCCCCGCGAACAGCGGGGCGCCCTTCGTTTTCCCACCCACCTGTTCTCCGTTCCGCCCCCAAGTAAGGACCCATGAAGCTCAGCGAGTTCCAGCGCGCCGTCTCCGACGAGTTCGGCAGTTCCTACGGTCAGACGCTGCTGACCGACCTCGTGCTCGCCGAGCTCGGCGGGCGCACCGCCAACGAGGCCATCGCCGCCGGGCTCCCGCCCCGCGAGGTCTGGATCGCCCTCTGCAAGGAGACGGGCGTGCCGTCGTCGCGCTGGTACGGCGCAGGAAAGCCCGCGCCCAAGCGCTGATCCGCGGCGCGACACGCCGGTTTCGAACCCTCGAAGATATGTTCGGAACTGGCTAGACTTCTTCACAACGGCAGTCGAAAACCGGTTGTCCACAGATCGCGCGCCCGAGCTTCCAGTGTCGGACGTCACTCCTAGAGTCGAACCGTAGCGAAGCCACGAAGGAGAACCGCAATGCCATCACCCGCAGACCGCGAGAAGGCGCTCGAGACCGCTCTCGCGCAGATCGACCGCCAGTTCGGCAAGGGGTCCGTCATGCGACTGGGCAGCGACGAGCGCGCGCCCGTCGAGGTCGTTCCGACCGGATCCATCGCACTCGACGTCGCGCTCGGAATCGGTGGCCTCCCGCGTGGCCGCATCATCGAGATCTACGGCCCGGAGTCGTCGGGTAAGACGACCCTGACCCTGCACGCCATCGCCAATGCGCAGCGCGCCGGCGGCATCGCGGCCTTCATCGACGCAGAGCACGCGCTCGACCCCGAGTACGCCCGCAAGCTCGGCGTCGACATCGACTCCCTCCTGGTGTCGCAGCCAGACACGGGTGAGCAGGCGCTCGAGATCGCCGACATGCTCGTGCGAAGCGGCTCCATCGACCTCATCGTGGTCGACTCTGTGGCAGCGCTCGTGCCGCGCGCCGAGATCGAGGGCGAGATGGGCGACTCGCACGTCGGTCTGCAGGCCCGCCTCATGTCGCAGGCGCTCCGCAAGCTCACGGGTGGCCTCAGCCAGACCAACACCACGATGATCTTCATCAACCAGCTGCGCGAGAAGATCGGTGTGTTCTTCGGCAGCCCCGAGACGACCGCCGGTGGTAAGGCGCTCAAGTTCTACGCGTCCGTCCGCCTCGACATCCGCCGTATCGAGACGCTGAAGGACGGCGCCGAGGCAGTGGGAAACCGCACGCGCGTCAAGATCGTCAAGAACAAGATGGCGCCGCCCTTCAAGCAGGCCGAGTTCGACATCCTCTACGGTGTGGGCATCTCGCGCGAGGGCAGCCTCCTCGACTTCGGTGTGGAGCACGCGATCGTCAAGAAGTCGGGCGCCTGGTACACGTACGAGGGCGACCAGCTCGGCCAGGGCAAGGAGAACTCGCGTAACTTCCTCATCGCGAACCCCGACGTCGCCGCCGAGATCGAGCAGAAGATCAAGATCAAGCTCGGCATCATCCCCGACCCGAACGCGGCTGCCGCTGCGCCGTCCAACGTCGGCTCGATCGAAGACAAGCTGCAGGCCCGCAAGGGCGCGTAACCGTGGCGTTCGCCTCCGGAAGGAGTTCCGCGTGGTGGTGAGGTTTCCGTCGTCGCCCGAGAACGGGCCGGCCGGCCCGGCCGATGGTGCGGGAGAGGGGGAGCGACTAGCTCCCGTGACACCGCTCCGTCGGCCGGCGGCCGATCGCGAGCGGAGCGGAGACGCGCATCCGTCGCGTCGAGCGGTTGCGCGGCCCGTCGCGGAGCTGCCCGGCGGGGAGTGGAACAACACCTGGGGTTCCGAGCCCGGGTCATCGGCGAGGTCCGCGCCTGCGCCGGCTGCTGCGGCTGATGAGGTGGATGAAGAGACGGAACGCCAGACGCGGAAGGCGACGGGTGTCGCGATCCGGCAGCTGGCGCGCCGGGGAATGTCCCGCTGGGAACTCGAGCAGCTGCTGACCAAGCGCGAGATCGATCCGGAGGTGTTCGGTCCAGAGCTCGACCGGCTCGAGAAGCTGGGCGTGATCGACGATGCGTCGCTCGCCGCGACGCTGGCGTTCACGCAGCACAGCCGCAAAGGGCTGGGGCGCACGGTGATCGAGCAAGACCTCAAGCGTCGGCACATCGACCCGGAGCTGATCGAAGCGGCCCTCGAGGACATCGGCGAGGACGATGAGCTGGAGCGTGCGACCGAACTCGCGGTCAAGCGCATCGGGCAACTGTCCGGGTACGACGACGAGACCGCTCGGCGTCGCCTGCACGGGTTCCTCGCCCGCAAGGGGTACACCTCCGACATCGTGCGCCAGGCGATGGATGCCGCCTTCGCCGGGCGGCGGTCGCGCGGTGGATCCGGCGTCCGCTTCCAGTAAGCGTTGCGCCGCCGGCGGCGAGTCGTCCGCGCGGTGTGGGAAAACGTAGACTTATCGCCATCATGAGCATCCTCGAACAGCGCAGCGTCATCGAGCCCTCCGCGGCGGCCGTCCGTCCCGACGGCCGAGCGCGAACGTACGAGGTGCGCACCTTCGGCTGCCAGATGAACGTGCACGACTCCGAACGTCTCAGCGGCTCGCTCGAGGCGGCCGGCTACGTACCGGCCGATGGCGAAGAGGCCGACATCGTCGTGATCAACACCTGCGCGGTGCGCGAGAACGCCGACAACAAGCTCTACGGCAACCTCGGGCACCTGGCGGGCGTCAAGCGCCGGCACGAGGGGATGCAGATCGCCGTCGGCGGTTGCCTCGCGCAGAAGGACAAGAACGTCATCCTCGAGAAGGCGCCGTGGGTCGACGTCGTCTTCGGCACGCACAACATGGGCGCGCTGCCCAGCCTGCTCGAGCGCGCACGGCACAACGACGCGGCCGAGATCGAGATCCTGGAAGCGCTCGAGACGTTCCCGTCGACGCTGCCGACCAAGCGGGACTCGTCGTACTCCGGCTGGGTCTCCATCTCCGTCGGCTGCAACAACACCTGCACGTTCTGCATCGTCCCCTCGCTGCGAGGCAAGGAGAAGGACCGCCGTCCGGGCGACATCCTCGCCGAGATCCAGGCGCTCGTCGACGACGGCGCGATCGAGGTCACCCTGCTTGGGCAGAACGTCAACTCCTACGGTGTCGAGTTCGGGGACCGTCAGGCGTTCAGCAAGCTCCTCCGCGCCGCGGGGCAGATCGAGGGACTGGAGCGCATCCGCTTCACCAGCCCGCACCCCGCCGCCTTCACCGACGACGTCATCGACGCGATGGCCGAGACCCCCAACGTCATGCCGCAGCTGCACATGCCGCTGCAGTCCGGGTCCGACCGCATCCTGCGCTCGATGCGCCGGTCGTACCGCTCCGAGAAGTTCCTCGGCATCCTCGACCGGGTGCGCGCCAAGCTGCCGGACGCGGCGATCAGCACCGACATCATCGTCGGCTTCCCGGGCGAGACGGAGGAGGACTTCCAGGAGACCCTGCGAGTCGTCGAGGCCGCCCGCTTCGCGTCCGCATTCACCTTCCAGTACTCGATCCGCCCCGGCACGCCCGCGGCGACGATGGAGGACCAGGTGCCGAAGGAGGTCGTGCAGGAGCGCTACGACCGTCTGATCGCCCTTCAGGAGCGCATCTCACTCGAGGAGAACCAGAAGTTGATCGGCCGCGAGGTCGAACTGCTGGTCGCCAACGGCGAGGGCCGCAAGGACGCCGACACGCGCCGGCTCAGCGGTCGCGCGCGCGACAGCCGCCTGGTCCACTTCGAGGTGCCGGCCGGTTCCGACCTCCCGCGCCCCGGCGACACCGTCACCGTGCGCGTGACGCAGGCCGCCCCGCACCACCTCATCGCCGACGCGACCGACGGCGCGCCCCTCCGGATCCGCCGCACGCGCGCGGGAGACGCGTGGGACCGCGCCGAGGCCGACTCATGCGCCGTCCCGACCCATGGGGGCACGGCCGCCACGGGCGCCGGCCCCGTCTCCCTCGGCCTCCCGACGCTCCGCGTCCGTGAGCCCCTGACGTCGCCCGGCGTCGGCACCATGCCGATCTACGACCCGTCGGACGGCGAGCGCTGACCGCGGCACCTGACCCGGTGCCAGCGCCGGCGCTCGGCGCCACCCCGCTCGTCGCGGTCGTCGGCCCGACCGGCACCGGCAAGACCGACCTCTCGCTCGCCCTTGCCGAGGCGCTGCGCGCCCGGGGCCGCGCCGCCGAGGTGATCAACGCCGACGCGATGCAACTGTACCGCGGCATGGATATCGGCACGGCGAAGCTCCCGCAGAGCGACTGGCGCGGCATCCCGCACCACCTCTTCGACGTGCTCGACGTCACCGACGAGGCCACGGTCGCCCGCTACCAGCCGGAGGCGCGCGCGATCATCGCCGACATCCTCGACCGCGGCGCGGTCCCCATCCTGGTCGGCGGATCCGGCCTTTACGTGTCGAGCGTCGTCTTCGATCTGCAGTTCCCCGGCACCGACCCGGAGCTGCGCGCCCGCCTCGAAGCCGAGCTCGCCGAGCACGGCCCAGGGATGCTGTTCCAACGCCTCGCGGCCGTCGACCCCGAGGCGGCCCGGCGCATCGGCCCCACCAACGGCCGGCGCATCGTTCGCGCCCTCGAGGTCGCCGAGCTGACCGGGACCGCGGTCACCGGCGCCCTGCCCGACAAGCCGACGCCGTGGCACCACCCGACGGTCCTCCTCGGCCTCGCCGCGCCGCGCGACGAACTGGTCGCCCGTCTCGACACCCGCGTCGAGCGCATGTGGGAGCAGGGCCTTCCGGCCGAGGTCGAACGGCTCATCCCGCAGGGGATCGACGACGGCGTCACCGCCCGCCGAGCCATCGGCTACGCCCAGGCGCTCTCCGAGGTCCGCGGCGAACTGACCCGCGCCGACGCGATCGCCCAGACGCAGCAGCTCACCCGCCGCTACGCCCGCCGCCAGGTCAGCTGGTTCAAGCGCTACCCGGGCATCCACTGGCTGGACTACGACGACCCGCAGCTCGTGGATGCCGCCCTCGCGCTGGTGGATGCGGCCGAGCACCCAGCCGCGGATCGCTAGGCTGGAGCGCATGGCGACCATCCACTTCACCAAGGGTCAGGGCACCGGCAACGACTTCGTCCTGTACTCCGACCCCGAGGGGGACCTGCCGCTGACGGCCGCCCAGATCGCCGAGATCTGCGACCGGCACTTCGGCGTGGGCGCGGACGGCGTCATCCGCGCGGTCCGCTCCGCGCACCTGCCCGACGGCGCGGCCGCCCTCGCGGAGGACGACGGCGCCACCTGGTTCATGGACTACTACAACGCCGACGGATCGGCCGCCGAGATGTGCGGCAACGGCATCCGCGTCTACGTCCGCTACCTGCTCGAGACCGGCCTCGCCGAGCTGCCCGAGGGCGGGACGCTCGCGATCGGCACCCGCTCGGGCGTGCGCGACGTGCAGCGCAGCACCAACGGCTTCCAGGTCGACCTCGGCCGCTGGGACCTCGCCGGGGGCGAACCGCTGGTACGCGCGAAGGAGCTCCCGGTCGCCCGCCCCGGCCTCGGCATCGACATGGGCAACCCGCACGTCGTCGTCGCGGTCGCCGACGACGCCGAGCTGGACGCGGCGGACCTGTCGTACATCCCGCACCTCGAGCCCGCTCCCGAGCACGGCGCCAACGTCGAGTTCGTCGTGCCCCACGAGCCGCTGATCACGGACGGTGTCGGCCGCATCCGGATGCGCGTGCACGAACGTGGCAGCGGCGAGACCCTGTCCTGTGGCACCGGCGCGGCCGCTGCCGCCCTCGCCGTCCGGTACTGGGCGGGGGAGGGTGCACCGAACCAGTGGCGCGTGGACGTGCCCGGCGGCACCGTCGGCGTCCGGATGTTCGCGACGGAGGACGGCGAGCACGTAGGCCTCTCGGGCCCGGCCGAGCTCGTCTACACCGGGACGCTCGAGCTGGCCTGACGCCCGCAAGGACGCGTCCCGCACCACCGGATGGCCGCAATCGGCGGTGACCCCGCACCTTTTGCCAGACTCGACCGGTGCAACACGCTCTCTCCGCTCTCGTCGCGGTCGTGCTGGGTGGCCTGGCGGTCCTCATCCTCTTCGCCCCGTTCGTCGTCATCAGCTACCGCCGGCGCGGCGGGCTGACCGTCGGGCGCACCGCGGCCTGGGTCGCTCTGGTCGTCTACGGTTTCGCGCTCGTCACGTTCACGTTGCTCCCTCTGCCGGACGACGCCACGATCAGCTGCGTGACGGCGGTCCTGGACCCGCTGGAGGTGCTTCGGGACATCGCTCGCGAGTACGTTCGGGGCGCGACGCTCCTCGGCAACGCGGCCCTGCAGCAGCTTGCGTTCAACATCCTCTTCTTCGTCCCGCTCGGATTCCTGCTCCGCATGCTGTTCGGCCGCGGGATGCTCGTCGCGGCCCTGGCAGGGCTGACGCTGTCCGCGCTCATCGAGGTGACGCAGCTGACCGGCGTCTGGGGACTGTTCCGGTGCGCGTACCGTCTCTTCGACGCGTCCGACCTCTTCGCCAACACCGCGGGCGCGGTCGCCGGCTCCGCGCTGGCGCTGCTCCTCCCGGGAGCCCGTGCCGGCGTGCGCGCCAGCCCGTTCGATCCGCGGCTCCCGCGCCCTGTCACGCGAGCCCGGCGGCTCGTGGCGCTGACCGTCGACCTGTTCGCCTGCACCGTGACGCCGCCCGTGATCGTGATCGTCGGTGAGCTGGCCACCGGACTCGCGGACCGCCGGATGGAGGAGGCCATGCCGTGGCTGATTCCGTGCGCCGGGCTCGTTCCGCTCGCGGCCGAAGGATGGTCGGTACTCGCCACCGGGTCCACTCTCGGCGAGAGGTCCACTTTCCTCCGTGGGGTGACGGGCCGGTTCCCGGCGGTCGTGGCCCGACCGGTGCGGTTCGTCGCGGGCATCGGCGGATACGCCGCGTTGCTGGCCTGCGGCGTCGGGCCGGCGGCCGCGGTGTTCGCGGCGGTGAGCGTCATCGCCGCCTGCGCGATCCCGGGCCGGGGCTTGGCCCACGTCCTGTCCGGGATGCGCGTCGAGGACGCGCGTCTCCCTCAGGGTGAGGATGAGGCGGCCTACTCCGACGCGTGCGACCGCGCCCGTAGCACCCGGTAGCCCTTCGACGTCGCCGCGCGCGTCGTCGTCAGCTCGGGGAAGGTCGCCTGGATCCACCGATGCAGGGAGTCGCTGCCGAGGTTGCGCTGCACGACCAGCCACGCATCCGAGCCCGGCTCCAGCCGCGGGAGCCAGCGCTCCAGGATGGCGTGCAGCTCGTTCTTGCCGACGCGGATCGGGGGATTCGACCAGATCGTGGTGAACATCACGTCGTCGGGAACATTATCCGGGGTCACCGGGTTTACATTGGTGAGGCCGAGCTTGTCCGCATTCCGGCGGACCACATCCAGCGCTCGGTTGTTGACGTCGACGGCCCAGACCGTCGCATGAGGGGATTCGAGAGCAAGTGTGAGAGCCAGCGGCCCCCAGCCGCTCCCGAGGTCGAGGAACTGACCGCCGGGCGGCGCTGCGGGGACATGGTCCAGCAGCACTCTCGTGCCCATATCGACGCGCTCGGGGCTGAAGATGCCGTTGGCCGTCACGAGCTCGTAGGTCCGTCCGGCCAGGCGCGCGGTGAACGGCCGCAGGTTCAGTTCGCTTTCCGGCGCCGGGGAAAAGTAGTGATCTCCGCTGGCCATAAGCAGACGGTACAGGACAGACGCGAACAAGACGAACTAGGGTTTATCCCGGATCAGGGGAATGAATGACTGATAAGACGAACATCCGCGAACACACCGAAGACGACGTCGTCGCCCGCGTGCTCGCGACCGAGAACAACCGTGCCTCCGTGGCGCTCTTCGGAGCGGGGAGCCGGGATCGCGCCCAGGCGCTCCAGGCGGAGGGCACCGACGGCGGCCTCCACGACGGCGAGCAGTTCGACCGCGAGGAGCGCGCGGCCCTCCGCCGCGTCTCCGGCCTGTCGACCGAGCTGCAGGACGTCACCGAGGTCGAGTACCGGCAGCTGCGGCTCGAGAACGTCGTGCTGATCGGCGTCTACTCGCAGGGCTCCCTGCAGGACGCCGAGAACTCGATGCGCGAGCTCGCCGCCCTGGCCGAGACCGCCGGAGCGGCCGTCCTCGACGGGCTGCTGCAGCGGCGTCCGCATCCGGACCCGAGCACCTACCTCGGGCGCGGAAAGGCCGAGGAGCTGGCCGGAATCGTGGCCGCTCTCGGCGCCGACACCGTGATCGCCGACACCGAGCTGGCCCCGAGCCAGCGTCGTGCGCTCGAGGACGTGGTGAAGGTGAAGGTGATCGACCGCACGGCCGTGATCCTCGACATCTTCAGCCAGCACGCCAAGAGCCGCGAGGGCAAGGCGCAGGTCGAGCTCGCGCAGCTCGAGTACCTGCTCCCGCGCCTCCGTGGCTGGGGCGAGTCGATGTCCCGTCAGGCCGGTGGCCAGGTGGGCGGCGCGGGCGCCGGTATGGGCTCCCGTGGTCCGGGTGAGACGAAGATCGAGCTCGACCGCCGCCGCATCCATACCCGCATGGCACGACTGCGCAAGCAGATCGCCGGGTTCAAGCCGGCCCGCGAGGCGAAGCGCGCGAACCGCAACCGCAACTCGGTGCCGTCGGTGGCGATCGCCGGCTACACCAACGCGGGCAAGTCCAGTCTGCTGAACCGCGTGACGAAGGCCGGCGTGCTGGTCGAGAACGCGCTGTTCGCGACGCTGGATGCGACGGTCCGCCGTTCCGTGACCGCCGACGGGCGCCTGTACACGCTCGCCGACACGGTCGGCTTCGTGCGCAACCTGCCGCACCAGCTGGTGGAGGCGTTCCGCTCGACGCTGGAGGAGGTCGCCGATTCCGACGTCATCCTGCACGTGGTCGACGGCTCGCACCCGGACCCGGCGTCGCAGCTGGCGACGGTCCGCGACGTCATCGGCGAGGTGGGCGCGCGCGACATCCCGGAGATCGTGGTCTTCAACAAAGCCGACCTGATCCCCGAGGACGAGCGCCTGGTGCTGCGCGGCCTGGAGCCGGGCGCCATCTTCGCCTCCGCCCGCACGGGCGAGGGAGTGGATGAAGTGCTCGCCGCCATCGCGCGCCTGCTGCCGGACCCGTCGCTGGAGGTGGAGCTCGTCGTGCCGTACGACCGCGGAGACCTCATCTCGGCGCTGCACGAGCGCGGCCGGGTGATCTCGACCGAGTACGTGGAGGAGGGCACCCGCGTCACCGCGCGGATCATGCCGGAGTACCACGCGGCGTTCGAGCCGTTCGAGGTGACCGCGACCGCGTAACGGGAGCACAACCCATTCGGAAGGCCGGACGGGATCGACTGTGTCGAAGCATGACACGGGCGATTCCGTCCGGCCTTCTGCGTTGCTAGATTGCCTCTCAACCGAAGCGGGCGACCGCTGACGTGGTGCGACAGCCGAGCCCGGCACCCGCCCGTGAAAACCGCCACCGCGCACCGCGTGGGGCGGCTATCCCGTGCCGCTGTCCGACCATCCGAGGATCCCATCCATGAGCTGTACCGAGTCCCGGTACTCCTTCGAGTTGTACCCGCCCCGCAACGAGCGTGCGGCGGCTGCGCTCCCGGGGACGATCGACCGTCTCGCGGCCGTGCGTCCCGACTTCATCTCGGTGACCTTCGGCGCCGGCGGATCCTCGCGCACCGCGTCGCTCGACGTTCTCCGCTACATCCTCCAGCACACCGATGTCAGCCCGATGGCGCACCTCACCTGCGTCGGCTCGTCGCACGAGGAGGCGAACCGGCTGATCCGGGAGTTCCTGGATGCCGGCGTGCGCCGTTTCCTCGCCGTGCGCGGCGACCCGCCTGCGGACCTGCCCGAGGGCGAGGACCCCATCGGCGACATCCGGACCACGGCCGAGCTGGTGCAGCTCATCCACCGGGTGCAGGCCGAGCGCGTGCCGTACGGCGAGCTGCCGGTCCCGGGGCTGCACGCCCGGGCGGTGCTGGAGCACCGTGAGCACGTGCAGATAGCGGTCGCCGCGTTCCCGAACGGGCACCCGTCGTCGCGCTCCGTCTCGCAGGACATCGACGCCCTGCTCGCCAAGCAGGCGGCCGGGGCGAACCTCGGCATCACGCAGCTGTTCTTCCACGCCGAGGACTACTTCCACTTCACGCAGCGCGCGGCGGAGGCCGGTGTCGCGTTCCCCATCCTGCCCGGGATCATGCCCGTCACCAGCCCCGCCCGCCTCAAGCGGATGCTGGAGCTGAGCGGAGAAGACCTCCCCAGCGACCTCGCCATCGAGCTCGAGGTCGAGCCGACTGACGAGGGCCGCCGCGAGATCGGCGTCGCCTGGGCGGCTCGCCTCGCGCAGCGCCTGCTCGACGGCGGCGCCCCCGGCATCCACCTCTACACGTTCAACCAGCACGAGGCCGTGCTCTCCGTGCTGGACCGGATCGGCGCCCTGCCGACCCGTGACGCCGACCGCCCCACCACCCAGAAGGAACCAGCATGACCGACACCACCGCGCGCCCCGCCTTCCCCGCGGGCACGATCATCGGCTACCCGCGCATCGGCCGCCGCCGCGAGCTCAAGAAGGCCGTCGAGGCGTTCTGGGCCGGCAGCATCACCGCGGACGAGCTGGAGGCCACGGCCGCCGACCTGCGCTCGGCCACCCGCGAGCGTCTGGCGTCCCTCGGCCTCGGCCGCACCGACGCGTCCATCCCGGAGAGCTTCAGCTACTACGACCAGGTGCTGGATGCGGCGGTCACCGTCGGCGCCATCCCGTCGCGCTTCGCCGCGCTCGCCAAGGAGGACGGCTCCGTCGACCTCGCGGGCTACTTCACGATCGCCCGCGGCGAGGGCGAGAACCCGCCGCTGGAGATGACCAAGTGGTTCGACTCCAACTACCACTACCTGGTCCCGGAGATCGGTCCGGAGACCGACTTCCGCCTGGCCTCCGACCGCATCGTGCGCGAGTTCGAGGAGGCCCGCGCGGCCGGTTTCGTGACGCGTCCGGTCGTCGTTGGTCCCGTCACCTTCCTGCTGCTGAGCAAGGCGAGCGACGACGCGCCGGAGGGCTTCCGCCCGCTGTCGCGCCTGGCCGACCTGCTGCCGGTCTACCGCGAACTGCTGGCGCGCCTCGCCGCCGCCGGAGCGCCGTGGGTGCAGCTCGACGAGCCGGCGCTCGTCAGCGAGAGCATCGACGAGCCGCGGGATGCGGTGCTGGCCGCGGTGCGGACCGCGTACGACGAGCTGGGCGCCGCCGCCGACCGTCCGGCGATCTTCGTAGCGGCCCCGTACGGCAGCCTCGACGACGCCCTCGCGCCGCTGGTGGCCACCCCGGTGGAGGCGATCTCGCTCGACCTCGTCCGCGGCTCCCTGCCGACCGGGCTCTCGGCCGAGACGGCCGCCGCGCTCGCGTCCAAGACCATCGTCGGCGGCGTGATCGACGGCCACAACATCTGGCGCGGCGACCTGGAGGCGGCGTTCGGGAAGCTGACCGAGCTCCTGTCGCTGAGCCCGTCCGTGACGGTGTCGACGTCCACCTCGCTGCTGCACGTCCCGCATGACGTCGACGACGAGCCGGAGCTGGACGCGCGCCTCAAGACCTGGCTCGCCTTCGCCGACCAGAAGGTCGCGCAGGTCGCCGTCCTCGCCCGCGGCATCGTGGACGGCCACGAGGCCATCCAGGAGGAACTGACCGCGGCCACCGCGGCGCTGGCCGACCGCGCCGCCGCGCCCGGCGTCCGCGTGCCGGCCGTGCGCGAGCGCGAGGCGGCCCTGACCCGCGCCGACTTCCGCCGCGGCGACTACGACGCGCGTCAGGCGGCGCAGGAGGAAGCGCTCGGCCTGCCGTTCCTGCCGACCACCACGATCGGCTCGTTCCCGCAGACCGCCGACATCCGCCGCTCGCGCGCCCAGCTCGCCAAGGGCCTCATCAGCGAGGCCGAGTACCTGGGCCGGATGCGCGACGAGATCAAGCGCGTCGTCGGCCTCCAGGAGGAGATCGGGATCGACGTCATCGTGCACGGCGAGCCCGAGCGCAACGACATGGTGCAGTACTTCGCCGAGAACCTGGACGGCTTCGCGGTGACGCAGAACGGCTGGGTGCAGTCGTACGGCTCGCGCTGCACGCGTCCGTCCATCCTGTGGGGCGACGTCTCGCGGCCCGCGCCGATCACGGTCGACTGGTCGTCGTACACGCAGAGCCTCACCTCCAAGCCCGTGAAGGGGATGCTGACCGGTCCGGTCACGATCCTGGCGTGGTCGTTCGTGCGCGACGACCAGCCGCTCGGCGAGACCGCGCGCCAGGTCGCGCTCGCCCTCCGCGACGAGATCGCCGACCTCGAGCAGGCGGGCATCCGCGTCGTGCAGGTCGACGAGCCGGCGCTCCGCGAGCTGCTGCCGCTGAAGAAGCGCGACCAGGACGACTACCTGGAGTGGTCGGTCGGCTCGTTCCGGCTGGCCACCTCGGGCGTCGCCGACGAGACGCAGATCCACACGCACCTCTGCTACTCCGAGTTCGGTGTGGTGATCGACGCGATCCGCAACCTGGACGCCGATGTGACCAGCATCGAGGCGGCCCGCAGCCGCATGGAGGTCGTCCACGACATCCAGCGCTCCGGCTTCGAGCACGGCATCGGCCCGGGCGTGTACGACATCCACTCGCCGCGCGTCCCGTCGGTCGCCGAGGTCACCGAACTGCTCGAGACCGCGCTCAGCGCCATCCCGGGCCGTCAGCTCTGGGTGAACCCGGACTGCGGTCTCAAGACCCGTGGCTACGACGAGACCGTCGCGTCGCTCCGCAACATCATCGAGGCGACGCGCGGTGTGCGCGAGAAGGCTTCGGTCACGGCCTGATCCGGTTCGACGCCCCGGGGCGTCCGCTGTCCGCGGACACCGCCCCGGGGCGTCGTCATGTGCGCCAGGATGAGCGCATGGTGCGGCGGTGCTTATGGTGAGAATGGCGGACGAGGAGTTCGAGCGGATGGTCGGGGACATCCTCGACTCGCTGCCGGAGGACATGGTCGGCCCACTCGAGAACGTCGCCATCCTGATCGAGGACCAGCCGCCGGGCGCGCGGCCGCGGCTGTTCGGGCTCTACAGTGGGCGGCCGCTGACCCGGCGTTCGGTGTACGGATTCGGGGAGCTGCCCGACCGCATCACGCTGTACCGGAACAACCTCGAGGCTTCCGCCTCGTCTCTGGAGGAGCTGCGGGCGCGGGTGCGCGTCACCGTCGTCCACGAGATCGGGCACTACTTCGGGCTGGACGACGCGCGGCTGCAGGAGCTCGGCTGGGCGTGACGGCCGAGCCGGCCGCGGGCCGGAGGCGTCAGACGGCGCGGAGGACCGCGACGACCTTGCCCAGGACCGTCGCGAAGTCGCCCAGGATCGGCTCGAAGTTGGAGTTGCGCGGCAGCAGCCAGGTGTGGCCGTCGCGCTGACGGAACACCTTGACCGTCGCCTCCTCGTCGAGCATCGCCGCGACGATGTCGCCGTTCTCGGCCGTATTCTGCGCGCGCACGACCACCCAGTCGCCGTCGCAGATGGCCGCGTCGATCATCGACTCGCCGACGACCTTGAGCATGAACAGCTCGCCGTTGCCGACCAGCTGGCGGGGGAGCGGAAAGACCTCGTCGACCTGCTGCTCGGCCGTGATCGGGATTCCGGCCGCGATGCGGCCGACCAGCGGCACCATCGCCGCGTCGCCGACCGGGGTCTGGTTCTCGTAGTCCGGGGCGGCGCCGGACGCGCTGGGCAGGTCGATCAGGATCTCGAGCGCGCGCGGGCGGTTCGGGTCGCGGCGCAGGTAGCCGCTCAGCTCGAGCTGATTGAGCTGGTGGGTCACCGACGACAGCGAGGAGAGGCCGACCGCGTCGCCGATCTCGCGCATGCTCGGCGGATAGCCGCGCTGGCTCACCGACTTCTGGATGACGTCGAGGATCGCCAGCTGCTTGTCGCTCAGGTTCTTGCGTCGGCGGGTGCCTCCGCGGGCCTGGTTCTCGTTCGACACGGGCGTCCTCTCTGGGCCTGGGGCCGTCCGCCGGGTGCTCTCCGGCAGGAATGTCGGTGGTTCCTGATCTGATGTCCTCAGACAGTCGAAACTGTATCCGCCTCCAGGAGGGAAGACAAACATGTGTTCGAGTGTGTCGCGAACTTCTTCGGCGATTTCTCCCGCGCGTGCCGCTTCGGATGGCACCTTGCGGATTCGGACATTCGAAGATACATTCGGAACACAGCTTCGCACCCGCGATTCTGAGGAGGTCACGGCCATGAGTGCAGTACTGATGAGCGAGTCGGTTCCCACCACCCTTCGGGCGGTGCCGCCGCTTCCCGAAGGCGCGCGCGTCCGCCTGCGGCTCACGCGCCGCGGCCGCGCGGTCCTCTCCGCGCTCGTCGCACTGCCTCTCGTCATCGGCGCGCTCGTCTTCGCCCTCAACGGCGGCGGCGCCGTCGCCACCGGCGAGCAGACGCACGTCACCTTCCAGTACGTCACCGTCGCCTCCGGCGACTCCCTCTGGTCGGTCGCCGAGCGCGTCGCCCCGAACGCCGACCCGCGCGACGTGATCGCCGACATCGTTTCCCTCAACGGCCTCGACTCGGCCGTCGTAACGCCCGGGCAGCAGCTCGCGGTGCCGGCCAAGTACGCGAAGTAGGGCGGTCGCGCGTCGGCGGCATCGGTGTTCCTACACCGTCCGTCGCACACCGTCATCCGGCCGAGGGGTCGTGCCGCGCTGACTACGATTGAACAGTGACTTCCCTCTCCGAGTTGCCGATCCGAGACGACCTCCGTGGTCGTTCCCCGTACGGTGCGCCGCAGCGTCCGGTGCCCGTCGCGCTGAACGTGAACGAGAACACGCATCCGATCCCGGAGGATGTGGCGTCCGACATCGTCGCGCGGGTTGCTGCAGCGGTCGGCGGCGTCAACCGCTACCCGGACCGGGAGTTCACCGACCTCCGCGAGGCCTTCGCGCGCTACCTCGGCCACGGGCTGACTGCGGAGCAGATCTGGGCTGCCAACGGCTCGAACGAGGTACTGCAGCACATCCTGCAGGCGTTCGGCGGCCCCGGGCGCACGCTGCTCGGCTTCGCGCCGACGTACTCGATGTACCCGCTGCTCGCCGCAGGCACCGGAACCGCGTACGTCGCGGGAACGCGGGATGCGGACTACGAGCTCTCGCCGGAGACCGCCGCCGAGCAGATCCGGGCACTGGACCCCGACATCGTCATCCTCTGTTCGCCGAACAACCCGACCGGAACCCCGCTCGACCTGGCGACGGTCGAGGCGGCGTACGACGCCGCGCGTGGCATCGTCGTGGTGGACGAGGCGTACGCCGAGTTCCTGCCCGACGGCACGCCGTCGGCGCTCACGCTGCTTCCCGGCCGCCCGCGTCTCCTGATCTCGCGCACGATGAGCAAGGCGTTCGCCTTCGCCGGCGCGCGCGTCGGCTACCTGGCCGCCGATCCGGCTGTGAATGACGCCCTGCGGCTCGTCCGCCTGCCGTACCACCTTTCTGCGATCACGCAGGCGGCCGCTCTCGGCGCGCTCGCCCACTCCGACGAGATGCTGGCGACGGTCGGCGAGATCCGCGTGCAGCGCGACCGCCTCGTCACGGAGCTCGCCGCGCTCGGGTACGCGCCCCACCGCAGCGGCAGCAACTTCGTCCTGTTCGGCGGCGTCGCCGATCCTCACGCGACGTTCGAGGCGCTTGCGGAGCGCGGGATCCTGGTGCGCGATGTCGGCATCCCGCACCACCTGCGCGTCACCGCCGGCACCGAGCAGGAGACGACGGCATTCCTGGAGGCGCTGGCCGCGCTGGGCCGCCCCGACGCGACCGCGGGAGAGTTGTCCACAGCCGACGACGCCCCGGAGCGGTCCGAGCCTGCCCCGATAGACTCGGACCTATGACGAATCGCGCCGCCACGGTCACCCGCGAGACGAGCGAGTCGAGCATCGAGCTCACCCTCGACCTCGACGGCACCGGCACGTCCGACATCCAGACGAGCGTGCCGTTCTACGACCACCTGCTCACCGCGTTCGCCAAGCACTCGCTGACCGATCTGCGCATCCGCGCGACCGGCGACACCGACATCGACGTCCACCACACCGTGGAAGACATCGGCATCGTGCTCGGTCAGGCCATTCGTCAGGCGCTGGGCGACAAGGCCGGCATCTCGCGCTACGGCGACGCCCTGGTGCCGCTGGACGAGGCGTTGGTGCAGGCCGTCGTCGACATCTCGGGGCGTCCCTACCTCGTGCACACCGGCGAGCCCGCGGGCTTCGAGCTCCACCTCATCGGCGGTCACTTCACCGGCTCGATGGTGCGGCACGTGTTCGAGGCGATCTCGTTCAACGCCGCCATCACGACGCACATCACCGTCGTCGGCGGCCGCGACCCGCACCACATCGCCGAGGCCGAGTTCAAGGCGTTCGCGCGCGCCTTCCGCCAGGCGAAGGCGCTCGACCCCTGATCACCGGCATCCCGTCCACCAAGGGGGCGCTGTGAGCGACGAGCGCAAGCCGGACGTCGTCGTCTTCGACTACGGCACGGGCAATGTCCATTCGGCCGTCAAGGCGCTCGAAGCCGCAGGCGCCTCGGTCGAGCTGACCGGCAACCGCAAGCGCGCCCAGCAGGCCGACGGCCTCCTCGTGCCCGGCGTCGGCGCGTTCACCGCCGTCGCGGAGGCGCTGCGCGCGTCCCACGGCGACGAGGTCATCGACCGACGGCTTGCGGGCGGGCGGCCGGTGCTCGGCATCTGCGTCGGCATGCAGATCATGTTCGACCGCGGCGTCGAGAACGGCCTCGAGACCGAGGGGCTGGGGGAGTGGCCCGGCACGGTCGACCTCCTGAAGGCCGACGTCGTTCCGCACATGGGCTGGAACACCGTCCGCGCGCCGGAGGACTCGGTGCTCTTCGATGGGCTGCAGGACGAGCGCTTCTACTTCGTGCACTCCTACGCCGCGCAGGACTGGACCCTGCATCCCGAGGCGCCGTTCCCGACGCCGAAGGTGACGTGGGCAGAACACGGCACGCCGTTCGTCGCCGCGGTCGAGAACGGCCCGCTGAGCGCGACGCAGTTCCACCCCGAGAAGTCGGGGCAGGCCGGCATCCGGCTGCTGCGCAACTGGGTCCGCTCCCTCTAGCCGACCGCCGAACCATCCGTCCGCTCGCGGAAGAACGTAAGGAAACGATGACCGACTTTCTCACCACGCCCCGCCTCGTCCTCCTTCCCGCCGTGGACGTCGCCGACGGCCAGGCGGTGCGCCTGACGCAGGGCGAGGCCGGCAGCGAGACCAGCTACGGCGACCCGGTGGACGCAGCGGCCGAGTGGGCGGAGGCGGGCGCCGAGTGGATCCACCTGGTCGACCTCGACGCCGCGTTCGGCCGCGGTGAGAACCGCTCCCTCCTGAAGCGCGTCATCCACCAGGTGAAGGGCGTCAGCATCGAGCTGTCCGGCGGCATCCGCGACGACGAGTCGCTGGAGCAGGCGCTCGAGGCGGGCGCCTCCCGTGTCAACCTCGGCACGGCCGCGCTGGAGAACCCCGAGTGGGCCGCCCACGCGATCAGCCAGTACGGCGAGGCGATCGCTGTGGGCTTGGATGTGCGCGGCACGACGCTCGCCGCTCGCGGCTGGACCCGCGAGGGCGGCGACCTGTGGGAGGTGCTGGACCGCCTGGAGGACGCCGGCTGCGCGCGGTACGTCGTCACGGACGTGACCAAGGACGGCACGCTCCGCGGCCCCAACCTCGACCTCCTGCGCCAGGTGCTCGACCGCACCGAGCGTCCCGTGGTCGCGTCCGGAGGCATCTCGAACCTCGACGACATCGCCGCGCTGCGCGAGCTCGTCCCGCTGGGCCTCGAGGGCGCGATCGTCGGCAAAGCGCTCTACGCGGGCGCGTTCACGCTGCCCGAGGCGCTGGATGTCGCGGGACGCTGACGCGGACGCCGAAGGCGCGGGCGACGGGTCGACCGGCGGCCGGCCCGCTGACGGTCGGCCGGCTCGCACCGGGCCGTCCGAGGAGGGTGCGGCCCGGCTCGTGGGCTTCGCCGCCTCCCTCGCCGACTCCGCAGGCCAGCCCTGGGAGGGCCGCGAGTTCGACGACAACCCCTTCGGCGACGACGACGGCTCCGCACCACCCGCGCTGCTCGGCGCGCTGGCCGCGTTCCGCGCGGGAGAGGTCGGGGCCGAGGCGGTCGTCGACGCGCTGCGCTCCTCGCGCCTTCTGATCCCGCTGGTGGCCGAGCTGGGCGACGAGGGCGAGAGCGACGCCGGTCTTCGTGTGGACAAGACGCAGGAGCTGTCGATCGTCACCGTCGCGGGTCCCGACGGCAGGACCGTGCAGCCCGTCTTCAGCTCGGTCACCGCCATGACGACGTGGAACCCCGCCGCCCGCCCGGTCCCGGCGGACGGCCGCCGCGCCGCCCTCGCCGCGGCCTCGGAGGGGACGGAGCTCATCGTGCTCGACCCGACCTCCGAGACCGAGTTCGTGCTCCGTCGGCCTGCCGTGTGGGCCGTCGCCCAGGGGACGCCGTGGCTGCCCAGCGACCGGGACCCCGACGTCGGCGAGGCGTTCCGCGCCTCCATCGCATCCGAGCTCGGCGTGCACGACATCGCGCTCCTCTCCGGCGACCCGCAGAGCCGGTTGGCGGGCGAGGAGCTGGTCGTGCGCCTCGCCCTCGCCGCGGGGCTGACCCGGGAGGAACTGGACGCCATCCTCGCCCGCCTCGCGCAGCGCTGGGCCGCCGACGACGTGATCGCGACGCGTGTCGACTCGCTCCGCGTGCAGCTCGCGGCGTCGCAGGACTGAGCCCGCCTCGTCCCCGCCTAGGCTGGAGGAACCATGACCGTCTTCGCCGCCATCGTGCTGTTCCTCAACGCCGTCTTCAACATCTTCGCCTGGCCGCGCTTCTTCGCCCGGGTGCGGAACGACCAGCGGGCGCGGGATGCGGCCGGCCGGGCGACCCCGTTCCTCGTCGTGCACGCAGTGCTGCTGGGCATCGCGCTGCTGCTCGCGGCGCTGTCCGCGGTGGCGGGCGTCCTACTGCTGGTGGCAGGCTGAGGGCATGCCACTCTCCATCACCGGCGACCCCGCTGCGGACGCCCTGCTCGACGAGTCCCCGTTCGCCCTGCTGACCGGGATGCTGCTCGACCAGCAGATCCCGATGGAGACCGCGTTCAGCGGTCCCGCGAAGCTGCGCGACCGGCTCGGCGCGCTCGACCCGCAGAGCATCGCCGCGATGGACCCGGACGAGCTGGCAGCGGTCATGAAGCAGCCGCCGGCTGTCCACCGGTTCCCCGGCTCCATGGCGGGACGTGTGCAGGCGCTCGCCGCCGCCATCGTCTCGGACTGGGGAGGCGACACCGCCGCGATCTGGACGCAGGGCGACCCGGACGGCGCGGAGGTGCTGCAAAGGTTGAAGGCGTTGCCCGGTTTCGGCGAGCAGAAGGCGAAGATCTTCCTCGCGCTGCTCGGCAAGCAGAAGGGCCTCGCAGCTCCGGGCTGGGAGAAGGCCGCGGGTGACTACGGGACGCCGGGGTACCGCTCGGTCGCCGACATCGTCGACGCCGACTCGCTGACGAAGGTGCGCGAGCACAAGCGCGCCATGAAGGCCGCGGCCAAGGCCAAGTGAGCCGCTGAAACCGTCCACAGGCGGGCGGTGCGGAGGGTTATCCACCGGTTCAGCGGAGCTCGCCGGCATGTCGGTGGTCGCCGATAGCCTCGGGGTACCGGGTCGATCAGCCGGATGAGAGGAGGTCGCCGTGTTCCTGCTGGACGGGGTCATCGTCACGAGCGCCAGCGACCTCACCGAGGCGTCCAAGTGCGAGTTCGCGTTCCTGCGCACGGTCGACGTCAAGCTCGGTCGCCTCGAGAAGACCGAGGAGATCGAGGACCCCATGTACGTGCGCTCGTCGCGCATGGGCGACGAGCAGGAGCACCGCATCCTCGAGCGCTACCGCGAGAAGTTCGGGGCCGGAGTCGTCGAGATCGAGCGGCCACCGCAGCTGACGGCGGATTCGCTGGCCGAGGCCGTGCGGCTGACGTCTGAGGCGTTCGCCGCCGGTGCCGAGGTGGTGTTCCAGGCGA
Organism: Leifsonia poae; assembly: GCF_050632865.1. GTDB lineage: Bacteria > Actinomycetota > Actinomycetes > Actinomycetales > Microbacteriaceae > Leifsonia > Leifsonia poae_B. The sequence goes on along the minus strand of NZ_JBODSA010000004.1, from coordinate 261,224 downwards.
CGTTCTTCGACGGCGCTTTCGTCGGCTTCGCCGACTTCGTGGTGCGCCTGCCCGACGGGCGTTACCGGGTGCAGGACTCCAAGCTCGCCCGCAGCGCGCGAGTGACCGCGCTGCTGCAGCTCGCCGCCTATGCGGAGCAGCTGCGGCGGATGGGCGTCGAGGTCGACGACACGGTCGAGCTGCTGCTCGGCGACGGGTCGGTCAGCGAGCACTCTCTCACCGACATCGAACCGGTCTACCGCAAGCGGCGGGCGCGGCTGCTGACCATCATCGCCGAGCACGTGGCCGACGCCGGCCCGGTCGCGTGGGGCGATCCGCGGTTCACCGTCGACGGACGCTGCGACACATGCGACGCCGAGGTGCAGGCGACCCGCGACGTGCTGCTGGTCGCCGGCATGCGGGTGACGCAGCGCGAGCACCTGCTCGCGGCCGGACTCGGCACGATCGACGCGCTGGCGGCGTCCAGCGGACCGGTGGACGGCATCCCCGAGGGCACGCTCGACGGGCTGCGGGAGCAGGCGCGTCTGCAGCTGCAGGCCGAGCCCGGGTCGCCGCCGCCTGTCCGGGTGTTCAATGCGCCCGTGCTCGCGGTGCTGCCGCATCCCGACCCCGGCGACATCTTCTTCGACTTCGAGGGCGACCCGCTCTACACCGAGGGCGCGGGGGAGCGCTGGAATCTCGACTACCTGTTCGGCCTCGTCGACCAGGAAGAACAGTTCACCGCCTTCTGGGCGCACGACTTCGCCGCGGAGCGGGTGGCGCTGGAGGCGTTCCTCGCGTTCGTACGCGACCGGCGGCGACAGTACCCGGGCATGCACATCTACCACTACGCGGCGTACGAGCAGACCCACCTGCTCGCGCTGGCGGCACGGCACGGCGTCGGCGAGGAGGAGGTCGACGGCCTGCTCCGCGACAACGTGATGGTCGACCTGTACCCGCTGGTCCGCAAGGCGGTCCGCGTCGGATCGCGGTCCTACTCCATCAAGAAGCTCGAACCGCTGTACATGGGCGACGAGCTGCGTGAGAGCGACGTGACGAACGGCGCCGACTCGATCACCGAGTACGCCAACGCGCGCGACCTGATCGCGCTCGGCCGCCTCGACGAGGCCCAGCCGCTGCTCGACGACATCGGCGAGTACAACCGGTACGACTGCGTCTCGACCCTGCGCCTGCGCGACTGGCTGCTCGCCCGTGCGGCCGAGAACGGCATCCCGGTCGGAGCGGCGCCGGCGGAGGAGTCCGAGGTCGCGCCCGATGAGTCGCCGCTGCGCGCCGGGCTGCTGGCCTTCGCCGGCGATCCGCTCGATCCGCATCGGTCGAGCGACCGCGAAGCGATGGCGCTCGCCGCCGCGGCGATCGACTTCCATCGGCGCGAGCAGAAGAGCTTCTGGCAGTCGCACTTCGCGCGGCTGATCCAGCCGATCGAGGAGTGGGCCGAGACCCGCGACGTTCTGGTGGTCGAGACGGCCGTGGTGCTGCGCGACTGGTACATCGACGAAGGGCAGAAGGTCGAACGGCGCGAACTGCTGCTCAGCGGGCAATGGGGGCCGGGCAGCGCGGTCCGGGTGAGCGAGCGCAGCGGTCCGTACCTCCTGTACGAGTACCCGGGGCCGTTCCGGCAGCCGCGGGCGCAGCCCGGCGCACGTGCCGCGCGGACGGTCGCGGTCATCGAGGCCCTGCCCGACGGGTCGATCGTCGTGCGCGAGACCCTTCCGCCCGAGGTTCCGCCGTACCGCGACCTCCCGAGCGCCCTCACACCGGCCGCGCCGCCGGACTCCCGACGGCTCGCCGAAGCGATCCGGGAGTGGGGCACGGCGCTGCTCATCGCCCGGCACCACGACACCTGGCCGGTGGACGCCACGATCGATCTGCTTCGGCGCACGCCGCCGCGGGCGCGTTCCGGACGGCTGGTGCCCGACCCCACACTCGACGGGGATGCCGGGCAACCCGGCGATGGCGATGGCCGCATCGACGCCGTGGTGGCGAGCCTGCTCGACCTCGACCGCTCGTATCTCGCCGTGCAGGGGCCTCCTGGCACGGGCAAGTCGTACCTCGGCGCGCATGTGATCGCACGGCTGGTGGCCGAGCACGGCTGGAGGGTCGGCGTCGTCGCGCAGTCGCACGCCGTCGTCGAGAATCTGCTCGATCGCGTCGTCGACGCGGGGCTCGATGCCGCCGCCGTGGGCAAGGTGCCGAGCGGCGGTGCTCGCGGCGACGACGCCGAGTCGGGCGAGGGCGAGTCCGCGCACCGCTTCACCCCGCTGCCGGCCAACGGTCACCTCGAGTTCGCGGGCGTCAACGAGGGCCGCGGCTTCGTGCTGGGCGGGACGGCGTGGGATTTCGCCAACGCGGCCCGCGTTCCGCGCGGAAGCCTCGACCTGCTCGTCGTCGACGAGGCCGGGCAGTTCTCGCTCGCCTCCACGGTGGCCGTCGGTGTCGCGGCGAAGAACCTCCTGCTGCTCGGCGACCCGCAGCAGCTGCCGCAGGTGAGCCAGGGTCGTCACCCCGAACCGGTCGACGGCTCGGCGCTGGGCTGGGTGAGCGCCGGGCACGACGTCCTCCCGCCCGAGCTCGGCTACTTCCTCGCCGAGACGCGACGCATGCATCCGGCGCTGGCGGCGTCCGTGTCGCGGCTGTCCTACGAGGGCAAGCTGCGGGCGCACCCGTGCGCCTCCGACCGCGAGTTGAGCGGGGTGGTGCCGGGCGTGCATCCGGTCCCGGTGCTGCACGTCGGCAACTCGACCGCGTCTCCCGAGGAGGCCGAGGCGGTGGTCGACATCGTCCGCGACGTGCTCGGCCGGTCCTGGAGCGACCCCGGCGCGGGCCGCGACGACGAACCGCTGGGCGAGGACGACGTCATCGTCGTCACGCCGTACAACGCGCAGCTCGCCGAGGTGCGGGCGCTGCTCGACGCAGCGGGCTACCGCGGCGTGAGGGTGGGGACCGTCGACAAGTTCCAGGGCCAGGAGGCGGCGATCGCGATCATGAGCCTTGCGGCGTCCTCCGCGGCCGACGTGCCGCGCGGGATGTCGTTCCTGCTCATGAAGAACCGACTCAACGTCGCCATCTCGCGAGCGAAGTGGGCGGCCTACCTGGTGCACTCGCCGGAGTTGACGGAGTTCCTGCCCACGACGCCCGGCAGCGTGGGGGAGCTGAGCGCATTCATCCGGCTCGTCGAGGAGGTGGACGAGACCGCGGCGCTGCCGGTCGGGTGAGCGGGCCTCCGTGAGCGGGCCTCGGTGAGCGGCCCACTGGCCGACACCGGGGCGCCCGGTGCTACTCTCATCCCGTGTCACCGGAGGAGCTGCAGACGCTCGCGCACCTGCGCCGCGCACGGGACCTGATCGACCGCGACTACGCCAAGCCGCTCGACGTCCCGACGATGGCCGCGCGCGCCTACATGTCGCCGGCGCACTTCTCGCGCCGCTTCCGGGCCGCCTATGGCGAGACGCCGTACAGCTACCTGATGACCCGCAGGATCGAGCGGGCGATGGCGCTGCTGCGGGGCGGAATGAGCGTCACCGACGCGTGCATGACGGTCGGCTGTACGTCGCTCGGCTCGTTCAGCTCCAAGTTCACCGAGGTGGTCGGGATGACGCCGACCGAGTACCGCGCGCGCGAGCACGAGGCGGTGCGTGCGATGCCCGATTGCGTCGCCCGGGAGCGTACACGTCCGGTCCGCGTCCGCGGCTGAAACCGTCCACAACAGCGCCCGCCGACGGCTTCTCCACAGAGAGCAGTTTTGGAGAAGCGCAGCCGGATGCCGCTTCCTAGAGTCGACTCATGACCGTTTCACTCCAGTACTCGCAGATCACCGTCCTCGACCCCGAGGAATCCCTCGCCTTCTACCGCGACGCGCTCGGGCTCGACGTCATCCAGGACGTCCAGTCCGGCGACCACCGCTGGATCACGCTCGGCGTGGCCGGCGACGACAACGCCGCCGTGGTCCTCAGCGACCCGCACGCCGGCCGTTCGCAGGCCGACGGCGACGCCCTCCAGGAACTCGTCGTCAAAGGCTCCATGAGCCCGATCGTCTTCCGCACCGACGACCTCGACACCGCGTTCGAGCGCGTCCGCTCGTCGGGCGCCGAGGTCCTGCAGGAACCGATCGACCAGCCGTGGGGCCCGCGCGACTGCGCGTTCCGCGACCCGTCGGGCAACATGGTCCGCATCCTGCAGACCGCGCCCGCCGCGCAGAACGCCTGACCGCCACGCGGGCCGATAACGGCTAGCGCCGGGCAACCGACACCGGGACGAACTCGCGGACCGGGTGGGCGAGCGTGGCGGCGCAGGTGCTGAGCATCGGCTCCGACAGACGCTCGCCCACCTCGACCGTCAGCCGGTCCCCGTTGTGCTCCAGCTCCACGGTCCAGCCGTGGGGGTGGGGCCGCTCCGAAAGCACGCGGAAGGCGCCGATCCGGTCGTCGCCGGTGTCATCGCGGGCGAACGCCTCCGCGGCCTGCGCGACCGTCGTCAGCGCGGTGCGGCCGCGGAGCAGGTCGGGCACGACCCGTCCCTCGGCGTACCGATCGACGATCGTCTCGGCCCGCTCCGCCGTCACCCGTCCGTAGTGGAGGCCGTGCGGGAAGACGATCATCGTGGCGGCGAACCGGTCGCCGCCGAGGTGGGAGCACTCCCACGTGACCTCGGGATGGGCGGCTGCCAGCGTCTCCACGACGGGACGCCCGCGGACGGCGCAGCACTGGTCGTGGCGCGCGTGCGTGCACACGGCGTAGATCGGAGCGGCGCTGGGTTCGCCGGCGGTGCCGTCCAAGGGGACGTCCAGCAGCTCGGCGGGGTCGTCCACGCGGCCCCAGCGGACCGACTCCCGTCCTGGGCGGCAGTCGACCAGCGCCCAACGCCACGACGACTGGTCGCGCCGCTGCGGCGCCCGCAACCGCGTGCGCCGGATGGCGAGCGGGCGGATGCCCTCGGCCTCCGCCCGCGCCACGATCCGCGCCCCGAGCGCGGGGTCGAGGTCCGAGTCGAAGAACGCGTGGCGCCCCCACCCGCTCTCGATCTCGACCAGCAGCCAGCGCTCGCCGAACCCGGCGGTCCCGGCCAGCGGGTCACCGCGCTCGATCGCCCGATCGCTGCACGGCAGCCAACCCGGCACGCCGGAGTGGCCCTCGCGGGGCGCGACGCCCGTCGCACGGAATCCGTCGGCGGCCGGATTGCTCGCCGCGTGGCTGCCACCGCCGGGCGTGACGCCCACCGCCGGGGTGCTGTCGGCGGACGGACCGCTCGCCCCGTGGCTGCCACCGCCGGGCGCGCCGCCCGCCGCCGGGGTGCGCCCGCCGGGCGCGCCGCCCGCCGCCGGGGTGAGCCCGCCGGGCGCGCCGCCCGCCGCCGGGGTGAGCCCGCCGGGTGCGACGCCCGGGACGCGGACGCCGCCTCTAGGCGGCACGCCACTCACGTGGCCGTCGCGGTCCCGAAGTCGGCGGTCGCGCTGCGTTCGCCGTCCGACGAAACCCCGGCCGAGTCCGCGAAATCGAACTCGTCCCCATGCTGAGCCGCGGTGCGGGAACCGGGACCGGCGTCTGAGCCGGCGAGCACCACGACTCCCTCCCGCAGCAGCCGCCGAGCGACCACCACCGCCGACCGTTCGTCCAGCGGGAGTTCACTCACCGCGACCGGGCGTCCGTCGAGCAGCCGCCCGACGGCATCCCGTGCCGCGATCGGCAGCGCCACCTTCTTGGCGGGCAGCCGCACGGTCACCGTCTCCACCTCGACCGTCACGTCCGGGCGCAGCCCCGGGCGGGCTACGACCACGGTGTCCGGACCCAGCGCCTCCGCCGCCGCGATGGTCGCGAGCGGGCGCACGGGGAGGGCGGCGAGTCCGACCGCTGACGAAGAAGCAGGCGCTCAGCGACCGCGGCGGCGATCGCGGGCCGGGCCGACGGATCCGAAAGCGCGGCGATCAGCGCGTCCACCGTGTCCTCCACGACGGGGGCGACGGCAGCCGGGTCCGCGGGGTCGAAGCCGACCGGGAGCGACGCGCGCAGCGCGGCGACGTCCGCCACGCGAGCCACCGCCTCCCGCACGACGTCCGCCCGCGTGTACGCGGCCACGCCGATGGTCAGGTGCACCGAAACGCCCCCGAGCGCTTCGGCCGAGTGGATCCAGCCCCGCGGCAGGTACAGCGCGTCGCCCGGGCGGAAGGTCTCGTCGATCACTGGCGCCTCCGCGGCGCGCGCGGCGACCTCCTCCCGATGGTCGCTCCACGGCTGGTCGCGGAGGGGATCGACGTGCACCGGTTCGTGGATGCGCCAATGCTTCTCACCGGCGATCTGAAGCACGAACACGTCGTGTACGTCGTAGTGCGGGTCGAACCCGCGCGACGACGCCGGTGTGATGTAGGCGTTGACCTGCGCGGGATGCCCGAGCTCGGCGGACAGGCGCCGCGAGAACTCCGCGACCGCGGGCCAGGTGCGGTGCAGGCCCTGCAGGACGAGCGTGGCGCCGTTCGCGAACTCGGCGAGCACCTTGGCCGAGTCGAGCTGGTCGCCGACCTCCGCGCCGAAGCCGCCGGGGCCGGTGAACCGCGCGGGCGGGAGGACGGTGCCCTCCTTCGCCATGCGGACGAACGGGGTGCGCAGCGCACGCGACGAGACCAGCTCATCCACCGCGTACACGCTGAACAGGTCGGCGAACCCGCCCGGGTCAGACCGGCCGAGGTCGGTGGCGCGGGTGAACAGCGGGCGCCGGCCCCAGAACTCAGCCGCGAAGCGGGACGCGTCGACCGGCACGCAACGCGAAAGCGCGGGCCGGTCTCCCGGCCCGCGCTTGTTCGTCGTCATCAAGCGGACCCGTCGGCTCCGCCGTCGTGGCCGCCGGGGTTGGCGCCGCCGTCGGCCGGGCCCTCGCCCGAGCCGCCCGCGGAGCCGTCGGCTCCGCCGTCGTGGCCGCCCGCGTTCGCGCCGCCGTCGGCCGGGCCCTCGCCCGAGCCGCCCGCCGAGCCGTCGGCTCCGCCGTCGTGGCCGCCCGCGTTCGCGCCGCCGTCCGCGGGGCCCTCGCCGGATCCCGCCGCGTCGGTGGTGATGTCGTCGTCGTTGATGTCGCTCATTCCGTCTCCCGTCCGTCCCGTGTTCGCGCGTGTCCCGGAACCACGTCCCGGGGAGCACGCCGACCCGGCTCACATTACGCGTGGCCCACCGCGAGGGTAAGGGCCGCGTCATGAACGCACGACGAACATCGGAGCGTCACATTTCGAAAGACGTTTTGACCCATTCCGGGAGGCGGGGGAGGCTCGAATAGCCGCCAACCGTCCGCCGGCGAAATCACATCCCACCTTCACGAGAGGCACAGCCATGTCCGACGCCACCCCTCCCACCCCCGCGCTGCCGGAGAAGCCGAAGCGCTCCCGCACTGGCTGGTTCGTCGGCATCGGCATCGCCGTCGTCGCCGTGATCGTCGCCGTCGTGCTGGTCGTCGTGAACCTGACCGGATCGGGCGCCGCGACCGCGAAGACCGTCACCGTGAAGATCGGCACGACCGAGGCGTCCTCCCCATACTGGGCCGTGCTGAAGAAGGAGGCGGCGAAGCAGGGCATCGACATCCAGACCGTCAATTTCCGCGACTACACGCAGGCCAACCCGGCGCTCGCCGACGGCCAGCTCGACCTGAACCTGTTCCAGCACCTGCAGTTCCTCGCCAACTACGACGTGTCGGCGAAGCAGAACCTGGTGCCGATCGGCGCGACCCTCGTCGTCCCGCTGCCGCTCTACTCGACCAAGCACAAGAGCCTCGAGGACATCCCCCAGGGCGGCAAGATCGCCATCCCGAACGACGCCACCAACCAGGCGCGGGCACTCCTCGTGCTGCAGAAGGCCGGTCTCCTGAAGCTGAAGAACGGCGGCAGCACCCTCGCGACCCCGGCCGACATCGACGCCTCGGCCTCGAAGGTCACCGTCATCCCGGTGGACGCGGCCCAGACCGCCCCGGCGCTCAGCTCGGCCGACGGCGCGATCATCAACAACAACTTCGCGCTCACCGCCGGCATCGACCCGAAGTCGGCCCTGTTCCAGGACGACCCGAAGTCCAGCACCGCCGAGCCGTACATCAACGCCTTCGTCGCCCGCGAGAAGGACATGGACAACAAGACCTACCTCAAGGTCGCGGAGCTGTACCACACGAAGGCCGTGACGGACGCGGTGCTCGCGGAGTCGAAGAACACCGCAGTCATCGTCGAGCGCAAGCCCTCGGAGCTGGTCGACATCCTCGACGGCCTGAAGAAGACCATCCAGGCGGCGCAGTAGTGGCGGTACCGGGCACCGCAGCACCGATCATCGAGTTCCGCGGCGTCACCAAGAGCTTCGGCTCGGGTGCCGCCGCGGTTCCCGCCGTCGACGACCTCGACCTGTCCATCGGGCGCGGCGAGATCTTCGGCATCATCGGCTACTCGGGTGCGGGCAAGAGCACGCTGGTGCGGCTCATCAACGCGCTCGAGCATCCGACCTCGGGTTCGGTGATCGTCGAGGGACGCGATCTCACCACGCTGAAGGAGAAGGAGCTGCGCGGCGTCCGCGCCGGGATCGGGATGATCTTCCAGCAGTTCAACCTGTTCCGCTCGCGGACGGTCTTCGGCAACGTCGCGTACCCGCTGAAGGTCGCGGGCTGGCCGAAGGAGAAGCGCAAGCAGCGCGTCGCCGAACTGCTCGCCTTCGTCGGCCTGACCGACAAGGCGTGGAGCTACCCCGACCAGCTCTCCGGCGGCCAGAAGCAGCGCGTCGGCATCGCCCGCGCGCTCGCGACGAACCCGGACATCCTGCTCGCCGACGAGGCGACCAGCGCGCTCGACCCGGAGACGACCTCCGACGTGCTCGCCCTGCTCAAGCGGGTCAACCGCGAGCTCGGCGTCACCATCGTCGTGATCACCCACGAGATGGAGGTCGTGCGCTCGATCGCCGACCGCGTCGCCGTGCTCGACTCCGGCCACGTGATCGAGCAGGGGAGCGTCTTCGAGGTGTTCTCCGATCCGCAGACGCCGACGGCCCAGCGCTTCGTCGGCACCGTCCTGCGCAACCAGCCGGGCGAGGCCGACATCGAGCGCCTGCGCGGCAAGCACGCGGGCCGCATCGTGTCGGCGCGCATCCACGACGACGGCCGGCTCGGCTCGGTGCTGTCGGATGCGGTCGGACGGCACGACGTCCGCTTCGAGATCGTCTACGGCGGCATCTCGGCGCTGCAGGGCCGTTCGTTCGGCAGCCTCACACTCGAACTGCTCGGCGAGCCGGCGAACGTGGATGCGCTGATCGCCGAGCTCCGGACGGTCACCGAGGTCGAGGAGGTGGCCGCATGAGCGACTGGTCGACCCTGTGGCCTGTGTACCTGCAGTCCATCGGCCAGACCCTGTGGATGGTCGTCGCGACGCTCGTGCTCGGCGGCATCCTGGGCCTCGCGCTCGGCGTGCTGCTCTACACGACGCGCCGCGGCGGGCTGCTGGAGAACCGCGGGCTGTTCACCGTCCTCAACGTCGTCGTGAACTTCATCCGCCCCATCCCGTTCATCATCTTCATGACCGCGATCGCGCCGCTGACGCAGCTGGTGCTCGGGACGTTCCTCGGTACTCCGGCGGCGATCTTCCCGATGACGATCGCGGCGACGTTCGGCATCTCGCGGATCGTGGAGCAGAACCTCGTCACCATCGAGCCGGGCGTCATCGAGGCGGCGCGCGCGATGGGGTCGAGCCCGTGGCGGATCATCACGACCCTCCTGATCCCCGAGGCGCTGGGCCCGCTCATCCTGGGCTACACGTTCATCTTCGTCGCGATCGTCGACCTGTCCGCGATCGCGGGCAGCATCGGCGGCGGCGGCCTGGGCGATTTCGCGATCTCGTACGGCTATCAGCGCTACAACTGGGCCGTCACGTGGATCGCGGTCATCACCATCGTGATCCTGGTGCAGGCCGCGCAGTTCCTCGGCAACTGGCTGGCGCGCAAGGCCCTGCGCCGCTGACGCCCGATCCAGGGGACGCAACACGCCGTCATGCGCCGCGCATGACGGCGTGTTGCGTCCCATCGATGAACGACTGGGCCCGACTCGCCGTTATGGGCGGAGGCGTAACGGCGTGTTGGGACGAGTAGGCGCGTGCGGCTCAGTCGCCGACGTAGCGGCCGACGGGGCGCAGCCGCAGCGGCGGCTGGGCGTACTCGTCGAGAGCGTGCACCAGCCAGCCGACCGTGCGCGCGGTCGCGAACAGCACTTCGCCGGCGTCGTCGCGCATGCCGCACGCGACCGTGAGCGCGCCGAGCGCGAGGTCGACGTTGGGATGCGCGCCGGTGCGGTCCCGCATCACGGCGGTCACCGCGTCCACGGCGTCAGCGACGCGGGCGTGCCGTGGATCGGCGGCGAGCCTGCCGAGCAGGATGCGCGCCCGCGGGTCGCCCTCCGGGTATAGGGGCTGCCCGAAGCCGGGGACGGGTCCATGCGCGGTGAGCACGGTGTCCGCGACCGCGCGTGCGGCCTCCTCCCCGGTGACCACCCGCGCAAGCAGGCGGTGGGCGGCGCGGCTGGCATTCCCGTGCAGCGGCGAGTCGAGAGCGCCGAGCCCGGCGACGACGACGCCGTAGGGCGTGGCGCGGGCCGAGGCGGCGGCGCGAGCGGCCAGCGTCGAGATCGCGATGTCGTGGTCGAGGAGGAGCACCAGGGCGGCGTCGAGAAGCGCGGTGTCGGACGCGATCGGCTCAGCCTCAACGAGACGGCGGTGGAGTCGGTCGGCGATGGAGTCTCCACCCGGCCCCGCACCGCGCTCCGGAAGCACCTCCACCATTCCCGCCACCAGCCGCTCGGCCGCGCTCGCGACGATGTCGGGGTCGAGCGACGCCCGCAGCGGATCCGCCGCCGCAAGCGCCGCGACGGCCACCAGCTGCCGGTCGCGGTCGCCCGCCGACGCGGGTAGGGCCGCCGACGCAGCCCGCGCAGCCTCCAGTCCGGCGCCGGGCGAGAACCGCGCCGCCGCGTCCCATCGGCCGGTCAGCGCCCAGCGTGCGACCGTCTCGAACGGTTCGGCGGCGAGCTCGGACACGGGCCGGCCCCGGTAGAACAGCTCGCCGTCCTCGATGAGCGCGAACCGCGTCTCGATCACCATGAGCGGCCGTCCCTCGGAGTGGCCGGGCGTCGCCGGCCGCCGCCGCCGGCTCGCGGCGAAGCGCTCGACGTCGAGCGGGTCGAACGTCGAGCCGTCGACGGTCCGCTGCCGCTGCAGGCGTCCGCGTGCGACGTACGCGTACAGGGTCTCCAGCTTGACGCCGAGGCGTTCGGCGGTCTGTTCGGCGGTGAGGCGGGGGAGCGCATCCATGTTGATCCGATCAACGTTGACGTTGGTGTAAATCCAGTTCACCATACCGGTATGGACAGGATGGACGACACCCTCATCGACGTCCCGCGTGGACTCACGAACGTGGTGGCGGCGCGCACCCAACTCGGCGACGTGCGCGGCCACGAGGGCTTCTACCACTACCGGCAGTACTCGGCCGTTGACCTCGCTCGCGAGCGGACGTTCGAAGAGGCCTGGTACCTGCTGCTGTTCGGCGCCCTGCCGGACGCGGCCGAGCTGGGTGCCTTCCAAGGACGGATCGCCGCCTCCCGCACCATCCCGGACGAGGTGCGAGCCCTGCTCCCGGCCATCGCGCGCCTGACCGCGGACGGTGACGCGCTCGCAGGGCTCCGGATGGCGCTCGCCGCGGTCGCCGCCGCCGACCGCGCCCGGCCGCTCTACGACGAGGGCCCCGACGAGCGGATGCGCGATGCGATCCGCACCGCGGCCGTCACCCCCGTGCTCCTGGCCTCGCTCCACGCGCTCGCCGCCGGCCGGGAACCGCTCGCTCCCCGCGACGGCCTCGGCCACGTCGCGGGTTACCTGTACCTCGTCACCGGTCGCGTCCCGACGCAGCAGGAGGAACGCGCCCTGAGCGCGTACATGACCGCGGCGATCGACCACGGCTTCAACGCGTCCACGTTCACCGCGCGGGTCATCGCGTCGACGGGAGCGGATCTCGCCTCCGCCGTCGGCGGGGCCCTCGGCGCCCTCTCCGGTCCGCTGCACGGCGGCGCGCCGAGCCGTGCGCTCGACACGCTCGACGAGATCGGCACGCCCGACCGCACGGACGAGTGGGTGCACCGCACGCTCGCTGAGGGCGGCCGGGTCATGGGTTTCGGGCACGCGGTCTACCGCACCGAGGATCCGCGCTCCCGGATGCTGCGCGAGTTCGCCCAGGGCTTCGGCGGCCCGCGGGTCGACTTCGCCGTGCAGGTGGAGCGTCGCGTCCAGGAACTGCTCGCCGAGCTGAAGCCGGGACGCGAGCTGCACACGAACGTGGAGTTCTACGCGGGCGTGGTCATGGAGCTCTGCGGAATCCCGCGCGAGATGTTCACGCCGACGTTCGCCGCGGCGCGCGTGGTCGGCTGGACCGCGCACATCCTGGAGCAGGCCGCCGACGGGAAGATCCTGCGGCCCTCGTCGCGGTACGTGGGGCCTGCAGCGCCCGCGCCGCTGCCGGCGCGGGTGCCCGCCTGAGCGAGCCGGCTCACTCCCTCGGCGAATAGACGCGCAGGCCCCTCGGCACGACGCGCAGACGCAGGCGCTTCGGGTCGCCAGGTGTGCTGGTCGACGCCTCGCCGTCGTGGGCGTAGCCGGGGTCGTCGCCGTCTGCCGCGATCTCGATCGCCTCGACGGTCCTGGCCTCGAGGGCAGGAGGGCCCTGCAGCATGGGCAGGCGGGCGGCCAGCGCATCCGTGCGGCCGCCGAACGCCAGGGCGACGGCGCCGCGCGTCCGGGGCTTCCCGTTCGCGAACAGGATGCGCACGTCGAGCAGGTGGTCGTCCAGCCGGCGGCGCTCGATCGGCGCGACCGACGGCGGGTAGTACCGGTCGACGCCGACGAACACGGACCACACCCGGCGGCTCCGTCCGTCGATCTCCACCTTCAGGGGCTCGCTGCGGCGCACCGTCCGGATCGCCGCGATCAGGGCGGCGATCGGCTTGCCGAGAACCTTCTCGTGGCGCTCCCGCTCCTCCACGAACGCCGGATAGAGGCCGACGGATGCGGTGTTGAGGACCGTGCGTGTGGATCCGTCGCCGAACTCCAGCTCGGCGACGTCGACCTCGCGGCCGCAGCCGTCGGCCAGCGCCGCGAGCGCCTGGTCCACGGAGTCGACGAGAACCGCGCGCGCGAAGTGATTGAAGGTGCCGCCCGGGAGGACGAGGAGCGGGAGGTCAGCGGAGCGAGCGGCGTCGGCCACGGTCGCGACCGTCCCGTCGCCGCCCCAGACGCCGAGGGCGCGCGGCGCGTCGGCGGCGGCGAGCCGGTCGGCGATCACCTGCGACACGTCCTCGTGCTCGGAGAGCTCGTGCACCTCCGCCTCCGGCAGAGCCGAGTGCAGCAGCGGGCCAGGCGCAGGACGGCCGAGTCCCCGACCGGAACCGGGGTTCACGACAATGAACACGCCCGCGCCGGTCGACGTAGCGGGCAGCTCCACCGTCTCGGCGGTCGGCGGGTCCCGACGGTCGACGACCGGGCGGGCCAGCCCGGCGGCCGCCTTGACGGCGAGGGCGGCGCCGACGCCGATCGCCGCACCGCCCGCGACATCCGAGAACCAGTGCGCGCCGGTGTGCAGCCGCGAGTAGCCGACCCCCGCGGCGACAGGGGCGAGGACCGCACCGGCGGCGGGCCACTCGAGCCCGGCGCCGGTAGCGAAGGCCGCGGCGCTCGCCGTGTGGCCGGACGGGAACGACGGTGACGTGGGGGAGCGGTCCAAGCGGCGCGCGATCGGGATGGAGGTGAGCGCCGGGCGGTCGCCGCCGACCAGCCGCTTTCCCACGATGTTGGCGACCAGGCTCGCCAGGCCCAGCGAGGTGAGTCCCCGTACGGCCGCACGGGGACGGCCGAGCGCCACCAGGACGAACGCGGCGACGAACCACAGCTTGCCGTGGTTGGCGAACCGGGTGAGCGCGCGCCAGAAGCCGTCGACAGCGGGACCCGTGGTGCGCGCGTTGATCCGGCGCGCAACGGCCTCGTCCACCCTCTCGGCGCGGTCGGGGAACGGCAGGCGGGCGTGGCGGCGGCGAGAAGTGGCCATACCCGCAATCTACGCCGGCCGTGCTCCGCGCCGGGACGGCGGGCGGTAGGATCGACGACGTGAGCACGCACGTCATCTCCCAGCCCAACGAGCACGCGCGCGAGGTCGTCGACTCCGACGAGCGCGGCACGCTCGTCCGCAGCCTGAGCACGGTCCTCCCGAGCGCGCTCGGCAACCTCCTGGCCACGGTCGTGGTGCTGGTGTCGCTGGTGATCGGCGTCATCAGCCTGGTGTACACGTGGACCGGTAACGCGGACGACTTCCTCCCGCTCTTCCAGGTGACCGTCGCGGCGACCATCGTCTCGCTCAACGCGCTGTACGCCCGCCGCACGTTCAGCTACGTGATCACGCTCATCGGCGCCATCCTCTGGCTCTGGGTCTCGGTCACCCCCTTCGCCCCGTTCTTCCAGGTGCTGCTCCAGGCGATCACCGTCACGATCATGCTGTGGGGCGTGGTGGTGTCCACCGCCGCGGTCCGCCTCAGCAAGCAGCCGCGGTTCTGAGCGGGGAGCCGGCCGGCCGCACCGCCGATCCCGCCGCGCAGACCGACCCCACGGCGCCGCTCGACGCCGGCGTGCCCGCGGGCGAAACCGCGCAGCAGCATCCACGGCGCCGGCATTTCGTCGACCTCTCGCCGCTGCGCGAATCGCCGGCGTTCGCGCGCCTCTGGCTGGGCGGCGCGATCTCGGGCATCGGCACGCAGATGACCGTGGTCGCGGTCGGCCTCCACATCTTCGACCTGACCCACTCGACGCTCGCGGTCTCGCTGGTGGCGCTGTTCGCCCTCGTGCCGATGATCGTCTTCGGGCTGTACGGCGGCGTCCTCGCCGACGCGTTCGACCGCCGGAAGGTCGCGCTGGTGACGGCGATCGTCGCCTGGATGTCGACGGCAGCGCTCGCGCTGCTCGCCTGGACCGGTGTCCCGGTGGTCTGGCCGCTCTACATCCTCACGACGATCAACGCGGTTGCCGGCGTGATGATCGGCGCGACGCGCCAGGCCATCACGCCGCGCCTGCTGCCCGTCAGGCTGCTCCCGGCGGCCAGCGCGCTCGGCGGCATCAGCATGGGCGTCATGGTCACGGTCGGCCCTGCGCTCGCGGGCCTGCTGGTCGCGACCGTCGGCATCCCGTGGACGTACACCGTGGATGCGGTGCTCTTCACCGCGGCGTTCCTCGGCATCTTCACGCTGCCCGCGATCGTGCCGGAGGGGAGCGGACCGGTGCCGGACTCGCCTCCGTGCTCGAGGGGCTGCGGTTCCTGCGCACCGCGCCGAACCTCAGCATGACCTTCGTGCTCGACGTCATCGCGATGACCTTCGGCCAGCCCCGCGCGCTCTTCCCGGCCGTCGGCGCGCTGCTCATCGGCGGCGGACCCATCAGCGTGGGCATCCTCACCGCGGCGGGCGCGGTCGGCACGCTCGCGTCGAGCGTCTTCTCCGGACGGCTCGGGAGCGTCCGCTGGCAGGGCCGCGCGGTGGAGCGGGCGATCATCGTCTACGGCGCGAGCATCCTCGGGTTCGGTATCGTGCTCGCTGTCGTCGCCCTTACCGGGACGGCCGAAGGCGGTGCCTCGCTCGCTCAGGCCAACCTGCCCGCGCTGCTGATCGCGACCCTGCTGCTCGCCGCATCCGGCGCGGCCGACAACGTGAGCTCCATCTTCCGCATGACGATCCTGCAGGCCTCGGCGCCGGATGTGATGCGCGGGCGCCTGCAGGGCGTCTTCACCGTGGTGGTCACCGGCGGTCCGCGGCTCGGCGACCTCTACGTCGGTCTGCTGGCGCTGACCGGCGCGCTCTGGTTCCCGCCGCTCCTCGGCGGCCTGCTGATCGTGGTGCTCGTCGCGACGATCGTGCGCATCCAGGGCTCGTTCCGCCGGTACGACGCGCTCGCGCCGACACCGTAGGCCGAGCGGCGTCAGGATTCGCGGACGACCTGGTCCGGCCGCTTGTCGGGGCGCAGGCCGCGCCAGGACGGCTGCCGCAGCCTGCCGGGGCCCGTCCACTCGGCGAACTCGACCTCGCCGACGAGGTCCGGCCGCACCCAGTGCGCGCCGCGCGCGTCCGCTGAGGGCACGCCCTCCATCGTCCGGGTCTTCCGCTCCAGCTTGCCGAGCTTCGCGCTGAGGTCGTCGAGCGCACGGTCGCTGAACCCGGTGCCGACCTTGCCGACGTACTGCAGGCCGTCCCCGTCCGGGATGCCGAGGAGGAGGGCGCCGATGGTGTTCGCGCGGCGTCCGTTGCCGGGCGTCCACCCGGCGATGACGACCTCCTGGGTGAGGTGGTGCTTGATCTTGATCCAGGACCGCGATCGCCGGCCGGTGGCGTAGGTGCTGTCCCGTCGCTTCGCCATCACGCCTTCGAGCCCGAGCTCCTTGCTGGACGCGACCGCGTGCGCCAGGTCGCCGTCGAACGCGGGCGGCACCTGGACCACATCGCCGCGGCCGGGCCGCAGCACCTCCGACAGCAGCGATCGCCGCTCGTCGTACGGGTCCCGCGTGTGCTTCGTGCCGTCGACCTCGAGCACGTCGAACACCATGTAGTGCGCCGGTGCGCGCTTCAGCGCGGACTGCACGTCCGCCGGCCGCGTCAGCCCCATCCGCGTCTGCAGCAGCCCGAAGTCGGGCCGGCCCTGGGCGTTGAGCGTCACGATCTCGCCGTCGAGCACGAGGTCGTGGTCGCCGGCGAGGTCGACCAGGCCGGCGAGGTCGGGATAGGTGACGGTCACGTCATTGCCGTTGCGCGTCGTCAGGCGCAGCCTCCCGTCGCGTACCTCCGCGACCGCGCGGATGCCGTCCCACTTCATCTCGAACGCCCACTCGTCCTCGTCCGAGATGTCCGCCGCCGAACCGAGGGTGGCGAGCATGGGGGAGACCGGTGTGTCGGTGATCGGCGGCCCGGGCTCGCGCGGCGTGCGGGGCGCCGCCAACTCCTCCTCGCCGTCCACCTTCATCCGGTGGATCAGCCAGTTCTTCTCGTCGCCGCCTTGCTTGGTGCGGATGAGCGCGAACTTCTGCGGCACCCCGCCGAGGCCTCCATCCGGCTGGCCGTGCAGCGTGGCGATCACCTCGTCGTCGCGCCACTTCTCGAGCTCGTAGTCGCCGTGGTCCCAGATGTCGACGTGCCCGGCGCCGTACTCGCCGTGGGGGATGTCGCCGGCGAAGCCGCCGTACTCCAGCGGGTGGTCCTCGGTGTGCACGGCGAGGTGGTTCTGCTTCGGGTCGGTCGGCGTGCCCTTCGGCAGCGCCCAGCTGACCAGCACACCGTCGTTCTCCAAGCGGAAGTCCCAGTGCAGCCGGCGCGCATGGTGCTCCTGGATGACGAACGAGCGTCCCTCGCGCGCCTCCGGCCGGTTTTCGGGCACCGGTTCCGGCGTCTTCGCGGCGTCGCGCATCGAGCGGTACGTGGACAGCCGGTCGGGCTCGGTCGCCCGCGCGCCGGAGTGTGCGGCGTCGAGATCCGCCAGCAGGTCGCCGCGGCGCTTCACCCGCTGCATCACTTCCTGGTAGTCGAGGTGACGTAGATCTTTGGAGGCGAGCTCCCGCCACGTCCGCGGCGCCGCCACTGTCGGCTCGAAGCGGCCGCGGAGCGAGTACGGCGCGATGGTCGTCTTCGACCCGTTGTTCTGGCTCCAGTCGACCAGCACCTTGCCCGCGCGCAGCGACTTCTTCATGTCGCTGACCACGAGGTCCGGATGGTCGGACTCGAGCACCCGGGCCAGCTCGTGCGCGACGGCGGAGACCTGGTCGCTGGTCTGCGACCCGTCGAGCGCGGCGTACAGGTGGATGCCCTTCGAACCGGAGGTCACGGGGAACGGCTCCAGCCCCATGTCGGTGAGGATGACGCGCGCCAGCCGGGCGACCTCCGCGCAGTCGGCGAGGGTGACGCCCTCTCCGGGGTCGAGGTCGAGCACCAGCCGGTCGGGGTTGGTGCGCTCGCCGTCCCGATCCACCCGCCACTGCGGCACGTGGATCTCGAGCGACGCGATCTGCGCGAGCCAGATCAGGGTGGCCCGGTCGTTGACGAGCGGATACGTCTTAGGCCCGGAGGAGTGCTGGATGGTCGCCTCGCGCACCCAGTCGGGCGTCGAGCGGTCGTCGAGGTCCTTCTGGAAGAAGACCTGGCCCGGGTCGTCGGGGGTCCCGACGCCGTGCACCCACCGCTTGCGCGTGGCGATGCGGTCCCGGACGTGCGGGATCATCGCATCGGCGACCGCGCTGTAGTACCCGAAGATGTCCGCCTTGGTGGTGCCGGTGGCGGGGTACATCACCTTGTCGAGGTTGGTCAGCTTGAGGCGGTGGCCGTCGATGTCGACGACCTCGGTGTCCGGCGCGGCCATAGCCACACCGTACGCCCGGCGCCCCTCCGTCGAGAGGAAGGACGCCGGACTCGGTCTGCTACTTCTTCGTCACGTCGTTGTTCGCGCCCAGGAGTTCCGGCTCGCTGTCGGACGAGACGTAGGTGATCTTGTTGCCGGCACCCGTGACCTTGAGCGCGTCGAGCGCTCCGGCCGTGATGGTGTTGTCGGCACCGAGGACGCTGAGCTCCTTCGCGTCCTTCAGCACGACCTTCTGGCTGGCGCCGGTAGCCGAGACGTCGCCGCAGGTGCCGCTGACGGTGATCGCGCCATCGGTGCCGACCAGGGTGAGCTGTTCGGCTCCCGAGCAGGCGACGGTGGCCGTGGACTTGTTCACCCCGACGGAGATGGCCTTGCCGGTGCCGGTGATCGCGTGGCCGTCGTCGTACGTCGTCTTCTTGCCGTCGATCTCGACGACGACCTTGCCCTCCGGGACGGCCTTGTCGTCGACCTGAACCGAACAGGCGGACAGGGAGGCGGTCGCCGCGACGGCGACGAGGGCGGCGGCAAGGCCGGTGCGGATGATGCTGGTGCGCATGCTGTGGTCTTTCTGGTGAGGTGCTGATGCGGGGCAGGACGCCCCCACCTGTGAAGACGCAGCGCGCGTGCAATAGTGACGTGACCGGGCAGAATCCCGCGCAAGAGGCTTGAGTACCGCCCGGTTTCTGGTCAACATGGGCACATGAGGGCCATTTGGACGGGCGCCATCACCTTCGGACTCGTGAATGTCCCGGTGAAGGTGTACAGCGCAACCGAGGATCACGACGTCCCGCTGCACCAGGTGCACGACGAGGACGGCGGCCGGATCCGCTACCAGCGACGCTGCGAGATCGACGGCAAGGTCATCCCGTACGAGCACATCGCGAAGGCGTACGACGACGGCGAGCGGACCGTCATCCTCACCCCGGAGGACATCGCCTCCCTGCCCTCGGAGCGCAGCCGCGAGATCGACGTGGTCGAGTTCGTGCCGAACGACCAGCTCGACCCGCTCATGTTCGACCGCAGCTACTACCTGGAGCCCGACTCCAAGTCGCTCAAGGCGTACGCGCTGCTGCGCAAGACGCTCGAGGACGAGGAGCGGACCGCGATCGTGGAGTTCGCCCTCCGCCAGAAGACCCGCCTCGCCGCCCTGCGGGTGCGCGGCAACGTGCTCGTGCTGCAGACCCTGCTCTGGCACGACGAGATCCGCGAGGCGGACTTCCCGGCGCTCGACCAGACGCCGCGGATCTCCGACCGCGAGCTGCAGTTGTCCAGCGCCCTGATGGAGAGCTTCGCCGGCGACTTCGAGCCGGAGAAGTTCAGCGATGAGTACCAGGTGGAGCTGCGCAAGCTCATCGACGCCAAGCTCGAGGAGGGTGACAGCGTCGACACCGCCGCGACCTTCGGCGAGGAGGAGACCGAGAAGAAGGGCGGCGGCGAGGTCATCGACCTGATGGAGGCGCTGCAGCGCAGCGTCGAGCGCAGCCGGTCGACCAAGACGTCCACGTCCGCGTCCGGCACCAAGAAGGCACCCGCCAAGAAGGCTCCCGCGAAGAAGGCCCCCGCCAAGAAGTCTGCGAAGAAGCCCGCGTGACGCGGCTGAAGCGCAGCAACCCGTCCGGCCCCGGCTACCACCGCAGGATGACCGACAAGGGACCGGTCTACGAGGACGAGGCGGGCAACCGCATCGTCGACGAGCACGAGCTGGAGCGCATCCGATCCCTCGTGCTCCCGCCCGCGTGGGAGGACGTGTGGATCTCGCCCGACGCGCGCGGCCACATCCAGGCCGTCGGCACGGACCAGGCCGGGCGCCGCCAGTACCGGTATCACGACTCGTGGCGCCTCCACCAGGACCGCCTGAAGTTCGAGCGGGCCGCCCAGCTCGCAGAGACGCTGCCGTCGGCGCGCCGCAAGGTGACCATGGACCTGCGGGAGGAGGGCTTCGGCCGGGACCGCATCCTGGCCGCCGCGTTCCGGATCATCGATCTGGGCAGCGTCCGGATCGGCAGCGAGGAGTACTTGCACGCCAACGGCAGCCGCGGCCTCACGACGCTGCTGTGCCGGCACGCCGACATCGACGGCGACGACATCACGCTCACCTTCCCGGCGAAGTCGGCGCAGAAGTGGACGAGCACGATCACCGACGAGGACCTGGCGGATCTGCTGCGCCAGATCCAGGCGCTCCGCGGCCAGCGGTCGCGCCTGCTGTCGTGGAAGGACGGCACCTGGCACACCATCCGCCCGGCGTCCCTCAACGAGTACATCCGGCGGCAGACGCGCGGCGAGTTCACCGCGAAGGACTTCCGGACGCTGAAGGGCACGATCGTCGCGGCGGCGGCGCTCGCCGACCTCGGGCTGGCCGGCTCCGATGCGCAGCGCAAGAAGCGGATCAGCGCGGCGGTCAACGAGGCCGCGGCGGCCCTCGGCAATACACCCGCGATCGCCCGCAACAGCTACATCGACCCGCGCATCTTCGACCGCTACCGCAACGGCGAGGTCATCGACACCTCCCGCGTCCCCGAGGCCGCCCTCCTCGACCTCCTCGACGCGGGGCCCCGCGACGTCGAGCGCGCGAGCTGACCGGAGCCGCCCCAGCCGCCGAGCACAGGAAAAACGTCGCGGATCCGAGCGACCCGCGACGTTCTTCCTGTGCTGGCGGGCTAGCGCGCCGGACTCTGCGCCTTGGTCGACGCGGACAGCGGGGCGGCGATGTCCTCCAGGGACTTGCCCTCCGCGTCCACGCCGAGGAACAGCTCCACGAGTCCTGCCGCGATCATGAGGCCGGCGCCGATGTAGTAGCCGATGACCACCGAGTGGATGCCGCCCTCGATCAGGTTTCCGAAGAGGATCGGGCCGATGATGCCGCCGATGCCGGTGCCGACCGCGTAGAAGAACGCGATCGCCATGGCCCGCGTCTCCATCGGGAAGATCTCGCTCACCGTCAGGTAGGCGGCGCTCGCGCCGGCCGAGGCGAAGAAGAAGACGACCATCCAGCACGCCGTCAGCCAGAACGCGTCGAGCGCTCCCATGTCGAACAGGATGGCCGTGCCGACCAGCAGCACGCCGCTGCCGACGTACGACAGCGTGATCATGAAGCGGCGGCCGACGGTGTCGAACAGGTGCCCGAGGAGGAACGGGCCGAGGAAGTTGCCGATCGCGATCGGGACCAGCGCCCACGGCGCCACGTCGTCCGGCACGTGCAGGAGCTTGGTCAGCACCAGCGAGTATGTGAAGAACACCGCGTTGTACAGGAACGCCTGGCCGATGAACAGCGACAGCCCCAGCACGAACCGCTTCGGGTACTGGAACAGCGCGACCCGGAAGATCTCCCCGAAGCCGGTGGAGCGGCGCTGGTGGATCTCGATCGCCTTGTCGTCCGGCACGGCGTCGAGGGACTTACCGGTCTCCTTCTCGACCCCCTCCTCGATCTCGGCGACCTCCTTCTCGGCCGCCTCGTCGCGGCCGTGGATGAACATCCACCGCGGCGACTCCGGCACGTTGCGGCGCACCAGCAGGATGACGAGACCGAGCACCGCCCCGAGGCCGAACGCGATGCGCCAGCCGATGTTCGGCGGGAAGATCGCGGTGTTGAGCAGGAACACGGTGAGGATGGCGCCGAACGCCGTCCCGAGCCAGTACGACCCGTTGATGGCGAGGTCGACCAGGCCGCGGCGGCGAGCCGGGATGAGCTCGTCGATCGCGGAGTTGATGGCCGCGTACTCGCCGCCGATGCCCGCGCCGGTGAAGAACCGGAACACGAAGAACATCCACGGGGTGAACGAGAAGGCGGTGAGCACCGTCGCCACCAGGTAGAGCCCGAGCGTGAGGATGAACAGCTTCTTCCGGCCGAACCTGTCGGTGAGGTAGCCGAACACCAGCGACCCCGTACAGGCGCCGGCGACGTAGATCGCGGCGGCGAGACCGACCTGAGCGGTGGTGAGACCGAGGCCGCTGTCCGGCTCGGTCAGCCGGCTTCCGATGGCGCCGACGATGGTGACCTCGAGACCGTCCAGGATCCAGACCGTGCCGAGGCCGACGACGACCAGCCAGTGGAACTTCGACCAGGGCAGCCGGTCCATGCGGGCCGGGATGGTGGTGCGGATCGTCTTCAGCGACGCCGCCTTGCTCTCCGTGTGTGCACTCACCCGAGCGACAGTAGAAGGCCTGTGGATCAGCCTCCAGAGCCTTGACTTTTGGTGCGGTTTGCGCTCAGAACGCAGCTAGCGTACGCAAAGCGCAACTGTCAACCCCTTGTTGGTGCAAGGGGGCGATTGCTTATCGTTGCTAACAACCGAAGGACTCCACAAGAGCACCCGAGGCACACCCGAACTGAGAGCAGCAACGATGACTGCCCGTGAGTACATGGGCTGAATGGGATGACACGATGACCACGCTCGAAGTGACCAGCGACCCGGTACGCGACTACCTGAACTCGATCGGCCGCACCCGCCTTCTGACGGCGGACGAAGAAGTCGCCCTGGCGAAGCGGATCGAGGTCGGCGTGCTCGCCGGTGAGCGCCTGGCGATCCGGCCGAACCTGACCCCCGCGAGAAGCGCGAACTCCAGTACCTCGCTGATGACGGCAAGCGTGCTTTCGAGCGCTTCATCGAGGCGAACCTCCGCCTGGTGGTGAGCATCGCCAAGCGCTACGCCGGCCGCGGCCTCCCCGTCATGGACCTCATCCAGGAGGGGAATCTCGGCCTGGTGCGCGCCGTCGAGAAGTTCGACTACCGCACCGGCAACAAGTTCTCGACCTACGCGACCTGGTGGATCCGCCAGTCGATCCTCCGCGGCATCGCCGACACCGCCCGTCTGATCCGCATCCCGGTCCACACGGTGGAGAAGATCGACAAGCTCGACCGCATTCGTCGCGACCTCGGCGGCGAGCTGGGCCGCACGCCCACCCTCGAGGAGATGGCCGAGGCGTCGAACCTCGACCCGGCCGAGGTGCACAAGCTGCAGATGAGCGATTCGGAGACTGTCTCCCTGGCGGTGCCGGTCGGTGAGAACGAGGGCGCCGAGCTGGGCGACCTCATCGAGGACGACGACTTCCCGACCCCGCCGGAGGCCGTGGAGGTGGAGTTCCGCCACCGCGACCTGGAGGAGCGCCTGCGCGAGCTGCCGCCGCGCGACGCCAAGGTCGTCCGGATGCGCTTCGGCCTCGACGGCCAGAAGCCGATGACGCTCGACGAGGTCGGCGAGGTCTACGGCATCACCCGCGAGCGCGTCCGCCAGCTGGAGACCCGGAGCCTCAAGCGCCTGCGCTGCCCGGAACTCCTCGAATACCTTCGCTAGCAGCCCGCGAGCACAGGAAAAACGTCGCCATCCGCATGGATCGGCGACGTTTTTCGTGTGCTCGGCGGCGCTGCGCCGAACCAACTACTTGCCGGGAGGGGAGTCGGCGTCGACCTCGTCGGCGCCCAGCGCTCCGATCTCCTCGGTCAGCTGGAGGCCCTGGGCGCTGTTCGAGGACATCGTCAGCTGCTCCAGCCAGGCCTTGTTGATGCGCGGGGGACGGCCGCCGCTGTAGCGGAACAGCAGGGGGATGGCCGGGTCGACCCAGATCGCGCTGCGGCCGTCGCCGACGCCCTGCTCGTCGCGCCAGGAGAAGAAGAACCCCTCCTTGCGCCGGAGCTTCAGCCCGATCACGATCTGCAGGTGCGCCAGGACCCGGTCCTCGAAACCGATCTCGGTGGTCCCGCCGTAGATGAGCTTGCCCATGCCAAAAACTACAGGACGTGACCGCCGCTCCCGCCTCGGCATTCGCTGGGCGAACAGTCACCGTGTCGCACCCGCGGCGTAGTGTCTGCCGCATGACCCCGTCGCGCGTCCTCGTCACCGGAGCCACCGGCTACATCGGCGGCCGTCTCGTGCCCCGGCTGCTGGCCCGCGGGCACACCGTCCGGGTGCTCGCGCGCTCGCCGCAGAAGCTCACCGACGTGCCGTGGGCGTCCGAGGTCGAGGTCGTCGAGGGCGACCTGCACGACCGGGAGGCCGTGGAGCGGGCGATGGCCGACGTCGACGTCGTCTACTACCTCGTCCATTCGATGCGGGCCCGCGGCGACTTCGAGGAGGAGGAGTCGGATGCGGCGCGCACCGTCGCGACCGCGGCGAAGGCGGACGGGGTCCGGCGCATCGTCTACCTCGGCGCCCTGCACCCTGACGGTGAGCTGTCACGGCACCTGCGGTCCCGCGTAGCGGTGGGCCGCATCCTGCTCGACTCCGGCGTGCCGACCGTCGTGCTGCAGGCGGGCGTCGTGATCGGCTCGGGCTCGGCGTCGTTCGAGATGATCCGCCATCTCACCGAGGTGCTGCCGTACATGCCGGCGCCGCGCTGGGTGCGCAACCGCATCCAGCCGATCGCGATCCGGGATGTGCTGCACTATCTGCTCGCGGCCGCGGATCTGCCGCCGGAGGTGTCGCGCGCGTTCGACATCGGCGGCCCGGACATCCTCCGTTATGGGCAGATGATGAACGCGTACGCCGTCGAGGCGGGGCTGCCGCAGCGTCCGATCGCCTCGCTGCCCGTCTTCACGCCGTGGCTGGCGTCGCAGTGGGTGAACCTGGTCACCCCGATCCCGCGCAGCCTGGCGGTGCCGATCATCGAATCCCTCCAGTACGACTGCGTCATGCGCGATCACGACATCGACGCCGTGATCCCGCCCCCGCCGGAGGGGCTGACCGGCTACCGGCGGTCGGTGCGGCTGGCGCTGGCGCGCGAGCGGTCGGGGGAGGTCGAGACGAGCTGGCAGGACGCGTCCGTCGCCGGCGCCCCGAGCGACCCGCTGCCGAGCGACCCCGACTGGTCCGGCCACACGGTCTACACCGATCTGCGCGAGCGGGAGTCGACGGCCGACCCGAAGCTGCTGTGGCGCGTGGTCGAGGGCATCGGCGGGGAGCGGGGCTGGTACTCGTTCCCGCTGGCCTGGGCGCTGCGCGGCTGGGCGGACAAGCTCGTCGGCGGCGTCGGGCTGCGCCGGGGTCGTCGGGATGCGGACCACCTCAACACCGGCGACGCGCTCGACTGGTGGCGCGTGGAGCGCATCGAGCGGGGAGGAGCCTGCGGCTCCGCGCCGAGATGCGCGTCCCGGGCCGGGCCTGGCTGGAGCTCGGCGTGCGCCCGCGGGAGGGCGGAGGCTCGGAGTACCGGCAGCGCGCCGTGTTCTTCCCGCGTGGGCTGGCCGGGCGGCTGTACTGGTTCGCCATCCTGCCGTTCCACGGGATCGTGTTCAACGGGATGGCGAACCGCATCGTCTACGAGGCGGAGCACCCGAAGGCGGCTACGAGCCTGACGCGTCCGTCTCCGGAGCCGGTCGCCCCTTCGGCGGCGAGCCCACGGCTGCGAGCGTCGTCGCGCTGAGGTCCTGAAGGAAGCGGATGACGGTGTCCCGGTCGCTCGGGCTGAGCGACCGCGCGACCTCGAACCGCCGGGCGTGCTGCAGCCCCATCGTGCGGCGCACCTCCGCGTGCGTCTCCGGCGTGATCTCCACCACGACCGCACGCCGGTCGGTGGGATGCGGACGGCGCACGACGTGTCCCGCGCGCTCCAGCCGGTCGAGCAGCTTGGTGGTGGACGCCGTGGAGATGCGGAGGTGGTCGGACAGCGCGCCCGCGGTGACGGGAACGGCCGCGTTCGCCGACGCGATGATGTACCGCAGCGCGCGCATGTCCGTCTCGTTGAGCTTCATGTGCGTGCGGGACTCGAGGCTGAGCCGTTGGTCGGCCTCCCGCCACTCCCGCATCGCCCCGAGCAGCCGGACGATCTGGCCCAGCTCCTCCTCGCTGAGGTCGTCGTGACGGACGAGCTCCTGGCGCGGATCGATCACCCGGGGGTCGGTGAGCGATGCGGAGATGCGCCGCTGCTCGTCCCGGGCCGATGTCATGACCGACATCCTATTCCTCTTCGTAAGAAGCGTGCTAGGTTATTTGCTATCCAGGCTAGACAAGGGAGCACCGGTATGACACAGCTGCACCCAGAGACCCAGGCCGCGGAGCTCGAGAGCGTGCTCGAGTCCGACCTCGCGGCGGTCGACGCCCGCCTGGGCCGGTTCTTCGCAGACCGCATCTCGGCGGCCTCCGCCTTCGATCCCTCCTACCGCCGCCTGTGGGAGGGCGCGCGCGACGCGGCCGACGGAGGCAAGCGCATCCGGCCGCGGTTCGTGCTCACCGCGTTCCACGGACTGGGCGGCACCGACCGGGAGGCGGCGCGCACCGCCGCCGTCGCCTACGAGCTCCTGCACACCGCGTTCCTGCTCCACGACGACGTCATCGACGGCGACACCGTCCGCCGCGGCCGGCCCAACGTGGCCGGCGCCTTCGCGGCCGAGGCCGGAGCGCGCGGTGCGGACGCCGCCCGCAGCCGCCACTGGGGTGAGGCGGGAGCGATCCTCGCCGGCGACCTGCTGCTCCACGCGGCGGCATCGGTGCTCGCCCGGGCCGAGACCGACGACTACACCCGCGACCGACTGCTCGACATCCTCGACCACGGCGTGTTCGTCACCGCCGCCGGCGAGCTCGCCGACGTCGCGCTGGCCGAGCACCTGGGCCCCGAGACGCCGACGCTGGAGGACGTGCTCGCGATGACCGAGCACAAGACCGCCGCCTACTCGGTGTCCGGCCCGCTGATGACCGGCGCGCTGCTGGCCGGGGGCGGGGAGGACGTGCTCACCACGCTCGCCGAGTACGGCCGGCTGGTCGGCATCGCCTTCCAGCTGGGCGACGACCTGCTCGGCGTCTTCGGCAGCGAGGACGTCACGGGCAAGAGCATCGTGAGCGACCTCCGCCAGGGCAAGGAGACGTCCCTGATCGCCTACGCCCGGGGCACCGCCCGCTGGGAAGAGCTCGCGCCCTCCCTCGGCCGCGGCGACCTCGCCGTGCACGAGGCCGGCCGGCTCGCCGACGTGCTCGACGAGTGCGGCGCCCGCCGCTTCGTCGAACGGCTGCTCGCCCAGCAGGTGGATGCGGCCGTCGCGCTGCTGGACACCTCGTCCATCCCACCGGCCCTCGCCGGGCCGCTCACCGCCGTCGCCCGCTCCTGCATCGGGAGGATCGCATGACCCGCGCACCGGAGGCCCCGGTCGGCACACCGCCGACGGACCTGCACACCTACACGGACGCGGCCCACGCCGGGGCCGCCACCATCATCCACGCCTACTCGACGTCGTTCGGGATGGCGACCCGGCTGCTCGGGCAGCGCATCCGGCCGCAGGTGGAGGACGTCTACGCGCTGGTTCGCGTCGCCGACGAGATCGTCGACGGCGCCGCCGCCGAGGCCGGGCTCACCGTCGACGAGCAGCGTGAGCTGCTGGACGCCCTGGAGGCCGACACCGAGCGCGCCATGCGCACCGGCTACAGCGCCAACGTCGTGGTGCACTCCTTCGCCGTGACCGCCCGCGCCGCCGGCATCGGCGTCGACCTCACCCGGCCGTTCTTCGCCTCGATGCGCCGCGATCTGAGCCCGGTGGACTTCTCGGCCGAGGAGCTGCGCGACTACGTGTACGGCTCGGCCGAGGTGATCGGCCTGATGTGCCTCAAGGTGTTCCTCGCCGACAGCCCGGTGCCGGATGCGACGCGGCTGCGCCTCGAGGCCGGGGCGCGGAGGCTCGGCGCGGCCTTTCAGAAGATCAACTTCCTCCGCGACCTCGCGGTGGACTGGACCGAGCTCGGGCGCAGCTACTTCCCGGGCATCGACCCGGCGCGCCTGACCGAGCGTCAGAAGCTGGCACTCGTGGTCGACATCGACTGCGACCTCGGGGCCGCGGCCGATGCCATCCCCGACCTGCCGGACAATTGCCGCCGCGCGATCGCCGCCGCGCACGGGCTGTTCGCCGAGCTGAGCGACCGCATCCGGGAGACGCCCGCCGCCGAGCTGCTGACCCGTCGCGTCAGTGTTCCCACGCGCGTCAAGCTGGCCATCCTCGCCCGTGCCACCGTGTCGGCCGCGATGCCGCGCGGGTACTCCGCAGTCCACGCGCCGGCCATCGTCCCGGCCGCGGCCGCCCGAGAAGAGTCCCACCCGTGACCGGGCGCCGCGTCGTCGTCATCGGCGGGGGCATCGCGGGCCTCGCGACGGCCTCGCTGCTCGCCCGCGACGGGTACGCCGTCACGCTGTTGGAGCAGAAGACGACCCTCGGCGGACGCGCGGGCTCGTGGGAGCACGACGGCTTCCGCTTCGACACCGGGCCGTCCTGGTACCTGATGCCCGAGGTGTTCGACCACTTCTTCCGGCTGATGGGTACCTCCACCGCCGAACAGCTCGATCTGGTGACCCTGGACCCCGGCTACCGCGTGTTCTCGGAGGACGGCCGTCCGCCGCTCGACATCCGCGCGGAGGGCGCGGCCAACCGCGCGCTGTTCGAGCAGGTGGAACCGGGCGGCGCCGCCGCTCTCGACCGCTACCTGGAGGGCGCGGCCGACACGTACCGGATGGCCGTCGACCGCTTCCTCTACAGCACCTTCGCCGACCTCCGTCCGCTGTTCGCGCCGGACCTGCTCCGCCGCCTGCCGCGCCTCGCGCGCCTGCTGCTCGAGCCGTTGGACAGGTACGCCGCCGGCTTCGTCGCCGACAACCGGCTGCGCCAGGTGCTCGGCTACCCGGCCGTCTTCCTCGGCACGTCGCCCGGCAAAGCGCCGAGCATGTACCACCTGATGAGCCACCTCGACCTCGACGACGGCGTGCGGTATCCGCTGGGCGGCTTCGCCGAGCTGATCGACCGCGTCGCGGCGCTCGCCGAGGAGGAGGGCGCACGGCTGGTCACCGGCGCGCGCGTCACGGGCATCCGCACCGCCCAGGGGCCGTCACGCGCCCGAGCGGCCGGCGTCACCTACACAGGCGCGGACGGTGCCCTGCACACCGTCGACGCCGACGTGGTCGTGTCGGCCGCCGACCTGCACCACACCGAGACCGCCCTGCTGCCGGAGCCGCTTCGCACGCATCCCGAGAAGGTCTGGGACCGCCGCGACCCGGGCCCAGGGGTCGTGCTGGCCATGCTCGGCGTGCGCGGGCGGCTTCCGCAGCTGACGCACCACAACCTGTTCTTCACCACGGACTGGGAGGCGAACTTCGAGACCATCTACGGTCCCGATCCCGGCATCCCGGACCCGGCCTCGCTGTACGTCTGCAAGCCCAGCGAGACCGACCCCGGTGTCGCCCCGGAAGGGTACGAGAACCTTTTCGTGCTCATCCCGGTCCCCGCCGATGTGTCGCTGGGAGCCGGTGGCCTCGACGGCGAGGGCGACCGCGCGATCGAGCGGGCCGCGGACGCCGCGATCGCGCAGATCGCAGGGTGGGCGGGCATCCCGGACCTGGCCGACCGCATCGTCGTGCGCCGCACCGTGGGTCCCGACGACTTCGCCACCGACCTGAACGCCTGGCGCGGCGGAGCGCTCGGGCCGGCGCACACGCTCCGGCAGAGCGCGTTCTTCCGGCCCGGCAACGCCTCCAAGAAGGTGGACGGCCTGCTCTATGCGGGCTGCTCCACCATCCCGGGCATCGGGCTGCCGATGTGCCTGATCAGCGCCGAGCTGGTGGTCAAGCGCCTGCGCGGCGACGGCGGCGCCGGTCCGCTTCCGGAGCCCCTGCCGGCTCCGCAGGCGGAGCGCGTCCCGTGAGCCTCGCCTATCTGGCGAGCCTGCTGATCGCGCTCGGCGCCATGGTGCTGCTCGACGCCCGGTTCCGGCTGGTGTTCTGGAGGGATGCGCGCCGCGCGACGATCGTGCTCGCGGTGGGGCTGGTGTTCTTCCTTGCGTGGGACGCGTTCGGCATCCTGCTCGGGGTGTTCGCACGCGGCTCGTCGCCGTGGATGACCGGGATCGAGCTCGCGCCCGAGCTGCCGCTGGAGGAGGTCTTCTTCCTCCTCTTCCTCTGCTACCTGACGCTCGTGCTGATCTTCGGCGCGCGGGCCGTGCTCGACCGGCGGCGGGGTGAGGGATGACCTACCTCCTCCTCAGCCTCGTCTTCCTCGCCGTGGCGGCCGCCGTCCTGGTCGTCGCCCTCGCCCTCGCGCCGGACCGCGCGCGGATCGTGCGCCGCTGGTGGGCGCCGCTCCTGATCGCCGCGGTCGTGGTGCTCGCGCTGACCGCCGTGTTCGACAACCTGATGATCGGCGCCGGCCTGATGACCTACACCGACGCGAACATCAGCGGTGCCAGACTGGGCCTCGTGCCCCTCGAGGACTTCACCTACCCGCTCGCCGCCCTGGTGCTGCTGCCGGCGCTGTGGCTGCTGACGCGGCGGCGGGGGAGCACGTCGTGACCGCCGTGGCGCCCGCCGCGCCGCTCCGGCAGCTGGTGCTGGCCTCTCGCCCGCTCAGCTGGATCAACACCGCCTTCCCCTTCGCGGCGGCCTACCTCCTGACGACGGGACGCGTCGACGCGACCTTCGTCATCGGCACGCTCTTCTTCCTCATCCCGTACAACCTCGCGATGTACGGCATCAACGACGTCTTCGACTACGAGTCCGACCTGCGCAACCCGCGCAAGGGTGGCGCGGAGGGCGCGCTGCTCGACCGGTCGGCGCACCGCCGGACCCTCGTCGCCGCGGTCGTCACGACCGTCCCGTTCGTCATCTACCTCGTCATCGTCGGGTCGCCGCTGTCGTGGCTGGTGCTGGCGGTGTCCCTGTTCGCGGTCGTGGCGTACTCGGTGAAGGGGCTGCGGTTCAAGGAGGTGCCGTTCCTCGACTCGGTCACCTCCAGCACCCACTTCACGAGCCCGGCGCTGTACGGGCTGGTGCTCGCCGGGGCGACCTTCACGCCCGGGCTGTGGCTGGTGCTGCTGGCGTTCTTCCTGTGGGGGATCGGCAGCCACGCCTTCGGGGCCGTGCAGGATGTGATGCCCGACCGCGAGGGCGGGATCTCCTCCATCGCGACCGCCATCGGCGCGGCCGCGACCGTCCGCCTCGCCATCGCCGCGTGGGCGCTCGCCGGCGTGGCGATGCTGTTCACCCCGTGGCCGGGGCCGCTCGCGGCCGTGCTCGCCCTGCCCTACATCGCGGCGGCCGCGCCGTTCTGGTCGGTCAGCGACGAGCGGTCCGGGGAGGCGAACCGCGGCTGGCGCCGATTTCTGTGGATCAACTACGCCTGCGGTTTCGTGGTGACGATGCTGCTCATCCTCTGGGCCGCGGTGCGCTGAGTCCTGTCTGCGCTGATCAGTCGCGCTTCGGCAGCTGCTGCAGCGTCCACGCGTTCCCGTCCGGGTCGGCGAAGTCGACGAACCGGCCCCAGGCGAGGTCCTGAACGCCGCGCGCCTCGACGCCGCGCTCGGTGAGGTGGCGCAGCGCCTCATCCGCATCCGGGATCACGATCTGCAGCCCCTTCATCGTGCCCGGCGCCATGTCGGTCAGCCCCTCGCCGAACGCGATGGAGCAGGCGGAGCCGGGAGGCGTGATCTGCACGAACCGCAGGTCATCGGAGACGCGCTGGTCGTGGTCCGCGTGCCAGCCGATGGTGTCGACGTAGAACGCCTTCGCGCGGTCGACGTCCGTCACGGGAAGGATGATGAGCTCGATGCGCCAGTCGGTGATGGCCATGATGGGTGCCTTTCCTGTTCGGTTGTTTCCAGCGTAGAAGTGGATGCGGTCAGGTTCCGGCCGCAATCCGCATTCGGCCGATGTCGGTTTCCCTCGAGAACGCTGGCCGTTTCGGTGTCCTCAATGCTGCGGGCGGACAGACTGTGCGATGCCGCTCCGTGCCTATGAAGGGAAGGCTGCGACGGTGAATGGAGGCTGCCAGCGAACGCCACATTTGGGTTGGGGAGTTGGCTGTCTTCAGCTGTGGCGCGTTACTTTCCAGCCGCGGCTCCTTCGGTCGAGGCCGTGGTAGCAGCGGAAATGAATGTGGTGGGTGTGAAGCGGTGAGGGTGACCGAGTTTTCGGCGGATGCGTGGCAGGCGTCGGCGCCGGGGTTGCGGCAGGGTCTGGCCGAGCGGTTGGACGCTTTGGACAGGCTGACGCAGGGTTTGCAGGCGTTGGCGGGGTCGAGGAATGTCAGCGGGGTGGGTGCGGATGCGATGCGTGCCTACATCCGTGAGGTGCATGTTCCGGTGTTGCAGTGTCTGCTGCTGGGTCTCTCGACGTTCCAGACCGCGGTGGGTGTGTATTGGGTCGGGTACCGGCACGTGGAGGCGCACGGGAACTTCCACCTGGTGCGGGATGAGCATCAGGCGCATCTGACCCAACTGGATGCGGGGATGCAGCAGTTGCGAGGCGTGAGCGCGCAGTTGCGGCAGATCAGCGCGGACGCCTCCCACCTGGTGTCGTTGGGCTCGGCGGGTGCGGGCGCGGCGGACCGGGCCGTGGATGAGGTGCAGCGGATGCATCTGATCGTGAAGACCCAGCTGGAGAGCTGGGAGGCGTATGAGGCGTCGGATCCCGGGTTTCGGCGGGTGCAGGAGCTGATCTCCCGGCTGCGCGGGATCGTGAACCGGGTCGGATCCGCGAACGTGGGCCGGGGCCGGTCGTATGTGCCGGGGAGTTTCCAGGGCGAGTTGGCCCCGTTGGGGGAGCTGACCGCGGAGATGAGCGAGTACTGCCGGGACAACCAGGACCTGGCCGCCCAGGGGTGGCAGGACATGTTCGACCAGTACGCGAAAGATGTGCGGGCGGCCGAGGATGCCCGGAGGGAGCAGGCCGGCTGGGATCTGATCTGGGACGCAGTGCAGATCGCCACCGGCGCCGTGGTGACCGCGATCGGTCTCGGGTTGACCCCGTTCACCGGCGGCGCCTCGCTCTTTCTGACCGGGCTAGGTGCCGCGCTTGTGGTCGGTGGGATCAACAGTGCGATCAACCACACCTCGATCTGGACCACCGGCAACGACCTCGACATCGTCAAGAACGTCAGCGACGCGGTCTCCGCCTGGTATGAGTCCGCGGTTGTGAAACCTGCCGCGGAGTCGGGGATCTGGATCTTCCAGTTTGGGGCCGGTCTGGGCTCCGGGCTGGGCGGGGCACTCAGCGGTGCGGCCGGCATGAACGTGCACGAGATGGGGCAGGGCCTCACCGCCCTGTTCACGGATCAAGCCACGAGGGACGCACTGTGGGGACAGCTGTCCGGAACCGCGGCGAAGGTCACGGCGGGTGACGGGTTCGCCATCGGAGAGCTCGCCTCCTGGCTGGTCCCCGCGGCAACGGTCGGCAAAGCCGGAAAAGTCATCGACCTGTTCGGAAAGGCGAGCCGAGCGGCAGCGCGTCTGACGCGTGAGCAACAGGCTCTCGTCGACCACGTCCTCAAGGCCGGAGAAAAGATCAGCCCCGAAAAGGTTGTGACGATCTTCAAGACACCCGAAGACAGGATCGTGTGGCTCGAAGAAGGAACATCGTCGGCGACTACCAAAAAGCCAGCCGGACTGGCCCACATCATCGAGCGACACGGATCAGAGTTTGCAAAAAGAGGGATCAGCGAAACGGAAATCCCCGATTTCCTCAGCAAGGCGATACAAGAAGGCAGATTCACCGGCCACCAGGGCACAGGAACCAGTCGGTCAATCTACGAAGTCGAATATAAGGGCAGGACAATGAAAGTGGCGATCACCATCGGAAGCAACGGTTTTATTGTTGGGGCGAATCTGAAATGAATGATTTTGTAATATCCCTCCCGGTCGTCGAACCAGATGAGCCTCCGCGGGTGGACCTGCACTACGAATGGGAGCAGTACGCTTTGTGGCTCTCCGGAAGGTACGGCCTCGAAAACCTCGACGGACACGAGATTGGTCTGAGCCCAGAGCTGGTCCATGACCTGCTCGTCTGGGTAGAGAAGGGTGACGCCGACTTCGATGCGGAGTACCCGCCCGACAGCCCCGATACCCCCAACTTTCTTGAAGACGCTTTCGAGCTTGCTAAGCGAGTGCGCGCGGAACTTCCGCCGGAGTGGATTGTCACGACGATCGATCCCGTAACGCGTACCGACATCGTGTTACCGCTGGAGCCCTGACACCGGTGAGCGCTCGCCAAAGCCCGCTGGCTTTGGCGCTGAACTGGTCCAGGACCCGCGTGAATGGTTCGAGGCCTAGTTACCTTGCGCGAACCGAAGAAGGGTTAATCGCGATAGTCAAGGAGGCGCGATGAAAGGTGCGTACGTATTCTCGGACCACTCGCAGCTGTTCGAAGTTTTCGCCGAATTGCTAAGCACCGCCGGCGGCAGCCGCGGGGTTGGAGTCGCCCAACACGTCGACTCGGAGGGTCGCGCGATTACCGTGTTCGCGCACGAGGGCGCTGAGGACCCAGACCTACTGGAACCGCCAACCGGATACAAGGGAACGCGCCCGGAACTACCGTTGCCGCGACTGAATTGCTGCATCGTTGAGTGCCGATGGGAGTCCGTTTTCCTCGAGTGGCTGCGCAGGCTTGCCAAAGCCGTCGGCGGACCGATCTGGATCCTTGACAGCGACGGGACCCTTTGGAACCTGGGTAGCCCAGCCGTGGATTCGATTCGCCTCTAAGTCAAGGCCGAACGCTGCCGCCGACGGGAAGAGGTGAAAGGCTGATCCAGCAGCCCGGGTGGAATCGGGGCACACCGGTGTAGATGACTTTGCTCCTGGGTTCGAGCTATCGCGACGCGTTGGTCAGCTAACACCTCCAGCGCGGACCGTCATCGCTACCGAGCCGGAAAGCGGGCACGAGGTCGAGGTGACGATCAACTCCGATCCACTTTGAGTGACCTCCAGGTTCGTCTTCGATGAGGCGAATTCCGTCCGCAATCCACATTCGGCGATTTCGCGGCACCGCACGCTATCGTCGGAATCCCACCCGCCACCAGATCCGAAAGCGACCAGCGCCCGATGAGCGACTCACCGGCTTCGCCCACCCCGTACGAGGTGCTGGGCGTCCGTCCTGATGTGAGCCACGACGACCTGCGCCGCGCCTACCGCCGGCTGCTCCGCGAGGCCCACCCCGACACCGGAGGCACCGCGGTCGCGTTCCAGGCCGTCCAGCAGGCCTGGGAGCTCATCGGCGACCCCGAGGACCGCGCCCGCTACGACCGCGGCGAGAGCATCACGGTGGATGCCGTGGCCGGAGACTCCGCCGGCGGGGGCTTCAGCGCGACCGTTCACACCACGCACGGCGGCTCCGGCGGGCAGACCGTCCGCGCCCGCAGCTACGGGCATCCCGGCGGCCGCGCGCGCGAGCGCTTCCTCGGGCTCATGCGCGAGTGGATGGGACGCGGCACCGACGACCGCGACCCCTACGACCCGGCGCTCGTCCGCTCCGCCCCGCGCGAGATCCGCCAGCTGCTGGCGGAAGCGCTCGCCGAGGAGGCCACGGCCCGCGCGGTGACCGGTCTCGGCATCGGCTTCACCATCTGGAACGACGTGGCCGTGCATCCCGCGACGGATGCGAAGCTCGACCACATCGTGTTGGGCCCCGCCGGGTTGTTCGCCGTGCGGTCGGCCGACTGGGGCGGCCCGGTCAAGCTCGCGAAGGGCGAGCTCGTCGGCGAGGGCATCGCGCCGGACGAGGAGCCGTTCCACGACCTCTACCACGCGGCGAAGAGCTTCGGCCGCCAGGCGGGCGTGCGCTTCACCGGCCTGATCGTCGTGGTGCCCGACGCCGACTCGGACGTGCCGTTCGACGTCATCCGGCGCGGTCGCCTCGCCGGCTCTATGCTGGTGCGACGCTCCCTCCTGCCACGCGTGCTGCGCGACGGCGCGAATGCCGCCGGCCGCGAGAGCGTCGACCGCGCCTTCGAGCTGCGCACGCGGCTGCAGGAGTCGGTGCGCTTCGTCTGAGGCCGACCCGCGCGGCCGTCCCTCTAGACATCGACGCCGCGACACGAGCACAGTGGACCCCATGGTCACCCCACTCGAGATCTTCAGCGGATTCAGCGTCGACGACATCCCGGCGGCGAAGGCGTTCTACGGCGAAACCCTCGGGCTGAACGTGTCCGACGGCAGCATGGGCAACCTCGATCTCGAGCTGCCCTCCGGCGGGCACGTCTTCATCTATCCGAAGCCGAATCACGAGCCCGCGACGTTCACCATCCTGAACCTGGTGGTCGAGGACATCGACGCCGCCGTCGACGACCTCAACGCGAAGGGCGTGCAGACGGCGATCTACGACGACCCGAACCTGCCGACCGACGACAAGGGCGTGCTGCGCGGGAGGGCCGCAGGCCAGGGCCCCGACATCGCCTGGTTCCGCGACCCCGCGGGCAACGTGCTGTCGGTCCTCCAGGAATGACTCAGCCCAGCGGCTCCTCGTCGCTGTCCAGGTCGGTGACGTCCCACTCAGCGCGCGTCTCGGGCGGCACGTCCTCGGTCGAGCGCGGGATGGTCGCCACCAGCTGGTAGGTGGCCTCGGCGGGCCACGCGCGGTCGTCGGCCAGCTCGAACACGTCGAAGGCGGAGGCTCCGGCGAACTCGGCCGGGATGCGGACGCGGTTCGGCGGGACATCCAGGCGGGACGGCAGGGTCAGCACCCGCGGCGGCTTGCCGTCGCGCAGCAGCATGGCGCGGAAGGTAGCGGGCGTGGATTCGGGCACAGCGCAACGGTAGGCGCGTTCCGGCGCCGGCGCGAGGGCGACACAGTCGATGCACAGCGCGCCCTCGATCGCCCCCCAGCGTCCTAGGATGGCGCCGTGGAGCCGTTCATCGTCTGTCTGTGGATCCTCGGGGTCGCCTGCGCCGCCACCTGGGTGCTCTCGCTGATCACCGGCGAGCACTCCTGGGTCGACCGCATCTGGTCCATCGTGCCGGTCGTCTACGTCTGGGTCTTCGCCGGTGCCGCCGGCCTCGCCGACCCGCGCCTCGACCTCGTGGCGGTGCTGGTCACCCTGTGGGGCGCGCGCCTCACCTTCAACTTCGCCCGCAAGGGCGGCTACGCGCCGGGCGGAGAGGACTACCGGTGGGAGGTGCTGCGCGGCCGGATGGGGAAGGCGGCGTTCGCGCTCTTCAACCTGTTCTTCATCGTGATCTACCAGAACGTCCTGCTGCTCCTCATCACCCTGCCCGCGTGGACGATGTACCAGCACCGGACGCCGCTGACTCCGCTCGACGTCATCCTGGCCGCCCTCTTCGTGGCCCTCCTGATCGGTGAGACGATCGCCGATCAGCAGCAGTGGCGCTTCCACCAGTGGAAGAAGGCAGAGCTCGCCGCCGGCCGCGAGCCGTCGCCGCGGTTCCTGCAGACCGGGCTGTTCAAGTTCTCGCGCCACCCCAACTTCTTCTGCGAGCAGGCGCAGTGGTGGGTCGTGTTCCTCTTCGGCTGCGTGGCCGCGGGGTCCGTGCTGCAGTGGACCGTGATCGGGCCGCTGCTGCTCACCGGCCTGTTCATCGGCTCCACGGTGTTCACCGAGAGCATTTCGCGCTCGCGGTACCCCGAGTACGCCGAGTATCAGGCGCGCACGTCGCCCGTCGTGCCCTGGTTCCCGGGCCGTGGAAAAACTGCGCGCATGTGGTCCGAGTCGAGGTAGTCGGCCACGCCGATCAGGATGAGGCTGAACACGATCTGCTCGGTCACCATCCACAGCGGGTAGAGGCCCGGGATCGCCGCGATGACCAGCGTCACGACGGGGAAGATCTTGGCGAACAGCCGCAGCCGCGAGTAGGCCCAGTAGTAGCCCTTCTGCGCGCGCCAGGCGAAGTAGAACAGGGTGGCCGTCATCCCGAGCACGATCACGCTGCGCATCCAGACGGGGAACGCCACCCGGACGCCGTGGAGCGTGAGCACGACCGCGATCACGACCGCGGCCAGGCCGATGACCAGCTCGGCCGCGAGCAGCCAGCCGATGACGACGAACGCGCGCCGGGTGCGCGGGTCGGTGCGGCCCTCTTCGGGCACCGTGTAGGCGGCGTGACGGCCGCCGGCGATGCGATCCAGCCGCGCGAGCAGAGTTTCCACGCATCCACGGTAACCCGGGCTACGGTGGGGATATGTCGTGCATCCGGTTCAACACCCCCGCCCAGCGTCAGGCCATGCGGAACAGCCGGCCGGCGATGCTCACGCCCGAGGAGGCCGCCGCGCTGCATCCCGCGCCGGAGGTGACCGAGAGCAAGGTCCGGCGGCTGCGGCTGCTCGCGACGGACGCCAACCCCAAGATCCGTGAGGCGGTGGCCAGCAGCTACAACACGCCAGAGGACCTGTTCTGGACTCTGGCGCGCGACGCCGACGAAGGCGTCCGCGGCTGCGTGGCCAAGAACGAGGCGACGCCCTGCGACATCCTGCGCGAGCTGGCCGACGACCGGTCGGAGACCGTGCGGGGCTGGGTGGCCGTCAATTACTTCGTCCCGGCGGACGTGATGGAGAAGCTGGCGAACGACCGCAGCCGCACGGTGCGCAGCCTGGTGAAGTGGAAGGCGTCGCTGGCCGACGAGACGACGCCCGAGCCCGCGGTGGTCTGATGCCCGACCCGTCGAGCGTCCGCGTCGACTCCTGGGCCTGGGCGGTGCGGCTGTACAAGACGCGCTCCGCAGCCTCGGACGCCTGCAAGGCCGGTCACCTCCG
This sequence comes from Leifsonia poae, assembly GCF_050632865.1. GTDB lineage: Bacteria > Actinomycetota > Actinomycetes > Actinomycetales > Microbacteriaceae > Leifsonia > Leifsonia poae_B. Next base: position 222,381 of record NZ_JBODSA010000004.1, on the reverse strand, counting down.
GGTGAACGGCGAGCGGGCGAAGCCGGCGCAGCCGGTGAAGGTCGGCGACGAGGTGCGCGCCTGGACGGGCACGGCCGAGCGCATCTACATCGCCAAGCGTCTGATCGTGAAGCGCGTCAGCGCCGCTGTGGCCGCCGAGTGCTTCGAGGACCGCACGCCGCCGCCCCCGCCGCGCACCGAGACGCCCGCGACCGTCACGCGCGAGCGCGGCGCCGGCCGTCCGACCAAGCGGGAGCGCCGCATGCTGGACCAGCTCCGGGGCCGTTGATGGCGCTCGCGCGCATCGGCATCTCGGGCTGGACGTACGCGCCCTGGCGCGGGGTGTTCTACCCGCCGAAGCTGCCGCACCGGCTGGAGCTCGAGTACGCCTCCGACCGGCTCGACTCGATCGAGATCAACGGCAGCTTCTACTCGCTGCAGCGTCCGAGCAGCTACCGGACCTGGGCCGAGAACACGCCGGACGAGTTCGTCTTCAGCGTCAAGGGCGGCCGGTACATCACGCACATCCTGCGCCTGAGGAACGCGCGGGGCGCCGTCGCCAACTTCTTCGCGTCCGGCGTGCTGGCCCTCGGCCCGAAGCTCGGCCCGCTGCTGTGGCAGCTGCCTCCGACCCTCCAGTTCGACGCCGAGCAGGTGGACGCCTTCTTCCGGATGCTGCCGCGCACCACCGCCGAGGCCGCGGTGCTGGCGGGGGAGGCGACCCTCGACGAGGACCGCACCCACACCGCCGTGGACGCCGACCGGCCGCTGCGGCACGCGGTCGAGGTGCGCCACGCCTCCTTCGACGTCCCTGAGTTCACCGCGGTCGCCCGCGAGCACGGGGTCGCGATCGTGCTGGCCGACACCGCGGGGCGCTATCCGGTCATCCGGGAGCTGACGGCGCCGGACTTCGCCTACGTCCGCCTCCACGGCGACGAAGAGCTCTACACCAGCGGCTACGACGACGCGTCCCTCGACCGCTGGGCGGCCGAACTCGGCGGGTGGCTTGCGGGTGGCCGCGACGTCTACGCCTACTTCGACAACGACGTGAAGGTGCGCGCGCCCTACGACGCGATGGGGCTGCGCGACCGGCTCGCCGCCTGGACGCCGCGCCCGCACTGACGGACGCGCTCACTAGACTCGGATCGTGGAGGGTGCACGCGTCGTGGTGAGCTCGCGCGTCTGGACGGTCCCGAACGTGCTGAGCTTCTTCCGGCTCGCCCTCGTGCCCGTCTTCCTGTGGCTGATCGTCATCGGCGAGGACGGCCTGGCCCTGCTCGTCCTGGTCGTCTCGAGCGTCACCGATTTCCTCGACGGCTGGCTCGCGCGGCGCCTCGATCAGGTGTCGCGGCTCGGCCAGCTGCTCGATCCCGCCGCCGACCGGCTCTACATCTTCGCCGCGCTGATCGGGCTGTGCTGGCGCGAGGTCATCCCCTGGTGGTTGTTCCTGGTGATCATCGCGCGGGATGTGATGCTCGCCGTCCTCGGCGTCATCCTCGCGAACCACGGCTACGGTCCGCTCCCCGTCCACCACCTCGGCAAGGTGGCCACTTTCTGCCTGTTCTGGGCGCTTCCGCTGCTCATGCTGGGGGAGGCGTACGCGCCCCTCGCGCCCTTCTCCCTGCCCCTCGGCTGGGCCTTCGCCCTGTGGGGCGCGTTCCTCTACTGGTGGGCCGGAGTGGTCTACATCCGCGAAACCGCCCGCGTGATCCGCCTTCCGGCCGATGACAGGCGCGCGCGATCCGATACGCTGGACGGCAAGGAGGTTGACGGTGCCTGACAACATTGACCCGAACGCTGCGGCCGGCGGAGCCGACGACGACGCCCGGGGCCCCCTGCGCGATCCCGCGGGCAACGAGGACACGACCGCGCGCTTCGGCGAGGAGTTCATCTCGAAGATGTACCCCTCGGGCGAGGTGTCGCCGGAGGAGCAGGAGGCCATCGCCGCCCTGCCGTCCGGCTCGGCGCTGCTCATCGTCCGCCGCGGTCCGAACGCCGGGGCGCGGTTCCTCCTCGACGCCGACGTGACCACCGCGGGCCGCCACCCCAACGCCGACATCTTCCTCGACGACGTGACCGTGTCGCGCCGTCATGCGGAGTTCACGCGCCGCGGCACCTCGTTCGAGGTCCGCGACCTGGGCTCGCTCAACGGCACGTACTACGACGGCGTCCGCATCGAGAGCGCGCTGCTCGCCGACTCGGCCGAGGTCCAGATCGGCAAGTTCCGCCTCACGTTCTACGCGTCGCGCCACGACCTCGCCGCAGCGGCGAACGGCTAGTGGCCCGGCCGGCCCAGCGGGCCGCCGGAGACGCACCGGCCCTGCTCAGCATCGGCCAGGTCCTCGCTCGCCTCAGCCCCGAGTTCCCGGACCTGTCGTCGTCCAAGCTGCGCTTCCTCGAGGAGCGCGGGCTGGTCTCGCCCGCCCGCACGGCCTCCGGGTACCGGAAGTTCTCCACCCTCGACGTCGAGCGGCTGCGTGCGGTGCTCGCCATGCAGCGCGACCACTACCTCCCGCTCAAGGTCATCAAGAAGTACTTCGCCGACCTCGACGCAGGCCTCGACCCGGCGTTCCCCGGCACCGCGCCCGCGGGCTCGATCCTCGGCGGGTCGCGGCGCTACCGGCGTGACGACCTCCTCCGCGAGGCGGGAGCCGACGCCGAGCTCCTGCAGGACGCGGTGAGCGCGTCCCTGATCCCGGCCTCCGACTCCTACGGAGACGAGGCGCTGACGGTGCTCCGCGCCCTGGTCGAGCTGCGCCGAAACGGCATCGAGCCCCGGCATCTGCGCGGTTTCCGGGCGGCGGCGGAGCGCGAGATCGGCCTGATCGAGACAGCCCTGGTGCCGATCGCGCGGCGGAACGACGCGACCGCGAAGGCCCGGACGGCGGAGCTCGCCCGCGAGATCGCGGCGCAGCTCGACGTGGTGCGCGGCAGCATCATCCGCTCGTCCATCGCGCGGCTGCGACCGTGACCGCGGCCGTCCCGACCGACACGCCGACGCAGAAACGACGGATGTCGTTGCCCGGCGACGTCCGCATGGGTACCGTGGATGAAGCGACGCGGTTGCGGCGCGCGATCCACTACCCGGGTGAGAGGCGATCTTCATGAGCGAACTGAGTCGTGACGACGGCGCCTCACGCTACGACCTGGGCCTGCTCTTCACCGACGGCCTGCCCGAGATGGACGACGTGAACGGCTACCGCGGTGCGGTCGCCGCCCGCGCGGCCGGCATCTCCTACCGTCAGCTCGACTACTGGGCCCGGACGGGCCTGGTCGAGCCGACCGTCCGCGGCGCCGCCGGCTCCGGCTCGCAGCGCCTCTACGGTTTCCGCGACATCCTCGTGCTGAAGCTCGTGAAGCGCCTGCTCGACACCGGCATCTCGCTGCAGCAGATTCGCACCGCCGTCAACCAGCTCCGCGAGTCCGGCGTGAACGACCTCGCGCAGACCACACTGATGAGCGACGGCGCGAGCGTGTATCTCTGCACGTCCAACGACGAGGTCATCGACCTCGTCAGCCGTGGCCAGGGCGTCTTCGGCATCGCGGTCGGCAAGGTCCTCCGCGAGGTGGAGACCAGCCTGGTCGAGCTCGACACCCAGGCCGACGCCATGGACGAGCTCGCCGCTCGCCGCGCCGCGCGCACCCGCGCCTCCTGACCGCGCGCCACCCGCAAACTGACTCTCGTCAGTTGCTCGTTGTTGCTGTCGACACGCCGCGCGCAGCGGCATCTACGAGCAACTGACCGGCGGGAGGCAGAGCTCAGGACTGAGCGGTCGCGTACTCGCCGAGGCGCGCGGTGCGGAGCACGCGCTCCAGCAGCAGGTCGAAGTTGTGCGCCATCTCCTGCGCGCTCTCGCCGGGCCACACGTGCAGCGGCTTCGCCGCACCCTGCGCCTGCTGCAGCGAGGTGCGCTCCGGCAGCTGGGGGAGAGCACGAGCGGGCCGAACATGTCGCGCAGCTCCTTGATGCGGAACTGGTGCTCCAGCGACTGGACGCGCGCGCGGTTGACGATGATGCCGAGCGGCTGGAGGCGCGGCGACAGCCCGCGGCGGATCTCCTCGATCGCGCGCAGCGCGCGGTCGGCGGCGGCAACCGAGAACAGGCCCGGCTCGGTCACCACGGCGACGCGGTCGCTCGCGGCCCAGGCCGTGCGGGTCAGCGCGTTGAGCGACGGCGCGCAGTCGATCAGCACCAACTCATAGTCGTGCTCGACGTTGGCCAGCGCCTCCTCGAGCTTCCAGATGTCGCGGATGCTCGGGTGCGGGCCGTCGAAGTTGATGGCGGACGGGCTGCCGATCATGACGTCGATCGTGCCGGAGCGGCCCTTCGTCCAGCCGGACGGCGCGATCGCGGCGCGCACGATCTTCTCCTTGGGGGAGGCGAGCACGTCGGCGACGTTGAGGTGACCGGCGACCTGGATGTCCATGCCGGTGGAGACATCGGACTGCGGGTCGAGGTCGACGACCAGCGTGCGCAGCCCTTTGGCGAACGCCGCGGACGCCAGACCGAGCGTCACAGTGGTCTTCCCGACACCGCCCTTGAGGGAGCTAACGCTGAGTACGTGCACGAGAGCCACGTTACCTTCACTAGTCTTAGAGAACCTAACCGTTTGCTGTGTGGTGATCACCCCTGCTCGAAAGGTCCCCATGTTCCGAAAGATCCTCGTTGCCAACCGCGGTGAAATCGCCATCCGGGCCTTCCGGGCCGCATATGAGCTGGGCGCCCAGACCGTCGCCGTGTTCCCGTACGAGGATCGCAACTCCATGCACCGGCTGAAGGCGGACGAGGCGTACCAGATCGGCGAGCCCGGACACCCGGTCCGCGCCTACCTCGACGTCGCGGAGATCATCCGCGTCGCGCAGGAGTCCGGCGCCGACGCGATCTACCCGGGCTACGGATTCCTCTCCGAGAACCCGGAGCTCGCCGACGCCGCCCGCGCGGCCGGCATCGCCTTCATCGGCCCGCGCGCCGAGGTGCTGGAGATGGCCGGCAACAAGGTGACCGCCAAGGAGCACGCCATCGCCGCGGGCGTCCCCGTGCTCAAGTCGACCCCGCCGTCGCGCGACATCGACGAGCTGCTGGCCGGAGCGGACGCGATCGGCTTCCCCATCTTCGCCAAGGCGGTCGCCGGTGGCGGCGGACGCGGCATGCGCCGTGTGGCGACCAAGGAGGAGCTGCGCCCGGCCCTCGAAGAGGCCATGCGCGAGGCCGACAGTGCGTTCGGCGACCCCACCATGTTCCTGGAGCAGGCGGTACTGCGTCCGCGTCACATCGAGGTGCAGATCCTCGCCGACGGCGCCGGGAACACCATCCACCTCTTCGAGCGCGACTGCTCGGTCCAGCGCCGCCACCAGAAGGTGGTCGAGATCGCGCCGGCGCCGAACCTCTCCGACGACATCCGCCAGGCGCTGTACCGCGACGCGATCGCCTTCGCGAAGTCCATCGGCTACGAGAACGCGGGCACGGTCGAGTTCCTGCTCGACACCGCGGGCGAGCGCGCCGGCCAGCACGTCTTCATCGAGATGAACCCGCGCATCCAGGTCGAGCACACGGTCACGGAGGAGATCACCGACGTCGACCTCGTGCAGTCGCAGATCCGCATCGCAGCGGGGGAGACCCTGGCCGACCTCGGCCTCAGCCAGGACAGCGTCCAGATGCGCGGCGCCGCCCTGCAGTGCCGCATCACGACCGAGGACCCGACCGCCGGCTTCCGCCCCGACACCGGCAAGATCACGACCTACCGCTCTCCCGGTGGCGCCGGCATCCGTCTCGACGGCGGCACGATCAACCCGGGCGCCCAGATCAGCCCGCACTTCGACTCGATGCTCGCGAAGCTCATCACGCGCGGCCGCGACTTCCCGGCCGCCGTGCTGCGCGCCCGCCGCGCGCTGGCCGAGTTCCGCGTCCGCGGCGTCGCCACGAACATCCCGTTCCTGCAGGCCGTGATGGAGGACCCGGACTTCATCGCCGGCAACGTCTCCACCTCGTTCATCGAGGAGCGCCCGGAGCTGTTCCGCGGCCGCGCGTCGAAGGACCGCGGCACCAAGGTGCTCAACTGGCTCGCCGACGTCACCGTCAACCAGCCGAACGGCCCGCGTCCGCAGACGGCCGACCCGGTCGAGAAGCTGCCGCACATCGACCTGAGCGCCCCGGCGCCCGCCGGCTCGCGCCAGCGTCTTCTCGAGCTGGGCCCGAAGGGCTTCGCCGAGGCGCTGCGCGCCCAGAAGGCGCTCGCGGTCACCGAGACGACGTTCCGCGACGCCCACCAGTCGCTGCTCGCCACTCGCGTCCGCACCCGCGACCTCGTCGCGGTCGCGCCGTACGTGGCGCGCATGACACCCGAGCTGCTGTCGGTCGAGGCCTGGGGAGGCGCGACCTACGACGTCGCCCTCCGCTTCCTCGGCGAGGACCCGTGGGAGCGCCTGGCCACGCTGCGCGAGGCGCTGCCGAACATCAACATCCAGATGCTGCTCCGCGGCCGCAACACCGTCGGGTACACGCCGTACCCGACGCAGGTGACCGACGCCTTCGTGCGTGAGGCCGCGGCGACCGGTGTGGACATCTTCCGCATCTTCGACGCGCTCAACGACGTGTCGCAGATGCGCCCGGCGATCGAGTCGGTGCTCGCCACCGGCACGTCGATCGCCGAGGTCGCCGTCTGCTACACCGGCGACCTGCTCGATCCGGCCGAAGACCTCTACACGCTCGACTACTACCTCCGCCTCGCGGAGCAGATCGTCGAGTCGGGAGCGCACATCCTCGCGATCAAGGACATGGCGGGCCTGCTCCGCCCGGCGGCCGCCGAGAAGCTGGTCGCCGCGTTCCGCGAGCGGTTCGACCTCCCGGTGCACGTCCACACCCACGACACCCCGGGCGGCCAGCTCGGCACGCTGCTCGCGGCCTCGCGGGCCGGCGCGGACGCGGTGGATGTGGCGAGCGCCCCGATGGCCGGCACCACCAGCCAGCCGAGCGCTTCCGCCCTCGTCGCCGCCCTCGCGCACACCGAGCGCGACACCGGCATCTCGCTCTCCGCGGTCGAAGACCTCGAGCCGTACTGGGAGGCCGTGCGCCAGGTCTACCGTCCGTTCGAGTCGGGCCTGCCCGGCCCCACGGGCCGCGTGTACAAGCACGAGATCCCCGGCGGCCAGCTCTCCAACCTGCGCCAGCAGGCGAAGGCGCTGGGTCTCGCAGAGGACTTCGAGCTCGTCGAGGACATGTACGCGGCCGCGAACCGCATCCTGGGCCGCATCCCGAAGGTGACGCCGTCGTCCAAGGTCGTCGGCGACCTCGCGCTGCACCTCGCCGCGGTGAAGGCCGACCCCGACGACTTCGCCGAGAACCCGCAGAACTACGACATCCCGGACTCGGTGGTCGGCTTCATGGCCGGCGAGCTCGGGGAGCTGCCGGGCGGCTGGCCGGAGCCCTTCCGCACGAAGGTGCTGGCGGGCAAGACGGTCAAGGTCGGAGTGGAAGACCTCTCCGCCGACGACGCCTCCGCGCTCGAAGGGTCGAGCGAGGAGCGCCGGGCGACCCTCAACCGCCTGCTCTTCCCGGCGCCGACCCGCATCTACGAGCAGATGCGCGAGCTCTTCGGCGACCTCTCGGTGGTCGACTCGCTCGACTACCTGTACGGCCTCAAGCAGGGCAGCGAGCACGTCATCGAGTTCAGCCGCGGCGTCCGCCTCTACCTGGGGCTCGAGGCCATCGGCGAGGCCGACGAGAAGGGCATGCGCACGGTCATGACCACGCTCAACGGCCAATTGCGGCCGGTGTTCGTGCGCGATCGCAGCATCACGGTCGAGTCGAAGGCGGCCGAGAAGGCGGATTCGGCGAAGCCGGGCCACATCGCCGCGCCGTTCTCGGGCGTCGTCACGCTGCAGGTCGCGGTCGGCGACCAGGTCGCGGCGGGCCAGGCGGTCGCCTCCATCGAGGCGATGAAGATGGAGGCCGCGATCACGACCCCGATCGCCGGCACGATCGAACGGCTCGCCATCCCGAAGACCCAGCAGGTGGACGCGGGTGACCTCATCGTTGTCATCCAGCCCGCCTGAGCGGGTCGACGGCCTACAATGACGAGTCGCGGGACCCACCCGCGGCAGAAGGAGAATGCGACGACGTGGCCGAGAGTCATGATGCCGGTCAGCCGGAGGAGCGCCCCGCGCGCGATCTGGTGCCGGCCGACGACGAGCTGACGCCTGCTCCCGCGTTCGAGCCGCTGCCGTCGCTCGACGTCGACGCGAACCTCAGCATCGCCGTCGACCTTCCGCCGGCGCAGCCGCACGAGGTGCCGGAGGACGAGGCGGCCGTCGCGATCGACGACGTCCCGGTCGACCCGGGCTTCGTGGCATCGCCGAGCGAGCCGACGACCATGTCGGTCGCGATCGTCGCGTCGCGGCTCGCGACCGCGCCGGAGCCCGCCGACGGCGACCCCGTCACGCCGCTCCCCGCGTCGGAGCCGTTCGCAGGCTCCCGACGGGATCGCCTGCGCGGCGAGCACTCGGTCCAGCCCGAGCCGGCCGCCATGCTGACCGCCGACCGCCTCCTCGAGGTCAACCGCAAGACGCGTCCCGGCCCCGAGGGTCCGTGGCAGCGCTTCGTCTACAACGTGACGTTCCGCACCGTGAACCTCGGCGACTCCGCCAAGGTGCGCGCCCGCAAGGAGCTCGACCACCGCATCCAGAAGCAGCTGGAGGGCGGCGCGCGGTTCGTGCCCGTGCTCACGCGCAAGGGCGGCGTCGGCAAGACCACCGTGACCACGCTGCTCGGGATGGCGCTCGCCTCTGCCCGCGAGGACCGCATCATCGCGATCGACGCGAACCCCGACCGCGGGACGCTGTCCGAGCGTGTGCCGCGGCAGACGCGCTCGACGGTCCGGGACGTGGTGCACAAGGCCGCGAGCATCGGCGGGTTCACCGACTTCTCCACGCTCGTCTCGCGCGACGAGACGCGGCTCGACATCCTGGCGTCCGACACCGACCCGATGCTCTCGGAGGCGTTCGACGAGAACGACTACAACGTCGTCGCCGACCTCTCCGCCCGGTTCTACTCGATCGTGCTGACGGACTGCGGCACCGGCATCGTCCACTCGGTCATGCGGGCCACCCTGCAGCGCGCCGACTCGCTCGTCATCGTCTCCGGCGGCAGCGTCGACGAGGCGCGCCTGGCGTCCGAGACGCTGACCTGGCTGGAGGCGAACGGCTACGGCGACCTCGTCCGCAACGCCGTCGTCGCCCTCAACACCGCCACGCACGCCACCAACCTGGTCAAGCTGGAGGAGATCGAGGCGCACTTCCGGTCGCGCGTCCGAGAGATCGTGCGCGTCCCGTACGACCCGCAGCTGGCCGCCGGCTCCGTGGTGTCGTGGAAGGACCTCAAGCCGCTGACGCGCCTCTCCGCCCGCACCCTGGCCGCCCTCGTGGTGGAGGGCCTGCCTGCCGAGCGCGACTGACCCCGACCCATCCCGCCGTTTCGAGGAGTACCTGTGACCGAACGCCAGATCCGCCTGTTCGGCGACCCCGTGCTGAAGACCCCGTCGGAGCCGATCGGCGACATCGACGAAGGCGTCCGGGGTCTGGTCGAGGACCTGGTCGACAGCGTTCTGCCGCCCGGCCGCGCCGGCGTCGCCGCCCCGCAGATCGGCGTCAACGAGCGCGCGTTCAGCTACAACGTGGACGGCCAGGTCGGCTACGTCATCAACCCCGTCCTGGCCGAGGTGTCGGGGGAGCCTGAGCTGATGGACGAGGGCTGCCTCTCCGTCCCGGGCCTCTGGTTCAAGACGCTGCGCTACCCGTACGCCCGCGTGACCGGCGTCGACCTCGACGGCAACCCGATCGAGGTCGCCGGCACCGGCGTGCTCGCGCAGGCGCTCCAGCACGAGACCGACCACCTCGACGGCACGCTCTACCTCGACCGGCTCGACAAGGAGAGCCGCCGCGAGGCGATGAAGCAGGTGCGCGAGTCCGACTGGTTCTGAGCCGTCTAGCCGCCCTAGACAGTTGGTGTCTAGCTCCCTAGACTGAGCGAATGAAGAAAGCCGCTGTCCTCAGGCGACTGAAGACGGCGGCACGACAAGCGGGCTTGGAGTATCGCGAAGTCGAACTCACGAACCATACAGGCGTGATCGTCGGCGGTACGCGAAGCACCATCGGTCGGCATTCCGAGATGCCCGATCAGGCCGCGAAGAAGTTCTGGGATCAGTTCGCGAGCGAGTTGGGAAAAGGGTGGTGGCGATGACGACGTACACGTCTCATGCTGAGCGCGCCGGCTCCTGGTGGGTCGCGCAATGCGACGAGGTGCCGGGGGCCATCTCTCAGGTGAAGCGCTTGAATGAAGTACAGGCCGCCCAGCGTGAGGCCATCGCCTGGGTCGCGGGAGTTCCCGAGTCGTCGGTCGAGGTGCACGTCGTGGCGTCCATCACGCCCGAGGTGGATCGGGAGATCGACGAATTGCGCCATCTGAGAGCCGAGCTGGAAGATCAAGAGGCTCGCGCGATGGGTATGAGTCGCGAGATCGCGCGGAGCCTCAAGGCTCAGGGCTACACCGTCCGCGAGATCGGCGTCGTGCTCGGCGTCTCCCACCAGCGAGCGCAGCAGCTGATCCACGACGGGTCCGCCGGTCAGCTTCGCCGCGCCTAGGATGGCCATATGCGGATTGCGGTCACTGGAGGATCGGGCAAGCTCGGACGCACGGTGGTGCGCGAGCTGCGGAAGAACGGGGACCACGTCGTCTCCCTCGATGCGACGGGGGAGCGCGGGCCCGGTTTCGTCCGGGTCGACCTGACCGATTACGGCCAGACGCTCGACGCCATCCTCGGGGTCAACGACCAGCACGACGGCTTCGACGCGATCGTGCACCTCGCCGCCATTCCTGCGCCGGGCATCCTGAGCGACGTGGCGACCTTCCACAACAACATCCGGGTCACCTACAACGTCTTCCAGGCCGCGCGGCGGGCGGGCATCCGCAACGTGGTGTACGCGTCGAGCGAGACCGTCCTGGGCCTGCCGTTCGATGTGCCGCCGCCGTACATCCCGGTGGATGAGGACTACCCGGCGCGCCCGGAGAGCACGTACTCGCTGGTGAAGCACCTCGAGGAGCAGATGGCGATCGAGCTGGTCCGCTGGGACCCGGCGCTCAAGATCGTGGCGCTCCGGTTCTCCAACGTCATGGACCCGGAGGACTACGCGGCCTTCCCGTCCTTCGACGACGACCCGCGCGCCCGCAAGTGGAATCTGTGGGGCTACATCGACGCCCGCGACGGCGCTCAGGCGATCCGCCGCGCCCTCGAATGGGACACGACCGGCTTCGACCGCTTCATCATCGCCGCCGCGGACACCGTCATGACCCGCCCCAACGCGGAGCTCGTGGCCGAGGTCTTCCCGGGCGTCCCGCTGAAGCGCGACCTCGGCGTGAACGACACCCTGCTGTCGATCGACAAGGCCCGCCGCGTCCTCGGCTACGCCCCCACCCACTCCTGGCGCGACGAGGTCTAGCGGTACACCTCGCGACGGTGCCCGAGGTCGATGACGACGACCAGCAGCACATCATCCTCGATCGTGTACAGGATGCGGTAGTCGCCGACCCGAACGCGGAAGCCTGGCCGGCCGCGTAAGGCCGTAGCCCCGGGCGGCCGCGGGGCCTGCCCGAGGAGCGCGATGGCGCCCTGCAATCGGGGGAGGTGCTGACGGTCGACCTTGCGGAGGGCGCGTGCGGCGGCGGGCCGCAGCTCGATCCGGTAGCTCATGCGAGACCGAGGTCGGCCTTCACCTGGTCCCAGGGGATGTTCTCGCCCTCTTCGGCCAGGGCGGCGTCGAACGCCGCGGCGTCCTCGATGTCTTCCAGCGCCTCCATCAGCCGGTCGTACTGCTGTGGGCTGACGATGACGGCGGCGCGCTCGCCCCGCCGCTCGATGGCGATCGGGCCGTGGGAGGCGCGCTCGATCACATCGGCGAGGTGGTTGCGTGCTTCTGCGGCGCTGACGGCATCCATACCCGAATTGTACAATCGCAAGAGCGCGATGTACAAACGAGGGCGGGCCTCAGTGCGCGAGCGAGAAGCCCTGCGTGCTGGGGTTGTCGCTGTAGATGCCGTCGACGACGTCGGCGAAGTCGGCCAGGATGACGTTGCGCTTGATGCTCAGCTTGGGCGTCAGGTGGCCGCTCGCCTCGGTCAGCTCCGTGGCGAGCACGACGAACTTGCGGATGCTCTCGGCGCGCGAGACGCCCGCGTTCGCCTGGTCGATGGCGCGTTGGATCTCGGCGTGCACGGCCGGGTTGACGGACGCCTCGGCGAGGGTCATGTCCTTGTCCTCGCCGTTGTTCGCGAGCCAGGTCGGCAGCATCTCGGTGTCGAGCGTGATGAGCGCCGAGATGAACGGCTTCTGGTCGCCGACCACGATCACCTGGCTGACCAGCGGGTTGGAGCGGATGGGGTCCTCCAGCGCCGCGGGCGAGACGTTCTTGCCGCCGGCGGTGACGATGATCTCCTTCTTGCGGCCGGTGATCGTCAGGTACCCGTCGGCGTCGAACGAGCCGAGGTCACCGGTCTTGAACCAGCCGTCGTCGAACGCGGCGGCGGTCGCCTCCGGGTTCTTCCAGTACTCCTTGAAGACGTTGATGCCGCGCACCTGGATCTCGCCGTCCTCGGCGAGGCGCAGGTCCACTCCGGGGAGTGCCGGGCCCACCGTGCCGATCTTGAACATGTCGGGCCGGTTCACGGTCGCGGGAGCGGTCGTCTCGGTCAGGCCGTAGCCCTCGAGGATCTTGATGCCGAGGCTGTGGTAGAAGTGCCCGAGGTGCGAGCCGAGCGGGGCGGATCCCGACACCGCGAACTTCACCCGGCCTCCCATCGCGGCGCGCAGCTTCGAGAACACCAGGCGGTCGTACAGCGCGAACTTCAGCTTGAGCCCGAACGGCACCGAGCCGGCCTCGACCGCCTTGGAGTGCGCGACGGCGACGTCGGCCGCCGCGCGGAAGATCTTGCCGCGTCCACCGGTCTCGGCCTTCTGCTCGGCCGAGTTGTAGACCTTCTCGAATACACGCGGAACGGCCAGCAGGAAGGTCGGCTTGAAGCTCGCCAGCGCGGGCAGGAGCTGCTTGGTGTCCGCTTGGTGGCCTACCTTCACGCCACCGGTCACGCACAGTACGGCGATGAAGCGCGCGAACACGTGCGCGGTCGTGATGAACAGCAGAGTGGATGCTCCGCCCGGCTGCTGCACGACCTCCTTCAGCGCCTCGGCCGAGTTGCGCGACAGCTCGACGAAGTTGGAGTGGGTGAGGACGCATCCCTTCGGCCGCCCGGTCGAACCCGACGTGTAGATGAGCGTGCCGATGTCGGAGCCCTTCGCCAGGTTGCGGCGGCGCTCGATCTCCTCGTCCGGGACGTCGCGGCCGGCGGCGGCCAGCTTGTCCAGGTCGCCGAGGTGCAGCTGCCAGACGGTCCCGATGAGCGGGAGCTCCGGGTGCACCTCGTCGAAGCGCGCGTGCATCTCGGCCGTCTCGAGGAATACCGCGATGGCGCCGGAGTCGGACATGTTCCACTGGATCTGCGTGGGGGAGGAGGTCTCGTAGATGGGGACGAGCACGGCGCCGGCGAACCAGGTCGCGAAGTCGATCAGCGTCCACTCGTACCGGGTCTTCGACATGAGCCCGATCTTGTCGCCGGGCTGGATGCCCGCCGCGACGAGGCCCTTCGCCAGTGCGATCACCTGCCGGTGGAACTCCGCGGCCGACACGTCCTTCCACCCTGCTCCGTCGGGCAGGCTGAACAGCGGCTGGTCGGGGGTCTCCGCCACGCGCTGCACGAGCAGGTCGGTGGCGTTGGCCTCCGGGTCGGCGGGGACGAGTGCGGGGGTTTCGAACAGATTCACGGTAGCTCCCTCGATACCGGCGGCGGACGTTCGGCCGAATGGCTTCAGCCTCATGGGTTGATTACACTCTAGATGGTTTGGCCGGGAGCCTTCTGCGACCCGGTGCCACCCCCAACCCCCGCACCCCAGGAAGGCCACACGTGCACGCCATCGGCATCGACATCGGCGGGACCAAGATCGCGGGAGCCGTCGTCGACGACCTCGGCGTGATCGTGCGCGAAGACCGCGTGCCCACCGACGCGAGCCGTCCGGAGCAGATCGAGAACGCCGTCGTCGAGATGATCGAGCGGCTGTCCGACGGCCCGGAGGAGATCGCGGGCGCCGGCGTCGCGGCCGCGGGCTTCATCGACGCTGCGCAGTCCACCGTCTACTACGCGCCGAACATCAACTGGCGGCACGAGCCCTTCCGCGAGAAGCTGGAGAAGCGGATCGACCTCCCGGTCCTCATCGAGAACGACGCCAACGCCGCGGGCTGGGCCGAGTTCCGGTACGGCGCCGGACGCCTGGCCTCCGACATGGTCATCCTCACCATCGGAACCGGCGTCGGCGGCGCGATCGTCAGCAACGACCGGCTGTTCCGCGGCGGCTTCGGGGCGGGCGCCGAGATCGGCCACATGCGCGTCGTCCCCGGCGGCCTGCCCTGCGGCTGCGGCGCCCACGGCTGCATCGAGCAGTACGGATCGGGACGCGCGCTGCAGCGCCTGGCCAACGAGCTCGCCGACGCGGGCGGCATCGGCCAGGGCCTCGCGGACGTCCGCGCCCGGACCGGCGCCCTGACCGGCCACGACATCAGCGCCCTTATCACCGCGGGCGACCCCGGCGCGCTCGCCGCGCTGCGCCAGCTGGGCGACTGGCTCGGCCAGGCCTGCGCGAGTCTCGGCGCCATCCTCGACCCGCAGCTGTTCGTCTTCGGCGGCGGCGTCGCCCAGGCCGGGGAGCTGCTGCTGGAGCCGATCCGCCAGGCCTATCTCGAGAACCTGCCGGCGCGCGGGTTCCACCCCGAGCCGGAGTTCGTGATCGCCGAGCTGGTGAACGACGCCGGCGTGGTCGGCGCCGCGGACCTGGCGCGGCTGCACGCATCCTCGCTCTGAGCCGACGCGGGGGATAGGCTTCGGTTCGATGTTCTACTGGCTGATGAAGTACGTGGTCGTGGGCCCGCTGCTGCGCGGCATCTTCCGGCCGTGGGTCGTCGGCCTCGAGAACATCCCCGGCGAGGGCGCCGTCATTCTGGCGAGCAACCACCTGTCGTTCATCGACTCGATCTTCCTGCCCCTCGAGGTGGACCGGCACGTGTCCTTCCTCGCGAAGAGCGACTACTTCACGCGCCGCGGGCTCAAGGGATGGGCGACCAAGGCGTTCATGAACGCCACCGGCCAACTCCCCATCGACCGCTCGGGAGGAAAGGCCTCGGAGGCATCCCTCAACACCGGGCTCAAGGTGCTGGCGCGCGGCGAGATCCTGGGCATCTACCCCGAGGGCACACGCAGCCCCGACGGCAAGCTGTACCGCGGCCGGACCGGCGTGGCCCGCATGATCCTGGAGGCCGGCGTCCCCGTCGTCCCGGTGGCCATGGTGGACACGGCCAAGATCATGCCGATCGGGACGCGCCTCCCGAAGATCGGCCGCATCGGCATCATCGTCGGGAAGCCGCTCGACTTCTCCCGGTTCGACGGGATGGAGGGGGACCGCTTCATCCTGCGCTCGGTCACCGACGAGATCATGTACGAACTGCAGCGGCTCGGCGCCCAGGAGTACGTCGACGTCTACGCCACCACGGTCAAGGAGAAGCGGGCGACGCTGTCACAGTAGGACGGGCGCCCCGCCATTCGCGATAGGCTCGGATTCCCCATCCACACCGAGTGAGCGGAAGACCAGTGCTACAGACCACAGAGCCCGTCGTGCGACCAGACGAGTCCGTGATCGAGGGCCTGGACTATTGGCGCACCCTGCCGATCAAGCAGCAGCCGGAGTGGCCGGACCGCGAGGCCGCCGCCGCCGCGTCCGCGGAGATCGCGACCCTGCCGCCGCTCGTGTTCGCCGGCGAGGTGGACCAGCTGCGCACCCGGCTCGCGCGCGCCGCGTCCGGTGAGGCGTTCCTGCTGCAGGGCGGCGACTGCGCCGAGACCTTCGCCGGAGCGACCGCCGACCAGATCCGCAACCGCGTCAAGACGGTGCTGCAGATGGCCGTCGTGCTGACCTACGGCGCGTCCGTGCCGGTCATCAAGATGGGCCGCATGGCCGGGCAGTTCGCCAAGCCGCGCTCCAGCGACAGCGAGACGCGCAACGGCGTCACTCTGCCCGCGTACCGCGGCGACATCGTCAACGGCTACGACTTCACGCCGGAGTCGCGACAGGCCGACCCGCGCCGACTGGTGCAGGGGTACCACACCGCCGCGTCCACGCTGAACCTCATCCGCGCGTTCACCCAGGGTGGCTTCGCCGACCTGCGTCAGGTGCACAGCTGGAACAAGGGCTTCGCCGCGAACCCGGCCAACCAGCGCTACGAGGGCCTGGCCCGCGAGATCGACCGCGCCATCAAGTTCATGGAGGCGGCGGGCGCCGACTTCGACGAGCTCACCCGGGTCGAGTTCTACTCCAGCCACGAGGCGTTGCTCATGGACTACGAGCGCCCGATGACCCGCATCGACTCCCGCACGGGCACGCCGTACAACACGTCGGCGCACTTCGTCTGGATCGGCGAGCGGACGCGCGAGCTCGACGGCGCGCACGTCGACTTCCTGTCGCGCGTGCGCAACCCGATCGGCGTCAAGCTCGGCCCGACGACCTCGCGCGACGACATGCTCCGGCTCATCGACAAGCTCGACCCCGAGCGCGAGCCGGGCCGTCTGACGTTCATCACGCGCATGGGCGCCGGCAAGATCCGGGATGCGCTTCCTCCGCTGCTCGAGGCGATCAAACGCTCCGACGCCAAGCCGCTGTGGGTCACCGACCCGATGCACGGCAACGGCCTCACGACGCCGAACGGCTACAAGACCCGCCGCTTCGACGACATCGTCGACGAGGTGAAGGGCTTCTTCGAGGCGCACCGCGCCGCCGGCACCAACCCGGGCGGCATCCACGTGGAGCTCACCGGCGACGACGTGACCGAGTGCCTGGGCGGCTCCGAGCACATCGACGAGGAGACGCTGGCCACCCGCTACGAGTCGCTGTGTGACCCGCGCCTGAACCACCAGCAGTCGCTGGAGCTGGCGTTCCTGGTCGCCGAGGAGCTGTCCGCCGCCTGACGCGCGCGGCCCCAGCAGCATCGAGGGGACGCAACACGCCGTTATCGCGAGCGCGTAACGGCGTGTTGCGTCCCCTCGTCGGCTAGAAGCCGGCGAAGTTGACGGTGATCTTCGAGCCCTTCGGCTGCTGAGTCCCGGCAGCGGGTGAGATCTTCGAGACGACCGCCAGGCCGGGGCCCAGGTCGGCGAACTTGTTGTAGTCGAGCGTGAAGCCGGCGTCGGTCAACGTCTTCTTCGCCTCGGCCCACGTCTTCCCCACGACATCCGGCACCGTCACCGGCTCGGGGCCCTTCGACGTCTCGAGCAGCAGGGTGTCGCCCGGGCGCACCGGGTCGTTCTGCGGCTTGGCCGAGATGACGTCGCCCTTGTCGACCGTGTCGCTGTAGCTCTCGGGGCCGGCGGCCGTGTGTAGCCCCACCTTGCTCAGAATGGTGTTGGCGTCGTCGACCGACTTGCCCGCCACGTCCGGGATGGCGCCCGCCGAGACGACGAGGTTGACCGCGGCGGCCTCGAAGTAGGAGCCGCCGCCGGAGATGTCGGCGCCGTTGTCGGCACGGGTGGCGGAGATCACCGTGTCTGCGGGCACCTTCGCGTCAAATTGCGGCGTGACGTCGCCGACCTTCGCGCCGACCGCGGTGATGGCGCTCTTGGCCGCGTCCGTCGTGAGGCCCGCGAGCGCGGGGATGTCGACGGGCTTCGGCCCTTGCGAGATACGCAGCGTGACCGTGCTGCCGCGCCCGGCGGGCACGCCCGCCTCGGGGTCGGTGCTCGAGACGAGGCCCTTCGCGACCGTGACGCTGTACTCCGGGGCCTGCGCGGCCTTGAAGCCGAGCTTGGTGAGCTGCGCGGTCGCCGCATCCGGAGCGCTGTTGACGACGTTCGGGACGGCGACCAGCGACCCAGGGCCGGCGCCGAAGTACCAGCCCGTGCCGGCGGCGACGCCCGCGAGGAGGATGACCAGCGCGAACAGCCACCAGCCCTTCGAGCGGCGTTTGGCGGCGGCCTTCGTCAGGGTGTCGGTCGCGGCGGGGGTGCTGGAAGCGACCTGCTGCCGGATGGCCGGGTTGATGATCTGCGTGTCGCCCGCATCCACGTCGAACGCCGGCGGCAGCACCATCGTGGGTTGCAGCACGGCCTCTCCGCGGATCGACTTCTCGGCCTCGAGCAGGCGGTCGAGCATTTCGCGGGCGTCGCGCGGGCGGCGGTCCGGGTCCTTCTCGGTCGCCCACAGCACGAGCTCGTCGAGCTCGGGCGGCACCGCCGGGTTCTTGGCGCTCGGCGACGGTACGGCGTCGTTGGCGTGCTGGTAGGCGATCTGCATCGGCTGCTCGCCCTGGAAGGGCTGCTGGCCGGTCAGCATCTCGTACATCATGATGCCGAGCGCGTAGATGTCGCTGCGGGCGTCGGCGATGCCGCGGGTGACGAGCTCGGGGGAGAGGTAGGCGATGGTGCCGAGCAGCGCCTGCCCGGTTGCCGTGTTGGCGGAGGCGGCGCGCGCGAGACCGAAGTCGCCGATCTTGATGCGGCCGTCGTCGGCGAGCAGCACGTTCTCGGGCTTGAGGTCGCGGTGGACGATGCCCGCCTTGTGCGCGGCGGCGAGGCCCGAGAGCACGGCCTCCATGATGTCGATCGTCTGCTCGGGGGTGAGCTTGCCGTAGTCCTTGAGCAGGTCGCGCAGCGTGATGCCGGGCAGGTACTCCATGACCAGGTAGGCCATGTCGCTGTCCTGGCCCTGGTCGAAGACGTTGACGACGTTGGGATGCGCGAGCCTGGCGGCCGAGCGCGCCTCCTGCACGAAGCGGCTCTTGAACGTGGAGTCGTCCGCCAGGTGGCCGTGCATGATCTTGATCGCGACCCGGCGCTCGAGGCGGAGGTCGGTGGCCAGGTATACGGTC
This sequence comes from Leifsonia poae, assembly GCF_050632865.1. GTDB lineage: Bacteria > Actinomycetota > Actinomycetes > Actinomycetales > Microbacteriaceae > Leifsonia > Leifsonia poae_B. The sequence continues at coordinate 203,397 of NZ_JBODSA010000004.1, read as the reverse complement.
GCCATGCCACCGCGCGCGATCCGCGAGCGCACCTGATACCGGCCGTCGATGAGACGGCCGATCATCGGGTCGGTCTGGCTCGTGGTCACGAATCGAGTCTAAGGAACGACGTATGCCGGAACCGACTCAAAACACCGGTGAGGACGAGGGCTGTGACCGGGCTGTGACCTTCCGCCGCGCGCACGGCCGTCAGCCGAGCTGGGCGAGCCACGCCCGGGCGGAGGTCTCCCACTTGGCGTAGGCGTCGGGGAAGGCCGAGAGCTGCACGGACTGGGCCGCCTGCGTGACGGTCATTCCGCTCCATCCGGGGATGTCGAGCAGGCCGCGCGTGCGTCCTTTGTTGGGGTTCGACGCGCCGCCGTAGAAGGCGAGTGTGGCGCGCGTGGGATCGAGCACCTGGTCGGGCGTTCCCCATCCGGTGCTCGGACGCTGCTGGAAGAGGCCGAGCGAGTCGCGGTCACCATAGCGGACATTGCGGAGGCCGGATTCCTGCGCGGCGGCGGCCAGCGCGATCACGATGCCGCGGTCCGGCACGCCGAGCTGCCGGCCGAGGCGGACGATGAGGGCGGCGTTACCCCGCATCTCGTCGGTGAGGGCGACGACCTGCCCGGGGGCGACCGTCGGCCGCGGCGCGGGCGCGACGACCGGCGCGGCGACGACGGGCGTGGGCGTGTTGACCGCGGCGGTGGTGATACCCGGGATGCGGACCTTCTGCCCAGGGAAGATGAGGCTGGACGCGCTGAGGCCGTTGGCGGCGAGGACCGCCTTGGTGGTGACGCCGAAGCGCCCGGCGATGCCGCTGATGGTGTCGCCGCGGGCGACCGTGTACGTCGTGGTGGCGGGCGCCGGAGCTGCCGGTGCGGGCGCGGGTGCAGCAGGCGCGGGCGCGGCCGGCGCCGCGGCAGGGCCCGCCAGCGCGAGCACCTGACCCGGGAAGATCAGGCTCTTCCAGCTCAGCCCGTTCATGGCGAGGACGGCGGCCGTCGAAAGGCCGAACCGCGCGGCTATGCCCGACACGGTGTCGCCCGACTGGACGCGGTAGCTCGCCGGAGCGGCGGCCACGGTCGTCTGCGCGGCGGACGCCTCCGGGGTGCGGTCGATCGTGCTGACGACGGTCGAGCGCCCGAAGGCGCCGACCTCGCCGGTGTCCCCGGCGCGGTCCGTGGCGCGGTGCTCTGCGGGAGCCGCCTGCGCCGGCGTGACCAGTCCCATCGTCACCGCGAGCGAGCTCGCCACGGCGATCGGCACCGTGCCGAGCACGCCGCGGATTCTGCCGGTGTCTGCCTGAGCCATGGGGACCCCCTGTTCGAGTGACACGTCGACATACCACGCTGGCACGGTTGAATATGCAAGTCAACGCAAGTGACGCATGTGACAGGAGTTTACCTGATCGTAACAATCGCGCGAACGTGCGCGTCCGGCCCACTCGTGGCACGCTGGGAGGGTGAGCGAGCCCGTCCAGACCACGGAGTGGTTGACCGTCCCCGACCTCGTCGAGCTGCTGGGCCTGAGCGTGAGCCGGGTCCGTCGCCTCATCGAAGACCGTCATCTCGGCGCGAAGCGCGTCGACGGCGTCCTCAAGGTTCCCGCCGCCTTCCTGAAGGACGGTCAGCCGTTGAGCGAGCTGCACGGCACCCTCATCGTGCTGGCCGACGACGGCTTCAGCGACGACGAGGCGGTCGACTGGCTGCTCGCGGAGGAGGAGAGCCTGGGCACGTCGCCGATCGAGGCTCTTCGCGCCGGCCGCAAGGCGGAGGTCCGCCGGGTCGCGCAGGCGCTCGCGTAGCGAACACGGCCCCGCGCGTCACGCCGTCCGGCGGGTGACCGTCGTCGCGAGGTCGCGCAGGTGCGCCTTGGCTGCCGCTCCGAGCGGCGCCGCGTCGAGCGCGGCGATCGCCCGGGACACGTTGTCCGCGATCATCCGCTCCACCTTCTCCACCGCGCCCGACTCGCGGATGGTGAGCTGCATCGTCCGGATCTGCTCCGGCGTGAGGTCGGGGTCGCCGAGCAGTTCGTCGAGGGCCGCCCGTGCTCCGGACGGGATGGCCTCGCGGGTCAGCGCGATGAGCACCGTGCGCTTTCCCTCGCGCAGGTCGTCGCCGCTGGGCTTGCCGGTCACGTCGGCGTCGCCGAAGACGCCGAGCAGGTCGTCCCGCAGCTGGTAGGCGATGCCGAGGGGGAGCCCGAAGTCGCGCAGCGCCTCCAGCTGGCCGACGTTCGCGCCGGCGAGGGCGCCGCCGATGAGCAGCGGCGACTCGATGGAGTACTTCGCCGACTTGAAGACGATGACCCGCTCCGCCCGGGCCAGCTGGTCGGAGTCCGGGCGGCCCTGCCAGCCGATCTCCTCGAAGATGTCGAGGTACTGGCCGGCGGTCACATCCAGCCGCATCCGGTTGAACTCCGCGCGGGCGGCGCGACGGGCGGGGGCGCTGACGAGCTGGGTGAGCCCTTCGTCGAAGAGCTCGTCGCTCAGGATGAGGAGCAGGTCGCCGAGCAGAGTCGCGGCGCCCAAGCCGAACGCTGCGCCCGAGCCGCCCCAGCCCTCCTGGTCGTGAAGGTGCTCGAACCGCTTGTGCGCGGCCGGGGCGCCGCGGCGCGTGTCGGAGTTGTCGATGATGTCGTCGTGCACGAGGGCGGCCGCGTGGAACAGCTCGAGCGCGCTCGCCACGGAGACGACCGCGTCGAGGGCCGCGGAGGCAGGGACCGATCCCGCATCGCTGCCGTCGTCGACCACGTCGTCGGCCGTGCGCACGGCTTGCCAGCCCCAGAAGCAGAACAGCGCGCGGAACCGCTTGCCGCCGCTGAGAAAATCCCTTGAGAACCCTGCTACCGGAGAGAGCTCATCGGCGATGGAGACGAGAATGGAGGCGCGTGATTCGAAGAATCCATCGATTCTCGACTGGATGAGGTCGACGAACCGGATGCTTTCAGACACACGCCTAGCCTAGCCAGACCCGCGAGGTTAGAATCAGGCTCACCTAGCCTCGAACCCACGAGAAAGAGGGGATCCGGATGCCGCTTTCGGAACACGAGCAGCGCCTCCTCGAAGAGATGGAACGCAGTCTCTACCAGAACGACGCGGACTTCGTCGCCAAGGTCGGTGGCAAGCGGGCTAGACCCGCATACCGGTCGATCGTGCTGGGCATCCTGCTCGCGGTCGTCGGTGTGATCGTCCTCGTCCTCGGCGTGTGGTTCCAGCAGCCCCTGGTCGGCATCCTCGGTTTCGTCGTCATGTTCGCCGGCGTCCTGGTGGCCATCGCCCCGGGCAAGCGCGTCGCGGTCGAGCCGGGCGCGGCCGAGCCGAAGCGGGCCAAGGCGCGCGGAGGCCAGACCGGGTTCATGAACCGCATGAACGACCGCTGGGACAAGCGCAACGACGGCGGTGGCGAGGGCTAGCCCTCCACTCCGCTCCACGGACTCTCCCGAAAGGGCCGATCGTCAGATCGGCCCTTTTTTCATGCGCTCGGGGCATCCCTCCCACTCCATTTTCCTCCACCCCTATTTGCCGCGGAATTCCGGGCCTCCACGTACCCAATTCGGGGCATTAAGGCTAGAGTGCGTCGATTTGTGGATGAGAGTGGAGTAAAGTGGAGGCACACCGCAACCTGGGCCGGGAGAGTGGGGGTGGCAGCCGATGTTCCTCGGTACGCATGCCCCCAAGCTGGACGAGAAGGGGCGCATCATCCTGCCGGCCAAGTTCCGGGATGAGCTCGCGTCCGGCCTCGTCCTCACCCGCGGCCAGGAGCACTGCGTCTACGTCTTCTCTCAGCGGGAGTTCGAATCGCTGCACGAGAAGATCCGTCAGGCGCCGGTGACGAGCAAGCAGGCCCGCGACTACCTGCGCGTGTTCCTCTCGGGGGCGAGCGCCGAGGTCCCGGACAAGCAGAACCGCGTGACCATCCCGGCCGCGCTCCGCTCGTACGCGGGACTCGATCGCGACCTGGTCGTGATCGGCGCGGGCAGCCGCGCGGAGATCTGGGACGCCACCGCCTGGGAGACCTACCTCACCGAGCAGGAGGCGGCGTTCGCGAGCACGGAGGAGGAGGTGATCCCGGGACTCTTCTGACCGCTCTGTCCCTGACGCCGGACTCCCAGCCATACGCCCTGACACCACTTCCCCGGTGTCAGGTCGGGATGGATGGGGATCCGGAACCAGGGGCACGCGGACCGTCCCGAACAGCCATGACCGACTCCAACGACAAGATCCACACCCCGGTGCTGCTCGAGCGCTGCATCGAACTGCTGGCGCCCGCGCTGACACGGCCTGGCGCGGTGTTCGTCGATGCGACCCTCGGGATGGGCGGCCACTCGGCCGGCATCTTGGAGCGTTTCCCCGACGTGACGCTGATCGGGCTCGACCGCGACCCCGAGGCGCTGGCGATCGCGGGGCAGCGGCTCGAGCGCTTCGGCGACCGCGTCCACCTCGTCCACACCGTCTACGACGGCATCCGCGAGGCCGTGGAGGGCGAGGGCTTCGATCACATCGACGGCGTGCTGTTCGACCTCGGCGTCTCGTCCCTCCAGCTCGACCGGGTGGAGCGCGGGTTCTCGTACTCGAAGGACGCCCCGCTCGACATGCGGATGGACGGCACGAGCGAGCTGACTGCGGCCACCGTCGTCGCCGAGTACTCGGAGGCCGACCTGCGCCGCATCTTCCGCGACTACGGCGAGGAGAAGCTGGCGGGCCGTTACGCGCGGCGCATCGTCGAGGAGCGCGAGCGACAGCCGATCGAGCGGAGCGGCCAGCTGGTCGACCTGATCACGAAGGCGACCCCCATGGCCCAGCAGCGGCAAGGGCACCCGGCCAAGCGGGTCTTCCAGGCGCTGCGGATCGAGGTCAACCAGGAGCTCGCGGTGCTGGAACGCGCCATCCCGGCGGCCATCGACACGCTGAACGTCGGCGGCCGCATCGTCGTCGAGGCGTACCAGTCGCTCGAGGACCGCATCGTGAAGCGCGAGCTGCAGACCCGCTCGACCTCCAGCGCTCCCGCCGGTCTCCCGGTCGAACTGCCGGAGCACCGGCCCGAACTGAAACTGCTGATCCGCGGCGCCGAGCTCGCGGACGACGACGAGAAGGCCGCGAACCCGCGAGCCACGCCGGTGCGCTTGCGCGCCGCCGAGCGGGTACGCCCCGCGGCATCCACCACCGAACAGACGAGGAGGCGCCCGTGAGCACCACCCTGGCAGAGGCCGTCCCGGCGCCGAACCGCAGGCGGCCTGCCGCTCTGTGGACGGGCGGAGCCCTCCCGACCCCGGCGGAGGAGCCGAAGCGCACCCACCTCGAGGTCGTCCCGACGCGGTCGCAGCGGCGTGCGCGTCCGCGGGCCCTGTACGCGGTGATCGCCGTCGGAACGCTGCTCGCGATCGTCGTGTCGCAGCTGCTGCTGAGCATCGGGATCTCGCAGGGCGCCTACCAGCTGAACAGCCTGCAGGCGAAGCAGACGCAGTTGCAGCGGTCGTACCAGGCCGCGTCCGAAGACCTCAACCGCGTGTCGTCGCCGCAGAACCTCGCGGCCAACGCCAACGCGCTCGGGATGGTGAGCAACAGCAGCCCGGCCTACCTCCGGCTGTCCGACGGCGCGGTGCTGGGGGCGCCGGCGCCCGCGAACGGCGCGGCCGGCACGGTGACCGGCGCGCAGGGCAACCTGGTGCCGAACGCGCAGCTGGCCGGCGTGCCGCTGGTGACCGCCGCGCAGCAGAAGGCCGCCGCCGGCGCGAAAGCGTCCACAACCGGATCTCAGGCTGGGAATTCCACAGGTCAGGGTGCGGCGACCGCGTCCCCGACCGCTCCGACCGTACCGTTGCAGGGAGCGTTGCCGACTCCGGTGACGCACTGACGACGGAACGGGCTGGAGCATGGTCAGCAAGAAGATGCTGCGGCGGCGGACCGCTGTGACGGTGCTCGCCGTCGCGGCGACCGTCGGCATCCTGGGCGCCAAGCTCGTCGACATCCAGGTGGTGCGGGCGGATGCCCTGCAGCGACAGTCCGTCACCGCCAAAGAGGTCTCGACGCCGCTGCTGGGCAATCGCGGCGACATCGTCGACGCCGACGGCACGGTGCTCGCGACGACGGTCTACACGTACACCGCCGCCGCGTCGCCGAAGGACGCGATCGCCGGCGGCCGCGCCAAGATGGTCGAGGCGGCGGCGAAGATCGGCGCCATCACCGGCCAGGGCGGCGATGCGGTCGTGGCCCTGATCGACGCGGCGCTCAAGGCCGACCCGAAGTCGCAGTACGTGCTGATCAAGTCCGGTATGGACGTGGGCACCTTCGACAAGCTCGACAAGCTCCCGTACCCGTGGCTCACCTTCACCAAGAAGCAGGCGCGCAGCTATCCGAACGGCGCGGTCGCCGGGAACCTGCTGGGCTTCCTCTCCGACGGCGGCGACTCGGGACTCGAGAAGAGCGAGAACACGTGTCTCGCCGGCCAGAACGGCGAGGAGACCTACCAGCGAGGCGCCGACGGCGTCGCCATCCCCGGCAGCACGGTCGTGCAGAAGCAGGCGAAGGACGGCGGGACCCTCAAGCTCACCATCGACGGCGACATGCAGTGGTTCGCCGAGCAGACGCTGGCCCAGCAGGTGGCCGCGACAGGCTCGAAGTTCGGGTTCGTCACCGTCGCGGAGGCGAAGACGGGCAAGGTCAAGGCGATCGCGCAGTGGCCGGCGCTCGACCCGAATAACATCGACGCGACCGACCCGTCGTACTGGCGGCTCCAGCCGCTGACCGACCCGCGGGAGCCCGGATCGACGTTCAAGGCGCTCACCGCCGCGATGCTGATCGATCAGGGCAAGGCGACGCCGACGACGCAGGTGCTCGCGCCCTACTCGTGGAAGTCGGGCAACGGCGCCGACCTGCACGACTCCGGCTACCACGATCCGCTGCGGCTCACCCTCACCGGGGTGCTGATGATGTCGTCGAACACGGGCATGTCGCAGCTGGGTCGCGCGCTCAGCGACCAGACACGCTACGACTACCTCAAGAAGTTCGGGATCGGAGAAGCGAGCGGGCTGCCGTATCCCGACCAGTCCGACGGCGTGCTCCACCCGGTGAGCGAGTGGGACGACCAGACCAAGTACGCGACCATGTTCGGTCAGGGCGTCTCGGCCACGCAGATCCAGATGGTCGGCGCGTACCAGGCGCTCGCCAACGGGGGCACCCGCATCCCGCTGTCGTTCGTGGAGGGCTGCGAGCACCCGGACGGCACCGTGACCGACATCCCGAACGCCAAGGCGACGCAGGTGGTCTCGGCTCAGGCGGCGTCCACCACGCTCGGGATGATGGAGTCGGTGGTGAACGACGGAGAGCTCAAGAAGCAGCTCCAGATCCCCGGCTACCGGGTCGCCGCGAAGACCGGAACGGCCCAGCAGCCGAACGGGAAAGGCGGCTATCTGCCGTCGTACTACGTGTCGGTCATGGGCGTCGCGCCGGTGGACGATCCGCAGTACGTCGTTTCGGTCAACCTCGGATTCCCGACTACCATTACTTCGTCGGCAGCGGCCGCTCCGCTGTTCCACACGATCATGAGTCAAGTGCTGAAGACCTACCGGGTGAAGCCGTCGACGTCGAGCCCGGCGGGCTATCCGCCCTACTACTGATGAACACCGTCTACCGAAAGTGAGCCCCGTGACAGGACCGGCGCCATCCTCTCTGCGCCCCGAGCATCCCGTCGCCCGCCCGCTCGCCCAGCTGGTCGCGGAGTTCGGCCTTGACTGCCGCGGCGACCTCGACGGCGTCGAGGTGACCGGCGCAGCCCTGGCGAGTTCGGCCGTCGAGCCGGGGGACCTCTACGTGGGCGTGCCCGGACGCAACTCCCACGGGGCCGCGTATGCCGCCGCCGCCGCGGAGGCGGGCGCGGTCGCCGTGCTCACCGACGAGGAGGGCGCTGCCCTCGCCGCCGACTCCGGCCTGCCGGTCATCGTCACGCCCGACCCGCGCGCCGCGCTCGGCGCCGTGTCGGCCTGGATCTACCGCACCGACGAGAACTCGGCGACGCTGTTCGGCGTGACCGGCACCAACGGCAAGACGAGCGTCGTCTATCTGCTCAACGCCATCCTGGGTCAGCTCGGCGTCGTCGCCGGCCTCAGCTCGACGGCCGAGCGCCGCATCGGCGACACGGTCATCACGAGCAAGCTCACCACTCCGGAGGCCAGCGAGCTGCACGCGCTGCTGGCTCGGATGCGCGAGGAGGGCGTGCGCGCCGCGGCGATCGAGGTCTCCGCGCAGGCGCTCAGCCGCCATCGCGTCGACGGGATCGTGTTCGACGTCGTCGGCTTCACGAACCTCAGCCACGACCACCTCGACGACTACGCCGCCATGGACGACTACTTCGCGGCCAAGCTGGAGCTGTTCCAGCCGGATCGCGCCCGCCGCGGCGTCGTCACCGTCGACTCCGACTGGGGCCGGCAGCTGGTGGAGCAGTCCCGCATCCCCGTCGCGACGTTGTCCAGCTCGCCGGGCTCGGACGCCGAGTGGACGCTGACCGTGACGGACGAGACGCTGGAGCGCACCGCGTTCGCGCTGGAGGGCCCGGACGGGCGCCGGCTCGAGACCAGCATCCCGCTGCTCGGCGCCTACAACGCGGCCAACGCCGCCCTCGCGATCGTCATGCTCGTCGAGTCCGGCTACGACCTCGACGCCATCGGTGCCGCGCTCGAGCGCGACGGCGGCATCGACGCCTACATTCCCGGCCGGGCCGAGCGGCTTTCCGGCGACCGCGGGCCCGTCGTGTTCATCGACTACGGCCACAGCCCCGACGCGTTCCTGTCGACCCTCAGCGCTCTGCGCAAGGTGACGGACGGCCGCATCGTCATGGTGTTCGGCGCCGACGGCGACCGCGACACGACGAAGCGCACCGACATGGGCGCCATCGCCGCCCGCGGCTCCGACGCCGTGGTGATCACCGACTTCCACCCGCGCTGGGAGGATCCGGCGACCATCCGCGCCGCCCTGCTCGAGGGCGCCCGCACGGCCGTCCCCGACCTCGACCTGCACGAGGTCCCGGACCCCCGCGCCGCCTTCCGCACCGCGCTGTCCCTGGCCGGAGAGGGCGACGTCGTCCTCTACGCCGGGCCCGGGCACGAGGACTACCAGGAGGTGGCCGGCCAGCGCCTGCCGTACTCCGCCCGCGAGGACGTCCGTCTCGCGCTCCGAGAGGCCGGGTGGCTGTAGATGATCGCGATGACCCTGGCCGAGATCGCCGAGGCCACCCGCGGCACCCTGCTGCTCGACGGCACGGACGCCACGCCCGACACCACCGTGGACGGCCTCTCCACCACCGATTCCCGCGAGGTCGTGCCCGGCACGATCTTCTTCGCCAAGCCCGGTGAGGTGACCGACGGCCACCTGTTCGCGCCGCAGGCGGTCGAGGCCGGCGCCGCGCTGCTCGTCGTCGACCACGCGCTCGACCTCCCGGTGCCGCAGCTGCTCGTCGAGGACACGGTGGTCGCGCTCGGCGACCTGGCGACCGAGGTCATCGCGCGCGTGCGCGCCCTCGGCCTGCTGAAGATCGTCGGCATCACCGGCTCGAACGGCAAGACCACGACCAAGAACCTCCTGCGCGCCGTCCTGGAGCAGGTCGGCCCGACCATCGCGCCCCGCGCGTCCTTCAACAACGAGGTCGGCGCACCGGTCACGATGCTGCAGGTCAGCGAGGAGACGCAGTTCCTCGTCGCCGAGATGGGCGCGAGCGGCATCGGCGAGATCGCTCGCCTCGTCCGCATGGCACGTCCCGACGTGGGCGTCGTCCTCAAGGTGGGCCTCGCGCACGCCGGCGAGTTCGGCGGCATCGAGAAGACGCTGCAGGCGAAGACCGAGATGGTCACCGACCTGCTCGACTCGGATGTGGCCATCCTGAACATCGACGACTCGCGTGTGCGCACGATGGCCGACAAGACCATCGCCCGCGTGCTGTGGTTCGGCCTCGACGAGCAGGCCGCCGTGCGTGCGACCGACATCGTCTCCGACCGGCGCGGCACCTCCTTCACGCTGCACCTGCCGCCGCGCGACGGCGGAGAGGGCGAGTCGCGCCCGGTGCGCTTCCAGGTGCTCGGCGAGCACCACGTCATGAACGCGCTGGCGGCCGCGGCCTCCGCGTACGTCCTCGACGTCGACATCGACACCATCGTGACGGCCCTGCAGTCCGTGAAGACGGCCGAGCGCGGCCGCATGGAAGTGCTCGGCAACGACGAGGTCACCGTGATCAACGACGCCTACAACGCGAGCCCCGACTCCATGGCGGCGGCGATCAAGACGCTCGCGCAGATCGCGGAGCCGGGCGGCCGCACGATCGCCGTGCTCGGCGAGATGAGCGAGCTGGGCGAGTTCTCGGGGAGGAGCACGACCGGATCGGCCTGCTCGTCGTCCGCCTCGGCATCGACCAGCTGGTCGTCGTCGGGCCCGAGGCCCGTCGGATGCACATCACGGCGATCAACGAGGGCTCGTGGGACGGCGAGTCCGTGTACTTCGAGACCCAGGACGAGGCGTTCGAGCACCTGCAGGGTTCCCTGCGCTCCGGCGACACCGTGCTCGTGAAATCGTCCAACTCGGCCGGGCTGCGCTTCCTCGGCGACCGGTTGGGAGAGTCGTTCTCGTGAGAGCCCTGCTGACCTCCGGTGCGCTGTCGATGGCGTTCACGCTGTTCCTGACGCCGCTGTTCATCCGGCTGTTCCGCCGCCTCCAGTGGGGGCAGTTCATCCGCGACGACGGACCGCAGAGCCATCACGCCAAGCGCGGGACGGCCACGATGGGCGGCATCGTCGTCATCCTGGGCACGCTGTTCGGCTACTTCACCGCGCTGCTGCTCACCGGCGACGAGACCAGCGTTTCGGCACTGCTCGTGCTGTTCCTCATGGTGGGACTCGGGATCGTCGGGTTCATCGACGACTTCCTCAAGACCCGGCGTGAGCGCAGTCTCGGGCTGACCGGCTGGGCGAAGGTCGCCGGTCAGGTGATCGTGGCGTCCGTCTGGGCGTTCCTGGCCATCCGGTTCCCCAACGGCAATGACTACACGCCGGCCACGATGAGCGTGTCGTTCATCCGCGACCTGCCGGCGATCGACTTCGGCGCGATCACCAAGTTCGGCGTGATCGGCGTGCTGGTGGGCTACGGCCTGTATCTGATCTGGATCAACTTCCTCGTCGCCGCCACCTCGAACGGCGTGAACGTGACCGACGGCCTCGACGGACTCGCCTCCGGCGCGTCCATCCTCGCCATCGGCGCGTACATCATCATCGGCTTCTGGCAGTCGATCCAGTCGTGCGCGAACGTCAAACTGAGCGTCGAGAACGTCGCCAAGTGCTACGACGTCCGCGACCCGTTCGACCTCGCGATCGTGGCCACCGCGATCGTCGGCGCGGTCGTCGGCTTCCTGTGGTGGAACACCTCGCCCGCGCAGATCTTCCTCGGCGACACCGGCTCCCTGGCGCTCGGCGGCGCGGTCGCCGCGCTGGCCATCCTGAGCCGCACCGAGCTGCTGCTCATCCTCATCGGCGGTCTGTTCGTGATCGAGGCCGGGTCGGTGATCGTGCAGCGGGCGTACTTCAAGCTCAGCCACGGCAGGCGTATCTTCCTCATGAGTCCGATCCATCACCACTTCGAACTGAAGGGGTGGGCCGAGGTGACGGTCGTCGTCCGGTTCTGGATCATCGGCGGCCTGCTGGTGGCGGCGGGCGTGGGCTCGTTCTACCTGGAGTGGCTGGCCACATGAGCGACACACGGCGGTTCGAGGAGCTGACCAGCTGGTACGCCGACTGGTCCGGACTGCGTGTGGCCGTCTACGGTCTCGGCGTGACCGGATTCTCGGTGGCGGACACGCTCGCCGAGCTGGGCGCGCAGGTGCTCGTCGTCGCCGCGAAGGCCGATGACGAGCGACGGATGCTGCTCGAGGTCATCGGCGCCGAGCTGGTCGAACAGGAGGACCTGTCGACCCCGCCGGACCGCCTCGCGGAGTTCGACCCCGAGCTCGTCGTGGTGTCGCCCGGCTTCCACTGGGACCACCCGCTGCTGCTGTGGGCGGAGGCGCGCGCGACCCCGGTCTGGGGGGACATCGAGCTCGCCTGGCGGCTGCGGGACAAGGTCGCGCGCCCGGATGGCGCCGAGGGCCCTGCCGACTGGATCTGCGTGACCGGCACCAACGGCAAGACCACCACGGTGCAGCTGACCGCCACGATGATCCTCGCCGGCGACAACCGCGTCGCGCCGTGCGGCAACATCGGCGTGCCCGTGCTCGACGCCATCCGCGACCCCGAGGGCTTCGACGTGCTCGTGGTGGAGCTCTCCAGCTACCAGCTGCACTGGGTCAATCGGAACCCCGGCGGCGAGCTCTCGCCGTTCTCGGCCGCGTGCCTCAACATCGCCGACGACCACCTCGACTGGCACGGCTCGATGGAGGCGTACATCGCCGCGAAGGCGAAGGTCTACGACAACACGCAGGTCGCCTGCGTGTACAACAAGGCCGACGAGAACACGCTCCGGATGGTCGAGGAGGCGGAGGTGACCGAGGGCGCCCGCGCCATCGGCTTCGGCCTCGGCGTGCCGGGCCCCAGCGACTTCGGGATCGTCGACGGCATCCTCTGCGACCGCGCCTTCCTGGACGACCGGGCGAACGCGGCGCTGGAGCTGACGACGCTCGACGAGTTGGCGGAGGCGGGCCTCGCCGCGCCGCACGTCGTGGCGAACATCCTCGCGGCCAGCGCGCTCGCCCGCTCCTACGGCGTCTCGCCGCAGGTGATCCGGGATGTGCTGACCGCGTTCCGCCTCGACGCGCACCGGATCGAGCTGGTGCGCACGCAGGACGGCGTGAACTGGGTCGACGACTCCAAGGCCACCAACCCGCACGCCGCCGACGCGTCGCTGCGCGCGTTCCCCTCGGTGGTCTGGCTCGTGGGCGGCCTGCTCAAGGGCGTGGATGTGGACGACCTGGTCGGCAAGCACGTCGGCCGCCTGCGCGGCGCCGTGCTCATCGGCGTCGACCGGGATGCGCTGCGCGCGGCATTCCAGCGACACGCGCCGGAGCTTCCGGTGGTCGAGGTCGAGGCCGACGAGACTGGGGAGGTCATGCCGACGGCGGTGCGGCTGGCCGGCGGTCTCGCCCGCGAGGGCGACACCGTGCTGCTGGCTCCGGCGGCGGCGTCGATGGACCAGTTCGCCGACTACGCAGAACGCGGAAGCCGCTTCCAGGCGGCCGTGCACGAGTACTTGGGAGGTGAGGCGGATGACGACGAGCCCGCCTCGCGTCCCGACCCGCAGCAGGGCTGAGCGTCCCGCCGACGATCCGGCCGAGCACGAGTCCGCCGGCCGGCTGAGCGCCCTCACCACCCGCATCGGGCTGGGGCGGTCCATGACCTCGGAGTCGGCCAACTACTTCCTGCTGCTCGGCGTCACCCTGTTCATGGTCGTCTTCGGCCTGGTGATGGTGCTGTCGTCGTCGGCGGTGGAGTCGCACAACGACAGCGACAACTTCTTCGCCCGGTTCTGGTCGCAGGGAGTGTTCGCACTCGTCGGACTGCCGCTCATGCTCCTGGTCTCGCGCATCCCACGCGCGTTCTGGCGGAAGACGATCTGGTTCTTCCTGGCCGCCGCCTGCTTCCTGCAGGTGCTCGTGCTGCTCACGCCCCTCGGCATGGAGATCGGCGGCAATCGCAACTGGATCAAGATCGGCTCGTTCACCGCACAGCCCTCGGAGGCGATCAAACTCGCGCTCGTCGTCTGGCTCGGCATCGTGCTGGCCCGCAAGCGGGACATGCTGCACCACTGGAAGCACGTCGCCATCCCGGTCGTACCGGTCGCGGGCGGTGCGACGGCTCTCGTCACGTTGGGCGGTGACCTGGGCACGACCATGATCATGGCGGCACTCATCCTGGGCGCCCTGTACTTCGCCGGCGTCCGGCTCCGCTTCCTCGCGACCGGGCTGGTGTTCGTCGCCATCGTGGCGGTCTGCGTCGCGCTGAGCAGCGCGAGCCGTATCGGCCGCATCTCGGCGTTCTTCGGCGGCACCAGCGTCGCGAACCCCGACGTCGACTGGCAGATCAAGAACGGCTTCTACGCGCTCGCCTCGGGCGGGGTCTTCGGTGTCGGGCTGGGCAACTCCCACTCCAAGTGGTCGTGGCTGCCGGCCGCCGACACCGACTTCATCTTCGCGATCATCGGCGAGGAGCTGGGTCTCATCGGCGCGGTCGTCGTCCTGCTGCTGTTCGTCCTGCTGGCGATCGTCTTCCTGCGCATCATCCACGCGTCGACGGACCCGTTCGCGCGCGTCACGACCGCGGCGATCATGGTGTGGCTGATCGGCCAGGCGTTCGTCAACATCGCGGTCGTGCTGGGGGTGATCCCGGTGCTCGGCGTGCCGCTCCCACTGATCTCTGCGGGAGGAACTGCGATGATCAGTTCCATGCTCGCCATCGGAATCGTGCTGTCGTTCGCCCGGGAGTCGCACCGCGACTCGATCGCAGACCGGACGGGCGCGCGCCGGTGACCCGCTACCTCCTCGCCGGCGGTGGAACCGCCGGCCACGTCAATCCGCTGCTCGCCGTCGCCGACCGCCTGCGCCGAGACGACCCCGACGCCGAGGTCCTGGTGCTCGGCACCGCGGAGGGGCTGGAGGCGCGGCTCGTGCCTCAGCGCGGCTACGAGCTGGCGACCATCCCGAAGCTGCCGTTCCCTCGGCGCCCGAACGCGGCCGCGCTGCGGTTCCCGGGGGAGTACCGCCGGAGCATCCAGACCGTGCGCGACCTGATCGCGTCCCGCGGGATCGACGCCGTCGTCGGGTTCGGCGGGTATGCCGCCGCGCCCGCGTACTCCGCCGCCCGCAAGGCGGGTGTGCCGCTCGTCCTGCACGAGGCGAACGCGCGGCCCGGCCTGGCGAACCGCCTCGGCGCCCGCTACACGCCGTGGGTGGGCGTCGCCTTCGAGGGAACGCCGCTGCCGAACGCGACCTTCGTCGGGATGCCGCTGCGCGTCGAGATCGAACAGCTCGACCGTGCCGCCGCGCGCCCGGAGGCCGCCGCCGAGTTCGGGCTGTCGCCCGACCGCCCGACGCTCCTGGTGACGGGCGGATCGCTCGGCGCCCGCCGCATCAACCAGACCATCGT
This sequence comes from Leifsonia poae, assembly GCF_050632865.1. Lineage (GTDB taxonomy): Bacteria > Actinomycetota > Actinomycetes > Actinomycetales > Microbacteriaceae > Leifsonia > Leifsonia poae_B. Next base: position 188,307 of record NZ_JBODSA010000004.1, on the reverse strand, counting down.
CGCCCGCGCGACCGAGCTGGCGGCCGCCGGCTGGCAGGTGCTCCACATCCAGGGCGGCCGCGGCGAGCTCACCGACCCGGGTGTGGACGGCTACCGCCTGCTCGAGTACTGCGACCGGATGGACCTCGCCCTCGCGATCGCCGACCTCGCGGTGGCGCGTGCGGGCGCCGCGACGGTCAGCGAGTTCGCCGCCCTCGGCATCCCCGCGGTGTACGTGCCGTTCCCGATCGGTAACGGCGAGCAGCGCTACAACGCGGTCGGCGTCATCCGGGAGGGTGGCGGCCTGCTCGTCGACGACGCGGAGTTCCAGCCGCCGTGGGTGGATGCGCAACTGCTCCCGCTGCTCGCCGACCGCGACCGCACGGCCGAGATGGGAAGGCGCGCCGCCTCCGCGGGCGTCCGCGACGGGTCGGACCGGATGGTGGCCCTCATCCGGAGCGCCCTCGGCTGATCCGCACCTTCTCCGCGTAGCCTAGAGGGGTAATGGAGACCTTCTCGCGTAACCGAAAGCTGCACCCGTGACGATCAAGCCCGACCTGACCCTCGCCCTCCCGGAAGAGCTCGGAAAGCTCCACTTCGTCGGCATCGGCGGTTCGGGGATGAGCGGCATCGCCCGACTGTTCCTCGAGGCCGGCTACGCCGTCACCGGATCGGACGTCCGGCACTCGGCCAACATCGACACCCTGCGGAACCTCGGCGCCACCATCGCGATCGGCCACGACGCGGCCAACGTCGGCGACGCCGACACGCTCGTCGTCACCGGCGCGCTGTGGCAGGACAACCCGGAGTACCAGCTGGCGCTGTCGAAGGGCCTGCCGGTGCTGCACCGGTCGCAGGCGCTCGCCTGGCTGATCAACAAGTCCCGCCTGGTCGCCGTCGCCGGCGCCCACGGCAAGACCACGTCGACCGGCATGATCATCACCGGCCTGCTCGGCCTCGGCGAGGACCCGAGCTTCGTCAACGGCGGCGTCATCGCGTCCCTCGGGAAGAGCTCGCAGACCGGCACGGGCGAGCTGTTCATCGTCGAGGCGGACGAGTCCGACGGCTCGTTCCTGCTGTACGACACCGCGGTCGCACTCATCACCAACGTCGACCCCGACCACCTCGACCACTACGGGTCGCTGGAAGCCTTCGAGGACGCCTTCGTGACCTTCGCCCGCGAGTCCGACGAGTTCGTCGTCGTGTCCTCCGACGACGCCGGCGCGGTGCACGTCACGAACCGGCTGCGCGAGCAGGCTCCGGACAAGCGGATCGTCACGTTCGGCGAGGCGGAGGACGCGGAGGTCCGCGTCCACTCCATCGTCACCGACGGGCCCGTCGCGTTCACTCTGCGGTACCAGGGCGTCGACTACCGCGCGCAGCTGCGCGTCCCCGGCCGCCACAACGCCATCAACGCCGGCGGCGCCTTCGCCGTGCTCACCGGCCTCGGCTTCGACCCGGAGGCGTCCCTCGCCGCGATCGCCGAGTTCGGCGGCACCGAGCGCCGCTTCGAGCTCCACGGCACGGTCGGCGGCGTGAGCGTCTACGACGACTACGCGCACCACCCGACCGAGGTCGCAGCCGCGCTCTCCGCGGCCCGCACGGTCGTGGGCGACGGCCGGATCATCGCGGTCCACCAGCCGCACCTCTACAGCCGCACGCGCCTGTTCGCGAAGGAGTTCGCCGAGACGCTGGAGCGGTACGCGGACGAGACCGTCGTGCTCGACGTCTACGGCGCGCGTGAGGACCCCGAGCCCGGCGTCACCGGCGCCCTGGTCGCCGACCGCTTCGAGCATCCCGAGCACGTCGCGTTCATCGCCGACTGGCAGCAGGCCGCCGACCACACGGCGCGCATCGCGCGGGAGGGCGACTACGTGATCACCCTCGGCTGCGGCGACGTCTACCGCATCGTCCCGCAGCTCCTGGACGCGCTGCAGCGCGAGCACCCGGAGACGACGGCGACCGCCGCGGCGACCGCGGAGTGACCACCGCGTGAAGCGTCCCCAGGGTTTCGATCGGTCGGCCTCCCCGGCGGCTTCTCCGGCGCGCCCTCAGGACGCCCATGCCGAGTCGAGCCGCGGGGAGTCGCGCCGATCCGTCGGCACGGTGACCGAGCCGGTCCCCATCCTGACCGCCGACCCCACCGGCGAGCGGACCGCCCCGCAACGGGAGCCGGATGCGTCGCCGTACTCGCGCCTCCCGAGCAACCGCGAGATCGACAAAGCGCTCCGCGCTGCGCGCCGCGAGCGCAAGCGGCTGGAGCGCGGAGAGGTGCGCCGGTTCACCAAGCGCTCGCGCCGCCGCCGCTACGCCTGGCTCGCCGCGGCCGGCGTCGTCGTCGCGCTGGTGCTCGCCGTGACGATCATCGCGTACTCGCCGCTGCTGGCGCTCAAGCACATCCAAGTGACGGGCACATCCCGGCTGGATGCTGCGACCGTCGAGAAGAAGCTCTCCGACCAGCTGGGCACGCCGCTGCCGCTGCTCGACCAGGCGGCCATCTCGGCGGACCTCGCCGCGTTCCCGCTCATCCGCAGCTACACGGTCGAGAGCCATCCGCCGGACTCGATCGTGGTGCGCGTGGTAGAGCGGCAGCCGGTCGGCGTCATCCAGCGCGGCACCGCGTTCACCCTGGTGGATGCGGCCAAGGTGCCCATCGCCAGCAGCGAGAAGCGCCCCGACGGCTACCCGCTGATCGCCGCGAGCGGGGAGCGGCTGACGTCGACGCCGACTCCGGCTTCGCGGCCGCCGCGGGCGTGCTCAGCGCCCTGCCGGCCGACGTGCGCGCCCAGGTCGACACCATCGCCGCCAAGACGAAGGACGACGTGAGCTTCACCCTGCGCGGCAGCCGTGCGACAGTGGTCTGGGGGAGCGCGGAGAACTCGTCGCTGAAGGCGGCAGATCTCGCCGCGCTGCTGAAGAGCGCCCCCGACGCCGGCCGCTACGACGTCTCGTCCCCGCACAGTGTCACGACGGGCTGACCGCGTGATGACTGCGACTTTTCCCGACACGCGCGCGGGGTTCCGCAGGCGGAGGCTCGGCGCACCTAACGTCGGATCAAGAATTGCATACTCAGCAAGACTTTAAGCTTCAACTTGAGGTTGAACGTTCCCGTGGAGGCCGGACGTGACAGCAAACCAGAACTACCTCGCCGTGATCAAGGTCGTCGGCATCGGCGGAGGCGGCGTCAACGCCGTCAACCGCATGATCGAGCTCGGCCTCCGCGGCGTCGAGTTCATCGCCATCAACACCGACGCGCAGGCGCTGCTCATGAGCGACGCCGACGTCAAGCTCGACGTCGGCCGTGAGATCACCCGCGGTCTCGGCGCCGGCGCCGACCCCGAGGTCGGCCGCCGCGCCGCCGAGGACCACGCGGAGGAGATCGAGGAGGCGCTGGCCGGCGCCGACATGGTCTTCGTCACCGCGGGCGAGGGCGGCGGCACCGGCACCGGCGGCGCCCCGGTCGTCGCGCGCATCGCGAAGTCGATCGGCGCGCTGACCATCGGTGTCGTCACCAAGCCGTTCTCTTTCGAGGGCAAGCGCCGCCAGCAGCAGGCCGAGGCCGGCGTCCAGCGCCTGAAGGAAGAGGTCGACACCCTCATCGTCGTGCCGAACGACCGGCTGCTGGAGATCAGCGACCGCGGCATCAGCATGCTCGAGGCGTTCTCCACGGCCGACCAGGTGCTCCTGGCCGGTGTCCAGGGCATCACCGACCTCATCACCACGCCGGGCCTCATCAACCTCGACTTCGCCGACGTCAAGTCCGTCATGCAGGGTGCGGGCTCCGCCCTCATGGGCATCGGCTCCTCCCGTGGCGCCGACCGCGCGATCAAGGCCGCGGAGCTGGCGGTCGCGTCCCCGCTGCTGGAGGCCTCGATCGACGGCGCCCACGGCGTCCTGCTCTCCATCCAGGGTGGATCGAACCTCGGCATCTTCGAGATCAACGACGCCGCCCGGCTGGTCCAGGAGGCGGTGCACCCGGAGGCGAACATCATCTTCGGAGCCGTCATCGACGACACCCTCGGCGACGAGGTGCGCGTGACCGTGATCGCGGCGGGCTTCGACGGCGGCGAGCCGAACGCGCGCCCGGCCGCGGTGGACGCACGTCGTGCCAGCTTCGTGGAGGCCGGCTCCGAGCAGTCCCAGGTGCAGTCCTCCGCCGAGGTGGAGGCGGGCGAGATCCCGGCCCCCGAGACCTCCGCCTGGCAGACCGGCGAGCAGCCGGTCGCCGAGGCCGCCCCGCAGAAGGACCCGGCGTTCGACGACGAGAATGACGACCTCGACATCCCCGACTTCCTCAAGTAACGGGCTGGCCGAGCGGCTGGCCGCGGTCCGGGAGGGCGTCTCCGACGCCGCCCGGGCCGCGGGCCGTTCGCCCGAAGAGCTGACGACCATCGTCGTGACGAAGTTCCACCCGGCGTCACTCGTGCGCGAGCTCAACGCGCTGGGCGTGCGCGACGTGGGGGAGAACCGGCACCAGGAGGCGCAGGAGAAGGCGGCGGAGCTCGCCGACCTCGACCTCACCTGGCACTTCGTCGGCCAGCTGCAGAGCAAGAAGGCGAGGCAGGCGCGGCGGTACGCCTCCGTCATCCACTCGGTCGACCGGGTGTCCCTGGTGGACGCCCTGGCCGCGCGCGAGGACGACGCCGGGTCGACCGTGGACGCGTTCGTGCAGCTCAACCTCACCGACGACCCGGGCCGCGGCGGCGTCGCCGACCGCGACCTCGAGCCGCTGGTCGAGCACGTGCTCGCCACCCCGGGCCTCCGCCTGCTCGGCGTGATGGCCGTCGCCCCGCTCGGGGAGGAGCCCGCCCGCGCCTTCGCTCGGGTGCGGGACGCCTCCGACCGCGTCCGTGCGCTCGCTCCGGACGCCTCCGCGATCTCCGCCGGGATGTCGCAGGACTACCGCGAGGCGATCGCCGCAGGCGCGACACACCTTCGCATCGGGACGGCCATTACCGGGAATCGCCCGGAGCTTCGTTAATCTCGAAAGCAAGAGTTCGAAGTGCGTACGGAGGAAGCCATGGCCAACCCGCTGAAGAAGACGATGGTCTACCTGGGCCTCGCCGACGAGGAGCTGGAGTTCGAGGATCAGCCGCAGGAGCAGGCTCAGCACCAGCCCCGCCGCGAAGCCCCCGAGCGCACCCCGGCCGCGTCGCCGGTCCAGGCCGTCCCACACCCCGCTCCGGTCGCTCCCGCGGCCGGCCGCGCTCCGGTCACGCCGCTGCGCACGTCGAAAACCGCACGGAATGCATCGGTACAGGAAATGAACGAGATCCTCACGGTCCACCCCCGCCAGTACCGCGACGCCCAGGCGATCGCCGAGTCGTTCCGGGAGGGGATCCCGGTCATCATCAACCTCTCGCAGATGAGCGAGGGCGACGCCCGCCGCCTCATCGACTTCGCCAGCGGCCTCTCGCAGGGCCTCTACGGCAAGATCGAGCGGGTCACCCCCAAGGTCTTCCTCCTCTCGCCCAGCCACGTCGTCGTCTCCGGCGAGCACGGCGGGCAGGACGCGGAGGTCGACGCCTCCTTCTTCGCTCAGGCCTGACGGCCTCACGCAGCGCGCACGACACTCGAAAGCGCACCGGCTACCTCCCAGGGGAGCCGGTGCGCTTTCGTCCATACTGGGAGGGTGTTCGTCGTCTCGCTCATCGCGACTGTCCTCTATTACGCGCTGCTCATCTACTTCTTCGTGCTGTGGGCGCGCTTCGTCCTGGACCTCGTGCGCGTGTTCGCCCGTCAGTGGCGTCCGCGCGGCTTCGGCCTGGTGCTCGCCGAGTCGACGTACGTGGTGACCGATCCGCCCATCCGGTTCTTCCGCCGCATCATCCCTCGCCTGTCGATGGGGCCGATCGCGATCGACTTCGGGTGGAGCCTCACCATGCTCGTCGTGATCATCGGCTTGTACGTCACGCTGGGATTCCGCTGAGCGTCGTTCCCGTTTCCGCGGTGAGCCCCGTTGTATCGTGGATCAGCCGCGCTGAGACCGTGCGGTGAAGTGCGCGACCGACGCCCGTTTTGCTAGCGTTGGGTAACGCGATCCCGTACCAATTCACGATCGAAGGTGGCTTGCCATGGCGCTGACTCCGGAAGATGTAGTCAACAAGCGGTTCCAGCCGACGAAGTTCCGCGAGGGCTACGACCAGGACGAGGTCGACGACTTCCTCGACGAGGTCGTCGTCGAGCTGCGTCGCCTGAATCAGGAGAACGAAGAGCTCAAGCAGCGCCTCGTGGCCGCCGACTCGCGTATCGCGGAGCTGCAGCGCAGTGCCGGCCAGGGCGGCGCAGCCCCGGCCGCGGCCCCGCACAGGCGGACAACGCCGAGACCGAGCGCCTGCAGCGCGAGAACGAGGAGCTGAAGCAGCGCCTCGCCCAGGCCCAGCAGGAGGCCGCTCAGGCCAAGCAGCAGGCCGAGCAGTCGAAGCAGGCGGCCCCCGCCTACCAGGCGCCGGCCGACGACGCCAACGACCCCAACGCCACCAACAACCTCCTGCAGCTGGCCCGCCGCCTGCACGAGGAGCACGTGCGCGAGGGCGTCGAGAAGCGCGACCAGCTCATCGCCGAGGGTCACGCCACCGCCGCCCGCATCGTCGCCGAGGCGGAGTCGAAGCAGCGTGCCCAGATCAGCGCCCTCGACCAGGAGCGCAGCGGCCTCGAGCGCCGCATCGACGAGCTCCGCTCGTTCGAGCGCGACTACCGCAAGGGCCTCAAGTCGTACATCGAGAGCCAGCTCCGCGACCTCGACGCGCCCGTCCAGGGCAGCGGGCAGAACGCGGGCGCACGCTCTGCCGCTCCCGTGAGCGCGGGTGGCGGCGTGCCGGCACCGGTGTCGGCCGGCGGCTCGGACGACTCCAGCAACTCGGGTCAGACCTCGACCTTCCCCGGCTTTGGAGGCTAGTCCTTCCCGGCCCAAGGTCAGCTTCAGGGCCTTGGCGGTCCTGGCGGTGGTCGCGCTCTGCGTGTACCTCATCGACCAGATCGCCAAGGTCCTGGTCGTGTCGAACCTCTTCGAGGGCCAGCAGATCGAGGTCCTGGGTCAGCTTCTCCAGTTCCACTTCGTCAAGAACGCCGGAGCGGCCTTCTCGATCGGCAGCGGGTCCACGTGGATCTTCTCCATCGTCGGTGTCGGCGTGCTCGGGTTCGTCATCTGGTACGCGCCACGGATCCGGTCGACGGCCTGGGCCGTCCTGTTCGGGCTGCTGCTCGGCGGGCTGCTCGGCAACCTGACCGACCGGCTGTTCCGAGCGCCGGGCTTCGGCGTCGGCCACGTGGTCGACTTCCTGCAGATCCCGCTGCTTCCGGCGATCTTCAACCTCGCCGACGTGGCCATCGTGTCGAGCATGGTGCTCTTCCTCATCCTGACCCTGCGCGGGATCGGGCTGGACGGGCGGCGGGCGCGCGATGATGACGAAGAGACCGAGGCCGAGGACGTGGCCGCCGACGAGCCGACGACCACGGACACCACGAACGACAAGCCGCAGGGCTAGATGGAATCGCGCAGCTTCCCCATCCCGGACGGGCTGGAGGGCTCACGCGTCGACGCGGGCCTGGCCAAGCTCCTCGGCTTCTCCCGCAGTTTCGCGGCCGAGATCGCCGAGGCGGGCGGGGTCACCGTGGACGGGCGCGAAGCGGGCAAGTCCGACCGCCTGACGGCCGGCTCCTGGCTCGAGGTGTCGTGGCAGCCGAAGTCCGACGTCGAGATCGTCCCGATCGCCGTGCCGGAGCTGACCATCGTGCATGACGACGACGACATCGTGGTGATCGACAAGCCCGTCGGCGTCGCCGCGCATCCCTCCGTCGGCTGGGAGGGTCCGACCGTGCTCGGGGCTCTCGCCGCGGCGGGCTTCCGCATCTCGACGTCCGGCGCCGCCGAGCGCGCGGGCATCGTGCACCGGCTGGACGCCGGCACCAGCGGCCTCATGGTGGTCGCCAAGTCCGAGCGCGCGTACACGGCGCTCAAGCGCGCCTTCCACGACCGCACGGTGGAGAAGATCTACCACGCGGTCGTCCAGGGCCACCCCGACCCGTTGACCGGAACGATCGACGCGCCGATCGGGCGCCATCCCCGGTCGGACTGGAAGTTCGCGGTCGTGGCGGGCGGCAAGCCGTCGGTGACGCACTACGAGACGATCGAGGCGTTCCCGTCCGCGAGCCTGCTCGAGATCCACCTGGAGACGGGCCGAACGCACCAGATCCGCGTCCACATGGCGGCGCAGCGGCACCCCTGCGTGGGCGACGCGATGTACGGCGCCGACCCCGTGCTGAGCGCGAAACTGGGGCTGACCAGGCAGTGGCTGCACGCCGTCCAGCTGGCGTTCGAGCACCCGGCGACGGGGAGTGGGTCACCTTCACGACGACCTACCCGGACGACCTTCAACACGCCCTGGACGTGCTCCGCGATTCGTAAAAAGGACGTCGGTGGAGGGCCTTAGGCTTAGATCGATGTCCGACTCCTTCGTCCACCTCCACGTCCACTCCGAGTACTCGATGCTCGACGGCGCGGCGCGCGTCAAACCGCTGATCGAGTCGGCGGTCGCGCAGGGGATGCCGGGTGTCGCGGTCACCGACCACGGCAACATGTTCGGCGCGTTCGACTTCTGGCGCACCGCGACCGACGCCGGCATCAAGCCCATCATCGGCACCGAGGCCTACCTCACGCCGGGCACGCACCGCACCGACAAGACGCGCATCCGCTGGGGCGACGGCGGGGGCGACGACGTATCGGGCTCCGGCGCGTACACGCATATGACGATGCTCGCGGCCACCACCGAGGGCATGCACAACCTCTTCCGGCTGTCGTCGTACGCGTCGATGGAGGGCTACTACTTCAAACCGCGCATGGACCGCGAGCTGCTGAGCAGATACTCCAAGGGCATCATCGCGACCACGGGATGCCCGTCCGGCGAGGTGCAGACGCGCCTGCGATTGGGTCAGTACGAGGCCGCCCGGGCCGCCGCGGCCGACTTCCGCGACATCTTCGGCAAGGAGAACTTCTTCGCCGAGATCATGGACCACGGGCTCGGCATCGAGCGCCGGATCATGTCCGACCTCATCCGGCTGGCGAAAGACCTCGGCCTGCCGCTGGTCGCGACCAACGACCTCCACTACACCCACGCGGAAGACGCGAAGAGCCACGCGGCTCTGCTGTGCGTGCAGTCCGGCTCGACCCTCGACGACCCCAACCGCTTCAAGTTCGATGCCGACGAGTTCTACCTCAAGACGCCCGAGCAGATGCGGCAGCTGTTCCGCGACTACCCGGAGGCCTGCGACAACACGCTCGCCATCGCCGAGCGCTGCGATGTGCAGTTCGACACCGCCGCGAACTACATGCCGCGGTTCCCGGTGCCCGAGGGCGAGACCGAGCAGACGTGGTTCGTCAAGGAGGTCGAGAAGGGCCTCGAGCAGCGCTACCCGAACGGCATCACCCCCGAGGTGCGCAAGCAGGCCGACTACGAGATCGGCGTCATCTCGCAGATGGGCTTCCCGGGCTACTTCCTCGTCGTCGCCGACTTCATCAACTGGTCGAAGCGCAACGGCATCCGCGTCGGACCGGGCCGTGGTTCCGGCGCGGGCTCGATGGCCGCGTATGCGATGCGGATCACCGACCTCGACCCGCTGCAGCACGGCCTCATCTTCGAGCGGTTCCTCAACCCGGACCGCGTCTCCATGCCCGACTTCGACGTCGACTTCGATGACCGCCGCCGCGGCGAGGTCATCAAGTACGTGACCGAGAAGTACGGCTCGGAGCGCGTTGCGCAGATCGTCACCTACGGCACCATCAAGGCCAAGCAGGCGCTGAAGGACTCCGGCCGCGTGCTCGGCTTCCCCTTCTCCATGGGGGAGAAGCTGACCAAGGCGATGCCGCCGCCCGTCATGGGCAAGGACATCCCGCTCACCGGGATCTTCGACAAGAATCACCCGCGCTACAAAGAGGCCGTCGACATCCGCGCGGTCGTCGAGACCGACCCGGAGGCCAAGACCGTCTTCGACACGGCGCTCGGGCTCGAGAACCTGAAGCGCCAGTGGGGCGTGCACGCGGCGGGCGTCATCATGTCGTCCGACCCGCTGATCGACATCATCCCGATCATGAAGCGGGAGCAGGACGGCCAGATCGTCACCCAGTTCGACTATCCGGCCGCCGAGTCGCTGGGCCTGATCAAGATGGACTTCCTGGGGCTCCGCAACCTCACCATCATCAACGACGCGCTCGACAACATCCGCGACAACCGGGGCGAAGAGCTCGTGCTCGAAGACCTCGAGCTCGACGACCGGCCCGCCTACGAACTCCTGTCGCGTGGCGACACTCTGGGCGTATTCCAGCTCGACGGCGGCCCGATGCGGTCCCTGCTGCGGCTCATGAAGCCGGACAACTTCGAGGACATCTCGGCCCTCATCGCGCTGTACCGGCCGGGCCCGATGGGCGCGAACTCGCACACCAACTACGCACTCCGCAAGAACGGCCTCCAGGAGATCACGCCGATCCACCCGGAGCTCGCAGAGCCGCTGGCGGACATCCTCTCCACCAGCTACGGCCTCATCATCTACCAGGAGCAGGTGATGGCGATCGCGCAGAAGGTCGCCGGCTTCTCGCTCGGCCAAGCAGACATCCTGCGCCGCGCGATGGGCAAGAAGAAGAAGTCCGAGCTGGACAAGCAGTTCGAGGGCTTCTCGCAGGGCATGCAGGCCAACGGCTACTCGATGGACGCGGTCAACAAGCTGTGGGAGATCCTGCTCCCGTTCTCCGACTACGCGTTCAACAAAGCGCACTCGGCCGCGTACGGCGTCATCTCGTACTGGACCGCGTACCTCAAGGCGCACTACCCGGCGGAGTACATGGCCGCGCTGCTCACCAGCGTCGGCGACTCCAAGGACAAGATGGCGCTCTACCTCAACGAGTGCCGCCGCATGGGCATCAAGGTGCTCCCGCCGGACGTCAACGAGTCGAACCTCTACTTCGCCGCGGTCGGTGAGGACATCCGCTTCGGCATGGGCGCCGTCCGCAACGTCGGCGCGAACGTCGTCGAGGGCGTCCGCGAGGCGCGCGAGAGCAAGGGCCGCTTCGAGTCCTTCCACGACTTCCTGAACAAGGTGCCGATCCACGCCGCCAACAAGCGGACCGTGGAGTCGCTGATCAAGGCCGGCGCGTTCGACTCGCTCGGTCACACCCGCCGCGCGCTCGTCGAGGTGCACGAGGACGCCGTCGAGTCGGCGGTCAAGATCAAGCGCAACGAGGCGAACGGCGACGTCGGGTTCGACTTCGACAGCCTCTGGGGCGAAGACGAAGCGGCGCAGACGCAGCACCACATCCCGAACCGGCCGGAGTGGGCCAAGCGCGACAAGCTTGCGTTCGAGCGAGACATGCTGGGGCTGTACGTGTCCGACCATCCACTCGCCGGCCTCGAGCTGCAGCTGGCGAAGCTGGCGAGCACCGGCATCGCCGAGCTCGTCGGGTCGGAGAACATCCAGGACGGCGAGACGGTCACCATCGCGGGCCTCGTGACGAGCGTGCAGCACCGCGTGGCGAAGGCGTCCGGCAACCAGTACGGAATGATCCAGGTCGAGGACTTCGGCGGCGAGCTGACCGTGATGTTCATGGGCAAGGCGTACCAGGAGTACTCGGCGCAGCTGCAGGGCGATTCGATCGTCGTCGTCCGCGGCCGGGTGAGCCTGCGCGACGACGGGATGAACCTGCACGCGTTCTCGCTCATGACGCCCGACCTCGGCCAGGTCGACGACACCGCGACCCTGATGATCACCATGCCGGACCAGCGGGCGACGACCGACACCGTGATGTCGCTCAGCGAGGTCCTGGCGCGGCATCCCGGCGAGAGCGAGGTGCGGCTGCGGCTCGTGAAGGGCCAGGTCGCGCGCGTCTTCGAGGTGCCCAAGCCGGTGAAGGTGAGCGCCGACCTGTACGGCGAGCTGAAGGGGCTGCTCGGGCCGAACTGCCTGGTGTAGACGGCTGGGCGAGCCGGCTCAGACCGGGGTGCCCGGCCGCCAGTAGGTGCGCTCGTGGTAGACGAGCGGGGCGTCGTCCTCCCCGAGGGCGCCCTGCTCGATCTGCACCACGACCACGGCGCTGTTGTGCACCTGCACGCGCTCGATGATGCGTCCGACCATCCACGCGGTCGTGTCCTTGATCACGGGGAGGCCGTGCGGTCCGCGGTACCAGTGGTCGCCGACGAACCGCGTCTGGTTGTCGCCCGACAGGATCTGGGCGACCTCGCGGTTGCGCACCCCGAGCGTGTGGATGACGACCCGGTCCGTCTCGGCGATGGCCGGCCAGCTCGACGCCGACAGCGCCATGTTGAACGTCGCCAGTGGCGGGACCGCTGCGAGCGACGCCAGCGAGGTGGCCGTGAACCCGACGGGTGTGCCGTCCTCGCGCTGGGCGGTGATGATGGCGACGCCGGCCGCGTGCCGCCGGAAGGTCTGACGGAACGCCGCGAGGTCGGGGGTGGCGTCGGTGACCGTGCCGTCGGTGGGGTCGGGGGATGCGCTGTTCATACTGTGGGTACAAGCTCCAGTCGGGCTGGAAGATTCCGGGCGGGTAGGCTTGATGGGCCATGATCCAGACCATCGATCTCCGCGGTGTCCAGCCTACTCGTGCCGCGTTCCAGCGCCTCGTGCCCCGTCCCGTCGTAGATGTGCAGGTCGCCTTGAGCGTCGCCTCCGACCTGATCGCCGATGTGCGGGAGCGCGGGGTCGAGGCTCTGCGCGAGCAGGCCGACCGGTTCGACGGCGGCGCTCCGGCGTCGCTCCGCGTGCCGCAGGCGGAGATCGACGCCGCCGCGGAGGCGCTGCCCGCCGACGTCCGCGAGGCCCTGGAGGAGGCGATCGCGCGCGTGCGCGAGGCGACCGCCGCGCAGGTCCCCCGCCGGCCGAGACCGTCATCCGTCCGGGCGCCAGCATCGTGCAGCGCTGGGAGCCGGTCGAGCGCGCCGGGCTGTACGTGCCCGGCGGCAAGGCCGTGTACCCGTCGAGCGTCGTGATGAACGCCGTGCCCGCGCAGGTCGCAGGTGTCGCGTCCGTCGCCCTGGTCAGCCCGCCCCAGCGGGAGTTCGGGGGAGCGGTCCACCCGGTCATCCTGGGCGCCGCGGGCCTGCTGGGCATCGACGAGGTCTACGCGATGGGAGGCGCCGGCGCGATCGGCGCGCTCGCGTACGGCGTCGAGGAGCTGGGTCTCGACCCGGTGCAGGTCATCACCGGTCCGGGCAACATCTACGTCGCGGCCGCGAAGCGCGTGGTCCGCGGGCAGACGGGCATCGACTCCGAGGCGGGCACGACCGAGATCCTGGTGATCGCCGACGAGACCGCCGACGCGTCCTACGTCGCCGCGGACCTGGTGAGCCAGGCCGAGCACGACGAGGCCGCCGCCTCCCTCCTCGTCACGGACAGCCCGGCGTTCGCGGACCGGGTGGTCGCCGAGCTCGGGCGCCTCGCCGACGCGACCAAGCACGCCGAGCGCGTCCGCACGGCGCTGGGTGGTCCGCAGTCCGCGGTCGTCCTCGTCGACGACCTCGCCGCAGCCGCCGCGTTCAGCAACGCGTACGGACCGGAACACCTCGAAGTCCAGACGGCCGACCCGGATGCGCTGCTCGCGTCCATCCACAACGCCGGCGCCATCTTCCTGGGACCCACCTCGCCGGTCAGCCTCGGCGACTACCTGGCGGGGTCGAATCACGTGCTGCCGACAGGCGGTCAGGCGCGGTTCTCGCCGGGCCTGGGCGCGTACTCGTTCCTGCGCCCGCAGCAGGTGGTCCGCTACGACCGCGAGGCGCTGCAGGAGGTTGCCGACCGCATCGTCGCGCTCTCGACCGCGGAGGACCTTCCCGCCCACGGCGAAGCGGTCACTCAGCGGTTCCGCACCCGGTGAGCGATAGAATTCCACCATGTTCTGCCCCTTCTGCCGCCACCCGGACTCCCGTGTCATCGACTCGCGGACGAGTGACGACGGGCTCTCCATCCGCCGTCGCCGGCAGTGCCCGGAGTGCGGCCGTCGCTTCTCGACCACCGAGACCGCGAGTCTCAGCGTGATCAAGCGCAGCGGCGTCGCGGAGCCGTTCAGCCGAGAGAAGATCGTGCTCGGCGTGCGCAAGGCGTGCCAGGGCCGCCCGGTGACCGACTCCGACCTCGCCGTGCTGGCGGGCAAGGTCGAAGAGACGATCCGGTCGACGGGCGCCTCGCAGATCGAGGCCAACGACATCGGCCTCGCCATCCTGCCGGAGCTGCGGGAGCTCGACGAGGTCGCCTACCTGCGGTTCGCCAGCGTCTACCAGGCGTTCGACTCCCTCGACGACTTCGAGGAGGCCATCCGCTCGCTGCGCGTGGCGCACGCGGAGCCGGTCGCGGCGGAGTAGCGCGAGCCGATATTCTCGACTCGGCATGTATCGCGCACTCTTCGACCTCGTCCTCTCCCGCCTCGACCCCGAGCGGGCCCATCACCTCGCGTTCGTGGTGATCCGCGCCCTCCCGGCCGTCGGCCTCGGGGGCCTGGCCCGGCGCTTCACCGCGCCCGACCCGTCCCTCGGTGTGGAGGCCCTGGGGCTGCGGTTCGACTCGCCGTTCGGCGTCGCCGCCGGGTTCGACAAGGACGGTGACGGTGTGCTGGGCCTCGGCGCGCTCGGCTTCGGCCACGTGGAGGTCGGCACGATCACCGCGCGCCCTCAGCCGGGCAACGACAAGCCGCGGCTGTTCCGCCTCATCCCCGACCGTGCGGTCATCAACCGGATGGGATTCAACAACCACGGCGCCGGAGCTGCCGCCAACCGGCTGCTGCGGGTCCGCCGCGCCCGGACGCGTCCCGTGCTGGGCGTCAACATCGGCAAGTCGCGCGTCGTCGCCGTCGAGGACGCCACCGCCGACTACCTGACCAGCGCGCGTGCTCTCGCCCCGGTGGCCGACTACCTCGTCGTCAACGTCAGCTCGCCGAACACCCCTGGGCTCCGCGGCCTCCAGGAGCTCGAACTCCTCTCCCCGCTGCTGACCGCCGTCAAGGAGGTCGCCGGGGAGACCCCGCTGCTCGTGAAGATCGCGCCCGACCTCACCGACGAGCAGGTGGAGCGCATCGCGCGCCTCGCCGTCGAGCTCGGCCTCGCCGGCATCATCGCGACCAACACGACGATCTCCCGTGACGGCCTGACCACCGACCCGGCGGTCGTCGAAGCGGCCGGTGCCGGGGGCCTGAGCGGTGCGCCGCTCGCCGCCCGCTCGCTGGAGGTGCTGCGCCTCATCCGCGCGGTCGTCCCCGCCGAGCTGTGCGTCATCTCGGTCGGCGGCGTCGAGACCGCGGAGGACGTGCAGGAGCGGCTGGAGGCCGGTGCCACGCTGGTGCAGGGCTACACGGCGTTCCTCTACCGCGGACCGCTGTGGGCGCGGCAGATCAACCGCGGGCTGCTACGCCTCCGGCGTTCCCTGGTGGAAGCGTAGGCGCCAACGCCCCGAGCTGCGCACCCAGAGCGAGCTGCGCAGGGTCGCCCCGCGCGCATCCGTCGTCCGGGCGGTGAGCAGCAGCGCCTCCCCGCCAACGCGGTCGACAGCCAGCACCTCGAGGTCCACGACGAGGGCGTCCTCGTCGGCGAGCTCGGAGACGATGGCGTCGCGGCCCCAGAGGCGGCCCGAGCGGCCGATCTCCTCGAAGGACGGATGCAGCAGCTCGGCGAGGCGGGACGCGTCGGACCGGACGGCCGGCTCGAGCAGTTCGCGCTCCAGGCGGGCGACCACCTGCTCGTCGGTCTCCGCAGCGTCCAGGCCGTCGAAGAGGTCGAACTCGAGGGCGGCGTCGGCGGGAGGAGCGGATGCGGACGCGGACGCAGCGGCCGAGGGAGCGGACTCCGCCGCTTCCACCTCTACAGCCGCTTCCGGCTCCACTGCCGGCGCCGTCCCTCCCCACCCGGGTCCGATCGGGATCGGATCGCCCTTCTGGTACGCCGTGGCCACCGCGCGCGCACGTTCGTCGGCGGCCTCGTTGAGCTCATGCCCGGCATGGCCCTTGACCCACTCGAACCGGTACTGACGCCCGACAAGCCCGCGGTCCAGGCGCTCCAGCAGCTCGCGGTTGAGCACGGGTGCGCCGTCAGCCTTGCGCCAGCCCTTGCGCTTCCAGCCGGGCATCCACTTGGTCACCGCGTTGATGACGTACTGGCTGTCGCAGAAGATGTGGAGGTCGTTGTCCTCCAGGTGCGCCGTCGCCTCCAGGAGGTCGATGACGGCCATGAGCTCGCCCTGGTTATTCGTTCCGTGCGGCCAGCCGCCCGCGGACCAGTGGTCGTCGTCGACGTACCAGGCCCAGCCGGCCGGGCCGGGGTTGCCGAGGGCGGAGCCGTCGGCCGCTGCGACGATCGTCACGTCAGCTCGGGTACTGGCCGCGCTTGACCTGCGGCTTGGGCAGGCGCATGATCCGCAGCTGCAGGGCGCGCATCGCGCCGTACCAGCGCAGGCCGCGCTCCACCTTCGTCTTGCCGAACTTGTCGCCGACGCGGCGCTGGATCAGGAACCCGAGCACGAAGCAGTCGATGACCGCGATGAGGAAGAAGCCCCACAGCGCGAACAGGCCGTAGACCTGCAGCACCGGCGACGGCAGGAACGTCAGCACGATGACGATGAGCATCACGGGGATGAGGAATTCGCCGATCGAGAAACGCGCATCCACGTAGTCGCGCACGTAGCGGCGCTGCGGGCCGCGGTCGCGGGCGGTCAAATAGCGGTCGTCGCCGGCGGCCATGCCGACACGGGCCTTCTCGCGCGCCTCCGCCTGCTTCGCACGAGCGGCGCGTGCCGCCTCCTTGCGGTCGGTCGGGACGAGCGGGCGCTTGCGGGCGGCCTCCTGCTCGCGGCGGGAGGGCGTCGGGGCGCCCTTGCCCTGCTTCAGCCGGGCGGCCGTCTCTTCGGGGGTCTCGACTGCGGGCGTCTCCGCCTCGGCCGGATTCTGTCGCTTTGCCAACTTCGCGCCTTCGATTCTGGGGTCCGCTTAACATTATCCGCATGACAGACAGCCAGCAGACCCCCGATCCGATCAGCTCCGGATCGTCCGACCCGGCCGAGCAGACGGTTCGCACCGCGGTGGACCGCGGGATGCCCTCCGCCGTCGCCGACCTCTCGCAGCTCGTGCGCATCCCGTCGGTGTCGTGGTCGGCGTTCGACCCGGCCAACGTCCGCCGGAGCGCCGAGGCCGTGGCCGCCCTCGTGAGCGACACCGGGATGTTCGACTCGGTCGAGATCAAGCAGGCGCCGATCGCGGACGGCGAAACCCTCGGTCAGCCCGCGGTGCTCGCGACGCGCGCCGCGCGCAACGGGCGCCCCACCGTGCTGCTGTACGCGCACCACGACGTGCAGCCGGAGGGCGACGAAGCGCTCTGGGAGACGCCGCCGTTCGAGCCGACCGTGCGCGGCGACCGCCTGTACGGCCGCGGCTCCGCCGACGACAAGGCGGGCGTCATGGCGCACGTCGCGTCCGTCCGCGCCCTGCGCGACACGTTCGGCGACGACCTCGACCTCGGCCTCGCCGTGTTCATCGAGGGGAGGAGGAGTTCGGCTCCCGCTCGTTCGCTCACTTCCTGGAGCAGAACAAGGAGGCGCTGGCCGCCGATCTCATCGTCGTGGCCGACTCCGACAACGTCGACGTGAACACCCCGGCCCTCACCGTCTCGCTGCGGGGCAACGTCACCTTCAAGCTCACCGTCTCGACGCTGGAGCACGCGTCCCACTCCGGCATGTACGGCGGCGCGGCCCCGGACGCCATGCTCGCCATGGTCAAGCTGCTCGCGACCCTGCACGACGAGAAGGGGTCGGTGGCCGTCGAGGGTCTGACCTCCTACACCGACGCCGCCGAGCCGCCCGCGTTCAGCGAGGAGGAGCTGGCGAAGGACGCCGCGTTCATCGACGGTGTGACCAGCATCGGCACCGGCCCCGTCCTGTCCCGGATGTGGTCGCAGCCGACCATCACCGTCACCGGCATCGACGCACCCACCGTCGCCAACGCGTCCAACACCCTGCTGCCGAGCGTCGCGGTGCGCGTCAGCTCACGCGTCGCGCCCGGTCAGCCGGCGCGCGAGGCGTACGAGGCGCTGGAGCGGCACCTGCGTGCCCACGCGCCGTTCGGAGCGCACATCACGATCGAGGACGTGGACCTCGGCGACCCGTTCCTCGTCGACACCGCCGGGTGGGCGGCGACCGAGGCGAAGCGCGCCATGACGGACGCGTGGGGGAAGGAGGCGGTCGAGACCGGCATCGGCGGGTCCATCCCGTTCATCGCCGACCTCGTCCGCGAGTTCCCGGAGGCGCAGATCCTCGTCACCGGCGTGGAGGACCCCGACACGCGGGCGCACAGCCCGAACGAGTCGCTGCACCTCGGCGTGTTCAAGCGGGCGATCCTCGCCGAAGCGCTTCCTGCTTGCGCGACTGAACGGGCGCGAGGCATCCTGAGTCAATTCCCACCGGGAAGTCGTAGAATCGACGCAGATTTCGTTCCGGAGTCAGAAACATCCTTCCGAAGGAGCCCCATGACCGACACAACGCTGACCGCGACCAAGGCCCACGGCGTCGGCCTGACCGACACCGCGGCCTCCAAGGTCAAGAGCCTGCTCGAGCAGGAGGGCCGCGACGACCTGCGTCTGCGCGTCGCCGTCCAGCCCGGTGGATGCTCGGGTCTGATCTACCAGCTGTACTTCGACGAGCGCATGCTCGACGGAGACGCGACCGTCGACTTCGACGGGGTGGAGGTCATCGTCGACAAGATGAGCGTCCCGTACCTCGACGGTGCGACGATCGACTTCGAGGACACCATCCAGAAGCAGGGTTTCACCATCGACAACCCCAACGCCACCGGCTCCTGCGCGTGCGGAGACTCCTTCCACTGAGCGCTCCATAGCACAGGAAAAGACATCGGGCCGCCCCTCGTGGGGCGGCCCTTTTGTTCGGATCAGGGTGTCAGTCGGAGTAGGGTAGACACAGCCACATACAGTTGCATGTGAACTGTCCCAGTAGTCACTCGAAAGGTCACCGGTGCGTCACAATCGCCGTCTCCGATGGGCTGCCATCCCGATCGCCGCGACACTCGTCGTAGCGCTCGCGGGCTGCACTCAGGCCCAGCTGCACGGATTCCTCCCGGGCTTCGTCGAGGGTGAACCGCCCGTCACGAACCACACCGAGCGCATCAGCGGCCTGTGGGTGACCAGCTGGATCGTCCTCCTCATCGTCGGCATCGTCGTGTGGGGCCTGATCCTGTGGGCGGTCATCGTCTACCGCCGCCGCAAGGGCCAGACCGGCCTCCCGGTGCAGCTGCGCTACAACATGCCGATCGAGATCTTCTACACGATCGTGCCGCTCATCCTGGTGCTCGGCTTCTTCGCCTTCACCGCCCGCGACCAGGCCGCCATCGAGCAGCCGTACGCGAACCCGGACGTCAAGATCCAGGTGTACGCCAAGCAGTGGGCGTGGGACTTCAACTACGTCACCGACAACGTCTACGACCCGGGCATCCAGGTCCAGCCGGACGACAACAGCGCCACCCCTGGCTCGGTCCAGGAGGGCGAGGTCCCGACGCTGTACCTGCCCGAGAACAAGAAGATCACCATCCAGCTCGACTCGCGCGATGTGATCCACTCGTTCTGGGTGCCGGCGATGCTCTACAAGAAGGACGTCATCCCGGGCAAGACCAACTACATGTACTTCGAGACGACGGACCGCACCGGTACGTTCGTCGGCAAGTGCGCCGAGCTCTGCGGTGAGTACCACTCCGCGATGCTCTTCAACGTCAAGATCGTGTCGCAGGCCGACTACGACGCGCACATCCAGAAGCTGAAGGACCAGGGTTACGAGGGCCAGCTGGGCTCCGAGTACGACCGCAACCAGAATCTGCCGGGCCGGGGAACCCCTTCGGGTCCCCAGGGCGGCAACGAGTAGGACGCACTGATGACGACGACAGCACCGGCACCGGGGGCCACAACCGCCCCGAAGCCCACGCCCTCGTTCGTGTCCGCCAACGGCGTGGCGCGCAAGGGCAACATCCTCGTGAACTACATCACGTCGACCGACCACAAGACGATCGGGTACATGTACCTGATCTCGTCGTTCGTGTACTTCCTGATCGGCGGCGTGATGGCGTTGATCATCCGCGCCCAGCTGTTCGAGCCGGGCCTGCAGGTCGTGCAGACGAAGGAGCAGTACAACCAGCTCTTCACGATGCACGGCACGATCATGCTGCTCATGTTCGCGACGCCGCTCTTCGCGGGCTTCGCGAACGTGCTCATGCCGCTGCAGATCGGCGCCCCTGACGTCGCCTTCCCGCGACTGAACGCGCTGGCGTACTGGTTCTACTCGTTCGGCTCGCTGATCGCGGTCGCCGGCTTCCTCACCCCGCAGGGTGCGGCCTCGTTCGGATGGTTCGCCTACGCGCCGCTGTCGAGTACGACGTTCTCACCAGGCATAGGTGGAAACCTCTGGGTGCTGGGCCTCGGCCTCTCGGGCTTCGGCACCATCCTCGGCGCCGTGAACTTCATCACGACGATCATCACCATGCGCGCGCCGGGCATGACCATGTTCCGCATGCCGATCTTCACCTGGAACACCCTGGTGACCTCGATCCTCGTGCTGATGGCCTTCCCGGTCCTCGCTGCGGCGCTCTTCGCCCTGGCGGCCGACCGCGTGTTCGACGCGCACATCTACGACGCCGCCAACGGCGGAGCTCTGCTCTGGCAGCACCTGTTCTGGTTCTTCGGCCATCCCGAGGTGTACATCATCGCGCTGCCGTTCTTCGGCATCGTGTCCGAGATCTTCCCGGTGTTCAGCCGCAAGCCGATCTTCGGATACAAGACCCTGATCTACGCGACGATCGCCATCGCGGCCCTGTCCGTCACCGTGTGGGCGCACCACATGTACGTGACCGGCTCGGTGCTGCTCCCGTGGTTCTCGCTGATGACGATGCTCATCGCGGTCCCCACCGGTGTGAAGATCTTCAACTGGGTCGGCACGATGTGGCGCGGCTCGCTGACGTTCGAGTCGCCGATGCTGTGGTCGATCGGCTTCCTGATCACCTTCACCTTCGGTGGTCTGACCGGCGTCATCCTGGCGTCGCCGCCGCTCGACTTCCACGTGTCCGACACGTACTTCGTCGTCGCCCACTTCCACTACGTGGTGTTCGGCACCGTCGTCTTCGCGATGTTCGCCGGCTTCTACTTCTGGTGGCCGAAGTGGACGGGCAAGATGCTCAACGACCGGCTGGGCAAGTGGCACTTCTGGCTGCTGTTCATCGGCTTCCACACGACGTTCCTCATCCAGCACTGGCTGGGCGTCGTGGGCATGCCGCGCCGGTACGCCACGTACCTGCCGTCGGACGGCTTCACCTGGATGAACCAGGTCTCGTCGATCGGCGCCGGCATCCTGGCGATCTCGATGATCCCGTTCTTCGTGAACGTGTACCTGACCGCGCGCAACGCGCCGAAGGTCACGGTCAACGACCCGTGGGGCTACGGACGCTCGCTCGAGTGGGCGACCAGCTGCCCGCCGCCGCGCCACAACTTCACGTCGATCCCGCGTATCCGTTCGGAGTCGCCGGCGTTCGACCTGAACCACCCGGAGGCCGGCATCCCGATCGGCATCGGCCCGGCGAAGGACGCCCCCGACGCCCCCGTCCACGACGTCGCGAACGACGAGGTGAAGTAGCACATGCGCGCCAATGCCATCCTCTTCTGGATCCTGTCGATCTTCTTCGTCCTGTCGGCGATCGTCTACACGCTGTGGAACCTGGCCGACTCCTTCCACCGGAACGTCGAGTGGGTAGGCACCGTGGGCATGCTGCTCGCGGCCGTCCTGTCCGCGTTCATCGCGTTCTACGTGGGCCGCTCGCACGCCTCGCAGGGCGGTGAGCTCCCGGAGGACCGTCTCGACGCCAACATCGACGACGGCGACCCCGAGCTCGGACACTTCAGCCCGTGGAGCTGGTGGCCGATCGCCCTGGCGTTCGGTGCCGGTCTGGTCATCCTCGGCCTCGCCGTCGGCATTTGGATCTGCTACATCGGCGTCGCCTTCAGCCTCGTCTGCATCGTCGGCTGGGTCTACGAGTACTACCGCGGCTACTTCGCCCGGTAACCACCCGCATCCGCACGAGGGCTGTCTCCCGCAGGGGAGGCGGCCCTCGTCGTCTGCGCGCGCATGCGGCTGTCGGCCTGATGACGCGCCCCGTCGCCGCGCACTCGCGGCCTGGCGCGATCCATGGGACGAAACCCGCCGCTAAGCCGCCCTGGCAAGGGCGTGTCGCGTCCCACGGATGCAATGCGGCCGCCGCCAGCCTCATCTACTGGACCCAACACGCCGCTTCGCACGCCGGCATAACGGCATGTTAGGACCAGCAGATGCCTGCCAAGACGTCTGCTTGACGCAACACATGGTGTCGCCGTGCGTACGGCGCGTCGGGCACCAATGGATGGCCGCGAAGTCTTCTGCTTGACGCATCACGCCGAGACGCAGGGCCTCCCAAGGCGTGTTGCGTCAACTGGGCGGCGGACACTGTGTTTCGCACACCGGGGCCTGGCCGCACGACCGGGCGACCGCCCGTCCCGCCGCCGTCGCGGCGGCGATCGCCGGCGCGTGAGAGCCCGCTCCGCCCCGGCGGCATGGCCGCGGCGGGGACCCGTGCGCGGCCGGCGCGCGCCGCCGCCGTCGCGCCGGCGATCGCCGGCGCGTCAGAGCCCGCTCCGCCCCGGCGGCATGGCCGCGGCGCGGACCCGTGCGCGGCCGCCGTCCAGGCGTCGATCTATGAGTCGCAACACGCCGTTACGGCGGACGGGTAACGGCGTGTTGCGTCCCATGGATTCACTTCCGCCGCCGCCGACGTCGACTAGTGGCCGCAACACGCCGCTACGCGAGGCGGCACTACGGCGTGTTGGGACCAGTGGATGCGAGCCCTGACGTCTGCTTGACGCAACACGCCGGTGCGCGACAGCGACCAGCGGCGAGTCGCGTCAGCGAGACCGGCGTAGGTTGTGGCGCACCCGTTGCGCGCGGCCGCATGGCCGGGGCATGGTCATGGACGCGCATGGGGTCCCGCGTCAGCGGCGGGCCAAGGTCAGGACGTCGACGGAGACGCGGGTGGTGTCGACGTCGAGGTCGGGCGCCCCGTCGGCGGCCGCGTGGCGCGCGGACGGGCCCATGCCCACCAGAGACGTCCTCAGGTCGTCGGTGAGCGGCAGGTCGTAGGCGACGGGTTCGCGCGTCTGCAGGGCGTACAGGGGCTCCGCGGCGTGGATGACGTCGTCGGCCTTGTCGGAGGGGATATCGAGCATGGTGCCAGTCGCCCGCAGCGATGCGAGGTGGTCGGCGCGCGGGACGACGACCACGAGCAGACCGGCCGGGCGCAGGACGCGGTGGAACTCCGGCAGGTTCCGCGGGGCGAACACGTCGAGGACCGCGTCCACGAGGTCGGAGCGCACGGGGAGGGGACGCCAGGTGTCGGCCACCAGGCCGTCCACGCGCTCGGACGAGCGGACGGCGCGGGCGACGGCCTGCGGCGACAGGTCCATCGCCAGACCCGTCGCGTCTGGAGACCCGGCGAGGGCGCCCCGCAGGTAGTAGCCGGTGCCGGCCCCGGCATCCACGATGTGCGCGCCGGTGACCGCCGCCGCCACCGCTGCAGCGATGGGGGAGTAGGCGCCTCCCTCCAGCACCCGGTCGCGGGCGTCCAGCATCTCAGCGGTGTCGCCCAGGTGCTTGCTGCCGCCACCGAGGAGGGAGATGAAACCGCGCTTGTTGACGTCGTGGCGGTGGCCGTTCGCGCAGCCGAGGGTCAGGCGGTCGACCGGCTCGAGGTCCGCCGCGCAGACGGGGCAGCGCAGCCAGGCGGCGAGGCGAGGGAGGTCAAGCGGCACGGGAGTCGGCTTCCGGTCGGGGATACGCGGGGAACGCGAAAGCGCCGGCGCGATCGCTCGCGCCGGCGCTTGTCACGCGGGGTAGGTCAGTGCTCGCCGTGGCCCGACTCGAGCTCGCCGCGGGTCGGCGGCACGAGACGGTCCTCGAAGAACCAGCGGGAGAGGCCGGCGCGCATGCGGTTCGCAGCCGTGATCTTGCCGCGGCGGTTCGGGCGGAGCATCAGCGGCTCGTAGGTCTCGTACGAGACCAGGCGCCAGCGCTCGTAGTCGCTCAGCTGCTCGTGCACCTCGATGAACTCGCCACCGGGGAGCTTCACGATGCGGCCCGACTCGTAGCCGTGGAGGGCGATCGAGCGGTCCTTCTTCTGCAGCGCGATGCAGACGCGCTTGGTCACCACGTAGGCGACCAGCGGGCCGACGAACAGCAGCAGCTGCAGGGCGTGGATGACGCCCTCCATCGTCAGCTTGAAGTGCGTCGCCATGATGTCCGAGCTCGCCGCCGCCCAGAAGACCGCGTAGAACGTGACACCGGCAGCGCCGATGGCCGTGCGGGTCGGAGCGTTGCGCGGACGGTCCAGGATGTGGTGCTCGCGCTTGTCACCGGTCACCCACGCCTCGAGGAACGGGTACAGCATGACCGTGACGATGAACAGGCCGAGGATCGCCACCGGGATGATGATGTTGAACGACCAGGTGCGGTTCAGCCACACGAACTCCCAGCCCGGCGGGACGAGACGCAGAGCGCCGTCCGCGAAGCCGATGTACCAGTCCGGCTGCGTACCGGCGGACACGGGGGAGGGGTCGTACGGGCCGTAGTTCCAGATCGGGTTGATCGTGAAGAACGACGCGAGCAGCGCAACGACACCGAACACGATGAAGAAGAAGCCGCCGGCCTTCGCCGCGTACACCGGGAGGACCGGGTACCCGACGACGTTGCCCTGGGTGCGCCCCGGAGCCGCGTACTGCGTGTGCTTGTGGATGACCACGAACATCAGGTGCAGGGCGATGAACGCCACGACGAGCGCGGGCAGCAGCAGGATGTGCAGCGTGTAGAGGCGGCCGACGATCGCGGTGCCCGGGAACTCGCCGCCGAAGAGGAGGAACGAGATCCAGGTGCCGACCACCGGCAGGCCCTTGATCAGGCCGTCGATGATGCGGAGGCCGTTGCCCGAGAGCAGGTCGTCCGGCAGCGAGTAGCCGGTGAAGCCCTCGCCCATCGCGAGGATGAAGAGGACGAAGCCGATGACCCAGTTCAGCTCACGCGGCTTGCGGAACGCGCCGGTGAAGAAGATACGGAGCATGTGCAGGCCGATGGCCGCCACGAACAGCAGCGCCGCCCAGTGGTGGATCTGCCGGACGAGCAGGCCGCCGCGGATCTCGAACGAGATGTTCAGCGTCGACTGCATGGCCGACGACATCTCGATGCCCTTCAGCGGGACGTACGAGCCGTGGTAGACCACCTCGGCCATGGACGCCTGGAAGAAGAACGTGAGGAACGTGCCCGACAGCAGGATGACGATGAAGCTGTAGAGCGCGACCTCACCGAGGAGGAAGGACCAGTGGTCGGGGAAGATCTTGCGACCGAACTCCTTGACGGCGCCCGAGATGCTGGTGCGGTCCTCGAGATAGTTCGAGGCAGCCGCCACGAATCCGCCCTTCTGCGGGGCGGGAGACTGTGCCGCAGGCCGTGCGGCGGTGGTGGTGCTCAATGGCGCTCCCAGAAACTCGGGCCGACGGGCTCGTGGAAGTCGCTCTGGGCGACCAGATAGCCATCGGCGTCGACGGTGATCGGCAGCTGCGGCAGCGGCCGCTTCGCCGGTCCGAAGATGACCTGCGCTTCGTGCGTGATGTCGAACT
Organism: Leifsonia poae; assembly: GCF_050632865.1. Lineage (GTDB taxonomy): Bacteria > Actinomycetota > Actinomycetes > Actinomycetales > Microbacteriaceae > Leifsonia > Leifsonia poae_B. The sequence continues at coordinate 162,610 of NZ_JBODSA010000004.1, read as the reverse complement.
GCGACTGGTGGCACGGGCAGAGCAGGTGGTGCGTCTGCTGCTCGTAGAGCGCCACGGGGCACCCGACGTGCGTGCAGATCTTGGAGTAGGCGACGATGCCGTCGTAGTTCCAGTTCTCACGGCCCTTGGAGACGTGGAGGTCTTCGGGCTTGAGGCGCATGAGCAGCACGGCGGCCTTCGCCTTCTGCTCGAGCATGTCCTCGGCCTCGTTCAGGCCCTCGGGGATCACGTGGAACGCGCTGCCGAGGGTGACGTCGGAGGCCTTGATGGGCGTGCCGGTTGGGTCGCGGGTCAGGCGGACGCCCTTGGCCCACATGGTCTGCGAAAGGGCCTCCACCGGGTCGACGTTCTGCGGCGCGAGACCGCGGAACAGGACGACGGCGGGGAGCGGGAAGACGACGAGCGCGCCGATCAGGCTGTTGCGCACCAGGGTGCGGCGGCTGAAGCCGGACTCCTCGTCGGCCTGGCGGAAGATCTCCGCCGCGCGCTCGGTGGTCGCCTCGCTGCCGCGCACGGGGTGGCGGAGGTCGACGCCCTCCTTCTCGTGCATGAGCGCCTTGCCCCAATGGACCGCGCCGATGCCGATGGCCAGCAGCGCGAGCGCGCTGCCGATGCCGATGAAGAGGTTGTTGAGGCGGACCGAGCCCGGGTCGCCGTCGACGATCGGGAACGCCATGTAAGCGGCGATGGCCCAGACCGAGCCCGCGATCGACAGGTAGAAGAGCGTGTAGACGGTGCGCTCGGCGCGCCGTTCCTTCTTCGGGTCGAGGTCGGTGACGCGCGGACGGTGCGGCGGGAACCCGGGGTTCTCGACGGCGTCGCGGATCACCACCGCGGTACCGGGGTTGCCGGTCCGGTGCTCCTCAGACGGACGGGCGGGCGTGAGCTCGTGCCCGCCGTTGTCGTCCTGTGCCATTGCTCTCCTTCTTACGCTGTGTTCGTACCTGAGTGCGGTCGCGGATTTAGTTGGACTTCGCCGTGATCCACACGGTGAGGGCGACGATGGCGCCCAGACCGAAGATCCAGAGGAACAGGCCCTCGGCCACCGGGCCGAGCGAGCCGAGCTCGAATCCGCCCGGGGAGGGGTTGTTCTGGATGTACTTCAGGTACGTGATGATGTCGGCCTTGCCCTGCGGCGTGATGTTGAGGTCGTTGAACACGGGCATGTTCTGCGGACCGGTGACCATGGCCTCGTAGATGTGCTGGGCGCTCACGCCGGTGAGCGGCGGGGCGTACTTGCCCTCGGTCAGCGCACCACCGGCGCCGGCGACGTTGTGGCACATCGCGCAGTTGATGCGGAAGAGCTCTGCGCCGTGCGCGGCGTCGCCCTTGCCGTCGAGGTACTTCTGCTCCGGGATGGACGGCCCGGGGGCGAGGGAGGCGACGTAGTCGGCCAGCGCCTTCACCTGGTCGTCGGTGAACTGGACCGGCTTCTCCTGCGCCTGCGGGCCCTGCATCTGCATCGGCATGCGGCCGGTGCCGACCTGGAAGTCGACCGCGGCGGCGCCGACGCCGATCAGGCTCGGCGCGACGGAGCTGCCCTGGGCGTCGAGCCCGTGGCAGGTGGCGCAGTTGGCCTGGAAGAGCTTCTTGCCCTCGTCGACCGAGCTCTGGCTCGCGGCCGCGACCTGGGGCTCGTCGGCGGAGGCCGTGGTGGTGGTGAACGCGGCGTACGCGCCGCCGGTCAGTCCCAGGCCGATCGCGAGGAGCGCGACGGTGGCCAGCGGGTGGCGACGGCCGCCCTTGCGGGAGGCCTTGGCCGAACGGGCCGGCTTGACCGTGCTGGGGTTTTTCGGACGCATGGGGTGAAGAACGCTCCTGTTTCCTATCGGATGATGTAGATGACCGCGAACAGTCCGATCCACACGACGTCGACGAAGTGCCAGTAGTAGGAGACGACGATGGCGCTGGTCGCCTCCTTGTGGCCGAAGATCTTGACCGCGAACGCGCGGCCGATGACGAGGAGGAAGGCGATGAGGCCGCCGGTGACGTGGAGGGCGTGGAAGCCGGTTGTCAGGTAGAAGGCGGAGCCGTAGGCGTTGGAGCTGAGCGCGATACCCTCGGACACCAGCGTCGCGTACTCGAGCACCTGACCGGAGACGAAGATCGCGCCCATGATGTAGGTCAGCGTGAACCACTCGACCATGCCCCAGCGCCAGAACTGCAGGATGCCGCCCGCGCGGCGCGGTTGCATGCGCTCGGCGGCGAACACCCCGAACTGGCAGGTGACCGAGCTGAGCACCAGGATGATCGTGTTCGTCAGCGCGTACGGCACGTTGAGGTGCTGCGTCTCGGCGGCCCACAGATCGGGCGAGGTCGACCGGAGGGTGAAGTAGATCGCGAACAGGCCCGCGAAGAACATCACCTCCGACCCGAGCCAGACGATGGTGCCGACGGCCACGACGTTGGGCCGGTTGATAACCGGCGCACTCGCTGAGGGAGAAAGGGAGGTGCTCGTCACGTAACCCATTATGGCTGAAAAGAAGCCGGGGTTTTCTCACCAAGGGGGCTTGAATCGGCCCTATTTCCGGTTAGGACAGCCTCAGTCGCCGCCGGATGGCCGGTATCGCCGTGGCGTGTCGCCCGCCGATAGGATCACATCATGGTCCACACGCAGTCCTGGTCGTCCGTGCTGACGTCTCTCCTGGCGGGGGAGCACCTGAGCGTGGCGGACGCGGCCTGGGCGATGGACCAGGTCATGAGCGGCGAGGCGACGGACGCCCAGCTCGCCGCCTTCCTCATCGCGCTGCGCGCCAAGGGCGAGACGGTGGACGAGATCGTCGGCTTCCGCGACGCGATCCTCGACCACGCCGTCCCGCTCGACGTCGACCCGATGGCGCTCGACATCGTGGGCACCGGCGGCGACCGCTTCGGCACGGTGAACGTCTCGACCACCGCGTCCATCGTGGCCGCAGCGGCCGGGGTACCGGTCATCAAGCACGGCAACCGCGCGGCGAGCTCGTCGTCCGGCTCCTCGGATGTCCTGGCCGCGCTGGGCATCGACCTCACGCTCTCGGCCGACCGGGTCGCCGAGGTCCTGCGTGTCGCCGGCATCACCTTCGCCTTCGCGAGCGCCTTCCACCCGGGGTTCGGCAACGCCGGCCCCGTGCGCGCGCAGCTCGGTGTCCCCACCGTCTTCAACTACCTCGGACCGCTGTGCAACCCGGCGCGCCCCGAGGCGTCCGCGGTCGGCGTCGCGACGCTCGACCGCATCCCGCTCATCGTCGGCGTGTTCCAGACCCGCGGCGCGACCGCGCTGGTCTTCCGCGGCGACGACGGACTCGACGAGCTGTCGACCACCGGTCACAGCCACGTCTGGGAGGTCTCCCGGGGCCTCGTCACCGAGCACGACATCGACCCGCGCGACCTCGGCATCCCGAGGGCGCGGATCGAGGACCTGCTCGGGAAGGACGCCGCCTACAACGCGGCGGTCGTGCGTGCCGTGCTCGCGGGAGAAGAAGGACCCGTGCGCGACATCGTCCTGCTCAACGCGGCGGCTGGGCTCGTGTCCTACGAGCTCGCGTCCGACCCGTCGAGGGTCCAGGTGTCCATCCTGGATCGTTTCCGTTCGCAAATGGCGGTCGCAGCCCAAGCGATCGACTCCGGGGCCGCGGCCGCGAAGCTCGACCAGTGGGTGGCGGCGACGCACTGACAGCAGTGGAAGGAAGGGTTTCGATGAAGAAGCTCATCAACGACGTACCCGACGTCGTGACCGAGTCCCTTGCGGGGTTCGGCCGGGCTCACGCCGACATCGTCCGGGTGTCGCAGGATCCGAAGTTCGTCTCCCGGGCCGACGGGCCCATCCAAGGCAAAGTGGGACTGGTCAGCGGCGGCGGCAGCGGCCACGAACCCCTCCACGCCGGCTTCGTCGGCAAGGGGATGCTGGACGCCGCCGTTCCCGGCGAGGTCTTCACCTCACCCACCCCGATGCCGATCGTGGAGGCCACCAAGGCCGCCGACGGCGGTGCGGGCGTGCTCCACATCGTCAAGAACTACACGGGCGACGTGCTGAACTTCGAGACCGCGGCCGACCTGGTCGGCGCCGAGGGCATCACGGTGCGCGCGGTCGTCACGAACGACGACGTCGCCGTGCAGGACTCGCTCTACACCGCGGGTCGCCGCGGCGTCGCCGGAACGGTCCTCGTCGAGAAGATCGCGGGCGCCTCCGCCGACCGCGGCGACGACCTCGACACGGTCACCGCCATCGCCGAGCGGGTCAACGCGAACGTCCGCTCGATCGGCCTCGCGCTGACCGACGGCACCGTCCCGCACGCCGGAGAGCCCGGCTTCGTGCTCCCGGAGGACGAGATCGAGTTCGGCGTCGGCATCCACGGCGAGCCCGGGCGCGAGCGCATCAAGCTCGAGCCGGCCGACCGCCTCGTCGACCGGATGATGGACGCGATCCTCGCCGATCTCTCGTACGAGGGCTCGCCGGTGCTGCTGTTCGTCAACGGGATGGGCGGCACGCCGCTGTCGGAGCTGTACATCCTGTACCGTCGCGCGGCCGAAATCCTCGACGAGCGCGGCATCCAGATCAGCCGGTCGCTCGTGGGCAACTACGTCACCTCGCTCGAGATGCAGGGCGCATCCATCACCCTGCTCAAGCTGGACGACGAGTTCACGCAGCTGTGGGACGCGCCCGTCCGCACCGCCGCGCTGCGCTGGGGCATCTGACAAGCCGGACCGATAACGACAAGGAGGCGTCGATGACGCTGGACACGAACTGGGTGAAGGCGTGGATCTCGGCCGCCGCCGACTCCATCGGCGAGCACAAGCAGGAGCTCAACACCCTCGATCGCGAGATCGGCGACGGCGACCACGGCGAGAACATGGACCGCGGCCTGCGCGCTTCGGTCGCCGCCCTGGAGAAGCTGCCGGACGACGCGACGCCGAATGCGGCGCTGCGCTCGGTGGCGATGACGCTGATCTCGACGGTGGGCGGCGCGTCCGGCCCGCTCTACGGCACCGCATTCCTCAAGGCGGCGGAGCCGGTGGGCGACGGCACGGAGATCTCCGACCAGGCCCTCGTGGCGGCCCTGACGGCCGCCCGCGACGGCATCGTGTCTCGCGGCAAGGCCGAACCCGGCGACAAGACCATGATCGACGCCTGGGCCCCGGCCGTCGACGCCGCGCGGGCGGACCAGGAGTCCGGGGCCTCGGCCGCGGGCATCCTGGCCGCCGCGGCGGAGGCAGCCGAGAAGGGCTCGGACGCCACGATCCCGCTGGTCGCTCGCAAGGGCCGCGCGAGCTACCTGGGCGAGCGATCGGCCGGGCACCGCGACCCCGGAGCCCAGTCGACCGCACTCATCCTGCGGGCGGCGGCGCAGACGGCCGAGGCGGCCGGATGAGCGGGAAGGTCGGCATCGTCTTCGTCTCGCACAGCTCCCGGATCGCCGAGGGGATGGTCGACCTCGCCGGTCAGATGGCGGGGTCGGTGCACCTGGTCGCCGCGGGCGGCACCGATGACGACGGGATCGGCACCAGCTTCACGAAGGTCATGTCCGGTGTCGCGGAGGCCGACGGCGGCGAGGGCGTGGTCGTGATCAGCGACCTGGGCTCGGCCCTGCTGACGGCGGAGACCGTTCTCGACATGCTCGACGAGGACCAGCGGGCGCGCGTCCGCGTGGTCGACGTCCCGTTCGTCGAGGGCGGGGTGGCTGCCGCCGTCGCCGCCGAGTCGGGGAGCGCGCTGGACGCGGTCGCCCAGGCGGCGCGCGGCGCGGTCGACGCCTGGGCGGGATCGGATGGGGACACCGCTCCGGAGCCCGAGGCGGCCGCCGCCTCCGGCCCCTACGAGCGCGAGGTGGTCGTCCGCAACCCCGAGGGCCTGCACGCCCGCCCCGCGGCGGAGTTCGTCAAGCTCGCCAACACCTTCCCGGTGAAGGTGACCGTCAACGGCAAGGACGCGAAGAGCCTCCTCGGCATCATGTCGCTCGGGCTCACGGCCGGGTCCACCGCGCGCATCGCCTCCGACGACGCAGAGGGTCGAGCCGCCGTCGACGCGCTGGCCGAGCTGGTCGAGACCGGTTTCGGCGAGATCTGACGGCGCTGACCGCTGAAAGCGCGCTGAACGCTCAGCGGACGAGCGGGAGCTCCATCTCCCGCTCGTTCGCCGTGCGGTCGAGCGGGTAGGGCTGGGTCCGTCCGGTGAACACGAAGCCGCGCCGCAGGTACGAGCGGATGGCCGGCTCGTTGTCCTCGTGCACCTCCAGCAGCAGCCGGTCGCCGCGACCCCTCGCCCAGGCGATGACGGCGTCGAGGAGCGCATCCGTCATCCCGTGCTCGCGGCCGCGGTACGCCGGGGTGACGTAGACGCCGACGAGATACGGGTCGCGCGCGCCCACCGCCTGGTAGCCGCCCAGGCTGCCGAGCCAGCGCCCGTCGTCCGCCACGGCGGCGAACAGCGTGGTCGTGCCCGCCGTGTTGGAGGCGCGCCGCCGCCAGTGCTCGTCGGGGTGCCGCTTCGCCTGCTCCAAGGTCTCGAGGAAGGCGATCGGCGCGTCGGCGAGCATTTCGAAGCGGAGCGCGCGGTACGCCTCCCAGTCGTCCTCGGTGCTGGCGCGGACGACCCAGTCGGCCATGGTCAGTCCCGGTCGGCGAGCAGTGTCTCCGCCGCCGCGAGCAGGATCGCTGTGCAGAGGCCGTCGAGCGCGGTGGTCAGCTCGCCGAGGGGCGGGAACGTCGGCGCGATGCGGATGTTCGCGTCGCGCGGGTCGTCGCCGTACGGGAAGGTCGCGCCGGCGGGCGTGACGGCGATGCCGGCTTCCTTCGCGAGCTGCACCGCGCGCTTCGCCGCACCGTCCGGCACATCGAGGCTCACGAAGTAGCCGCCCTTCGGCGCGTTCCAGGAGCCGGCTTCCCACGGCGCAAGGCGGTCGCGGAAGGCGGCGTCGACCGCGGCGAACTTCGGCTCCAGGATCGCGCGGTGCTTCTCCATGTGCGCGGCGAGGCCGTCGGCGTCCTGGAGCAGCTGCGCGTGGCGGAGCTGGTTGATCTTGTCCGGGCCGATGCTCTGCGCGGCGGTGTTGTACTGGAACCAGGCCACGTTGGCCTCGGATGCCCCGAAGAACGCGACGCCCGCGCCCGGGTAGGTGACCTTCGAGGTGGACGCGAAGATCAGCGGGCGGTCCGGGTTGCCCGCCTCGGCGGCCAGCGCGAGCACGTCGATCGGCTCGGGGCGGTCGTCGGTGAGGTGGTGGACGACGTAGGCGTTGTCCCAGAACAGGCGGAAGTCGGGGGCGGCCGGCAGCGAGACGAGGGCGCGCACGACCTCCTCGCTGTACACGGCGCCGGTCGGGTTCGAGTAGACCGGGACGCACCACATCCCCTTGATGCTGTCGTCGGCGGCGAGCAGCGAGGCGACCGCCTCGACGTCCGGGCCGTCCTCGTTCATCGGGACCGGGATCATCCGGATGCCGAAGCGCTCCAGGATGGTGAAGTGGCGGTCGTACCCGGGGACCGGCGTGAGGAACGCGATCGACTGGTTCGCCCAGGGCAGCTCGCCGCCCGGGACGCCGTGGAGGAGCGCCTGCGCGATGGTGTCGTGCATGACCGTCAGGCTCGAGTTGCCGAGCGCGAGGAGCTGCGGCACCGGCACCTGGAGGGCGTCGGAGAAGATGGTGCGCAGTTCGGGCAAGCCGTTGGGGCCGCCGTAGTTGCGGAGGTCGGTGCCCGCGGCATCCCGGTAGGCGCCGTCCGGCAGGTGGAGGAGGTCGTTGGACAGGTCGAGCTGTTCCGCGGACGGCTTGCCGCGTGTGATGTCGAGCGAGAGGCCGGCGGCCTTCAACTCCTCGTAGTCGCGGCTGAAGGCGGCGTGCGCCGCGCGCAGGGTCGGGGTGTCGAGGTCGGCGAGGGGAGCGGGCTGCAGCGGTGCGTCGGTCACGCATCGATCGTACCGGCCGAGCCTCAGGGTCCGCGCGGCCGGGGTGTGCGAACATCCGGAGTGTGACCGACGAAGTGAAGCACCACCGCGGCATCACGCGGATCAAGATGGCTGCCGCCCTGGTGGCGGGGCTGCTCGTCGCCGTCGTCACCGGACTCCTCGACGCCTGGCATTACGCCATCATCGCGGGCTGGGCGGCCGCCTGCCTCGTCTACGTCACGTGGGTCTGGGTGTCGGTGTGGAAGCTCGACGGGCCGACCACCAAGGACCACGCCACGCTGGAGGATCCGGGACGACGCACGGCCGACCTGGTGCTCATCCTCGCGGCCGCGGCGAGCGTCGTCGCGGTCGTGTACATCCTGGTCGACGCCCGGAATCTCAAGGGCGGAGCCCAGCTGGGGGTCGCGCTGCTGGCGATCGTCTCCGTCGCACTGTCCTGGACGCTGGTCCACACGCTCTACACGCTGCGCTACGCCCGGATCTACTATCGCGGAGGCGGTGGCATCGACTTCAACCAGAAGGAGGAGCCGCAGTACAGCGACTTCGCCTACCTCGCCTTCACCCTCGGGATGACGTTCCAGGTGTCGGACACGAACATCTCCAGCTCGTACATCCGGCGGACGATCCTGCACCATGTCCTGCTGTCGTACCTGTTCGGCACGGTCATCGTCGCGGCGACGGTGAACCTCGTGGCCGGACTGGGCGGCTCCGGAGGCTGACGGATCCCTTCCGTTCCGTACAGGATTCGGATCAGCGCGTGTAGGTGAGGAAGCGGTAGCGCATCCCGTTGCCGGCGGTCTGCCAGTCGCCGGCGTCGATGATCCAGCCGTCGCCCGGGTCCGGTGCTCGGGTGTCGCCCTCCACGTCGAGGTCGATCTCGGTGATCTCGAGGCGGTCGGCGAGGGGAGCGTCTGCGCGTACAGCTCGGCGCCGCCGATCACCCACACCGTGCCGTCGGCGCCGCCTGTGGCGAGGGCGTCATCGAGGGAGTGGACGACCTGCGCGCCGGGCGCCTCCCATCCCTCCTGGCGCGTGACGACGATGTTGGTGCGGCCCGGGAGGGGGCGGTAGCGCTCGGGCAGCGACTCCCAGGTGCGGCGTCCCATGATCACCGGGTCAGAGCCGGTCACCGCGCGGAAGTGCTTGAGGTCTTCCGTGAGGTGCCACGGCATGACGCCGCCGGCGCCGATCACCCGGTCGTGGGCCTGCGCCCAGATCAGCCCGATCGTCATACGGCCACGGCCGCGCGGATGGCGGGGTGGTGCTGGTAGTCCTCGACGACGAAGTCCTCGAACCGGTAGTCGAAGATGCTCTCGGGCTTACGTGCGAAGCGGAGGGTGGGCGCGGGATAGGGGGCGCGCGTCAGTTGCTCCGTCACCTGCTCGACGTGGTTGTCGTAGATGTGGACGTCGCCGCCGGTCCACACGAACTCGCCCGGCTCGAGGCCCACCTGTTGCGCGACCATGAGGGTCAGCAGCGCGTAGCTGGCGATGTTGAACGGGACGCCGAGGAACATGTCCGCGCTGCGCTGGTAGAGCTGGCAGGAGAGCTTGCCGTCGGCGACGTAGAACTGGAAGAAGGCGTGGCACGGGGCGAGCGCCATGTCCGGGATGTCGGCGACGTTCCACGCCGAGACGATGATGCGGCGCGAGTCCGGGTCGGTGCGCAGGGTGTCGATCACCTGCTGGATCTGGTCGATGTGCCGGCCGTCCGGGGTCGGCCACGAGCGCCACTGGACGCCGTAGACCGGGCCGAGCTCGCCGTCCTGATCGGCCCACTCGTCCCAGATCGTCACGCCGTTGTCGCGCAGCCAGCCGACGTTGCTCTCGCCGCGGAGGAACCACAGCAGCTCGTACGCGATCGACTTGAAGTGGACGCGCTTGGTGGTGATGAGCGGGAAGCCCTCGGTGAGATCGAACCGCAGCTGGCGGCCGAACACGCTGCGCGTCCCGGTGCCGGTGCGGTCGGATTTGTGGGCGCCGTTCGCCAGGACGTCGCGCAGCAGGTCTTCGTACGGGGTCGCAATCCGGGTCACGCTCCGATGGTACGTGTTCGTCGCTCCAGGTGCGCGCGACGCGTCGGTAGTCTGGCGTCATGGACGGGGCGACGCGCGGCGAGCGGCACAGCGACGACGAGCTCGCCAGCGCGTTGGAGGAGGAGGTCGCGCGGATCACGTCCGCGATCCCGATCATCGTCCCCCGGGCGGAGACGACCGCGGTGGAGGCGGTGCCCGTGGAGGCGCAGCCTGCGGCCGAGGATGGGGAGGACGACTCCGACGACGGCCAGTGGGTGGGACCGCCGACGGAGCTGATCAGCTTCGACGATCTTCCGGCGCGACGGGAGCCGACCGGGCCCGAGCCGACGTTCAGCCCCTGGGTGGCGACGGCGGCGATCCCGGTGCAGCGGGCCGAGCCGGCGGAGCTGGAGGCGCCGCCACAGGAGCCGTCTCCTGAGCCGGAACCGACGCCCGAACCGCCGGCCTACCGACCGATCGCGCGCGCCGAACCGCTCGACTTCGTCCCGCCGGAGCTCGCGCCGCGCGACTCCGAGCCGGTGCCGGTCGTCCCCCTCCCGCAGCCCGAGCCCGAGAACAAGCCCGAGCCGACCGTCGAGACACCGCCCGCCCCCGTCGCGGCAGTGGAACCGGCTCCGACCCCCGCCGCCGAACCGGAGTCCGCGCCGGATGCAGCGTCAGAGCCGGCCCCGCACCCCGCGGGCCGCCACGCCCGCGCGAGCATCCTCACCCCGGAGGCGTCCGACCTCGAGCCGACCCCCTCCACGCCCGCGCCGGCCGAGCCTCCCGCATGTTCTGGCTGTGGTTCGCGGGCACCTCCTCCCTCATCAGCGTGGGCGTCGGCGCGACCCTCTTCGTCCTCGGGCTGAGCCTCCGGCAGCTGCTCGTCGCCACCCTGTTCGGCGTCGCCCTCTCCTTCCTCCCGCTCGGCCTCGGCACGCTCGCGGGCAAGTGGAGCGGGCAGCCGACGCTCGTGGTGTCCCGTGCGACGTTCGGGCTGCGCGGCAACCTCCTGCCGACCGTCATCGCCCTGGTGGTGAAACTGTTCTGGGGCTCCGTGCTGCTGTGGCTGGCGGGCTCCGCGGCGGGGTCCCTGACCGAAGCGGAGGGGTGGCCGGGCAACGCCGTCGCCGCGACGGTGGCCGCGCTCGCCGTGACGATCGTCGTCGCCGTCGTGGTCGCGTACATCGGGTACGCGTTGGTCGCGCGGGTCCAGCTGGTGCTGACCATCGCGTCCGCCGTCCTGATCGTGCTGATGATCATGGCGACGTGGCAGCACGTCGACCTCTCCCGGGCTCTGGATGCTCCGGACGCGCTGTGGACGCACGTCGTGACGGGCGCCGTCCTGGTGCTCAGCTACGTCGGACTCGCGTGGGCGATGAGCAGCGCGGAGGTCGCCCGCTACCAGCGTCCGCTGTCGTCCGGGGGAGCGGCGATGCTGTGGGCGACCTTCGGGGCCGGCGTCCCGCCCTTCGTCCTGGTGTCGTACGGCGGCCTGCTCGCGGCGTCGAACCCGGGATGGGCGGCCGACCTCGCCCAGGATCCGGTCGGCGCGCTGGTGGGGCTCGGCCTGCCCGGGTGGTACCCCGTCCCGCTGCTGCTGGCGGTGGGACTCTCGCTGATCTCGGCCCTGGTGCTCGCGCTGTACTCGACCGGCTTCACGATCGACGCACTCGGCGTGCGGCTGGGACGGCGCTGGAGCACGCTGGTCGCCGGAGCGGCCATCGCGATCGCGGGCGGCGTGCTGGCGGCGACGGTGACCGACCTGTCCTCGGTGATCCGCGGGGTGCCGACCGCCCTGTCGGTGCCCGTGGCGGCGTGGGTCGGGGTGTTCTCGGGGAGATGATGCTGCGGACGCGGCGGCTGCACTCGCCGTCGCTGCTCGCCCGGGGCGGCGCGTACCCGGACTGGCGCTGGACCAACCTGGCTCTCCTGGTGGCGGGCACGGCCGTCGGGCTCGGGACCGTGAGTTCGCCGCTGCCCTGGCTCGGCTGGGAGGGGTACCTGTTCAGGCTGGTCGGGATCGACCCGCAGGCGGGGATCGGCACGAGCAACATCGGCGTGGTGATCGCGCTCGTGATCGGGCTCTTCGGTGTGCTGGTGTCGGCCGCGCCCGCGGTGCGCCGGCAGGAGCGGTCCGTCGAGTGATGGTCCACAGGCGGATGGGCGGGACCGGTTCTCCACAGATCGGAGGACGCCCGCTCGTGCCGGGGACCCATCCCGTAGGCTGATCGACGTGCCGAACACCCTCGCCTCCGTCCGCGACACCGTCGAGCAGCTGTGGCCGCTCGCCGGTGCCGAGGGCTGGGATGCGCCCGGGCTCGTCGCCGGTGATCCGGCGGCTCCCGTGGAGCGCATCCTGCTGGCGGTGGATGCCGTCGCGGCGACGGTCGACGAGGCGGTCGAGCTGCGCGCCGACCTGCTGATCGCCCACCATCCGCTGCTGCTGCGCGGAGTGACGAGCATCGCGGAGGACCGCTACAAGGGCGCCCTGCTCGCGCGGCTCATCCGCGGCGGCGTCGCGCTCTACGCCGCGCACACCACGGCCGACGTCGTCGCCGACGGCACCAGCGATGTGCTCGCCGCGCGCCTCGGCCTGCACGACACGAGGCCGATCGCCCCGGCCGCCGACGGCGCGACCGGGATCGGCCGGGTGGGCGACCTCGCGCAGCCCACGACCCTCGGCCAGCTGGCCCGCGCGGTGGCCGACCTGCTGCCGCCGACCGCCGGCGGCGTCCGGGCGGCGGGCGACTACCACCAGCCCGTCACGCGCGTCGCCGTGTGCGGGGAGCCGGCGACTCGCTGCTGGGCTCCGACGCCGTACGCGCGGCCGACGTCTACATCACCGCCGACCTGCGCCACCATCCGGCGTCCGAGGCGCGCGAGCAGGCGAGCCTCGGCGGCGGCCCCGCGCTGCTCGACGTCTCCCACTGGGCCAGCGAATGGCTCTGGCTCGACACCGCCGCCGAGCAGCTGCGCGCGGCACTCCCCGGTGTCGAGGTCGTCGTGAGCGAACTCCGCACCGATCCGTGGGATTTCGCGATCCTGCAATGACCACCCCGCACGAAGGAAGCACCGCATCGTGAAAGCCAGTCCCGCCGACCAGAAAGAGCTCCTGCGCCTGCAGGCCGCCGACACCCGCCTCGCGCAGCTCGCGCACGCGGCCAAGAACCTCCCGCAGCTGGCCGAGCTGGCGAAGCTCCAGCCCGAGGTCGAGGCCCTGCGCGCCCGCTGGATCGCCGCCACCGGCGAGCTGGAGGACGCCCGCGCCGAGCTGAAGCGCGTCGAGTCCGACGTCGAGGTGGTCGAGGCCCGGGTCAAGCGCGACACCGATCGGGTGCAGCAGACCGCCTCCGTCAAGGACGTGCAGGCGCTCGAAGCCGAGCTCGCCTCGCTCGCGCGCCGCAAGGACGACCTCGAAGAGATCGAGCTGAACGTCATGGAGCGCGTCGAGACGCTGGAAGGGGCTCTCGCCGCGGTGGAGGCGGAGCGCGCTGAGCTCGGCTCGCGCGTGGAGGCGCTGGAGGCGCAGCGCGACGAGGAGGCGGGCAAGCTCGACGTGCAGCGCAAGGCCGCCGCAGCCGACCGCTCGGCGATCGCCGAGGCGCTGCCGGCCGACCTGATCGAGCTGTACGAGCGCCAGCGCACCCGCTACGGCATCGGCGCAGCGGCGCTCATCCGCGGTGTCTCGATGGGCTCCAACGTGAAGCTCACCGAGTCCGACCTCTCCGAGATCCGCCGGGCTGCGGCCGACGACGTGGTGCTCTGCCCGGACAGCGGCGCCATCCTGGTCCGCGGCGAGGACAGCGGGCTCTGACCCAGTTTCGGCTGTCGTGCCTGCGCTAGGGTTGAGGCCGGAATGGGTCGGCAAGACGGTCGCGTCGGTCCGCGTCAGCGGGCCGCCGAGGAACGTCCGGGCTCCGCAGAGCAGGGCGGTGGGTAACACCCACCCGGGGCAACCCGCGAGAAAGTGCAACAGAAAGCAGACCGCCGGGAGGCTCGCCTCCCGGTAAGGGTGAAACGGTGGTGTAAGAGACCACCAGCGGCCGGGGTGACCCGGCCGGCTGGGTAAACCTCGCCCGGAGCAAGGTCGGACAGGGGACCATGAGGCTGCTCGCCTCGTCCCCGGGTAGACCGCTAGAGAGCGGCGGCAACGTCGCTCCGAGATAGATGGCCGTCCGCGGCGCTTCGGCGCCGTGACAGAACCCGGCGTATCAGCCGGCCCATTCCCCTTCTTCGTTCGGACCGTCATCCGGGACGAACCGGTACCCCATCCCGGGCTCGGTGAGCAGGTACCGAGGCTGCGACGGCTGCGGCTCCAGTTTCTTGCGCAGCTGCGCCAGGTAGAGCCGCAGGTAGCCGGTGTCCTTCGTGTACTGGGGACCCCAGACCTGCGTGAGCAGCGCCTGCCGGGTGACCAGCCGGCGCGGGTTGCGCAGCAGCACCTCGAGCAGTTGCCACTCGGTCGGCGTCAGCCGCACGGGATGTGTGCCCTCGGCATCCCGCCTGGTCACCTGGTGGGCGGCCAGGTCGACGGTGACGTCGCCGAAGGTGATGACCGGTTCGTCCGCCGTCGTGGTCTGCCGCCGGGTGAGGGCGCGGATGCGCGCCAGGAGCTCGTCCGCCGCGAACGGCTTGGTGACGTAGTCGTCGGCGCCGGCGTCCAGCGCATCCACCTTGTCGCCCGAACCCGTTCGTCCCGAGACGACGAGGATCGGCACGCCGGTCCAGCCGCGCAGGCCCTCGATCACCTCGATGCCGTTCAGCTCCGGCATCCCGAGGTCGAGCATGACCAGGTCGGGGTGCGTCTCGACCGCGACAGACAGCGCCTCGGCGCCCGTGCGCGCGGTCAGCACCTCATATCCGCGCGCGGTGAGCAGGATGCGCAGCGCGCGCAGGATCTGCGGGTCGTCGTCCGCGATCAGGATTTTCATGCGTCCCCTCCGGCCGCCGGGAGCGACACCACCATGGTGAGGCCGCCGCCGGGCGTGTCCTCCACATCGAGCGTCCCGCCCATCCCCTCGACGAACCCCTTCGACAGCGCGAGACCGAGGCCGATCCCGGAGTCGTTGTCGGTATCGGACAGGCGCTGGAACGGGGCGAACACCGCCTCCCGCCGCTCCTCGGGGATGCCCGGGCCGCGGTCGATCACCCGCAGCTGCACGGTCCCCGCGAAGGCGCTCGCCGCAAGCACGGGCGGCGAGCCAGGCGGGCTGTAGCGGAGCGCGTTGCCGAGCAGGTTCACGAGCACCCGCTGGAGGAGCACGCCGTCGGCGAGCAGCGGAGGGACGTCGGGGGAGAGGTCGAGCTCCACGTCGCCCGGCCCGATGCCGAGCTCGTCGAGCGCGGGCAGGACGACGTCGTCCAGCTCGGTCGGCGCAAGCGAGACGGCGAGCACGCCCGCCTGCACGCGGCTCGCGTCCAGCAGGTCGGTGACGAGTGACGCGAGCCCACGGAGGCTGTCGTCGGCCGTTTCGAGCAGCGCCTCCCGGTCGCCCTCGCTGAGGGCCAGCTCCTCCTGCCGCAGCGTGGTCACGGCCGCGGTCGCCGCCGCGAGCGGGCGCCGCAGGTCGTGACCGACCGCGGCCAGCAGGGCGCTTCGCACCCGGTCCGCCTCAGCGAGCGGCGCGAGTTCGGCCGCCGTGGCGGTGAGCTCGCGGTGCTCCAGCGCCGCATCCAGTTGCGCGACGATCGCGGACAGCAAGCGCCGATCGCTCGCCTCGAGGTCGCGGCCGTACAGCTCCAGCGTCGCGCGCGCATCGGGACCGCCACGGCCGTCCGCCGCGCCGACCGGGATGCGCTGGGCGGCTTCCGCGTCCGGCTCCGGGCCGTCGCTCGCCACGACGTCCCCGCCCGGCATCACCAGCCGCACGGTCGCCAGCCCGAACGCCTCCCGCGTCCGCATCACGATCGCCTGCACGGCATCCTCGCCGCGGATGACCTCGCCCGCGACCGTCGCCAGGAGCTCCGCCTCCGCCGCCGCCCGCTGCGCGGCCCGGGTGCGGCGGGCGGCCTGGTCGACGACGAGGCTGACGAGCGCGGCGATCACCACGTAGAGGATGAGCGCCAACAGGTGCAGCGGCTCGCCGACCGTGATCGTGTACAGCGGTTCCACGAAGAAGAAGTCGAGCGTCAGACCCGAGAGCAGCGCGGCGAAGAGGGCCGGCCAGATGCCGCCCACGAGGGCCACGACCACGACGAGCAGCTGGTAGCTCAGCACATCCGCCGTCATCGACTCGTGCGAGCGTCCGCTCGTCAGGAGCAACGTCAACAGGGGACCGCCGACCAGCGCCAGCAGGAAGCCGTACACGCGCCTCCGGACGGTGAGGCCGCCCTTCGGCCGGGGCAGCGCGAACCGCCCGCCGGCTCGGGCGTGCGACACGATGTGCACGTCGATGTCGCCGGATTCGCGGATCACCGTCGCACCGATGCCGGGACCTGTCAGCAGCGCGGACAGTCGGCTGCGGCGCGAGACGCCGATGACCAGCTGCGTGGCGCTCACCGCGCGCGAACTCGACCAGGGCGCGCGGAATGTCCTCGCCGACGACCTGGTGGTAGCTGCCGCCCAGCTGCTCGACCAGCGCGCGCTGGTTCGCCAGGACGCCCGGCGCCGCCTCGCGGAGGCCGTCCTGACTCGTGACGTGGACGGCCAGCAGCTCGCCGCCCGAGCTCCGTGCAGCGATGCGGGCGCCGCGGCGGAGCAGCGTCTCGCCCTCCGGTCCGCCGGTCAGTGCGACGACGACGCGCTCGCGCGCCTCCCACGTGCCGGCGATGCCGTGCTCGGCGCGGTACTGCTGCAGGGCGCTGTCCACCTCGTCAGCGAGCCACAGCAGCGCCAGCTCGCGCAGGGCCGTCAGGTTGCCGAGCCGGAAGTAGTTCGAGAGCGCCGCATCCACCCGCGCAGCCGGATAGACCACCCCCTCGGCCAGCCGGTCGCGCAGCGCCTGCGGTGCGAGGTCGACCAGCTCGATGCGGTCGGCGCGGCGCAGCACGGCGTCCGGGATGGTCTCGCGCTGCGGGACGCCGGTGATCTGCTCGACGACGTCGTTCAGCGACTCGATGTGCTGGATGTTGACGGTCGAGATCACGTCGATCCCGGCCTCCAGCAGGTCCTCGACGTCCTGCCAGCGCTTCGCATGCTCCGAGCCGGGCGCGTTCGTGTGTGCGAGCTCATCGACCAGCGCGACCTGGGGATGCCGCCGGAGCACGGCGTCCAGGTCCAGCTCGTCCAGGGTGACCCCGCGATGCTCGACGAGCCGGCGGGGCACCACCTCCAGCCCCTCGACCAGGGCGGCCGTCGCCACCCGGCCGTGCGTCTCCACGACCGCCACGACGACATCCGTGCCCAGACCGCGGAGACGTTCGCCCTCCTCGAGCATGGCGAACGTCTTGCCCACACCCGGGGCGGCGCCGAGCATCACCCGCAGGCGACCCCGAGCCATGCCTCAGCCCTCCGGGTCAGGCCGGAGTGGGCGCGGGGGCGTCGTCCGGGGTGGCGACCTCGCCGCTCCGGCCCCGCGCGCCCGCGTCACGGCGCTCGCCGCGCACCGCGAGGGCGGCGGCGCCGAGGATGCCCGCGTTGTTGCGGTGCACCGCCGGGACGATCGGCGTCTTGAGCTTCAGCAGCGGAAGGAACTCCTGGTAGTTCTTCGACACCCCGCCGCCGACGATGAAGAGGTCGGGGGTGAACAGGAACTCGACCTTCGAGTAGTACTTCTGCAGGCGCTTCGCCCACTTCTCCCAGCTGAGGTCTTCGCGCTCCTTCGCCGAGTACGCGGCGCGCGACTCGGCGTCGTGCCCGTCGATCTCCAGGTGGCCGAGCTCGGCGTTCGGGATGAGGATGCCGTCGTAGATGAGCGCGGACCCGATGCCCGTGCCGAGCGTCGTCATGATGACGAGGCCGTCCTTGCCCTTCGCCGCGCCGAACCGCGTCTCGGCGTACCCGGCGGCGTCGGCGTCGTTGACGAAGTGGATGTCGCGGCCGAGCGCCTTCTCGAACAGGTTCTCGGCGTGCAGCCCGATCCAGTCCTTCGCGACGTTGGCGGCGGACAGGGTGACGCCGTGGCTGACGATGGCCGGGAAGCACACGCCGACGGGCGCCTCCGGCTCCTCCTTGGCCAGCTGGTCGACGATCTCCTTCGTCGTCTCCACGATGTCGTCGGGCTTGCCGCCCGCGGGGGTGGGCAGCTTGACCCGGTCGCTCAGCAGCTCGCCGGTCGACAGATCGACCAGAGCCCCCTTGATCCCCGTGCCGCCGATGTCGATGCCGATCGCGTGCTTCTGCGAAGTCATGTCTCGAATCTACCGCGCCCTCGGCGGTCGCCGCTGGGCAGGGCGTTAGGGGAGCGTGAGGATTTCCGCGCCGCGCTCGGTGACGACCAGCGTGTGCTCGAACTGCGCCGTGATGCTGCGGTCCTTGGTGACGACCGTCCAGTCGTCGGGCCACATCTCCCACTCGTGCGTGCCGAGGGTGAGCATCGGCTCGATGGTGAACACCATCCCCGGCTCCATCACGTCGTCGTACGCGGGAGCGGCGTCGTAGTGGGGGATGATCAGCCCCGTGTGGAAGGCGGCGCCGACGCCGTGCCCGGTGAAGTCGCGCACCACCCCGTAGCCGAAGCGCTTGGCGTACGACTCGATCGCGCGCCCGATGACGTTGACCTGCCGCCCGGGCGCGACCGCCTTGATGCCGCGGTTCAGCGCCTCGCGCGTGCGGTCGACCAGCTGAGTGACCTCGGCGGACGCGGTGCCGGCGATGAACGTCTGGTTGCTGTCGCCGTGGAAGCCGTTCTTATACGCGGTGATGTCGATGTTGACGATGTCGCCCTCCTCGATCACCGTGTCGTCGGGGATGCCGTGGCAGACGACCTCGTTGACCGAGCTGCAGATCGACTTCGTGAAGCCGCGGTAGCCGAGCGTGGACGGGTATGCGTCGTGGTCGAGCAGGAACTCGTGCCCGATCGCATCCAGCTCCTCGGTCGTCACGCCGGGCCGCACGTTCTCGCCGACCAGCGCGATGGCCTGCGCGGCGATCCGGCCGGACTCGCGGATCAGCGCCACCTCGTCCGGCGTGTAGACGTCGCCGCGGGTGTACGGCGCGGGCCCGGGGCGGCCGACGTACTCCGGCCGCGGGATGCGGCTCGGCACCGGGCGCATCGCGGTGACGCGGCCGGGGATGAGGTGACCGGCGGAATCCTTGGGCATACGATCAACTCTATGACGAGCGACGAGTACGGCATCAAGCAGGACGCCGAGCACAAGTACTGGTACAACATGAAGACCGGCGAGGTCGAGCAGGGCTTCCTGTCGCCCGCGCCGAACCGCGTCGGTCCGTTCGACACCCGCGAGGAGGCCGAGCACGCGCTCGAAAAGCTCCGCGAGAACTCCGCCAAGTGGGCCGAGGAGGACGCGGAGGAGAACCGCTGATCCGCTAGACCCGCCGACCCGCTAGAAGCTGTGCTCCTCGGCGGGGAACGTCCCGTTCTGCACGTCCGCCTTGTAGGCGCGGGCGGCGTCTCCGAGAATCGTCTTCAGGTCGGCGTACTGCTTCACGAAGCGCGGCACGCGTCCCGTCGACAGGCCGGCCCAGTCGGTCCACACCAGCAGCTGGCCGTCGGTGTGCGGGCCCGCGCCGACGCTGATCGTCGGGATGCGCAGCTCGGCGGTCACGCGCTTCGCCACCTCGGCGGGCACCATCTCCAGCACGACCGCGAAGGCCCCGGCCTCCTCGACCGCGCGCGCGTCAGCCAGCACCTGCTCGGCCGCGTCGCCGCGCCCCTGCACGAGGTGACCGCCGAGACCGTGCTCGCTCTGCGGCGTGAAGCCGATGTGCGCCATTACGGGGATGCCCGCCTCCACGATGCGCCGGATCTGCTCGGCGCTGCGCCGGCCGCCCTCGAGCTTCACCGCGTGCGCGCCCGTCTCCTTCATGAAGCGGACGGCGGTGTGCAACGCCTCCAACGGTCCGGTCTCGTACGAGCCGAACGGCATGTCGGCGACCACGAACGCGCGCTTGACCGCCTTGGCGACCGCGCGGGTCAGCGGGATGAGGTCGTCGATGGTCACGGGGAGCGTCGTGTCGTACCCGAGCACGTTGTTGCCGGCGGAGTCGCCGACGAGCAGGAAGTCGATCCCGGCCTCGTCGAAGATCTGCGCGGTCAGCATGTCGTAGCTGGTGAGCCCGGTGAACGGCGCGCCCTCCTCCTTCGCCGCCTGGAAGTGGCGCGTCCGCACGCGTTTCAGCGACTGCATCGACGACGTGGTGGGATGAACGGAGGGCACCGGTGACTGCTCACTCATAGCGCCAGTCTAGTGACGGGGGAGTAGGCGATGAGTCAGGCCGGTACGGGCTCGTAGAGGCCTCTCTTCGAGGCGGCTGAGGCCAACTGCTTGTCGAAGGTGACCAGCGGAATGTCGTTGCCGACCGCGACGGCGAGGGCACAGGCGTCTGGCATGCGGAGGCGGTGCTCGGCGCGAAGGCGCGCGAGGATCAGGGGTTCGTTCGGTCCGAGGGTCGTCGGTGTGACACCGAACCGGCGAAGGTCCTCGAAAGCCTCGAGAGCATGACCTTCGCGCTCCGGATTGATGAGCGCTTCCGCCACGTTGACCGGATGCACGAGGTACCGGCCGCCGACCTCGAAAACGTCCCTCGCCGCAGAGTGGTGGACATCCCACGGATCCAGAAGCGCGATCAGGACCCCTGCGTCCACCGCGAATGTCACTCGGGCCAGCCTTCGCGAATGGAGGAGAGGCTTTCTGTGAACATTCCTGCGTACTTGGCGCTCATGCGGTCCAAAGCGGCCCGGCGCTCCTCGATCTGTCGGTCGCGCTCCTCGCGGACGCTCCGCTCGCCGGCCTCGATCAGATGGAGCAGCAGCTTGCCGTCGGTCTCGTCGGACCAGGTCTCGCGCGCGGTCTCGAGAGCGCGCACGACGGCCGGGGTGTGGGTCACCTGGGTGCGGAGAAGCGTGGTCGGCATGCCCCCAGTGTACCACCGCGAAGAGGTGGTGTTGCACCGCGTGTCGCGACCCCGCACCCACTAGTCTGGAACCGGCCGAGGAAAGGGGCAGGATGGACAAGCAGCGCGACTTCGTTCTTCGCACGATCGAGGAGCGTGGCGTCAAGTTCGTGAGGCTGTGGTTCACCGATGTCGTCGGCACCTTGAAGTCCGTCGCGATCGCCCCGGCCGAGGTCGAGGGCGCGTTCAGCGAAGGTCTCGGGTTCGACGGGTCGGCCATCGAGGGCCTGACGCGCGCCTACGAGTCCGACCTGCTCGCCCTCCCGGACGCCACGACCTTCCAGATCCTCCCGTGGCGCGGCGAGATCGACCCGACCGCGCGCATGTTCTGCGACATCACGACCCCTGACGGCCAGCCCGCGGTCTCCGACCCGCGCAACGTCCTGAAGCGGACGCTCGAGAAGGCGGCCGATCGCGGCTTCACCTTCTACACGCATCCCGAGATCGAGTTCTACCTGCTCAAGTCGTCCTCGTTCGGCGAGGAGGGCCCCGAGCCCGTCGACTCCGCCGGCTACTTCGACAACGTCCCCGGCGGCACCGCCCACGACTTCCGCCGCCGCTCGGTGCGGATGCTGGAAGACCTGGGTATCTCGGTCGAGTTCAGCCACCATGAGGCCGGCCCCGGACAGAACGAGATCGACCTGCGCTACGCCGACGCGCTCACCACGGCCGACAACATCATGACCTTCCGCACGGTGATCAAGGAGGTGGCCATCGAGCAGGGCGTCTACGCGACGTTCATGCCGAAGCCGCTCCAGGGCCACCCCGGATCCGGCATGCACACCCACATGTCGCTGTTCGAGGGCGACACCAACGCCTTCTTCGAGCCGGGCGCTCAGTACCAGCTGTCGAAGATCGGCCGCCACTTCATCGCCGGCCTGCTCCGCCACGCGCCCGAGATCACGGCCGTCACGAACCAGTTCGTCAACTCCTACAAGCGCCTGTGGGGCGGCGACGAGGCGCCCAGCTTCGTCAGCTGGGGCCACAACAACCGCTCGGCGCTGGTCCGCGTCCCGCTGTACAAGCCCAACAAGGGGCAGAGCTCGCGCGTCGAGTACCGGGCCATGGACTCGGCGGCCAACCCCTACCTCGCCTTCTCGCTGCTCCTCGCGGCGGGCCTCAAGGGCATCGAGGGCCAGTACGAGCTCCCGCCGGAGGCGGAGGACAACGTGTGGGCGCTGTCCGACGGCGAGCGTCGCGCGCTCGGCTACAACCAGCTCCCGGCCAGCCTGGACCACGCCATATCGCTGATGGAGGACTCCGAGCTCGTCGCCGAGACGCTGGGGGAGCAGGCGTTCAACTACGTGCTGCTCAACAAGCGGCGGGAGTGGTCGGAGTACCGCGCGCAGGTCACCCCCTTCGAGCTGCGGACCAATCTCGAAATCCTCTGACCACTGACGAAGTGACCCGGCAGCAGCTCTCCCTGACGGCCCTGGCGCGTGCCGGGTTCGTGGGGCTGAGTTCGGTCCGCGGCGAGCTGGACGAGCTCGCCGACCTGACCGGGCTCGACCCGGAGGAGCTGACCGGCGCGATCTCGGCGGCCGCGGATCCGGACACGGCGCTCGCCTGGGCGCTGCGGCTGCTGCGGCAGGCACCCGACCGGGCCCGACCGCGGTTCGCCACGGAGGAGGACGCCCGCCGGCTGTTCCGCGTGATCGGCGCGTCGGAGGGGATCGCCGAGTTCTTCCTGCGGCAGTCGGAGGAGTTGGACGCGCTGGCGCACCCCGTCCACGAGCTGCCCGGGCCGGACGAGCTGCGCGCCGACCTCCTGGACGCGGTGGATGCGGTGGACGGCGTCGCAGCAGATGCCGATGAGCGCGCGTGGACCGCCCTCCGCATCCGCTACCGCCGCCGTCTCGTGCAGCTGGCCGCCTACGACCTGGAGCAGGCCGATCCCGTCGCCGGCTTCGACGCGGTCGCCGCCACCCTCAGCGACCTCGCCTCGGCCGCTCTCGAGGCGTCCCTCGCCGTCGCCCGCCGCATGACCATCGGCTCCGGCCCCGGCCGCTTCCCCGAGGAGCAGGTGCGGGCGACGCCCTTCGCCGTGATCGGGATGGGCAAGGCGGGCGCCCGCGAGCTCAACTACCTCAGCGACGTCGACGTCATCTTCGTGACCGAGGGCGTCGAGTCCGCCGGCCTCGAACCGGGACGCGCCGTCGACATCGCGACCCGCCTCGCCATCCTCACGATGCGCGGCATCCACGAGCCGGCTATCGAGCCAGGCCTCTGGGAGGTCGACCCCAACCTGCGGCCCGAGGGGAAGGACGGCGCGCTCGTCCGCACCCTCGACTCCCACATCGCGTACTACGACCGCTGGGCGAAGGGCTGGGAGTTCCAGGCGCTCTTGAAGGCGCGCCCGCTGGCCGGTGACCCCGGCCTCGGCGACCGGTACGTCGCCGCGCTGTCGCCGAAGGTCTGGAGCAGCGCCTCCCGCGAGAACTTCGTCGAGTCGGTGCAGCGGATGCGCGAGCGCGTCACCGACAACATCCCCGACGACGAGATGCACTACCAGCTGAAGCTCGGGCCCGGCGGGCTGCGTGACGTCGAGTTCACGGTCCAGCTGCTCCAGCTCGTCCACGGCCAGGCGGACGAGGAGGTGCGGCAGCGCGACACCCTGTCGGCCCTCGCCGCGCTCGCCGCGCAGGGCTACATCGGTCGCGAGGAGTCCGCTGCCTTCTCGCACGACTACCGCAGCCTCCGGCTCATGGAGCACCGGCTGCAGCTGCGCCGCCTGACCCGCACCCACCTCATGCCGCGCGATGAGGCCGACGTGCGCATCCTCGCCCGCGCCACCGGCCTCGCGCCCAACGCCGACCAGCTGCTCACCACCTGGAACGAGATCAAGCATCGGGTGCGCGGCCTGCACGAGCGCCTGTTCTACCGTCCGCTCCTCAGCGCCGTCGCCAGCACGTCGGTGGAGGACGCGCGACTGGCCGGGGAGTCGGCCTCACCAGCGCCCAGGCCGAGGCGCGGCTCGCGGCGATCGGCTTCCGCGACCCGCGCGGAGCGCTCGGCCACATCGCCGCGCTGACCACCGGCGTCTCTCGGCGGGCCACCATCCAACGCCACCTGCTGCCCGTGATGCTCCAGTGGTTCGCCGACGGACCCGACCCGGACTACGGCCTCCTCACGTTCCGCCGCCTCAGCGAGGAGCTGGGCGGCACGCACTGGTACCTCCGGATGCTGCGCGACTCCACCGGCGCCGCCGAGCGGTTGACGCGGGTGCTCTCGGGCTCGCGCTTCGCGGGTGAACTGCTCGGCCGCATCCCCGAGTCGGCTGCGTGGCTGGAGTCGGAGGACGAGCTGCGCCCGCGCTCCGCGGCGCTGCTGCGGGACGAGACGGCGGCGATCCTCGGGCGGCACGAGTCGGTCGACACCGCCGCCACCGCGCTGCGGGCCATGCGTCGGCGCGAGATCCTGCGCCTGGCGGTGTCCGGCATCCTCGGCTTCGCGACGATCGACGAGCTGGCACGCGGCCTCAGCGACGTCACCGAGAACACCATCGACGGCGTGCTGCGGGCCATCCGGGCCGCACGGGACGACGCCGATCAGCTCGAGTTCGCGGTGATCGGGATGGGCCGGTTCGGCGGACGCGAGCTCGGCTTCGGCTCGGACGCAGACGTGATGTACGTCTTTCGACCGCTCGCGGCGGACCAGGAGGCGGCCAACCGCTCAGCCCTCGCCATCGTCTCCGAACTGAACCGGCTGACCGAGGACAACCGCCTCCCGCTCGACCTCGACATCGGTCTCCGCCCGGAAGGCAAGAACGGTCCGCCGGTCCGCTCACTGGAGTCGTACCGCGCCTACTACCGCCGGTGGTCGCTGACCTGGGAGGCGCAGGCGCTGCTGCGAGCCCGCGGCGTCGCCGGCGACGCGGCCCTGCTCGCCGATTTCGCTCAGCTCGCCGACGAGGTGCGGTATCCCGCGTCGATCGGCGAGCAGGAGGTGCGCGAGGTGAAGCGCATCAAGGCCCGCGTCGAGAACGAACGCCTCCCGCAGGGGGCCGACCCGTCGCGCCACCTGAAGCTCGGTCGCGGCTCGCTGAGCGACGTGGAGTGGTTCGTCCAGCTCATCCAGCTGGAGCACGCCGCCGCCGTCCCCGCGCTGCGCACGCCCTCCACTTTGGATGCGCTGACCGCGGCCGCGGCTCACGGTTTCGTGTCCGAGGACGACGCCGCCCGCCTGCGCGAGGCCTGGATCTTCGCCTCCCGAACCCGATCGGCGATGACCCTCTGGACGAACAAGACCGCCGACGTGCTGCCCTCCGATCGGGTCGCGCTGGACGGCGTCGCGCGCCTGATGGAGTACCCGCCCGGCTCGGCGAGCCGGCTCGAGGAGGACTACCTGGCGGTCACCCGCCGGGCGCGCCAGGTCTTCGAGCGCGCCTTCTACGGCGCCCCGCAACGGCCGGCGCCGACGGCGTGATCACGGGCCGGCGAAGCGCCCCACTCTGAGGGCACTGGAATGGCGTCGCACCGGTCGGCGGCCGGACAATGAGACGGTCGGAGGAGGACGGTCGATCATGAAGCAGGCGGTCTTCGTCGCGGCGTAACTGGTGCTGATGGGCGCCGTCATCATCACCCTCGACGTCCTCTTCCTGCAGCACCACTTCTGGTGGCGGCTCGCCACGAACATCGCGGTCGCGGCCGTCTTCGCCGCGGTCTATCTGATCTGGCTGAAGAAGGCATTCACCTCCTGACCTGCGCCGGGGTCGCGTTTCGAGCAGGTAAATTCCGGCTGGATCGGGTTGTCGCATCCCGTCGTGACCCCCACACTGGGGCCACCCGGTCCCCGACGTCGTGGATGAAGCTAACCCTCCCGTACCCGGAGGTGCACCATGTCGACCAGTTCTCCCCGTTTCTGGGCTCGCAGCCGCACGAACGCCCGAGTCACCGCCGTCGCTGCGCTGGTACTCGCCGCGTGTCTCGTCGCGGTCTCCTGGTTCGTCTGGTCGACGCCCGAGAACCCGGTGCGGAAGGTGGCGGACTCCGTCATCGCCGCCACGAACCCTCTCGCGGCGCAGAACGCCCAGCTGAAGAAGAAGCTGAGTACGACGACCAGCACGGTCGCCAGCCAGGCCGTCCGGCTGAAGCGCCAGGCCGCAGCCGCCGCCGTCGCTTCGGCGGCGCACGCGAAAGAGCTGGCGTCGGCGCAGCAGCAGCTCGCCGCCGCCCAGCAGGAGATCGCCCACCTCAAGGCGGACGGCGCGGACGCCCCCGGTGGGTCGGCGTCGGGCGGATCCTCGGCCTCCGGCGGCTCCACGCATCCGTCGACGGGCGGCGGCAAGGGGAACACGCAGACCGCCGCCATCACGGCGCCGAGCCGGGACAGCCTGTTGCACCCCGACAAGCGCTACTTCGGGATGTACACCGAGCAGGCCCCGTTCAACTGGGCAACCTTCGATGCCACGTCCAAGAAGATCGGTGTGCAGCCGAACGTCGTCGGCTACTTCAGCGGATGGGACGAGAACTTCCGGGCGAACGCGGTCACGCGCGCCTGGCAGCAGGGGCGCCTCCCGCTCATGACGTGGGAGTCGCGTCCCATCGGAGCCGACAACAACACCAACGTCGCGCCCGAGTACACGCTGCCGAAGATCATCAACGGCGGTTTCGACGCGTACCTGCACCAGTACGCGAAGGACATCGTGGCGACCGGGCTGCCCCTCGCGATCCGCCTCGACCACGAGATGAACGGCACCTGGTATCCGTGGTCGGAGCTCACAGGAGCGAACAAGCCGATCAACGGGAACAACGTGGGCGATTACGTGAGGATGTGGCGGCACGTCCACGACGTCTTCCAGCAGGAGGGCGCGAACAGCCTGGTGATCTGGGTGTGGGCGCCGAATATCATCAACAACATGCGGCCGGCATCGCACGCCACGCAGGAGTTTCTGAACGGCTACTACCCCGGCGACGATTACGTCGACTGGGTGGGACTCTCGGGCTACCTGCGCCCGCCGTGGCGCGCCGGCAACGACTTCACGTCCTCGTACACCTACGACGCCAGCCTCAACCAGTTGCGCGCGCTCACGACCAAACCGATCTTCCTCGCGGAGGTGGGAGCCTCGGAGACCGACGGGCACAAGGCGACCTGGGTGAAGAGCTTCTTCGACGGCTTCGCGGATCCCAAGAACGCGGACATCATCGGCTTCAGCTGGTTCAGCCTGGCGATCACGAGCTACGTCGGGGGAGAGCGCTCGACGAACGACTGGCGCATCGACTCCCGGTCGGACTCCCTGGCGGCGTTCTCGCAGGGCATCTCGCGGCCCGATACGGGGTTCGCGCTGATACCGGCGGACTGAGCGGGTCTCGCACATAGTAACGCTTGCCGTTAATAATGCAACGCGTTACTATCGAGCATGCTCCAATCCTTCGCCGACCGCGACACGGAATCGGTCTGGTTCGGGATCGCGACCAAGCGATTCGGGCCCGACCTCCGCCGGGTCGCGCGGCGGAAGTTGACCATGCTGAACGCGGCCGCCGTCCTGGACGACTGCCGCGCGAAACGACCGAGGAGAGTACCATGACCGACTTCATCACACCGGGAGAGATCCTTCGCGAGGAGTTCATGGCGCCGCTCGGTCTCACCAAGTACGCGCTCGCCAAGGCCATCCACGTCCCCGCCCAGCGGGTGGGCGACATCGTGGCGGGCAAGCGCGCGATCACCCCCGACACCGCACTCCGCCTGTCCCGGCTTTTCGGCACGACGGCGGAATTCTGGCTGAACCTCCAGACGCACTACGACCTCGAGCGGGCGCTCGACGCGCACGGCGCCGAGTTCGACGACATCCAACCACTGGCCGGTTGATCCGTTCGACAACGCCGGAAGGGCCGCACCCTCGCGGGATGCG
The DNA here is from genome assembly GCF_050632865.1 of Leifsonia poae. GTDB lineage: Bacteria > Actinomycetota > Actinomycetes > Actinomycetales > Microbacteriaceae > Leifsonia > Leifsonia poae_B. Next base: position 134,847 of record NZ_JBODSA010000004.1, on the reverse strand, counting down.
GCCCTTCCGTGACACCTGACGGGATCAGACCCCGTAGTACAGCTCGTACTATCCGCGGGTGATTGAGTGGTGTTGGTGATGGACGACTCCCGCGAGATTCCGCGGAAGTTGTCGTTGAGTGCGGTAGGTACCCGATGCGCTGGATCGACCCTCGTGCGGACTTGCTGCGGACTCAGCCCGGGGTCAGGGCTGGGGGACGCTGTCGCGCCGGGCTGAGCCACGCACTAGCGACGATACGGCGCCGGCCAATGTGTGCGATAGTCACCCGAGCGCAGCGAGTGCTGTACCGAGCGCTGTCACGAGCAGACCCCACGCGGCCGGCCGCAGGCCGTTCAGCGCAAACGTGGCGACGTGATTCTCGGCAGTCTTGTCCATCGCGCGCCTGGCCGCTTCGATGTCATCCAGCGCCGACTTGACTGCCTCCTCAACCGTCTCCCCTTGGCGCCGGAGTCGGCGGATTTCATCGAGATCGTCTCTCGCGTAACCCACGAGCGTATCGATCTGGTCAGCCACACTGGAGGATGCGTCGACTGCTCGATCGTTGACAGGTCCATCCGGCATCGTGAAGGTCACGTATCCGATCTGGGAGGGACCGTACTGGGTGGGCGCTGGCGCAGGTTCCCGGCGTATGGCACGCCAGAGGCGCATGAGGGTCGCTGACGTCTTGTCCAGTGCCTCTCGCATCCCGGACTCAATCAGTCCGGAATGGTCCTCTGAGTAGAGACGATGCTTCTTGAGAAGGTCCAAGAAGGCGAACGCGAGACCGCCGATCTGCATGAGCGTGCCGATGATCCTCAGCCACACGTGATAGTCGTCCATGCCCGGGAGCATATGCGGGATCGCTAGCCCGCAGGCCACCGGTACCGGCGTATCGCCTGGTCTGCCTCAGTAATCATGTGCGGCCGCAACCATCTCGACAGCCCTGAAGTCGATAGTGTCTCCGCCCTGATCGACGACTTCCGTCACGATCGCCCACACGCGCAGAGCGCCACAATCGCCTGTAGCCGCAAGATGGCGGAGGACCTGCACGTGTGGAGACTCATCCGGCGCCGGTGCGCCCAGGAGCTCCAATGCGTGCTCCTGCAGCAGTCGGCGCCGGCCCTTCCGCTCACGGCTGCGGGCGTTGTAGACCTGTTGCCTCTGACGCCTCTCGGTCCGGCTGAGTTTCGCCATCTCCACCTCGCATGAACCGGTCGATCTCCTCGCGAGAGTACCGCACGCTGCGGCCTATTCGCACGAACGCCGGTCCTCTCCCGAGCACCCGCCAGTTCGCGAGAGTCCCCATAGCGAACCCAATTTCGCTCGCAACTTCTTCCGCGGTCATCCACTCCATGGCAGAGAGACTAGGGTCGCGCGCATGGACCGCGAATACCTCACGCCCGCCGACGTCTGCGAGCTGATCCCCGGCATGACGGTGCGCACGCTTGCGGAGATGCGTGCCCGCCGTCGAGCGGGGGTTCGAGGGGCCAAGGCAGGCCCCGAGTTCTCGGCTCCGTCTCGAACCGTCATCGTCTATTCACAGAGCGACGTGCACGACTATTTGAGGGACATCAAACGCTGATGTAGCCGTGAGCTATGTCGTTCTCGATCTGGTCGCTGACGTTTTGAACGACGAGCAGCAGCTGGTTCATCTGCACCGCATGTCGGACGAAGACGTTCTTGAGCGATCCGAGGCGGTGCTGTGGCGAGGCGACCGGGACGAGGTCATTTCTGCTGTGGCTGCTCGACGGTCGGCCGCCAGGGAGCATTCGGCTTCCGCTCGACGAGGAGACGTTCGAAGAGTTCCGCTTGATCTCTCGCGACGACGCCGGCCGGCCGGTCTTCCAGCTTCTCGGAACGGTGCCGCGCGACCGCCCACGTCGGGAGATTTAGACGGGTAGCCGCCCCACCATAGGGGCGGTTGCGGGTTTCGCTTCACGCACCTTCTTCGGGGCTGTGCAAGGGTGAACGTCTGCTCGTGATCGGGCTACCGTTTCGACGATGGATGACTCATCTGCGACTTGGACGACCGGAGTGTTTCGGGGTCAGTCGGGCGATCGTGAAGAGCTGATCCTCTGCCTGGACACAGGCGTGCCCACGTATGTCCCGGTGATGCTGGATGAGTATTGGTTCGAGCTGTTCGAGTTGCATCACTGGGAGCGTGGCCAGCCGGTGTACTACTCGTGTGGCTTCGAGCCCCGAGGCGCTTGAGTAGCGTGGGGATGCGGTCTTCGTCGTGCCAACGCTTGGCGACAGACTGGTCTTCGAGAGAAAGGGCCACGCCGCATGGGGCTACTCATCTACGACTCCACAGTGATCGAGTTCGACGATCAGGTGTTGGCTCACCTGCAGATTGTCATCGCGACGAAGCTGCGACGTCGTGAGTCGTTCCTGATGTCCTGGCGAAACACCCCGGACTGCGGCGACGGCCGCAGCTCCATCTGGCTGGAACCGTCGATCCCCCTCTTCTTCCGCTTCGATGGCTCTCGGCAACCCACGATTGACCACGAATGGATCGAACGCCTCGCCCACCTCGCGTCGACGACGGCGGGCCTGACCGTGGTCGACCAGGACGGAGAGGAAGCGACTGCCATGGTGGTTATGCCGCCATCGGCGCACACGCACGTTCGGCATAGCTAGTCGGAACCACGACCGCCCAGAACGGGGGATGCAGGCCGGCTGTCGATCGACCTTAGGCTCGCGTCATGGCGAAGAGGGGTGCGACCGGGGGAGACCTGGTGAAGCTGTGGCTGCTCGCCGCGTTCGTGGTCGGCTGCTGCATCTTCACGCTCGCGAACTCGACACCGAAGTGCGGCGTCACCTCCCAGGGGTTGATCGCGGCTGAGTGCGTGGGGACGTCGATGGCGCACGGCCTGGCGCCGTACCTGCCGTGGCTGATCGTGGTGATGGTGGGGCTGGCCGTCCTGGCGACGGTGCGGTTCGCGCTGCGGCGCCGCTGAGCTTCTTCAGCTGCGAGTGCCGGTGATGGCATCGGGGTCGACCGTCAACTCACGGTTGAGCATCACCGAAAGCACGACCCGGCCAGAAGCGAGCTGGGTCAGCGCGTGGCTAACAGGAGCCCACCCCTCCCCATGCTGTGCGATGAAGCCGGCATTGTGGAAAACGACCGGGGAAGTGTAGGTCCCTTCGGCCAAGCTCTCCTCGGTCAGGTCGAAATAGAAAACCATGGTGTCGATCATGACTGCAGCTCCTCGAGTCGTCGTTCAAGCTCATCAATTCTGTCCAGCGCCACCGACAGCCGATCGGCGAGCAGCTGCGTCCGGGCGAGAGCCAGACGGTCATACGCGACGCCCTCGATCTCGCCGGCGCCGTCGTAGGCCAGGAACTCCTGGCCGCCGGCCGCCGCGACGTCCTCAGCGATCACGCCCGGAACTCGTCGAGCGGTCTGCGCTGTCAGGGCGTCGAATTCTGCCTGCTGCCGCTGCGTGAACGGGCGCGGTGCCTGCTGCAATTCCGCGACCCCGTCCACCGCCGGCTTGTCTACCCAGTCCTTCACGCGCACATCGAGCAGCGCATCCGGGACGGCGAGCTCCGCGACGTCGTCCTTGAACCGTGCCGCCGAGCTCACCCGTCGAAGGATCCCGAGCGTGTCAACGTAAACGTTCGCCGCACTCGTGGTCGACGGGATATTGAGGTTGTGGATCTGCCCGTTCACGAAGAGATCAGTCGCGACCGTCAGTTGATCGGACGTGAACACACCAGGAGCACTCAGCAGCAGTGCAGTCGGCGCCGTGAGTGCCCCAACCGCGCCAGAACCGGTCAGCGCCGGGTTCAGGACCATGTTGCCCACGATGATCCGGCCAGTCGTCACCGTGAGGTTGCTCTTCAAGGTCGCTGCCCCAGAGATCTCTGCCGTCCCGAGGACCCGTAGCGCTCCCGAAATGTCGAAGCTGCCCGTCGCGTCAACCGGTCCCTGCACATGAAGCGCGCCGATCTGAGTCGTGTCGCCCTTGAACCGGGTGGTGCCCGTGAGCTCGAACACCCCGGACCACGTGATCGTGCCGTCTCCGTTGATGGAGCCGTGCACGACCAGGCCACCAGACGAATCGACCAGGAGGATAGCGTCCCCACCGATGCGGAGACGGCCGTGGGTGAGCGAGGACGATGCCAGCGGGTTTGCCGCGCCGAGCGTGTGGATTTCCGTCTTCATCCTGCGGAGTTCGTAGTAGACATCGTCGAGATTGTCGATCCCGCCCATCAGCTGCCCTTCTCCGCATCGGCCCCACCGGCCAGACGATTGCGACGGTCATCCAGGGACGCGACTTCCGCCGTGGTCGCCCGAGAGTTGGTCTGGTCGCACGCCGGCGTCAGCTCGTTCGCCGTTCCAACCTCGATCCGAATCCGCGCCCGATCCTCCGGCGTCACCCCAAACTTCTGCAGACGAAGTCGGATCTCCGGCCCGAGCTCGAGGCGACCGCTCCAGAACTCGTGATGCAGTCGAGCGGTGTCCAACAGGAAGTCCCAGTCCGGCTCCGTCATCATCCGCACAGCCTGCGGAGACGTCCTCCACGACTCCCACCAGCGACGCGTAGCCGGATGCCACTTCACACGCTCTCCAGCGGCATTGAGCAGAGTCGCGGGTAGCCGCGGGCCACGCTTCTCCCCATCAGGGAAAACGAGCTTCACCGGCGCCGCGCTCTTGTAACGCCGGCTCCCTGGCTGCGGCGGAAACCCCTTGCCGGCCATCAGATGCTCCTCTCTCGGGCCCTCACGGGCCCATGTGACGAAACCCCCAGAGTGTGCACGCACAGCGAGCAGCAGAACGCGTAGCGGTCTAGAGGGTGGTGGGTGGGGAGGGGGTGGTGTCCCCCCTCAACTGGTGCGAGCGGGTCGACGCCGTGTCTGGGATCATGGTTGGCATGGCATCGGCGTTGTGTGGCTACTGCAAGAACCGCTCTCACATGAGCCAGCGATGGGGCCACGGCGTGAACCTTGGGCCGCTGGAGAACGTTGCTGAGGGTACCTTCACCTGCGATAACTGCGGCCGCGCCAGCATTGCGTTCGTGTCCCTTGGTTCCAACAGCGGCCAGCAGGATGCCAATAGCGTCAACACGCACGTGACGGCTGCGCGGAGCACCGTGACGTGGATTCCCCTCGTGGGGGCGGTCGGCGAGTTCGAGGATGTACCCGAGCCCATTCGCTCGTCGGCGTCCGAGGCCTTTGCGTGTAGCAGCATCGGCGCGAGCCGCGCAGCGATCCTCATGGCGCGTACGGTCATCGAGGCGACCGCCAAGGCCAAGGGCATCACGACCGGCAACCTGGTGGCCAAGATCGATGCTCTGCGTGACGCGAACCTGATTAGACCCGACGTTGCAGATGCTGCGCACGAAGTGCGCCTGATGGGCAATGACATGGCCCACGGCGACCACCTCGACGCGGTCGACGCGACCGAGGCAGACGAGATCCTTGAGCTGATGGCGGACGTACTGGAGGAAGTGTTCCAGGCGCCGGCCAGGCTGGCGGCACGTCGCGCGCGCCGCCAGCAGGCCACTCAGCAGTAGCTGTCGAACCATCGCGGGCTAACCTCGCCGCATCCGGTCGTACGCGCCCGCGCCGAACTGCTGGTCGTATCGCTGGCGATCGACACTCTGCTGCACCTCGGCCGGCGTCCTGTCGTTGACGCCCTGTTCGGTGCCGACCGGGACCTTCGACTGGCCGCCCTTGTTAGAGCTCTTCTTCGTTGCCATTCTTGTTCACCTCCTCATTGGTTGCTTGCTGCCTGCGCTCCGCCTCGGCGCGCTCACGCTCCTGTTGGGCGCCCTCCGCTCGCAGCTGCGCCTCGCGATCCTGTTGCCTCTGCTGTGCAGCAAGATCGGCGCCAGACAGGCGCAGCATGCGCTCGTCCGTGGCATCCTTGAGCCGCTGGCGGTGCTCGCGCGGGCTCACTCTCGTCGGATGCGTCTGCCGCGCCACAAGCGCAGCGTGCTTGGCCTTCGCCTCGGCATCGCGCTGCAGCAGCGCCTCACGGATCTCGTTCGCTGACTCAGCCATGGATCACCGTCGCCTTTCCGCGCCATTCGTCGATGGCTCGCCTGTTGTGCTCTTCGCGACGCTTCTCGCTGAGCTCATCGATCGCCCGCCGATGTGCGGACAGTTCCCCGTTGCTCTTCGGCACCCAGAGTTCGACATCCCGCTCCGCCAGGAACCGCAGCACGTTGCCGGGCCCCTTAAGCTCGGCCTCGCGCCACGCGGGCAGCTCGTGCGGAACGCTTCCGTAGATGGTGGTGCCCCCATCGGTGACATCCAGCTGTAGTCGCAGATAGAAGTGGGGCCACGCCTTCTCGTAGTCACGGACGAGATGCGACAGCGGCCACCGCCACGGATCTCCCTGGTTGACGGCGCTGCGCTCGGTGATCATGTCCGCGAACAGCGCTTCGGTGGTCCGCAGGATCGCACCGAACCGGTGGGACAGAGTTCCGAGCTCCACGAAGGCCGGGATGATCGACGGGTCCTTCATCGCTTCCTCGGGCTGGTACACGCCGCGCAGGGGACCGCGAGCAAGTTGCCTGGCGCGGGAGTAGAGCTCCTGCAGCCGCTCCTCGAGCGCCTCGGCTATAGCCGGCTTGGCCTCCCACACCCAGAAGTTCGAGCGACTTGCGAAGGTGGTGAGCGCCGCGTTCTCCACCTTCGCAGCGATCTCCTGCAGCTCGCGCTCGACGGCAGCGTTTTGGATTCGCTGCGCTTCCTTCACGACGCCGCCGCCGTCCAAAACGCGCTCGGCCGCGATCGCGATCTCCTGGCCGAAAGGCACCGACTCCTGGGCCTTCGTCTTGAACGCGGAGGAGCCCTGGATCCGCTCATACGTAGCCACTAGTTCGCCGTACCCGTCCACGGTGGCTGCGACCTCATGGAACAGCGAATCGGTGTTCAGCTGGGCGAGATCCCCGGAGAACAGTGCCGGCAGCGGCCCCTCGTTCTCGATCGTCGTCATGGGCGTTTTCCTTCCCTGGAGCCAGTGCCTCTGACTTCCAACATTTGGTCGATCGCCTCGAGCGAGACGTCGAGTTCTTCAGCGAGGCGGCTGATTCCGCGCCTCAGGCGCTTCCACTGGCCCTCGTGCTTTCGGGCCATGTCGCGCCACTTCTTCACCTCAGCGCGCAGCTGAGCGTTCTCCTCCACCAGGTCGTCACCGGTCAACTCACTGCCCTCATCCCTTGCCCGGGCTGTGCCGTTGGCCACTCAGTCACCCGTTCGTCAGCTTCATCAGCGCCCATAGAGCCTGTCCTTCCTTCCTGCCTGTCCTGTCCCCGGGACGCGTCCCCCGGGACATCCCCGGGGACATCCCGGAATTGAGGACCGCCAGCTTCCTTAGCCGCCCGCTGCCTCTGCTTCTTCTCGCGCTCCCGACGTCGCGCGTTCTCCAGGACCTCGAGCTCGTCGCGGCTGGTCTGCGTTGCGCGAAAGTCGGTGATCAACCATCCGGACTCGTTCGCCTCCCACAGGCCAGCCGCGACCAGGGCAGCCGGCGCCGTCTTGTCGAAGAACGGCATCAGGGGAATGTCGCCGCGCTTGATCACTCCGTCGGTACGGTTGGCGACCGAGAACAGCAACGCTGTCACCCAGGCGCGGAACACCTTGTCCGACTGAGTGAGCAGCCTCCTGTCGATCAGGAAGCGCTCTGGGATCCGCGCGTCGACCATGCTCAGCCCTCCGGCAGATGGTCGTAGATCCACTCGCAGCTGATGCAGAGCGAGCGCTTCACGCCGTCCCCTCCGCCTTGGGACCGCGGGTCGACGTCGTCCAGGACCTCACCGCACAGTGCTCGCGCTGACGTCCGCTGCAGCCGTGCCTGATCGATTCGGGAGCGCAGGATGTAGTGCAGTTCGTTCGGCTCCTGGTCCGCGTCGTGCTCCTGCTCGAGCGTGCCGCTTTGGGGTATCGTTTGCATTGCTTGGAACTCCTTCGGGGGATCAGATGCCGCCGGCCTCGACACCGGCGGCATCCTCTTTGTTCAGGGCTTCTCGGGCTGCGCTGCGCTGTAGCGACACACGCAAAGCATCGGCGGCGGGCGTCAGCAGTTCGATAGCTTTCGCTGCAGTCACCTCGCCTCGCAGCGGCACGTGGGCGACGAACCGCGTGTACTCGCCGAGCTCGAAGATGAGCCTGGCGTCACCCTTCGCGGCCATCTAGGCGCTCTCCTTCTCGAACTGCGCATCGATCCACGTGTTGACGTCCGCCAGGCGAAACATCCGGCGGCCGCCAATGATCGCTGACTTCGGGGCCGTCTTCTTGTGGATCATCCAGCGCAGCTGCGCCTCCGACTTCCTCAGGCGCTCCGCCGTCTCGGCGAGCGTGAGGAGGGTAATCACCGCTTCCATTCGGACCTCCTTTTCTACTACGGCGAGTTGATCACCGTTGAAGAAAGTACAACACTGCTTGTTGCATGTTGTCAAGTATGGGGGCTAGGTTTGCTTATATGGTGAATGAGCAGCGACAGCGCGGACACGACATCGACGCAACCGGTAGGACCGTGGCGAGCAACCTCGCGCGCATCCGAAAGAGCAAGCAGCTGAGCCTCAAGGACATAGAGACGGCAACTGCGGACCGCGGCCGCCGGCTCAGCTTTTCGGGCCTCAGCAAGATCGAGAACGGCGATCGCCGGGTCGACGTCGACGACCTCATGGTGCTGGCGCAGGTGCTCGACGTCAGCCCGCTGACGCTCATGCTGCCGACCGGTGAACCGGACGACGTGGTCGACGTCTCTGGAGGCAAGGGCAGCGTCGGCCTCTTGTGGGAGTGGGCGCTTACGCAGGAATCGCTCGCCGGCGACAGCGAGCGGAACTTCCAGGCCAGGTCGCTGCCGGGCTGGCTCTATGTGCAGGCCGACTACGAGTCCAAGCAGCCCCGCATCATCGAGCTGCACTACGCCGATCGCCCAGACGGCGACCTCAAGCATCTGTCCACGCACCACCTCATGGGCAATCGTGGCTAGCATCAAGCGCCGCGACAACGGCATGTGGCGGGCCCGCTACCGGGACGCCGCAGGCAAGGAGCACGCGCGCCACTTCAAGTACAAGGACAACCCGCGCGACCCCGAGAACAGCGCGCAACACTGGCTCGACAGCGTCACGACGTCGGTGATGACAGGCACCTATGTCAGCCCGAAGACCGCAAAGATGACCATGGGCGCCTGGTGCGACACGTGGCTGCAGGGCTACGGTACCAACCGGAGCTCGACGGTCAAGAGCGCGCGCACCCACATCGCGAGGATCCGCGCGAAGTTCGGCGATAGCACCATGAGCAGCATCCGCCCATCCGAGGTGAAGAACTGGATGGCCGAGCTCAAGGCCGAAGGTCTCGCCGACTCCACCGTCTACGCCCTCCACAGGCGCCTCTCCCAGCTGTACACAGACGCCGTGCACGACGGCATCGTGCCGCGCTCTCCCGTGAGCCGTAGGACTTCGCCAGGCGCCGCCAAGCAGCGTCCCTACGTGGCCACCACGGCGCAGGTGTGGGCGCTGCAAGACGCGCTCCCTGACCACTTCCGCCCAGTGGTGCTCCTGGGTGCGTTCGCCGGCCTGCGGGTCGCGGAGATCGCCGTGCTGCGCGTCAGCGACGTCGACTTCATGCGCGGCATCATCTCGCCGGCGATCCAGTACCCGGCCGAGCCACTGAAAACGGACATGAGCAAGACGCCGATCCCGATCCCTCACGAGGTCGCGCTCGAGCTCAATCGGATCCCGGCGCAGTGGGGGAGTAGCACGCTCGTCGTCGGCGCCTTCGGTCGCCCGGTCGCCCCGTACACGATCGAGGAAGCCTTCCGCCTGGCGCGCGCCACCGTCGACGGACTGCCGGACGGGTTCCGCATCCACGACCTGCGGCACTACTACGCGTCGCTCCTGATCGCGGCCGGCCTCGACATCAAGACCGTTCAGGCGCGACTCCGGCACGCTTCCGCGACGACCACGCTCGACACGTATGGCCACCTCTGGCCGGACAAAGACGAGTCCGCACGGGCCGCGGTGTCGGTCGCTTTCGCGGACCGTCCTGCAACTCGTGCGGACTCGTTGCGGACTGACGAGGCGTCAGCCCAATGAATCACTGGGATTCAGGTCACACCCCGTAGTACAGCTCGTACTCGAACGGGTGCGGACGCTGCGCGAGGGGCTTGATCTCCTTCTCGCGCTTGTACTCGATCCAGGTCTCGATGAGCTCCGGGGTGAACACGCCGCCCGCGGTGAGGAAGTCGTGGTCGGCCTCGAGCGCGTCGAGTGCTTCGCCGAGCGACGCCGGCACCTGGGGGATGTTCTTCGCCTCCTCCGGCGGGAGCTCGTACAGGTCCTTGTCGACCGGCTCGTGCGGCTCGATGCGGTTCTTGATGCCGTCGAGGCCCGCCATCAGCTGGGCGGCGAACGCGAGGTACGGGTTGCCCGACGCGTCGGGCGCGCGGAACTCGATGCGCTTCGCCTTCGGGTTGGAGCCCGTGATCGGGATGCGGATCGACGCCGACCGGTTGCCGGCCGAGTAGACCAGGTTGACCGGGGCCTCGAAGCCGGGGACCAGGCGGTGGAAGGAGTTCACCGTCGGGTTCGTGAATGCGAGGACAGCCGGGGCGTGCTTGAGCAGGCCGCCGATGTACCAGCGCGCGATGTCGGACAGGCCGCCGTAGCCGGCCTCGTCGTAGAACAGCGGCTTGCCGTCGTTCCACAGCGACTGGTGCGTGTGCATGCCCGAGCCGTTGTCGCCGAACAGCGGCTTCGGCATGAAGGTCGCCGTCTTGCCCCACTCGTTGGCGGTGTTCTTCACGATGTACTTGAACTTGAGGATGTCGTCCGCCGCGTGGACCATCGTGTCGAAGCGGTAGTTGATCTCCGCCTGGCCGCCGGTGCCCACCTCGTGGTGAGCGCGCTCGAGGATGAGGCCGGCGTCGATGAGCTTCAGCGAGATGTCGTCGCGCAGGTCGGCCTGCTTGTCGACCGGGCTGACGGGGAAGTAGCCGCCCTTGTAGGGGGTCTTGTTGGCGAGGTTGCCGCCCTCTTCGACGCGGCCCGAGTTCCAGGCGCCCTCTTCGGAGTCGACGGAGTAGAAGCTCGAGTTCTGCTTCACCTCGTAGCGGACGTCGTCGAAGATGTAGAACTCCGCCTCCGGGGCGAAGTACGCGGTGTCGGCGATGCCGGTCGACGCGAGGTACTTCTCCGCCTTCTTGGCGACCTGACGCGGGTCCTTCGCGTAGATCTCGCCGTTCCGCGGGTTGTAGATGTCGAACACCATGATCAGGGTGCGCTCGGCACGGAACGGGTCGATGTAGGCGGTCGACACATCCGGGATGAGCTGCATGTCGGACTCGTGGATCGACGCGAAGCCGCGGATCGAGGAGCCGTCGAACAGCTGGCCGACGGAGAAGAACTCCTCGTCGACGGTCGAGGCGGGGATGTTGAAGTGCTGCTGCACACCGGGCAGGTCGGTGAAGCGGATATCAAGGAACTTGACGTCGGTGTCCTTGATGAACTTGAGCACCTCGGAAGAATCACGGAACATGCGGACGACTCCCAATGGCTTTGCGGGTGACCGGACTGCGCGTGCAGCCCACGGGTCAAACGTAGGGGGAGGCCGTTTCCCCGGGGTCACGCCTATGTTTCGAGCATGTTACGCGCACCCCACAGGGGTACTGATCCGAAAAGCGCAGGCCGGGCTCCTTCGGCGAGATTTATGCCAGCATTGCGCCAGAGATTCACCGAGTGTTGCGGGGGAGCGACAAGGTGCAGGCCAATGGTGCGCGCGATCCGGACGCGGAATTCGACCTGATTCAGTCGAAGCTGCTTCCGCCGCGGCTCCGTGCCGGCGTCGTGGAGCGGGAATCCCTCGTGAAGCGCCTCCTGCGTGCGGACGCCGGATCCATCGTGTCCGTGGTCGCTCCTGCCGGGTACGGCAAGTCGACACTCGTGGCGCAATGGGCGCGGCAGGACGACCGGCCGTTCGCGTGGGTATCCGTCGACGAATACGACAACGACCCGAAGGTCTTCCTCACCTATGTCGCTCGGGCTCTGGCGGAGGTGGAACCCGTCCCGCAGCGGGTGTTCGATTCGCTCGCGTCGCCGGGCTCCGCGGTGCTGGGTACGGCGGTGCTCCGGGTGGGCGCCGCTTTCGCGTCCATGCGCACTCCTTCCGTGCTGGTGCTCGACGATGTCCACCTGCTGCAGAACAGCGAGTGCCGGTTGGCCGTGCAGGCGCTCGCCGATCACGTCCCGCCCGGCTCGCAGCTCGTGCTCGTCGGCCGCACCGCGCCGCCTCTCCGCGTGCCCCGGCTGCGAGCCGACGGTCGCCTGGTCGAGATCGGCCGGGCGCATCTGACGATGAGCGTGGAGGAAGCGGAGTTGCTGCTGCGGCGCGCTGAGGTCACGGTCGATGAGGCCCAATTGGACGACCTGTACGTTCGAACCGAGGGCTGGCCGGTGGGCCTGTATCTGGCGGCTCTCTCCCTGCGCGCGGGTGGTGTTCCCGGCAGCTCCACGGAGCAGTTCACCGGGGACGACCTCTATCTCAGCCAATACGTCGAGGCCGAGTTCCTTTCACGTACATCCCGTGCCGAGCGCCTGTTCCTGACCCGCGCGGCAGCGCTGGACCGATTCTCGGCACCGCTCTGCGAGGCCGTCCTCGACGTCCCTGGGGCTGCGGCGAGCCTCGCGGTGCTGGCGGAGTCGAACTCGCTGCTGGTGCCCCTCGACCACCGCGGCCAGTGGTTCCGGTACCACCATCTGTTCCGTGATCTCCTTCGAGCAGAGCTCGAGCGCACGGAACCGAACCTGCTTCCGACCCTTCGGCGGCGCGCAGCCGCGTGGCATGTGGAGCACGACGAGCCGGAAGAAGCGATGGAGTACTCCATGCTGGCCGGTGACGTGGACACGGCTGCCCGGCTCCTCGAGTCCTTGTGGGGTCCGCTCTACCGTCGAGGCCGAATCGCCACCCTCCAGCGGTGGTTCGCCTGGCTCGACGAGCGCGCGGGAATCGAGCGACGGGCGATGAACGCCGTGAACGCGGCCCTTCTGGGGATCACGACCGGGCAGGCAGCTCAGGCGGAACGGTGGACGACGGCCATCGACCGCTGGCAGCAGGAGTCGGCAGGTCCACGGTTCGACGGCTACAGTGCCGCGCTGGCCTCGATCGCTCAGGCCATGACCTGTCGTCACGGGGTCGCCCGGATGCGAGCGGATGCCGATGAGGCGGCCTCCCTGTGGGAAGGGCCCGCCGAGATGCCGAGGACGATTCCCCTGCTGCAGGGCGTCGCACGTGCCCTCGCCGGCGACTCCACGACCGCGGACCGGTACTTCGCCGAGGCGGAGGTCGGCGATCCCGGGCTGCGTTCAGCTGACGTCTACGCCAATACGCTCTGCCAGAGATCGCTGCTCGCCGCCGCGCGGGGTGAGTGGACCGAGGCCCACGACTTCCTCGTCCGCGCACGGGCCGAGCTCCGCGACGCGGGCATCGAGGATTCGTTCGCCGCTGCGTTCGTCGCAGCCCTGCGCTCGCGAACTCTCCTCCACGGTGCGGACAGTGCGGGCGCCCGACGAGAGTTGCGGACAGCGCTCCGCCTGCGGGGACTCCTGACCTACGCGTTGCCGTACCAGGCGCTCCAATGCCGGCTGGCGATCGGCCACGTCGAACTCGCTCTCGACGATGTCGCCGGGGCGCGGACGATCCTGGGAGAGATCGACGACATCCTCCGCCATCGACCGGAGATGGGTACGCTGCTCGACGAGGTCGAGGAGCTGCGCCGGCACGTCGACGCGTTCAGCGAGATCGGCGTCGCGGGCGTCACCTCGTTGACCGCAGCGGAGCTCCGGGTGCTGCCCCTCCTGGCCACGCATCTCACCTACGCCGAGATCGGCGCCGAGCTGTTCCTGTCGAAGAACACGGTGAGAACGCAGGTGTCCTCCATCTTCCGCAAGCTCGACGTCGCCAGCCGGAGCGAGGCCGTGGCACGATCACGACAGCTGGCCCTCCTGGACGGTTGACCGGCGATCAGCGCGACCACGCTGCGCCTGGTCCGCAAGTAGACTCGGCAGGTGCCGCAGAACCCTTCGAACCGCCCCGGCGACATCGCCCCCAGCCGCTATCCGGGGGAACGTCTCGGGCTGCCGGAGGCCGGCCCGCGCTCGGTCGGCCGGCTGGGCCGACGCATCGGGGCGATCGCCGTGGACTGGGCGATCGCGTCGTTCCTGTCGTTCGCGTTCTTCCACTACGACCAGTGGGCGACGCTCGGCCTCTTCGCGCTGCTGCAGATCGTCTTCATCCCGACCATCGGCGGCAGCCTCGGCCACCGCATCTTCGGCATGCGCGTCGTCGCGATCCGCGGTGGTTGGGTCGGCGTCTGGCGCCCGATCGTCCGCACGCTGCTGCTGTGCGTCGTGATCCCGGCGCTCGTCTGGGACTCCGACCAGCGCGGCTTCCACGACAAGGTCGCGGGAACCATCCTCATCCGCGCCTGAGCGCAGGTTATCCACAGCTTGGGCTCTGCCCGGTTCTCGCTTCCTTCTCCGTCCTAGCCTGATGACGTGGCTCAGGACAGCAGGGAGGAACGATGGGAGGCAGGCGCCCGCATCCGGACAAGCACATTGAGGACACAATGCGGCGCTGTGAGAGACAGGGCTGGGTCTTCTCCAAAGGCCGGAAATACTACAAAGGCCGGTGCCCGTGCGGCCTTCACCTCAAGACCGTTCATCTCACCCCGAACCGGGCGTACCTGCTCAATCTTCGGCGATACTTCACACGGTTAGACTGCTGGCAAGGGGAGGACCGGCTATGAACGACGCTTTTCATCTCGAGGTCGTGGTCGCGGCAGACGTCGCGGGCCCGAAGGATTTCGAGTCCCTATTCGACGCGGTCGCCGAAGCCTTCTTCGACTGCGACGGCCTCCAGAATGCCGACGTCTCTGCCGACTTGCGAGCGCACACACTGACGTTCGAAATGGACGTCGAGGGAGGCAGGGAGGCGGACGCGCTCGAACGCGCGCTTGCTGCCGTCCGGACGACCCTTCACGCAGCGGGCGGAGCTACGCCCGGCTGGGAGCGGCATTTCCGGATGCTCCGACAGACGGTCGAAGCATCGGCCGCGCCCTTTCAGGCCTAGCCGAACGCCCCGCTCAGCGGGCCCGCTGCGCGCGGACCTTCATCGGGTCGATGCCCTTCGGGATCGGCATCTGATTCTCCATCGACTGGAGGCGGTTGCTGATCGCCAGGACCTCGGCCTTGGTCAGGGTCGGCTTGATCTTGGCGAGGGTGCGCGGCACCTTGTGCAGCGGCACCGAGTCGGCGTCGGGGCCGACGCTGATGATCGTGACCGGGACGTTCGGGAGGACGCGGTTGACCTTGCGGCGCTCCTCGTCGACCATGCGCTTGGTGCGGGTCGCCGGGCCCTCGCTGATCAGTACGACACCGCCGCGCCCGGTCGCCCGGTAGACCGCATCCTGCGTCTTGCCGTTGACCGCGACCGGCATCTCGGAGCCGCGCCAGCTGCGCTTGAGCGATGACCTTAGCACGGCGCCGACCGCGCCCGGCTGGCCCTCGATCTGCGAGTACGCCGCGCGTTCGGCACGGCGGCCGAGGATGATCAGCGCGATCAGGACGCCCGCGAGTACGCCGGCGAGGATCCAGAGCACCATCGTGAAGATGTTGCCGCCCGACAGGAAGACCGCGAGCAGCACGCCGAGGATGATCGGCAGGACAGCCCCGAGGACGATGTAGAGGACCGCGCGGTCGTCGTAGCGACGGGTCATCTGGAAGACCTGCCACATCTGCTTCAGACGGCCGGGCTCCTTGGTGGACTTGTCCTTTGCCATAGCTCCAAGGATACCGGCTCGGCGGTGTTCCAGATGACCCGTTCGCTGCTGGGGGAGACCTCTCAGGAGACGGCCTGCGCGAAGCCGAGGGAGGCGTCCGCCAGGTGCCGCAGGTGGTCCGGTACCGGCCGCCCCTTCGCCTGCATCGACTGCGCCCACAGCCGCCC
Organism: Leifsonia poae; assembly: GCF_050632865.1. Lineage (GTDB taxonomy): Bacteria > Actinomycetota > Actinomycetes > Actinomycetales > Microbacteriaceae > Leifsonia > Leifsonia poae_B. The sequence continues at coordinate 118,905 of NZ_JBODSA010000004.1, read as the reverse complement.
GGCGCGGTACGACGAGCGCACCAGCGGGCCGGCCAGGACCCCGAGGAACCCTATATGCTCGGCCTCCTCCTTGAGCTCCACGAACTCGTCCGGATGCACCCACCGCGCGACCGGCAGGTGCCGCGGACTGGGCCGCAGGTACTGCGTGATCGTGATGATATCCGTCCCCGCATCGTGAAGGTCCTGGAGCGCGGTGCTGATCTCGTGCCGCTCCTCGCCCATCCCGAGGATGAGGTTGGACTTCGTGATGAGGCCGGCGTCGCGTCCCTGGGTCAGCACGTCGAGCGAGCGCTCGTAGCGGAACGCCGGCCGGATGCGCTTGAAGATGCGCGGGACCGTCTCCACGTTGTGCGCGAACACCTCCGGGCGCGCGGAGAACACCTCGGCGAGGTGCCGCTGGTTGCCGGAGAAGTCGGGCACCAGGATCTCGACCCCGGTGCCGGGCGACTGGCGGTGGATCTCGCGGATCGTCTCCGCGTACAGCCACGAGCCCTCGTCCTCCAGGTCGTCGCGGGCGACGCCGGTCACCGTGGCGTAGCGCAGGCCCATCCGCTCGACGGATTCGCCGACGCGGCGCGGCTCGTCGCGGTCGAAGTCGGCGGGCTTGCCGGTGTCGATCTGGCAGAAGTCGCAGCGGCGCGTGCACTGGGAGCCGCCGATGAGGAACGTCGCCTCCCGGTCCTCCCAGCACTCGTAGATGTTCGGGCAGCCGGCCTCCTGGCAGACGGTGTGCAGCTCCTCCGACTTGACCAGGCTCTGCAGCTGCCGGTACTCCGGCCCCATCTTCGCCTTGGTCTTGATCCACTCGGGCTTGCGCTCGATCGGCGTCTGGGCGTTGCGGACCTCGAGGCGCAGCATCCGGCGCCCCTCGGGTGCGGCGCTCACGCGACGGCCCCGGCGGGGGTGAACTCGAGGTCGAAGGCGTCCTGGACCAGCGGCGCGACGTCCTGCGGGGTGACGGTGCGGCCCAGGACGCGCGAGATCGTGGTGACCCCGGCGTCGCGGATGCCGCACGCGACGATCCGGTCGTAGGCGTCGAGGCTGTTCGAGCAGTTCAGCGCGAAGCCGTGCATCGTGACGCCCTCCGCGACGCGGATGCCGATGGCGGCGATCTTCTCGTCGCGGGTGGCTCCGGGATTGTGCTCGGGGAGCATCCACACGCCAGAGCGGCCCTCGACCTGCACGCCGGTCACGCCGACGCGGGCGAGCACGTCGATGAGGACGCGCTCGAGCGCACGGACGTAGCCGACGACGTCGATGGGATCGTGGAGACGGAGGATCGGGTACCCCACGAGCTGCCCCGGCCCGTGCCAGGTGATCTTGCCGCCGCGGTCGACGTCGACGACGGGGTTCCGTCGGTCGGACGCTCGTCCGGTGCGGTGCGCTTGCCGGCGGTGTACACCGGCGAGTGCTCGAGGAGGATGACGGTGTCTGGCGCCCGGCCTGCGACGACGGCGGCGTGCAGGGCACGCTGCTGCTGAAGGGCCTCGAGATACGGCACGGAGTTGGCGCTTAGCCCCGTGACGTCATACGTGGTCACGGGGTCAGTCTATGCGCGGATGCGGCGGGAGTCGTCCACAGGCGGAGGTCGGGTCGGGTTATCCACGGATGTGGGCCTGGTGGGGGTCGGCGGTTGCGCGGTCGAGTGGGATGGAGTCGTGATCAGAACCGCGCGCTCTTCCCGTTCATCGTCGGCCGACCTGTCCGAAGCTTTGCGCGCTGCTGTGCAGCTCGCAAAGGCGGAAGGGTGGGAGGTCGAACTCTCCTGTCCTGCACCGGGTGGCGGTGCCGAGGCGCGCGTGATGGTGACCGGAGCGGTGTCGGGGCGGCGATGCCTGCTCCGCGTGCGCGAGCGACGGGGCCCGGAACCGGTGGATGCCGCGGCCCGCGAGAACGCGGCGTCGGAGCACGTGGTCGGCGTCGTGCGGCGGCTCGGTGACCGCCGCGTCCGCGGGCGCGACTGGGAGGCCGTGCTGTTTCCGTATCCCGAAGGCGGCGACCTTTCGGGACGGATGACGCAGGGTGATGGCCTTCGCGGCGGTGAGGCGGCGACTGTCCTGCTCGGCGTCGCCGATGGTGTTGCGGCGCTGCATCGCGCCGGCTGGGCTCGGCCGGGGCTGAGTCCGAGCGACATCGTGTTCGGCGCGGACGGCTGTCCGGCGCTCGACGGTTTGGATGAGGTGGTGCCGTACGACCCGGAGACGGCGGTCGCGGATGCGGAGGCGTACTACGAACTCGCGCGGACGGTGTGCCTCCGTGTGACCGACGGTACGGGGATGACGCTTCTGGGCGCGGTCGAGAGCGGGCTTCGGCAGGGGACGTGGGAGCACGTGGAGGCGTCGGTGTTGGCGGCGGTGGCGCCGGAGCCCGTGCGGCTGCCGGGGTCAGTCGGCCTGCTTGAGCCCGGCAGCCTGCTGGACCGTGTGGGCCCGCGTGCGCGGGGAGCCTGGTGGACCGAGGGAGCCTGCTGGACCGAGGGAGCCTGCGGTCGCGGGGGAGCCTGCTGGACCGAGGGAGCCTGCGATCGCGGGGGAGCGATGGTGTCGCGGGCGCGACGATGCGTCGTGGGGCGGCTGGACGGAGCGGGGTGCGAGACGCCGTGGTGTCGGTGATGAGGTTCCTCGACGGGGAGCCCGTGCGCACGGTCGGCCGGCGGCTCGGCACGTGGGCGCGTCGGCGTCCGGCTGTGGTCGCGGTCGGGGCGGTTCCGCTGGTGGCGGCGGTTGCGCTCGTCGCACTCCTCCCGGCAGCGCCCGCGGAGAGTGCCGGGGCGACGGCCGGGCCGAACGAATCGAGCGCGATAGCGGGCGATTCGCCGGCAACGCCCTCCAGCGCGGCTGCCGCGCGGAGCGGCGCTGACGCAGGGCCGGCCGGTGCAGCTGCTGGGCCGACAGGTGCAGCTGCTGGGCCGACAGGTGCAGCTGCTGGGCCGGCGGGTGCAGCTGCTGGGTCGGCGGGTGCTGCTGGCGGTCCGACGGGTGCGGCTACGTCGACCGGTTCGGCGGCAGATCGGATAGATGCGGCTGCGGCGCCGAGCGGGTCGGGCCTGGCACCGCAGGGCGGTTCAGCGGCCTCGTCAGCGGCGGCGTCGCCGGCACCCGGCGGGATGGACGCGGAAGACCCTGTGGTGGCGGCAGCCGCCGTCCTGGCAGCCCGTCACGCCTGCTTCACGGCGCGGCAACCCTCGCCGACCTGCCTTGCAGGCGTCCTCGATGCCGAGCCCGCCTTCGTCGCCCAGGAGTCCGACGCGCTGAGGCGGACCGGGGCGGCCGACGAGCGCGACTTCGCCGGTGCCTCGCTGAGCCTCATCGAGCGTTGGGGCGACGCGGCGCTGGTCGCCGCGGCACCCGATGTGTCGCGCACCCCGAAAAGCGAACCGGCCTCGCTCCTGCTGGTGAGGAGCGAGGCCGGTTGGCGGCTGCGGGCGGTGTACCCGTGAGCGGATCAGAGTCCGAGGTTGCCCTCGAAGTTGCCGCCCTCGAGACGGTTCTTGACCGCGACGAGGAAGCGGGCCGCGTCGGCGCCGTCCACGATGCGGTGGTCGTACGAGAGGGCCAGGTACACCGTCGAGCGGATCGCGATCGAGTCCGAACCGTCCGCCGAGACCACGACCGGCTTCTTCGTCACGATGCCCGTGCCGAGGATGGCGACCTGCGGGAGGAAGACCAGCGGGGTGTCGAACAGCGCGCCACGCGAACCGGTGTTCGTGACCGTGAACGTTCCGCCCGCGAGCTCGTCGGGCTTGAGGCGGTTGTCGCGGGTGCGCTCGGCGAGGTCGGCGATCTCCTTCGCCAGGGTGGCGAGGTCGAGCTCCGACGCGTTGCGCACCACGGGGGTGAGCAGGCCGCGCTCGGTGTCGACGGCGATCGAGATGTTCTCGTGGTCCGGGTAGACGATGCTGTCGCCGTCGACCGTGGCGTTGATAACGGGGTACGTCTTCAGCGCCTCCGCAGCGGCCAGGGTGAAGAACGGCAGGAACGAGAGCTTCACGCCGGTCTTCGCCAGGAAGTCACCCTTCACGCGGTCGCGGAACGCGGCCACCTTGGTGACGTCCACCTCCACGACGGTGGTCAGCTGCGCGGTCGACTGCATCGAGACGACGGCGCGCTCGGCGACGACCTTGCGCAGGCGCGACATCGGCTGCGTGGTGCCGCGCAGCGGCGAGACCTCGGGAGCCGGAGCGGCCGCAGCAGGAGCAGCGGACTCGGACGCGGCAGGAGCGGCGGCCTGGAGGATGTCCTCCTTGCGGATGCGCCCGCCGACACCGGTGCCGGTGACGGTCGACAGGTCGACGCCCTGCTCGTTGGCGAGCTTCCGGACGATCGGGGTCACGTACCCGGCGTTGCCGGCATGCGCGCCACCCGACGACGCCGGCGCGGCCGCGGCGGGAGCCGCAGCAGCGGGGGCCGGGGCGGCGGGCTGGGCCGGCGCGGCGGGAGCCGGAGCGGCGGGCTGGGCCGGGGCCTGCTGAGCGGGAGCGGCCTGCTGGGCCGGAGCCTCCTGCGCCGGAGCGGCAGGCTGGGCCGGGGCCTGCTGAGCGGGAGCGGCCTGGGGGGCCTCCTGTGCCGGGGCGGCCTGCGGGGCCTCCTGAGCAGGAGCGGCCTGCGGGGCCTCCTGCGTCGGAGCAGCCTGCGGCGCAGCCTCGGCAGGCGCGGCCTCAGCCGGCGCAGCCTCGGCGGGCGCGGCCTCGGCGGGCGCGGCCTCGGCCGGGGCGGCCTCGGCAGCCGGAGCGGCGGGGGCCTCGGCACCTGCGCCGGAGCCGTCACCGATGGTCACGAGCGGGGTGCCCACCTCGACCGTCTCGTCCTCCTGCACCAGGATCGCCTCGACGACGCCGGCGACCGGCGACGGGATCTCGGTGTCGACCTTGTCGGTCGAGACTTCGAGCAGGGGCTCGTCCACCTCGACACGGTCGCCAACGTTCTTCAGCCAGCGGGTGACCGTGCCTTCCGTGACGCTCTCGCCGAGCGCTGGGAGGCTGACGGATTCGCTCATGAGCTTTTCTCCTTCAAACCTGATCGTTCAGTAGCTTATTGCAGCCGGGTCCGCCCGCGGCGGACCCGGCTGGTCGTCCTAGAGGGTGTGCAGCGGCTTGCCCGCGAGGTACAGGAAGGCCTCGCCGAGCGACTCGTTCTGCGTCGGGTGCGCGTGGATGAGCGGCGCGATGTCCTCGGGGTACGCCTCCCAGTTCACGGCCAGCTGCGCCTCGCCGATGAGCTCGCCGACGCGGGCTCCGATCATGTGCACGCCGAGCACGGGGCCGTCGTTGAGGCGGACGACCTTCACGCTGCCGTTGGTGCCGATGATCTCGCTGCGGGCGTTGCCCGCGAGGCTGTAGTCGTAGCTGCTCACCGCGTCGGCGCCATACTTCTCGGCCGCCTTCGCCTCGGTGAGGCCGATCGACGCGACCTCGGGGTCGCAGTAGGTCACCTTGGGGATGTTGACGTCCGGGACGACGATCGGGTTGAGGCCCGCGATCTCCTCCGCGACGAAGATGCCCTGCTGGAAGCCGCGGTGCGCGAGCTGCAGGCCCGGGACGATGTCGCCGACGGCGTAGACGCCGGGGATGTTGGTGTGCAGGCGCTCGTCCGTGATGACGAAGCCGCGGTCCATGGTGACGCCGACCTCGTCGAAGCCGAGGCCCTGCGTGAGCGGGCCGCGGCCGACGGCGACGAGAAGGAGGTCGGCCTCGATGGTGTTGCCGTTCTCGAGGGTGACGACCACGCCGTTCTCGTTCTGGGTGACGCCCTGGAAGCGCACGCCCAGGCTGTAGTCGATGCCACGGCGGCGGAACGCGCGCTCGAGCGACTTGCTGATCGACTCGTCCTCGTTCGGGACCAGGTGGGGGAGCGCTTCGATGATCGTGACGTCGGAGCCGAACGACTTCCAGACGCTCGCGAACTCGACGCCGATGACGCCGCCGCCGAGGACCGCGACCTTCTTGGGCACGAAGTCCAGCTCGAGAGCCTGCTCGCTGGTGATCACGCGGCCGCCGATCTCGAGGCCCGGAAGCGAGCGCGAGTAGGAGCCGGTGGCGAGGATGATGTTCTTGCCGACGATGGTGTCCTCGCCGACCTGCACGGTCGTCGGGGAGGTCAGACGACCCTCGCCCTCGATGACAGTGATGCCGCGGGCCTTCACGAGACCCTGGAGGCCCTTGTACTTCTTGGCGACGATGCCCTGGCGGTACTGGGTGACGCCGTTGATGTCGACACCCTGCAGCTCGGTGACGATGCCGTACTTCGCCGACTCGCGCGAGTAGTCCGCGATCTCTGCCGCGTGGAGCAGCGCCTTCGTCGGGACGCAGCCGCGGTGCAGGCAGGTACCTCCGACCTTGTCCTTCTCGATCATGCCGACGGTGAAACCGAGCTCGGCCGCACGCAGCGCTGCTGCGTAGCCTCCACTCCCACCGCCGAGCACCACAATGTCAAAGTTCTGCTCAGACACCCAGCTACTCCCTCGCGCATCAGATCATGTGACACGAAGCCGCCCAGAGGGGATGGCTCCGGGAGGCGTGTTGATAGGCGGGTTTTCCCGCCCATACGACCCTACTACTTCCCGGAAAAGCTCTCGGCCAGACGGATGAGCGCCCGTACGCTGACGGCGGACGGTCCCTTGCCGGTGAAGCCGTACGGCGCTGCCGGGCTCTTCGCGGGACCCGCGATGTCCAGGTGCGCCCAGGGGATGCGCGGCGCGTCGTCCGCGTCGCCGGTGCGTCCGATGAACTCCTGGAGGAAGACGCCGGCCAGCAGGGCGCCGCCGGCGGTGTTCCCCGGGTTGGCGTTCGCGATGTCGGCGACGTCCGAGTTGATCGTGGCGCGGAGCTCGCCGGGCAGCGGCATCGGCCAGAGCAGTTCGCCGGTCTCCTTGCCCGCGGTGAGCACGTCGTCCACGAGGTCGTCTGAGCAGCCCATGACGGCGGCGTAGCGGGTGCCGAGCGCGACCATCGCGGCGCCGGTCAGGGTGGCGACGTCGACGATCGCGTCCGGCTGCTCCTCGCTCGCGGCCACCAGGCCGTCGGCGAGTACGAGGCGGCCCTCGGCGTCGGTGTTCAGAACCTCGACGGTGCGACCGCCGCGGATGCGCAGCACGTCGTTCGGGCGGATGGCGGAGCCGGACGGCATGTTCTCGGCCAGGCACAGCCAGGCGGTGACCTTCACGGGCAGCGCCAGGCGGGCGGCAGCGAGGGCCACGGCCAGCACAGTCGCGGCGCCGGTCATGTCGTACTTCATGCCGACCATGCCGGTGGCGGGCTTGAGCGACAGGCCGCCGGAGTCGAAGGTGATGCCCTTGCCGACCAGGGCGAGGTGGCGGTAGGCGCCCTCAGGTGCGTAGGTGACCTTCACCAGGCGCGGCGGACGGGTGGAGCCCTGGCCGACGCCCAGGATGCCGCCGAAGCCGTCGGCGGCGAGCTCCTGCTCGTCCCACACCTTCACGGTGACGGGGAGACCGGAGGCGGCGGAGGCGGCACGCTCGGCGAACGTCTCGGGGTAGAGATCGAGAGGAGGGGTGTTGACCAGGTCCTTGACCAGGGACGCGGCCTCGGCGACGGCGGTCGCCCGAGCGGCCAGCGCATCGGCGTCGACCGATGCGGCGTTGGCCGGCGCGGCGTCGCCCGTAGCGGCGTCGTCCGCGGCGGCGAGGCCCCCGCCCAGCACCTCGATCGACGCGACCGGGTCCTTCGTCGCCGCGCGGCTCTTCTCGCGGTACTCCGTGAAGGCGTAGGCGCCCAGCGCCGCGCCCTCGGCGACCGCGCCGAGCTGCGCCTCGTCCGCGGCCGGCAGGTCCAGCGCCACCGCGTTCGTGCCGGCGAGCTGGCGCACCGCGCTGCCCGCGGCGTACCGCACGGCGTCCACGCCGTCCTCGGGAAGCCCGATCACCGCCAGCGAGGGTCCGTCACCCAGACCCGGGAGCCGTACGAGCTCGTCCTTGCCGCCCGCGAAGCCGACCTCGCGCAGCTGCTGGGCCAGCTCGTCCCGGCGCTCGCCGGAGAGCACGGAGACGCCGTCGCGTCCGTTCCGGGCGGCCACGACGAGCACATCGGCGGACGCGGTGGGGGTGGAGGAGAGGGTCACGGTCAGCGCGGGAACGGTCATGAGTCGACCCTAACGCGGTGTTCGCTGTGGGCGTTCCCGGCAGCGGTCACAGACAGGTTCGCGGGCCGGGGTCCGCTCTAGAGTTGAGGTATGCGAGACCCCCGTCGACTGTTCGAGCTCAACCCGGCGCTCCAGGTGCCGGAGGGCCTGCCGCTGGTCGCGGGCCTCACCGGCTTCGCCGACGCGGGGTCCGGGGTCAGCCAGCTCGGCACCTATCTTCTCGGCACGCTCGACAGCGAGGTCGTCGCCACCTTCGACGCCGACATCCTGCTCGACTACCGCGCGCGCCGTCCGATCATCTACTTCGACCAGGACCACCTGACCGACTACCAGCCGGCCACGCTCAAGCTCTACCTCGCCTACGACGAGCTCCGCCAGCCGTTCCTCCTGCTCTCCGGCTTCGAGCCCGACTTCCGCTGGGAGGCCTTCACGGATGCCGTGCTCGGCCTCATCGAGCAGTTCAAGGTGAAGAGCATCACCTGGGTCCACTCGATCCCCATGCCCGTCCCGCACACGCGCCCTATCGGCGTCACCGTGAGCGGCAACCGGCAAGACCTCATCGACTCCATGTCCATCTGGAAGCCGCACACGCAGGTCCCCGCCAACGCGCTGCACCTGCTCGAGTACCGACTCCAGCAGCTGTCGTACCCGATCGCCGGCTTCATCCTGCTCATCCCGCACTACCTCGCCGACACCGAGTACCCGGCCGCTGCCGTCGCCGCGCTCGACTCGATCAGCGCGGCCACCGGCCTGATCTTCCCGACCGACCGGCTCCGTCAGGAGGACCGCGACTTCATCGCCAACATCGACGAGCAGGTCGCGGGCAACACCGAGCTCGGCCGGCTGGTCGGCACGCTGGAGGAGCGGCACGACTCCTACATGGAGGACACGCAGCTGCGCTCGCCGCTGACCGACAGCGACGGCGAGCTCCCGACCGCCGACGAGATCGCCGCAGAACTCGAGAACTTCCTCGCCTTCCGCCGCCACGGCGACGAGGAGAACGGCCGCGGCGACCGCTGAGCGCACACGCGCATTCCACTCCGGCGAGGCACATGCATAGCCGGGCGTAGGATTATCTGGTGAATTCGCGTCGCTCCTGGTTCGTCTACGGGATCGGCGTCTTCGCCTACCTCATCGCCGTCATGCAGCGCACCACGATCGGTGTCGCGGGCGTGGCGGCGACCGAGCGCTTTCACGTCTCTGCGTCCGTCCTGTCGACGCTGGCCGTGGTGCAGCTGATCGTCTACGCCGGCATGCAGGTGCCCGTCGGCGTGCTGATCGACCGGATCGGCTCGCGCGTCCTCATGCTCACCGGCACCGCTCTCATGGTCGTCGGCCAGGTCGCCGTCGCGTACGCGCCGACCATCGCCATCGCCATCGCCGGACGCATCCTGGTCGGGGCGGGGGACGCCACCGTCTTCACCTCGCTCATGCGGCTGGTGAACTCCTGGTTCCGCGGGCGGATCGTGCCGCAGCTGTCGCAGTGGATCGGCAATGTCGGCCAGCTGGGCCAGGTGCTGTCCGCCGTGCCGTTCGCACTCCTGCTGCACCTCTCGGGCTGGACGGTCGCCTTCCTCTCCGCCGCCTCCCTCTCGGTCGTCGCGCTGATCGGCATCGTCGTCGGCGTCACCGATCGCCCGGTCGGTGCGAGCGAGGGGCCCCGGCCGGCGACGTGGTCCGATTCCCTCCGCCAGCTCCGGATCAGCCTCGCGCGGCCCGGCACGCAGCTCGGCTTCTGGTCGCACTTCGTGACTCAGTCGTCCGGCACCGTGTTCAGCCTGATGTGGGGCATCCCGTTCCTGGTCTTCGCGATCGGCATCCAGCCCGCGGCCGCCTCCGCGCTGCTCACAGTGCTCGTCGGCGCGGGCCTCATCTCCGGGCCCATCCTCGGCATCCTGACCGCGCGTTACCCGCTGCGGCGCAGCAACCTGGTCCTCGGGATCGTCGCCCTGATGGCCGCGGCGTGGACGCTCGTGCTGCTCTGGCCGGGGCAACCCCGTTCTGGACCATCGTCGTGCTGATCGCGGCGATCGGGATCGGCGGCCCGGGCTCGTTGATCGGGTTCGACTTCGCCCGCACCTTCAACCCGCTGCACAGCCTGGGATCGGCGAACGGCATCGTGAACGTCGGCGGCTTCCTCGCCAGCTTCGTGATGATGTTCCTGATCGGCGTGGCGCTCGACGTGCAGGCCCATAGCGACGCGGATGCCGAGCTCTACCAGCTGGACCACTTCCGCTGGGCGTTCGCCATCCAGTACGTCATCGTGGGCATCGGCGTGGTCTTCCTGGTGCGCGCGCGCCGCCGAACACGCCGCCGTCTCCGCGAGGAAGAGGGAATAGAAGTAGCCCCTCTCTGGGTTGCACTCGTAGGAGCGTGGAGGAGGCGCGGCGGGCACGAAGCGCTGTAAGGCTCTTGTATTTGCCGAAGAAAGGCACTACGTGGTCGGGGGCGCACGCGGAACGTGCAATAATTGACGTCTGGACCCATTCATGTCCCGGGGCCGGAGCATTAGACGATGCCCGGCGCAACCACCCGGACTTGACTTGGGTCTTAGTAGTGTCCGCACGCAACCCTGAGCCAGGCTCGGCCGTCAGGATCCCGGCCCTCCTCCGCTTGGTATGAAAGGTGTTCACATGGCAACCCGTGCAGCAACGAAGACCCGCGAGGCGGAGGTCGAAGAGACCGTGACCGCCGCTGCGGACGAGACCGCGAAGCCCGCGGCGAAGAAGGCCGCGCCCAAGAAGGCGGCGGCGAAGGCCCCGGCGAAGACGAAGGCGACGGCTGCGAAGAAGCAGACGTCCAAGGCGTCCGCCGCAGCGGACGACGACGAGGAGATCGACGACGACGCCGAGGTCGAGATCGACGAGGAGGAGGTCGCGGACGACGCCGAGGCGACGGACGAGACCGAGACCGACGAGGCCGAGGCGGACGAGGACGCCGAGCCCGACACGGAGAGCAAGGCCCCTGCGGCCCTGGCCGCCGCGGCCGACGTGCCCCTGCCGACGGACGCGCTCGTGCTGCGCGCCGTCGACGAAGAGGACGACATCCCCGTCTACTCGACCACGATCACCGGCGCGACCGCCGACCCGGTCAAGGACTACCTGAAGCAGATCGGTAAGGTCCCCCTGCTGAACGCGGCCGAAGAGGTCGAGCTCGCCATGCGGATCGAGGCCGGTCTGTTCGCCGAGGACAAGCTGGCGAACACGCCCAACCTCTCCAAGGAGCTGGAGCGCGAGCTCAAGTGGGTCGCCCGCGACGGCCAGCGCGCCAAGAGCCACCTGCTCGGCGCCAACCTGCGCCTCGTGGTGTCGCTCGCCAAGCGCTACACCGGCCGCGGCATGCAGTTCCTCGACCTCATCCAGGAGGGCAACCTGGGCCTCATCCGTGCCGTCGAGAAGTTCGACTACACGAAGGGCTTCAAGTTCTCCACCTACGCCACCTGGTGGATCCGTCAGGCGATCACCCGCGCCATGGCGGACCAGGCGCGCACCATCCGCATCCCGGTGCACATGGTCGAGGTCATCAACAAGCTCGCCCGCGTGCAGCGCCAGATGCTGCAGGACCTGGGCCGCGAGCCCACCCCCGAGGAGCTGTCGAAGGAACTCGACATGACCCCGGAGAAGGTCATCGAGGTTCAGAAGTACGGTCGCGAGCCCATCTCGCTCCACACCCCGCTGGGTGAGGACGGCGACAGCGAGTTCGGCGACCTGATCGAGGACACCGAGGCGGTCGTCCCGGCCGACGCGGTGGGCTTCACCATGCTGCAGAAGCAGCTGGAGAGCCTGCTCGACTCCCTGTCCGAGCGCGAGGCGGGCGTCATCCGCATGCGCTTCGGCCTGGGTGACGGCATGCCGAAGACCCTCGACCAGATCGGTGACACGTTCGGCGTGACGCGTGAGCGGATCCGCCAGATCGAGTCGAAGACGATGGCGAAGCTGCGCCACCCGTCGCGGTCGCAGTCGCTGCGCGACTACCTCGAGTAAACCGGTGCGCTACCGACTGGCGGTCATCGCCGGCCGCCTCGCCCGCTGGCTTCTTCGCCTGCGGGGAGGCGGCTCCGCGGTCCCCGGCCGCGTCGCCCTGGCCATCGCGCCGAAGTTCCTGGAGCGTGCCGTCAGCCGGCTCCCGCTCGGCGTCGTGTTCGTCTCCGGCTCGAATGGCAAGTCCACGACGACGAACATGCTCACCGCGATCTTGCGCGAGCACGGACTGGACGTCTTCACCAACCCGTCCGGCGGCAACCTGCCGCAGGGCATCGCGTCCGCGCTTCTCGCCGACGTGCCGCTCGACGGCTACGTGCGCGGCGATGTCGGCGTGATCGAGGTGGATGAGGCCTACGGTGTCGACCTCGCGCGCGTCCTGAAACCGCGGGGATCGCTCCTGCTCAACGTGCAGATCGACCAGCTCAACCGCTTCTTCGAGCCCACCCGCGTGATCGGGATGCTGCGCTCGATCGCCGAGGGCTCGTCCGAGTTCGTCGTGGTGAATGCCGACGACGACAGCCTGGCGCGCGTCGGCGCGGAGCTGACGGCGCAGGGACGCGACGTGACGACTTTCGCCGTGGCGCCGTCCATCATCGAGTCGTCGCCGAACGGCCTGGCGAACGTCAAGGACCTGACCGGCACGACGGCGGGAACTCTACCTATCCCGTCGGTCTTCGTCAGCAAGCTCGAGGTGCAGAGCGCGCAGCTCACCATCGGCGGGGTGGACGTGCGCATCGGCCTGCCCGCGCGCGGCCTGCACTACGCGGTGGACGCGGCGGGCGCGACCGCGATGGCGCGCCGTCTCGTCGGCGACCGCTTCCAGCCGAACGCCGTCGTGGCCGCCATGGCCGCACTGCGCACGGTGTACGGCCGCGGCGAGACGCTGAAGGTGAACGACGAGGACGTCGAGATCATCATGATGAAGAACCCGCCGAGCCTGCAGCTCAACCTCGACTACCTCGCCGAGTCGCCCGAGCAGGTGTTCGTGGCGGTCGACGAGGGCACGCCCGACCCGTCGTGGGTGTACGACATCGACCTGTCGAAGCTGACCCATGTGGATGTGGTGTCCGGCACGAAGGCCTGGCAGTTCGCCACGCGCTTCGCGTACGCGGGCATCGACGTCGACCAGGTCGTGCCCGAGCTGAAGCCGGCGCTCCAGGCGTTCCTGAAGCTGCCGAAGCCGACGCGCGGCACTAAGACGATGATCGTGAACTACGAGCAGATGATGCTCATCCGGAAGCAGCTGGGCTTCCTCGACTTGGAGGGCGGCGAGCGATGACCGTCCTGCGCATCCTGCACCTGTACCCGGCGGAGCTCGGGATCAACGGCGACGCCGGCAACGTCCTGGCGCTGGCCGAGCGCGCCCGCTGGCGCGGCATCGAGGCCGAAGTCGTCCCGCACGCGGTCGGCGGCGAGTTGCCGCCGGGCGTGGACCTGGTGCACATCGGCTCCGGCCCGCTCTCGGGCCAGCGTGCGGTGCACGAGGACGTCCTGCGCATCGCCCCACGGCTGCGGGAGTGGCAGGCTGCGGGCGTGCCGTTCCTCGCGATCGCGGGCGGCTGGCAGCTGCTCGGCACCGGCCTGGAGACGCCGGAGGGTGAACTGCTGGCGGGTGCGGGCGTCTTCCCGACCCGCGCCGCGCTCGGAAGCAAGCGGCACGTCGGCGAGGTCGTCGTGCGGCTGGCGGACGGCTCGACCGTCGCCGGCTTCGAGAACCACTCGGCGCGCACGGTGCTCGACGGGGCCGAGCCGCTGGGCCGTCTCGTCAGCGGGACCGGCAACGGCGACGGCACGGAGGGCGTCGTCGTCGGCGCGTCGATCGGCACGCACCTGCACGGTCCGCTGCTGCCGATGAACCCGGCGCTGGCCGACCGGCTGCTCGGCACCGCGCTGCGCGGCGAGCTGCCGCCGGTCGCGCAGACCGAGCGCGTCGACCGCTACGCGACGAACGCGCGCCGCGCGATCGCCGACCGCCTCGGCGTCTCGCTGTAGCCCTCCCGCGAAGTGCACGTCGTTGCGGTGTCGCACGGCGTGTCGACCGCAGTTAGCTGCACTCGGGCCGGGGGTCAGTTCACGTAGACGCGGGGGACGCGTGAGGCGACGCCGGTGACCATCTCGTCGGCGATCGTCTCGGCCCAGTCGGCGTACTTCTCGGCGGTGACCTCGCCGTCGGTGCCCGGGCCGAACAGGATGGCGGTGTCGCCGACCTCGACGCGGTGCGCACCCGCATCCACGAGCATGCTGTCGGCCTCCACCGCGAGGAGCTGGCAGCGGCGGCCGTTCAGCTGGATGCTGGTCTTCGCGATCCCGAGCGTCGGGACGCCGTCGGCCCAGCCGATCCCGAGCCGTACGTGCGTCGTGCCGCCGACGTGGACCTCGGTGACCGGAGCCTCGAGCCGCATCGCGGGGATGAGCCCGAGCTCGGCCCCGGTCGAGTCGTCGTACGGGGAGAAGCCGTAGGCGGCGATGCCGAACCGGACGAACGAGAAACGCGCCTCCGGCATCCGGATGCCCGCCGAGCTCGCGGCCAGGTGCAGTGCTTCGAAGTGCGCGCCGAGCTTTTCCGCCTCGACGACCGCACTGCGGAACTCGGCGAGAGCGGCCTGGTCGTCGGCGATCGACGCGTCGGCGAGGTGCGACCAGGCTGCGCGGATGCGGACGACACCCTGGCGCTCCAGCTCCAGCGCGTACTGGACGAGCCCGGGCCACTCTTCGCGGGTGGCGCCGTTTCGGCTGAGGCCGGTGTCGACCTTCAGATGCACGACGGCGGGGCGGTCGGCGCCGGCCGCGGCGATGGCCTCGAGCTGCCAGACGGCGGAGATGCCGAGCTCGATGTGCGCCTCGATGCCCGCCCGCCAGTCGGTGCTCCGACCGTGCAGCCAGGCGAGGATCGGGACGGTCACGCCGGCGTGCCGCAGCACCAGCCCGGCCGGGATCTCGAGCACGGCCAGGGACGTCGCGCCGGCCTCGAGCCCGGCTTCGGCGACGGGCAGCAGCCCGTGACCGTAGGCGTCGGCCTTGACGGCCAGCATGGTCTGGGCGGGCGCGATGAGTCTGGTCAGGTGAGCGACGTTGTGGCGCACGGCGGCGAGGTCGATCACGGCGCGGGGGAGCGGTTCGGCGACGGCGTCCACGATCGTCATGCGGGCGTCCTCATGCGGGGTAGGTCCTCTCGATGCGCCGGCCGAGGCGGCTGGTGATCACGGGGGCGTCGACGCCGAGCGCATCCGCCCAGTCGAGCACGGTCGGCTCGCCGCGCGCCGAGTCGCCGAAGAGGACGACCGGGTCGCCAGGCCGCGCGGTGTCGTCGCCGATATTGACGACGAACTGGTCCATCGCGATGCGGCCCGTGATGCGACCGACCGTGTCGCCGACCTTCACCGGCGCCTTGTTGGAGGCGACGCGCAGGATGCCGTCGGCGTACCCGAGCGCGACCAGCACGAGGGTGCTGGGCCGCGACGTGCGGTACGTGTAACCGTAGGAGACGCCGCGGTCGGCGGGGACGCGCTTGACCGAGACGACCTCGCCCTCGAGGCGCATCGCCGGAGCGGTCGGATGCGCGGGGTCGAGTCCGAACAACGACGTCCCGAGCAGGGGGCCGGGCGCCTGTCCGACGAACACCCGGGCGGGGAGCCCGTCGTCGGCGAGAGCAGCAGCGTCCTCCACCCGGGAGACGAGAAAACCGCCGACCCCCGCATCCGTCAGCGCACGTGCCACGGGGATGAGCCCGTGTCCGTACGCGTCGGCGCGGAGATCGGCGGTGCAGTCGGGGAGCGGCGAAGCGGCGGAGGCTGCCGTCGAGCGGATGGCGTCGAGATCGATATGTGCACGTCGGCGCACACCAGTCGTGGCGACCATCCTCCGGTCAGTTCCGCGCTTCGTGAGCGAGCCGCGTCAGGCGCGCTGCTCTTCGAACAGGCGAGCGGTCTCGTCGTGCCAGCTGTGGGCGATCTGCGAGAGCTTCTCCTGGTGCTTCTTGCCGTGGTGGGCGCAGAACAGCAGCTCGCCGTTGTTCACGACGACCCGGATGTATGCCTGCGCTCCGCAGCTGTCGCAACGGTCCGCGGCCGTCAGTTGCGGCCCCGATGCGAGCTCGTCGATGGCCCCGTTCTCCGAGGTGACTGTCGACATGTGATGCTCCTTCCGTCGCAACCGGTGAACTCGGTACGTCTATAGAACCACGGATGCTCGGCAACCAGGCGCGTATTGGCTGCTATTTCGCTCAACGCGTAGCCTCCGAGCGAGCGGGTGTCGGTGGCGTAGTGTGCCCCGCCCGCCACGTACGCTTGATGGTGTACGTGCGCGCCGCACTCGAGGCGCACCTGATCCACAAGGAGCGCCCGTGGCGAGTTCGGACTATTCGGCCAGGCACCTGTCGGTGCTCGAGGGGCTGGAGGCCGTCCGCAAGCGACCCGGCATGTACATCGGCTCGACCGACTCCCGAGGGCTCATGCACTGCCTCTGGGAGATCATCGACAACTCCGTGGATGAGGCGCTGGCAGGCTTCGGCTCGGCCATCGACGTCGTGCTCCACGCCGATGACAGCGTTGAGGTGCGCGACCAGGCGCGCGGCATCCCCGTCGACATCGAGCCGAAGACCGGGCTCTCCGGCGTGGAGGTCGTCTTCACCAAGCTCCACGCGGGCGGCAAGTTCGGCTCCGGTTCGTACGCGGCGTCCGGCGGCCTGCACGGTGTCGGCGCCTCGGTCGTCAACGCGCTGTCCGAACGGCTCGACGTCGAGGTCGACCGCGACGGCAAGACCTATGCCATGTCCTTCCACCGCGGCGAGCCGGGCGTGTTCGACGACGGGACGGGCGCCCCGAGCCCCGACAACCCGTTCAGCCCGTTCGTCAGCGGCAGCGAGCTGCGGGTCGTCGGCAAGGTGAAGAAGGGCGTGACAGGGACGCGCATCCGCTACTGGGCCGACCGGCAGATCTTCACGAAGGGCGCCGAGTTCTCGACCGACGACCTGATCGGCCGCGCGCGGCAGACCGCGTTCCTGGTGCCGGGCATTTCGATCGCGATCGACGACCAGCGCCCCGGCTCGGACGGTGCCGCGCCGGCCGGCCTGACCACCTTCCGCTACGAGGGCGGAATCTCGGAGTTCGTCGACTTCCTCGCGCCCGACAGCCCGATCACCGACACCTGGCGGCTCACCGGCGAGGGACACTTCACCGAGACCGTGCCGGTGCTCTCCGACTCGGGCGCGATGGTGCCGACCGAGCTCAAGCGCGAGTGCCAAGTCGACATCGCGCTGCGCTGGGGCACCGGCTACGACACGGTGATGCGCAGCTTCGTCAACATCATCGCCACGCCGAAGGGCGGAAGCCACCAGGCCGGCTTCGACCAGGGCCTGCTCAAGTTCCTGCGCCAGCAGGTGGAGTTGAACGCCCGGCGGCTCAAGGCCGGCAACGACAAGCTCGAGAAGGACGATGTGATGGCGGGCCTCACGGCCGTGCTCACCGTGCGCCTCCCGGAGCCGCAGTTCGAGGGCCAGACCAAGGAGATCCTGGGCACGCCGGCCGTGCGCGCGATCGTGGCGAACGTCGTCCAGAAGGCGATGGCCGAGCGGTTCGGGTCGTCCAAGCGCGACGACAAGGCGCAGTCCTCGCTCGTGCTCGACAAGGTCGTCGCCGAGATGAAGTCCCGGATATCGGCCCGCGCCCACAAGGAGACGCAGCGCCGCAAGAACGCGCTCGAGACCTCATCCCTCCCGGCGAAGCTCGTCGACTGCCGCTCCAGCGACGTCGCGAACAGCGAGCTGTTCATCGTCGAGGGCGACTCCGCTCTGGGCACGGCACGACGCGCCCGCGACAGCGAGTACCAGGCGCTGCTGCCCATCCGCGGCAAGATCCTCAACGTGCAGAAGGCGTCCATCTCGGACATGCTGTCGAACGCGGAGTGCGCGGCGATCATCCAGGTCATCGGCGCGGGCTCCGGCCGCAGCTTCGATCTGTCGGCGGCCCGCTACGGCAAGGTCATCATCATGTCGGATGCGGATGTCGACGGCGCGCACATCCGGACCCTCCTCCTCACCCTCTTCTTCCGCTACATGCGGCCCATGATCGAGGAGGGACGCGTGTTCGCCGCCGTCCCGCCGCTGCACCGCGTCGTCGTGGTGAACCCCGGCTCGAAGCCGAACGAGACGATCTACACGTACTCCGAGGCGGAGCTGCAGGCGGTGCTCGCCGACCTGAAGAAGCGCGGCAAGAAGTACCAGGAGCCGATCCAGCGCTACAAGGGCCTCGGCGAGATGGACGCGGACCAGCTCGCGACCACCACGATGGACCGCGCACACCGCACCCTGCGCCGGGTGCGCGTCTCGGACGCCGAGTCGGCGAACCGCGTCTTCGAGCTCCTGATGGGCAACGACGTCGCCCCGCGCAAGGAGTTCATCATCCAGGGCGCCGACGACCTCTCCCGCGCCCGCATCGACGCCTAGCCGGCCGTAGCCGCCGAGCACAGGAAAAACGTCGCCGATCTCGTGATCAGGCGACGTTCTTCCTGTGCTCGCGGGCTGGGCTAGGCGAGGCGGCGGCCGATGGAGCCGACGACCATGTCCAGAGGGACGCCCGAGGCGTCGCGGCGGGCGCCGCCCTCGGGGAGGGTGCGCGCGACGCCGTCGGGGGCGACGGCCAGCGCGGGGGCGCGGCCGGCCCAGGCGAGCACGAGCTCGCTCTCACCCTTCAGGAACCGCTGCGCGCGGACGCCGCCGGTCGCGCGTCCCTTTGCCGGGAACTCCGCGAAGTCGCTCACCTTCGCCGTGCCGGGGTCGGCGCCCGGCAACGTCGCGTCGCTCGCGGCGATCGTGGCCACGACCGCCTCGGCCGCGTCCTCCGCCGCAACGGCGCCGAAGTAGATGACCCGTGCGTCCGCACCGAGGTTGATGCCGGCCATGCCGCCCGCGGCGCGTCCCTGCGGACGGACCGTCGATGCCGCGAACCGCAGCAGCTGCGCGTCGCTCGCGACGAACACCAGCTCGTCCGCATCCGTCACCGTGGTGGCGCCGACGACCTCGTCGCCGGCCTTCAGCGCGATGACCTCGAACTCGGGCTTGTTCGCCCAGTCGCCCGGGGCGACGCGCTTGACGACGCCCTGCTTGGTGCCGAGCGCGATCGTCCGCTCCGTGTCGGTGAGGGACACGAGGGCGAGGATGCGCTCCTTCTTGTCCGCGAGCGCCAGGTAGTCGCCGACCTTCACGCCGGCGCCGAGCTGGACGGAGTTGGCGGGCACGCCGGGCAGGTCGACGGGGAGAAGCGGATCAGGCGACCGCGGTTCGTCACCGCGCCGATCTCGCTGCGGCTGCTCGTGTCCAGCTGCGACAGGATGGCGTCGTGCTTGCTGCGCCGGGCCGGCGGCTGGATGCGGTCGAGCCCGACCTCGCCGTCGGGGCCGGCCACGGCATCCACGCGCAGGATGCGGCCGGTCGTCGACAGGTACACGCGCGTCGGCACGTCGGCCACCTCGAGCTGGACGTTCGCCGTCTTGCTGCGTGAGGCGCCCGCGATCGACGGCTTCGCCTCGGTCAGCAGCGTGCGGCGCGGCGTGCCGAAGCGGCCCGCCACCTGCTCCATCTCATCCGACACCAGGTCGTTGATGCGCTGACGCGAGGCCAGGAGCTCTTCGAGCTCCGCGATCTCGGCGCGCAGCTGGTCGCGCTCGGTCTCGAGCTCGATGCGGCTGAACCGCGTCAGGCGGCGCAGGCGCAGCTCGAGGATGTAGTCGGCCTGCAGGGTGCTCAGGTCGAACACCTGCATCAGGCGGGTGCGGGCAGCCTCCGTGTCGTCGGACGTGCGGATGACCTGGATGACCTCGTCGATGTCGAGGATCGCGATGAGCAGTCCCTCGACCAGGTGCAGGCGTTCCTTACGGCGTGCGAGGCGGAACTGCGACCGCCGGGTGACCACGCTGACGCGGTGGTCGAGGTAGACCTGCAGCAGCTCCCGCAGCCCGAGGGTCTGCGGGCCGCCGGCGACGAGGGCGACGTTGTTGATCGCGAAGCCCTCCTCCAGCGGCGTGTGCCGGTACAGCTGCTCGAGCACCGCCTCCGGGCTGAACCCGGTCTTGATGCCGATGACGAGCCGGAGGCCGTTCTGGCGGTCGGAGAGGTCGGTGACGTCGGAGATGCCGTTCAGCTTCTTCGCGTTGACGCCGTCCTTGATCTTCTCGATGACCTTCTCGGGGCCGACGAGGTAGGGCAGCTCCGTGACGACGAGGCCGCTCTTGCGCGCGGTGATGGACTCCACGGTCACCTTCGCGCGCATCCGGAAGCTGCCGCGTCCCGTCGCGTACGCGTCGCGCACGCCCGCGAGGCCGGCGATCGTACCGCCCGACGGCAGGTCCGGGCCGGGCACGTACGCCATCAGGTCGTCGAGGGTCGCGTCCGGGTTCTCGAGCAGGTGCCGGGCGGCACCGACCACCTCGATGAGGTTGTGCGGCGCCATGTTGGTCGCCATGCCGACCGCAATGCCGCTCGCGCCGTTGACCAGGAGGTTGGGGAAGGCCGCGGGCAGCACATCCGGCTGCATGAGCTGGTTGTCGTAGTTCGGGACGAAGTCGACGACGTCCTCGTCGAGGTCTTCCGTCATCGCGAGCGCGGCGGCGGCGAGGCGCGCCTCGGTGTACCGAGCGGCGGCGGGGCCGTCGTCGAGGGAGCCGAAGTTGCCGTGGCCGTCGACCAGCGGCACGCGGAGGGTGAAGTCCTGGGCCATGCGCACCAGGGCGTCGTAAATGGCGCTGTCGCCGTGCGGGTGCAGCTTTCCCATCACCTCGCCGGTGACGCGCGCCGACTTCACGTGGCCGCGATCCGGCCGCAGGCCCATCTCGGTCATCATGTAGAGGATGCGGCGCTGCACCGGCTTGAGGCCGTCGCGGGCGTCCGGGAGCGCGCGGGAGTAGATCACCGAGTAGGCGTACTCGAGGAACGAGCCCTGCATCTCGGTCGTGACGTCGACGTCTTCGATGCGTTCCGTCGTTCCGGCGGCGGGCTGGTCGTCTGCTGGTGTCATTCGTGCATTCTGTGCAGGGGCTCGGGTGGAGCGTGGGGCGGCTCGTCCGGCCTGCCGTGGCCTGTGCCAGACTGGGCCGGATGCCACCCATGCTACCGGCCGCGTTCACCACCCGAGCGAGCCTCGCCACGGTTCTGCCGAGTTCGCTGGCCGCGCTCGGCGGACAGGCGAACGACCTCGGGCTTCCGCGGCTCGACCACGTCGTCGTCATCGTGGTCGACGGGTTGGGCGCCGCCGCCTTGCGGGCACGGTCCGGTCATGCCCGCACCCTCGCGCCCATGCTCGGAAAGACGACCACGATCGACGCCGGTTTCCCGACCACGACGGCCGCGGCGCTGGCGACGCTGACCACCGGCACCGCTCCGGGCGAGCACGGCCTCGTCGGCTACCGGGTCCGCGATGCGGCCGGCCGCCTCACCAACCAGCTCTCCGGCTGGGACGAGCGGATGGATCCCGCCACCTGGCAGCGCTCACGCACCGTCTTCGAGCGCGCGACCGAGCAGGGGTGCGCGCCCGGGCGATCGGGCTGCCGAAGTTCGAGGGCTCCGGATTCTCGGCCGCGGTCCTCCGCGGCGCCGAGTTCCTGGGGGTGCAGTCGCTGAGCGAGCGCTTCGACGCCGCCGCCTCGATCGTCGCCGAGGCCGGACCTGGGCTCACCTACCTCTACGTCGCCGAGCTCGACTCCCTCGCGCACGCTCGCGGCTGGGAGTCGCCGGACTGGACCGCGACGCTCGAGACCCTGGACGCGCTGGTCGCGAGCTTCGCCCGCCGCCTCGGTCCCGGCCGCGGGGCGCTGCTCACCGCCGACCACGGGGTGGTCGACGTCCCCGCGAGCGGACACATCCTGTACGACACCGCGCCCGAGCTCCTGGAGGGCGTCGCGGACGTGGCGGGGGAGCCGCGGATGCTGCACCTCTACACCGAGCCGGGTGCGTCCGCGCTGGCGGTCGCCGAACGCTGGCGCGACGCCGAGGGCGACCGCTCCTGGGTGGCGACGCGGGAGGAGGCGGCCGACGCGGGCTGGTTCGGCCCAGTCGTGGACGACGAGGTCGCTCCGCGGATCGGGGATGTGCTGGTCGCCGCCCGCAAGCGGATCGCGTACTACGACGGGCGTGACCCGCAGCGCACCGGCCGCAACATGATCGGCCAGCACGGCTCCATCACGCCGGAGGAGACGCGGGTGCCGCTCCTGCGGTTCGGGGCAGCTGGCTGAGTTCCGCCGTCACGATGTGCGGCGCGTGCGCGTGGTTCGCGTGCGCCGTGTGGGCGAGCGGGATGACCGGCGCGATGGCGGTCGCGGGCTGCGCGGCCGGCTCGGCCTCCGCCGATGGTGCAGGTCGCGTCTCCGGGGTCGAGGTCGGCCGTCGGCGCAGCTTCTCCACCCAGTACGCGAACCCGCGTCCCGGGCCCCAGTTCTTGAGCGACATCGCCGGGCTCTCGAGGAAGCGCCAGCTGAGCCACGAGATCCCGAGAACGACGATGGCGGCGCCGAGGATCATCGGGATGACGCCGAGCTTGTAGAGCCCGAAATATGCGAGCGTCTGCTGCACCGGGAACGCGTAGAGGTAGACGCCGTAGGAGATGTCGTTCTTCTGACCGATGGTCCGGAGCCGGCCGGGGATGGCCGAGCCGAGCCACAGCACGAAGTACACGCCGGCGGGCACGCCGATGACCCCGTAGCCGCCGTTGAGCAGCGTCCACACCAGCAGCACGCCGGCGGCGATGCCGAAGCGCGCGTTCATCGGGATGGATCGCGAGTACACGGCGAACACGGCGCCGACGGCGAACGGGTACGACAGATAGGAGAACTGGACGCTGCCGAGCGGCGGGAAGACTGTGGCCATCGTGCCCGGGCTGACCAGGTCGACGATCTGCGCGGCGAAGATGACGCCCGCGACGACCACGACGATCGGTCGCGCCTTGGTGAGAACTCCCGCGAGCAGCAGGAGCGCGATCATCATGTAGCAGTCCCACTCGTAGCCGAGCGTCCACATCGAACCGTTGATGACGCTGGCGTGCGTGGCCTGACCGTACGGCGTGGTGTTCTGGAAGATGTCGAGGATGCCCCACGTGTCGACGTGGAGGTTCCAGTTCGAGAGCAGGTAGTGCCAGGGGCTGGTCGCGCCGCGGGCGAAGTACGCGCCGAGCGAGTGGCCGTCGAGCGACCAGATGATCGGACCGAGGACGAAGGCCGCGAGCAGCAGCGCCAGGAGGAACGCCGGGAAGATGCGGAGCACGCGTCGCCAGAGGAACTGGACGATGTCGGCGGACATCCCGCTCTTCGTGATGAGGTAGCCGCTGATGGCGAAGAACCCGGCGACGGAGAGGGTGCCGAGGTTGGCCTGGCCCTTGGTGATGCCCGACCCCGGGTCGTGCCCGAAACCGCCGAGCGGGAAGGTGTGCGACACCAGCACGGCGAGGGCGAGGACGAGACGGATCAGCCCGAGCGCGTTGTCATGGCCGCGCAGGCCGGCACTGATCGTGCGTGCAGGGTCGGTTGCAAGCATTCCCACAGGATACGGGACATACGTGCATTACCTGGAATCGACACCGCGTGCCTGTGGAACGGCCCGGATCGAGACCTCTTCTTACGAGGCGCGTCAGGCCAGGTCGTCGTCCGTGCGTGCACCGAACACGATCTCATCCCAGCTCGGCATGGCCGCGCGGCCCTTCTTGCGAGCCGACGGCTGCGGGCCCGAGTCGTTGTTCGACGGTGCCGGCGCGGCAGGCGGAGCGGGCACGTCCAGGGGCAGCGCAGGCTGCTCGGCGACCGGCGCGCGATCCTCCACGACCCGGAACGGCGACACCGGCGGCGTCGGCTCCTGCGGCGGGGCGACGGGCGCCTCGGCGTGGACCGGAGCTTGGGGAGTCGTCGCGCGGTCGTCGTAGTTCGCGGCCTCGCGCTCGCCCCGGCGGCGGCGCAGCGCCTCCAGCAGGTCCGCGGTCTGGTGCAGGTCGCGCGGGGTGGCGTCGTCGGCGCGCTTCATGGCCGATACCGGGATGGAGTTGTTCGCCCCGGGGACCCGGCCCTGCGGGGGCAGAGGCTCGATCGGCTGCGTGATCTCGGGACCGAGCAGGTCGACCGACGGCACCGGGAAGGTGAAGGCTCCGCTGTCGAAGCGGGACGTGTCCGGCTCGCCCTCGTGCGGCAGCACCGCGCGCAGGCGGGGGATGAGCGCACCGCCGCGCAGTTCGCCGGCCTGGGACAGGGTGGTCGCCTCGGAGTTGAGGGGCGCGAGCGCGTGCTTGCGGGCGTCGTAGGACCAGCGCGCGTCGTGGTCGATCGTGTCGGCGGTGAACTCGAGCTTCACGATCCAGCCGGTCTCGCTGTCCTTCCAGCTCGCCCAGCGCTCACCGGCGACACCGAGGGACGCCAGCCGGTCGCGGATCACCGATCCGAAGGTCTCGCCCTCGCCGAGCGGGTCGACGGCGTCCGTGGTGTGCACGGGGACGCTCAGGGCGCTCGCGACGATGTGCTCGCGCTCGGCGATGATCGGGCCCTCGAAACGCTGGACGTACTCCAGCGGGGCGCCGGTGACCGCGGCGACGTCCTCGGCGGACATGCCGGAGCGGATGTGCGCCTGGACCTCGCGCGGGGAAAGTTTGGGTGCGTCGGCGGGCGTCTCCTGACGGACTTGCCGCACTTTCGACTGCAACGCCTCGTCGACGGCGATGCGGAAACGCTCACCGTCGTCGCCGACGGCGACGAGTGCGCCGTTCTCGACCCCGATGACCTTCAGATCCTGCATGTGGAGTGCCTTCCGAGCTCGTCTGTACCGCCCCAGAATGACACGGGAGAGAAGGCATTTCGGGGAATACCGTGGGCGTGCCGGAAGTTGCACATCCAGCAATCGCTGAAAGGCTCCTGAATGGTTTTGCTATTCAGTGGCGATTGATGCAAACTATGGCCGCCGATTGCGAGAATCGGCCGTTACGACGAGAAGTGGATGGGCATGGCAACCGATTACGACGCACCGCGGAAGACCGAGGACGACTCCGAGTCGATCGAGGCCCTCAAGGAGCGTGTCCCGGACAAGATGTCGGGCGTCGTCGACGTCGAGGACGCCGACAACCCCGGCGGATACGAGCTCCCCGGTGCCGACCTCTCTGACCTCGACCTCGACGTCGTCGTGCTGCCTCCCCAGGCGGACGAGTTCACCTGCGTGAACTGCTTCCTGGTGAAGCACCGCTCGCAGATCGACCACGAGACGAAGCTCGGGCCGATCTGCGTGGAGTGCGCGGCATAACTCACGACACGCGTCGAGCCTCACCGAGAACCCGGACCAGCTGGTCCGGGTTTCTTGTTGAGAGGAGCCAGTAGGGCGCTGGATCGTCCGCATCCAGCACCGGCACCTTCACCACGGGCTTGATCCAGCCGCGGATGAGCAGCCAGGCGCGCGCGTCCAGCCGGCGGCCGCGCTCGAGCGTCGCCTCCTCGCCGCTGAAGGCGACGGGATCGCCGACGAGGTTCAGCGGGATGCGCGCGTTGCCGGCGGCCAGCTCGTCCTCGGTCACCCGGATGGTCGGCGCCGTCACGACGAGGAAGATCGCCCAGGCGACGTAGACGACGATCGCCAGCACGACCCCGACCGCGAAGTTGATCGGCGCGAAGACGAGCATGATCGCGGGGACGACGAGCAGGGTGGAGATGAACAGCCAGGGGGTCGCCCACAGCCGCTCTCGGTACAGGTCCATGTCCTCTATTCGACCAGACTTCTGCACTACCCTCTGACACGTGACCGATACCGTCGATGTCCCGATCGTGGCCGCATTCCCACCCGCTTACGCGCATCCGGGGGATGCGGGCGCCGACCTGAGCGCCGCGGAGGCCGTCGTGCTCGGTCCGGGGGAGCGGTTCACCATGCCGACCGGCGTCTCCATCGCGCTGCCCGACGGGTACGCCGCGTTCGTCGTCCCGCGGAGCGGTCTGGCCATGCGCCACGGCATCACGATCGTCAACTCGCCGGGAACCGTGGATGCGGGCTACCGCGGCGAGATCAAGGTCACCCTCCTCAATACCGACAGGTCGATGCCGTACGATATCGCCGTCGGCGACCGGATCGCCCAGCTGATCGTCATGCCGGTCACGCGAGCCCGGTTCATCCCCGTCGACACCCTCCCGGACAGCCACCGTGGCGCCGCGGGCTTCGGCTCGTCCGGGTACACCGTCACCGAGGCAGGAGAACACGCGTGAGCGACATCAGCGACACCCCCGCGGGGCCGGCGGAGACGCCGAGCTCGAGCAGCAGGGCGACGCCGTGGAGTTCGAGAAGTCGGCCCCGGAGGACCGCGAGACCGAGGGGCCGCTCGACGAGAGCGAGGCCAATCCGGTCCGCCCGTACGTCGACCTCGGCGGCGTGAAGATCCTGCCCCGCGAGGGCCTGCATCTGCGTCTCGAGGTCGAGGAGGAGACGCAGCGCGTCGTCGCCGTCGGGCTCGACTACGCCGGCTCCACCCTCCAGGTGCAGCCGTTCGCCGCTCCCCGCTCGACGGGGCTGTGGCACGAGATCCGCGAGCAGATCACCGATCAGATCCAGCGCCAGGGCGGCCGGGTCACCGAGCGCGAGGGCGCCTTCGGGCCGGAACTCGTCGCTGAAATCCCCGTCGCCGCGGCCGCGGGCGGCGCGGTGGAGACGCGCGTGGCGCGCTTCATCGGCGTCGACGGACCGCGCTGGTTCCTCCGCGGCGTGATCGCGGGCGACGCGGCCGTGCAGCCCGAGGCGGCGGCGCTCGTCGAAGACCTCTTCCGCAGCATCGTCGTGGTGCGCGGGTCGGTGCCCATGCCGCCCCGCGACCTCATCCCGCTCCGGATGCCGGCCGCGCCGACGACCGGCAACGAGAACGACTACTCCTCTCTTTAAGGCGTGGACATGACCGACGAGGAGCGCCCCGAGCGCCCGACCCCTCAGCCGGACGACCGTGACGAGACACAGGCGCCCGCGCCGTCGCCCGGTCTCGGCGAGAGCATCGCCGCCGCCGCGCGCCGTTCGGGCCTCGGCCAGCTCGCCGAGGACGACTCGTCGACCGGTGCGGCGCTCCTGGGCGCGCTCGGCGGCATCCGCGGGCTGTGCGAGACGATCCTCCCGGGCCTCGTCTTCCTGGTGCTCTTCACGTTCACCCAGAACGTCCCGCTGTCGATCGGGTGCTCGGTGGCGGTCGCGATCGTCTTCACGGTCGTCCGCATCGTCGGCAAGACGCCGGTGACGCAGGCGCTCGCCGGCCTCATCGGCGTCGGCATCTCCGCCATCCTCGCGCTCATCACCGGGCGGGGCGAGGACAACTTCCTCCTCGGGATCTGGACGAACGCGGCCTATGCGGCGGGCATCCTCATCTCGATGCTGGTGCGCTGGCCGATCATCGGGCTGGCGGCCGGCTACCTGATGGGCGACGGCGTCGCGTGGCGCAAGGACAAGCGGAAGTTCCGGGTCATGCAGGCGCTGACGTTCCTCTGGTTCCTGCTCTTCGCAGCCCGCCTCGTCGTGCAGGTGCCGCTGTATCTGGCGCACACCGACGAGGCCACCAGTGCGCTCGCCCTCACCAAACTGCTCATGGGCGTCCCGCTCTATGCACCGCTCCTCCTCGTGACGTGGTTCGTCGTGAAGGGGCAATTCCCTCAGAAGTCCGTCACGAACCCGCGTCCCACCTCGTCTACCAAGTAGAACCATCTGGCGGTGAAGGGGGAGGGATGCTGGACGCGGGAATACGTGACGGGCTGACCTCCGCCCAGGTGGAGGAGCGCGTCGCCGACGGGCGCGTCAACACGCAGGAGCAGCCCAGCTCGCGATCGATCGGCGACATCCTCCGCGAGAACGTCTTCACGCTCTTCAACGGCATCCTCACCGCCTGCTTCATCGTCGTGGTGATCCTCGGCGACCTGCGCGACGGGTTCTTCTTCGGCATCGTCGTCGTCAACGCCCTCATCGGCATCGTGCAGGAGTACCGCGCCAAGCGCGTGCTCGACCGGGCGGCGCTGCTCGCCGCGCCGCACAGCCGGGTGCGACGCGACGGCGCCGTCGTGACGGTCGCGCTCGACCAGGTGGTGCTCGACGACCTGCTCGTCCTGCGTCCGGGCGATCAGGTGCCGGCGGACGCCGTCGTGGTCGAGAGCACCGGGCTGTCGCTCGACGAGTCGATGCTCACCGGCGAGTCCGATCCGATGTTCAAAGACGAGGGGGCACCCCTGCTCTCGGGGTCGCACGTCGTGTCGGGAACCGGCTTGGCGACCGTCTCGGCGGTCGGCGCCGACTCCTACGCGAGCAAGCTCACGAGCGAGATCCGCAAGCACAGTCAGGTGCGGTCCGAGCTCCGCGACGCGACCAACCGCATCCTCGTCTACCTCTCGTGGATCCTGGGGCCGATCATCCTCATCACCCTGCTGGGTCGCGTCTTCGCCTACGGCGGGTTCTCCGAGATCTTCGTCGACGACCGGTGGCGGCGGGCGCTGCTCGATGCCGTCGCGGCCGTCGTCGGCCTCATCCCGGAAGGGCTTGTTCTCCTGACGAGCCTGGCCTTCGGCGTGGCCGCCATCCAGCTCGCCGCGCACAAGGTGCTGGTGCAAGAACTGGCGGCGGTGGAGGTGCTGGCGCGCGTCGACGTGCTGTTCCTCGACAAGACCGGCACACTGACGACGGGGGAGCTGTCACTGCACGGCACCGAGGCGCTGGCGGGGGAGCAGGACGTTGCCGACGGCGAGCTCGCGCTCGCGGCCTTCGGGTCGGATGATGCGGGCAACGCGACGTCGGGAATCCTCGGGTCGCGGTTCCGGAGCGACCGGATCGCGGTCGGGCGGCGCATCCCGTTCAGTTCGGCCACCAAGTACAGCGCGCTCACGATGACCGTGGACGGCGGTTATGAGAGCGCGTGGGTGCTCGGCGCGCCGGAACGCGTGCTCGACGGCCACTCCGAGGCGCTGGCGCGTGCGACCGCCCTCGCCGCGACGGGGCTGCGGACACTCGCGCTGGCGCGGGCGGTCGACCCGCTGCCCGCGGAGGTGCACATGCCGCTCACGGGCACGCGCGTGGAGCCGGTCCTGCTGGTGCTGCTCGCCGAGACGCTGCGTCCCGAGGCTCAGGATGCGCTCGCGTACTTCCGCGAGCAGTCGGTGCGCGTCGTGGTGATGTCGGGCGACAATCCCGTGACCGTCTCGGCCATCGCCCGCGAGCTGCAGTTGGAGGGCGAGGCGATCGACGCGTCCACGCTCACCACGGATGACGAGCTGGCCGACGCGCTGGAGCGAGCGAGCGTGCTCGGCCGCGTGAGCCCCGACCAGAAGCGTGCAGCGGTGCGGCTGCTCAAGGGGCGCGGGCGCACGGTCGCGATGACCGGCGACGGCGTCAACGACGCGATGGCCGTGAAGGACGCCGACCTCGGCATCGCGATGGGCACCGGCACCGCCGCGACCAAGGCCGCGTCGCGCGTGGTGCTGCTCGACGACCGTTTCGACCGGCTGCCCGACGTTCTGGCGTCGGGCCGGCGGGTCATCGCCAACGTGGAGCGGGTCAGCAACATCTTCCTGGCGAAGACGACGTACGGCATCCTGCTGGCTCTCGTGAGCGCGGCGATCCTGTGGCCGTTCCCGTTCCTCCCGCGCCAGCTCACCCTGGTGTCGTCGCTGGCGATCGGGATCCCGTCCTTCTTCCTCGCACTCGCCCCGAACAAGCGCATCTACACACCGGGAGTGCTCGGTCGCGTGCTGCGGTACTCCATCCCGACCGGTCTCATCGCGGGCGTCACGGCCATCGTCGCCTACGCACCGCTGTACCGCAGCGTCCCGCTCCACGAGGCCCGCAGCGTCACCACGGTCGCGCTGTTCTGCGTCTCGCTGTGGATGCTGTGCGTCCTCACGAGACCGCTCACCGGCATCCGGTGGCTGCTGCTCGCCGCGGTCGCCGCCGCATTCACGCTGGTCTGCGTCATCCCCTTCACGGCCACCTTCTTCGAGATGCATCTGCAGCTCGACGGCGCCCTGGCGTGGGGCATCGCGGTCGGCGCGCTGGGTGCGGCCGGGGTCGAGCTGTTCTACCGGTTCGCAAAGCGACGTTCGCTGGTCTTCGACCGGCTCTGAGCGTGGTAGTTTTATCTCGACGTCAAGATACTTTCCGGTGATGAGGATTTAGGCTTACCTTGCTGGAAAGGCGCTTCGACGGACGACGAAGATGGACGAGGCGTGCGTGAACATCGCCTGCCGATGAAGGAGAGGGCATTGTGTCTGCTGTGAACAGCTTCGGTGCGAAAGAGACCTTGACGGTCGGATCGCGTGACTACACGATCTTCAAGATCGACACCGTCGAGGGATACCAGCGGCTGCCTTTCAGCCTCAAGGTTCTCCTCGAGAACCTGCTCCGCACGGAGGACGGCGCGAACATCACCGCCGACCACATCCGCGCCCTCGGCTCCTGGGACCCGGCGGCTGAGCCGAACACCGAGATCCAGTTCACGCCGGCCCGCGTCATCATGCAGGACTTCACCGGCGTCCCCTGCATCGTCGACCTCGCCACCATGCGTGAGGCCGTCTCCGCCCTCGGCGGCGACCCGAAGAAGATCAACCCGCTCGCGCCGGCCGAGATGGTCATCGATCACTCCGTGATCGCCGACCTGTTCGGCCAGCCGGACGCGCTGGAGCGCAACACCGACATCGAGTACGAGCGCAACGGCGAGCGGTACCAGTTCCTCCGCTGGGGCCAGACCGCGTTCGACGACTTCAAGGTCGTCCCGCCGGGCACCGGCATCGTCCACCAGGTCAACATCGAGTACCTGGCCCGCGTCACCATGACGCGCGAGATCGACGGCGAACTGCTGGCCTACCCGGACACCTGCGTCGGCACCGACTCGCACACCACGATGGTCAACGGCCTGGGCGTGCTCGGCTGGGGCGTCGGCGGCATCGAGGCCGAGGCGGCCATGCTGGGCCAGCCGGTCTCCATGCTCATCCCCAAGGTCGTCGGCTTCAAGCTGACCGGCGCCATCCCGACCGGCGTGACCGCGACCGACGTCGTGCTCACCATCACGCAGATGCTGCGCAAGCACGGCGTGGTCGGCAAGTTCGTCGAGTTCTACGGCGCGGGCGTCGCCGAGGTCCCGCTCGCGAACCGCGCCACCATCGGCAACATGAGCCCGGAGTTCGGCTCCACCGCCGCCATGTTCCCGATCGACGACGTCACCCTCGACTACCTGCGTCTCACCGGCCGCAGCGAGGAGCAGGTCCAGCTCGTCGAGCAGTACTCGAAGGCGCAGAGCCTGTGGCACGACCCGGCGAACGAGCCGGTCTTCAGCGAATACCTCGAGCTCGACCTCTCGACCGTCGTCCCGTCGATCGCCGGCCCGAAGCGGCCGCAGGACCGCATCGAGCTGAGCCACGCGAAGGACCAGTTCGAGAAGGACCTCAACGACTACGCCGACGTCTCCCACGACCTCGTCGACCTGACGATCTCCGAGTCGTTCCCGGCGTCCGACCCGGGTGAGCTGCAGCCGGAGGACGACCGCAGCATCCACGTCCACACGCACCACAGCCACGCGCCGAAGACGGCCTCCAACCCGACCCCGGTTCGGCTTGCGGAGAGCGGGCAGGACTTCGTCCTCGACCACGGCGCCGTCGCGATCGCGGCCATCACGTCGTGCACCAACACCTCCAACCCGTCGGTCATGCTCGCCGCCGGCCTGCTCGCCCGCAACGCGGCGAAGAAGGGCCTCAAGGCCAAGCCGTGGGTCAAGACCACGCTGGCCCCTGGCTCCAAGGTCGTCACCGACTACTACGAGAAGGCTGGTCTGACCCAGGACCTCGAAGCGCTCGGCTTCTACACGGTCGGCTACGGCTGCACCACCTGCATCGGCAACTCGGGCCCGCTGCTCGACGAGATCTCCGAAGCGGTCAACCAGAACGACCTGGCCGTCACCGCGGTGCTCTCGGGCAACCGCAACTTCGAGGGCCGCATCAACCCCGACGTGAAGATGAACTACCTGGCGAGCCCGCCGCTGGTCATCGCCTACGCGCTGGCCGGTTCGATGAACTTCGACTTCGAGGTCGACCCCCTGGGGCAGGACTCCGAGGGCAACGACGTGTTCCTGAAGGACATCTGGCCCGACGCGGCCGAGGTCCAGGAGACGATCGACTCCTCCATCAACGAGGGGATGTTCGTCCACCAGTACGCGTCGGTCTTCGAGGGCGACGAGCGCTGGAAGTCGCTGCCGACCCCGACCGGCTCGGTCTTCGAGTGGGATGAGAAGTCCACCTACGTGCGGAAGCCCCCGTACTTCGAGGGCCTGACCCTCGAGACGAAGCCGGTCACCGACATCGTCGGCGCCCGCGCGCTCGCCAAGCTCGGCGACTCGGTCACCACCGACCACATCTCGCCCGCCGGCTCCATCAAGGCGGACAGCCCGGCCGGCCAGTACCTCACCGAGCACGGCATCGATCGCAAGGACTTCAATTCCTACGGCTCGCGCCGCGGCAACCACGAGGTGATGATCCGCGGCACCTTCGCGAACATCCGCCTGAAGAACCAGCTCCTGGACGGCGTCGAGGGCGGCTACACCCGCGACTTCACCAAGCCGGACGCGCCGCAGTCGTTCATCTACGACGCGTCGCAGAACTACCAGGCGCAGGGCACCCCGCTCGTCATCCTCGGCGGCAAGGAGTACGGCTCCGGCTCGTCGCGCGACTGGGCGGCGAAGGGCACCAGCCTCCTCGGCGTCCGCGCGGTCATCACCGAGAGCTTCGAGCGCATCCACCGCTCGAACCTCATCGGCATGGGCGTCGTGCCGCTGCAGTTCCCGGCCGGCGAGTCCGCCGACTCGCTGGGCCTCGACGGCACCGAGGTATTCTCGATCACCGGCCTCGAGCAGCTGAACGAGGGCACCACACCGAAGACGGTGCACGTCGTGGCCGAGCCGAGCGAGCACTCGCCCGCGGGCAAGCAGACCATCGAGTTCGACGCGGTCGTCCGCATCGACACCCCCGGTGAGGCCGACTACTACCGCAACGGCGGCATCCTGCAGTACGTGCTGCGCAGCCTCGTCTAAGCAGTTCCGGAACCGAGCCCCCGTCCGCCGAGTTCGCGTGGTGGACGGGGGCTCAGTTCTTCCGCTCGAACTCCGGCCAGTCGGCGTAGAAGTCGTCGAGGGCGGCCGACAGCGGCTCGTGCTCGACGAACCAGCGGCGGGCGGTCGGACTCACGCTGTTGAGAATGTCCCGCATGGCCCTGCGCTTGCCGCGGAGATCCAGGCCGAACACAGGCTCGTGGTGAGCGATCCGGTTGCGGAAGTCGCCGACGATCGACACGGAGCGTGCGATCTGACTGACATGAACATCTTGGCGGTTGTTGAACGCGTGGTGGAGGGCTTCCTCCCACAGTGCTTGCTTCCAGCGATGCCGCTGCGACGGCAGAAGGTTGCGCCAGACGCCGAACGAGAATTGCGCGATCACATCGTCATGAGCGACCGGTCGACGACCTCGCACGGCCCGGGCAGCGTGGTCTCGGGCCGAGCGGAGGCGGTCGGCAGGGAGCACGGAACGGAGGAGTGGCCCGGGATCATGCGACCACTCCGCCGTCCCCTGTACCGCCCGGTTCCAACTCCGGAGCTCCCGGTCGAGCGCATTGCGGAGCATCACCTCGCAGTAGTGGACCGCGGTGTGGGCCGTACCGCTGATGTGCGCATTCGCGCGGTACAACGCCAACGCTCGTCGTTCGTCCCCGCCGCACCGTTGGGCGTAGGTCGCGATCCGCGGTGCACTGAAATAGGTCACGATGCCGGCTGTCATTCCGCGAGCGTAGTAATCTCCTTGGCAGGACGTCGGCGGTACTAACGACGTCACGCTCTCAGGGGCCCGGGTTCGCCCGGGCCTCTGTGTTCTAACGCGTACGGATTGCGGACTTCCACCGGTCAACCCGTACGTTCCGAGCCTCCGTTGATTCGCGCGAGCCTAGACTCGAACGTATGGGCATCCTCGAGACCATCCACGGTCCCCGCGACCTCGACCGTCTGACCGACGGTGAGCTGGTCCAGCTCGCCGCCGAGGTGCGGGCCTTCCTCGTGGCCAACGTGGCGAAGACCGGCGGCCACCTGGGTCCCAACCTGGGCGTGGTCGAGACGACCATCGCCATCCACCGGGTCTTCGACTCCCCGCGGGACGCGATCGTGTTCGACACCGGACACCAGTCGTACGTGCACAAGCTGCTCACCGGGCGCCAGGACTTCTCGCAGCTGCGCCAGCGCGGCGGCATGGCGGGCTACCCGCAGCGCTCCGAGTCCGAGCACGACATCGTGGAGAGCTCGCACGCCTCCTCGTCGCTCTCGTGGGCGGACGGCATCTCACGCGCCTTCGAGCTGACCGGGCAGAAGGATCGGCACGTCGTCGCCGTCGTCGGCGACGGCGCCCTCACCGGCGGGATGACGTGGGAGGCGCTGAACAACATCTCCGACGACAACAACCGCAAGCTGATCATCGTCGTCAACGACAACGGCCGCTCGTACGCGCCGACGATCGGCGGCATGGCGCGGTTCCTCAACACTGTGCGCACGCGCAAGACCTACCGCAGCCTGTACCTCACCTCACAGGCCGCCTTCGACAAGCTCGGGACGCCGGGCCGCTCCTTCTACCGCGGGGTCCGTGGCGGGCTGCACGGGTTCCTCAGCCGCTTCTCGAACAACGAGGCGCTGTACTCGAACCTCGACATCAAGTACATCGGCCCCATCCACGGCCACGACATCGAGGCGATGGAGGAGGCGCTTCAGCAGGCGAAGAACTACGGCGCCCCGGTCATCGTCCACGCGATCACGCAGAAGGGACGCGGCTACGAGCCCGCACTGCGCGACGCGGCCGACCAGTTCCACTCGGTCGGCAAGATCGACCCGGAGACGGGAGAACCGACCAGTGCGGCCAGTACGCCGGACTGGACCGGCGTCTTCGCCGACGAGATCGTGCGCCTCGCCGAGAAGAACCCGAAGATCGTCGGCATCACCGCGGCGATGCTGCGCCCCACCGGCCTGCACAAGCTCGCGGAGCGCTTCCCCGACCGCGTGCACGACGTCGGCATCGCCGAGCAGCACGCCGCCACCAGCGCCGCCGGTCTCGCGTTCGGCGGGCTGCATCCGGTCGTCGCGATCTACGCGACCTTCATGAACCGCGCGTTCGACCAGGTGCTGATGGATGTCGGCCTGCACAAGGCGGGTGTGACGTTCGTGCTCGATCGGGCCGGTGTGACGGGTCCCGACGGGCCCAGCCATCACGGAATCTGGGACCTCGCGATCCTGCAGGTCGTGCCGAACATCCGCCTCGCCGCGCCGCGCGACGGCACACGCTTCCGCGAGGAGCTGGCCGAGGCGGTCGCGGTCGAGGACGCCCCGACGGTGCTGCGCTTCCCGAAGGGCCCGGTCCAGCCGGACATCGAGGCGGTGCGCCGCCTCGACGACGGCGTCGACGTGCTGCTCGAGGGCGACCGCAAGGACGTCCTGCTCGTCACGGTCGGCCCGATGGCCGACCTCGGTCTGAAGGTCGCCGAGCGACTGGCCGCGCAGGGGATCGGCGCGACCGTCGTCGACCCGCGCTGGGTCGTCCCGGTACCCAAGAGCATCCTGTCGCTCGCGGCCGAGCACCGCATCGTCGTGACGATCGAGGACGGCATCCGCGTCGGCGGCATCGGCACGCGCGTCCGCCAGGACCTCCGTGGAGCCGGCATCGACACCGCCGTGGACGAGCTGGGCCTGCCCGACGCGTTCATCGACCACGCCTCGCGCGACCAGATCCTCGAGGACGCCGGGCTCACCCCGCAGAAGATCGCCCGTGACCTCGTCGCGCAGGTGCTCGGCAGCCGTGTCCCGATCGCGCGCCCCCTCCCGGACGACGCGCCCGCCGACGAGGCTCCCGCCGCCAAGAAGCCCGGCGCCTGAAAGCACTCAGAGGAGTTCCGGCACTCGGTTGACTTGGAGTGCACTCTAAGTCGTAACGTGACGGTATGACCGACACACGGACGGCGATGTCGATCTCCGACGTCGCCGAGCGGACCGGACTCACCACCCACACACTGCGCTACTACGAACGCGAAGGGCTCATGCTCTCACCGGTCGAGCGCGCGTCCTCCACCCACCGGCGCTACACCGAGGCGGACGTGTCGTGGGTCGGCTTCCTCACCAAGCTGCGCTCGACCGCCATGCCCATCGCCACCATGCGCCAGTACGTCGTGCTGGCGCGACAGGGCGACGGGACGGAGGCGGAGCGGCTGGAGCTGCTGCTCCTGCACCGCATGGCGGTGGTGCGGCAGCTGGAGGAGATGACGGCGAGCCTGGCGGCCATCGACTACAAGATCGACCTGTACCGGCGCACCGTCGAGCAGGTCACGGAAGGAAACGACGCATGAAGACGATCGCACTGGGAACCGAGAAGCTGGAGGTCTCGCAGCTGGGCCTCGGCTGCATGGGGATGTCCGCTTTCTACACGGGAGCGGGCCAGGACGAGGCCGGCTCGATCCGCACGATCCACCGGGCCATGGAGTTGGGCGTCACGTTCTTCGACACCGCGGAGATCTACGGTCCGTACACGAACGAGGAGCTGTTGGCGAAGGCGTTCGCCGATGGACGCCGCGACCGCGTGGTCATCGCGACGAAGTTCGGCAACATCCTGCACCGTCAGAACGACGAGCGCGGGCTCGACGGCTCGCCCGAGAACCTGCGGCTCGCCGTCGAGGGTTCCCTGCGCCGCCTGAACACCGACCGCATCGACCTCTACTACCAGCACCGGATGGACCCGAACACGCCGATCGAGGACACCGTCGGCGCGCTGAAGGAGCTGATCGACGAGGGCAAGATCCTCCACTACGGCCTGTCCGAGGCGGCGCCGGCGACGATCCGTCGCGCGAACGCCGTGCACCCGGTCACGGCCATCCAGACCGAGTACTCCCTGTGGACCCGCGACCCGGAGGCGGAGGTGCTGCCGACCGTCCGCGAGCTCGGCATCGGCTTCGTGCCGTATTCGCCGCTGGGTCGAGGCTTCCTGACCGGCACCATCCGCTCGCTCGACGATCTTTCGGACGACGACTTCCGCCGCTTCAACCCGCGGTTCGAGGGCGACAACCTGGAGGCGAACATCCGCATCGTCGAGCAGGTGGACGAGGTGGCCCGCGAGGTGGGCGCCGCGCCCGGCCAGGTGGCGCTGGCGTGGCTGCTGTCGAAGGGTGACGACATCGCGCCCATCCCCGGCACCACGAAGGTGAAGAACCTGGAGCAGAACGTCGCCGCGACCGAGCTGACCCTCACCGAGGACCAGCTGGCCCGTCTGGACGCCGTGGCAGCCCCCGTGGGCGACCGCTACCCCGACATGTCCACGGTCAACCGCTGACCCGAACATCTGTAAGACGCAACACGCCGTTATCCGACAGGGATAACGGCGTGTTGCGTCTCATGGATGGGCGCGTTAGGCGACGCCCTTGATGGGCGGGTGGTGGAACGTGTCGCCGAAGACCCGCTCCGATGCGCCGACCCGGTCGAGGTACGGCGTGATGCCGCCCATCTGGAACGGGAAGCCCGCGCCGAGGATCATGCAGAGGTCGATGTCCTCGGGCTCCTCGACCACGTGGTCGTCGACCAGCATGCGGTGGATCTCGTCGGCCAGGCCGTCCTCCAGCGTACGGAGGATCTGCTCCTTCGTCCACGGGTTCTTGCCGCCCGAGACGATCTTCGCTGCGCCCTTGTCGAGGCCCTTCACCTTGCCCTTGGCGTCCTTCTCCAGCGGCGTGCCGTACTCGGCCAGCTTGTGCAGATTCTCCGAACGGTAGAACCGGTCGGGGAACGCCTCGTGGTGGGTGTCGAGCACGTGCGCGCCGACCTTCAGCCCGACGAGGTCGAGCAGCTGGGACGGCGGCATCGGCAGGCCGAGCGGCGCGATGGCCTCGTCGACGACCTCGAACGGCGTCCCGTCGTCGACGGCGTGCATCGCGTCCCCGAGGATCTTCGCCAGGATGCGGTTGACGACGAAGCCGGGGGTGTCGGCCGTGATGACCGCGTTCTTCTTGAGCGCGGCGGCCGTCACCATGGCGGTGGACAGCGTGGCCTCGTCGGTGTGCGGCGTCTTCACGACCTCGATCAGCGGCATGACCGCGACCGGGGTGAAGAAGTGGAAGCCGACCAGGCGCTCCGGGTGCTTCAGCTTCGCGCCGATCTGCTCCACCGACAGCGAGGACGTGTTGGTCGCGATGACAGCCTCGTCGGAGAGGAACGGCTCCACCTCGGCGAAGACGTTCTGCTTGACCGACAGCTCCTCGAAGACGGCCTCGATGACCCAGTCGCAGTCCGCGAAGTCGGCCTTGTTCGTCGTGCCGGTGACCAGCGCGCGCAAGCGGTTCGCCTCATCCGGGGAGATGCGGCCCTTCTCCTGCAGCTTGCCGATCTCGTCGTGGATGTAGGCGACGCCCTTGTCGACGTGCGCCTGGTCGAGGTCCGTGATCACGACAGGGACCCGCAGACGCCGCACGAAGAGCAGCGCGAACTGGCTCGCCATGTAGCCGGCGCCGATGACGCCGATCTTGGTGACCTTCTTCGCGAGCTTCTTGTCCGGGGCGCCCACCGGGCGCTTCGCCCGCTTCTGCACCAGATTGAAGGCGTAGATGCTCGCCTGGAACTGGTCGCCCGAGATGAGCTCCGCCAGAGCGTCGTCCTCGAGCGCGAAGCCGGCCTCCCGGTCGTTCGACTTGGCGGCCTTGAGCAGGTCGAGCGCCTTGTACGGCGACTTCGGCACGGTGCCGATGCGCGACTCGAGCATCTTGCGGGCGATGCCGATGGCGGCATCCCACTTGACCATCCGCTCGATCTTGCCCGGCTCGTTCGGGCGCTTCACGACGACCGCGCCGGTGAGGACCTTGTCGGCCCAGAGCAGCGAGTCCTCGAGGAAGTTCGCCGAGTCGAAGATCGCGTCCGCGATCCCGAGGTCGAACGCCTCCTGCGCCTTGAGCATCCGGTTCTGCTTGAGCGGGTTCTCGACGACGACCTTGAGCGCGTTCTCGATGCCGATGAGGTTCGGCAGGATGGTCGCGCCGCCCCAGCCCGGGATGAGGCCGAGGAAGACCTCGGGGAGGGCGAACGCGGCCGTGTTGCGGTCGATGGTGCGGTAGTCGGCGTTGAGGCCGATCTCCACGCCGCCGCCGAGCGCGAGGCCGTTCGTGAACACGAAGGACGGGACGCCGAAGGTCGCCTGCTTGCCGAGCACGTAGTGGCCCAGCTGGGGGAGCAGCTTCGCCACCTCGACGCTCGGGATGTCTCCCACGCGGCTGAGGTCGGCGCCAGCCGCGAGGATGAACGGCTTGCCCGTCACGGCGACCGCGTCGATCTCGCCGCGCTTCGCGCGCTCGGTCAGCTCGTCGAAGACGCGGCCCAGCTCCATGAGCGTGGCGGGGCCGAGCGTGTTGGGGCGGGTGTGGTCGCGGCCGTTGTCGAGGGTCACCAGCGCGAGGCGCTTGCCGCTCGGGAGCGGCACATCCTTCACAAAGGCGTGGGTGACGACCTCGTCGTCGGCGACGGCCTCGAGCGGGCTGAAGTCGATCTTGCTGTAGTCCGTCACGTGTCTCAGCCCTTCCGCGCGGCGCGCTTGTCGTAGTTCGGGTTCTCCCAGATCACGGTGCCGCCCTGGCCGAGGCCGACACACATCGCGGTGATGCCGTACCGCACCTCGGGGTGCTCGGCGAACTGCGCGGCGAGCTGGATCATCAGGCGCACGCCGCTCGCGGCGAGCGGGTGGCCGATCGCGATCGCGCCGCCCCACTGGTTGACGCGCGGGTCGTCGTCGGCGATGCCGAAGTGGTCGAGGAACGACAGCACCTGGATGGCGAACGCCTCGTTCAGCTCGAACAGGCCGATGTCGTCGATCGACAGCCCCGCCTTGCGGAGCGCCTTCTCGGTCGACGGGACCGGGCCCAGCCCCATGATCTCCGGCTCGACACCGGCGAAGGCGAAGCTCACCATCCGCATCTTCGGCGTGAGGCCGAGCTCCTTCACTGCGTCGTGGGACGCGAGGAGCGACGCGGTGGCGCCGTCGGTCAGCGGCGACGAGTTGCCCGCGGTGACGCGGCCGTGAGGACGGAACGGCGTCTTGAGGGTCGCAAGGCTCTCCATGTTGGTCTCGGGGCGCATGCCCTGATCCTGCGTGGCCAGGCCCCAGCCCGCTTCGGAGCGGATCGCGACCGGCACGAGGTCCGGCTGGATCTTGCCGGCTTCGTAGGCGGCGGCGAGCTTATGCTGGCTGCGCATCGCGAAGCGGTCGGAGCGCTCCTTGGTCAGCGCCGGGAAGCGGTCGTGGATGCGCTCAGCGGTCATGCCCATGTTGAGCGCGTCCTCGGCGACCATCTTCTCGCTGAGGAAGCGCGGGTTCGGGTCGGCGCCGAAGCCCATCGGGTGGCGGCCCATGTGCTCCACACCGCCGGCGATGACCAGGTCGTAGGCGCCGAACGCGATGCCGGAGCCGAGCGTCGTGACGCTGGTCATGGCGCCCGCGCACATCCGGTCGATCGCGAAGCCGGGCACCGACTTCGGCAGGCCGGCGAGGAGCGCGGCGGTGCGGCCGAGGGTCAGGCCCTGGTCGCCCTGCTGGGTGGTGGCGGCGATCGCCACATCGTCGATCCGGTCCTTGGGCACCTCGGGGTTCCGCTCCATCAGGCCGATCATCGCCTTCACGACGAGATCGTCCGCGCGGGTGTTCCAGTACTGCCCTTTTTCGCCGGCTCGCCCGAACGGAGTACGGACTCCGTCGACGAACACGACTTCGTTCCTATCGGCCACAGTGCCTCCCAAATCAAGGTCGGAAACGATCCTAGGTACACGACTGTGCACGAAAAGAATCGTTTGATCCTTCCTACGAAACGGGCTCGGACCCCTCGTCGGCGCTTTGGGTGCTTTCGACAAAAGCCTGAGCGATCACCTGTGCGGTTGCGGCAATCTGCCAGGGTCGCGCGCCGTGGGCGGACAGGGCCTCGCCGACCGTCTCGGGGGTGATCTCGGCGGGGGAGTCCACGCCACGCGGCGCAGCGTCTCGGGCGTCAGCAGGTTCTCGAGCGGGATGCTGCGCTCCTCCGACACGGTGGTCAGCGCGGCGCGGGCGGCCTTGAGCCGGGCGTCCGCCTCCGGGTTGCGGTCGGACCACGCGCGCGGCGGCGGCAGGCTGTCGCCGGTCCCGCGCAGCACCGGCAGGTCGTCGGTCGTGCGGCCGGCCTCGATCGCGGCCCACCAGCGGTCGAGCTCGCTGCGGCTGGCGCGGCCGGTGAACTCGCGCAGCGACGCGAGGGCGCGCTTGCTCTCGGGCATCGCCTTGGCGGCGGCGGTCAGCGACGCGTCCGGCACCAGGCGTCCCGGCGCCGTGTCCAGCTCGCGCGCCAGCGCATCCCGGCTCAGCCACAGCTCCCGGGCGACGGCGAGGTTGCGCAAGCCCCGGATGGAGTGGATGCCCGACAGCCGCCGCCACGGCTCGGCGCGCACCGGCGTCAGCTCGCGGACCAGCTCGTCGGCGAACTCCTGCCGCGCGATGTCCATCTTCCCGGACTCGTCGAGCAGCGCCGCGATGGCGTCGCGCAGGTCGGGCAGGAGCTCCACATCCAGCGCCGCGTAGTTCAGCCACGGCTCGGGCAGGGGACGCGTCGACCAGTCGGCCGCGCTGTGCTCCTTCGCGAGGTGGATGCCCAGCAGCTCCTCCACGACCGTCCCGAGTCCGACGCGCGGCATCCCGAGCAGGCGTGCGGCCAGCTCGGTGTCGAACACGATCGAGGGGTCGAGACCGACTTCGCGCAGGCAGGTGAGGTCCTGGGTGGCGGCGTGCAGCACCCACTCGTCGTCGTGGATGGCGTCGTTGAGCTCGTCGAAGCGCCCGATCGCCGGCGGGTCGAACAGGAACGTGCCCGATCCGCGCCGGAATACCTGGATGAGGTACGCCCGCTGCGAGTACCGGAAGCCGCTGGCCCGCTCGGCGTCGACAGCGACAGGCCCCTCGCCCGCGACGATCCGCTCGACGGCCCGCAGGTAGCCGTCCCGACTGTCGATGACGTTGTGCTCAGCCACGCGGTGTCCTTCTCGGCGAGGTCGCCCGCGTGCTCAGCAGGCTGACCCCTTCGCCGGTCGGCGGGAGGCCGGCGAGCATGCACAGCAGCTCGCCCCATCCCTCGACGTGCGCCGAGACGTCGGACTCCAGCGGGCTCCACGAGGCGCGCAGCTCGATCTGCGACCCGTCGCCCTGGGCGGCGAGCTCGCCGAACCCGGTGGAGATGATCTTGGTGGCCGTGCCGCTGGCGGCGGTGTAGCGGGCGTGTCGGGCGTCCAGC
The DNA here is from genome assembly GCF_050632865.1 of Leifsonia poae. Classification (GTDB taxonomy): domain Bacteria; phylum Actinomycetota; class Actinomycetes; order Actinomycetales; family Microbacteriaceae; genus Leifsonia; species Leifsonia poae_B. Next base: position 76,531 of record NZ_JBODSA010000004.1, on the reverse strand, counting down.
GCATCCACCAGCCACGACCACGCGACGTCGGCGAGGAACGGATCGAGCCCGATGTCGGTCTCGAGCGGCGCCTGCGCGAAGCAGACGATGCGGAACGGGCCGCCCCACGCCTCGGGCTCGTCGGGGTCGTACAGCAGGATGAAGCGTCCGGTGCCGAGATCCGAGTCGCTTCCGTGCCGGGCGGGCCGCACGTCGGCCGCGAGCGCGACCGAGTACGGCGCCAGCTGTGCGGGCGCGGGGATCTCCTCGATGACGAGCTCCGGTCGCGACACTGCGGCGCGGATGGACTGCAGCGCCGTGGCGAACTCCGCCGGATGCTGCGGTGGGGATGTCGGTGTCGGCACGCTTCGAACACTAGAAGCCTTTGCCGCGTCCGGGTAGTAAGGCACGCCGCCTGGAGAAGTCCTGAGGACGCGCCGGGGCCGCCGCCGGTACAGTGCAGACTATGGCGGCTAGCGGCTCGGGATCGGTGTTCGGCAAGGTGCTCGGGACGGCGGCCGTCGTCGCCGGGGGACTGGTGCTCGGTGCCGCCGCGACGGCAGCCTGGGCGACCGCCCGGGTCGCCCGCACGGTGATCACGCCGGTGCGCCGGCGGCCGCAGAACCAGCTCATCCGCGCCTTCGACGAGACCGCCGGGACGGTGACGCTCCGCGACACCCCGGACGCCGCGATGCCCGGCCGGTTCGGGCTGTGGTGGGGCAACGAGACGGCGTACGCCAAGCTCGGCGGCCTGATCGAGCGGGAGGACGGCTCGGTCGTCCGCGAGCTGGAGCGCGTCGAATTCGGGACGCTGCGCGCCGGTCGTGCCCGGATCAGCGGCTACTACTACCTGCAGCCCGAGGAGCTGGGGCTGGAGGTGACCAGCGTCGAGATCGAGACCGACCTCGGCGAGGCGCCCGCCTGGATCTTCCCGGCGCCCGCCGACGCCCAGGACGGCCGGTGGGTCATCCAGGTGCACGGCTGGGGCGCCTCCCGCCAGGAGGGCCTGCGCGCGGTCCGCACCTTCCACGACGCCGGCTTCACCTGCCTGCTCGCCTCCTACCGCAACGACGGCGACGCCCCCGAGAGCATCGACCGCCGCTACGGTCTCGGCGGGACGGAGTGGCGCGACATCGAGGCGGCGATCGAGTACGCCGTCTCGCACGGGGCGCACTCGGTCGTGCTCATGGGCTGGTCGATGGGTGGAGCCGTCGTGCTGCAGACGATCACCCGCTCGACCGCGCTGGAGCACGTGACCGGCATCGTCCTGGAGTCACCGGTGATCGACTGGATCGACACCCTCGAGTACCAGGGCAACCTCCTGCGCCTGCCCGACATGATGACGCGTGCTGCCATGCGCCTCATCGAGTCGGAGTGGAGCGGCCCGATCACCGGCCAGGGCGCACCCATCGACCTCCGCAGTATGGACTTCGTCGCCCGCGCCGCCGAGCTCAGCCTGCCCATGCTCATCCTGCACAGCGACGACGACGGCTTCGTCCCCTCCACCGGCTCCCGCGCGCTCGCCGCCGCCCGCAGCGACATCGTGACGCTGGTGCCGTTCGACACGGCGCTCCATACGAAGCTGTGGAACTACGACGAGGCGAAGTGGTCGGCGGCGATCGGGGACTGGCTGCGGGAGCACGTCCCGGCCGAGGCGGTTCCGGAGGACGTCACTCGTCGTGCGGCGGCAGCTCGCCCGCAGTGAGCGCGATCATGCGCGACATCGACCGCAGGTACTTCTTGCGGTAGCCGCCGCCCAGCATCTCGTCGTCGAAGACGTCGTTGAGCGCGACACCCGTCTGCACGATCGGGATCTCGGCGTCGTACACGCGGTCGATGAACGCGACGAGGCGTAGCGCGGCCATCTGGTCGTGCAGCACCTCGACGCCCGACAGGCCGATGACATCCACGCCCTCGATGATCTTGATGTAGCGGGACGGGTGCACGGTCGCGAGGTGGGCGATGAGGTCCTGGAAGTCGTCGCTCGTGACGGTCTCGCCGCGGCGGGCCATCGTCGCGACGATGCGCTCGTAGGCGTCCGGCTCCACGGTGACCGCGGCGCCGGTGGTGTCGCGACGGCGGTAGTCGAGGCCGTCGATACGGATGGTCTGGAAGTTGGACGACAGCGACTGGATCTCGCGCAGGAAGTCGCTCGCGGCGAACCGGCCCTCGCCGAGGGCGTTCGGCGGGGTGTTGCTGGTCGCCGCGATGCGGGTGCCGGAGGCGACGAGCTCGCCGAGCATCCGGGTCATCATCATGGTGTCGCCCGGGTCGTCCAGCTCGAACTCGTCGATGCAGATGAGGGTTGAGCCGCGCAGCAGGTCCACCGCGCCCGCATAGCCGAGCGCGCCGACCAGCGCGGTGTACTCGATGAAGGTGCCGAAGTACTTCGGCCCCGGCGCCTCGTGCCAGAGCGCCGCGAGGAGGTGGGTCTTGCCGACGCCGAAGCCGCCGTCGAGGTAGACGCCCGGCTTCATCGCCTCCACCTTCTTGCGGCTGCGGCTGAACAGACCGGCCGGGCGCTGCGGCTCCCACGTCTTCGCGAACAGCTTGAGCGTCGCCACGGCCTCCGCCTGCGACGGGTAGTCGTGGTCGGGCCGGTACGACTCGAAGGTCGCGTGCTCGAACTGCGACGGCGGCACCAGGCTCGCGGCGATCTCGGTGCCCGTGATTTGGGGCGAACGGTCGGCGAGGCGGGGGAGGGCGCCGGTCTGCTCGAGGGTCATGGCGGGTTATGCACCTTTGTGTCGAAGTCTTACCGCGGCCGTTCTCAGCCGCCTACGCTGGACGTAGATTCCTTGGCGTCGCAGGCTCTCCAGCCTATCCCCGCGACCTCACCTCGTTTCCGGGAGGGACACACCGTATGACCATCGAGACCGACCCGTCGCCCGAGTTCGCCGGCTACGCGCATCCGGAACGGCTGGTGAGCACCGACTGGCTCGCCGCCCACCTGGGCGAACCCGGGCTCGTCGTGGTCGAGTCCGATGAAGACGTGCTCCTGTACGACACCGGCCACATCCCGGGCGCGGTGAAGATCGACTGGCACACCGACCTCAACGACCCGGTCGTCCGGGACTACGTCAGCTCCGAGCGCTTCGCCGAACTGCTCGGCTCGAAGGGCATCGCACGCGACACCACGGTCGTCCTCTACGGCGACAAGAACAACTGGTGGGCCGCCTACGCCCTGTGGGTGTTCACCCTGTTCGGGCATGAGGATGTTCGCCTGCTCGACGGCGGCCGCGACAAGTGGATCGCCGAGGGGCGCGAGGTCACCCGCGACGTCCCGCAGCCGGCCGCCGTCGACTACCCCGTCGTCGAGCGCGACGACACCGTCATCCGCGCCTTCAAGGACGACGTGCTCGCCGCCCTCGGCACGCAGCCGCTCATCGACGTGCGCTCGCCGGAGGAGTACAGCGGCGAGCGGACCGAGATCCCCGGCTACCCGACCGAGGGCGCGCTGCGCGCCGGCCACATCCCGTCGGCGAAGTCGGTGCCGTGGGCGAAGGCGGCGGCGCCGGACGCGACGTTCAAGCGCCGCGCCGAGCTCGAGCAGGTCTACCTGGACGGCGCGGGACTGAAGCCCGGCGACGACGTCATCGCCTACTGCCGCATCGGCGAGCGCTCCAGCCACACCTGGTTCGTGCTCACCCACCTGCTCGGCTTCGAGAACGTCCGCAACTACGACGGGTCGTGGACGGAGTGGGGCTCGGCCGTGCGCGTCCCGATCGTCACGGGCGCAGAGCCCGGTGAGGTCCCGGCCCGCTGAACGCGTGCCCGCCAATCCGACGTAGCCTTGAAGCGTGACTGAACTGACGGGCGCGCTCGCCGAGATCCGCGACGACTTCCAGGCGCTGGAGCAGAACGACCGGCTCCAGCTGCTGCTGGAGTTCTCCGACGAGCTGCCGGAGCTGCCCGAGCGCTACCGCGACCATCCCGACCTGTTCGAGCGGGTCGAGGAGTGCCAGGCGCCGGTGTTCATCTTCGTCGAGGTGGATGCGGACGGCATCGTGCACCTGTACGCGACCGCGCCGCAGGAGGCCCCCACCACGCGCGGCTTCGCGTCGATCCTGGTGCAGGGCCTGGATGGCCTGACCGCCGACGAGGTGCTTGCAGTGCCCGACGACTTCCCGCAGACCCTCGGTCTCACCCAGGCCGTCTCGCCGCTGCGCATCCGCGGCATGTCGGCGCTGCTCGGCCGCGCCAAGCGGCAGGTGCGGGAGAAGGTGGCGGCCTAAGCGGTTCACGCCGCCGGGTCGCGATTCGCGACCTCCAGCAGCACGTCCGCGTGGCACGCCAGATCGAGCCGACACCAGCAGGCCAGGTTCTTCCCGGCCAGGGCGGCGCGGATCTCCTCCGGCCCCGGATACGCCAGCTCCTCGCGCTGCGCAGGGTCGTCGAGCATCGCCCGGAAGGCCGCGATCGCCCGCTCCCGCCCGAGCTCGGCGATCGGGAAGGGGTTGCCCCATTTGGTCGGCCGAGCGACGACGACCGTGTTGTCGGGCTTCCGCCAGCCCTTGCGCCGACTCAGCTGGATACGCTGTGGGCCCACGGCGCACCTCCCTTTCGCGTCCAGACCGCGTGCAGACGACATCCCGGCCCTTTTCCCTACGCCTGCGCGGCGCATCGGCAGCATCCCGAAACACAGTGTTTACACGCGACAGGGATGCGTAACAACCGCGAAACACGAGCATCCCTCCACGGAAACCTCTCGGCTCGAAACTGGCTCCACCCCGAAACCCCCATGAACCCGCGGGGCTTGCACAGAGAGGCAGATGATTCGCATGGTGCTCCACACAGCAGCGGACTACGCGGAGGCAGGGACGGTCAACGCCCTGTGGCTCCTCGTCGCCGCGGCCCTCGTCCTGCTGATGACCCCCGGCGTCGCCTTCTTCTACGGCGGCATGGTCCGGGCCAAGAGCGTCATCAGCATGATGATGATGAGCTTCGGCGCGATGGCCCTCGTCGGCGTCCTCTGGGTCGTCTACGGCTACGGTCTCGCGTTCGGTCCCGCCTCCATCCCTCACTTCCTCGGCACCCCGGACTGGTTCCTGTCGAGCCTGATGGGCAAGGACGGCATCACCCCCGACCTCGGCGGCCTCGCGTTCGCCGGCTTCCAGGCGACCTTCGCCATCATCACCGTCGCCCTGATCTCGGGTGCGATCGCCGACCGCGCCAAGTTCGGCTCGTGGATGGTGTTCGCCGGCATCTGGGTGACCGTCGTCTACTTCCCGGTCGCGTACTGGGTGTTCAACCTCGCCGACGGCTGGGCCCCCGCCGTCCTGCACGTGAACGACTTCGCCGGTGGTACTGCGGTCCACATCAACGCCGGTGCCGCGGGTCTCGCCCTGGCGCTCGTCCTCGGCAAGCGCGTCGGGTTCCAGAAGGGGATGTCCAAGCCGCACAACGTTCCGCTGACGCTACTCGGCGCGGCGCTGCTGTGGTTCGGCTGGTTCGGCTTCAACGCCGGTTCCGAGGCCGCGGTCGACGGCGTCGCCGCGATCGCCTGGGTCAACACCCTCGCCGCCCCGGCGGCCGCGACCATCGGCTGGCTGATCGTCGAGAAGATCAAGGACGGCAAGCCCACCTCCATCGGCGCCGCGTCCGGTGCCGTCGCGGGTCTGGTTGCGATCACCCCGGCCTGTAACATCCTGACCCCGGGCTTCGCGATCCTCCTCGGCCTCGTCGCCGGTGCCGTCTGCGCCCTGGCGATCGACCTGAAGTTCCGCCTCGGCTTCGACGACTCGCTCGACGTGGTCGGCATCCACCTGGTCGGCGGCCTCATCGGTACCCTCTGGATCGGCATCTTCGGCTTCACCCACGTCTACAACAGCAAGGGCGAGGCCACGGACCAGTTCTCCAGCCTCCTCTACGGCGGCAGCTTCTACCAGCTGGCCGTTCAGGCGGTCGGTGCCTTCGCGGTCCTGATCTACTCCTTCGTCCTGGCTTACGCCATCGGCTGGGTCATCCAGCGGACGATGGGCTTCCGCATCAAGAACGAGGACGAGCTGGCCGGCGTTGACACCGTCGTGCACGGCGAGGAGGGCTACGCCCTCGAGACGGTCTGACCGTCCTCCTGCCCGACACGGACGGGGCGTCGCCTACGGGCGGCGCCCCGTTCCGTCGTTCCGCCTCGCTAGGGTGAGGGGGTGATTCCGGTTCGAGGGAGCACCGCGGCGCAGGCCACGCCCGACCAGGTGGATGCGCTGCTCCTGTTCTTCTGCGGCGCGCTGGTGCTGCTGGCCGCCTTCGGGCTGGCGTTCTACGTGGGCGGCCTCGGCGGTCGCGCCCGCGCCGCGCGGGCGTTCCGGTTCGTGCTGGTCGGCGTCGCGGTGACCGTCATCCTCGCCGTCGCCGGCGGCTACGGGATGGTCGCGGGCTCGCCGCTCATCGGCCATCTCCTCGGGAGGCCGGACCCCGGCCTCGCCTCCCTGGCCGGCACAGACCCGGCCGCCACGTCTCCGTATCCGCTCGCCCGTGCGGGGTACGTCATCGCCGTGCTCGTGCTGTGCACGGCCGTCGTCGCCGTCGCGATCTCGTCCCGCCTCACCCTGCGCGCCTGGATCGTGTTCACCGTCCTCTGGCTGCCGCTCGTCGTCTTCCCGGTCGCCTACGGCGTGTTCTCGCTCGACGACGGGTGGGCGGTCGCCGGCCTCCACGTGGTCGACTTCGGGGAGCGCTGCCGATCGTGGCAGCGGGTGGCAGCGCCGTCGGCATCCTGCTCGCGTGCGGACGCGGGGAGCACCAGCCGTCGCGTCCCGTCACCCCGGCGCTCCTGGCGTTCGGCGGCGCCGCGCTCTGGGTGGGCTGGCTGGGCCTGGTCGTCGGCTCCGAGGGCGCGCTCGACGCGTACGCGCCGCTGATGGCCATCGGCGCGTTCGTCGCGTCCGCGACCGGCGTCCTGATGTGGATGCTGGTGGATGCGGTCCTCCTGCGCCGCCCCGCGCTCACCAGCGCGCTCTGGGGCGCCTTCGCGGGCCTGGTGTCCGTCACCGCCGCCTCCGGCGTGCTCACGCTCGGCTGGGCGATGCTGGTCGGCGCGCTGTCGGCGCTCGCGTGCGCGACGATGGTCGACCTCGCCGCCCGCGCGCGCTTCGGCCCCTCCTTGACGCTCTGCGTCGTGACGATCGTCGGGGGACTGGTCGGGCTGCTTTTCCCGGGCCTCTTCGCCAGCGGGAGCGGCATGGTCGACAGCGGCAACTTCGACCTGTTCATCGCCCAGGGCATCGCCGGGATGGCCGTGCTGCTCTATGCGACGACGGTGTCGCTTCTCCTGGCGCTGGCGCTGCGCTTCACGGTGGGGCTCACCCGCATCCGCTATGGTGCCGGACGTGGCCTCCCTGCGCAGCATTCTGTCGTCCCTGAGCGCGATGCTGCGCCCGTCGCGGACGGCGTCGCCGACCAGGCCGACTCCCGCCGCTGAACCGGGACGCGCTGGCTCCGGCGCGACGCAGCAGGTCGACCCGCGGTCGCTCGGCCGCATCCGCACCACCTACGAGCCCCGCCTGGACGGCGACGCCGACCCGGGGGAGATCGTGTGGACCTGGGTGCCCTACGAGGAGGCGGACGGCCGCGGCAAGGACCGCCCGGTGCTCGTCGTCGCCACTGAGCCGGGAGGAACCGTGCTGGCGGTGGCGTTGACGAGCCAGGAGCATCCGGGTCGGCCGGAGTACCTGGCGATCGGCTCGGGGGACTGGGACGGCCGCCACCGGCCGAGCTTCGTCCGGCTCGACCGGGTATTCCGGCTGCACCAGTCCGGGATGCGCCGCGAGGGTGCGGCGCTCGACGTGCGAGCGTACGAGACGGTGCGACGGGCGCTGGCGGCGCGGTACGGGTGGCGGTGAGCGGAACTCACCTTCGGGCGTAGAGTGCCCAGCGTGGGAGTCGACCCGAGCGCTGATGCCGCCGACGGCTGGGTCCGCCTCGGGCGACCGCCGTGGTGGACGCCCATCGTCTTCTTCCCTCCGACCCTGCTGGCGCTCATCCTCTCCGACATCGTCGTGGTGTCCGGGATCTCCCGGCATCCTGTCCCGTTTCTCGCCCGGGTGGGTATCGCATGCGCCGTCGGCGTCCTCGTGCTCGGGGCGACCGCGGTGATCAGCAGACTCCTCTCTCCGCCGACGATGGCGAACCTCGCGGACCGTGAGCTCAAGGCCGGGCGCAGGGTCGCATCCTTTGCGGACATCACCCAAGCGAAGCTCCGAGCGGGCACGACCCGCCGGCGACGGTCGATCGCCGTCGAGTTGAAGACGGACCACGGGTTCCGGGCGACGGTCGTGCTCCGCGCGCCCAGTGGACGGCTCCGGACAGACCGCGAGGCGGCCGTGCTCCGGGAGGTGGTCGAACGCTCGTCGATCAGGATGCCGACCTCCCCGGACGACCCGCGCGGCGCCTTCGCGCGGTACAACTTCCCGGACAACCTCACCAAGGAGGACACCCTCGCTCTGATCGAGAAGCCGCCGGATGTCGGGGACCCCCTTCCGATCGCCTCGCGCACCTGAAGCAGTCGGATCGAATACCTCTTGTTCTCCCCGCCGGGAGGCACCAGGATGAAGCGGTGCCTGCACGACGCCTGAGGAGACCTGCCGCCGCTCTGATCGCCGCGGTTGCGGCCGTCGCCGTCCTCGCCGGCTGCGTACCGGTAGCGGCGACCGCGGGGAGTCGTCCGCATCGCTCGGCGACCGCCACCGCCCGGCCGACCTCGTCGCCGCCTTCGACCACCTCGCCCCCGGCGCCGTCGACACCTTCCCAGGCGCCGGCCGCGCCGAGCCTCCCGCCGCAGCCCGCGCCGTACCTCACCCCCGTCCCAGCGGGCACCGTCGTCGCGCAGGGCGATGTCGCTTCACCGAAGGGCAGCATCCACTTCCACTACCGGATGGTCTCCAACGGCGACAACACCTACTCCGCGCAGTACTCGGGCTTCATGAACACCGCGCCCATCCCGGTCTCGGTCACCCTCCTCGACGTGCCGCCGCGCGTGGGCGACGGCGTGACGTTCCACGGCATGGGCGACCACGTCCTCGGCGGGCCGACGACCGCGCCGGCGGCCCCGTCATCGGCCAACATCGGGGCGGCGCCCTCCGACCTCATCGCCCTGGTCACGTACTCGTCGGTGGCCAGCGGCGACGGCGTCCCGGTCGAGCTCGGCCCGGGCAAGGTCCTCGCGGTGGACACGGTCCACTGGTCGGTGCCGCCGCGGCAGACGAATGTGCACCCGGTCGACGGGGAGCGCGTCCCTCGCCGGAGGCATGGTCACCGCCACCACGCCGTCCGGCGCGCCCGCGAGCTACCGCGTGGGACACGGCGATCTGCCCGGCTACGTCGCCGAGCGCTTCGGCATCACGCTGCAGGACCTGCTGTGGCTGAACCCGTCCCAGGCGGCCTTCGACGCGCACGGGAACCTCTACGAGGACGCGATCCTCAACCTGGACCCGGAGGCCCTACCGAGGTGAGTTCATGACGATCCTCCACGTGGCGCATCGCTCGGACTGGGATGCGGCGCTCCAGGCGGGCGATTACCGCACGTCGACGCGTGGGCGCGACGGCGGGGTGATCCTCGACACCGAGGGCAGGTTCCGTGTCTCGGACCGATGACGTCACCGTCCGTCCTGCACGGACGGAGGAGTGGTCCGCGGTCGGGGGCCTGCGGTGGGACTCGCTTCTCGAAGCGGGCGGCGTGCCGGACTGCTCCCGGGAGGATTTCGCCGAGCGGTTCGCCGAGTGGGCGGCCACGCATGGCGGTCACGAGTGCTTTGTGGCGGTCGCGGACGACCAGGTGGTCGGCATGATGTGGCTGGCGGTGATGGATCGGGTCCCCAGCGCGCGCCGCTTCGAGCGGGCGTCCGGCGACCTGCAATGCGCCTTCGTCGTCCCCGATCGGCGCAACGCGGGGATCGGAGGCCGGCTCATCGGCGCCGTGCTGGCACGCGCAGCGGAACTCGGGCTCGAGCGGGTGACGGTGCACAGCAGTCCGCGTGCCATCCCGGTCTACGAACGGCACGGCTTCACCTCGGCGGACGATCGGCTGCTGCACGCCTGGGTTGCCCACGTCGACGGCTACACCGCGTGACAGACGGTGCCGCCCGAATCTGAACGATCGTTAAGGCCCCTCCTCCGCAGCGGCTGAGAGGGACTGGCGCTCGGAGCGCGGTGAGCGTACAACTCGTCGGGCTCACGCTCGATCGACCCGGAGGATCCATTTGCACACGGCCATCCCACTGCTCGACGCATCCACATGGCTGCACGCCTTCGGACCGTGGGTGCTCGTCGGCATCGCGGTCGTGGTGTTCATCGAATCGGGCATCCTCTTCCCGTTCCTGCCGGGCGACTCGCTGCTGATCACTGCGGCCATCCTGGCGCCCCAGCTCGGTATCGCGCCGTGGCAGATCGCCCTCGTCGCGATCGTGGCGGCGTTCCTCGGCGACCAGGCGGGCTACTGGCTCGGCAAGCGGTTCGGACGGCGCCTGTTCAAACCGGACGCGCGCGTGCTGAAGACCGAACGGCTCGAGGCCGCCGAGGCCTTCTTCGCCCGCTACGGCGGTCCGTCGCTGGTGCTCGGCCGCTTCGTCCCGTTCGTGCGCACCTACGTCCCGCTCTCGGCCGGCATCGCGAACATGCGCTACCGCCGCTTCCTGCTCTGGAACGCTCTCGGCGGCGTCAGCTGGGTCGTCGTGATGGTGCTGCTGGGCGTTCTTCTCGGCGGCATCCCGTTCATCGCGAACAACATCGACGTCCTGATGATCGTGGTCGTCGCGATCTCGGTCGCGCCGATCGTGATCAGTGCGCTCCGGCGACGGCGGCGCGCCCGGGCGCAGGCGGAGGCCGCGGACCGGCAATCCGCTTGACGGAGCGCCCGAAAACGGAACACTCGACAATCGAGCGATCACTGCCTCCGAAAAGGGGATTGTCATCCTTGCTTCTGGTCCGGGAGGCTTCCTGCCAGGAGTCCGATCGGAGCATGCGGATGAGCGAGACGAGCGACCCAGAAGACAGCCACTGGGACGCGCTGCTGATAGCTCTGAATCTTGTAATCGGCGTGCTAGCCACGTCTGTGGGATTACTCCTCGGGCTGGAGGGAGACGGTTGCAATGAAGAGTTCGGCAACGCCAATTGCAACTTCCCCACCTACATGGCCTTTTTTTGGATCGCGATCCTGTTTCCGGCAGCGACTGTCGCCGTGGCAACGGCGCTGCGCTTCACCACTCTGAGGGGCCGCCGGTCCGGACGGATCGTCCTGGCACTGTGCTCGCCTTTCGTGATCGGCACCAGCGCCCTCTGGGTAGCCCTTGCCTCGTACGCGGCAGGGATGCGGTAACGCAGAGCAGGGTGCGCAGCCTACGCGTCCGCAGGCCACAAGCTGTACCCCGTGTAATTCCGGCTGCATTCGAACGCCAGCTCGCACAAGACGTCATGTGATGGCCCCCGGGAAAACAAAAAACCCCCGGCGTGACCGGGGGTTTCTCTGCGGTGGGCGATACCAGACTCGAACTGATGACCTCTTCCGTGTGAAGGAAGCGCGCTACCAACTGCGCCAATCGCCCGTCGCACAGCCAAGCGGCTGCGAGTTCCGATACTAGCCGACTCGGAGGGTCCAACGCACATCGACGCGGGCGCGGCGGACGACACACCCGGCGGGCGTCATCGGTTTTGTCTTGGGCGCGCGGATCGGCTAGAGTCTTTCAAGTGCCGCAGGGAACTGCGGAACGAAATGCGGATGTAGCGCAGTTGGTAGCGCATCACCTTGCCAAGGTGAGGGTCGCGAGTTCGAGTCTCGTCATCCGCTCGAGTCGGCCCGGTCTACGGATCGGGCCTCTCGGGTACGGTACGGTTCTTCCGTGTTGTGGCGTTCGGTGGATTGGCCGAGAGGCGAGGCAGCGGCCTGCAAAGCCGTATACACGGGTTCGAATCCCGTATCCACCTCGATTCTGAGCTCCTGAGTTCAGACTCGGGCGATTGGCGCAGCGGTAGCGCGCTTCCCTGACACGGAAGAGGTCACTGGTTCGATCCCAGTATCGCCCACCACAAGAAAAGGCCCCTGACCGGGGCCTTTTTCGTATCCAGACGGTAACGTGTGCGCATGTTCTCTACGACCTTGAGCTCCGGCGCCAGCCTCCGACCGTTGGAGCCGTGGCGCGCTGAGGAGTTCGCCGCCCACCTGGACCGCGCACGGGAGCACATCCGGCCCTGGGTGGGTCCGTCGTTCGTCACAGTGGATGTGGCGGGCGCCCGCGCCACCCTCGGCCTTTACGCCGAACGCGCTGCCCGGGACGGCGCAGGCATCTACGGGATCTGGGCCGAGGGCGTCCTCGTCGGCGGCGTCATGTTCGTGGAGTTCTCTCCGGCGACGGGCGTGTTCGAGATCGGATGCTGGCTCGAACCCGACGGCGAGGGGCACGGGCACATCACGAGTGCCGTCCGGGAACTGCTCGCGTACGCCTTCGACGAGCGCGGGATGCACCGCGCCGAGTGGAGGTGCCGCAGCGACAACCACAGGAGCTCGGCGGTCGCCCGTCGTCTGGGCATGACGCTCGAGGGCGTCCTCCGCGAAGCGTGGCCGGTGGGCGACGTCTTCTACGACAAACAGGTCTGGTCGCTTCTGGCGTCCGAATGGCGGGTGGCGTCAGCCGCCCAGGTGCGCGACCATCATGATCGACACGAGCACGCCGGGTAGCTCGACGCCGAGCTTCGTCACGGCGCGCGCCGGCGGTTCGGACGCGAAGACTTCGGCGTAGGCCTCGTTCATGCCGCCGAAGTGCGCGGGATTCGTGAGCAGCACCGTGGCCTGCGCGACGTCCGCCAAGCTCCCGCCCGCGGCCGCGATGACCGCTTCGCAGTTGCGCAGCGCCTGGAGCGTCTGAGCCTGAATCGTCGCTCCGGCGAGCTCTTTCGTCGCCGGGTCGGTGCCCGTCATTCCGGACACGTAGACGGTCTGGCCGACCCGGACACCCTGACTGAAGAAGGGAGACGCAGGCGCGTTGCTCGTCGTGATGACCTGCTTCGCCATGCGCCGACTGTACTGCGCGGTCAGGGAGTGGAGAAGCGCCTACGTCAGTCGACCATCGGCGCGACGGTGATGCGCATCACCGTCTTGCTCTTCCCGATGTGGCGCTCGAAGGTGAACCCCGCCTTCTCGAACATCGCCCGCGTGCCGTTGTGGAGGAAGGACGACGACGTCCTCTTCCCCGGGGCGAGCTCGTTGGGGAACGAGACCACCTCGCCTCCGCCGGCCCGGGCGATCAGCTCGAGCGCCCCATCCAACGCCTCCCGCGCGACCCCGACGCGACGGTGGTCGCGATCGACGAAGAAGCACGTGATCCGCCACGGCGCGGGCCGGGACTCGCCCGCGTCGTACTGCTTGCGGTGGTAGATGTTCGGCAGTTCGTCGGGACTGCCGTACTCGCACCACGCGATGGCGTCCTCGCCGTCGAAGACGAGCGCGGCGTGCGCGACGCCCTCCTCCACGAGGCGCTTCTTGAACGTGGGGCCGTCGTACTCGCGCTTGACGGTGTCCGCCGTGTCGCCGTGGAAGTACGAGCAGTAGCACCCGCCCCAGACGCCGTTGTGCTTCTGCGCGAGCGCCAGCCAGGCCGGGAAGGTCTCCGGGGTCAAAGGCTTGATCACATGCTGAGCCGTCACATCCACGGCAATCCCTTCGCCACCACCGACCTCGCCGCCCGGGACCCCGACTGCAGCGCCCCCTGGATCGACGGCGAGTCGCGGTGGTCGCCGGCGAGGTGCAGCCCGGGACCGATCCGGGCGGGGGATGCGCGCCGCAGGGGCGGGGGCAGCGCAGGGAGGGCGTGCGGGATGTCATCCCGGCGGAGGAGCTGCCACGACGCCGAAGCCGGGCCGTACAGGCGTGCGAGCTGGGCCCGTACGCCGCTCTCGCCGGCGGCCTGCCCGGGATCCCACAGGCAGGTCGCCTGCACCAGATGCCGGCCGGGCGGGGCCGCCTCGGGGATCGTGGCCGAGATCGCCAGCGCGTTGACGATCGGGCCCTGGCGGGCTCCGTCGAGTGTCAGGAAGCGGGAGGACGGGGCGTCGTCCGCCGCGAACCACCACGTCTGCAACCCGCGGGTGGCGGGCACGGGCACGTCGACCAGCCCGTCCAGGGCTTCGGCGCCGACGGCGACGACGACATCGCGCGCGGCCAGAGTCCCACTGGGCGCGTCCACCTCCCAACGAGCATCCCTCCGGCGTAGCCCGCTGACCGGGTGCGCGACCCGGATATCGGCTCCCGCCGCACGAGCACGCGCCGCCAGCGCCCGCGGGAGCGCCGAGATCCCGTCGCGAGGCAGCCCCGCCGCCGCTGGGAGGAACGATCGCGCGAGGAGACGCACGTAGGCGTCGGAGGTCGACTCCGACGAATCCGCGACGACCCCGGTGAAGAACGGTGACAGCACCTCGGTGCGAAGCGGGCCGGTGAGTCCCGCTGCGTCCCATCCCTGTGCGACGGTGCGGTCGGGGCGGGCGACCGTGGCGTGTGGCCGGAGGGCGATCGGTCCCAGCCACCGGGCGAGGGCGGCCAGGTCACGAGGGGTCAGTAGGCCACTCGTGAGCGTCGCCGGAAGGAGGCGAGGATGCCGCAGCGGGTGCGCGAGCGTGGCCATCGACCCGTCGGGTCGGCGCACCCGGACCGCGGTCGGGAAGGCGGCGACCGAGAGGCGGGAGACGTCGACGGCCGCGCGGACGGCCGGGTAGGCGGTGTTCAGCACGTGGAATCCGCGGTCGAGGGTGAAACCGTCGACGCGGTCGGTCTGCTGACGGCCTCCGACACGATCGGCGGCCTCCAGGACCACCACCTCCCGGCCCTGCTCCGCAAGCGAGGCGGCGCACCGCAAACCCGCCAGCCCGGCGCCGATCACGACCACGTCATGCGTCTGCATGAGCCGAGTGTAGGAGCAGAGCGCGGGGGCGCAAGGGCAGACGGCTCAGCCTTCGGCGGGCGCCTGCGCCTCCCGCGCGCCCGCCCGCTCCCGGCGCCGCGCTCGGTGGATGCGGTACTCGCGCACCGTCAGCACCACGATGAGGATGTCGAACGCCGTCAGCGCGGCCAGACCCCAGGTGAAGTGCCGCACCAGCTCGAACGCCTGCCAGCCGATGAACGCGACCAGGAACCCGATCAGCCACGGATACGCCCACAGCTTGTCACGGAGTACGGCGACCACCAGGAACACCTTCACGACGCCGTGGACCAGGAGGTAGACCGCGCCGAACAGCGTCGCCGACACGCTGAGATTCCCCGTGTAGCCGAGCAGCCAGTGGGCGACCGGATCGTGGGGGTCCTCCCGGAGCTCGTGCCGGGTCAACGCACGGGCGGCCGCCTCGAGCTGGGCGGGCGACACCAGGAGCAGCGCCACGCCCGCCACCAGCTCGATGACGCCGTCCAGGCCCTTCAGCACCAGCGTCACGACGAAGGTGCGGTCGAGGAGGGATCGGGAGGTCGCCACGTCCCGAACCCTACGCGCCCGGAGCTCCGGCACCAGTGGGGCCGCAGCGTCCCATCTGAACGGTTTCTCAGACAGAGTTCTTGGTCCGCCTCCACCCGGCGTTGTTGGATCGAAGGGCGCCGACCAGCGCGCATCCCGCATCGATGAAAGGACATCATGCGCACCACTTCGAGAACCCTCAGGGCCGCAGCCGTCACCGCCGGCGCGGCCCTTCTCTTGCTGCGGCGGCAGCGACGCCTGCCGCAGCAGCCCCGGGCAGGAACGCCCTGCCGGGGAGTCAGCCCGCGTGGGCGAACGCCAAGGCGCTCCGCTCCGCGGCCCCCGCCGGGGACCCGGTCGACATCCGCGTGTACCTGCCGTGGCGCAACGCCGACGCGGCCGCAGCGACCGCCCTCGCGGTCTCCACGCCCGGCTCGTCGTCCTACCGGAAGTACCTCACCCCGCAGGCGTTCCGCCAGCAGTTCGCGCCGAGCCAGTCGAGCGTCGTCGCGGTGCAGCAGTTCCTCCGCGGCGCGGGGTTCAGCATCGTCGACACGCCCTCGAACAACCGCTACGTGTCCGCGGAGGGCACGGTGGCGCAGGCGCAGAGCGCATTCGGCGTGACACTCGGCGAGTACAGCGCGTACGGCACCAAGCTTCGGGCGCCGGAGTCGGCGGTCACCGTCCCGTCGTCGCTGGCCGGAATCGTGGAGAGCGTCGCGGGCCTCGACCAGGGCGCGTCGCTCATCCAGCCGACGAACACCACGGGCAACGGCAACGCGCCGAAGCAGAACCACGGCGCTCCGTCGGTGGGCTTCCGCGCCGGGCAGCCGTGCTCGCTCTGGTACGGCGAGAAGACGGTCTCGATGCCGAACGCCCCCGCGTACGGGACGACGACCAAGCCGATCGCGCCGTGCGGCTACACGCCCGCTCAGGTGCGCGGACTGTACGGCCTCGACCAGGTGGCCGCGGACGGCAGCGGCCAGACGGTCGCCTTCGTCGGCGCCAACGCGAGCCCGACCCTGGTTCAGGATGTGACGAAGTACAGCAGCCTGCACAACCTGCCCGCGCCGAAGATCACCCAGCTGGTCGCGCCCGGTGTGTACAAGCACCCGGACACCCCGCAGCAGGTCCCCGGCGACTACTACGGCGAGGAGACCCTGGACGCGGAGGCCATCCACACGACGGCGCCCGGCGCGAGCCTGCTCTACGTCGCGTCCGCGAACGCGCGTCAGGACTTCGACGCGTCCGTCAACCACATCGTGGACAAGCACCTCGCGAGCATCCTCTCGATCAGCTATGGGTTCGCGGGTGAGGCGGTGCCGCAGGGCTTCGTCAACAGCCTGAACAACACGTTCATCGAGGCCGCCGCGACCGGTGTCGGCGTGTTCGTCTCCAGCGGCGACTCCGGCGATGAAGTGGGCAACTTCGGCACGCCGACCGTCGACTTCTACGCCGACAGCCCGTTCGTGACCGCGGTCGGCGGATCCTCGGCGTCCGTGGTCCCCACGGGCACCGCTCCGGCGCTGAGCTACGCCGCCATCGACGACCCGGCCTCGCCGCTGAACCACAGCGGGTGGAAGCGTTCGTTCGAGGTCGGCTGGCAGACGGGGCTCGACCCGGTGACGCCGACGCCCACTGACCACATCTCCAGTGCGCCGTACCAGCTGAACGGCAAATTCACCCTTCCGCTGCCCGGGACGTTCAACGGCGGCGGGGGAGGCGGCGTGAGCCGTCTGTTCGCGCAGCCCGCCTACCAGGCGGCCGCGGTGGGCTCCTCCTCGGGACGACTGGTGCCGGACATCAGCGCGCTCGCCGACCCGAACACCGGCCTGCTGGTCGGCCAGACGCAGGCGTTCAGCAACGGGACGTACTACGACGAGTACCGCATCGGCGGCACCTCGGTCGCGGCGCCGCTGACCGCGGGAATCGCGGCCGTGGCCAACCAGGTCGCCGGGGCGCCGCTCGGGTTCCTCAACCCGCGCATCTACGCGGCGTACAAGGCCGGCGGATCGGCGTTCTACGACGTCGACCAGGCCGACCTGTTCGGGACGGGCGTGAACGCGCCGCTCCCGTCGGTGCTCCGGGTCAACTACGTCGACAGCGAGAGCGCTGCGGGCGGACTGAGCTACAGCCTCCGGACGCAGGAGTCGCCGAGCCAGACGCTCCACAGCACCAAGGGCTACGACACCGCGACCGGAGTCGGGACGCCCAACGGCCCGGCTTTCTTCGCCGGACTCACCAAGTAGCGCACGACACGAGGGCCGTGTCTCCCGTCCGCTGGGCGGGGGACACGGCCCTCAGTGTGTCGTCAGTCGTCAGACCTCAGCCGACGTAGCAGACGCCGAGCGAGTTCACGTCCGCGCTCAGAGCGTCCGTACCTCCGACCACCTTCATCGACGTGGTGCCCAGGCGGACCAGCTGGTCGCCGACCGTACGCGGCACGCAACCGCTGTTGCTGAGCAGGAGCGGCTTGGGCACAGAGCCCGCGGCTGCGGCGGCGACGAGGGCGTCCGGCCAGTTCACGCCCGACGCGATGTAGACGTTCGGGCCGCCGTTCGCCCCGAAGGCGGTGGCGGTGATCTGCGTGCTGGTCTCGAAGCGGGACGAGCCGCCGATCCGGGTGACTGTGATCCCCGCGGACTGCGCGCCCTGAGCCCACAGCGGGGAGACGACGCTCGTACCGCCGACGATCGTCACCTGCTTGATGGAGCGCGCCGACAGGAATGCCTGGGTGCCCGCGTCGAGGTTCGGGGTGCCGACCAGGAGGAGCGGTGCGCCCAGCTTGGCGGCGACGGGGCCGGCCGAGAGGGCGTCGGCGAAGCCGAACCCGCTCGCCACGTACGCCTTCGTCGCGTTCGGGAAGGCGTAGGCCGCGATCCGCTGCGCCGTCTCGTAGCGGTCGCTTCCGCCCAGGCGGGTGACCGGCGCGACGGAGGAGAGCTGTGCGGCGGCGGCGTCGCCGACCGCGTTCGGGCCACCGACGACCACGATCTTCTGCGGCTTCAGCCGCTGCACCTCGGTCAGGGTGGCGGACGGGACGCTGGAGCTCGTCGTCAGCAGCACCGGTCCGCGCTGGGCCGCGGCCGCGGGGGCGGCGGCGAGGGCGTCGGGGTAGTCGAGCCCGGAGGCGATGTAGACGACCGGCACGCCCGCGTTCGGGTAGCGGTCCTGCGAGATCGCGACGGCGGTGGCGAAGCGGTCGGACCCGGTCAGGCGCTGCGCCGCCGGGGCGGTCGCCGTCGCCGGGGAGATGAACGCGGTCTTGCAGCCCAGCGAGCTGTTGCCCGCGCGGTCGCCCGGCAGCGCGATCACGGTGATGCACGCTCCGTACTGCCCGTATCCTGCCCACGGCGTGGTGATCGAGAAGCCGTGCGTCCCACCCGCTGCGGGATAGGCCGCTCCGACGTCCGGACGCGACAGGTTGGCGGTTCCGGTCGTCGTCGTGTTCCCGGCGGGCGTGCTCCACGAGACCTGGATCTGGACGGCCGACGCGAGGTTCGTCAGGTCGAACGCCCATCCCGTCACGCGGAACGGCTGGCCGGAGGTGACGGTCGCGGTGTCGTACGCGCCGACCGGCGGGTGGCTGTTCGCGCCGAACGCGAAGGCCTGCAACTGGGCATAGTTGCCGTTGAAGATGTCCTGGTCACCCGCGAACACGCCGGAGCTCGCGAACTGCCACATGGTCCAGTTCAGCCAGCTGGCCGGCAGCGCACCCGGGGTGGAGGTGCCGTAGCGGGCGACGAACAGCGGGTAGGCGCCGAAGGTGTTGTTGGAGCCGGTGCACTGGTTCCACCAGTTGGCGGTGGAGTAGATGGCCGGCTCGATGCCGGTGAGGGCCTTCATGGTGCCGACGAAGTCGCGGATCCACTGGCTCATCGCAGCCGGGGAGAGACCCCAGCAGGTGCCGCTGCCGTCGGTCGCGTACTCGATGTCGAGCAGCGGCGGGAGGGTCCGGCCGTCCGGCGCCCACGTGCCGCCGTGCGCGACGAAGTAGCGGGCCTGCGTCGCGCCGTCCGTCGTGTTCGGGGTGGCGAAGTGATAGGCGCCGCGGATCATCCCGACGTTGGTCGCGCCGGCCCACTGCGACGGGAAGTGGGAGCTCACGTAATCGGTGCTCTCGCTCGACTTGATGTAGACGAACCGGGCGCCGTTGGCCCACATCGCGTTCCAGTCGACCGTCGGCTGCCAGCCGCTCACGTCCATCCCGAGGACGCCGCCGACGCCGAGGGACGCCTTCGGCGTGATCGTGCGGGCGCCGGCCGCCGGGCCCTCGACGGCCTCGATGGTGGAGCCCATCGCGTGGTCGCCGGCGGCGTTCTGCACGGCGAGGCTCGGGTCGGCCGCGGGCGTCGACGTCGACGGTGCGGGGGAGGCGGGGGCAGCGGGCTCCGCAGGCGCGGCCTGGTCCGCGGAGGCGGCCGGGTCCGCGGGCGCCGCCGGGTCAGCGGTGGGCGCAGGCGTGCCGGTGGGCGCCGGCGTGCTGGTGGCTGTGGGAGTCGGCTCCGGTTCCGGCGTTGCAGCCAGAGCGGGAGAGGCTCCGATGAGGGACAGGAGCAGGGCTCCGGTCGTCGCAAGGGTACCGATTCTCATGATGGACATCCGCTCGTGTGGGGGAGGTAGTGGTGTCCAGTCGGTCGGGTCCGTCCGGAAGCATTCGGGCAGGGCAGTACGGGCAGTCTACGACGGGCGCCCATGCGCGCGCATGCACCCGTATGGGCCACAAGAGGTGTCGCACTCCGGCACCCGGCTAGAGTTGGAGGGTTCCCTGATGACCAGAACCCTAGGAGTGGACAGGTGGCCGACGGCT
Source organism: Leifsonia poae (assembly GCF_050632865.1). GTDB lineage: Bacteria > Actinomycetota > Actinomycetes > Actinomycetales > Microbacteriaceae > Leifsonia > Leifsonia poae_B. The sequence continues at coordinate 56,317 of NZ_JBODSA010000004.1, read as the reverse complement.
TCGAGCTCTTCACTGACCGTTCCGTTGTCGCGATGCGCGTCAACGGCGAGCTGAAGGACCTCGCGACCACCGTCACGACGACCGACGTCGTCGAGCCGGTCACCATCGACTCGCCCGACGGCCTCAACATCCTGCGTCACTCCACCGCGCACGTCCTCGCGCAGGCGGTCCAGGCGATCAACCCGGAGGCGAAGCTGGGCATCGGCCCGCCCATCACCGACGGCTTCTACTACGACTTCGACGTGCTCGAGTCCTTCACCCCGGAAGACCTGAAGGCGCTCGAGAAGGAGATGCAGCGCATCCAGCGGGCGGGCCAGCGGTTCGTCCGCCGGGTCGTCACCGACGACGAGGCGCGCGCCGAGCTCGCGGACGAGCCGTACAAGCTCGAGCTGATCGGCCTCAAGGGCGGCGTGCAGCACGGCGACACAGCCGCGTTCGACGAGAGCGAGAGCGTCGAGGTCGGCGGCGGCGAGCTGACGATCTACGACAACGTCGATCCGAAGACGGGCGAGACCGTCTGGAAGGATCTCTGCCGCGGCCCGCACCTCCCGAACACGCGCATGATCGGCAACGGCTGGGCGCTCACCCGCGTCGCCGCCGCCTACTGGCGCGGCAACGAGAAGAACAAGCAGCTGCAGCGCATCTACGGCACGGCGTGGCCCAGCAAGGACGAGCTGCGCGCGTACCAGACCCGCATGGAGGAGGCCGCCAAGCGCGACCACCGCAAGCTCGGCGCCGAGCTCGACCTGTTCTCCTTCCCCGACGAGATCGGCTCGGGCCTCGCGGTGTTCCACCCCAAGGGCGGGATCATCCGCAAGGAGATCGAGGACTACATGCGCGATCGCCTGATCGCGAACGGCTACGAGATGGTGAACACGCCGCACATCACCAAGGCGCACCTGTTCGAGACCAGCCAGCACCTCAACTGGTACAAGGAGGGCATGTTCCCCCCGATGCACCTCGACGAGGAGCGGGACGCCGACGGCAACATCACCCGGCAGGGGCAGGACTACTACCTCAAGCCGATGAACTGCCCGATGCACAACCTGATCTACCGGGCGCGCGGCCGCAGCTACCGCGAACTCCCGCTCCGCCTCTCGGAGTTCGGGACCGTGTACCGCTACGAGAAGTCGGGCACCCTGTCCGGCCTCACCCGCGTCCGCGGACTGACGCAGGACGACGCGCACATCTACGTGGCGGAAGACCAGATCAAGGACGAGGTCGCACGGCAGCTGGAGTTCGTGCTCGAGACCCTGCGCGGCTACGGCCTGACCGACTTCTACCTGGAGCTGTCGACCAAGGACCCGGACAAGTACGTCGGCAGCGACGAGTCGTGGGAGACCGCGACCGAGACACTGCGTCAGGTCGCGATCGAGTCCGGCCTCGAGCTCGTGGCCGACCCGGGCGGGGCGGCGTTCTACGGCCCGAAGATCTCGGTGCAGGCGCGCGACGCGATCGGCCGCACCTGGCAGCTGTCCACAGTGCAGCTGGACTTCAACCAGCCGGAGCTGTTCCAGCTGGAGTACAACGCCGCAGACGGCACGCGCAAGCAGCCGGCGATGATCCACCGGGCGCTGCTCGGCTCGATCGAGCGGTTCTTCGCCATCCTGCTGGAGCACTACGCCGGGGCGTTCCCGGTGTGGCTGTCGCCGCTGCAGGTGGTCGGCATCCCGGTCGCGGACCAGTACGCGCCGTTCCTCGACGACGTGATCGCGCGGCTCCGCGCCCGCGGCGTGCGCGCCGAGGTCGACCACTCCGACGACCGGATGCAGAAGAAGATCCGCACGCACACCAAGGCCAAGGTGCCGTTCCAGCTGATCGTCGGCGAGGAGGACGCGGCGGCGGGCACCGTCAGCTTCCGCTTCCGCGACGGCACGCAGCGCAACGGCGTGACGGTCGACGAGGCGATCGAGCGCATCGTCGAGAGCATCCGCTCCCATGAGCTGGTCGACACAGCATGGCACGACTGAACCTCGGTTCGTACGACGACGGCGGCGGCGCGGACGGAGCGGACGCTCCCGTCCGCGTCGACGACCCGTCGTACCTGGTCGGGGTGCCCGACGAGTTCCAGCGGCTCTGGACCCCGCACCGGATGGTCTACATCCAGCAGGGCGACCCCGGCCACGACGACTGCCCGTTCTGCGTCGCGCCCAGCATGAGCGACGAGGACGCGCTGATCGTCGCGCGCGGCACCCACGCGTACGCGCTGCTCAACCTGTTCCCATACAACAGCGGCCACCTTCTGGTCGTCCCGTACCGCCACATCGCCCTGTACGACGAGGCGACGCCGGAGGAGGTCGCCGAGATCGGCAGCATCACCCAGACGGCGATGCGCGTGATCCGCGAGGTGTCGCACAACGACGGCTTCAACATCGGCATGAATCAGGGTGCGGTCGCAGGCGCCGGCATCGCGGCCCACCTGCACCAGCACATCGTGCCGCGGTGGGCTCAGGATGCGAACTTCTTCCCGATCATCGCGCGCACGAAGGCGCTGCCCCAGCTGCTGGGCGAGGTCCGGCAGGCGATCGCCGACGCCTGGCCGAAGTCCTAGCGGACCTTCGTCACCGCGAACTGCTCGCGCGGGTGGGCGTAGGACTCCTGCGACTCGACGAGCTGCAGTTCGCGCTCACCGGACTCGAGGGTGCGGGTGAGCAGGTCGAAGACGCTCGACACGGTCTTGCGCAGCGCCAGCTCGGCGTCGCCGGTGCGGACGTAGTGTGCGGTGAACAGCGCCGCCGTCACGTCGCCGGAGCCGTTGGCCTTCATCGGGAGGCGCGGCGTCTGCACGAGCCACGCGCCCGCGCCGTCGACGGCCAGCATCTCGATCGTGTCGGCCGGCGCGTCCGGACGCTCGACACTCGTCACGAGCACCGTGCGCGGGCCCATCGCGCGCGCCGCATCCACCGACTCCAGGGTCGACTCCAGGGTGTCGGGCGACGTCTCGGTGAGGAAGCCGAGCTCGAACTGGTTCGGCGTGATGATGTCCGCGACCGGCACCACGCGCTCGCGCAGCAGCACCGGGATGGCCGGCGCGACGAAGCAGCCGGACTTCGCGTTGCCCATCACCGGGTCGCAGGCGTACACGGCGTTCGGGTTGGCGGCCTTGACGCGTGCGACCGCGTCGATGATGACGTCGCCGATGCCCTCGCTGCCCTGGTAGCCGGACAGAACCGCGTCGATCTGCCCCAGGACGCCGCGCTCCTCGATGCCCGTGATCACGTCGCGGACGTCGTCCGGTGCGATCAGCGGCCCGCGCCAGGCGCCGTAGCCGGTGTGGTTGGAGAAGTTGACCGTGTACACGGGCAGCACCTCGACGCCGATGCGCTGCAGCGGGAAGACGGCGGCGGAGTTGCCGACGTGACCGTAGGCGACCGCGGACTGGATCGAGAGGATCTTCATCCCTCGATCCTCTCATCCGATCGGGTGGTCACTTCACGGCGTCGGCCAGGTCGGCGACCAGTCGTTCGGTCTCGTCCTCGTCCAGGTCGTGCACGGTCAGTCGCAGATGCCGGGAGGGCGCGGGATGCTCGCCGAGCACGAACTCGTCGCCGGTGCGGGCGAGCCAGCCGCGCCGCATCAGCTTGTCGGCGACGACCCGCGCCTCGACCGGCAGTTCGACCCACAGGTTGAGGCCGTCGCGGGCCTCGGTGGGCAGACCGCGCTCGGTCAGGCGCGCGGCGAAGGCGGCGTTGCGCTCGGCGTAGTGGCGACCGGCCGCCTCCACCTGCGCGACTACGGCGTCGTCTGTCAGCTGCGCGAGCACGAGGCGCTGCAGGATGTGGCTGACCCAGGTCGTCCCGGGGAGAGCCGGAACGCGAGCCGTTCGGCCGTCTCGGGGTCGGTCGCGGCGACGGCCAGGCACATGTCCGGCCCGAGCGATTTCGACACGGAGCGGACCAGCGCGTACCGCCGGTGCTCCGGTCCGATCAGGGTCTCGTAGGGCCGCTGCGACAGCATGGAGAAGTGGTCGTCCTCGATCACGAGCACGTAGGGATGGTCGGCCAGCACCGTGCGCAGGGCTGCGGCACGGGCGGGGGAGAGCGTCGCCCCGGTCGGGTTCTGCGCGCGCGGAGTGCAGATGACGGCGCGGACGCCCGCGTCGAGCGCGGCGCGCAGGCCCTCGACGGTCATGCCCTCCGCATCCACTGGCACCGGGACGGCGCGGTAGCCGCCCAGCCGGACGGTGTGGATGCTCGCCAGGAAACACGGGTCCTCCAGGGCGACCGCGTCGTCGCGGAGCAGGGCCTGCGCGAGCAGCCGCTCGACCGCATCCACCGCTCCGTTGGTGACCGTGATGCGCACCGGGCGGTCGGGGAGGTCGGCGCTGATCCACGCCAGCGCGCGCTCCTCGAGCGCCGGGTCGATGACCGGCTCGCCGTAGAGGACCGGACGGCCGATGGCCGACGCGAGCGCGCCAGAGAGGTCGGGGATGCGCGCCGGGTCGGGGTTGCCCGTCCCGATGTCGCGCAGCACGCTGTCGGGCGCGTAGCCCTCCTGCGCGACCGCGGTGACGCCGGCGACGACCGTGCCCGCCCGGCCGCGCGCGGTGACGACGCCGGCCTGTGCGAGCAGGCGGTAGGCGGCGACGGCGGTGTTGCGGTTGACGCCGAGCTGCGCGGCGAGCTCGCGGACGGGAGGAAGGGCATCCCCGGTCCGCAGCGCGCCGCGTTCGTGCAGCGCGCGCACGCTCGCCGCGATCTCGGACGCCGTGGCGCCCGTGATGGTCTGCTGGTCCATGTCCCTCCCGAGGCTCCGAGTCTATCGAGCGGCGGCGACAGTGCTATCTTCGGCATAGGCCAAAACAGATTTCGTACCGCACGTTGCTGCGCGTACCGCACGAGAGGGCGACCATGACGGACAGCGAGCAGAGCACCATCGGATCGAGCCGGGTCAAGCGCGGCCTCGCCGAGATGCTGAAGGGCGGCGTCATCATGGACGTCGTCACCCCCGAGCAGGCGCGCATCGCCGAGGACGCCGGCGCGGTCGCCGTCATGGCGCTGGAGCGCGTCCCCGCCGACATCCGCGCGCAGGGCGGCGTCGCCCGCATGAGCGACCCGGACCTGATCGAGGCGATCATCGCCGAGGTGTCCATCCCGGTCATGGCGAAGGCGCGCATCGGCCACTTCGTCGAGGCCCAGGTGCTGCAGGCGCTGGATGTGGACTACATCGACGAGTCGGAGGTGCTGTCGCCCGCCGACTACGTCAACCACATCGACAAGTGGCAGTTCACCGTCCCCTTCGTCTGCGGCGCGACCAACCTCGGCGAGGCGCTGCGCCGCATCAACGAGGGCGCGGCGATGATCCGCTCGAAGGGCGAGGCGGGCACCGGCGACGTGTCGGAGGCGACCAAGCACATCCGCAAGATCACCTCGGAGATCAACGCGCTGAAGTCGATGACCAAGGACGAGCTGTACGTCGCGGCCAAGGAGCTGCAGGCGCCGTACGAGCTGGTGCGCGAGATCGCCGAGACCGGCAAGCTCCCGGTCGTGCTGTTCACGGCGGGCGGCGTCGCCACCCCGGCCGACGCGGCGATGATGATGCAGCTCGGCGCGGACGGCGTGTTCGTCGGCTCCGGCATCTTCAAGTCGGGCAACCCGGCGCAGCGTGCGGCCGCGATCGTCAAGGCGACGACGTTCTACGACGACCCGTCGGTCATCGCGGAGGTGTCGCGCGGCCTCGGCGAGGCCATGGTCGGCATCAACGTCGGCGACCTCCCCGCCCCGCACCGCCTGGCCGAGCGTGGCTGGTAACGGACAGAAGGTCGGCGTCCTCGCCCTGCAGGGCGACTTCCGCGAACACCTCGTGGTCCTGCGCGGCCTGGGCGCCGACGCGGTCCCGGTGCGTCGGCCGACCGAGCTCGACGAGATCGGCGGCCTGGTCATCCCGGGCGGCGAGTCGAGCGTGATGGACAAGCTGTCGCGCACCTTCGGCCTGGCCGAGCCGCTGCGCGATGCGATCACGGGCGGCCTGCCGGTCTACGGCACGTGCGCCGGCCTGATCATGCTGGCCGACCGCATCCTCGACGGCATCGCCGGTCAGCAGAGCCTCGGCGGTCTGGATGTATCGGTGCGGCGCAACGCGTTCGGCTCCCAGGTGGACTCGTTCGAGACCGACCTCGACATCCCCGCCGTGGGCGACGAGCCGATGCACGCCGTGTTCATCCGCGCCCCCATCGTGGAGGAGGTCGGCCCGGCCGCGACCGCCCTCGCCCGCGTGGCCGACGGCCGGGTCGTCGCCGTGGAGCAGGGCAACCTGATCGGGACGTCGTTCCACCCCGAGATCACGGGGGACACGCGCTTCCACGAGTACTTCCTGTCCAAGGTGCGCGACGCCGCCAGGCTGGCCGCGTGAAGCTGATCGTCCTGCGCGGCCCCTCCGGGTCGGGCAAGTCGACGGTCGCGCGGATGCTGCGGGACCGGCTCGGCAGCGGGATCGCGCTCGTGCAGCAGGATCAGCTCGGCCGGACCGTGCTCGGGCGGCGACTCACCGATGACGGTGCGAGCGCCGGCCTGGTCGACGCGCTGACGCGGGCCGCGCTCGCCGCTGCGCCGGCCGTGCTGCTGGAAGGCATCCTGTCCACCGAACGGTATGGGGATGTCCTGCGCGGTCTCCGCGGTCTCCGGGACGTCGAGTCCTGGTTCTATCGCTTCGAGCTGCCGTTCGCGGTGACCGCCGAGCGGCATACGACCCGCGACAAGGCGGGGTCGTTCGGCGAGGACGAACTGCGCCGGTGGTGGCGCGGGAGTGATCCCCTCCTCGAGATTGACGGGTCGCCGCTCGAGCAGCCGGTCGACGCGGCCGTGAGCGCCGAGGCGTTGGTCGAGCGCATCATCGCCGAGGCGGGACTGACCGCCGGCGACCTTCCCGCCTAGCGAGCGTCGGTGGGGGAGGGCGGCGGCGAGTCGTCCTACAATGGTCAGGATCTTCAGACGTACGACGAGGGAGCACCAGTGTCCGGGCATTCCAAGTGGGCAACGACCAAGCACAAGAAGGCGGTGATCGACGCCCGCCGCGCGAAGTCCTTCGCCAAGCTCATCAAGAACATCGAGGTCGCGGCGAAGACCGGCGGCGCCGACCTGTCCGGCAACCCGACGCTCGTCGACGCGGTCCAGAAGGCCAAGAAGACCTCGGTCCCCAACGACAACATCGACCGCGCCATCAAGCGCGGGGCCGGCCTCACCGGTGAGTCGATCGACTACACGACGATCATGTACGAGGGCTACGGCCCGGGCGGCGTCGCCCTCCTGATCGAGTGCCTGACCGAGAACAAGAACCGCGCGGCCGCCGAGGTGCGCACGGCGATGACCCGCAACGGCGGCACCATGGCCGACCCGGGCAGCGTCGCGTACAACTTCCACCGCAAGGGCGTCATCGTGGTGCCGCACGCCGACGGCGTGGATGAGGACACCGTCCTCACCGCGGTGCTCGACGCGGGCGCGGAAGAGGTCACCGACCGCGGCGAGAGCTTCGAGGTGCTGACCGAGGCGTCCGACCTGGTCGCCGCGCGCACCGCGCTGCAGGAGGCCGGCATCGACTACGACTCCGCCGACGCCGAGTTCGTCGCCACGGTCAACGTCGAGGCCGACGTCGAGGTCGCCCGCAAGGTCTTCCGCCTGATCGACGCGCTGGAGGACTCGGACGACGTGCAGAACGTCTACACCAACCTCGACATCAGCCCCGAGGTGCAGGCGCAGCTCGACGACGACGACGAGTAGGCCGAGGCCGTGACGATCCGGGTGCTCGGTATCGACCCGGGTCTGACGCGCTGCGGCGTCGGGATCGTGGACGTGCGCCCCGACCGCCGCGCGACCCTGGTCGACGTCACCGTCATCCGGACGCCGCCCGGCATGGCGCTCGAGGAGCGGCTGCTCGCCGTGGGCACCGGGATCGAGGCGCTGCTCGACGAGCACGGCCCCGCTGTGGTCGCGATCGAGCGCGTCTTCGCACAGCACAACCTGCGGACCGTCATGGGCACGGCCCAGGTGAGCGGCGTCGCGCTGCACTCCGCCGCCAAGCGCGGTCTCCCGGTCGGGCTGCACACGCCGAGCGAGGTCAAGGCGGCGATCACCGGCTACGGCTCCGCCGACAAGAAGCAGGTGCAGACGATGGTCGCGCGCATCCTCGGACTCGACGAGGCGCCGAAGCCGGCGGACGCGGCGGACGCGCTCGCCATCGCGATCTGCCACGCCTGGCGCGGCGGCCCGGTCGCGCCGGACGCCGGGGGAGCGGCCGGTTCGCTCACGCCCGCGCAGGCCGCGTGGCGCGCCGCGGAGCGCTCCAGCCGAGCGTCGGCGGCTCCCCGTAGGCTTGCACGGTGATCTCCTCCCTCCGCGGCACCGTCCTCTCGGCTGTCGGCGGCACCGCCGTCATCGAGGTCGGCGGCGTCGGCTTCTCCGTGCAGTGCACGCCTGACCACGTGCTCTCGCTGCGCACCGGTGAGGAGGCGTTCCTCCACACCTCGCTCATCGTGCGGGAAGATGCGCTGCAGCTGTTCGGCTTCGCCGATCGGGAGCAGCTGGAGGTCTTCGAACTGCTCAACGGCGTCTCCGGCGTCGGCCCGAAGTCGGCGATCGGCGTTCTCTCGGTGCTGTCGCCGGACGACATCGCCGCCGCGGTCACCGCGGACGACGACGCGCCGTTCCGCAAGGTGTCCGGAATCGGTCCTAAGACGGCGAAGCTCATCGTCGTGTCGCTGACCGGCAAGCTGGCGGCCGCACGGCGTCCGGCTCCGGTCGCGAAGAGGGCCGGCGCCCCGTCGTCGGTCGCCGACAGCGTGCTCGTCGCGCTCGTGGGGCTCGGCTGGCCGGAGCGCATCGCCTCCGACGCCGTCGCCGAGGTGGTCGCCGACACAGCCGAGTCCGAGCGCGACAGCGTCCAGACGCTGCTGCGGCTGACGCTCGCCCGCCTCGGCCCGGCGCAGCAGGCGGCGCGATGAGCGACGACCTGACCACGCCCGAGCTCGAATCGGAGTCCGAGCTCGCCTTCGAGGGCGCCCTCCGGCCGCGCAACCTCGCCGAGTTCGTCGGCCAGGCGAAGGTCCGCGGGCAGCTGCAGCTGCTGCTCACGGCCGCCCGGATGCAGGAGCGCACGGCCGATCACATCCTGCTCGCGGGCCCTCCGGGGCTCGGCAAGACGACCCTCGCGATGATCGTCGCCCACGAGAGCGGCCGGCCGCTGCGCCTGTCGAGCGGACCGGCGATCCAGCACGCGGGCGATCTCGCCGCGCTGCTGTCGTCGCTGACGCCCGGAGAAGTGCTGTTCATCGACGAGATCCATCGCATGGCGCGCTCGGCGGAGGAGATGCTGTACCTCGCGATGGAGGACTTCCGCATCGACATCATGGTCGGCAAGGGAGCGGGCGCCACGTCCATCCCGCTCGACCTTGCGCCGTTCACGCTGGTCGGCGCCACGACCCGCTCCGGCCTGTTGCCGAACCCTCTGCGTGACCGCTTCGGCTTCACCGCCCACCTCGAGTTCTACGACGACGCCGAGCTGACGCAGGTGCTGTCGCGCGCGGCCGCGATGCTGGAGTTCGACATCGACCGCGAGGCGCTGGCCGAGATCGCCGGCCGCTGCCGCGGCACCCCGCGCATCGCCAACCGGCTGCTGCGGCGGGTGCGCGACTACGCGCTCGTGCACGGCGGCCGGGGTGACGTGGATGCGGTACGCGCGGCGCTCGAACTGTACGACGTCGACCCGCTCGGGCTCGACCGTCTCGACCGGGCCGTCCTGCACGCGATCCTCGAGCGCTTCGACGGCGGACCGGTCGGCCTGAGCACCCTCGCGGTCTCTGTCGGCGAAGAGGCCGAGACGATAGAATCGGTGGTCGAACCGTTCCTCGTGCGCATCGGTCTCCTGTCCCGGACCCCGCGTGGGCGGGTGGCGACGCCGGCGGCGTGGCGGCACCTGGGGATCCCCAGCCGGGGGCAGGGCTCCTCCCAGCCTCCGACGCTGATCGATGACATATAATCCAACCTGGCCGTTCGGCCAACCCCTTGCCCCCCATTGAAAGGTTCGGCAAAGCCTCATGGCCTTTGACCCGTTGACCATCCTGATGGTCGTCATCCTGGCGGCCCTCGTCTTCTTCATGTTCCGGAACAGCCGGAAGCGCCGCAAGGAGCAGGAGGAGACCCGTTCCAAGATGGTGCCCGGCGCCGAGGTCATGACGAACTTCGGCCTGTACGGCACCCTCCTGTCGGTGAACGAGGACGACAACTCGGCCGTCATCGAGACGAGCCCCGGCCACACCGTCAAGGTGCACCGCCAGGTGCTCGCCCGCGTGGTCGAGCCGAAGGACGCCGTCGACGCGACCGAGACCGGCGACGCCGCCGCGCCGGCCGTCGAGCTCAACGAGGACCACGCCATCCCGGCCGACGGCACCGAGGCCGCGACTCCGGAGTACGGTGAGCGCCTCGACGACGCGTCCAAGAAGCGCTCGCAGAACGACGACTGACACATTCCCTGTGCTCCGGCGCCCGACCGCGCCGGAGCACTCGTAGAAAGCTGAGTACCTAGGTGGCAAAGTCGACCCCGGTCAAGAAAGCCTGGCGTTCGCTGACGTGGCTCGGCGTCATCGTGGTGGTGCTCCTCGGCACCCTCACGGCCGGCGTCCTGTTCAGCAATGCGACGTGGCTGCCCAAGCTCGCGCTCGACCTCGAGGGCGGGACGCAGATCATCCTCGCCCCGCAGGTGGAGAACGGTCAGGCGGTCCAGCAGCAGCAGCTCGACCAGGCGGTCTCGATCATCCGGCAGCGCATCGACGCGTCCGGCGTGTCCGAGGCGCAGATCTCGACCGAGGGATCGCGCAACATCGTCGTCTCGCTGCCGGGCAAGCCGGACCAGGCGACGCTCGACCGCGTGAAGTCGTCCGCCCGCCTCGACTTCCGCCCGGTGCTCGTCGCCGGCGGCCCGACCAACGAGGTCGTCGGGGCCGACGGCAAGTCGACGCCCGCTCCGACGCCGGCCCCGGGTCTCCAGTCGACGCCGTCCACCAAGCCGACCAACGGCAGCGACCTCGCGTGGGTGACGCCGAAGCTCCAGGCGGAGTTCGACGCGTACGACTGCAAGGCGAACGCGAGCAAGACCTCCAGCTCGGCTCCGACCGATCAGCCGCTCATCACCTGTGACGACCAGAACCAGGTCAAGTACCTGCTGGGACCCGTCGAGGTGAAGGGCCAGGACATCAAGGACGCGTCGGCCGGGCTCGTACAGAGCTCGCAGGGCGTGACCACCGGCCAGTGGGCCGTCAACATCGTCTTCAACGACGCGGGCACCAAGGCGTTCTCGGACGTCACCACCCGCCTGGTCGCGCTGCAGGGCTCGCAGAACCAGTTCGCGATCGTGCTCGACGGCAAGGTCATCTCCGCGCCGACGACACAGGCGGCGATCACGGACGGCAAGCCGCAGATCACGGGTAACTTCACCGAGACGACGGCGAAGGCGCTCGCCGACCAGCTGAAGTTCGGCGCGCTGCCCTTCAGCTTCAAGGTGCAGAGCCAGGACACGATCTCGGCGACCCTCGGAACCTCGCAGCTCCTCAGCGGTCTGCTCGCGGGTCTGATCGGCCTCATCCTGGTCGGCATCTACACGTTCTTCCAGTACCGCCTACTCGGCTTCGTGACGATCTTCTCGCTCGTCGTCGCCGGCGTTCTGACCTGGCTCACGATCTCGTTGCTGTCGTGGCACTACGACTACCGCCTGTCGCTCGCCGGCGTCGCGGGTCTGATCGTCGCGATCGGCTTCACGGCCGACTCCTTCATCGTCTACTTCGAGCGAATACGAGACGAGTTGCGCGATGGGCGCGGTCTCGAGGGTGCCGTCGAGGCAGGCTGGGGACGCGCGCGGCGCACGATCTACGCGTCGAAGGCCACCAACCTGCTCGCCGCCATCGTGCTCTACGTGCTGACGGCCGCCAACGTGCGCGGTTTCGCGTTCACGCTGGGATTGACGACGATCATCGACGTCATCGTGGTGCTGCTCTTCACCCACCCGACCCTGCAGCTGCTGGCGCGCACGCGCTTCTTCAGCTCGGGGCACCCGCTCTCGGGCCTCGATCCTGAGGCGCTGGGCGCCGTGTACCGCGGTGCGGCGAAGTTCCGCACGCCGGCGGCGACCGTGGGCGCCGGAACGGCCGCTCGCAGCAGCAAGGAAGCGGCCCGCCGCCAGACGATCGCCGAGCGCAAGGCGGCGGAGCTCGCCGGCGCGTCGACGTCCTCCGATCGTGGCTCCGAGGGGAAGGACTCCTGATGGCCAGCCGTCTCGTCAAGTTCGGTAACGACCTCTACACCGGCGCCCGATCGATCGACTTCGTCGGCCGACGGAAGATCTGGTACACGATCGCCGCCGTCATGGTGGTGATCTCGATCCTGATCCCCGTGGTCAAGGGCGGGTTCAACTTCTCGATCGAGTTCCGTGGCGGCTCGCAGTTCCAGGTGAGCGACGTCTCGACCACCGACACCTCGAAGGCGCAGAGCGCGGTCGCGAGCGTCGTCCCCAATGCGGTGACGCACGTGAGCGTGGTGGGCAACAACGCCGTCCGCGTCCAGACCGACCAGCTCTCCGAGTCGCAGACCCGCGAGGTGTCGGACGCGCTGGCGAAGTCCTACGACGTGGACCCGTCGGAGGTCTCGGCGACCTTCATCGGCCCCTCGTGGGGTGCGGACGTGACGCAGCAGACCATCCAGGGCCTCGTCGTCTTCCTGCTCCTGGCGTTCATCGCCATGGCCCTGTACTTCCGCACCTGGAAGATGTCGGCCGCCGCGATCATCTCGCTGTTCCACGACCTGATCATCACCGCGGGCGTGTACGCGCTCGTCGGCTTCGAGATCTCGCCGGCGACGATGATCGGCTTCCTGACCATCCTCGGGTACTCGCTCTACGACACCGTCGTGGTGTTCGACAAGGTGCGTGAGAACACCAAGGAAGAGCTGGAGCTGACCCGTCGGACCTTCGCCGAGTCGGTGAACCTCGCGGTCAACCAGACCCTGGTGCGCTCGATCAACACCGCCGTGGTCGCGGTGCTGCCGGTCGCGTCCATCCTCTTCATCGGCGCCTACGCCCTCGGTGCGGCGACGTTGCGCGACATCTCGCTCGCGCTGCTCATCGGCATCATCGTCGGCACGTACTCCACCATCTTCCTGGCGGCGCCGATGTACTCGCAGTTCCGCGAGAAGGAGCCGGCGATCCGCAAGCACGACCAGAAGGTCCTCTCGATCCGGCCCAAGGCCGCGGTCAAGCGGGACGTCGTCGCGACGGCCGCGGAGTAGCCCACCCGCATGACCGCCGCCTCCGCCCCCACCGGGTTCCTGCCCGAGGACGAGGTGTCGGCCGCGCGTGCGCGCGAGCTCGCCGACGCGGGCTCCGCCTGGCTGCTCGACGTCCGCGAGCCGTTCGAGTGGGAGGCGGGCCACGCGCCCGGCGCCCACCACATCCCGCTGGGCGAGCTGGGGGAGCGGCAGCACGAGCTCCCCGAGGACCAGCAGATCCTGGTCGTCTGCCGGAGCGGCCACCGCTCGCGGATGGTGACGGACGCGCTGAACCAGGCCAACTATCCGGCGGCCAACGTCGCGGGCGGAATGGGCGCGTGGCAGGCGTCCGGAGGTCCGATCCAGCGCGACGACGGTACGCCAGGAGCGATCGCGTAGCCTGCGGAACGTTCACCGTGACAGAACGGTGAGTTTCAGCGGCCATAATGGACGGAAGGAGGCGCGCATGGTTGACACGACGACATCGCAGAGCGCTTCCCTGCGCCGTCTGGTTCCCCGCATCTTCTCGCGGGCGCAGCCGTCGGGCGCGGTCGACACCCTGATCCGCACGGTGCGCATGCACCACCCGAAGGCCGACCTGTCGCTGATCGAGCGCGCGTACGCCACCGCAGAGCGTGCCCACCGCGGCCAGAAGCGTCGCTCGGGCGAGCCGTACATCACGCACCCGGTCGCCGTCGCCCAGATCATCGCCGACCTCGGCATCGGCGCGAAGACTATCGCCGCGGCGCTCCTGCACGACACCGTCGAGGACACCGAGTACACGCTCGACGAGCTGCGCGACCAGTTCGGCGACGAGATCGCCATGCTCGTCGACGGCGTCACCAAGCTCGACAAGGTCAAGTACGGCGACAGCGCTCAGGCCGAGACCGTCCGCAAGATGATCGTCGCGATGTCGAAAGACATCCGGGTGCTGATCATCAAGCTGGCCGACCGCCTGCACAACGCCCGCACCTGGGGCTTCGTGCCTGCGGCGTCCGCGACGCGCAAGGCCACCGAGACCCTGGAGATCTACGCCCCGCTTGCGCACCGCCTCGGCATCCAGGCGATCAAGTGGGAGCTCGAAGACCTCTCGTTCGCCGTGCTCTACCCGAAGCTCTACGCCGAGATCGAGAGCCTGGTGAAGCAGCGCACGCCGGAGCGCGAGCGCCTGGTGCAGCAGGTCATCGACGCGATCAACGACGACCTGAAGTCCGCCAAGATCCGTGGCAAGGTCGTGGGCCGGCCGAAGCAGTACTACTCGATCTACCAGAAGATGGTCGTCCGCGGCCGCGAGTTCGACGACATCTACGACCTGGTCGGCATCCGCGTGCTCGTCAACACCGTGCGCGACTGCTACGCGGTGCTGGGCCAGATCCACGCCCGGTGGACGCCGATGCCCGGTCGCTTCAAGGACTACATCGCGACCCCGAAGTTCAACCTGTACCAGTCGCTGCATACGACCGTCATCGGTCCGCAGGGCCGTCCGGTCGAGATCCAGATCCGCACCGAGGAGATGCACCAGCGGGCGGAGTTCGGTGTCGCGGCGCACTGGAAGTACAAGGAGCAGACCACAGGCAAGAGCACCGGAGGGCCGGGCAAGGTCGACACCGACCTCGCCTGGCTCGCCCACATCTCCGACTGGCAGGCCGAGACGGCCGATCCGAGCGAGTTCCTGGATTCGCTGCGGTTCGAGATCGGCGCCAAGGAGGTCTACGTCTTCACGCCGAAGGGCCGGGTCATCGGGTTGCCCGCGGGCGCGACGCCGGTCGACTTCGCGTACGCCGTCCACACCGAGGTCGGTCACCGTACGATGGGCGCGAAGGTCAACGGCCGTCTCGTTCCGTTGGAGAGCAGCCTCAACACCGGCGACGTCGTCGAGATCTTCACCTCGAAGAACCCGGACTCCGGCCCCAGCCAGGACTGGTTGAACTTCGTCAAGAGCCCGCGTGCGCGCAACAAGATCCGCCAGTGGTTCACCAAGGAGCGTCGCGACGAGGCGATCGAGCAGGGCAAGGATGCGATCGCGCGCGCGATGCGCAAGCAGAACCTGCCGCTGCAGAAGCTGATGACGCAGGACGCGCTGGTCGAGGTCGCGTCGTCGCTCAAGTACCCGGACGTCTCGGCGCTCTACGCGGCGATCGGCGAGGGGCACATCTCGACGCAGTCTGTGATCGAGAAGATCCTGGCGTCGCTGCAGACCGACGTCGAGTCGGACGGCGAGCTCGAGATCCCGGTCAAGGGCCGCCGGCAGCTGCGCAACAGCGACTCGGGTGTGCTGGTGCGCGGTGCGCCCGACATCCTGGTCAAGCTCGCGAAGTGCTGCACGCCGGTGCCGGGCGACCCGATCGTCGGCTTCATCACCCGCGGCCAGGGCGTGTCCGTGCACCAGGCGACATGTCACAACGTGCAGTCGCTCCTGCAGGAGCCGGACCGCATGATCGACGTGGAGTGGGCGCCGAGCTCGAAGAGCGTCTTCCTGGTGCAGATCCAGGTGGAGGCGCTGGACCGCTCCGGACTGCTCAGTGACGTGACCCGCGTGCTCTCGGAGCACCATGTGAACATCCTTTCCGCGACGGTGACCACGTCGAACGATCGACTGGCCCTGAGCCGCTTCGTGTTCGAGATGGGCGACACCACCCACCTCGACCGCGTGCTGAACGCCGTGCGGCGCATCGACGCCGTCTACGACGTGTACCGCGTCAGCGCCGGCTGACCGCGGCGACAGGCGACGTCAGCGCGGGCCGACCGCCGCGACCGGCGACGTCAGCGGCGCGACGTCCGGCAGGCGCGCGATGTCGGGCAGGCGCCCGCGCGCCAGGTCTGCGCCTTTGCGCGGCCGAGCGTCCAGCCGTTCGGAGAACTCATCCACGCCCGCGGACGAGAGCGCCAGCAGTTGCCGCACCTCCCGTGCCTGCGGCATCCCGAACCGCCCCGGTTCGCAGACGAGGTCGAGCGCCGTGCGCAGCGGAGTCGTGACCAGCGCCGGCCCCACGGTGACCGTCTCGTCGGCCGCCAGCGTGCGGTGGCAGGCGTCGACGACCGCCGAAGACACGCGACCGCGCCGCGCGCCCGGAACGCACACCTGTGGCAACGGCGGGGAGGACCCGCGCGTGCCATGGATCCACGCCGCCGAGCCGCGGTCGGCCACGGTCCAGCCCGGGGCCGAGCGCGCGAACGCGGCCGCGCGCAGTTCCGGACCGTCGGGCGTGCCGATCGCGGCGAACGCGTCACCGACGCGGAACAGCTGACCGTCGAGGCACAGCGCGAACAGCTCCGCCAAGGGGAGCACATCCGCATCGAGCAAAGACGAGGCGAGCAGGGGAGAGGTGATCGAGGACATGCGTCCAGCCTCGCCGCTCGGCGTCCGGCGCGCCCGGTGATCGTCAGATCAGTGGAGAACTCGTGTGGAAACCGTCCTGTGGACGACTCCGCCTGTGCCGCCGGACGTCAGCCCAGCGCGTCCAGCCAGATCTTGCGCGCGTCCAGAGCCTCCTGAGCCGCCTTCACCTTGGCGCTGTCGCCGGACGCCTCCGCCTCGGCCAACTCCTGCTCCAGCTTCGCGATCGCGGCGTTGAGCTGGCTCGCCAGCCCTTCGGAGCGCGCCTTCTTCTCCGGGTTGTTCTTCTCCCAGTGCTCCTCGTCGAGGCGGCGCACGGCGGCCTCGATCTTGCGCAGGCGGTCTTCGATGGGACGCACCTGCTCGCGCGGCACGCGACCGATGGCGTCCCAGCGCTCCTGGATCGACAGGAGCTCCGCACGGGCCGCCTCGCGGTCGGTCGCCTTGAGCAGCGGCTCCGCCTCGTCGAGGAGGGCGAGCTTCTGCTGCAGGTTGACCTCGTACTCGGCGTTGTCGCGCGCGTCGACCTCGGCCTTGGCCGAGTAGATCGCGTCGCCCGCGGCCTTGAACCGCGCCCACAGCGCGTCGTCGTTCTTCTTGCCCGCGCGGCCGGCGGCCTTCCACTGATCGAGAAGGCGGCGGTACTCCGGCACCCCGTCGGCGCCGAGCGGGATGAGCTTTTCGGCCTCCTCGATGAGCGCGTTCTTGCGGTTGCGCACGTCGCGGTGCTGCGTGTCGAGTTCGGCGAAGAACGCCTTGCGGTTGTGCTCGATGGTCGAGCGCGCGGCGCGGAACCGCTTCCACAGCTCGTTCGCCTCGTTCTTGGGGATGCGCGGTCCGTCGTGCTGGTGGGCCTGCCACCGCGCGAACAGCGCGTCGAGAGCGGTGCTGGTGTTCTTCCACTGCGTGCGAGCCGGGTCTTGCGCGGCCAGCGCCTCCGCCTCCTCGACGATCGCGGTGCGCTCGGCGACAGCGGCCTCGAGCGCGGCCTTCGCCTCGGCGCTCTGCTGCTCGGTGAGCTCTTCCACCGTGCCGCCCAGCGCGTCCAGACGCTTCAGCAGGGAGGCCAGGTCGCCGACGGCGTTCGCGCCCTCGACCGAGGACCGCAGGTTGGCCACCGACTTGGCGATGTCGCTCGCCGGTGCGCCGCGGCGGGCGCGCTGCTCCAGCAGACCGACCTGGCCGGCGAGGTCGGTGTACTTGCGCTCGAAGTACGCAAGCGCCTCCTCCGCCGTCCCGTCCGGGTACTCGCCGACGACGCGTTCGCCGTCGCCCTCACGGACATAAACGGTCCCGGTCTCGTCGACACGACCCCAGGGGTGCTGTTCAGAAGTAGCCAAGAGCCTCACCTTGCTGCTGCGCGATGCGGGCGGGATGCCGCCCGAACGTTTGGGAATTAGCCTATTGCACCGGCCGCGATCACTGCAGGGTGAAGGTGTCGATGGTGGTGGGCACGGCGGGCTTGCCGTCGCTGCCGCCGCCTTCGACGCCCTTGTCGGCGACCTGCGTCTTGAGCTGGTCGAGCCCCGAAGTCACCTGCCCGATCACGGTGTAGCCGCCGGCGTCGTCCGAGGGGATGGTCGTGTCCTCGTACACGATGAAGAACTGGCTGCCCTGGCTCTCGGCGTTGTTGCTCTGGCGCGCCATGGCGATGGTGCCGGCCTTGTAGACGTTGTCTGCCGGCGCGTTCTCCACCGGGCCGTAGGAGTAGCCGGGGCCGCCCTGTCCGTTGCCCTGCGGGTCGCCGCACTGCAGCACGTAGAAGCCGCCGTTCGTCAGGCGGTGGCAGGTGAGTCCGTCGTAGAACTTCTTCTGCACCAGGGACACGGTGGAGGCGACCGCCTGCGGGGCCTTGGCGCCGTCGAGCGAGACGCCCAGCGGGATGCCGTTGATGGTCATCGTCCCGGTCCAGGTGCGGTCCTCGGCGAGCGACTTCGGCGGAACCGTCGCAGCGCTCGACGACGCGGAGGGCTGTGCCGACGACGACGACTTCGCGGCGCCCGGTCCGGCGGAGAAGTAGAGGAGCTGCGTCCCGACCGCGAGGGCGACGATCACGATGGCCGCGATTCCGGCCACCCAGTTGTCACGGCGGCGGCGCTTGGCCTTGTGCACGTGCACGGTCTGGCGCGCCTGATAGGCGCGCAGCCGCTCGCGGGCGAGTCGCGCGTCGCGGTCGTTCTGCTTCGGTGCCACGTGTGTCCTCCGGCGGTCCGTACGGGGGATGTCCGCGAGGCCGTGCCCGCTGGATCATGGAGAACCCTACCGACCGCGCCTATGGACGACAAACCGGCGGTTCCCAGGGAACGGCCGCAGTGTCGGTGCTCGCGACTACGCTTATGTGGTGGTCGATGTGCAACCTGGGCTCCGGACGGGAGCGACGCCGCTCGCTGTCCGCATGCGCCCGAAGTCGCTCGACGAGGTGGCCGGTCAGCGCCATCTGCTCAAGCCCGGGTCGCCGCTTGTCGCGCTCGCCTCTGACAAAGAGGGACAGTCGGGCTCCGTCTCCGTCATCCTGTGGGGCCCTCCCGGCACGGGCAAGACGACGCTGGCGCAGGCGATCGCGCACTCGTCCGGGCGCCGTTTCGTCGAACTCTCGGCGGTGACGGCCGGCGTCAAGGATGTCCGCCTTGTCATGGACGAGGCGCTTTCCACCCGCGACCTCTACGGCGTCTCGACCGTGCTGTTCCTCGACGAGATCCACCGCTTCACCAAGGCCCAGCAGGACGCTCTGCTCCCGGGCGTCGAGAACGGCTGGGTCATCCTCGTCGCGGCGACCACCGAGAACCCGTCGTTCTCGGTCATCTCGCCGCTGCTCTCGCGCAGCCTCCTGCTCACGCTCGAGACGCTGAGCGACGACGACCTCGGTGTGGTGATCGACCGCGCGGTCGCCGACGAGCGCGGCCTCGGCGGGCAGTACACGCTCGACCCGGAGGCGCGGGCCGCCCTCATCCGGCTGGCGTCGGGGGATGCGCGCCGCGCGCTCACGGCGCTCGAGGCGGCGTCCGTCACCGCCGCGTCGTCCACGCCGGCGACGTCCAAGAAGAAGCCCGTGATCACGGCCGAGCTCGTCGCGCAGGCCGTCGACCGCGCGCTGCTTCGCTACGACCGCAACGGCGACGAGCACTACGACGTGATCAGCGCATTCATCAAGTCGGTGCGCGGCTCCGACGTCGATGCCTCGTTGCATTACCTGGCGCGGATGATCGAGGCGGGGAGGACCCGCGATTCATCGCCCGCCGCATCATCGTGCTGGCGTCGGAGGACATCGGCATGGCCGACCCGACGGCGCTCGGCGTCGCCATCGCAGCCGCCGACGCCGTCCAGTACATCGGGATGCCCGAGGGTCGCATCCCCTTGGCGCAGGCCGTCGTGCACCTGGCGACAGCGCCGAAGTCGAACGCCGCCTACATGGCTCTGGACGCGGCGATCGCCGACGTTCGCGCCGGCAACATCGGCCGCGTCCCGAAGCATCTGCGCGACGCGCACTACCCGGGCGCCAAGCGCCTCGGCCACGGCAAGGGCTACAAGTACCCGCACGACGACGCGCTCGGGGTGCTGCAGCAGCAGTATCTGCCCGACGAACTGAACGGGACGACGTACTACACGCCGACCGAGCACGGGAACGAACGGGACGTGTCCGCGCGCCTCGCGAAGCTGCGCCGCATCGTGCGCGGACGATGACCCGCCTCTGCTATTATTGATCCGCCTAGAAGCGTGTGCGTGGTCGGCTGCCGAGTGCACGATTCGACGGGAACAGCCCTGTAGCCGGGCATCCCTGGCGACAATCCCTCTCTCTAGGCGCGACTGTGCGCGCCCGTAACCACTACTTCAGAGAGAAACCGAAAGGAAATCGTGTCTTCACGTTCCCGCAGCAAGACCCGCGAGTCGCGGGCCCTGGGCATCCCGCTCACCCCGAAGGCCGCGCGCTACATGGAGAAGCGCCCCTACGCTCCGGGTGAGCACGGCCGCACCAAGCGCAAGGCCGACTCGGACTACGCGGTGCGTCTGCGCGAGAAGCAGCGTCTGCGCGCCCAGTACGGCATCCGCGAGAAGCAGCTCCGCATCGCCTTCGAGGAGGCCCGTCGCACCCAGGGCCTTACCGGTGAGAACCTGGTCGAGCTCCTTGAGATGCGTCTCGACGCCCTCGTGCTCCGCGCCGGCTTCGCCCGCACCATCACGCAGGCCCGCCAGTTCGTCGTGCACCGCCACATCCTCGTCGACGGCAACATCGTCGACCGCCCGTCGTTCCGCGTGAAGCCGGGTCAGCTCATCCACGTCAAGGCCCGCTCCGAGGGCACCGAGCCCTTCCAGGTCGCGGCCGCCGGCGGTCACCTCGACGTCCTCCCGAAGACCCCGGGCTACCTCGAGGTCGAGATCGACAAGCTGCAGGCGCGCCTGGTGCGCCGCCCGAAGCGTGCCGAGGTCCCCGTGACCTGTGAGGTCCAGCTGGTCGTCGAGTACTACGCGGCCCGCTAAGGCGGTTCTCACTCCCGGACGGGGTCGTGGCTTTCGAGCCACGGCCCCGTTTCCGTATCCCCACGGGGCCTCGGACGACTACGCTTGTCCCGTATGCCGGGGGCGGAATGGAAGGAGCGCACATGTCCGGAGGAGACATCGCGGGGTTGATCGCGGCCGTCGTGTTCGCGGTCCTCGTCGGCTTCATCGCCATCCCGCTGATCAAGCTCGGGCGCGTGCTCGACTCGACGCGCGATGCCATCAAAGAGGCGAGCGACGGCATCACGCCGATCCTCGACGAGACGGCGACCACGCTGCAGGAGACCAACAAGCAGCTCGCCCGCGTCGACGTGATCACCAAGAACGTCGCGGATGTGACCGGGAACGTGTCCTCGCTCGTCGCGCTCTTCGCGGCGACCGTCGGCGGTCCGCTGATCAAACTGGCCGGTTTCAGCGCCGCCGCCCGTGCCGCTTTCAAGGCCGCCGGTGGGTTCGCTTCGAAGAAGTCCGCATCCCGATAACGCTCCGGCTCCTCCCACTAGACTTGATCGGGTGCGCCGGGCGTCCGCGCCGGGCCCCATCCGCAGAGGGAGGATCAGCATGAAGAGTTTCCTGTGGCTGCTCATCGGCGTGGGCATCGGCCTCGCCGTCGCCCACAAGGTGAACGAGACCCCCAAGGGTCGTGAATTCTTCAGCAACATCGACCGGAAGGCGCGCGACTTCGGCGACGCCGTGACCGATGGCTACCGCCAGCGCGAGGCCGAGATCCGCTCGGCCATCCAGGGCGACTGACGCCCCCTTCTCCTTTTCGCACACCTCGATCGACCGGAACCCATGCAGACCGCTGAAATCCACCGCCGCTGGCTCGACTTCTTCGCGCAGCGCGGCCACACCGTCGTCCCCTCCGCCTCCCTGGTCAGCGACGACCCGTCGCTGCTCTTCACGGTGGCCGGGATGGTGCCCTTCGTGCCGTACCTCACGGGCGTCGTGCCCGCGCCGTTCCCGCGCGCCACGAGCGTCCAGAAGTGCATCCGCACGCTCGACATCGAGGAGGTCGGCAAGACCCCGCGTCACGGCACCTTCTTCCAGATGGCGGGCAACTTCTCGTTCGGCGACTACTTCAAGGAGCAGGCGATCACGTTCGCGTGGGAGCTGCTGACCACGTCGGAGGACGAGGGCGGACTCGGCTTCGACCCGAAGGACCTCTGGGTCACCGTCTACGAGGACGACGACGAGGCACGCGAGATCTGGGAGCGCGTCTCCACCCTGCCGCCGGAGCGCATCCAGGGCCTCGGCAAGGACACGAACTACTGGTCGACCGGTCAGCCCGGCCCGGCCGGCCCCTGCTCGGAGATCTTCTTCGACCGCGGACCGGCGTACGGCATCGACGGCGGCCCCGCCACCGACGACGACCGCTACGTCGAGATCTGGAACCTCGTCTTCATGCAGTACCTGCGCGGCGAGGGCGACGGCAAGAAGGACTTCGAGATCCTCGGCGACCTGCCGAAGAAGAACATCGACACCGGCCTGGGGCTGGAGCGCGTCGCGTTCATCAAGCAGGGCGTCGACAACATGTACGAGATCGACCAGGTGCGGCCGGTCCTCGACCGCGCGGCCGAGCTGGCGAACAAGCCCTACGGCAACGAGGCGCACGAGGACGACGTCCGCCTGCGCGTCGTCGCCGACCACGTACGCAGCGCGCTGATGCTCATGACCGACGGCGTGACCCCGTCGAACGAGGGCCGCGGCTACGTGCTCCGCCGCCTGCTGCGCCGCACGATCCGCTCCATGCGGCTGCTCGGCGTCGAGACGGCCACCTTCCCGGAGCTGTTCCCGGTGTCGCGCGACGCGATGAAGGCGGCGTACCCCGAGGTCGCGACCGAGTTCGACCGCATCTCGCAGCTGGCGTACGCCGAGGAGGAGACCTTCCTCCGTACGCTCGCGGCCGGCACCAGCATCCTGGACACCGCGGTGACGAACACGCAGAAGGACGGCCGGAAGCAGCTGGCTGGCGACACCGCCTTCCTGCTGCACGACACGTACGGCTTCCCGATCGACCTGACGCTCGAGATGGCGGAGGAGGCCGGCCTCAGCGTCGACCGCACCGCGTTCGACAAGCTCATGGCCGACCAGCGCGCCCGCGCGAAGGCCGACGCGAAGGCGAAGAAGACCGCGCTGGCCGACTTGTCGGTCTACAGCTCGTTCCGGTCGCTCGGCGAGACCGTGTTCACCGGGTACACCGAGCTCACGACCGAGTCGAGCGTGCTCGGCCTGATCGTCGACGGCAACTCGGTCGATCGCGCCCGCGAGGGCCAGGTGGCCGAGATCATCCTCGGCGCCACCGCGCTCTACGCCGAGTCCGGCGGTCAGGATGCGGACGCCGGCACGATCGTCGGTCCCGGCTACGAGCTCGACGTGCTCGACGTGCAGAAGCCCGTGAAGGGCCTGATCAGCCACAAGGTCCTCGTGCGCAGCGGCGAGGTCGGCGTCGGCGCGCCCGCGACGAGCATCGTGGATGCGGACTACCGCCGCGGCGCGCGCCAGGCGCACTCCGGCACGCACATCATCCACGCGGCGCTCCGACAGGTGCTCGGTTCGAACGCGCACCAGTCCGGCTCGTACAACAAGGCCGGCTACCTGCGTCTCGACTTCTCGTGGAACCAGGCGCTCTCGGCTGAGACGCGCAGCGAGATCGAGGAGATCTCGAACAACGCGATCCGCCAGAACCTCGAGGTCACCACCCGCGAGCTGCCGCTCGCCGAGGCCAAGGCGCTCGGCGCGATGGCGCTGTTCGGCGAGAAGTACGGCGACGTCGTGCGCGTCGTCGACATCGGCGGCCCGTGGTCGCGCGAGCTGTGTGCCGGCACGCACGTGTCGACGAGCTCCGAGATCGGGATGATCAACCTGGTCAGCGAGTCGTCTGTCGGCTCGACGAATCGACGCGTCGAGTCGCTGGTCGGCCTCGAGGCGTTCAAGGACCTCGCGGTGGAGCGCACCATCGTGTCCCAGCTGTCCAGCTCGCTCAAGACGCCGCGCGAGCAGTTGCCCGAGAAGATCGCCGATCTCATGGCGAACCTCAAGGCGGCCGAGAAGCGCATCCAGGCGTTCGAGGCGCGCGCGGTGCTCGACAAGGTGCCCTCGCTGCTCGAGTCCGCGACGCGTCGCGGCGCCGTGACGGTGGTCGCCGAGGATGCGGGCAGCCTGAACACGGCCGACGACCTGCGGCTGCTGGTCACCACGGTCCGCGAGCGTCTGGGATCCGACGCGGCGGCGGTCGCCCTCGCGGCGCGCGCCGGGGGCAAACCGGTCGTGATCGTCGGCACCAACCAGGCGGCGCGCGACGCCGGCGTCAACGCCGGCGCCCTCGCGAAGACCGCGGCCGGCGTGCTCGGCGGCGGTGGCGGCGGCAAAGCCGACCTCGCCCAGGGCGGCGGCACCGACGCGGACGCGATCCCGGCGGCGCTGAGTGCGGTCGTCTCGGCGATCGGGTAGCACCCGATGCGCAGCGGGGTGCGCGTCGGTATCGACGTGGGAAAGGTCCGGATCGGCGTCAGCCGGTCCGACCTCCACGGGATGCTGGCGACCCCGGTCGAGACGGTCGCACGCTCCGAAGACGGTGTGGATCGGCGCCGGATCGCCGAGATCGTCGGGGAACTCGGAGCCTTCGAGATTATCGTCGGACTGCCGTTGGCGCTTTCGGGCGCCCACACCGCCTCCACCGGCGACGCGATCGGTTTCGCCGAAGCGCTGGCGGCTGAGGCGGGTGTTCCGGTACGACTGGTGGACGAACGGCTCACCACAGTGTCGGCGTCCCAGGCGCTGCGGGCGTCGGGCAGGAACACGAAGAAGGCGCGTCCGGTCGTGGATCAGGTCGCCGCCACGATAATTTTGCAGCACGCCCTCGACGCGGAACGGGCCACCGGCCGTCCGCCGGGCGATCCCGTCGAAACGAGCATTGGACACTAGCTTGTCTCAGAACCCCCAGGAGCGGCCGGAGCCGCCCTCGTTCCCGGCCGTGAACCGCCCGCCGGCGGTTCCGCAGCCCGGCGAGGCGCCCGGTGACGGACAGCGTCCGCATATGACCCGCCGCGAGGCCCGCGCCGCCCGCGAGGCGGAGGAGCGCGGCCAGGTCGGCGAGCCGCAGGAGCAGGGGGAGCTGCAGCAGCCGGGGGAACCGCACGTGCCCTCGCAGCCGGTGTCGGCCGCCGGGTCGCCGTCCGCCGCAGGCTGGTCCCTGAACGACGGCTCGCCCATCTCATCCCCGACCCCGACGCAGGAGTCGCCGGCGGACGTCGCCGCCCTCGCCGGGCTCGACTTCGACGCCGTGGTCACCGGTCCGGTCGCACAGGTCGAGGAGCCGCAGCCGGTCGGCGCCGCCGCCCGTCACGGGGTGGACGAGCGCTCGCACTCGCACCACGACCATCCTGCGCGTACTCTCTTCGGCGTGCTGGACACCGATGACGCGTCAGCCCAGGACGAGCACCCCCTCGTCTGGCGGCAGCAGAACTACCTGTCCCACGAGGAGCCCCCGAAGAAGCGCCGCTGGGTCAAGCGGCTCATCGTCACCGTGGTCATCCTCGCGGTTCTCGGCGGCATGGCGGGTGGCGCCTACGCCATCTTCCAGCCTCAGATCGCCAAGGTGCAGAACGCCCTCTTCCCGCCCGAGAACGACTACAAGGGCAACGGGTCGGGCGAGGTCATGTTCACCATCGCGTCCGGCGACGACGGCTCGGCGATCGCGAACAAGCTCGCCAAGGCGGGCGTGGTGAAGACCTACGAGGCCTTCTACACGCTGCTGCTGCGGCAGAAGCCGGAGCCCGAGTTCCAGCCGGGCGTCTTCAAGCTCGCCAAGAAGATGAGCGCGGCCGCGGCCCTCGCGGCGCTGCAGGATCCCGCCTCCCGTGTCGAGAACACCGCCGTCATCCCGGAGGGGACGGTCGAGAAGGACATCCTGCAGACGGTCGCCGACTCCACGAAGATCCCGCTGGCCGACCTCCAGGCCGCCGCCGCGAACCCCGCCGCTTACGGGCTGCCGCCGCAGGCTAAGTCGCTCGAGGGCTTCCTGTTCCCTGCGACCTATACGTTCGCGCCGGGCACGACCGCCCAGCAGGCGATCAAGACGATGGTCGACCGGATGTTCCAGTCGCTCGATGAGGCAGGCGTCGCCCCGGCGAACCGCTGGAACACGGTCGTGCTGGCCTCCATCGTTCAGCGCGAGGCCGGGCTGAAGGACGACTACCCCAAGGTCGCCCGCGTCTTCCTCAACCGCATCGCGCAGGGCTGGGACCTGCAGTCCGACGCGACGGTCGCCTACGGCACCGGCCACACGGACCGCGTCGAGACCACCGACGCCGAGCGCGCCGACGCCGGCAACCCGTACAACACCTACGTGCACCCCGGCCTCCCGGTCGGCCCGATCTCGAACCCGGGCGACCTGGCGATCAACGCGGTGCAGAAGCCCGCGGACGGCCCGTGGATGTACTTCGTGACCTGGAACCTGCAGACCGGCGAGACGATCTTCTCGACGACGCAGGCGGAGCACGAGGCCGCGGTGGAGAAGTGGCAGCAGTGGATGAAGGACAACCCCAACTATGGCTGAACCCCGCAAGCGACCGACGAAGGACGAGCTGGGCGTGGAGGACGGCGTCTCCGAGGCGTCGGCCGAAGCGCTGATCGCCGAGCTCGTGGAGGCCGAGCGCGAGGCGGAAGCCGAGGAGGCTGCGGTCGCGGAGGCCGAGGAGGCGGCTGAGCGGGAGGAGCCGGACGACAGCGACGACGTCGAGCCGGAGCCGGAGCCCGAACCTGCGCCTGCGCCCGCCGCCGAAAAAGCGGCCAAGAAGGGGACGCCCCGCACATCCAAGGCTCCCAGCCGCCGTCTCGCGGTGCTGGGTTCGCCGATCGGCCACTCCCGCTCGCCCGAACTGCACCGCGCTGCCTACGACGCGCTCGGGCTCGACTGGTCGTACGAGGCCATCGAGGTCACCGAGGACGGCCTCCAGGCGTTCATCGACGGACTCGGCCCGGAGTGGCGCGGCCTGTCGCTGACCATGCCGCTGAAGAAGGCCGTGCTCCCGCTCCTCACGGAGACCGACCGGATCGCCGACCAGACCGGCGGCGCCAACACGGTCCTGCTCGACGGCGAGGACCTGCGCGGCTTCAACACCGACGTGGCCGGGATCGTCCGCGCGCTGCAGGCCGCGGGTCTCCAGGAGGCGCGGTACGTCCACATCCTGGGCGGGGGAGCGACCGCGGCGTCCGCCCTCGTCGCCGCCGCCGAGCTGGGCGCGGAGCGCGTCGACGTGTACGTCCGCGACCTGGCCCGCAGCGCCTGGATCGAGCCGCTGGCGAACGACCTCGGCCTGCGCGTCCGCATTCGTCCGTTCTCCCAGGCGGACCGATCGCTCGACGTCCCGGACCTCGTGATCAGCACGCTGCCGGGCGGCACGACGACGGAGGCTGTCTACACCGACTCCACCCGGCGCCGCTCCATGCTGTTCGATGTGGCGTACGAGCCGTGGCCGACTCCGCTCGCCCGTCAGTGGGAGGCCGTCGGCGGCCGCGCGGTGTCCGGCCTCGCCATGCTGGCGCACCAGGCGCTGTTGCAGGTCCGCGTCTTCGTCTCCGGCGACCCGCTGCAGCCCCTGGAAGACGAGCCGGGCGTGCTCGCCGCCATGCTCGAAGCGGTCGGGATCGACGAACAGGGTGAGTTGCTGACGGACTGAGAGCGGCCGAGCTCCACCGGCCGATATGCCAGAATCGAAGCATGCTTCGTTGGCTCACGGCCGGGGAATCCCACGGTCCCGAACTCATCGCCGTCCTGGAGGGTCTGCCCGCCGGGGTCCCGGTGTCGCTCGACGCCATCCGCGCCGACCTCGCGCGCCGCAAGCTCGGTTACGGCCGCGGCGCGCGCATGAAGTTCGAGCAGGACGCGCTGGACATCTCCGGCGGTGTGCGCCATGGCTTCAGCATGGGCAGCCCCATCGCGCTCCGCATCGGCAACACCGAGTGGCCCAAGTGGGTGGATGTCATGAGCGCCGAGCCGGTCGACCCCGAGGTCCTGAACTCGGGCCGCGGCGCCGCGTTGACCCGTCCGCGTCCCGGCCACGCCGACCTCGTCGGCATGCAGAAGTACGGCTTCGACGAGGCACGTCCGGTCCTGGAGCGCGCGAGCGCCCGTGAGACCGCCGCGCGCGTCTCGCTGGGCGCCGTCGCGAAGGCGTTCCTCAATGAGCTCGGGATCACCCTGGTCAGCCACACGCTCTCGATCGGCCCGGTCCGCGTGCCCGAGGACGCTCCGCTGCCGCGCCCGACCGACGTCGACACGCTCGACGCCGATCCGCTGCGCTGCTTCGACCCCGCCACCTCCGAGCGCATGGTCGCCGAGGTGGATGCCGCCCACAAGGACGGCGACACCCTCGGCGGCGTCGTCGAGGTTCTGGCCTACGGTCTCCCGCCGGGGCTCGGGTCGCACGTCCACTGGGACCGCAAGCTCGACGCGCAGCTCGCGGCCGCGCTCATGGGCATCCAGGCGATCAAGGGCGTGGAGATCGGCGACGGCTTCCTCACCACCACCCGCCGTGGGTCCGAGGCGCACGACGAGCTGCTGGCCGAGGACGGCACGATCGTCCGCACCAGCGACAAGGCGGGCGGCACCGAGGGCGGCATGAGCACCGGCGGCGTGCTCCGCGTCCGCGCCGGGATGAAGCCGATCGCGACCGTCCCGCACGCGCTCCGGACCGTGGATGTGGCCACCAGCGAAGTCGCGCCGGCGCACCACCAGCGCTCGGACGTCTGTGCCGTGCCCGCCGCGGGCGTGGTGGCGGAGGCGATGGTCGCGCTCGTGCTCGCGAACGCGGTGCTCGAGAAGTTCGGCGGCGACTCCGTGGCCGAGACGGCGCGCAACCTGCGCGGCTACCTCGACGCGATCCCGCAGAACCTCACCACAGAGCGCGTCCACGCGCCCTACGCCTGACGCCGTGACGTCGCCCGACACGATCGCGCTGATCGGTCCGCCGGCGGCGGGCAAGTCGCGCGTCGGCAAGCGGCTCGCGAAGCTCCTGCACCTGCCGTTCGTCGACACCGACGCGGTCGTCGTCGCGCTGCACGGCCCCATCCCGGAGATCTTCGCGACCCACGGCGAGCCCTACTTCCGCGAGCGGGAGCGCGCGGCCGTCGCCGACGCGCTGCGGCACCCCGGCATCGTCTCGCTGGGCGGGGAGCGGTGCTCGACCCGGCCACGCAGGCCGACCTCGCCGAGGCCCGCGTCGTGCTGCTGACCGTGCAGCCGGAGGCGATCGCCGCGCGGATCACCAACGGCAAGCGCCCGCTCATCACCGACCTCGACTCGTGGAAGCGCCTGGTCGCCTCCCGCAGCGAGCTGTACCAGTCGCTCGCCGACTACACGGCCGACACCTCGACCCGCCCGATCGACACCATCGCGGCGGAGATCGCCGCCTGGGTCCGCGACGGCGCCACGGAAGGACACGCATGACCGACGCCACCGAGATCATCGTCACCGGACGGGAGCCGTACCCGGTCGTCGTCGGCCGTGGTATCCGTTTCGGCCTCGAGCCCTACCTGGGCACCAGCGTTCGGAAGATCCTGCTCGTGCACCAGCCCACGCTGGGCGCGGCGGCCGCCGAACTGCGCGAGTCGCTGGTCGACCGCTACGAGGTGCTGCTCGCAGAGATCCCGGATGCGGAGGCGGCCAAGCGCGTCGAGGTCGCGTCGTTCCTCTGGCAGATCATGGGGCAGGCCGACTTCACGCGCTCCGACGCGGTGATCGGCTTCGGCGGCGGCGCGGTCACCGATCTCGCAGGCTTCGTCGCGGCGACCTGGCTGCGTGGCGTGAAGCTCATCCAGGTGCCGACGACGCTGCTCGGGATGGTGGATGCGGCGGTCGGCGGCAAGACCGGCATCAACACCGCCGAGGGAAAGAACCTCGTCGGCGCGTTCTATGCGCCCGCCGCGGTGATCTGCGACCTCGACACCCTGTCGTCGCTCCCGCGCAACGAACTGCTCGCCGGGTTCGCCGAGGTCGTCAAGTACGGCTTCATCGCGGAGCCCGAGATTCTGGACATCCTGGAAGCGGATGTCGATCGGGCGACCGACCCGGAGAGCCCCGAGTTCCGCCGGCTGGTGGAGCTGTCCATCGGCATCAAGGCGCGGGTCGTGGGGGAGGACTTCACCGAGCAGGGGCTGCGCGAGATCCTGAATTACGGCCACACCCTGGGCCACGCGATCGAGCACGCCGAGCGGTACCAGTGGCGCCACGGCGCGGCCGTCTCGGTCGGCATGGTGTTCGCGGCCGAGCTCGCCCGGCTGAGCGGGAGGCTGAGCGATGAGGTCGTCGAGCGGCACCGCCGCATCCTGGAATCCCTCACCCTCCCGGTCTCCTACCCGGCGGGCCGTTGGCAGACGCTCCTCGCGACCATGCAGCGCGACAAGAAGGCGCGGGGCAGTATGCTCCGATTCATCGTGCTCGACGATGTGGCGCGCCCGACGGTGCTGGCCGGCCCGGACCAGAGCCTGCTGTTCGCCGCATACCAGGAGGTGGGTTCGTGACCGAGAAGACGGTGCTGCAGCGGTTCCAGGCGAAGCCGGGCGACGGCGTCGCGCTGGTGACCGCCGACGGCGACGACCGCGCGCTGCTCGGCCCGCTGCCGGAGGGAGCGACGGTCGCGGAGGTCGCCGACGCCGCGGTCGTCGCGACGGTCGTGCGCACCCGCGACGAGCTGCTGGCGCGCTACGCCGAGCAGCTGCCCGTGGCAGCCGGCGCCCGCGCGGTCTGGGTGGTGTACCCGAAGGGCGGCCGCGCCGACGTGAACCGGGACGTCGTCGCGGGAGAGGCGCGTGCCTACGGCTGGCGCGGGGTCAGCAACATCGCGGTCGACGAGACCTGGTCGGCGGTGCGCGTGCGCCCGCTGAAGGACGGGGAGGAGTGACGTGGCCGACATCCTGGTCCTGAACGGCCCCAACCTCGGTCGCCTCGGCACCCGGGAGCCCGACGTGTACGGCTCCGGGACGCTCGACGACCTCCGCGCCGTGCTGCAGGAGGACGCGGGCGACGACACCATCGACCTGCGCCAGACGGACGACGAGGCGCAGCTGCTCGGCTGGCTGCACGAGGCCGCGGATTCCGGCGCGCCGGTCATCCTGAACGCCGGCGCGTGGACGCACTACTCGTATGCGCTGCGGGACGCGGTGTCGCTCGTCACGAAGGCCGGCGGCACCGTGATCGAGGTGCACCTGTCGAATCCGCACGCCCGCGAGGAGTTCCGGCACACCAGCGTGCTGACCGCCGTCTCCACCGGCGTCATCGCGGGCTTCGGCTTCGAGTCGTACCGGCTGGCGCTGGCGTTCATTCGCCGAAACCGGCGCTGACGTCTAGAATCTTCTGGGGCCTTCTGCGCTCCCCGCATCTTTCTCTCACCCAACGAAACGGAACATCCTCTTGGCTTCTACCGCTGACATCAAGAACGGCGTCGTCCTCAGCATCGACGGACAGCTCTGGACCGTGATCGAGTTCCAGCACGTCAAGCCGGGCAAGGGCGGTGCGTTCGTCCGCACCAAGCTCAAGAACGTCACCACGGGCAAGACGGTCGACCGCACCTACAATGCCGGCGCCAAGATCGACATCACCAACGTCGACCGCCGCGACTACCAGTACCTGTACCAGGACGGCGCGGACTTCGTCTTCATGGACACCTCCGACTACGACCAGATCACCATCCCGGGCCCGGTCGTCGGCGACGCCGCCAACTTCATGCTCGAGAACCAGAACGTGACCGTCGCGCTGCACGAGGGCTCGCCGCTCTACGTCGAGCTCCCGGCCTCCGTCGTGCTCGAGATCACCTACACCGAGCCGGGCCTCCAGGGCGACCGCTCGACCGGCGGCACCAAGCCCGCGACCGTCGAGACCGGCTACCAGATCCAGGTCCCGCTGTTCCTCGAGACCGGCACGAAGGTCAAGGTCGACACCCGCACGGGCGACTACCTCGGCCGCGTCAACGACTAGATGAGCGCGCGCACCAAGGCCCGTAAGCGCGCCCTCGACGTCCTCTACAGCGCCGACCTGCGGCAGACGCCGCTGCGTCAGGCGCTCGCGACCGAGGCCGAGCGCGCGGCGTCCCAGCCCGCCCGCGAGGCGTCGTGGCTGTACGCCCGCGAGATCCTGGACGGGGTCATCGAGCACCAGGACGAGATCGACGAGCAGATCGAGACGTACGCCCAGGGGTGGACGCTCGCCCGCATGCCCGCCGTCGACCGCGCCATCCTGCGCATCGGCGTCTGGGAGGTCCTGTACAACGACGAGGTGCCGGACGGCGTCGCGATCTCCGAGGCGGTCGAGGCCGCGACGGTGCTCTCGACGGACGACTCGGCCGGGTTCGTGAACGGCCTCCTCGCCAAGATCGCCCAGGCCAACGGCACGGCGAACCGCGGATGAGCGCCCGCCTGCGCCGGATCGCGGCGGCCGTGGCGCTGGCCGTCGGCGTCGCGGTGGCGGCGGCGGGATGCTCGCTGCTCGGCGGCGCGTCGAATGTCCCGGTCGCGACGGACGCGCCCCCGAAGGGCACCGACGGCGCCGTCGACTTCGACGGCGGCTTCATCGTCGCGGGCAGCGGCGACAAGAAGGTCGACATCTGGTTCGACGCGATGTGCCCGGTGTGCGGCGCGTTCGAGCAGGCCAACGGCACGACGCTCGCGGACGCGGTCGACAACGGGGACATCACGCTGCGGCTGCATCCGCTGACGTTCCTCGACGCGCTCTCCAACGGCACGGGCTACTCGACCCGCGCGGCCGCCGCGCTGACGTGCGTCGCGGTCACGGACGAGAACGCGGTCCTGCCGTTCTACCAGGCGCTGTTCACCGACCAGCCGGAGGAGAACTCCGACGGGCTGACGGACAAGGAGCTGGCGAAGCGGGCGAGCGCCGCGGGCGCGGGCGACATCTCCGCCTGCCTCGCCGACAGCGGACCGTACCAGGCCTGGGCGCAGCAGAACACGAAGGACTCCCAGAAGGGCCCGATCGTGGTCGACGGCAAGAAGGTGCTGGACGTGATCAAGGGCACCCCGACCGTCCTCGTGAACGGAGAGCAGTATCCCGGCGGCGTGAGCGACAAGAAGGCGTTCACGACGTTCCTGAACGACCACTGACCCGCGCGCGGCTGCCGGCGCCCTCGGCGGCGGCTGGTAGGGTGGTGGTCGTAGGCATCCTTTAAGAGCCGTCCTGTGAGGCGGGGAAGGAGGTCGGCATGACAGCGCGCACCGTGCTGCAACAGGCTGACATCGCCCGGGCGTTGACTCGGATCTCCCACGAGATCCTGGAGTCCAATCGGGGAACGGACGAACTGGTGATCCTCGGGATCCCGACCCGCGGCGTCGTGCTCGCGCGGCGGATCGCCGAGAACATCCAGCGCATCGAACCGGCGGCGGTCCATTCGCCTGCCGACATCGTGGGCGCGCTCGACGTGACCATGTACCGCGACGACCTGTCGCGCCACCCCACCCGCACCCCGCAGCCGACCTCGCTGCCCGGGCCGATCGACGGCAAGACCGTGGTGCTGGTGGACGACGTGCTCTTCTCGGGCCGGACCATCCGTGCCGCGCTCGACGCGATCAGCGACCTGGGCCGCCCGCGGGCGGTGCGCCTCGCGGTGCTGGTCGACCGCGGCCACCGTGAGCTGCCCATCCGCGCCGACTTCGTGGGCAAGAACCTGCCGTCGGCGGCCTCCGAGCGCATCTACGTGCGGCTCGACGAGACCGACGGCGAGGAGTCGGTGACCATCGAGGAGCCGGCGGGGGTGGACGCATGAGGCACCTCCTCTCCACCCGCGGCCTGTCGCGCGACGACGCCATCCAGCTGCTCGACGTCGCCGAGGACATGGCGGACGTGCAGGAGCGCGAGGTCAAGAAGCTCCCGACCCTGCGGGGCAAGACGGTCGTCAACCTGTTCTTCGAGGACTCGACCCGCACCCGCATCTCGTTCGAGGCCGCGGCCAAGCGGCTCTCGGCCGACGTGATCAACTTCTCCGCAAAAGGCTCCAGCGTGAGCAAGGGCGAGAGCCTGAAGGACACCGCACAGACGCTGCAGGCGATGGGCGCGGACGCGGTGGTCATCCGCCACGGCTCCTCAGGCGCTCCGCAGACGCTCGCGACGAGCGGGTGGATCGACGCCGGCATCCTGAACGCGGGCGACGGCACGCACGAGCACCCGACGCAGGCGCTGCTGGACGCATTCACCATGCGCCGCCGGCTGCACGGCTCCGCGTCGCGCGGCAAGGACCTCGCCGGAGTGTCCGTCGCGATCGTGGGCGACATCCTGCACTCCCGCGTCGCGCGGTCGAACGTGTGGCTGCTGCAGACCCTCGGAGCCCACGTGACGCTGGTCGCGCCGCCGACGCTGCTCCCGGTCGGCATCGACGGCTGGCCCGTCCGCGTGCGCTACGACCTCGACGAGGCGATCGCCGACGGAGCGGACGTGGTGATGATGCTGCGCATCCAGGCCGAGCGGATGAACGACGCGTTCTTCCCCAACTCCCGCGAATACGCGCGCACCTGGGGACTGGACGAGGAACGGCTCGGCCGTCTCAAGGCCGATAGCATTGTGATGCACCCGGGACCGATGAACCGCGGGCTGGAGATCTCGGCCGCGGCCGCGGACTCCCCGCGCTCGACGGTCCGGGAGCAGGTCGCCAACGGTGTCTCCGTACGGATGGCGGCCCTGTACCTGCTGCTCAGCGGCAGCGGCAGCGGCAGCGGTAGCGGGCAGGTGGTGTGAGGTGAGTGTGGAGAAGTTCCTGATCGTCGGCGCGACGCTGGCCGACGGCTCCCGTGCCGACCTGCTGGTCGACGAGGGCCGGATCGCCGAGGTCGGCAGCGGGCTGAGCGCCGTGGGCGCGACCCGGATCGACGCCGACGGCCTCCTGGCGCTGCCGGGCCTGGTCGACCTGCACACGCACCTGCGCGAGCCCGGCTACGAGCAGAGCGAGACCGTGCTGACCGGCACGCGGGCCGCCGCGGCGGGCGGGTTCACGGCGGTGTTCGCCATGGCGAACACGTCGCCGGTCGCCGACACCGCGGGTGTCGTGGAGCAGGTGCTGAGCCTGGGGGAGGCCGCCGGCTACGCCACGGTCCGCCCGATCGGCGCCGTGACCGTCGGACTCGCGGGGGAGCGGCTTGCCGAGCTCGGCGCGATGGCCGCGTCCCGCGCCCGTGTCCGTGTCTTCTCGGACGACGGCAAGTGCGTCTCCGACCCGCTGCTGATGCGCCGGGCGCTGGAGTACGTGAAGGCATTCGACGGAGTGATCGCCCAGCACGCGCAGGAGCCGCGGCTCACCGAGGGCGCCCAGATGAACGAGGGCGAGCTGTCCGGCGAGCTGGGACTGGCCGGCTGGCCGGCGGTCGCCGAGGAGTCGATCATCGCCCGGGATGTGCTGCTCGCCGAGCACGTCGGCTCCCGCCTGCACGTCTGCCACGTCTCCACCGCGGGCAGCGTCGACGTGATCCGCTGGGCCAAGGCCCGCGGCATCGACGTCACGGCCGAGGTCACGCCGCACCACCTGGCGCTGACCGAGGAGCTGGCCTCCGGCTACGACGCGCGCTACAAGGTCAACCCGCCGCTCCGCCGCCGCGAGGATGTGGAGGCGCTGCGCGCCGGCCTCGCCGACGGAACGATCGACATCGTCGCCACCGACCACGCTCCGCATCCCGTCGAGTCGAAGGACTGCGAGTGGGATGCCGCCGCGTTCGGCATGGTCGGCCTGGAGTCCGCGCTGTCGGTGGTCCAGGCGAGTGTGGTCGACAACGGGATGCTCGGCTGGACAGACGTCGCCCGCGTGCTCTCCGTGACTCCGGCCCGGATCGGGCGACTCGACGGCCACGGCGGCCCGCTCGAACAGGGAGCCGCGGCGAACCTGTTCCTGTACGACCCGACCGTGTCCCGGACCTTCTCGACCGGAGACCTCGCGGGCAAGGGCGTC
Source organism: Leifsonia poae (assembly GCF_050632865.1). Classification (GTDB taxonomy): domain Bacteria; phylum Actinomycetota; class Actinomycetes; order Actinomycetales; family Microbacteriaceae; genus Leifsonia; species Leifsonia poae_B. Next base: position 20,300 of record NZ_JBODSA010000004.1, on the reverse strand, counting down.
AACTCGCCGTACCTCGGCCTCACCCTCCCGGGACGGGCCGTCGCGACCTTCCACCACGGCCGTCCGACCGTGCTCGACGGCGCCGTGCGCGACGCGGAGGAGGTGGGCGCGCGTGGATAAGCTGCTCCCCACCCTCGGCATCCTCGCGGTCGTCGTCATCGTGCTCGTCCTCGCGGTCGTCGGCTGGCGGCGCCGTGTGCGGCGCGACAGCGGCGCGGGCGCCGGCTACACCACGCCCGGGACGCTGAGCGCGCCGACCGCCGAGGCTGACGCCCTGTACGTCGCCACCACGAAGGCCGGCCAGCACCTCGAACGCCTGGCGCTCCCGGGGCTCGCGTTCCGCGGCAAGGCCGTCGTGACGGTACGGCCGGAGGGCGTCGCGATCGCGGTGACCGGCGAGACGCCGGTGTTCATCCCGGCCGCCGTCGTCACGGGCGTCGGCGCGGCGAGCGTCGCCATCGACCGTGCGGTCGAGCGCGACGGCCTGCTCCGCCTCGGGTGGACCACCAGCGGCGGCACGGCCGCCGACAGCTACTTCCGGGTCGTCGACCCGGCCGGCCGCGCGCAGTTGACCGCGGCCATCCATGAAATCGTCCCCGGAGCGGATGCTCCGGACGCGGCGGGCGCGCCCCGCCCGAACGACAAGGAGGTGTGACGTGCTCGCAACAGACCCCGCGGTGCTCGTCCTCGAAGACGGAACACGTTACGTCGGCCGGGCCTACGGCGCCCGCGGACGCACGCTCGGCGAGGCCGTCTTCGCGACCGGCATGACTGGCTACCAGGAGACCCTGACCGACCCGTCGTACGCCGGGCAGATCGTCCTGCAGACGGCGCCGCACATCGGCAACACCGGCACCAACGACGAGGACATGGAGTCGCGACAGATCTGGGTCGCCGGCTACGTCGTCCGCGAACCCAGCCGCGTCGTCTCGAACTTCCGTGCCCAGCGCAGCCTCGACGACGACCTCGTCGCGCAGGGCGTGGTGGGGATCAGCGGCATCGACACCCGCGCGGTCACCCGTCACATCCGCTCGGCCGGGGCGATGCGCTCCGGCATCTTCTCGGGCGACGACTTCGACCTGAGCGAGAGCGAGCAGCTGGAGCTGGTGCTCGCCGGCGAGAAGATGCGCGGCCGCAACCTGTCGGCCGAGGTCTCGACCGTCGAGCCGTACACGGTACCGGCCATCGGCGAGAAGGTCGGCTCGGTCGCCGTGCTCGACCTGGGCGTCAAGAAGTCGACCCTCGACAACCTCGCCGCCCGCGGCCTCGACGTGCACGTGCTCCCGCAGCAGGTGTCGGCACAGGATGTGCTCGGGCTCGGCGTCTCGGCGCTGTTCTTCTCGAACGGCCCCGGCGACCCTCAGGCGTCCGACAAGCACGTCGCTCTGCTGCAGGAGACGCTGCGTGCCGGCCTGCCGTACTTCGGCATCTGCTTCGGCAACCAGCTGCTGGGCCGCGCGCTCGGGCTCGACACCTACAAGCTGCCGTTCGGCCACCGCGGGATCAACCAGCCGGTGCTCGACAAGCGCACCGGCCGGGTCGAGATCACGGCGCAGAACCACGGCTTCGCGGTGAAGGCTCCCATCGACGCCGCCTTCGACTCGCCCGCCGGCTTCGGCCGCGTCGAGGTCAGCCACTTCTCGCTCAACGACCAGGTCGTCGAGGGGCTGAACTGCCTCGACCTGAACGCCTTCAGCGTGCAGTACCACCCGGAGGCGGCGGCCGGCCCGCACGACGCCAACTACCTCTTCGACCGCTTCCTGGACATGATCAGGGCCCAGCACAGCGAGTCGGCGACCAACGACCAGGAGAACAACTGATGCCCAAGCGCGACGACATCAACTCCGTCCTCGTCATCGGCTCCGGCCCGATCGTCATCGGCCAGGCGGTGGAGTTCGACTACTCCGGCACCCAGGCGTGCCGCGTGCTCAAGGCCGAAGGCGTGCGCGTCATCCTGGTCAACTCCAACCCGGCGACGATCATGACCGACCCCGACTTCGCCGACGCCACCTACGTCGAGCCGATCACCTGGCAGGTCATCGAGACGATCATCGCCAAGGAGAAGCCGGACGCCATCCTGCCGACCCTGGGCGGCCAGACCGCGCTCAACGCGGCCATGCAGCTGCACGAGCACGGCATCCTCGAGAAGTACGGCGTCGAACTCATCGGCGCGAAGTTCGAGGCCATCCAGAAGGGTGAGGACCGCCAGATCTTCAAGGAGTTGGTCGTCGAGGCCGGCGCCGAGGTCGCGCGCTCGCACATCGCCCACACGGTCGAGGAAGCGCTCGAGTTCGCGGAAGACCTCGGCTACCCGCTCGTCGTCCGCCCGTCGTTCACCATGGGCGGCCTCGGCTCGGGCTTCGCGTACACGCCGGAGGAGCTGCGCCGGATCGCCGGCGACGGCATCCACCAGAGCCCGACCAGCGAGGTGCTTCTCGAGGAGTCGATCCTCGGCTGGAAGGAGTACGAGCTCGAGCTCATGCGCGACACCGCCGACAACACGGTCGTCGTCTGCTCCATCGAGAACGTCGACCCGGTCGGCGTGCACACCGGCGACTCGATCACCGTCGCCCCGGCGCTGACGCTGACCGACCGCGAGTACCAGAAGCTGCGCGACATCGGCATCGACATCATCCGTGCCGTCGGCGTCGACACCGGCGGCTGCAACATCCAGTTCGCGGTGAACCCCGAGAACGGCCGCATCATCGTCATCGAGATGAACCCGCGCGTGTCGCGGTCGTCCGCTCTCGCGTCCAAGGCGACCGGCTTCCCGATCGCGAAGATCGCGGCGAAGCTGGCCATCGGCTACCGCCTGGACGAGATCCCGAACGACATCACCAAGGTGACGCCGGCGAGCTTCGAGCCCACGCTCGACTACATCGTCGTCAAGGTGCCGCGGTTCGCATTCGAGAAGTTCCCGGCCGCCGACCCCACGCTGACCACCACCATGAAGTCGGTCGGCGAGGCCATGGCGATCGGCCGCTCCTTCACCAGCGCCCTGCAGAAGGCTCTGCGGTCGCTGGAGAAGCGCGGGTCGTCGTTCCACTGGGGCGAGCAGACGCGCACGGTGGACGAACTCCTCGCCTCCATCGCGACGCCGACCGACGGCCGCATCGTCGACGTGCAGCAGGCCCTCCGCCTGGGCGCGACGCCGGAGCAGGTCTTCGAGGCCTCGAAGATCGACCCGTGGTTCATCGACCAGATCGTCCTGATCAACGAGGTCGCCGACCTGATCCGGGACGCGCCGACGCTCGACACCGAGACCCTGCGCTACGCCAAGGACCACGGCTTCTCCGACGCCCAGATCGGCGAGCTGCGCGGGTTCGGCGAGGCGGACGTGCGCGAGGTGCGTCACATCCTCGGCGTCCGCCCGGTCTACAAGACGGTCGACACCTGCGCAGGCGAGTTCCCTGCGCTCACGCCGTACCACTACTCCAGCTACGACCTGGAGACCGAGGTGGAGCCGAGCGACAAGCGCAAGGTCGTCATCCTGGGCTCCGGCCCGAACCGCATCGGCCAGGGCGTCGAGTTCGACTACTCGTGCGTGCACGCGTCGTTCGCGCTCCACGACGCCGGGTTCGAGACGATCATGATCAACTGCAACCCGGAGACGGTCTCCACCGACTACGACACCAGCGACCGGCTCTACTTCGAGCCGCTGACGCTGGAAGACGTGCTGGAGGTCATCCACGCGGAGTCGCAGACCGGCGAGCTCGTCGGCGTCGTCGTGCAGCTCGGCGGCCAGACCGCGCTCGGGCTCGCGAAGGGCCTGGAGGCCGCCGGCGTCCCGATCCTGGGCACCACGCCCGAGGCGATCGATCTGGCGGAGGAGCGCGGCCTGTTCGCCGGGATCCTCGAGAACGCCGGCCTGGTCGCCCCGCGCAACAGCACCGCGGTCGACTACCCGTCGGCGGCGCACGCGGCCGAGCAGATCGGCTACCCGGTGCTGGTCCGCCCGAGCTTCGTGCTCGGCGGCCGCGGCATGGAGATCGTGTACGACAACGCCTCGCTCGCCGACTACTTCGAGCGGGTCGCGGGCCAGGGGATCGTCGGGCCGTCGCATCCGCTGCTGGTCGACCGCTTCCTCGACGACGCGATCGAGATCGACGTGGACGCGCTCTACGACGGTGAGCGGCTGTACATCGGCGGCGTGATGGAGCACATCGAGGAGGCCGGTGTGCACTCCGGCGACTCGTCGTGCACCCTCCCGCCGATCACGCTCGGCCGCCGCGAGATCGACCGCGTGCGCGAAGCGACGCTGAAGATCGCCGAGGGGATCGGCGTCCGCGGCCTGCTGAACGTCCAGTTCGCGATCGGCGCCGGCGTGCTCTACGTGCTGGAGGCGAACCCGCGCGCGTCCCGGACCGTGCCGTTCGTGTCCAAGGCGCTCGGCATCCCCCTGGCGAAGGCCGCGTCGCGCCTCATGGTCGGCGAGACGATCGACGGTTTGATCGCCGAGGGCCTGCTGCCCGCCGAGGACGGCTCGCTCATCCCGATGGACTCGCCCGTCGCCGTCAAGGAGGCCGTGCTGCCGTTCAAGCGGTTCCGGACCAAGGAGGGGACGGTCGTCGACTCGGTGCTCGGCCCGGAGATGCGCTCGACCGGCGAGGTCATGGGCATCGACAAGGACTTCCCGACCGCGTTCGCGAAGAGCCAGTCCGCGGCCTACGGCGGGATGCCGCTGACCGGGACGGTCTTCGTCTCGGTGTCCGACCGCGACAAGCGCGCCGTCGTCCTGCCGGTCCTGCGCCTGGCGCAGCTCGGGTTCGGGATCGTCGCCACCGAGGGCACCGCCGAGGTGCTGAACCGCAACGGCATCGAGGCGCGTATCGTGCGCAAGCACAGCGACGCGCTGGAGTCCGGCGGAGACTCGATCGTCGACATCATCAACCGGTCCGAGGTGGATGTGGTGATCAACACCCCGAGCGGGCGCTCGGCGCGCGCCGACGGGTACGAGATCCGCGCCGCGGCCGTGGCGGCGGACAAGCCGCTGTTCACGACCATCGCCGAGTTGAGCGCCGCGGTCGCGTCGCTGGACGCGATCCGCGAGGGCTTCGATGTGAAGTCGCTGCAGGAGTACGCCGTGGAGAGGGCCGCACGCGTATGACGTTCGGCGACCGGCTCGCGCAGGTCTTCGCCGAGCGCGGCCGGCTCTGCGTCGGCATCGACCCCCACGCCCACCTTCTGGAGGCGTGGGGGCTGCCGGCGAGCGCCGATGGGTTGCGGTCGTTCGGGCTGACGGTCGTGGAGGCCGCCGCCGGACGCGCGGGGATCGTCAAGCCGCAGGTCGCGTTCTTCGAGCGGTTCGGCGCGGCCGGGTACGCCGCCCTGGAGGAGGTGCTGGCCGCCGCGCGCGAGGCCGGGCTGCTGGTGATCGCCGACGCCAAGCGCGGCGACATCGGCACGAGCGTCACGGCGTACGCCGAGGCCTGGCTGACTCCGGGTTCGCCCTTGGAGGCCGATGCGCTCACCGTCGCCGCGTACATGGGCGTCGGGTCGCTGGCCGACACGATGGCGCTGGGGGAGCGCGCGGGCAAGGGCCTGTTCGTGCTGGCAGCCACCTCCAATCCGGAGGCCGCGGCCGTGCAGCAGGCGATCGTGCAGAGCGGCCCGTGGACCGGGCGGTCTGTTGCTCGTGCGATCATCGAAGACGTGCATTCGTTCAACCAGGAGCAGCCGGGCCGGCGCCCGTTCGGCACCGTCGGGCTGGTGCTCGGCGCGACCGTCGAGCTCGCCGACTACGGGATCGACGTCCACACCGCGGGGGAGCGGACACCCGCCCTGCCCGTGCTGGCCCCGGGCTTCGGCCACCAGGGCGCGAAGGTCGAGGACGCGCCCCGGCTGTTCGGGTCGCTCGCGAGCGGCGTGATCGTGAGCGAGTCCCGCGGGCTGCTGAACGCGGGCCCGCAGGGCCTGGCGGAGGCGATCGACCGCCGCGCCGAGGAGGTGCGGGCCGCGCATGTCTGACGCCGCAGCATCCTCCGACCGCGCCGCCCGTCCCGCTCCGCCCGAGGTCGACCGGCAGGCCGCCTCGCAGGCCGCCGTGGCCGCACGCCGCGCACGCGCCGCCGTGAAGGCGACCATCGCGTCCCGTGAGGTCTCGCCGCTGACCGTCCTCGATCACGCCACCGCGGACCCGGAGGGCGTCGAGGGCCGTCTGCGGGTGACCGAATTCCTGCTCAGCGTGCCCGCGATCGGGCAGACCAAGATGCAGGATGCGCTGGACCGCCTCCAGATCTCGCCCGCCAAGCGGCTCGGCGGCCTCGGCCGGCACCAGCGGCTGCGCCTCCGCGAGTTCCTGATCGAACGTGAGAACCGGAGCCTGCGCCAGCGCAACCGCCTCGTCGTGCTCGCGGGCCCGACCGCGGTCGGCAAGGGCACGGTCTCGACCTACATCCGCGAGAACTACCCGGATGTGCTGCTCTCGGTCTCCGCGACCACCCGCAAGCCGCGTCCCGGCGAGGTGGACGGCGTCAACTACTACTTCGTCGACGACGCCGAGTTCGACCGGATGATCGTCGAGGGCGAGCTCCTGGAGCACGCGACCGTGCACAACGCCTACCGCTACGGGACGCCGCGGGCGCCCATCGAGAAGGCGCTGGCCGCCGGCCGCAGCGTCCTCCTCGAGATCGACCTGCAGGGCGCACGCCAGGTGCGGGCGTCGATGCCGGAGGCGCGGCTGATCTTCCTGCTCCCGCCGACGTGGGAGGAGCTGGTCCGCCGCCTCATCGGCCGCGGCACCGAGGACGCCGCCGAACAGCAGCGACGGCTGGAGACCGCGAAGGTCGAGCTGGCCGCCCAGGACGAGTTCGACTACAAGGTCGTCAACCACGACGTCGCGACCGCGGCCCGCGAGGTCGTAGACTTGATGAAGGTCCGCGCGGCGCCGTCGCGTCCGTGAGCCCTCTTCCCGCGCCCTCGCAGGCGCGCCCACCGTCCCCGGCCGCGTGACGCGGCCGTCGATCGGGTCACCGCGCCCGGTCGCCCAGAACAAGGAGCAGCCCGCAATGGCAACCAGCAACAACGGCATCATCGACCCGCCCATCGACGACCTCCTGTCGCGCGTCGAGTCGAAGTACGCGCTCGTGATCTTCGCCTCCAAGCGGGCCCGCCAGATCAACGACTACTACGCCGACCTGCACGAGGGCAGCCTGTTCGACAACGTCGGCCCGCTGGTCGACTCCTCGGTCGACGACAAGCCGCTGTCGGTGGCGCTGCACGAGATCAACGAGGACAAGCTCGTCATCAAGCCCATCTCCGCGGAGTAACGCGAGACCCAGCAGCAGTACAGCCGCAGACCGTCGCAGCCGGGGAGCCCCCGGCCGAGGAGAGGTGCCGCCGTTGAGCCCACGATTGACCGTCGTCGTCGGAGTGACCGGCGGCATCGCCGCATATAAAGCCGTCGGAGTCATCCGCGCGCTGGTCCTCGAAGGTCACTCGGTGCACGTGGTCGCCACCGAGGCGGCGCTGCGGTTCGTGGGGCGGCCGACGCTGGAGGCGATCAGCCGCAATCCGGTCGCGACCGACCTCTACGAGGGCGTCGCCGAGGTGCGGCATGTGGCGATCGGGCAGTCCGCAGACCTCATCGTGATCGCGCCGGCGACGGCAAACACCATCGCGAAGCTCGCCGCCGGCATCGCCGACGACCTCCTCGGCAACACGGTCCTCGCGTCCACCGCTCCGCTGGTGATCGCGCCGGCGATGCACACCGAGATGTGGCGCAACCCGGCGACCGTCGCCAACATCGCGACCCTGCGCGGCCGTGGCGTGACGATCGTCGGCCCGGCGAGCGGGCAGCTCACCGGCAACGACTCCGGCCCCGGCCGCATGGAGGAGCCCGAGGTCATCGTCCGCGCGGCCTTGCGCGCCGCCGGCGCCACCCCGCGCGCGGTCGAGGCGCCCGCCCCCATCGCGCTTCCGGCCGCATCCACGGTCAACGACGTGGTCGTGCTGTCCGAGCGCCGCCGGGCCAACGAGGCCGCCCGCCTCCCGCGCGGCGGTGTGGACCTCGCCGGCAAACGCGTGGTCGTGACCGCCGGAGGGACGCGCGAACCGCTCGACCCCGTGCGGTTCCTCGGCAACCGGTCCAGCGGGCGCCAGGGCGTCGCGATCGCCGCCGCCGCGCAGGCGCGGGGCGCCGAGGTCGTCCTCATCGCCGCTCACCTCGAGGTCGAGCCGCCCGAAGGCGTCGAGCTGATCGAGGTGCAGACGGCGCTGGAGCTGCAGGAGGCCGTGACCGAGGCCGCGCGCGCCGCCGACATCGTCGTGATGACCGCCGCCGTCGCCGACTACCGGCCGGCCGAGACCCGCGAGTCCAAGATCAAGAAGGCCGACCAGGGCGACACCCTGACGCTCGAGCTGATCGCCAACCCCGACATCCTCGCCGGGCTCGCCGCGAACCGTCGCGAGGGGCAGGTCGTCGTCGGCTTCGCGGCAGAGACCGAGCCGGACCCGCAGGCGCTCATCGAGCTGGGCCGCACCAAGCTCGAGCACAAGGGCAGCGACTTCCTGGTGCTCAACCAGGTGGGCTGGTCGCAGGGCTTCGCAACGGAGAGCAACGAGGTCGTGGTGCTCCGAAGGGGCGGCGATATAGTGATGGAGGCCTCGGGCAGCAAGCTGTCGGTGGCCGACCGTATCCTCGACGTCATCGCCTGACAGAGTCGGTCACACTCACCACCCAGGGAGAACCCATGGCAGATCTGCGTCTCTTCACGTCCGAGTCCGTCACCGAAGGTCACCCGGACAAGATCTGCGACCAGATCTCCGACAGCATCCTGGATGCGCTGCTCACGGTCGACCCGCACAGCCGGGCCGCGGTCGAGACGCTGGTCACCACCGGCCTCGTGCACGTCGCGGGCGAGGTGACGACGCGCGGCTACGTCGAGATCCCCGCGCTCGTGCGCAACAAGCTGGTCGAGATCGGGTACGACTCCTCCGACGTGAGCTTCGACGGCACCCAGTGCGGCGTGTCCATCTCGATCGGCGCGCAGTCGCCCGACATCGCGCAGGGCGTCGACAACGCGCTCGAGACCCGCGCCGAGCAGAGCCACGACGACCTCGACCGCCAGGGCGCGGGCGACCAGGGCATCATGTTCGGGTACGCCACCACCGAGACCCCGCAGTACATGCCGCTGCCGATCTGGCTGGCGCACCGCCTCGCCGAGCGCCTGGCCTCGGTGCGCAAGGACGGCACGCTCGACTACCTCCGTCCCGACGGCAAGACGCAGGTCACCATCGGCTACGAGGGCGCTGTGCCGAAGTCGGTGCAGACGGTCGTGCTGTCCACGCAGCACGCGCCGCACGTCTCCAACGAGCAGCTGCAGGCCGAGATCGTCGAGGAGGTCATCAACCCGGTGCTCCACGGCGCCGGGCTCGAGACGTCGCACATCCGGACGCTGATCAACCCGACCGGCCGCTTCGAGATCGGCGGTCCGAAGGGCGACGCCGGGCTCACCGGCCGCAAGATCATCGTCGACACCTACGGCGGCGCGTCCCGTCACGGCGGGGGCGCGTTCTCGGGCAAGGACCCGTCGAAGGTCGACCGCTCGGCCGCGTACGCCATGCGCTGGGTCGCCAAGAACGCCGTCGCCGCGGGCTTCGCCGACCGCCTCGAGGTGCAGATCGCGTACGCGATCGGCAAGGCGGCGCCGGTCGGCCTCTACGTCGAGACGTTCGGCACCGCGAAGGTGCCGGAGGAGCGCATCATCCGCGCCATCCAGGACGTCTTCGACCTGCGTCCGGCCGCGATCATCCGCGACCTCGACCTGCTGCGCCCGATCTACGCGCAGACCGCGACCTACGGTCACTTCGGCCGCGAGCTCCCCGAGTTCACCTGGGAGCGGCTGGACCGCGTCGACGACCTGCGCTCGGCCGCAGGACTCTGAGGGTGGCGGCGGCCGCACGGGTCGCCCGGGTCGTCATCGACTCCCCGCTCCCGCAGCTCGACCATCTCTTCGACTACGCCATCCCGGAGGAGCTTGCCGACGCCGCGGTGCCCGGGGTGCGCGTCCGCGTGCCGCTGCGCTCGGCCGGGCGGGTGGCCGACGGGTACCTCGTCGAGGTCGGTGCGCCGGACGACGCGTTCGAGGGGACGCTGAGCCCGATCGAGGCGGTCGTCTCGCCCGCGCGCGTCCTGACGCCGCAGGTCTGGAGGCTGGCGCGTCGCCTCGCCGACCGCAGCGCCGGCACGGCCAGCGACATCCTGCGCCTCGCGGTCCCGGGCCGGATGGTCCGGGTCGAAAAGGCCTGGCTCGCCTCCCGCGCTGCGTCGAGTGGTGACCCCATGTCTCCCTCCGCCTCCGATGGCGACGGGATGTCACCACCGACGGGAGCGATAGGGCCGGTCGTCCCCGTGCGCGGATACGGGGAGCGGGTGCTGGAGGATGCGGTGGCGCGCGACGAGCGGATCGCTCTGCGCGCCATCCCGCGGCTCGTGCCGCTTCCCGACGGGACATGGGTCGGGGAGTGGGCCGTCACCCTGGCCGCGTTGGCCGCGGACTGCTGGCGCGGCGGCCGCACCGCGATCATCGCCGTCCCCGATCACCGCGACCTGGAACAGCTCGCCGCCGCCCTCGCCGCCGTCGCGCCTCCCGAGGCCGTGGTGCGCGCCGACGCCGGCCAGGCGAACGCCGACCGGTACCGCGGATTCCTGGAGGCGCTGTCCGGGCCGCGCATCGTCATCGGCAACCGATCGGTGGTCTACGCGCCCGCGTCGCGGCTCGGGCTGCTGGTGGTCTGGGAGGACAGCGACCCGCTGCACGCCGAGCCCCTGAGCCCGTACGTCAACACGCGGGATGCGGCCCTGGTGCGCCAGGAGCTGGAGGGCTGTGCGCTCATCCTGAGCGGCAACATCCGGAGCGTCGAGGCGCAGCGGCTGCTCGAGCTCGGCTGGCTGCGCGACGTCGGCCCCGAGCGTGCGATCACCCCGAAGATCGTGCTCACCGCCAACCAGCAGGCGCCGGAGCCGATGGCGCGAGCGGCGCGCATCCCCTCGACCGCGTGGCGCACTGCCCGCGAGGCGCTGGACGGTTCGAGCGGGCGACCCCGCGGCCCGGTGCTCGTGCAGGTCGCACGCCCCGGCTACGCGCCCGTGATCGCCTGCGCGAACTGCGGGCAGGCGGCGCGCTGCATGCACTGCAAGGGGCCGCTCCACCAGACCCGGGCTGGTGCACCGCCGTCGTGCACGGTGTGCGGTCGCCTCGCCACCGACTGGCAGTGCGAGCACTGCGAGCACCGGCGGTTCCGGATGGTGACCGTCGGCTCCGGGCGCACCGCAGAGGAGCTGGGGCGCGCGTTCCCCGGGACGCGCGTCATCCTCGCCGACGGCGACCACCCCGTCCAGCGCATCGGCTCGGCCCCGGCGCTCGTCGTCGCGACCCGCGGCGCCGAGCCGATCGCCGAGGGCGGATACCAGGCCGTTCTGCTGCTGGACGGCGAGCGGATGCTGGCCCGCGAATCCCTCCACGTCGCCGAGGACTGCCTCCGCTGGTGGCAGAGCGCGGCCGGCCTCGCGGCGCCGGGCGCGCCGACCGTGCTTGTCGGGGTGTCCGGACCGCTCGCCCGCGACTTCGCGACCGGCCGCCTGGTCGAGTTCGCGCACGCCGAGCTGGTGGACCGCCGCGAGCTGCGCTTTCCGCCCGCCGTCCGCCTGGCGTCAGTGACCGGTGCCGAGGCGACCGTGACGGAGGTGCTGGAGGCGGTGGACGCGTCCCTCCTCATCGACGTGCTCGGCCCGGCGCCGGTGGAGCCGGACGGCGCGTCGGCACGGCGCGCCGGCCCGGACCAGGTGCGCGCGGTGCTGCGGTTCGAGTACGCGCACGGCACCGACGTCGCGGCCGCGGTACGCGCCGCCGTCGTCAAGAACGCGACCCGCCGCCGCCGCGCCCCCGCCGGCCGCCCCGGCTACCGCCCCGCGCCGACGCTCCGCGTCCGCTTCGACGATCCCGAGATCCTGTAGCCCTCCACCTACTCGTCCCAACACGCCGTTACGCCCGGCCCCATAACGGCGTGTCGGGCCGATTAGGTGCATCGATGGGACGCAACACGCCGTCATTCGCCCGCGCATGACGGCGCGTTGCGTCCCATGGATGGTCGGCTGCAGCCTTACCTACTGGTCCCAACACGCCGTTACGCCCCACCCCATAACGGCGTGTCGGGCCCATTAGGTGCATCCATGGGACGCAACACGCCGTCAGCCGGGACGAATAACGGCGCGTTGCGCCCCATGGATGGTCGGTTGCCGCCCCACCTACTGGTCCCAACACGCCGTTACGCCCCGGCCCATAACGGCGTGTCGGGCCGACCAGGTGCATCCGTGGGACGCAACGCGCCGCTACCGCCCGCGCATAACGGCGCGTTGCGTCCCGTGGATGGTCGTGCCTGTGTGGTCGCCGCAATGCAGGCACGGGGGACGGCGTGTTGCGTCACGCAGAGGGATGGCGCGGCGCGGAGTAGGCTGGGTGGCCGTCCCGAACCGAAAGAACCTTCATGCGCATCGTCTTCGCAGGCACCCCGGCCGTCGCCATCCCGTCGCTCGAGGCCGTCGCCGCGCGCCACGAGGTGGTCGCCGTCGTCACCCGCGAGGACGCGCCCCTCGGCCGCAAGCGCGTGCTCACGCCGTCGCCGGTCGCCGAGGCGGCCGAGCGAATGGGGCTGCCGGTGATCAAGGCGAACCGGCTGCGGGAGGAGGTCACCGACCGCATCCGCGACCTGGCGCCCGACCTCGGCGTCGTCGTCGCCTACGGCGGCCTCGTGCGCGAGCCGCTGCTCTCGCTGCCGCGCCTGGGATGGGTCAACCTCCATTTCTCGCTGCTCCCGCGCTGGCGCGGCGCGGCCCCGGTCCAGCACGCGGTGATCGCGGGCGATACGGAGACCGGGGCGGCGGTGTTCCGCCTCGTCCCCGAGCTCGACGCGGGCGACGTGTACGCCGAGCTGCGCCGTCCCATCGGCCCGGATGAGACCGCCGGCGAGCTGCTGGACGCCCTGGCCGTCGACGGCGCCGCGCTGCTCGCCGACACCGCCGACGCGCTCGCCGCCGGGACCGCCCGTGCCGTCCCGCAGCAGGGCGAGCCCCGCCCGGCCCCCAAGCTGACCCTCGACGACGCCCGCCTCGACCTCACCGAGCCGGCCCACCGCGTCTACGCCCGCCTGCGCGGCGTCACTCCCGAGCCCGGCGCGTTCGCGCTCCTCGGCGGCGAGCGCTTCAAGGTCCTCGCCGCCCGCCGCACCGACGGTGAGCCTCCACTCGACCCGGGGGTCGTGGAGACACGCGACCGCCGCATCCTGGTCGGCACCGGCACCGACCCGCTCGAGCTGGTCACCGTCCAGCCCGCGGGCAAGCGCGCGATGGCGGCGGCCGACTGGATGCGCGGCGCGGCACAGGGCGACGAAGGCGTGGTGCTCTCGTGACCCCGCGCCCCGACGCCCGCGGTCGCGGCAACCGCCCGCAGCAGACGCACGTCCAGCCTGCCCGCCGGGTCGCCTTCGACGTCCTCCAGGCGGTGCGCGAGTCCGACGCCTACGCCAACCTGCTCCTCCCGACCCGCATCTCCCGCGCCGCGCTCTCGCCCGCCGACGCGGCCCTCGCGACCGAACTGACCTATGGCACGCTCCGGATGCAGGGCTACTACGACCGCGTCATCCAGATCGCCGCGGGACGTCCGGTGGACAAGATCGACCCGCCGCTGCTCGACGTGCTGCGCCTCGGCGCGCACCAGCTGCTGTCCACCCGGGTCGCCGCGCACGCGGCGGTGAACGAGTCGGTCGGCCTGGCCCGCACCGTCGGCAGCCGCTCGGGCACCGGCTTCGTCAACGGCGTCCTGCGCGAGATCGGCCGCCACACCCCGGACGAGTGGAAGCAGCAGGTCTCCGGCCGCGCCAAGAACGAGGACGACCGGCTCGCCGCCCTGTACTCGCATCCGGTCTGGGTGATCCGCGCGTTCCGCCGGTCGCTCGACGCGGAGGGGCGCGGCGACGAGCTGGAGGCGCTGCTGGAGGCCGACAACACGGCCCCGCGCGTCAACCTCATCGCCCTGCCCGGTCTGGCCGAGGAGCCGGAGGGCGCGCGCCCGGACCGCTTCTCGCCTCCGGGGTTCACCACCGGCGGGGAGACCCGCAGCACCTGGTGGAGGAGGCGGACGGCCGCATCCGCGTGCAGGATGAGGGCTCCCAGCTGGCCGCCCTCGCACTGACGCGCGCGCAGCCCGTCGTGGCGGGCGAACGCTGGCTCGACCTGTGCGCCGGTCCCGGCGGCAAGGCGGCGCTGCTCGCGGCGGAGGCGCTGGCCGGGGGAGCGTCCCTGGTCGCCAACGAACTGGTGCCCGCCCGCGCCGAGCTGGTCCGCCGCGCGCTCGCGCCGGTCCCGCTCGAGGTCCCGGTGTGGGAGAAGGACGGCGTGGTCGTCGGGCAGGAGAATCCCGAGGCGTTCGACCGCATCCTGCTCGACGCGCCGTGCACCGGACTCGGCGCGCTCCGCCGCCGCCCGGAGGCGCGCTGGCGCAAGACTCCGCGTGACGTCGCGGAGCTGACCGTGCTGCAGGCCGCCCTGCTCGACTCCGCCGTCGCCGCGCTGAAGCCGGGCGGGCTGCTCGCCTACGTCACCTGCTCCCCCACCTCGCCGAGACGCGAGGGATCGTCCAGGATGCGCTCGACCGGCACGCGGGCGTCCTGCAGCTGGAGCCGACCGCCGAGCTCATGCAGGCGTTCACCGTCGAGCGGATGGACCTCGCCGGCGACGGGGACACGGTGCAGCTGTGGCCCCACCGCCACCTCACCGACGCCATGTTCATCGCCCTGCTGCGCAAGACCGCCGACGCCCCGGCCTAGGCTGGAACGCATGGGACACGTGCGCATCAACCCGAGCATCCTGGCCGCCGACTTCGTCAATATGCAGTCCGAGCTGCAGCGGATCGACACCGCCGACCTGGTGCACGTGGATGTGATGGACAACCACTTCGTGCCCAACCTGACCTTCGGCCCGCAGATGGTGGGCCGCATCCAGGACGTCAGCCCCATCCCGCTCGACGTGCACCTGATGATCGACGACCCCGACCACTGGGGCCTCGGCTACGCCGAGCTGGGCGCCTACTCGGTGACCTTCCACGCCGAGGCCGCCCACGACCCCATCTCGCTGGCGCGCCGCCTGCGCGCGATCGGCTCGCGGGCCGGCATCGCGCTGAAGCCGGGCACCGCCGTCGAGCCGTATCTCGACCTGCTGGAGGAGTTCGACCAGGTGCTCGTGATGACGGTCGAGCCGGGATTCGGCGGCCAGTCGTTCATGCCCGAGATGATGCCGAAGCTGGTCGCCCTCCGCGAGGCGGTCGAGGCGCGCGGCCTCGACGTGTGGCTGCAGGTCGACGGCGGGGTCACCGAGGAGACGATCGTCACCGCGGCCACCGCGGGCGCCGACACGTTCGTCGCGGGCTCCAGCGTGTTCCGCGGTGAGCCCGCCGACCGCATCCAAGCGCTCCGGGACGCCGCCTCGGCGCACGCGCACTGACGCGCCCGCTACGCTAGAACGGTGAAAACCTTCGACGACCTCTTCGCCGAGCTGAGCGACAAGGCGCGCACCCGCCCGGAGGGTTCCGGCACGGTCCGCGAGCTGGACGCCGGCGTGCACGCCATCGGCAAGAAGATCGTCGAGGAGGCCGCCGAGGTGTGGATGGCCGCCGAGTACGAGTCCGACGACGCGCTCGCCGAAGAGGCCTCCCAGCTGCTCTACCACCTGCAGGTCCTGCTTCTCGCGAAGGGCCTGACCCCGGCCGACGTGTACCGACATCTGTGATGGCTCGCCCCCATCCACGAATCGTCGACACGAAAGACCGAACATGCTGAAGATCGCCGTCCCCAACAAGGGATCCCTCTCCGAGACCGCGGCGCAGATGCTGCACGAGGCCGGGTACATCGGCCGCCGCGACCCCAAGGAGCTCATCGTCACCGACGCCCGTAACGGCGTCGAGTTCTTCTACCTGCGGCCGCGCGACATCGCGACCTACGTCGGCTCCGGGGCGCTCGACGTCGGCATCACCGGCCGTGACCTGCTGCTCGACTCCGGCTCACCGGCCGCCGAGATCGAGGCGCTGGACTTCGCCGCCTCCACCTTCCGCTTCGCCGGCCCCGCGGGGTCTTCACCGAGCTGGCCGACCTGGAGGGCAAGCGCGTCGCGACGAGCTACCCGGGCCTGGTCGGCGCCTTCCTCGGCGAGAACGGCGTCAGCACGTCCCTCATCAAGCTCGACGGCGCCGTGGAGTCGGCCGTGCGGCTCGGCGTCGCGGACGCGGTCGCCGACGTGGTCGAGACCGGCTCGACGCTGCGCAAGCAGGGTCTGGAGATCTTCGGCCCGGTCATCCTGGAGTCGGAGGCCGTGCTCATCTCGTCGCCCTCCGAGGCGGCGGGCGTCGACACGCTGGTCCGCCGGCTGCAGGGCGTCATGGTCGCCCGCCAGTACGTGCTCATCGACTACAACCTGCCGGTGGCACTCCTGGATGCTGCGGTCGCCCTCACGCCGGGCGTCGAGTCGCCGACGGTGTCGCCCCTCGGCGAGCCCGACTGGGTGGCCGTCCGCGTGATGATCAAGCGCGACCAGACCAACCACATCATGGACGCGCTGTACGAGCTCGGCGCGCGCGCCATCCTGGTCACCTCCATCCACGCCGCGAGGATCTGATGGGCGTCTCGGTCCGCGTCATCCCCTGTCTGGACGTGGCCGCCGGCCGCGTCGTGAAGGGCGTCAACTTCCAGAACCTGCGCGACCAGGGCGATCCCGTCGAGCTCGCCGCCCGCTACTTCGAGCAGGGAGCCGACGAGCTGACCTTCCTCGACGTGACCGCCACGGTCGACGAGCGCGCCACCACCTATGACGTGGTGCGCGCGACGGCCGAGCAGGTCTTCATCCCGCTCACGGTCGGCGGCGGCGTGCGCAGCCCGGAGGACGTGGCGAAGCTGCTCGGCCACGGCGCCGACAAGGTGGGCGTCAACTCGGCCGCCATCGCGCGACCAGAGCTGATCGCCGAGATCGCCGCGCGCTTCGGCGCCCAGGTGCTCGTGCTGTCGCTGGACGTGAAGCGCTCGGCGGCGACGCCGTCGGGGTTCGTCGTCACCACGCACGGCGGGCGCACCGAGACCGACCTCGATGCGCTGGAGTGGGCGCGCCGGGCGATCGAGCTGGGCGCAGGGGAGCTGCTGGTCAACTCCATCGACGCCGACGGCACCAAGGAGGGGTTCGACCTGGAGCTCATCCGCGAGATGCGCGCGCTGAGCACGGTCCCGGTGATCGCATCCGGCGGCGCCGGCAAGCTCGGCGACTTCGTGCCCGCGATCGAGGCGGGGGCCGACGCGGTGCTCGCCGCGAGCGTGTTCCACCAGGGCGAACTGACCATCGATCAGGTGAAGGACGAACTGGCCGCGGCCGGGATGGAGGTCCGACGATGAGCGACACCACGAGCACCACGAAGCCGGAGGCGGTGCTGGAGCGCATCCGCTTCACCGACACCGGCCTCGTGCCCGCGATCATCCAGCAGTACGACACCCGCGAGGTGCTGATGATGGGGTGGATGGACGCCGAGGCGTTCCGCCGCACCATGACCGAGGGACGCGTGACGTTCTGGTCGCGCTCGCGCCAGGAGTACTGGCGGAAAGGCGACACGTCCGGCCACGTCCAGTACGTCAAGGGCGTCGCGCTCGACTGTGACGGCGACACCCTGCTCGTGACCGTCGACCAGGTGGGCGCCGCCTGCCACACCGGGACCCGGACGTGCTTCGACGCGGACGTGCTGCAGCCCGAGGTCGGCGCGAGTCCCGACATCGAGGCGGCCGACCTGTGATCCGGATGCCCGCCGCCACGACCGAGCGCGAGGCGTTCGACGCGCTCGTGGCGGAGCATCGCGTGGTCCCTGTGGTCCGCGAGCTGTTCGCCGACGGGGAGACGCCGGTCGGCATCTACCGGAAGCTCGCCGCCGGCCGCGCGGGGACCTTCCTGCTGGAGTCGGCCGAGCAGGGCGGGATCTGGTCCCGCTTCTCGTTCGTGGGCGCCGCCTCCTTCGGCGTGCTCACGCAGCAGGGCGACGACGTGCGCTGGCTCGACTACGGCCTCTCCGCCGACCGCGCCCTCGGCACGGCGGCGACGCTCCGGCCGCTGGAGGCCCTTGCGGCGCTCCACGCCCGCTGGCAGACGCCGCGCATCCCGGGCCTGCCGCCCCTCACCGGCGGTCTGGTCGGGTTCATCGGCTGGGAGGCCATCCGCCAGATCGAGCGGCTGCCCGACGCGCCGCCGGCCGACCTCGACGTGCCGGGCCAGGCGCTCGCGTTCGTCGCCGACCTCGTCGTGATCGACCATAGATCCGGGTACGTGAAGCTCATCGCCAACGCCCTGGCCGACGGCACCGACGACACCGAGACCCTGTGGGCGGACGCGCAGGGCCGCCTCGACCGCATGCAGCGCGAGCTGTCGCAGCCGTCGGAGGCGTGGCTGGAGGAGGTCGATCTCCTCACGCCCGCCGAGCCCGTCTCCCGCACCCCACGCGAGGACTTCCTGGCTTCCGTCGTCACGGCGAAGGAGCGCATCGTCGACGGCGACATCTTCCAGGTCGTCATCTCGCAGCGCTTCGAGCTGGAGTGCACCGCTCCCGCGCTCGACGTCTACCGCGTGCTCCGCGCCCTGAACCCCAGCCCGTACATGTACCTGCTCTCCCTCGAGAAGCCGGACGGCGAGGCGTACCAGATCGTCGGATCGTCGCCCGAGGCGCTGGTGAAGGTGCAGGAGGGACGCGCGTTCACGCATCCCATCGCCGGCTCCCGTCCCCGCGGAGCGACCCCGAGGAAGACCTCGACCTCGAAGCGTCCCTCCTCGCCGACGACAAGGAGCGCGCCGAGCACCTGATGCTCGTCGACCTCGCCCGCAACGACCTGCTCAAGGTGTGCGAGGCCGGTACCGTCGAGGTGACGGAGTTCATGCGCATCGAGCGGTTCAGCCACATCATGCACATCGTGTCCTCGGTGGAGGGCGACCTACGTCCGGACGCGACCGCGATCGACGTGTTCCGCGCGACCTTCCCGGCCGGCACGCTGTCGGGCGCGCCGAAGCCGATGGCGCTGCGCATCATCGACGAGCTGGAGCCCGCGCAGCGCGGCGTCTACGGCGGCGTGATCGGTTACTTCGACTTCGCAGGGGACGCGGACCTCGCCATCGCGATCCGCACCGCGACGATCCTTGGCGGCGTCGCGCGCGTGCAGGCCGGCGGGGGACTGGTCGCCGACTCGGTGCCCGAGAGCGAGTTCCAGGAGTCCGTCAACAAGGCCGCGGCACCGCTGCGTGCGGTCGCGGTGGCGAACGCGATGAAGCGGGTGCCCAATGCCCGCTGATGTGGCAGCCGGGCGTCGGGTCAAGTACACGACGATGCTGCTCCTCGTCGTGGGGAGCGGCCTGGCCCTGCTCGCCGCGACGCAGACCTGGTTCAGCATCCGCCTGACCGACACCGCGAACCACTCCGCCACGATCAGCGTGGCCGGATCAGTGGCCGCCCCTGCGCTCACCGCCCTCGCGCTCGCGGGTCTGGCGCTGACCGCTGCGCTGGCGATCGCAGGTCCGGTGTTCCGGATCGTGCTCGCGCTGCTCGGCATCCTGCTCGGGGTCTCCGTCCTCCTGTCGGCGATCACCGCGGTGTCGGATGCGGTGGGCGCGTCCGCCTCGGCCATCACGTCCGCGACAGGCGTGGCCGGCGACGCCTCCGTCCGCCACCTCGTGCACTCCGTCGAGACGCAGTTCTGGCCGTGGCTCGCCATCGTCGCGGGTGTCGTGATCGTGCTCGCGAGCGCGGCCGTGATCGTGTTCTCCCGCCTGTGGCCCGGGCCGTCGCGCAAGTACCAGACCCGGTTCGCGGGGGAGGACGGCCGCCCGGCCGAGGAGGTCGTTTCGGAGGCCGCGGAGGACGATGAGTCTGCCGCGGACGCCGCAGACGACACGCCCGGGGGGCCCCAGACGCTCGACCGCGACACCGCCATCGACAGCTGGGACGAGCTGACGCGGGGCGACGACCCCACGCGCTGAACCACTAGACTGGGTGCGTTCCATCCCCCGTGCGCGCCCGGCGGCGTGCACCCGACGTGCAGGAGTCCCATGAGCAGCGAGTCAGTCGAACCAGGCCACGGTCACTCGCCGGCGGCGTGGACGGCCGTGATCATCATGCTGGTCGCCTTCACCATCGGCGCGATCGCGTTCTTCTTCGACGCCCCGATCATCGTGTGGGCGGCGGCGGGACTCGCGATCATCGGCCTCATCGTGGGCTGGGTCATGAAGCGTGCGGGCT
>NZ_JBODSA010000003.1:0-1442090 GCF_050632865.1 Leifsonia poae | reverse complement strand
GAACGAGGTCGGGAGGCGTCGGGTCGGTCACGCTGCCATCCTTCCCCGGCGGAGGCGGTTGCGCTACCGGGGGGTCAGGAGCGGGTCAGCGACGGATGTCGAAGGCCGCGAGCAGGCCGTCCTCCACTGAGCGCATGGTCCGCGGACTCAAGCCGCCGAGGCGGCGCTGCACGTCCTCCGGGTACATCGGCTGCACGTCGTCGCACAGCACACGGCCGACGACGCATTCGCCGTCGGGCACCGCGACGATGCTGGGCAGGTTCCGCTTCAGCGTCGTGGTGATCCGGACCACGAGAACACTCTCCAGACCCGCGTTGCGCCGGTTGTTGCTGACGACGAGGTAGGGCTTCGCCTCATCGAACCCGGGCATTCTGGCGAGGTAGACCTCGCCGCGCCGGTACTCGCTCACCGGCTCGAGGACCCGCCGCGCCGTCCGGCCCGCGCGCGCCCTTCGCGACGGCGGCGCTCTTCGTCCGCCCACTCGTCGTCGGCGGCCAGAGCGACGTACTCGGCAGCCTCCTCGGCTTCACGCAGATGCTCCAGGCCGGCTTCGAAGACGGCGTGGACGAGTTGTGCGTCGCTGGCGCGTGCGTCGACGTCGATCAGTGCGGAGAGGCGGACCGGCGAGCGCCGGACGACCCTCAGCTCCTCTTCGTCGCGATCGGTCAGCGGGACGGACAGGCGCCGTCGGGGCGTCGAGGGAGTGGCGAGGGCGCTCATATGTCCAGTCTCGCCGAGTCGGTGATGCACATCAACCCGAAAGTGATGCATGCATTGTCTGGGTCAGGAGCGCACGAGCGCGATCGCCTGGGCGCGGTCGCGGACGGCGAGCTTGGCGAAGAGCGCGTTGATGTGCGTCTTCACTGTGGAGACGCCGACGTAGAGGGTGCGGGCGATCTCTGCGTTGCTGAGGCCGTCGGCGACGAGCGCGAGCACTTCGGCCTCTCGGCGGGTGAGCGTCGGGAAGCGGGCCAGGAGCGCGTCCACGGGCTGCGGCTCGGCGGGTGCCGCCGCCGTGAGCGAGTGGACGATGCGCGCGCCGACCTCCGGTGCGAACGTCGACTGCCCGCTCGCGACCGCGCGGACCGCGGCCGCCAGTTCGGCGCGGCCGGCGTCCTTCGTCAGGTACCCGCGGGCGCCCGCCCGGAGCGCCGCGACGATGGAGGCGTCGTCGGCGTACGTGGTCAGCACGAGGACCGCGGTGCCGGGCGCCTCGGCAGTGACCCGCGCCGTCGCGGCGGCGCCGTCGAGGACGGGCATGCGCAGGTCCATCAGGAGCACGTCCGGATGCTCGGACACGGCGAGCGCGACGGCCTCCGCCCCGTCAGAGGCTTGGCCGACGACCTCGACGTCCGGCAGCAGCCCGAGCACGGTGACGAGGCCGTCCCGGACGATAGCCTGGTCGTCGGCCACCGCCACCCGGATGCGGGCTGCGTCCGTCACAGCAGCGCCTCCGCGGTCACGGTGAACCGTCCGGCGTCGGCCGTCGCGGTCGCGGAGCCGCCGTGCGGGAGAGCGGCGAAGCGCTCGGCCATCCCAACGAGGCCGTGACCGCCTCCGGAGCGCGCGAGCCCGGGATACGGCGCGGTGAGGGGTTGGAGACGACGAGGCGCACGCGGTCAGTCTGCCAGGACAGCCGCGCGTCGACCGGCGCGCCGGGAGCGTGCTTGCGTGCGTTGCTCAGCGCCTCCTGGAGAGCGCGCTGCAGGGCGCCGGCCGCATCCGCGGCGAGCGGGCGGCCCTCGCCGTCGACCGCGAGCTCCACGGAGCCGCCGAGCGAGCGGTGGGCCGACACCAGGTCGTCGAGGGTCCGCTGCACGTCCTTCGCGGTCACTGTCTCCGCACCGCTCGCCTCGACGGGCGTGCGGAGGGCGGCGACAGCTCGCCGTGCGTCCGCGAGACCGTCGGCCGCGAGCCGTCGCGCGTCGATGACGCGGGAGCGCGCGGCGGCGTCGTCGCCGGCCTCGAGGAGCGCGTCGACCGCATCCAGCTGCATCACCAGGCCGCCCAGGCTGTGCGCGAGCACGTCGTGCAGGTCGCGGGCGAGGGCGACGCGGGACGCCTCCTCGCGCATCGCCGCGTCCTGCTCCCTCAGCAGCGCCTCCCGCTCCTCCGCCCGCCGGAACTGCCGTCGGCTGAGGCCGCCGAACGCGCCGAGCAGGATGCCGCCCAGCATCGAGAGCAGCGCCGGCACCGGCGTGCCGACGGGCACCGCGCCCACCGCCGTCAGGAGCAGCGCGAGGGCGGCGAGCGCGAACCCGCTCCAGAGGGGCACGGCGATGTCCCCGAGAACCGCGAGGACGCCCACGGCCGCCGGCACGACCGTCAGGCCGTCCGTCGCCGCCGCCGCGACCGACCCTAGAACGGTCGACAGCAGGACGCAGACCAGGGCCGAGCGAGCCAGCCCGTAATGCGCGAGCACGCTCCGCGCGACCCAGAGGGCGAGGGACGCGAAGGCGACGACGACCACCCACAGCGGACGCGCGCCGCTGTGGGTGGTGACGAGGCCGTAGCCGACGGCCGCCGCGCCGAAGACGGTCAGCGCGAGGGCGAGGCCGCCGGGTCGGGAGGAGACGATCACTCGACCATCATGCGGCCGACGGCGGCGTGGCGCTCGAGCCGCGCGGCGAACACGGCGGTGCGAGCCACCCGGTTGGCCGCGAAGACGAGCAGGATGACGCCGGTCGCCGCGGCCAGGTGCGACCCGGCCTGGGCGGCCAGCACGTCCACGACGATGCGGACCGCGACGACCACCAGCCAGAGCGACATACCCCACGCCCCCGTGCGGGACTCGTAGACGGCGAGGTCGCGTCCGTCCCGTCCCGCGGCGACAGGCTCGGGCAGGCGGCGGAAGTGCGCGATGGCGCCCATCCATGCGCCGACGCCCAGCGAGAAGAGCAGTTCGCCTACGAGCACCGCGATGTCGAGCGGGGTGATCGAGGCGGGCTTCACCTGCTGCGCGATCAGTGCGCAGCCGACGATGCCGAGGATCAGCGGCGAGCGCCACATCCGGCTCACGACGACCGGGCGCCACGTCATCTGGCGCACGCCGATCCACACGATCAGCAGGAGGATGAGAAGGCCGTTGGCGATCATCTGGAGTGTCATGACCTCAGCCTCGCGTCGTCGCGCGGGGGACGGGACCACCCGCGGGTGGAGGCCGGGTGGAGATCCGCCGGGACGCGGGAGGAGCGCGACTAGGCTTGCCGCGTGCCCGCCTCCCAGAACCCGTCCGTCACCCTCTCCGAGAGCGGGTACCTGGCCACCGTGGAGCCGGACCGGTTCGTGCCGGGCGCCTACCAGCTCGTCGTGGACGGGACGCCGCAGTCGCACGTGAACCTCGACGACCCCTCGCAGCTGTTCTTCGAGTACGTGCAGCGGATGGGCAACGTCATCGACCTGATCGGCGAGCCCGGCGAGCCGATCACGGCGGTCCATCTCGGCGCGGGCGCCCTCACCCTCCCGCGCTACATCGCCTACACGCGGCCGGGATCGCGGCAGCAGGTGGTGGAGCTCGAGAGCAAGCTGGTGGAGCTGGTGCGCGAGCAGCTGCCGCTCCCCGCTACGCGCAGATCCGCATCCGGCACGGGGACGCCCGCGAGGTGGTCGGCAAGCTGCCCGCCGGGCTACGCGGCTCGGTCGACCTGCTGGTCGTCGACATCTTCAGCGGCTCGCGGACGCCCGCGCATGTGACGAGCGTGGAGTTCTATCGATCGGCCGTCTCGCTGCTGAAGCCGGACGGGATCGTGCTCGTCAACGTGGCGGACGGCCCACCGTTGACGTTCGCCCGCAGCCAGGTGTCGACGCTGGGGGCCGCGGTGGAGAACGTGGCGGCGCTGGCGGAGACGCAGGTGCTCAAGGGCCGACGGTTCGGGAACGTGGTGCTGGTCGGGTCCAACTCGCCCCTGCCGCTGGAGTGGCTGCCGCGGCTGCTCGCCAGCGGACCGCATCCAGCCAAGGCGGTGGCCGGGGAGGAGCTGCGGACGTTCGCGGCCGGGGCGCCGATCGTGACGGACGCGACCAGCGTGCCGTCGCCGACGCCGGCGCGCAGCATCTTCCAGAGCGGGACGCGGCGGGACTGACCCGCAGGCCGAGGCCGTTCAGGCGTGCCGGAACAGCACGCCCTGGCCGGGCCGCAGCTGCGCGAACGCGTCGAGCGAGGCGTCCGCGATCACCGCGATCACCGGGTACCCGCCGGTGACGGGATGGTCGGCGAGCAGCACGGTCGGGCGTCCGTCGGGCGACACCTGCACGGCCCCGGCGACCATGGGCTCGCTGGGCAGCTCGCGGTCGACCGCGCGTTCGAGCAGGGGTGCCGCCGCCGCGACGTGCCGCGCCGTGGCGGGCGCGTCGAGGCGCATCCCGATGCGGTCGCTCTCCTGCCCCGCGCGCCACTCCACGGTGAAGAACGCCTCGAGGGCCGCGTCGGTGAACCAGTCAGCCCGTGGCCCGCGGTGCGCGCGGACCTCGACGGGTCCGGGCTCGGGATCGGCGACGGGCACGAAGTCGAGCAAGGGCACGTCGGTGCCGGAGGCGGCGCCCGCGGGCAGCAGGTCGCCGGCGGCGAGCGGCGCGGGGCCCAGACCGGCGAGCGTGTCGCGGGAGCGGGATCCGAGGATGGGCGGAACGGCCACGCCGCCGCGCACGGCGAGGTACCAGCGCATCCCGGTCGCGGCGGTGCCGATGCGGAGCACCTGGCCGGCGGCCGCGCGGACGGCTTGGTGCGCATCCACGGGCCGATCATCGAGCAGCAGGGGCCGGTGGCACCGGTCACCGCGAACCACGTGTCCTGCTCGAAGCGGGCCTCGAAGCCGCCCAGCAGCACCTCGATCCCCGCGGCGCCCTCTGCGTTGCCGAGCAGGCGGTTGCCGAGGCGCAGCGCGCCGCGGTCGAGCGCGCCGGAGACGCCGACGCCGAGCGCGGCGAGGCCGGGGCGGCCGAGGTCCTGCAGCAGGGCGAGCGGGCCGGGGGTCAGGATGCGGATGCCGCCGCTCATGTCGCCTCCCGGAACCGCACCACGGTGCCCGGGCGCAGCAGCGCGGGCGGGTCGGCGGTCTCGTCCCAGAGCACGGCGTCGGTCGTCCCGATCAGTTGCCAGCCGCCGGGGCTGGAGCGCGGATAGACGCCGCTGAACGAGCCCGCCAGGCCGACGGCGCCCTGGGGCACCGCCGTGCGCGGGGTGGACCGGCGCGGCACGTCGAGCGGGTCGCCGTCGGGGACGAGGTAGGCGAATCCCGGCGCGAACCCGCCGAAGGCGACGCGCCACGGGCGGCCGGTGTGGAAGGCGATGACGTCGGCCTCGGTGCGTCCGGTCAGGCGCGCGACCTCGGCGAGGTCGGAGCCGTCGTAGCAGACGGCGAGCTCCACAACCCCGGCGTCCGCGGGCGGGGCGGGCAGCGGCTCGGCGCCGTCGATCCAGGCGGCGGCGACGCTGAGGGGCAGGATGCGCGGCTGCACGACGACCGCGATGGTCCGGGCCGCGGGCACCAGGTCCACCACACCGGTCGGGCGGCTCGCCTCCAGGCCCCGGAACAGGGCGAGCACGGCATCCAGGTCGTCCAGCTCCACGAGCAGGGCGTGGTCGCCGTACGGCAGGATGCGGCGGCTCACGCGAACGGCTCCACAGCGACGCCGGAGGCGGCGAGGGCGTCGCGCACCGCGCGTGCCATCGCGACGGCGCCCGGGGTGTCGCCGTGGACGCACAGCGAGTCGACCCGCACGTCGATGTCCGTGCCGTCGATCGCGGTCACGCGCCCTTCGGCGACCATGCGGACCGCGCGGTCGGCGATCGCGTCCGCGTCGGACAGGAGGGCGCCCGGCTCGGTGCGTGGGACCAGCGTTCCGTCGGCCCGGTAGCCGCGGTCGACGAAGGCCTCGTGGACGAAGCGCAGGCCCGCCTCCCCCGCCGCGCGCTCGACGGCCGAACCGGCGAGGCCGAGCAGTGCGAGCGACGGGTCGAAGGCGACGACGGCGTCCACGACCGCGTTCGCCTGGGTCTCGTCGTGCACGATGCGGTTGTAGAGGGCGCCGTGCGGCTTGACGTAGCGCGGGGCGGTGCCGGCGACGCGGGCGAGGCCGGTCAGCGCGGCCAGTTGGTAGAGGACTTCGTCGCGCAGCTCGCCGGGCGGCACATCCATCGAGCGGCGGCCGAATCCGGCGAGGTCGCGGTACGAGACGTGCGCGCCGACCGTCACGCCGTTGGCGGCGGCCTCGCGGCACGTGGCGAGCATGGTGGACGCGTCCCCGGCGTGGAAGCCGCACGCCACGTTGGCACTGGACACGACCCGCAGCAGGGCGGTGTCGTCGCCCATCGACCACGCGCCGAACGACTCGCCGAGGTCGCTGTTGACGTCGATCGCTGCGCGCATGCCGCCTATTGTCTCAGCCCCCGCCGGTCGCCGCCGAGCCCAGGAAAACGTCGCTGATCCGGCGATGGGGCGACGTTTTTCCTGTGCTCGGCGGCTGCGGGCGTACGAGGAGGGGGTCAGCGGCGCGCGCGGGCGCGATGCGCGCGCACCTTGGCGCGGTTGCCGCAGCGCTGCATCGAGCACCAGCGTCGGGTGCCGCTGCGCGAGGTGTCCAGGTAGACGAGGTCGCAGTCGTCGGCCGAGCACTCGCGGATGCGGCCGTCGACATCCGGGCCGAAGAGGCGCACGGCATCCCGGGCGATCGAACCGAGCGCCTGGTGGGGGCGCGCCTTCGTGCGGCCCGCCTGACGCGCACCGCCGGCGAGCACCGGGGGATGTCGGGGGTGGCGGCGAAGAGGTTCACCACATCCACGTCGTCGGGCGACAGCGCCTCGGCGAGGCTGGCCTGGCGCGCCAGGCGGCCGATGGCCGAGCGCAGCGTGCGGGCGTCGCGGAACTCGCGCTCCCCCGCGGTCGGCGCGACCTCGGGGAACCGCTCGGCGAGCCAGTCGTTCAGCGAGTGCGCGTCGCGGACCGGGTGCGCCTCCTCCGCGTCGCGGTCGAGGCCGCCGGTGTAGGCGAAGTCGAGGGCGAGCGAGCCCGAGTCGAACCACCAGCGCTGCCCGTCGGCGGGCTCCATCCACTGACCGGTCCCTCGGGTGAGTATCGCTTCCGTCGCCATGTAACCAACGATATCGGTTACAGGCTCGGTCCCCCGGCCACGAAGAACCCTACCCGAGACCGCTGCGGCATACTGGGCGGATGACCGCGACGAGGCCCGATCCGCAGGCGACGCTCGAAGGACCGACGGTGCTGCTGCGGGCGCTGACCCACGACGACCTGCCGGACCTCTTCGACGCCATCGGGCACCCCGAGGTCTTCGCCGGGGGCTGGGGCGGAGGGCCCGCGGCGTACCGCGACACCTACGAGGAGTGGCGCGATTTCATCCTGGGCTACCTCGACTGGGACCGCAGCAACGTCACCGCCGTCGTGCTGCGCGACGGGGACCGGCTGGTCGGCACGACGACGCTCGGCGACTTCGACCTCGTCAACGACTCGGCCCACATCGGTTGGACGGCGTATGCGCCCGAGGCGTGGGGCGGCCGCGTCAACGCCGAGACCAAGCGACTGCTGCTCGGCACCGCGTTCGACCACGGCTTCGAGCGGGTGAAGCTGCAGGCGGATGTGCTCAACGAGCGGTCTCGGTCCGCGATCGTCCGGCTCGGCGCCCGCTACGAGGGCGTCCTGCGCCACACACAGCGCCGCGCCGACGGGAGCTGGCGCGACACGGCGGTGTACTCCATCCTCAGCGAGGAGTGGCCG
This sequence comes from Leifsonia poae, assembly GCF_050632865.1. GTDB lineage: Bacteria > Actinomycetota > Actinomycetes > Actinomycetales > Microbacteriaceae > Leifsonia > Leifsonia poae_B. The sequence continues at coordinate 1,434,360 of NZ_JBODSA010000003.1, read as the reverse complement.
GCGGTGCGGGATGCGCTCGACGAGCGGATCGGTGCGACCCGCGCCTGAGCGGCGGCTACTCGGCTGCGCGCGCCGCGGCCACGCGCCGCTGCGCCGGCGACACCTCGCGGTGCTGCCATGAGATGAGGTTGGCGGCGTCGAACCGGCGTGAGCACGCGCCGCAGGCGAGCGCCCGCGCGGGCTTGCGGTAGCGATAGTGCGTGTGCCCGTTCGGGCAGGTGCCAACCCACGGTGCGAGATCGTCGGCGATGGCCCCGCCGTGGAGGCGCTTGCCCTCGTAGCCGAGGTCGATGGCGATGGCGCGCCAGCGCGGTCCGTGCCCGGCTCGGGGTCCGGCGAGCGCGTGCGCGACCTCGTGCAGGAGGATCTGATGGATCTCGTCGTCCTCGTACCGCGCGGCCAGGTAGCGGGAGACGGTGATCCGCTTGGAGGTGTAGTTGCAGAGGCCGGCCCGGGTCTTGGCGTTGTCGAAGCCGAAGGTCCAGACGGAGGGGTCGAGGTGCAGCGCGATAAGGGCGTCGGCCCAGCGCCGGACGCGCTCGAGCTCGGCCATCAGGCACGGCTCCTCTCCGAAGCGCTCCACTGCTCCATGCCGAGCATCCTACGCGCGATCGGTGTCCGTCTCGGCGCCAGGAGCGGCAGCGGCGGGGGCCCCGGAGGCGCCGCGGTGGGCGTCCAGAGCCGACTGGACGACCGCGACGGCGGTCAGCGCCGCCTGGATCTCGGCCGGGGACGCGCCCAGCTTCTCGCGCAGGAACACGGCGGCCGTCATGTCCGCGAGGGCGTTCTCGTAGTCGCCCATGTCGAAGTACACCTTGCCGCGGTTCTGGATGGCGAACGCCTCGAGCGCGGTCCACTCGCGACCGCGGGCCTCATCCACGCAGCCGGTCAGCTCCACGATGGCCTCGTCGGCCTTGCCCTCGTACTGCAGCACCTGCGCTCTGCGAACACGCGCCCCGAGCAGCTGCTCGCGGTCGCCGGTGAAGCGCGCCTGGCGCACGGCCTCGTTGGCCACCTCGTAGGCCTCGTCGAGCCGGCCCAGCAGGCGCAGGAGGACGGCCTTCTCGTTGAGCGCGCTGAGGCTGCGCAGGCTGCCGAGCTCCTCAAGACGCTCGCCGGCAGCGCGCAGATCGACGCGTTCGCGCAGGGTGGTCGGATCGTATCCGAGGATGATGCTCAGGGTTCTGCTCCCGATCGGTGTGACGCCCCAAGACTACCCGCAGACGCGGGTCAACCCGGGCGCTTGACAGCCTGAGCCGGCGTGAGTCGCACTTCGATGAGCCGGTCGTCGCCTGTGCGCGGCGATCCGCGTCCGTCCGTGTTGTTCGTCAGGACCCACAAGCGGTCACCCACGGCCACCACATCCCGGAGCCGTCCGAACGCGCCTTCGAAGAAGGGAGCCGCGGTCACCGGCGCCGCGCCGTCGGTCGACCACGCCGTCCACAGCCGCTGGCCGCGGAGGGCCGCGAGGAACACGGTGTCTCCGACGATGGCCAGTCCGCTCGGACTCGCCTCGGACGTCGGCCACTGGTAGACGGGGTCGGTGTACGCGGGGTCGCCGCCGACGCCCTCGACGACCGGCCACCCGTAGTTCGACCCGGGGCGGATGATGTTCAGCTCGTCCCAGGTGTTCTGGCCGAACTCGGACGCCCACATGGTGCCGCGCGAGTCCCAGCCGATGCCCTGCGGATTGCGGTGGCCGTATGTCCACACCGGCGAGCCCGCGAAGGGGCTGTCGGCCGGCACCCGACCATCCGGGGTGACGCGGAGGATCTTGCCGCCCAGCGAGCCGACGTTCTGCGCATTGGCCGGATCGGACGCGTCCCCGGCTGTGACATAGAGCATGCCGTCGGGGCCGAACGCGATGCGGCCGCCGTCGTGGCTGCCCGCCTTCGGGATGCCCGTGAGCACGGGCGTCGGAGCCCCGATCGCATACGAGCCGGGTGCACCGCTGAGCGGCATCCGCACCACGCGGTTGTCCTCGGCGGTGGTGAGGTAGGCGTAGACCTCGCTCGGCGCGTCCGTCGACCGCACCGCGAGGCCGAGCAGGCCGCTCTCCCCTGGTGGACGACGCCGGGCACGGTCCCGACATCGCGGAGCGTGCCCTGTGGCAGCCGCTCCCGGATCCGCCCGGAATCGCGCTCGCTGATCAGGGCCGACCCGCTCGCGAGCGGCACCACCGACCAGGGCGCGTCCAGGCCCGTCGCGAGCTCGGTGGTCTGCCCACTCGGTTGCCACGGGATGGCCGCGACGGCCGCCGAGGTGCCGGTCGGCCGCGGTGTCGCCGTCGGGGTCCGGGTGACCGTGGGATCCGGCTCCGGGGCGGGCGATGAGCATCCCGCCAGGACGAGAACGGCCGCCGTCAGGGCGAGGAGCCCTGAGCGGCGGCCGAGACGGATCATCGTGGCCCGCAGCCGTCAGTCGACGACGCGGACGTCCTTCCAGAACGCGACGTAGTTGCTGTAGTCCTTGCCGACCCGGTCGAACGAACTCGGGTACGGGGTGGGGTAGCTCCAGGCGCGGTCCTGCAGCAGGCCCTCGTCCGACTTCACGGAGAAGTACTGGCACTCGCCCTTCCACGGACACGTGTACGGGGTGGCGCTCTCGACGAGGTAGTCGGAGTTCACGCTCGCGGGCGGGAAGTACCAGTTGCCCTCGATGCGGATCAGGTCCTCCTGCGGGGCCTCGGCGATTACGGTGTCGTTCAGCACGGCTTTCATGTAAAACCTCCTGTCCTGGCGAACGTACCGCGGCCCGGGTTCATTCCTCGGGGCGTGCACCGCTCTGCCGGGAGGCTCGCAGGACCATCACAGCGTCGGAGGTGCCGAGGCGGCCGGCCGCGGCGATGTCGGCGAGCGGAACGCCCGCGGCGATCCGCTCCTGCCCAGAGGCGGAGGCGGTGAGGAGGTGCGCGACGGCGCCGCGGAGACCGGTGAAGGCGGCGCACGCGGCGGCGGCCTCGGGTGACGCGTAGTCGATGCCGAGGGCGGCGAGGGCGTCCACGACAGCGCCGGCGGCGAGGAGGTCTTCGACGGCGAACCGCGGGGCCCCGGTGGCGGTCGCGCCTCCTGCGGCGACGAGCGCGACCATGGTGCGCCGGCCGAGGCGGACCTGCTCGTCCAGGATCCACCGGGCGACGGCCTGCACATCGGTGAGACCCGCGGCGAGCGCCGCTCCCTCGCCGGGGAACGCGGGAGGCTCGGCGCCGGGAAGCGCGTCGACCCAGACGATGACGTCGGCGTCCTGCGCCACCGCGTCCAGGCCGTCCACACCCCAGTCGAACCGCACCTGGTACTTGGCCTGGCGGTGGGCGTCGGGGATGGCGGCGGTGCGGGAGTCGGTCACCGGGGCATCGTAGTTCGGCCGGCCGGACGCGGCCGCGCCTCTCCCGGCGACGGACGCATCTGGCGTCGGATGAGCTCGAAGTCGTGCCGCGTCAGCTCGATGACGCCACGCCGCAGCTGGTAGCCCCAGTCGGGCCGGTCGCGGGTGAAGTCGAGCATCCCGAGCATCGGGCGGATGGGCGTGGGCACCGCGTCGTGGTCCCAGTCGATGCGGCGGCGCCACGGCTTGAAGTCGCCGGCCGGTCCGGTCATGGAGGGACCCTGCGTGACCTGGAACACGTCGTCGTCGGCCACGCGACCCACCGCGGTGAACTGCTTGAGCGGTTCGCCGTCCGGGTAGGAGTCGCGCGGCGAGTAGTAGACGAACCCGTCGGAGGGGCCCATCCACTCGAGCGGACCCCGCGCCCCGTGATTGACCTGGGCGAAGCCGCCGGCGACCCCGCGCAGGACGTGGTCGTGCTGCACCACGCCCAGCCAGTAACGGATCGCCATGCTCCCGTTGTAGCGCACACCACCGTCACGGGTGTCGAAACGGGTGGTCGGGGTTCGACGTGTCTCTGTACGGAACTGAGTGCCAAGGAGAGGATGACACCATGCGATTCGTGCTGATGGCACTCGGCGAGGAGGCCGAGACGGCTGCCACCCGGCCGGAGCTCGACCGGTACCGCGCCGAGCTGGTCCGCGCGGGGGTGCTGCTCGCGGCGGACGCGTTGGAGCCGGCGAGCGCGGGAGTCAGCGTCCGCTGCACGGGCGAGGAGCGCATCCTGAGCCGTCCCGCCACCAGCACGGTGAGTGCGCTCTGGATGGTGGAGACGGCCGGCGAGGACGAGGCGCTGGAGTGGGCGCGGCGGCTACCGCTGACGTCCGGGACGGTGGAGGTGCGCCGCGTGGCGGGCGACGACGGTCGATGAGCGGCGAGAGGACGACGCGGGATGCGCCCGACCGCACGGCCGAGACCCGGAGGGCGGTGGAGTCCGTGTGGCGCATCGAGTCCGGCCGGCTCATCGCCGGGCTCGCACGCTCGACGGGCGATGTCGGACTCGCTGAAGAGCTGGCCCAGGACGCGCTCGTGGCCGCTCTGGAGCAGTGGCCGGAATCCGGCATCCCGCGCAATCCCGGCGCGTGGCTGACGACGGTGGCGAAGCGCCGAGCGGTCGACGGCTGGCGGCGGCGGGAGCGGCTGGACGACCGTTATGCCGCGATCGCGCACGACCTGGAGCAGGAGCTCGGCCGCGACGACCCCGCACGGGCCGCGCAGGAGCCGATCGGCGACGACCTGCTGCGGCTCGTCTTCGTCGCCTGCCATCCTGTCCTCCCGCAGGCGTCGCGGGTCGCCCTGACGCTGCGGATGCTGGGCGGGCTGTCGACGGAGGAGATCGCCCGCGCGTTCCTCGTCCCGCCGTCGACCATGGCGCAGCGGATCGTGCGCGCCAAGAAGACCCTGAGCGCGGCGGGGGTGCCGTTCGAGGTGCCCGAGCGGGCGGAGTTCGCCGACCGGCTGGCGTCGGTGCTGGAGGTCGTCTACCTGATCTTCAACGAGGGCTACTCGGCAACGGCCGGCGACGACTGGATGCGCCCCGACCTCTGCCGCGAGGCGCTTCGCCTCGGCCGTGTGCTTGCCGAGCTGACCCCGCGCGAGCCGGAGGTCCACGGGCTGGTGGCGTTGATGGAGCTGCAGGCCTCCCGGCTCGGCGCGCGGACCACCGAGGACGGGTCGCCCATCCTGCTGCAGGACCAGGACAGGACGCGGTGGGACCGGGTCCTCATCGGTCGCGGGCTCGCGGCCCTGGAGCGGTCGGACACGCTTCGGACGACCCGGCGGCCGCCGGTGAGCCGCGGGCCGTACGCGCTGCAGGCGGCCATCGCAGCCTGCCATGCGACGGCCGCGACGCCCGAGGCGACCGACTGGGAGGAGATCGTCGCGCTCTACGGGGCGCTCGCGTCGCTGCGACCCTCGGCGGTGGTCGAGCTCAACCGCGCCGTCGCGTTGTCGATGGCGTACGGGCCGGAGGCCGGGCTGGAGGTCGTCGACCGGCTGGCCGTCGAGGGCGCCCTGTCGTCGTACCACCTGCTCCCGTCGGTCCGCGCCGACCTGCTGCTACGGCTGGGGCGCCGGGAGGACGCGCGGCAGGAGTTCGAGCGCGCGGCCGCGATGACGGACAACGCCCGGGAACGGGACCTGCTGCTCGCGCGAGCCGCGGAATGCCTCTGAGTCGGGCCTCCACCGATCCCATCCGCGGCTGACGGAGCGACACTGGGATCATGCGCGTGCTGCTGAAGCTCCTGCTCGACTGCGACCCCGACGCCGCCTGGCGTGCCCTGCAGAGCCCGACCGCGTTCCGCGAGGTGGCCATGCCGTGGCTCGACTTCCGGTCGGAGGAGCCGGGCGGGTTCCCCACACGCTGGGGCGCCGAGCACCGGGTGCGGGTGAAGGCGCTCGGGGCGTTCACCGTGGGGACGCAGGCGATCCGGCTGGACACGCTGCGGTCGACCGATCCCCGCGAGAGCGGGACGCGCATCCTGCGCGACAGCGGCGGCGGGACGGGCGGCGCGCTGTCCGCGATCCCGCACCTCGACCACCGGATGGCGATCGCGCCCGACCCGGCCGGCCCCGACGAGGACGGACGGCTGCGGACCCTGTACCGGGACCAGCTGATCGTGCGAGCGGGGGCGCTGACGCCGTTCGCGTGGTACGCCATGTGGGCGTTCTGGCAGTGGCGCGGGGTGCGCCTCAAGCGGCTGGCCCCGACCTGGGCCTACGATCCGGAGATACGCCCGGCGGACGAGCAGCCGGAGACGGGAGTTGTGGAGAGATGACCAGCGTGGAGCAGCCCCGAGGGACGCGGCAAGCGACGCCCGAGCGGTGACCGCGGTGCAGACGGCCGACTGGCGACGGCGCGTGTTCGCGCTCTACGCGTCGGTGCGCCGCCTCGCCGCGCACGATCCGGCGGAGGCGCACGCACACTGGATCTCCTGCCGCAACGACCTGTTCGCGTCGCATCCCGCGTCCCCGCTGCTGCCCGAGGACCGTGACCGGTTCACCGGGCTGCCCGTCGTGCCGTACGACCCGGAGTGGCGCTTCGAGCTGCCGATCCAGCCGGCCGGGTCGCCGAAGCGGATGGATGTGGAGACCGGCACCGACGGCGTCGTGCCGTTCGACCTGCTCGGCACGGTGCGCATCCCGTTCGCCGGCACGCTCGACGTGTGGCGGCTCGCGTCCTACGGCGGCGGGCTGTTCGTGCCGGTCAAGGATGCGCTGGCCGGTCGTCCCGGCGGCACCTACGGAGGTGGACGCTACCTGATCGACACGATCAAGGGCGCCGACCTGGGGCTCGACGCGGGAGACGGCGAGGCGTCGCTCGTGCTCGATTTCAACTTCGCGTACAACCCGTCCTGCGCGTACGACCCGGCGTGGGCGTGCCCGCTGGCGCAGGCGGGCAACACGCTCGCGGTCGAGGTGCCCGTCGGCGAGCGCTACGCCGGCGCGTGACCCCGCGCTGAGATCGCGCATTCGTGCCGAATGTGCGTTCTGGCGGCGCGAGAGCGCACATTCGGCACGAATGCACCCCCAAGGCGAGAGGGTCAGCGGCGGACGAGCGTGAGTCGCTGCGTCGGGCGCGTCATCGCGACGTAGAGGGACGCGGCACCCCGCGGCGACTCGGCGGCGAGCGCGTCGGGATCGGCGAGCACGACGGCGTCGAACTCGAGTCCCTTCGCCTCGTAGCCGGTGAGCACGGCGATCGGACGCATGAGCCCCGCGGCCCCACGGCCGGCGGCGTCCCCGAAGCGCTCGGCGACCGCGGACGAGACCGCCGGCAGGTCGGACGCGGTCGTGATGACCGCGAGCGTCCCCTGGTCGTCGATCCCGCGGTCGTGGGCGACCGCGTCAGCGACGGCGAGGCCGAGCGCGTCCGGCGCGTCCGCCTCCACGCGTCGGATCGGCCACTCGCCCTCCCGCACCGCCCGCGTCGGCGTGATCGGCAGCCCGGCGTCGGCGGCGATGCGCTCGGCCTCGCGCGTGATCTGCGCGGGCGTGCGGTAGTTGACCGTCAGCTCCTCCAGGCGCCAGGCATCCTTGAACACCGGGTCCAGCGCCTCCTGCCAGCTCGTCGCCCCGGCGGCGGACGCCACCTGCGCGATGTCGCCGACGATCGTGAACGACTTCATCGGGCAGCGTCGCACCAACACCCGCCACTGCATCGGCGACAGCTCCTGCGCCTCGTCGACGACGACGTGCCCGTAGGTCCAGCTGCGGTCGGAGGCGGCGCGCTCGGCGGTCGTGCCGCGGTCGACCTGCTCGGCGAACCCGTCGGCCAGCTGCTCCGCGCTGACCAGCCCCTGCACGCCCATGTTCCGGATGGCGGCACGTGCATTCTCAAGGTCCCGCTTTCGCTGGCGCTCCCGCTCGCGGTCGGCCGGGTCCGCGCGGCCGGGGAAGTCGCCCAGCAGCTCGGCCGCCTCATCCAGCAGCGGCACATCCGACACCGTGAACGGTGCGCTCCGTTCACGCTGCAACGCCAGCCGCTGCTGCGCGGACCACCGCGGCGTCAGCTCCGCGAGCCAGGCCGGACGGGCGAAGAGGTCCTGCAGCAGCTTCTGCGGGGTCAGCGGCAGCCAGGCCGTGTTGAGCAGGACCCGGACGTCGTAGGAGGTGCGCAGGTCCTCGCGCAGCACCTTCAGGTCGGCGTCGTCGATCGTCGAACCGGCGGCGCGCAACTGCGCGGCCAGCTGGTCGGTCAGCTCCGACAGGGCGGCCTTCACGAAGGTGACGCGCGCGACGTTGTGCGGCTTTCCCGTGCGCTGCGCCTTGGCGATGGCCCGGTGGATGAGCGCCGGATCGACCACCAGCCGCTCGTTGTCGACGACGATCGTCTGGGCCTCGTCCGGCGCCTTCTGCCGCGACTTCACGGCGCGCTGCAGCAGCCGCGCCATCTGCGCCGATCCCTTCAGCACCGCGGCTTCGGGCGCATCCTGGACCGTGGTCTCCACGCCCGGGAACAGCTCGCCGAGGCTTGACATGACCACGCCGGTCTCGCCGAGCGAGGGAAGCACCGCCTCGATGTAGCGGAGGAACGCGGTCGACGGACCGACCACGAGCACACCGGAGGCGCTGAGCCGCTGACGGTTCGCGTACAGGAGGTAGGCGGCGCGGTGCAGTGCGACGGCGGTCTTGCCCGTGCCGGGGCCGCCCTGCACGACCAGCGCACCGCGGAGGTCGGAGCGGATGATGCGGTCCTGCTCGGCCTGGATCGTCGCCACGATGTCGTGCATGCGGCCGGTGCGCTGCGCGGTCAGGGCGGCAAGCAGCGCGCCCTCGCCCTGCACCTGCTCCCCCGCGCGGTCGCCATCGAGCAGCGCCTCGTCGAAGACCTCGTCGTCGATGCGGGTCACCTGGCGGCCCGACATCGTGAGGTGACGGCGGGCGCGCACGCCCATCCGCTCGTTCGCCGTCGCCTGGTAGAAGGCGCCCGCCTGCTGGGCACGCCAGTCGACCAGCAGGGAGCGCTGGTCGTCGTCGCGCAGGCCGATGCGGCCGATGTACCGGTGGTCGGAGCCGTCGACGGGCTCTTCGAGCAGCAGGCGGCCGAACACGAGCCGCGCATCCACGTCGCGGAGCTGGGTCAGCTGGTCCTCGTACAGGCGTGCGAAAGCGTCCCGCTCGCTGCGGGCCTGGTGGTTGCTGCCGACGCTGTCGCGGCGCACGCGCGAGAGCCGTTCCTCGGTCTCGGCACGCAGCTGATCCAGCCGCTCATACAGCCCCGAGACCACGGCGCGTTCGCGATCGAGCTCAGACTCCTGCACGCCCATGGCCGCCCTTCGTTTCCGGGCCGACAGTCTACGACCTCCGGATGTGTGGATGCTCCCAGCAGTCGTACGGCCCGATGCCGTAGAGTGAAGTTCTGCGGGCCGATCGTCGCCCGCTGCGTCGTAGAACGCTTCGCGTTGCGCCGGGCCACTTTGCTCCGCACGCTTCTCTTCATACGGCGAACGATCGCGCTGTTCGGCGCGCTCGCCACCCGACCCGCCACGGCACGACGCCGAGCGGGTCCCCTGCCGGAAAGGCACCCCCATGACTTCAATGACTTTCGCCGAGCTGGGCGTCCCCGCTCCGCTCGTCGCCGCACTCGCGGCCGACGGCAAGACCACGGCGTTCCCCATCCAGAAGGACACGCTCCCCGACGCCCTGGCGGGCAAGGACGTTCTCGGCCGCGGCAAGACGGGCTCGGGCAAGACCATCGCGTTCGCCCTGCCGCTCGTCTCCCGCCTCGGCACCGTCCTCGCCGGCGGTGGCCGTCGCTCCGGACGCCCGCTGGCCCTTGTGCTCGCCCCGACCCGCGAGCTGGCCACGCAGATCGCCGCGACCTTCCGCCCGCTGGCGGACGCCTACGGTCTGCGCGTCTCCACCGTCTTCGGCGGCGTCTCCCAGAACAAGCAGGTCGCCGAGCTCAAGGCCGGCGTCGACATCCTGGTCGCCTGCCCCGGCCGGCTCGAGGACCTGATGAAGCAGCGCTTCGTCTCCCTGGACGCGGTCGAGATCACCGTGCTGGACGAGGCCGACCACATGGCCGACCTCGGCTTCCTGCCCGTCGTCACCCGCATCCTCTCCGCCACGCCGACCGACGGGCAGCGCCTGCTGTTCTCGGCGACGCTCGACAACGGCGTGGACAAGATCGTCAACCGGTTCCTGCACTCCCCCGTGCTGCACTCGGTCGACGACGAGACCAGCCCGGTCGAGGCGATGACCCACCACGTGCTGCAGGTGGACACCCCGGACGAGAAGAAGGCGCTGGTCGAGGCGCTGGCGTCGGGCACCAGCCGCCGCATCCTGTTCACCCGCACCAAGCACCAGGCCAAGAAGCTGGCCAAGCAGCTGACCGCGTCGGGCATCCCGGCCGTGGATCTGCACGGCAACCTCGCCCAGAACGCCCGCGACCGCAACCTCGCAGCGTTCGGCGACGGCAGCGTGAAGGTGCTCGTGGCGACGGATGTGGCCGCGCGCGGCGTGCACGTCGACAACGTGGAGCTCGTGGTCCACGTCGACCCGCCCGCGGAGCACAAGGCGTACCTCCACCGCTCGGGACGCACGGCTCGCGCGGGCAGCGCGGGCGACGTGGTGACCGTGATGCTGTCGGCGCAGGCCGACGACGTGCGCACGCTGCTGCGCAAGGCGGCGATCAGCGCGGCCCCGCAGCGCGTGACGGCGACCTCGGCCGTCGTGACGGAGCTCGTGGGCGACGTCGCCGCGAAGGTGGCGCCGGCGCCGGTCCAGCGGCCCGCGAGCGGCGGGGGCACGTCGCAGGGCGCCAACGCACAGCGGAAGCGGGCGCGTCGCGCCGGCGCCGGCGCGGGCGGCACGGGTGCCGGCAACGGCTCCGGCCGTGTTGGCGGCGGTTCGGGCAACGGCTCCGGCCGTGGCACGGGTGCGGCCGGCGGCTCCAACCGCACGTCCGGCGCGACCGCCGGCTCCGGGACGGGCAACGGCGGCTCGCGTCGCCGCGGCCAGCGTCCGGCGCAGCAGTCCTCGGCCGCTCACGGCGGCGGGCAGCACCGTGGCGCCCAGTCCGGCGCCGGCTCGCGCGACGGCGGCCGCTCCGGCGGCGCCGCGCGCCCGACGGCCGCTCGCGCCGACGCCTCGACGAGCCGCGGCCGCGGCTCGCGTCGCGCGCAGGGCTGACCCCCTCCATCCACTACACGAAGAGTGCACGCTCGGATCCCGGCCGGCGTGCACTCTTTGCGTACTCGCGCGTGGGCGGACTCCCGCGACGCAGGTCGCCCTCCATCCACTACGCAAAGAGTGCACACTCGGACCCCGTCCGGCGTGCACTCTTTGCGTATTCGGGGTGGGCGGACTCACGCGACGGGGGTGACCCCGCCATCGAGTACACAAAGAGTGCACGCTCGGACCCCGTCCGGCGTGCACTCTTTGCGTACTCCGGGGTGGGGCGTCAGGGTGTCCTGGCGGTCGCGGCCAGGCGCTCGATACCGGCGATGACGCCGTCGACGAGCACGGCGTAGCTGCGGTCGAGGTCGTCCGGCAGCCCGAATCCTCCGCCGAGCTCCAGCGTGACGAAGCCGTGGACGGCGCTGCGCAGCATCCGGACCGCGTCCACCAGCTCGTCGTCGGGCAGGCCGAAGCCGCGGAGCACGCCGGCGAGCACGGCCAGCGTCTCGGCCGAGCGCGCGCTGAGCTCGTCGTCGGCCGGATCGGACCGGTCCGCCGCCACCTGCGTCGCGGCGTAGCGGCCGGGGTGCCGTCGCGCGAAGTCGCGCATCGCGTCCGCCGCCGCCCGGATCGCGTCGGGGCCGGCGCGTCCGATCGTCGCGGCGGCGAGCGTCCGGGTCAGCTCGGCGACGGACTCCGTCGCCACCAGACGACGCAGGTCGCCGAGTGAAGCGACGTGCTTGTAGAGGCTCGGTACGGCGACGCCGGCTCGCCCGGCCACGGCGGCCAGGGTCAGCGTGTCGAAGCCGGCCGTCCCGCCCTCGTCGACCACGTCCACCGCGACGGCCGTCACGGCGGCCCGGGTGAGTCCGACCCTAGGCATTCGACTCCGCCCAGGCCGAACCGTCAGCCGAACGGCGCGACTCCACGAAGGCCAGCGTCGCGGCGACCGTGACGTCGGGCCGCTGCGCGTGCGGATAGTGGGCGGCCTCGGGGACGCGCACGACCTCCACACCCTGCTCCTGCATCCACGCGCACTCCGCCTCGAGGTCTCGGTAGTCGGGGTCGAGCTCGCCGACGAACGCCAGCATCGGCACCCGCACCTCGCGGACACGCGGCGCGACCGGCGCATGGGTGAGCTGCAGCGTCAGGTGGCGGAAGGCCGCCAGCCTGCCCGGCTCGGACAGCGACGCGCGGATGGCGGCGACGTGCTCGTCGAGCCAGGGCGCCGTGCGCCCGCGGTTGAGCGTGCGCCGATAGTACCCGGTCCAGACCGAGGCTCCCCACGGTCGCGCGAACATCGCTCGGTACATGGTGTGGAGCAGCCCGGTCGCGGCGCGTCCCATCGCGGGATCACGCAGGAGCGGCCCGTAGAAGGCCAGGCCTGCGATCAGGCCGGGCCGCTCGGCGGCGGCCCACGCCGCGGCGGCGGAGCCCATCGAGTTGCCCAGCACGACCGCAGGTCCGCCGAGTTCTTCGATGAGGGCGATCAGGTCGCCCGCGGTCGCGAGGTCGCCGAACTCGCGGAAGGTGACGTCGGAGTCGCCATGAGCGCGCAGGTCGGTGACCGCGACGCGGAAGCCTGCCGCGACGAGGGGACCGACGAGCTCGCGGAAGCTGGAGCGGAGGTCGCCCATGCCGGGCACCGCCACGACGAGAGGCCCGTGCCCCTCGACGGTGTAGCTCACGCGTCCCTCAGGACGCTGCAGGAAATGCACCTGCGATTCGACGGAAGTGTTCATAGCCATAAAGCTAACACCATTAGCTTTATGGCACAAGAAGAAAATGAAACGGTCCCGCGAACCGTCAGGCGATGCGTCCCAGCGACGCCATCGCAGCCTTGACCAGCGCCCCGCGTCCGCCCTCGAGCTCTTCCGTCACCGTCAGGGACGTTGCCTCTTCCGGCGTCATCCACGTCAACTCCAGCGCATCCTGCCGCGGCTCGCACGTGCCGGTCACGGGCACGACGTAAGCCAGCGAGACCGCGTGCTGGCGTTCATCCACGTACGGGGAGACGCCCGGCAGCGGGAAGTACTCCGCCACCTGGAACGGCACGGGGCTAGCCGGCAACTGCGGGAACGCCATGGGGCCGAGGTCTTTCTCGAGGTGCCGGAACAGCGCCTCTCGCAGCGTCTCGCCGTACATCACGCGACCGGAGACCAGGGTGCGCGTGATCTCACCGACCGCATTGGCACGCAGCAGGATGCCGACCTCGGTCACCTGCCCGAGCCCGTCCACCCGGACCGGCACCGCCTCGACATAGAGGAGGGGCAGCCGCCCCCGGATCTGCGCCAGCTCGAGGTCGGAGAGCCAGGCCGGGCCGGGCTGCGGACCGTTGCCGGGGAGCGGGTCGGGAGTGGGATCCGGATCCGGGGTGCGAACGCTCATGCATGAATCCTACGGAAGGCGACCACCGCGTCTACGGGGCACAGCCGGATCTGTGGATGGGCGGCACTCCGACGGGGGCTGTGGACGACTTCTGGATCCGGCAGAGAATGGAGGGTGCCGTTTCCCGCCCCCGACCTCCGCATCGACCGCGATGCTGTGCTGTGGTCCGCGTCCGAACGTGATCGCGCCGGCCGTCCGCTGCTCGTCCTGATGCACGGGTACGCGTCAGATGAGGCCGACCTCTTCGGCATCGCGGCCTACCTGCCGTTGGAGCCGGTGATCGCGTCCCTGCGGGCGCCGATCCCCGAGGGCCCGGGCTTCGCGTGGTTCTCGCGCTTCACCAACGTCCCCGGCGATCCGCTGGCGGGCAACGCTGACGCCGCGGCGCGGGCGGTCCTGAACTGGCTCGACGACCAGCCTTCCGTGCCCACCGGGCTGCTCGGCTTCTCCCAGGGCGGCGCGATGGCCCTCCAGCTGCTGCGGCTCGCGCCCGAGCGCTTCGACTACGCCGTCCAGCTGTCGGGGTTCGTCGTGAAGGGCGACCAGCCGGGAGACGCCGAGCTCGCCGAGGCGCCCGTGCCGGTCTTCTGGGGGCGCGGCACGCTCGACGACACCATCCCCTCCGCGTCGCTCGACCGCACGACCGAGTGGCTTCCGGAGCACGCGACCCTCGACGCCCGCATCTACGAGGGGATGGGGCACGCCATCTCGCCGACGGAGCTCGGCGACATCTCCTCCTTCATCCGCACGCATCTGCCCCGCTGAGCGTTCTCCACAGGTCCGGCCGACGGCCCTGACAGTGTCGGTGGTCGGGTGGAGGATGGAGGGATGAGCGACGTGCTCGACCGATTCTCCCCGCGACCCGCGAATGGTTCCGCGGGGCCTTCGCCGCGCCCACGGCGGCGCAGCAGGGCGCGTGGGAGGCGATCTCCCACGGCAAGCACGCGCTGGTGATCGCGCCGACCGGTTCGGGCAAGACGCTGGCGTCGTTCCTGTGGGCGATCGACCGGCTGGCGAGCGCGCCGCGGGCGGCCGACGCGAAGCCGGGCACGCGCGTCCTCTACATCTCCCCGCTCAAGGCACTGGGCGTCGACGTCGAGCGCAACCTGCGCGCGCCGCTGGTCGGCGTGACGCAGACGGCGAAGCGGCTCGGGGACGAGCCTCCGCACGTCAGTGTGGGCGTGCGCTCGGGCGACACCCCGGCCTCCGATCGCCGGGCGCTGCTGAGCAGTCCGCCGGACATCCTCATCACGACCCCCGAGTCCCTGTTCCTCATGCTCACCTCACAGGCGCGCGAGACGTTGACCTCGGTCGAGACGGTGATCGTCGACGAAGTGCACGCGGTCGCCTCGACCAAGCGCGGCGCGCACCTGGCGCTGTCGCTCGAGCGGCTGGACCAGCTGCTCGAGAAGCCGGCACAGCGCATCGGCCTCTCGGCGACGGTGCGTCCGCCGGAGGAGGTCGCCCGGTTCCTGGGCGGGCAGGCGCCCGTCGAGGTCGTCGCGCCGCCGGCCGGCAAGCGCTTCGATCTGCGCGTCGTGGTCCCGGTCGAGGACATGAGCGAGCTCGGCACGTCCACCTACGCGAGCGAGAACCCCGGAGACGGGTCGCCGCCGCAAGCGGGCTCGATCTGGCCGCACGTCGAGGAGGCGATCGTCGACCGCGTGCTCGAGAACCGGTCCACGATCGTGTTCGCCAACTCGCGGCGCCTGGCCGAGCGGCTGACCGCGCGCCTCAACGAGATCTACGAGGAGCGGCTGCTCGGCGGCGAGGTCGGCGAGGTCGACGAGGCCGGCGCACGGCGCGCGCCGGCCGAGCTCATGGGAGGCTCCGGCCAGACCCGGGGCTCGCAGGCCGTCGCCGACGAGGACACGCTGGTGCTCGCCCGCGCTCACCACGGCTCCGTGAGCAAGGAGCAGCGGGCGCTGATCGAGGACGACCTCAAGACGGGCCGCCTGCGCTGCGTCGTCGCCACCTCCAGCCTCGAGCTCGGCATCGACATGGGCGCGGTCGACCTTGTGATCCAGGTCGAGGCTCCTCCGTCGGTCGCGAGCGGTCTGCAGCGCGTGGGACGCGCCGGTCACCAGGTCGGCGAGATCTCCCGCGGCGTGGTCTTCCCCAAGCACCGGGCCGACCTCATCCACTCGACGGTCGCCACAGAGCGGATGACCGCCGGGCTCATCGAGTCGCTGAAGGTGCCCGCGAACCCGCTCGACATCCTCGCGCAGCAGACGGTGGCGGCCGTCGCGCTCGAACCGGTGGACGCGGACGACTGGTTCGATGCCGTGCGCCGCAGCGCGCCCTTCTCGACCCTGCCGCGGAGTGCCTACGACGCGACGCTCGACCTGCTGGCCGGGCGCTATCCCTCTGACGAGTTCGCCGAGCTGCGGCCGCGCATCGTCTGGGACCGGGACACCGGCACCCTGACCGGCCGGCCCGGCGCCCAGCGGCTCGCGGTGACGAGCGGCGGCACCATCCCCGACCGCGGACTCTTCGGCGTCTACATGGTCGGCGAGAAGGCCAGCCGGGTCGGCGAGCTCGACGAGGAGATGGTCTACGAGTCGCGCGTCGGCGACGTGTTCGCGCTCGGCTCGACGAGCTGGCGCATCCAGGAGATCACCCACGACCGCGTGCTGGTGACGCCCGCGTTCGGCGAGCCCGGACGGCTGCCGTTCTGGAAGGGCGACGGGATCGGGCGGCCGGCGGAGCTGGGGCGCGCGGTCGGCGCGTTCACCCGCGAGCTGAGCACTGCCTCCCCCGCCGACGCCGAGTTGCGCTGCGTCGAGGCGGGACTCGATGCGTGGGCGACGAACAATCTGCTGGCCTTCCTGCGCGAGCAGAAGGAGGCCACCGGCCACGTGCCGACCGACCGCACGCTGGTGGTCGAGCGGTTCCGCGACGAGCTCGGCGACTGGCGCGTCGTGCTGCATTCCCCGTTCGGCATGCAGGTGCACTCACCGTGGGCGCTCGCCGTGCAGGCGCGGGTGCGCGAGCGGTACGGGATCGACGCGGGGGCCATGGCGGCCGACGACGGCATCGTGGTGCGCATCCCCGACACCGAGGCGCAGCCGCCCGGGGGCGAGCTGTTCGTGTTCGAGCCGCAGGAGCTGGACGAGCTGGTGACGTCCGAGGTCGGCGGGTCGGCGCTGTTTGCGTCGCGTTTCCGCGAGTCGGCCGCTCGGGCGCTGCTGCTGCCCAAGTACAACCCGGGCAAGCGCTCGCCGCTCTGGCAGCAGCGGCAGAAGGCTGCGCAGCTGCTGGATGTGGCGCGCAAGTACCCGACGTTCCCGATCATCCTGGAGACCATCCGCGAGGTGCTGCAGGACGTCTACGACCTCGGCGCACTGACCGACATCGCCAAGCAGATCGAGCAGCGCAGCATCCGTCTGGTCGAGGCCGCCACCGAGACAGCGTCGCCCTTCGCCCGATCGCTGCTCTTCGGATATGTCGCCGCATTCATGTACGAGGGCGACAGCCCGCTCGCGGAGCGGCGCGCCGCCGCGCTCTCGCTCGACGCGGGCCTGCTCGCGGAACTCCTGGGCCGGGCGGAACTGCGCGAACTGCTCGACCCGCAGGTCATCGAGCGGGTGGAGCTGCAGCTGCAGCGCCTCGCGCCCGAGCGCCGGGTGCGCGGGGTGGAGGGGGTGGCCGATCTGCTGCGGCTGCTGGGCCCGCTGTCGGTGGAGGAGGTCGCGGAGCGCCTGGAGGCCGAAGGCAGCGCAGCGAGCCCCGACCTGCATGCGGATGCAGACGCGGACGCGGACGCCGACGCCGACGCCGAGGTCGCAGCACCGCACGCCGACCGCGCGACGGCCGCCGCGCATCTCGCCACCCTGGTCGACTCCCACCGCGCCCTCGCGGTCTCCATCGCCGGCGTCGAGCGCTTCGCCGCCATCGAAGACGCGTCGCGGCTGCGCGACGCCCTCGGCGTCCCGCTTCCGATCGGCGTGCCGCTGGCGTTCATCGAGCCGGTCGACGACCCGCTCGGCGACCTGGTCAGCCGATTCGCGCGCACGCACGGTCCGTTCGAGACGGCCGACGTCGCGTCCCGACTCGGCCTCGGGCCGGCGATCGTCCACGACGCCCTGCGCCGCCTCGCCCGCGACGGGCGTGTGGTCGAGGGCGAGTTCCGTCCGCACGCCCAGGGCAGCGAGTGGAGCGACGCCGAGGTGCTTCGGCGCCTGCGGCGGATGTCGCTGGCGGCGCTCCGGCACGAGGTCGAGCCGGTCGACACCCCCACGTTCGGGCGCTTCCTGCCCGAGTGGCAGCACGTCGGCTCGACGCTCCGCGGGGTGGACGCCGTCGCCTCGGTGATCGAGCAGCTGGCCGGCGCGCGCATCCCGGCCTCCGCGTGGGAGTCGCTGATCCTCCCCAGCCGTGTCTCCGACTACAGCCCCGCGATGCTGGACGAGCTCACCGCCACGGGCGAGGTGATCTGGGCGGGGGATGGCAGCCTCCCCGGCGACGACGGCTGGATCAGCCTGCATCTCGCCGACTCGGCCCCGCTGACCCTCGCGCCGCCCTCCGACCACGAGCCGGATGAGCTGCAGCGCGGAATCCTCGACGCGCTCGGTCGCGGCGGCGGGTACTTCTTCCGGCAGCTGTCCGAGGCGCTCGGCACCGAGCGCGGGTCGGCGATCGACGACTCCGAGCTGGTGACGGCGCTGTGGGATCTCGTCTGGGCGGGCCGCGTCACCAACGACACCCTCGCCCCGCTTCGCACCCTCACGGCGGGCGGATCCGGCGCGCACAAGCGTCCGCGCCAGCCGACCCGCGCGCGGATGTATCGGGGACGCGTCCCCACCCGTTCCGCGATGGTCACCCGGATGGGACCCCCGACGGTCGCCGGCCGGTGGTCGCTGCTCCCCGAGCGCGACCTCGACTCGACCGTTCGCGCGCACGGCCAGGCGGAGACGCTGCTCGATCGCTACGGCGTCGTGACGCGCGGCTCGGTGATGAACGAGGGCACACCCGGTGGCTTCGCCCTCGCCTACAAGGTCCTGAGCGGCTTCGAGGAGACCGGGCGGGCCCGCCGGGGCTACTTCATCGAAACCCTCGGCGGCGCGCAGTTCGCCAGCGGTGCCACGGTGGACCGGCTGCGGTCGTACGCGCGCGACCACACCCAGGAGCGGCCGAACGAGGCGGTCGCCCTCGCCGCGACCGATCCTGCCAACGCATACGGGGCAGCCCTCCCGTGGCCGGCCGTCCCGGGTGAGACCGGGACGGGCCACCGCCCGGGCCGGAAGGCGGGTGCCCTCGTCGTGCTGGTCGACGGCGAGCTGACGCTCTACGTCGAGCGCGGTGGCAAGAGCCTGCTGTGCTTCGTCGATCCGGGCGCCGATGGCGCCGACGAGACCGCGGGCACCGTGCTGCGGGCCGCGGCCCGCGCGCTGGCCGCACTGGTCACGTCGCGCCGCGTCGACAAGCTGGCGATCGAGACGGTCAACGGCGAGTTCGTGATCGGCTCACCGCTGGGCGACGCCCTCTCGGAGGCGGGCTTCCTCGCGACTCCCCGCGGATTGCGGCTGCGCGGATGAGGCCCCGCGGATGAGGCTCTGCGCGACGACCGGGGCGGCCCGTGCCTGAGGGCGACACCGTCTACCAGGCGGCACAGCGGCTCGACCGCGCCCTCGCCGGCCGCATCCTCACCGAGACGGACTTCCGCGTGCCCGCCTACGCGACCGTCGACCTCTCCGGCCAACGGATGGACGAGGTCGTCCCGCGCGGCAAGCACCTCCTGATGCACGTCGGCGAGCACACCATCCACAGCCACCTGAAGATGGAGGGCTCGTGGGAGGTGTACCCGCTCGGCGGCCGCTGGAGGCATCCCGGCTACCAGGCGCGCGCAGTCCTGCGCACCGAGGACGCACAGGCCGTCGGTTTCCTGCTCGGCGTTCTCGAAGTGATCCCCCGCGACCGGGAGGACGACGTGGTCGGGTACCTGGGTCCCGACCTGCTCGGCCCCGACTGGGACGCCGACGAGGCGTTGCGCCGTCTGCAGGAGCACCCGGAGGTCCCGGTCGCGGTCGCCCTGCTCGACCAGCGCAACCTGGCAGGCCTCGGCAACGTCTACGCGAACGAGCTGTGCTTCCTGCGCGGGATGCTGCCCACGCGCCCGGCCGGCGAGACCGACCTCGCCGCCGCCGTCGACCTGGGCCACCGGCTGATCGTGGCCAACCGCGACCGCCCGCTGCGCGTCACCACCGGAGACACCCGCCGCGGCCGCAACACCTGGGTCTACGGACGCAAGGGCCAGCCGTGCCGGCGCTGCGGGACGCCGATCCGCTCCGGCTCGCTCGGCCGCACCGAGCTCGAAGAACGGGTGACGTACTTCTGCCCGGTGTGCCAGACGTAGGCAGCACCGGGCAGAAGCAGGTCGGGTGAGGGGCTGGTTACGCCGCCGCCTCGTCCTCGTCCTCGTCGGCCGCCGCGCGGACGGTCTCGAGCGCAGCGGACCAGGCCTCGAGCTGGTCGAACAGCGGCGTGAGCGCCGCGGTCTGCTGCTCGGTCGGCTTGAGCTGCCAGTTCTCGAAGTCGTGCGCCAGGCTCAGGCCCACGTGGGCGCTGACCGTGGCGACCTGGAGCTGCGACAGCACGAGGCGCAGGTGCTCGACCGCGCGGGCGCCGCCGAAGACGCCGTAGCTGACGAAGCCGGCCGCCTTGTTGTACCACTCGGCGCCGACGTAGTCGATGGCGTTCTTGAGGGCTCCGGAGGTGCTGTGGTTGTACTCGGGGGTGACGAACACGAAGCCGTCGAACTCGGCGATCTTCGCCGCCCAGGCCTTGGTGTGCTCGCCTGCGTACTGCCCCATGGCGGCGGGCATCGCCTCGTCGAGGTGAGGGAGGTTCCACTCCGCCAGGTCGACGAGCTCGTACTCGACGCCCGTGCGCTTCGCAGCGTTCTCGTACACCCAGCGGGCGACGGCCTCGCCGTTGCGTCCGGGGCGCGTGCTACCGATGATGATCGCGATCTTCGTCATGTCAGCCTTCCTTTTGATGACGTGTCACCTATTCTGAACCACCTCGCCCCGGGATGCATTCCCGCTAGGCTCGCCGCATGTCCGACGACCGCGCCGACCGCACAGACGACATCCACCTGCCCGCCGACGCGACCGAGGAGCAGCGGCGCCAGGCCGGCGACCGGTTGCGCGAGCGCATCTACGTGACGTTCACGGCGCTGGCGATCCTCATGGCCATGAACGGACACGGCGAGCTGGACTCGCCCTCGGTCCTCTGGACGCTCGTCGTCTCGGTGCTCGGCGTCCTGCTGGCCGGGTTGGCGTCCGACCTGGTCTCGCACATGATCGTGCACAGCAGCCTGCCGTCGGCTAAGGAGTTCCGGCACATGGCGGCCGTCTCGTCGCGGGCGCTCGGCGTGCTGGTGGTGCCGGTGATCGCGGTCGCCCTGGCCGTGTTCGACGTGATCGAGGCACGCACCGGCATGACGATCGCCATCGTCGCGCTCATCGTGTCGCTCGCCGTGATCGCGCGCATCGCCATCTCGCGGACGGGTCTGACGGGGTGGCGGCGGTTCCTCGCACTCGCGGTGCTGGTGGGGCTCGGCGTGCTCGTCGTGTTCCTGGAGGCGCTCGTCCACTAGTCAGCGCGCGCGTGTCAGGATGGGCTATGGCCACCGTGCGCACCCGTCCGGACCCGAGGAAGCTGTCGGACGACGAGCTGGAGCTGTTCCGCGCCTTCCACCTGATGCGCCGCGGGTTCGACCGCACCCTGGATGCGCAGCTCCAGCACGACGACGGCATCTCGATCTCCGAGCTGGAAGTGCTCATGGCGCTCACTCGGGCGCCCGGGCGCCGCCTGCGGGTGCGCGACCTGGTGGATGCGACGGGCTGGGAGAAGAGCCGCGTCTCGCACCAGGTGAGCCGGATGACGGGCCGCGGTTTCGTCGAACGGCAGGAGTGCGCGGAGGACCGCCGGGCCACCTGGATCCACCTCACCGGCGACGGGCGTCGTGTCGTCGTGCGGGCGCTCCCGAAGCACTCGGCGACCATCCGTCGCATCCTGTTCGACGCCCTGTCGCCCGAGCAGCAGGACGAGCTGCTGGGCATCGCCCGGACCATGAACGCGGCCATCACCGCCGAGGACTGCGCACCCCCGGACGATTGCGACGACTGAGGGTTCTCGCAGACCGCGTCCATCGCAGGTCGTACTTCTGCTGGGAAGCCCTCGCGGATTCGCTGGTCATTCGTCGGGAACACCGGCGGAAACCAGCCGGTTCCAAGGCGGCTCCCCCTAGCGTTTTCGTGTGCGACGCCCGAACTATCCCGCTTCCGGATCCGGTGCCGACGGCCGCGACGAGCAGCTGCCGGCGACCGAGGTCTTCGGACGCGTGCCACCCGCGGACCCGCGACGCCCGGTCCGGGCCACCCGGCCGGCGTCCGGCGTGCCCACCGGAGGCTCGCCCGCGCCGTTCGATCCGTTCGGGATGGGCGGGGACGCGCCCGGTCTCGGCGGCTCGGGCGCCGGACGCGACGGGAGCAACGGTCGCGGCGGCGACGGCCGCGACAACGGTCGCGGCGGAAACGGCGGCGGAAACGGCGACGGCGGCGACGGCGGCGACGGCACCGGCCCGACCCCGGGCAAGCCGCCGCGCAAGCGCCGCCGCACCAAGCGCATCGTCGCCTGGACCGCGGCCGCTCTCGCGATCATCCTCGTGGTCGTCGGCGGCTACGCCGCGTACAGCTACTTCCGCTTCGTCGGTGGCGTCAAGCACGTCGACGTGATCTCGAAGCCGGCCAACGACGTGGACGGCCAGGACCAGAACATCCTGCTGGTCGGCGACGACCACCGCCCCGACGGCGCGAGCCAGGCCGAGCTCGACCAGCTGAGCACGACGGACGACGGCGGCGGCACGAACACCGACACGATGATGGTGCTGCACATCCCCGCGAACGGGAAGTCGGCGACCCTCATCTCACTCCCCCGCGACTCCTGGGTGGATGTGCCGGGCCACGGCATGAACAAGCTCAACTCCGCCTTCTCGCTGGGCGGCGGCGGCAGCGACCCGACCGCCGGGGCGAAGCTGCTCATCCAGACCGTGCAGAACCTCACAGGTCTGAGCATCGACCACTACGTGCGCGTGTCCCTGCTCGGCTTCTACACGATCGCGCAGGCGCTGGGCCCGGTGCAGGTGTGCCTCAACAACGCGGTCGACGACCCGTACTCGGGCGCGAACTTCCCGGCCGGCGTCTCGACGCTGGATGCGAAGCAGGCGCTGTCGTTCGTGCGCCAGCGGCACGGGCTGCCGCGCGGCGACCTGGACCGCGTGGTGCGGCAGCAATACTTCTTGTCGGTCGAGGCGCACAAGTTCCTGTCGGCGGGGACGCTGCTCAACCCGGCCAAGCTGACCAACACGTTGGACGCGGTGAGCGGTTCGCTCGAGACCGACCCTGGCCTCAACTTCCTTCAGCTCGCGGCGCAGCTGCAGGGGCTGACCGGCGGCAAGATCCAGTCGGCGACCATCCCGATCTCCGGCACGCCGACGATCACGGTCGACGGGGACGACGTGTCGATCGTCGAGGTGGACACGGCCGCCATGCCCGCGTTCATCCAAAGCCTGATGGGCACGCCGACTGCGTACGACAACGCGACCGCGGCGAAGCCGGCCGACACGACGGTCACCGTTCTCAACGGCGGCAGCGCGAACGGCGCGGCGACCACGGCGACGCAGACCCTCGCCGCCGCAGGCTTCAAGACCGGCACCCCCGGCGACGCCGACACGCACGCGACGACGGTCATCCAGTACAAGGCGGGCCAGGAGGCGCAGGCCAAGGCCGTCGCCGCCTACCTCCCGGGCGCGTCGGTGCAGCAGACCGACTCGGTGAGCACCGTCACCGTGGTGCTCGGCGACGACGGCATCATGCCGACCGCCCCCGCCGCGGCCGGCTCCGCACCCGCAGCGCCCGCCGCCCCGGCTCCAACTCCCTCCGGACCCGCGACGAACTACAGCTCCACCGTCTGCATCAACTAGTCGAAGAGGCGGCGGAAGACGTTCGTGTCGGCGAGGTCGATCAGCTCGTCGCCGCGGCCGTTCATGATCGTGCGCAGCGCGTAGAGCGTGAAGCCGCTCACCTGCTTCGCCGTGATCGCGGGCGGGATGCTGAGCTCCTGGCGCGCGGTCACCACATCCACCAGCGCCGGGCCGTCGTGCGCGAAGGCCGCCCGCAGCGCGCCCTCGAGGTCGTCCGGCTTCTCGACGCGCTGACCGTGCAGCCCGATCGCCCGCGCGACCTCGGCGAAGTCCGGGTTCTCAAGGCCGGTGCCGAAGTTGACGAAACCGGCAGCCTTCATCTCCACCTCGACGAAGTTCAGCGAGGAGTTGTTGAAGACGACGATCTTCACCGGCAGCTTGTTCTGGCGCAGCGTCAGCAGCTCGCCGAGCAGCATCGCGAGGCCGCCGTCCCCGGCGAGCGCGACCACCTGCCGGTCCCGGAACGCCGTCTGCGCGCCGATCGCCTGCGGCAGGGCGTTCGCCATGCTGCCGTGGGTGAACGACCCGATCAAGCGCCGCCGCCCGTTCATCTTCAGGTAGCGGGCGGCCCACACCACCGGCGAGCCGACATCCGGGATGAACACCGCGTCCTCCGTCGCCAACTCGCTGATCAGCCGCGCGACGTACTGCGGGTGGATGGGCGTGCGGTTGCGGTCGTTGACGGCCAGGTCATCGAGGCTCTTGCGCGTCTTCTCGTAGTGCGCGAGCGACGCGTCGAGGTGCTTGCGGTCCTTCCGTGCGCTGAGCAGCGGGAGCAGCGCCTCCACCGTGTCCTTCACGCTGCCGACGAGGCCGAGGTCGAGCGGGACGCGGCGGCCCAGGTTCTCTCCCCGGAGGTCGACCTGGATGATCTTCGCCTTCGACGGGAAGAACTGCTGGTACGGGAAGTCGGTGCCGAGCATGAGCAGCGCGTCGCAGGACTCCATCGCCCGGTAACCGGAGGAGAAGCCGAGCAGGCCGGTCATTCCCACGTCGTACGGGTTGTCGTACTCGATGAACTCCTTGCCGCGCATGGCGTGCACGATCGGGGCCTTGAGCGCGTCCGCGATGGCGACGAGCTGGGGATGCGCACCCTCCGCTCCCGCGCCGGAGAGGATGGTGACCTTCTTGGCGGAGTTCAGGATGTCGGCCGCCGCCTGCAGCTCGGGGTCGGTCGGCCGCGTGACGCGCGGAGAGAACGTGATCGGCGCGGACTTGCGGCGCCCCGCGCTGTCGGCCAGGAAGATCTCACCCGGGACGACGACCACCGCCACGCCGCGGCGCTCCACCGCGGTGCGCATCGCGATCTCCAGGATGCGCGGCATCTGGTCGGCCTGACTCACGAGCTCCGTGTAGACGGCGGCCTCACGGAACAGCTCCTGCGGGTGCGTCTCCTGGAAGTACCCGCTGCCGATCTCGGCGCCGGGGATCTGCGCGGCGATCGCCAGCACCGGGACGCGGCTCCGGTTGGCGTCGTACAGCCCGTTGATGAGGTGTGTGTTGCCCGGCCCGCAGCTGCCGGCGCACACGGCGAGCTCGCCGGTCAGCGCGGCATCCGCCGACGCGGCGAAGGCGGCCGCCTCCTCATGTCGCACGTGCTCCCAGTGCAGGCCGCCGCGGCTGCGGCGGATCGCGTCGGTGAACCCGTTGAGCGAGTCGCCGGGGATGCCGTAGACCCGGCTCACCCCCGCGTCTTCAAGGATTTCGACGATGGTGTCGGCGACGGTGGGCATGGCGGACTCCCCTCGATGGGCGATGGTTGCGACGCCGGTCGGCCCCTGTGCACGTCCGACAGGGCAACGCTACGCCTCGGAGCGAACATCGTTCATCCTGCACAGAGGAACTGTGCATTAACGTGAGCGCATCATGATCAAGCAGGCGAGGGCGCAGGTCACGCGCGACACCATCGTCGACGGAGCGGCGCAGGTGTTCGGACGGCGTGGGTACGGGCTCGCCTCGATCGCGGACATCGCGGAGGCCGCGGGCGTCACGAAGGGCGCTCTGTACTTCCACTTCCCATCGAAGGACGAGCTGGCGCGGGCCGTCATCGACGAGCAGCACCGGAGGACGATGGAAGCCGCCGGCGCCGTCGTCGCCGAGGGGCGCCCCGGGCTGGAGACGATGGTGCTGCTGAGCGCCGCGCTCGCCCGCCAGCTGCTCACCGACCCCGTCGTGCAGGCGGGCATCCGGCTGACGACCGATGTGGCATCCCTCGACGACCCCGTGACCGGGCCGTACCGCGACTGGCTGCGCACGGCCGAACAGCTGTTCCGGCAGGGCGTCGAGGAGGGCGACCTGCGGGCGGATCTGGATGCGGCCGTGCTGTCCCGCGTCGTCGTCGCGTCGTACACCGGCGTGCAGCTGGTATCGGAGACGTTCACGCACCGTGCCGATCTGCTCCAGCGCGTGCGCGAGCTGTGGATCGTGCTGCTGCCCGGCATCGTGGCCCCAGGCCGGAGAGAGACGCTGGGAGACCTCCCCGAGCTCATCCGCTGAGCCGGGGACGCGGCCGACCCGGCCGCAGCGCCCCCAATCCGCTACGGCCGTGCCGGGCATTCATGCATTCTACGGGATAACCGGACGATCGGTATGAACTCGCTGCTCGCTCACAGCACGCCCTGCCGGGCTGCGCTGCGGACGTCCCGTAGACTTGCCCGACGGGGAGCGCCGGCGACGGCGGAAGCGGTTGGGGAGGATGCTGTATGCCGCCGAAGGGCAAGCCGAAGAACCGGCGCGCGACGATGCGACTGGTCTACATCGACTTCTGGTCGGCGTTGAAGATGTCGTTCCTCGTGAGCATCATCGTCGCCGCGATCACGATGGTCCTGGGCCTGATCGTCTGGTCGCTCATGGAGCGGTTCGGCGTCGTCTCGGGCGTGAGCGCGTTCCTCGAGGACATCGCGGGAGCGCAGGGGGCCAACCTCGTCGCGGGGCTCACCTTCCCGAACGTGATGACGTTCACGCTGGTGGTCGCGCTGCTCGAGGTCATCGTCGTCTCCGCCCTCGGTGCGATCTTCGCGGCGCTCTACAACCTGGCCGTCCACGTGGTCGGCGGCTGGAAGGTCACCTTCGGGAGCGACTGAGCTCCAGGCCGCCGACGAGCAGTCCGACGCCGAAGGCGAACGCCGCGGCCGGGTCGTCCTCGTCGAGCGGCGATGCCGGCTGGTCCGCGAGCACGCCGAGCGAGTCGTACTGGATGCGCTGCTGCTCGTGGGAGACGTGACCGAGCACGAAGTGGAGCAGAGCCGTCGCGGCGCGCCGCGAAGTCTCGGCGTCGAAGCCGCCCCGAGCGACGGCGCGAGCAAGGCGGTCGAGCGTCGCGGGCGAGCCGAGGCCGAGCGCGAGGGTGCTGGACACGACCTCCGCTCCGTCGCGGTACGACAGCAGCGCGTCGCGGAGGGCGTCCGCCTCGGCCCGCACGGCGTCCTGCCACGGCGCGTCGTCGGGCAGAGCAGCTGGTCGACGGGCCGCGACGATGCGATCGGCGACCTCCGCCAGCATCGACTGCTTGTTCGGGAAGTGCCAGTACAGCGCGCTCGGCTGCACGTCGAGCGCCGACGCCAGGCGCCGCATCGTCAGGTCGGGCAGGCCCAGGTCGTCGAGGATGCGCAGCGCGGCCTCGGCCACGTCGTCGCGTGAGTGCCGTCGTCCGGTTTCGTTCCCTGCCACGTCGTCAGTATAGTGAACGCTGTTCAGGTGAACACCGTTCAGGTAAGGATGCTCCCGTGACCCTCTCCACCCCCGCCCGCCGCAGGCTCGACGCCACCGACCTCGCCCGCGTCGCCGTCTTCGCCGCGATCGTCGCCGTCCTCGGCCTCCCCGGCGGCATCAGCGTCTTCGGCTCGGTGCCCATCACCGCGCAGACCCTCGGCGTGATGCTGGCCGGCGCCATCCTGGGCCCGTGGCTCGGCGCGCTCTCGATGGCCGTCCTCCTCGCGCTCGTCGCCCTCGGCCTCCCCTCCTCTCCGGCGGCACCGGCGGCCTCGGAGTGTTCGTCGGTCCGACCGCCGGCTACCTGTTCGGCTGGATCGTCGGGGCGTTCGTGATCGGCCTCATCGTCCACGCGGGCAACCGGAAGCCGGTGTGGTGGCGCACGCTGCTCGGGATGGTCGTGGGCGGCATCCTCGTCGTCTACGCGTTCGGCGTGCCCGTGACGAGCCTGGTGCTGCGGCTGCCGCTGGACGTGATCGCGAAGTCCGCCCTGGTGTTCGTGCCGGGCGACCTGGCCAAGGCGGTGATCGCGACCGCGATCGTGATGACCCTGGTGCGCGCGTACCCGCGGGCCTTCCGGCGGAACTGGGTGACGCCGCGCCCGGCGACGGCGCCCACCGCCGAGGCCTCCACCCCGTCGGAGCCGGCCGAGCCCCGGGTGCCGTGACGCCGCGCGCGCTCGTGCTCGACGGGGTCGGCGTGCGCCTGGGCGACGTGGACGCCCTGCGCGGCGTCGACCTCGACCTCGACGCGCGGACCATCGCGGTCATCGGCGAGAACGGCTCCGGCAAGTCGACCTTCGCGCGCCTGGCCGCCGGGCTGGTCGCCCCGACCGCCGGCACCGCGCGCATCCTGGGCCTGGACCCGGCGCGGCAGGCGACCGAGCTGCGCCGTCGCGTGGCCGTGGTGTTCAGCAACCCCGACGCGCAGATCGTCATGCCGACGGTCGCGGAGGACGTCGCATTCTCCCTGCGCCCCGACCGGCTGGGCCGGGAGGAGACCCGGCGGCGGGTGGAGGACACGCTCGCGCGCTTCGGGCTCTCGGAGCTGCGCGAGCGGTCGTCGCACGAGCTCTCGGGCGGCCAGAAGCAGCTGCTCGCGCTGGCCGGGGCCTTCGTGCGCCGGCCCGAGCTGGTGATCGCCGACGAGCCGACAACGTACCTCGACGCGCGCAACGCACGACTCGTCGCGGATCACCTCCTGGCCGACGCCGGCCACCGGCTCGTGCTGGTGACGCACGACCTCGCGCTGGCGGCACGCTGCGACGTCGCCCTGCTGTTCGCGGGCGGCGCGGTCGCGGCGGTGGGGCGTCCGGCGGACGTCATCGCCGAGTACGAGACGGTGCTCGCGTGCTGAGCCTCTACCGGCCGGGGAACGGCATCCTGCACCGGATGCCCGCCGGGCCGAAGCTGCTGCTCCTGCTGGTGCTGGTGCTCGCGGTGTCGCTCCTTCCCTCGCACTGGTGGTCGGCCGCCGTCGCCGCCGGTGTCGTCGTGGTCGTCTACGCCTGCGCCGGGTTGCGCGACGGCCTGCTCGGGATGCGCGAGCTGGCCCGGCAGACGGTGGCGCTCCGCTGGCTGATCATCGTCACCCTGGCGTTGCAGCTGATCTTCCTGGGGCCCGAGGCGGCCGTCGCCAACACGACCCGGGTCACCGCCGCGGTGCTGCTGGCCGGTCTCCTGTCCCTGACCACCCGTGTGACCGACCTGCTGGACGCGGTGGAGCGTGGGCTGCGCCCGCTCGACCGGCTGCGGTTCGACTCCGAACGCGCCGCCGTTCTGCTGACCGTGACGATCACGACGGTCCCGGTGCTCGCACGCCTCGCAGGCGAGGTGCGGGAGGCGCAGCGCGCTCGCGGCGTCCGGCCGGGCGTACGCTTCTTCGCGGTGCCGTTCCTCATCCTGTCGCTCAAGCACGCCGACCAGCTCGGCGAGGCGCTGTCCGCGCGGGGTGTGCGATGAGCCGCCCGCGCGTCCTCGGGCCGGTCGTCGACGACGAGACCCGCTGCATCCACTACCACTCGCCGCTCGACGTGATCGCGATCCGCTTCGCGTGCTGCGGCGAGTACTACCCGTGCCACCTCTGCCACGCCGAGGCCGCCGACCACCCCGCCCGCCAGTGGCCCATCGCCGACCGCGACCGCGAGGCCGTCCTCTGCGGCGTCTGCGGCAGCGAGCTGACCATCGCCGAGTACCTGGCCGCCGAGTCCTGCCCTCGCTGCGCCGCCCCCTTCAACCCCGGCTGCCATCTCCACCCCCTCTACTTCGAGGTCTGACGCAGCCCGCGAGCACAGGAAAAACGTCGCCGATCGGGCTGATCGGCGACGTTTTCCCTGTGCTCGGCGGCTAGGCGATCAGGTCAGAACCAGCTGAAGATGCGGTCCAGGAGGTCGATGAGCCAGTCGAGGGCCGGGATGCCCGTCGAGGGCTTGTCGGCCTTGACCTTGAGCGTGGTCCAGCCCACGACCCCGTTGGACGCGTTCTGCACGGACAGCTTGTGCTGGCCGTTGCCGGCGTCCTTCGGGAGCGTGACCTTCACCACGCCGTCGGCCGGGACCTGCACCCAGCCGCCGCTGATGTTCTGCGGCTTCGAGTACAGCCACACCGAGACCCATTCGCCGGCGTGCTTCGCGCCGACGGCGACCAGGACGGTGTCGCCCGGACGGTAGGTGTCCTTGTCGACGGTGACCTTGTCCTCGAGCGCCTTGGTGAGCGCCGACTCCTTGGCCGCCTTCGGGTCGGTGCCCGGCTTCGGGTTCGTCGGGGCGTCCGCCACGGCGAGCGGGACGCGGACCGTCGTTCCCGAGTCCGGAGCGGTCAGCACGAGGGTGCTCGCACCGGCGGCGTCGGCCGGGACGGTGAACGTCACGGTCGCGTTGCCGGCCGCGTCCACCGGCGCGCTGCCGAGGGCGGTCGTGCCGTTCCAGGAGAGGTCGAGCTTCGTGTTCGCCGGGCTGCCGAGCGAGGTGAGGTTCAGCTTGGACACCTGGAGGGTGACCAGCTGACCGCGCTGCAGGGTGCCGGTCGGCACGCCGCTCACGCCGACGCCGAGCTTTTCGAAGCTGGGCGAGAGCGGGCTGTTCTTCTGGATGTAGCTGATCCAGGCGTCCCGGTCGATGAGGCCCGAGTCCTTGGTGTTGGTCCCGGCCGCGAAGGCGCGGAAGTTGTCACCGCCCTGGAGGAGGAACGAGAACGACCCGATCCGGTAGGACTTCGCCGGGTCGATCGGCGCACCGTTCACCAGGATGCTGGTGATGCGGTCGCCCTCCGGCCGGCTGGCGTCGTACGTGTAGTGGACGTTCTTCGACAGCCCCAGGTTGAGGAACGGCCGGCTCGGAACGTTGCCCTGCGCGTCCCGCTGCCACTGCTGCTCCAGCGCCTGCTTGAACTGCGCCCCGGTGAGGGTCGTGGTCCACAGGTTGTTCACGAACGGCAGCACCGCGTTGGCCTGGGCGTAGGTGACCGATCCGTCGGTGCCGTACAGCAGCTCCGCACGCAGGCCGCCCGGGTTCACGACGCCGATCTCGGCGCCGCCCTGGTCGGCCGGCGACAGCGTCGCCAGCAGCGAGTCGGCCACGAGGTTGCCCAGGGTGGACTCGCTCGACCGGTCGTCGCGGGCGCCGTTCAGGTAGGCGGTGGTGATGTCCTTCGTCACCGAGCCGACCTTCTGGTTGCCGATGACCGCCGCGTCGGCGAGCGCCTTGTCGACGATCGTCTTCACGGCCGCGACCCGCGGGTACGCGGCGACCAGTGCACTGTCGGCGTCGGTCGTGCGGGCGACGTTGCGGGCGGTGTACGCGGTGACCCCGTCGGTCTCCGGGTCCACCGTCAGCGTGATCTGCCCGATGTTCTCGCCGTAGCTGCCGGTCTGGAGGATCGGGCGCGTCTTGCCGGTCACGCCCGGGATGGGCGCATCCCACGCGTACTGCTTGTGCGTGTGACCGGTGAAGATCGCAGCGACCTTGGCGCTGGTCTTGGTGACGATGTCGGCGAAGGCGCCCCCGGCCGCGACCTCCTGATCGAGCGTCGCACCCTCGGGCGTGCCGAAGCCCGCGCCCTCGTGATACTCCGCGACCAGCACGTCGGCCTCGCCGTTGGCGGGGTCGCCGTCGGTGAGCTCACCGGCGACGCGGTTGACAGCCTCCACCGGGTCGCCGAAGTCGAGCGTCGAGACGCCGCCGGGCGAGACCAGGGTGGGCGTCTCCTGCGTGACAGCGCCGATGACGCCGACCTTCAGGCCGTCCACATCGAACACCGCGTACTCCGGCAGCGCCGGCGTCTTGGTGCCCTTCTGGTAGACGTTCGCCCCGAGGTACGAGAAGTCGGCCGCATCCTTCACCCGGCCGGTGAGGTCCGCGTACCCCTTGTCGAACTCGTGGTTGCCCACCGCGCTCGTCTTGAGCTCGAGGGCGTTCAGCACGTCGAGGGTCGGGATGTCGCCGGCCGAGGCCGAGGCGAACAGGGAGGCGCCGATGTTGTCGCCCGCCGAGAGGAACAGCGAGTTCGACTCGCCGGCCTCCGCGCGCAGCTTCTCGATGGTGCCGGCGAACTTCACGGTGTTGGCGTCGATCCGGCCGTGGAAGTCGTTGATGTTCATCAGGTTCAGCGTCACGGGCTTGGCCGCGAGACCCAGGCCCACCACGATCGGGTCGTGGTCGGAGGACCGGTACGGGTCCGCCGCGTAGAAGTTCGTGACGTTGTAGTTGTAGCGGCTGTACTCCAGGGCCACCGACTCACCCGAGTTGATGTTCCAGACGTCCGCGCCCGTGATGGCCGCGTTCGCCGCCGGCGACGCGAGCACGTGGTCCAGCGAACCGGTCGTGCCGCCGAAGGAGTACGTGGCCTTGGAGGTGCGGGTGCTGACCTGGTCGACGTAACCGGCGTCGGTCAGGACCTTGATCGGGTCCTCCTTGAGGTACGCGTTGAAGTCGCCGATGAGGAGCACCTTGTCGGTGTTCAGCGCCGCCTTGCGCTCGTCGGCGAAGGCGACGAGTGCCTTGGCCTGGTTCACGCGGGAGGCGTTGGACGCGCCCTGGCCGTCGCCCTGATCGGCGTCGGCGCCCGAGCCGGAGCCCTTCGACTTGAAGTGGTTCACGATGGCGAGGAACGCCTGCGAATCCTTCTCGCCGACCTTCTTGAAGGCCTGCGCGAGCGGCTGACGGGCGTTCGAGAACGCCGGGTCGTCGAGGATCTTCGAGTCGCCGACGGGGACCGCGTTGGCCTTCTTGTAGATGAAGGCCGTGCGGATAACATCCTCCGTCGCGGGGAGCTGCGACGGCGACTTCACGAACGCCCACACCTCTCCGCCTGCGGCCGCGTTGAGCGCGCCGACCAGGGTGGAGAGAGCCGAGTCGCGGTCCTCGCCGAAGCGGGCCGAGTTCTCGATCTCCTCGAGCGAGACGACGTCCGCGCCGAGGCCGTTGATCGCCGCGACGATCTTGTCCTGCTGGCGCTTCAGGTTCTCCGCGTTCGCGGCGCCGCGGGCGTCGCATCCACTGTTCACCGTGATCGGGTTGCCGTCGCGGTCGGTGTAGAACGTGCAGCCGCTGAGCTGGTCACCCGTGGTGGTGAAGTAGTTCAGCACGTTGAACGTCGCCAGGCGCAGGTCGCCGCCGACGTTCTCCGGGGCCGCGGTGCGCGTGTTCGCGAAGGTGACCGGCTGCACCGTCGCGGCGTTCGCCGGGGTGAGCTCGGAGGTCGGCTGGAACTTCCAGGCGTTGTTGCGGTAGTCGAGGATGACCGGCTTGGTGAAGGTCACCGGCTCGCCCACGCGCACGGGGTTGTCGAGCGACAGGTACGGCAGCGGCTTCGACTTGTTCGCATTGCTCAGGAAGTTGGTCGAGGCTCCGTCGTCGAGCGTGACCGCGCGGGCCGCGTTGTCGGCGACGACGGCCGCGTACTCCGGGGTGCCCGGACGCGCGGCCTCGGTCGGCTGCACGAGCGTCTTGTCGCCCTCAGCCAGTCCGATCTCGCCGTACTGGTTGGCGGAGTAGACGTCGGTGACGGTGAACGCGCCCTGCGGTGCGACCAGCATCCCCTCCAGGCTCTCGCGCTGCGCCGCGGTGCCGGGCAGGCCGACCGTCGCGGGCGTCGGTGCGACGATGCCGGTGCCGTCCTGCTTGGCGACCGCGGTCGCGGTGATCTCGGTGAGGCCGTTGAACTCGCTGACCGCGCCCGTGACCTTCACGTAGTCGCCGACGGCGACCGTCCCGGCGAAGGACGAGCCGAACACGAAGACCGCGTCGGACGCCGTGTGCGTCGCGAGGTCGACCGCGCCGCCGGTGCCGGGGGTCTGGAGGTAGAAGCCGTTGAAGCCGCCCGTCGCATACTGCGCGGTGACGACACCGACCGTGGTGACCGTCTGGCCGGCCTTCGGGCTGGCGTCGCCCGTCCCCTGGATCTCGGCGATCGGGGTCGTGTCGGCCGGCGTTCCCGGGTCCCCGTTGCCGGGGTCGCCCGTGCCCGGGTCGCCCGGGGTGGAGGCCGCGTTCTGCGGGGTGATGGTGGCGCTGAGGGTGAAGTCGGCGCTGTTGTCGTCGGTGTCCTTCGCGGCGTTGCGCACCAGCGACTTCACGTCGGTGTTGCCCGACGGCGCGGTGGCCTTCGCGGTCTCGAAGGTGTTCGAGGTGCCGTAGCCGAGGAGATCGGCGACGCTCGCGTTGCCGGTGACCGAGCCGGTCGGCAGCGTGAGGGCCGACGCGGACTTCGCGAGGATGAGGGTGCCGGTGGTGCCGCTCGGGTTGAGGGCGTTGCTCGCGACATCCGGCGTCGGGAGCGCCTGGCCGTTCGTGCCGTTCGAGCCGCCGCCGACGAGGTAGTAGCCCTTCGCAGCGATGGATCCGGTCAGGGGGACCACGCCGGTGGACGCGGCGGTGCCGGTCGCCGGGCGGTACTGGAGGCTCCAGCCGCTGAGGCTGACGGCGCTGTCGCCCGGGTTGTAGAGCTCCACGAACTTGTTGGTGTAGGCCGCACCGGCGCTTCCGCCGGAGAGGTAGGCCTCGTTGATGACGACACCGGTGCCGTCGGTGGTCGCGAAGGCGGGAGTGGCGACGAGCGCCCCGGCAGCGAGTCCGGCTCCGGCGATCGCGGCGGCGGCGGCGCGCGCCAGCCTGCCGAATCTGGTTGACATTGTTCTCCTCGGTCGGTGAGGTGCGGGATGAGTCCGCGGGCCACGCTAGGGAAGCTGTGAAACGGGACTGTTTCTCGTGTGTGAACGTACAGAGAACTCGTACGGGGGTAGGACGCTCATTTGAGCACCGATCGGGTGACGTTCGGTTTGCGCCATGATGAGAGGCATGCGCATCGACGAGCTCGCCCACTTCCGGGCCCTGGTCGCCGAGGGGTACCCGGCCCTCGCGGCGGAGACTCTGGGCGTCTCGCAGTCGACGCTGACCCGATCCCTCGCCCGGCTGGAGCAGGAGATGGGCGTCGAGCTGTTCGACCGCCGCCGCGGTCACCTGGAGCTCAACCAGTACGGCGAGATCCTGCTCGCTCACGCGGTGCGCGCCGAGTCGGAGCTCGACAACGCCCGCGCCCGCATCGAGGCGCTGCGCGACCCGTCCGGCGGCACGGTCTCGCTGGCGTACGTGTCGTCGTTCGGCGGGTGGCTCATCCCCCGTGTGATCAGCGAGTACCGCGGACTGTTCCCCGACATCCGGTTCGTGCTGCGCGGCGGCACGGCCGACACCGTCCTGGACGCGCTGCGCGACGGCGCCGCCGACCTCGCCTTCCTCAGCCCCGACCCGCGCGACGCCGACATCGAATGGAAGCCGCTCACCGCCGAACGGCTCGTGCTCGGCGTGCCCGAGGCGCATCCCCTCGCCGGCCGGGACGCGGTAAGTGTGCCCGACCTCGACCCCTACGATCTCGTGGCGCTCCGCACCGGATCCGGCCTGCGGCATATCGCCGACGCGTACTTCGCAGCGCACGGCGTGGTGATGAACCCGGTCATCGAGGTGACGGAGCTCTCCACCCTGCGCGGGCTGGTCCGCGACGGGGTGGGCGTCGCGCTCATCCCGGACACCCCCGCGGAACCCGGCATCGTCGCCGTCCCGCTCCGCGACGAGGCGACCCGCATCATCGGCCTCGCCCGCAACCGCACGCGGTCGCAGTCGGCGGCGGCGGAGCAGTTCGCGCGCTTCGTCCACGAAGAGCTCGACTCGCTCGGGTGACGCTCCCCCGACCGGGGCGGCGGCGGACACGCCGCGTCACGAAAGGAGCGCGGGACGCACGCATGCGCTTGACTGTGCGCGCTTCACCTCACCAGAACACCTGTTTGGAAAGGACTCCTCGTGACGTCTCCGCAGTATCCGACCACTTCCCCGCCTCGCCCGCGGGCGAGGCTCCACTCTGGGCGCCGCTCTACGGTGCGACGCTGCCCCAGGCCGTCCAGCGCTTCTTCAAGAAGTACGCGGACTTCACCGGCCGCGCCAGCCGCAGCGAGTACTGGTGGTGGTACCTGGTCACCATCATCGTCGCGGTGGTGCTCGAGGTCCTGGCCCTCACCCTCGGCAGCGTCGGCGCAACGCCGAACGGCAACGGCGGCACGAACCCCGGCCCGCTGTTCTGGCTGCCCGCCCTGCTGATCTTCGGCTGGATCGTCGGCACGATCGTCCCGCACCTCGCCCTCACCTGGCGTCGGCTGCACGACGCGAACTTCGCCGGCCCGTTCTTCTTCCTCGGGCTGATCCCGTTCGTCGGCGGGATCATCCTGCTGGTGCTGCTGCTGCTTCCGCCGAAGCCCGAGGG
Source organism: Leifsonia poae (assembly GCF_050632865.1). GTDB lineage: Bacteria > Actinomycetota > Actinomycetes > Actinomycetales > Microbacteriaceae > Leifsonia > Leifsonia poae_B. Next base: position 1,398,519 of record NZ_JBODSA010000003.1, on the reverse strand, counting down.
CGCTCGCTTCGACCGCCCGCGCCCCTAGCGGCGACGTCGGGCCGACTCTCGCGTCAGCAGGAGTCGGCCCACAGCCGGCGCGGCCGCTCGGGGTCGGTGTCGTCCAGCAGGACGGACGCGACCTCGCGCGGCGCGCCGAGCGGATCCTTCTGGCCGGTCGTCACGAACGACCAGTCGGGGCTCCGCTCCGGGTCGTGCTCAACCCACAACGAGAAGTTCCAGAAGCCGCGGAATTCCGGCGCGAGCAGCCCGGAGCCCTCGACCACGAGCACGCCCTGGCGCGAGCGGAAGGGCGCGACGACGTCCTCGCGGAAGGCGTCGGCCGTCGTGCCGCTCGCGAGCGTCGCACGCTCGACGTCTTGGCCCGCGTCGCGCAACGCCGCCGCGAATGCGTCCGCCACCCGCGCCGGGTCGGCGTCCGGCACGCCGGTCACGGCGACGAACCGCGGTCCCCGGCCGTAGTGCTGCAGGAATTCCGCCGCCACTCCCGCATAGAACTCGGTCTCCTGACCCTGCTGCGTGTCGGTCATGCGCTCCTCCTCGACGTTCACCATCCGGAACGCTACGCGCGCGCCGGCCATTCCGGCTGAGCGTTCTCTGCGACCTCTCGCCAAGACGGCAATCGCGATATATCGTGTCCTCAGATCGTCGTCCGATGGGGAGGATCAGTCATGAGCGACACCCGCGAAGAGAACCTGCGGCCGCCGGAGGCCGTGCCCGAGCTGCCGGAGGAGCAAGCGGTGGGGATGGTCGCCGTCTCCGCCGAGCGCGAGGCCGAGCTGGAGACGCGCGCCCGCGAGTTCATCCGCGAGCTGGCCGCCGCCGAGCCCGGCTCGGACGCGTTCACCCGCAAGATCACGGGCTTCTCGCACCTGGGCGATGCGGAGATGCGGGCGTCCAGCGATTCGTCCCGCCAACTGCTGAACCGCCCTGCGACCTCCCTGGCCGCGGCAAAGGGGAAGGCGATCCGCACCGACCCGCAGTACGGCGTCATCCGAACCCTGCAGGACCTGCGCGCCACGGTCAGCGACTTCGACCCGACGCACCTCACCGGACGCAACCGGATGCTCGCCCGCATGCCCGGAGGCCGCCGCCTCCGGCAGTACGTGCAGCGGTTCGAGTCGGCGCAGAAGCAGCTCGACGGCATCGTCACCGCCCTCGACCACGGGCAGCAGTGGCTGGCCCAGGACAACGTCGAGATCGAGAAGGAGCGCGCCTCCCTCTGGAAGACGACCGAACGGCTCAATGAGTACGTCGTCCTGACGGCCGCGCTGGACCGGGCGACGGTGGATGCCGCGGCCGAGCTGCGCATGACCGATCCCGACCGCGCGACGCTGCTCGAGAAGGAGGCGCTGTTCCCCATCCGCCAGCGGCGCCAGGACCTCACGGCCCAGATCGCCGTCTCGGTGCAGGCGTACCTCGCTCTCGACGTGATCAAGAAGAACAACGTCGAGCTCATCAAGGGCGTCGAGCGCGCGAAGACCACCACGGTGTCCGCGCTGCGCACCGCCGTCGTAGTCGCCCAGGCGCTCGAGAACCAGCGGCTCGTCATCGACCAGTTGGGCGCGCTGCATGACAGCACGAACGCGCTGATCGGCCGCACCGGCGAGGTGCTGCGCACGCAGACCGAGCAGGTGCAGAAGGAGCAGACCTCGACCGCGGTGGATGTGGAGGTGCTGCAGCGCGCGTTCGACAACGTCTTCGCGACCATGGACAGCATCGACACGTATCGCACCGGCGCGATCGCCAGCATGGCGAAGACGGTGGACGCGCTCGACCAGCAGGTCGCCCGCTCCCGCGACTACCTCCGCCGCTCCCGCCCGAGCACGCAGCCGGGCGAGACGCAGCAGGTCCGCTAGCCCGCGTCCCGCGGTCGACGGCTACGGTGGACGGCATGGCAGCACAACGCATCTTCGCCATGCCGTTCGCCGACGTGTACCCGCTGTACATCGCGAAGGTCGAGCGGAAGGGACACAGCAAGGAAGACGTCGACACCGTCACCCGCTGGCTGACCGGCTACGACCAGGACGGGTTGGAGGCAGCGGTCGACGAGCGCGTCGACTTCGAGACGTTCTTCGACCAGGCGCCGCGCCTCAACCCGAACGCGTCGCTCATCACCGGCGTGATCTGCGGCGTCCGGGTCGAGGAGATCGACGACCCGCTGATGCAGAAGATCCGGTACCTCGACAAGCTGGTGGACGAGGTGGCGCGCGGCAAGAAGATGTCGTCGATCCTGCGCGGCGACGACGTCGCCATCCCGGGCGGCGGCCGCTAGCCTCGGGAGCAGCAGCCCCACGGGGCCGGGAAGCCGGGAGGACATGATGGACGATCTGCACGGTTCCGCACGGGAGCGCCTGACCCAGCTCGACGCCGCCGTCGCGCGCGGCGCCTCGGCGGAGTGGCTGGAGAAGCAGCTGCGCGCAGCGCTGGAAGAGCTCGCCGACGTCGAGCCGGTCGCCGACGCGGAGCGCGACCGCCGCGAGGACTACTGACCGACCAGTGACAGCTACGCCCGCGCGATGCCCGCGATCTGCGGGTTGAACGGCACGAACGGGGTGTGGAGGCGGTAGCGCTCGACCTCCACGTCGGCGAAGCCGGCGCTGCGCACCGCGCTCTCGAGGTCGCGCTCGCACGAGCATCCCTCGAACGTCCACGCCCACGGCCGGCGCAGCACCCGCTGCGCGGTGCGGGTCGGCGTGCCCTCCGGCGCGACGACGTGCTCCACGAAGCGGAACGTCCCGCCCGGGCGCAGGATGCGCCGCACCTCGGCGAGGACACCCGCCGGGTCGGTCACCGTGCACAGCACCAGCGACGAGATCACCGTGTCGACGCTCCGGTCGGGCAGCCCGGTGTCCTCGGCCGTGCGCTCCCGCAGGTCGAGGTGGACGCCGCGGCGCGCGGCGGCCGCCCGCAGTCGCGCATGCATGGAGCGGTTGGGTTCGATCGCGATGAGCGTCCCACCCGGCGTCAGGTACGGCAGGTTGGCGCCGACACCGGAGCCGAACTCGACGACGACCTCGGGCAGGTCGGCGAAGACGGCCCCCTTGTACCGACGCTGGGCAGCGTTCAGATAAGGGCCGACGGCCGCGAAGAAGGCGGCGTTGAAGGCGCCGCGGCCCGCGTGCTGGTGGAAGGCCGACGGGGAGCGCTCTGTGGTCTCTGTCATGCCTCCAGCGTCGCGACTCGACGCGCGCCGCACAGGCGTAGGAATACCCCACTCAACGCTGCGCCGCGTCCCACGCCGCGATCTGCGCCCGCGACCGCACCCCGAGTCGGAGGCGGATGCGCTCGACATGCCCTTCCGCCGACCGCTCCTCGATCCCCAGCCGGGCCGCGATCTCGCGATTCGTGAGCCCGGCGCCGACCAGCGCCGCCACCTCCCGCTGGCGCGGGGTCAGCATCCCGGATTCGGTGCGCGCGACGCGGAGTCCCAGGAAGCGGCGGATGACGGCGACCAGTTCGGCGGGGTCCCCGGCCCAGGGCAGGTGCGAGCGGCCGGGCAGCACGGTCAGGCGTGCGTCCGGGATGCCGGCGGCCAGCGCCTCCGCCTGCGCGACGGGTGCGGCGCGGTCCTCGGCGCGGTGGACGACGAGCGTCGGGGCGGCGACCTGCGGCAGGAGCGCGCGCACATCCATCCGATAGCTCAGCTCGAGCAGCGCGCGAGCGGTCTCGGCGTCGGAGGAGGCACGCTGGTAGCGTCCGAGCCCTGCGCGGGCCGAGGCGGAGGCATCCGGCGCGAACAGGTCGGTGAGCACGTCCGAGCCGAGGCCCCAGTGCGAGGCGACCAGCGCCAGGATGTGCTCGCGGGCGCTGGGCGGCGAGATGGCCTCGCCATGCGCCCAGCCGCCATAGAGCACGAGGCGCCGGACGGTCTCGGGATGCGCGGCCGCCCATGCCACGGCGACCGGCGCCCCGAGGGACGCGCCGACGAGGTCGAACCGGTCGAGGCCGAGGCCGCGAGCGACCGCGTCCACCTGCTCGAGTTCGAACTCGAGCGACGGCGGACGATCGGTGCGATCGGACAGACCGCATCCGGCCCGGTCGTAGCGGATGAGCCGGGCGCCGCGCGCAAGCGCTTCGTCGAAGGAGCGCTCCTCCGGCAGCTGCCAGCCGAGCTCGAGGTGGCTCAGCCATCCGGAGACGAACAGGATCGGGCGGCCATCGCCGACCGTCGCGACGGCGATCCCGGTGCCGTCCGCCGTGGTGACGCGCGTCAGGTGCTGCTGCACGCTCCCATTGTGGCGGCGACGGGTCAGGAGCGCGCGTCCGGGATGCCTGCGGCGAGCTCGGCGAAGACTTCAGCGGCGTCGTCGAAGTGTGCGAGGCCGGCAGCCTGACCCATCCAGAGCGACAGGAGCTCGGGGTCGCCGAGTTCGGCGGCGCGGCGGCGGAAGGCGCCGGTGAGGATGTTCTGCAGCGGGAACGACGCGCGCCCGCCGGCCTGCTCGATCGTTCGAACGGCGCGGTTGGGCAACCCTCGGGCCGCGCGGCCGCTCATCGCCCGGGTGAGCACCGTCTCGTGGGCGTCGGCGGTGCGGATGCGCTCCCGGTGCACTGCCGGAGCCGCCGACTGCCGGGTGGCGAGGAAGGCCGACCCGACCTGGACACCGGCCGCGCCGAGGGCGAAAGCGGCCGCCACGCCGCGCCGGTCGGCGATGCCTCCGGCCGCGATCACCGGCACGTCGACGGCGTCGACCACCTGCGGGATGAGGGCGAGGCCGCCGACGAGACCGCGCTCCGGTTCGGCCAGGAAGGCCGGGCGGTGGCCCGCCGCCTCGAGGCCGGTCACGACGATCGCGTCCATTCCGCCGTCGGCGAGCGCCCGCGCTTCCGGCACCGTCGTCGCGGCGCCGACCACCCGGATGCCGCGGCGGTGCGCCGCCTCGACGACCGCCGCGGGCGGCACGCCGAAGACGAAGCTCAGCACCGCCGGCCCTGCGGCGAGCGCCGCCTCCAGCTGCTCGTCGAACGACGGGAGCGGCTGCACGGGCCACGCCGGCGGCTCGATACCCGCCGCTTCGAAGAGAGGGCGCAGCGCTTCGACGGCGCGGTCGAACTCCGCACGGTCGAAGGCCTCTGCTGGTGGACGCTCCCCGGCGCTTGGAAGGGAAGCCAGAGGTTGAGGTTGAACGGCCGGGCGGTGCGAGCGCGCAGCTCGCGGGCGATCTCGGCGATCCGCTCGGGGCCGAGCCCGTACAGGCCGAACGATCCGAGCCCTCCGGCCTCGCTGACCGCCGCGGTGAGCTCCACCGACGACAGGCCGCCGAACGGGCCGAGAACGATCGGCGTGTCGACGCCCAGCAGTCGCGTCAGGTCCATGGGTCGGCTCCCTTCGGCCGGCATCCATTGCGGACTCGCAAGCGCCGACCGCGTCGATTCTAGGCGCGCTGGCACAATCGACGTATGACCGAGCGCATTCCCACCGTCCTGTTCGTCTGCGTGCACAACGCGGGCCGCTCGCAGATGGCGGCCGGCTACCTGCGGGCGCTGGCGGGCGACCGCGTGGATGTGCTCTCCGCGGGTTCGGAGCCGGGCGATCGGATCAATCCCGTCGCCGTCGCTGCGATGGCCGAGGAGGGCATCGACATCGCCGGCAGCACGCCGAAGGTCCTCACGACCGAGGCGGTGCAGGAGTCGGATGTCGTGATCACCATGGGCTGCGGCGACACGTGTCCCGTCTTCCCCGGCAAGCGGTACGAGGACTGGGAGCTGGACGACCCGGCCGGGCGTCCTCTCGAGGAGGTCCGCCCGATCCGCGACGAGATCAAGCGCCGGGTGCAGACGCTTCTCGCGCAGGTCGCACCGTTCGTGCAATAATGGTTAGCGTCCTAATCATTAGCACAGGAGGAACCATGGCCGGCCGTTTCTGGCGGTTCTACGAACGCGCCAACGACGTCGTCCGCACCTTCACCGGTCCGGCGCAGCTCGGCGCCGGCCACCCCGAGGGGCCCGACGTGCGACGTGCCGACGCCGCCTGCCCGCTCTGCGGCAAGCCGCTGGACCAGCACCGCATCGAGCGCTTCGCCGACTCGCGCACCTCCACGCGCATCCACTGCCCGTGAGCGCGGACGCGAACCCGCTGGCCCTCGAGAGCCAGGTCTGCTTCGCGCTGTCGGTCGCAGCCCGGTCCGTCATCGCGGCCTACCGGCCCGTGCTCGAGCCGGTCGGGCTGACGCACCCGCAGTACCTGGTGATGCTCGCCCTCTGGGAGAACGAACCCCTGTCGGTTCGCAGGCTCGCCGAGCTGCTGGCACTGGAGCCCGCCACCATCTCGCCGCTGGTGAAGCGGCTGGAGGCGCTGGACTACGTCATCCGGCGGCGCTCCGCGGCCGACGAGCGCGTGATGGAGATCCGGCTCACCGACCGCGGGCGCGAGCTGCGCTCCTACGCGGAGACCATCCCGGCGGCCATGATGCAGCGGCTGGGGATGGACGCGGACGAGCTCCGGGCCCTGCACCGGACCATGACGTCCGTGATCGCGGCCACGCGCACGTCGTAACCGGTTCTTCCCATCCGGGCGCCGCGCCGGGCATCCTGGGCGCATGAGCGAAGCGGATGCCGCCGAGCGCGGTGCACGGACGACCCGACGCCTGCTTACCGGGGTGGCGGCCGCCGCCGGATCGGCGGTCGCCCTCGCTGCGGCGATCGGCGGCCGACGCGGCAGGCCCTCCGGGCCGCAGACACCCGTCGGCGGCATCGCCCGGGGCGTCGCCGCCGGCGTCGTCGGCACGCTCGCCTTCGACCTCTGGCTGTACCTCCAGTACCGGCGCGGCCACGGCCGGGAGGAGTTCGCGGACTGGGAGTTCTCCGCCGACGTCACCGGATGGGACGGCGCCCCCGCCCCCGCGCAGGTCGGCCGGAGGATCGTGAACGGCCTGTTCGAGACCGACCTGCCCGACAGCCGGGCGGCTCTCTTCAACAACATCGCGCACTGGGCGTACGCGCTGGGCGGTGCAACCGCGTACGGGGTGCTCGCCGGGTCCCTTCGGCGACCGCACACCGGTTACGGCCTGCTGCTCGGCGTCGGGATGTGGCTGTCCGGCTACGCGATCCTGCCGCCGATGCACCTGTACAAGCCGATCACGGAGTACGACGCGAAGACGCTGGGCAAGGATCTCGCCGCCCACCTCGTCTACGGCGCGGCGACGGGGGCGACGTTCTCGGGGCTCAGTCGTACCCGAGGATGACCGGGTCGAGTCCTTCGAAACCGCGGATGGGCCCCGTCCAGAGCATGGCCGTCACGGCATCCCGGACGGTGCTGGACCGCTCGGCCTCGACGTCGGCGTTCGTGCTCATGTCCGGAAGGCTAGTGCGGGCGGCTGCGCCCTGTGCATGTACAGCGTGTATATTCCGCGGCCGCCGCTGGCCGCGCCGTACAGCGTATTGGGAGGCGTTCGTCATCTGCCGTTAACGCTGCACCCTGGCATCCCATAACGCGCCGAAGTTACGGTGAGAGCGCATCCACGTTCTGCAGCACCGACCCACAGCATCGCGAAGCTCATCCGGGAGGAAAACCATGGGCACAGTCACCACGTCAGACGGCGTCGAGATCTTCTACAAGGATTGGGGAACGGGTCAGCCGATCGTCTTCAGCCACGGCTGGCCGCTGTCGGCCGACGACTGGGACACGCAGCTGCTGTTCTTCCTGCAGCACGGCTACCGCGTCGTCGCCGCCGACCGCCGCGGCCACGGCCGCTCCACCCAGACCGGCGAGGGCCACGACATGGACCACTACGCCGCCGACCTGCGCGCGGTCGTCGAAGCCCTCGACCTGCACGACGCCATCCACGTCGGCCACTCCACCGGAGGCGGCGAGGTCGCGCACTACATCGCCACCTACGGCGAAGACCGTGTCGCGCGCGCGGTGCTGATCAGCGCCGTTCCGCCGATCATGGTGCAGACCGAGAACAACCCCGGCGGCCTGCCGAAGAGCGTCTTCGACGACCTGCAGGCGCAGCTCGCCAAGAACCGGTCGGAGTTCTACCGGGCGCTGCCGTCCGGTCCGTTCTACGGCTTCAACCGCCCGGGTGTGGAGTCGTCGGAGGCGATCATCGAGAACTGGTGGCGCCAGGGCATGATGGGCGGCGCCAAGGCGCACTACGACGGCATCGTCGCCTTCTCGCAGACCGACTTCACCGAGGACCTGAAGAAGATCAGCGTCCCGGTGCTGGTCATGCACGGCGAAGACGACCAGATCGTTCCCTACGCCGACTCCGGCCCCCTCTCGGCCAAGCTCGTGCAGAACGGCACGCTGAAGTCGTACCCGGGCTTCCCGCACGGCATGCCGACCACGCAGGCGGACACGATCAACGCCGACCTGCTGGAGTGGCTGCAGTCCTAGCGGGCGCAGCGAAGGGCCGTCGTCCCGTCGGGCGGCGGCCCTTCGCCGTACCATGCAGCATGGACATCCGGCTGGAGAACGTGGGCATCGCGGTCCGCGACATCGAGGAGGCCGTGTCGTTCTTCACCGCCCTCGGCCTGACCGTGCTCGGGCGTGACACGGTGAGCGGCGCCTGGGCCGACACCGCGGTCGGCCTCGACGGCAACCACGCGAAGATCGCGATGCTGCAGACCCCGGACGGCGCCGGCCGGCTCGAGCTGTTCGAGTACCTGCACCCCGATGCGATCGAGACCGACCCGACGCTGCCGAACGAGATCGGGATGCACCGCGTCGCCTTCCAGGTCGACGATCTGGACGCGGCGCTCGCCATCGCGGCGCGCCACGGCTGCGAGCCGCTGCGAGGCGTCGCGCAGTACGAGGACGTCTACAGACTGACCTACCTGCGCGGACCGAGCGGCATCATCGTCATGCTGGCCCAGGACCTGCGGCGGAATCCGGCGTGACCCCGTAGCGGAGCCTGCGGTACTCCTCGTAGACGACCCGCCCGCCGAACGTCCGAGTGCCGACCAGGGTGAGCGGCATCCGCCGTTCAAGCGGCGGCCAGTAGCGCGTCCCGTTGCCGATCACGACGGGGTAGCGGAAAAGGCGGTACTCGTCGATGAGGTCTAGGTGGATGGCCTCTGCGGCCAAGTCGGCGCCGCCGATGGAGACGTCCCCCGGCGATGAGGCGAGCGCCGCGGCGATCTCCTCCTCGACGGTCCCGGTCGCCAGGCGCGCGTTGCCCTCGACGGACGTCAGGGTGTGGCTGAACACGACCTTCGGGAGCGCGGCCCACGTGTCGGCGAAGACGGTGGCCACCCCGGGGGTGCGCAGCGAGTCGTCCGTCTCCCACACCCGCATGGTCTGGTAGAGCTTCCTCCCCATGAGGTAGCCGCCGAGCCGGCCGATCTGGGCCACCTGGAACCGGAACTGCTCGTCGCCCGGCGCGGTGAAGTCGAAGCCGCCCTGCTCGTCGGCGATGAAGCCGTCGGCCGAAACGCCCATCGAGTAGATCAGCACGCCTTCACGCTAGTCCGGATGGGACTGAACCTGAACGGTAGCCTATAGAGCTTCTAGCCTGGCTAGGCATATCCTGGCGTCGGGCGCAGCGGCCCCCGCGGAAGGAGCATCCCATGGCGAGGAAGTCCGGAGAGGTGATGTACGTCGAGTACGACGGCAACGGCGATGTGGACGTGCTCGAGAAGCGCACGCGCCCGCTCCCGACGCCCGGGCCCGACGAGGTGCTGGTCGAGATCGTGGCGACGGGGATCAACCACATCGACGGGTTCATCCGCAGCGGCCGCGAGGAGGCCTGGGCGGACGAGCCCTTCCCGCGCGGCTCGGGCAGCGACTTCGCCGGAATCGTCGCAACAGCAGACGCAGCCGGCCGGTTCCGGAAGGGCGACGAGGTGATCGGTCACGTCCGCAGCGGCGCGCACGCGACACACCTCGTCGTGCCGGTGGCGGCGCTCGTGCCGAAGCCGCCGCATGTGACATGGGAGGTCGCCGGGGGCCTGTATCTCGCAGGCGTGACCGCGCTCGACACCCTCGACGACCTGCGCATCGGTCCCGGAGACACCGTCGTGATCTCGGCGGCGGCGGGCGGCGTCGGCAGCATCGAGGCGCAGCTCGCGAAGCACCGCGGGGCGCGCGTCATCGGCACCTGCGGCGACCGCAACTTCGACTACCTCCGCCAGCTCGGCATCACGCCCGTGCGCTACGGCGAGGCGATCGAGGAGCGCATCCGCGAGAAGGCGCCCGGCGGCGTCACCGCCCTCATCGACAACTTCGGTCAGGACGGACGGGCGCTGGCGGAGTCGCTGGGTGTGCCCGCGTCCCGCTACCGGTCGAGTGCGGATCGCCGCGACACCGAGCTGCGGCTGCTGCAGGACGACCCGGAGTCCGTGGCCCACGGCACGGCGCAGCTGGCGCGACTGGCGCAGCTGGCAGACGAGCGGGCGTTCACCCTCCTCATCTCGGGCTTCTACCCGTTGGACGAGATCCGCTACGCCTATGACGACCTCCAGAACCTGCACTCGCGCGGCAAGATCGTGCTGGGGACGCATCCCGTCACGACCTACCGCACGCTCAAGGCGCGGGATGTGCAGGAGGCGCGGGGCTGACCGCCGCAGCCTCCTCGGGCGCGTCTTCGCCGTCGTGCTCGCGGCGCCCGCTGCCGAGCGACAGCGTGGCGGCGAGACCGACGACGAGGAACCCCGCGGCGGCGAACGCAGCCCATCGGGTCCCGTCGCTGAAGGCCGCCTTCGCATCCTCGGCGATCGGTGCCGTGCGCGGGTCCTTCTCGAGGCCGGCGATGGCGGCGCCGGAGCTGTCGATCACCGCCGAGACCACCTCGTCGCGCTGCGCGGCGGGGAGCCCGCGGTCCTGGAGGCTGCTGTCGAGCACCGTGGTCGCGGACGCGAACAGCACCGTCCCCAGCACCGCGATGCCCAGGGCCGAGCCGATCTGCCGGGCCGTGCTCTGCGTTCCGGAACCCTGACCGCTCTGCTCGACCGGCACATCCCGGAGCACGACACCGGTCAGCTGGGCGGTCGCGAGTCCCACGCCGAACCCGTAGACGAAGAGGAACGGCAGCAGCGCGCCCCACGGCGTCGTCGGCGAGATGACGAACCCCAGGCCCGCGACCCCGACGATCTCGGCCACGAGGCCGACGCGCACGACCGTCACCGCGGGGATGCGGTTGCCGAACGCGCCTGCGAATCCGCTCGCTACGAACGAGCCGATCGCGAGCGCCAGCAGGATGAGGCCGGTGTCGAGTGCGCTGTAGCCGAGCACGTTCTGCAGCCAGATCGGCAGAGCCAGGACGATGCCGAACTCGCCCAGGGACACGATCGTCGCGGCGATGTTCCCGTTGCGGAACGACGGGATGCGGAACAGATCGAGCGCGAGCATGGTGCTCCGGCCCGCGCGCAGCCGCGCCCGCCCGCGCAGCACGAAGAGCACGCCGCCGAGGATCGCCACCCCGAACGCGATCGGCACCGGCGAGAGCGCCCAGGGCCACGTCCAGTCCCCGACGGCCGGCCGGGTGTCGACCAGCCACCAGCCGTACGTGCGCCCCTCGATCAGCCCGAAGACGAGGGACGCACTGGTCACGACCGACAGCAGCGCGCCGATCCAGTCGACGCCCCCCGCATGCCGGGTGTCGCGCGACTCCTGCACCGTCGCCAGCACGCCGACGACGATCAGGACGCCGAGCGGGATGTTGATGCCGAACGCCCAGCGCCACGAGAACGCCGTGGTCAGCCAGCCGCCGAGGAGCGGCCCGAGTGCCGTCATCCCGCCGATGGTCGAGCCCCAGACGGCGAACGCCAGGGCCCGCTCGCGACCACGGAAGGTCGCGTTGATGAGCGAGAGGGTGGTCGGCAGGATCATCGCGCCGCCGACGCCCTGGATCAGCCGGGCACCGATGAGGAATGCCCCCGTCGGGGCGAACGCTGCGGCGACGGAGGCGAGTGTGAAGATCGCGACGCCGACCAGCAGCATCCGCCGCCTCCCCCAGCGGTCGGCCAGCGTCCCGAAGACCAGCAGCAGTGCGGCGAAGACGAGCGTGTAGGACTCCTGCACCCACTGCACGCCGGTCGAGCCGATGTGGAGCTCGTCCACGATCGACGGGATGGCGACGTTGACGATCGTGGAGTCGACGATGATCAGGGCGACGGCGATGCTGATGAAGACGAGCCCTGCCCAGCGCTTCCGAGACGACACAATACTCCCTCGCTAAGAAACCAATCAGCTAGCTTACTTTCATAGTAGCGCGCCGAGGTCCAGCCCGGGTGAACGGACTTCACTCCTCAGTGAGCCCGGTCTGGTTGAAGAGGTAGTAGAAGCTGAGGGCGGTGAATCCGACGAGCATCGCCGGCGCGTACAGCGCCCCTACGACGGTCAGCGCGGGGTAGAACAGCGTGCCGATGCCGAACCGCCGCAGCGCCGCGCCGCGCTGCGCCGCATCCATCGCCCCGGCCTGCACCTGCGTGAGCAGGATGCGCGCGTAGAGGAACGTGAACGCGATCGCGAACCCCGTCGACGCCCCGCCGTAGAGCACCGCCGCGACACGGATGTCCTCCGCGCTGCCGTCGGCGATCGCACCCGCGAGGGTGGCGGTCGTGAACGGGATGGTCGTCACGAACATCAGGAGGACGAGGTTCCAGAACAGCAGCACCCGGTCGACGGACAGGACCAGCCGGAGGATGGAATGGTGGTTCACCCAGATCACGCCGATGACGAGGAAGCTGACGAGGTACGCCGCGAACGACGGCCACGCGGCCGCGAGCTGGTCGAGCAGGCTCTCGCCGTTCCCGGGCTCCAAGTGCAGGTCGAGGACGAGCAGCGTGATCGCCACGGCGAGCACGCCGTCGCTGAACGCCTCCAGCCTCGTCTTCGACATCGCCCGGCCGTCACTGCAGGTCGAACTCGTTGCCCTCCGGATCGAGCATCTGGTAGTACCGCTCGTGGAACGGCCCCCAGTCCTGGTCGATCAGCCGGAAGACCGAGGCGCCGAGCTCGACGAGCCGGTCCTTCTCGGCGTCGAGCTCTTCGTCCGTCGGGGGTCGCCCCTCCACGGCGCGCACGTCGATGTGGAGGCGATTGCGGCCGGTCTTCGGCCCGCTCGCGTGATGGAAGAACAGCCGCGGACCGCTGCCGTCTTCGCTCTCGGCCATCGCGCGTTTCGCGAGGTCGGCCTCGGTCAGGCCGCCCGCAAGCAGTTGGTCGCGGAACTCCCCATCGATGCGCTGCGGCGGGTAGCGGAACACACCCGACCAGAAGTCGGCCAGTCGCTGCGGATCGTTCGCGTAGAACACGATGTTGCTGAGGGTCGCCATGCGCACATCCTGCCCGAGCATCCGAACGCGCGTCGAGAGGGCCCCGACGCTTCCTTTCGGAGATCATCGGGCCGATCATGGGTGACCATGATGATCCTCGTGACGGGCGCGTCCACCGGCCTCGGCCTGGCGACCGCCGACGCCCTCGCCCGCGCCGGCCATCGGGTCGTCCTCCACGCGCGACGGCCGGACCGCCTGACGGATCCGGACGTCGCCGACCGGATGCACGCGCTGGTGTTCGGCGACCTCGCGGATTCCTCCGCCGTGCTCGACGTGGCACGCCAGGCGAACGACCTCGGCCGCTTCGACGCCGTCATCCACAACGCGGGTGTGATCGACGGCCCGGTGACAGCCGTCAACGTGATCGCGCCGTACCTCCTGATGGCGTCGCTCGCTCCCCCGGCCCGGTCGATCGTGCTGAGCAGCGGAATGCACCGCTCCGGTTCGCCGGACCTGGACCGCGCCTTCTCCGGCCGCGGCGACTACTCGACCAGCAAGCTCCTCGTCACTGCCCTCGCGATGTGGCTCGCCGACAACACCGACACGCTGTCGCACGCGGTCGACCCGGGGTGGGTGCCCACGCGGATGGGCGGCCGGGGCGCCCCCGACAGCCTGGAGGAGGGACACCGCACCCAGGAGTGGCTGGCCACCGCGGATACGGCGTCGATCGACCCGGTCACCGGCGGATACTGGTACCACCGGCAGGCGCGGGCGCCGCATCCCGCGACGACCGATCCGGCGTTCCAGGCACGGCTCGTCGAGCGGCTTGCCGACGTGACGGGTGTCGACCTGCGGCGGTGAACCCGGCTCAGCCGCCAGACCCCGGCTCCTGCGGCGTGATGGTCATCGTCCCTCCGCCGAACGGGAAGGGGAACAGGATGGTCCCGTGTTCGGCCGGCGTCGGGATCGCCCGGAACCACAGGATCGCGACGACCATCGAGACGACTGCGATCCCCACCGCGACGATCGCCGCCCGATTCAGCGTGCGCAAGGCCGCATCCACGCCGACGGCTCGCGCGGCCCGGCCGAGCGCGATCACGACGGTCAGCGCGATCGCCAGGTAGACGACCGGGCTCGGCTGCAGCGTGAGCTGGATGCACTGCGGCTGCACGCTGGTCGGGTCGCCGTTCGCGTCCAGGAACCCGCCGTCCATGGCGAAGCCGCCCGGGCAGCTCCCCTTGGACGCGACCAGCGCCGAATACAGGATGGCGGCTCCCAGCGCCCACAGCACCAGGGCGCGTGCGCGCCGGAGGATCGGCCGGTCCACGAGCGCCGGACGCGCGGCCTCCCCGCCGGTGCCGTCCGCGATTCCGCTTCCATCGACTCCCCCTCGGTTCGATGCCGCCATCCTGACATGGATGCAGTGCCCGCGTCATCCGGTGGCCCAGCGGGTTCGCAGGGCGCGTCGGGCACCCGAGCCGTAGGATGACCGCGTGAAGGACGACCGCGGGGGAGCGAGCGTCGACGTCTCAGCGGACGCCGAGCCGAGCGGTCTGTCGCGACGCGGGTGGGGCATCCTGGCCGCGATCACCGTGGCTGCGATGATTGCTCTCGGCGTCGTCGGCGCGGTCGCGGTCGGCACGGTGTTCGGGGATCCCGCGGCCGACGCGTCGGCCGCGCATGTGCCAGCCATCCCGCGCGCCTCGTCGCGGCCCGCGCCGCTCGGTCTCCCACCGCGGCCCACGCCGACGCAGGTCGCGACCGTGCCGTCGCAGCCGGTCGACACGCTCCAGCCCGGCGACTGCCTGCAGGTGTACCCGTCGAAGTGGGCGGACGCCTACCCGGTGGTGGACTGCTCGGCCCGGCACATCGCACAGCTCACGTCGAAAGGGGTGCTGCCGCAGCCGGCGGGCGCGCCCTTCCCCGGGACCGCAGCGCTCGACACCCAGGTCGGCGACCTCTGCGCGGCCCCGGGGCTCAACTGGCACTGGGTCGCGATCTGGGGCGAGGACGTCATGACCGACCTCCGCTACCCGGCGACCGCCGCCGCGTGGGACAGCGGCGACCGTCGCTTCGACTGCTTCGTCTACACGTACTCCCGGCACGAGCTCACCGGCAGTGCGATGCCCGGGTCCGCCGCGTCGGACGGCTGACCGCGCATCCACCCCGACGCATCCACCCTGACAGAGAGGACGACATGAACTTCTTCCCACCCGATCCACCCGAGGACGACGTCGAGCCGCCCGAGATGGAGCAGGACCCGCGCTGGAACCCACCCGCCGACGAGGTGCCCGCGATCGTCCCGATCGGCGAAGCGCTCGCGGTGACCGACACCGTCGCCATCGTCGTGTCGCACGCGCGCGTCTTCCGGAACGGCGTCGACATCGTGATCGATCGCCGCTCCCGGCGCGGCAGCCGCAACCGGCGGGAATGGGAGACGGTGCAGTGGTCGGCCCACGCGTCCTTCCCCGGAATGGGCGCGGACCGGCTGCGCTACGGCATGGCTCTCGGCGACGGCCAGCACCTCCTCCTCGACCGCCCCGGGTGGACCCCCGACGAGGACCGCGGGGACGCGCACTCGCTGTTCGCCTCCGGCGGCGGCGGCGGCGCGGGCGGCCCCGACTACACCGTGCACCTCGACGGTATGTGGCTCTGGCCGCTCCCGCCCGAGGGCCCGCTCGAGATCGTGACGCAGTGGCCGGCCGAGGGCATCCCGGAGTCGCGGGTCGTCCTCGACGGCGGGGCTCTGCGGGCGCGTGCCGCCGACAGCCGGAAGGTGTGGGAGTGACGGCCGCCTCGGCGTCGGCGCCCGCCCGACGGTCATCCGTCATCACGATCCTCGTGGTCGGCGCCGTCGCGCTCGTGGCCGGCGCGACGTGGAGCTGGGTCGCCAAGGTCACCGCCGACCAGTCGTCGATGACGTCCGGCACCCTTCCGGTTCTTCCGGTCCACGTGTACCGGCAGTACACACAGGTCGGGCACGCCCCGGACTATCTGGAGGTCTGGCTGGGCCTCGGCCTCGCGCTCCTCGGGGTGGTCGCACTGGTGGTCGGCGCCCTCATGGCACGCGCGAGACGCACGCGGTGACGATGCCGGAGGCGCGCAGCTGGGAGCCGACCGACCCTGCGTACCGGCGCGTGGAGGTGTCCGCCGTCGTCGGCCGAGGTGATGACTACTGGACGCGGGCGACGCACGACCTGCTCCGCTGGGCGGTGAAGACCCGAAGCGGCTTCCGGGTCGACTCGGCTGGGCCGGTGCAGGCCGGACGGCACGAGCGCATCCGCGTGCGCCTGCCGGGCATCACGATCGTGGAGCCGGTGGAGGTGGTCTCCGTCGTGGAGGAGCCGAGCCGGGTGGGTTTCGCGTACCGGACGCTGCCCGGGCATCCGGTCGACGGCGAGGAGGCGTTCATCCTCGACCGCGCCGCCGACGGGACGATCGCGCTCACCGTCCGCTCGCTGACGCGGCGAGCGCCCCAGCAGCCGTGGCGCCTTCTGTTCCCACTACTGCTCGTCGCACAGCGGGTGGCGAAGCGGCGCTACCTCCGGGCGCTGCGTCGACGGTGAGACCATCCGCCATCGGGGCTTCCCTCGCCGCCGCCGCTCTCGCCCTCGCAGCCGCGCTGACCGGCTGCAGCCAGGCGGGAGGCTGCGGGTACGACATCCGCGTCGCACCGCTTGTCACCGTGGATGTGAAGGAGTGGGTCACGGCCCATCCCGACACGAACGTCCGCGTCTGCGTCGACGGCGACTGCAGGGCCGGCTCCGGCATCGTGGCCGTCAATGCCGCGGAGCCCACCACGCCTCCACACGACGGCGACCGCCTCGAGATCACCGCGGCGCCCATCCATGGTTTCACCGCCGGGGATCCGTTCAGGACGAGCGCACCCCTGGTGCACGACCAGTGCGGTCAGGAGGGCGTCTGGCTTCGGATGGACGGCACCGGACGGCTGACCACCATCGCGCCTGACGGCGACCGCTGACCGTTCCAGCACCTTTCACCGCAACCGCGTGATTTCCCCTGCGTTTACCCTCGACTGCCATACTCCGTGGACCGGCAGGAGCCGCTTCGCAGGGGTGGAGCGTCTGCTGATGGCCGACCTCATGATGCGGGCGGCACGGGTCGTGACCGCCGGTCCGCGCCACGGGGGTGTGCCGCGGCGGTCACGCCTGGCGGTCGGCGCCCGACTCCGCGCCCAGGATGACCGCGCGTTCCTCCTCCGCCGTCAGCCCCGAGCGTCGCTCCCGGTCGACGCCGCGTGCGAGCTCGTCCGCGAGAACGCGCTGCACCGTCTCCTCGAGAGGAGTGAGCCGTCCCCCGGACTCGCGGAACGGCACGGCGGCGCGCTGCGCGAACCCCACATCCGCGAGCGGGAGCCACAGCGGCAGGGACCGCGGGCCGGCCCAGTAGTTCACGCCCTGAGCGAGCAGCGCGTCATCGCCGAGCTCGATCAGGCCGCCCTCGTAGCCTGCGATCGAGGCGGCCAGCCGGAGGAAGTCGGCCATCGGCACGGGCTCCCCGACCGCATTGGCGGTACCGACCGTCCGTTGGATGCCCGCGTGCGCGATCCAGGCAGCCAGATCCGCCACATCGATCACCTGCACGAAACGGCTGACAGGAGTCGGCGCAAGCACCGCGCCGGGCCGGCTGAAGCGTGCGGGCCAGTATCCGAACCTGTCCGTCGGATCGCCGGGGCCGACGATCAACCCCGGCCGCGCGATGAGGAGGCGGTCGCCGAGCCGCATGGCGCTCGCCCGCTCGGCCGCGACCTTCGCGTCCGGGTACTGGTCGAGGTCGGTCGGCTCCACGACGGCCGCGGACTCGTCGGCGCCGGGCTCGTCGTTGCGGGCATAGACGGAGACGGTCGACACCAGCGTCCAATGGCCGGCGCGATCGGCGAGGGCGTCGAGTGCGGGCTCGACGAGGTCGGGGGCGTAGGCCAGCTCGACGACCTCGTCCCAGTCGCCGAGTACCTGTTCGTACACGGCCGGATCCCGGCGGTCGGCACGGATCAGTCGCGCTCCCTCCGGGACCGCGCCCGACTCCCCTCGCGCCAGGCAGGTGACCTCTGCACCGGTCGCCAGCAAAGCACCGACGATGGTGCGCCCCAGCCAGCCGGTGCCGCCCAGTACCAGGACGCGTCGCATCAGGCGCTGACCCGCACCCGGCGCCCCTCGAAGGCGACGACGTCGCCGAGCTGCAGCTGCCGTCCGCGCCGGAGGTCGACCTCGCCGTTCACGGTGACGAGGCCGTCCGCGATCGCCTCCTTGACGTCTCCCCCGGAATCGAAGAGTCCGGCGAACTTCAGGAACTGGCCCAGACGGATCGACGTGCCGCCGATCGAGACGTCGGCGATCGGAGCAGGCTTCGTCATCCCCGCATGCTAGTCGAGACGAGCGGTGTGCGGAGTGACCGCAGCCGGGCTACCGTTGGACGATGACCATGCACGGAGACTCGCCCAGCGATGACGACACCGCCGACGAAGCCCTGACCTTCTCCGACCTCGGGCTCGACGGCGCCGTGCTGAAGGCTCTGAAGGACGTCGGCTACGAAACCCCGTCGGCCATCCAGGCCGCAACGATCCCCCTCCTCATGGAGGGTCGGGACGTCGTGGGGCTCGCCCAGACCGGAACGGGAAAGACGGCCGCGTTCGCGTTGCCCATCCTGTCCCGCCTGGACCTGTCGCAGAAGTCGCCCCAGGCGCTCGTGCTGGCGCCCACCCGCGAGCTCGCGCTGCAGGTGGCGGAGGCGTTCGAGAGCTACGCGACCCACATGAAGGGCGTCCACCTGCTGCCGGTCTACGGCGGCCAGGGCTACGGCGTCCAGCTGTCGGCCCTGCGGAGGGGCGTGCACATCGTCGTCGGCACGCCGGGGCGCATCATGGACCACCTAGACAAGGGGACGCTGGACCTCTCCGAGCTCAAGTACCTCGTGCTCGACGAGGCGGACGAGATGCTGAAGATGGGGTTCGCGGAGGATGTGGAGACCATCCTCGCCGACACTCCGGACGACAAGCAGGTCGCCCTGTTCTCGGCGACGATGCCGGCGCAGATCCGTCGCATCTCCAAGAACTACCTGCACGATCCCGAAGAGATCACGGTCAAGACCAAGACCACCACGTCGGCGAACACGACGCAGCGCTACCTCGTGGTGTCGTACGCCCAGAAAGTCGATGCGCTCACGCGCATCCTCGAGGTGGAGAACTTCGAGGGCATGATCGTCTTCGTCCGCACCAAGAACGAGACCGAGACCCTGGCCGAGCGGCTGCGGGCCCGCGGCTACTCGGCCGCCGCGATCAACGGCGACGTCGCGCAAGCCCAGCGCGAGCGCACGGTCGACCAGCTGAAGTCCGGCAAGCTCGACATCCTGGTGGCCACGGATGTGGCGGCGCGCGGCCTCGACGTCGAGCGCATCACCCACGTGGTCAACTTCGACATCCCGGTCGACACCGAGTCGTACGTGCACCGCATCGGCCGCACCGGCCGCGCGGGCCGGAGCGGCGCAGCGATCAGCTTCGTCACCCCGCGCGAGCGGCGCCTGCTCACCGCGATCGAGAAGGCCACGCGGCAGCCGCTCACCCAGATGCAGCTCCCGAGCGTCGAGGACGTGAACGTCACGCGTCTCGCCCGCTTCGACGACGCGATCACGGAGGCGCTGGGCCAGGAGGATCGGATCGCGCGGTTCCGCGACATCATCGGCCATTACGTGGAACATCACGACGTGCCCGAGGCGGATGTCGCAGCGGCGCTGGCGGTCGTGGCGCAGGGCGACGAACCGCTCCTGCTCTCCGACGACGACGCTCTCTCACGGAGCGTCGAGCGCGACTCCCGCGACTCCCGCTCGGAGCGGGCGGGCGGCCGCGCCGACCGGCCCGCGCGTCGCGAGCGGAACAGCACGCCGATGGCGCCGTACCGGATCGAGGTCGGCAGGAGACAGCACGTGGAGCCGCGTCAGATCGTCGGCGCCCTGGCCAACGAGGGCGGACTCAGCCGCGACGACTTCGGGCACATCCGCATCATGCCGGACTTCTCCATCGTCGAACTGCCGGCCGACCTCCCGCCGGACACGCTCTCCCGGCTCTCGGGCACGCGGATCAGCGGCAAGCTGATCGAGCTGCGACCCGACCGCGGGGCACGGGCCCGCCGGGATGACCGACCGCGCCGCGACGACCGGCCGCCGCGCGACGATCGGCCGCCGCGCAAGCCGCGACACCGCTGACGCCGCGGGGCGCGGTCGGACGGGGTCAGGCAGCCGTGGTCGCGGCTGCTTCCTTCATCTGTTCGAAGGCCGACTCGAGCGCGTCCTCCTCTGCGTCCTTCTCGTCCTGGATGCCCGTCGTGACGACTTTGCTCTCGGCGTTCGTGAGAAGCGCGCCGACGTCGATGCCCTTCGGGTCCACCGCGATGATGAGCAGTCCGGCCTGACCGGACGAGAGCGTCGCGCCCATCCGCTCGACCGTCTCCTTGGGGATGTTCCTGTAGAAGTGCCCGATGATGCCTCCAGCACCCGCCAGCGCACCGGCACCCGCGACCGCGCCCGCGCCCGCGGCGCCCGCAGCGAGGGTGGTGATTCCGAGCGGCGGGACGAGCACGAGCAGAGACGCCCCGATGATCGCGCCTCCCCAGGCGAAGTGCTTCGCGGTGGAGTCGTGGCGGTCCACGACCAAGGATCCGTCAGCGTCCTTGGCGATCACCGCGATCGCGAGGTGATCGAGCTCCCCCTGGTGCTTGGCGCCCCGGATGATCTCGTAGTCCTCCACCGCAGCGTCCCTCGACGCGTAGGTGGCGACGGCGACTGTCGTCGATTTCGTTGACATGGCTTTCTCCTCCCGCAGAACCGACGCCGTAACGCTACGTCCGGTGGCCGCGCCTCCTCCGGGTCGAAGGTCCCGCATCGTCGGCGGCGGCCACGGCCGGTGACGCCGACCCGCGGGATCTCAACGCGGACGGATGACCGCCGACGGGTCGAGGCACCACTCCAGCATCGACGGCCACTCGCCGTAGCCGGAGGTCGGGGTGAGGTGGCCGCCGCCGGGGATGGTGACGACCGGGATGCCGAGGGGGCGGCCGTGAGTCGCCTCCGCTCCCTCCTGGTTGCACGGGTCCGCATCCGAGGCGACGATCAGGGTGTCGGCCGCCGGGCGGCTGAGGGTCAGCTCGGCGAACTCCGCCACCTCCGGGTTCTGGCGCAGAAAGCTCGGGGACGGCGGCGCGGCCAGCAGTACGCGGTCCACCGACGACTCCACCGCGGGGTCCGTCGGTCGCGCTCCCAGCCAGAGCGCCGCCCCGAGGCTGTGCGCGATCACGGTCACCCGTGCGCCGCCCTCGGCCGCTTCGCGCACGGCTGCGTCGGCCGCCTCCCGCCACGCGTCGAGCCGCGGCGTGCCGCATCCGGCAGCTGCGGGTAGACGACCCGCTCGTCCCGCTGCTCCAGTGCGGTGGCGAGCTCACGCTGCCAGTGGCCGGGCGGCCGGAAGTTGTCCCAGCCGTGCAGGATCAGGAAGGCGCGCATGCGCACGAGCGTAGCGGGACCGGCGTGCGTCCTCCGATGTGCGGGCGAGGGATGCGGTGGCCCTCCCCACCCGAAGGGGAGGGCCACCGCGGTTCGTCGACCCCTAGCACGGTGACAACGCCCACCACGTTAGAAGGGACACGCGCGCGCGGGATATCCGGGAAGCGCAATTCTTCGTCCGCTCGGCGAGAGGCCTCCGCGCGCCCAGCCGGTCAGTGCCGCGAGCCTCCGGTCGCCAGGAAATCGTGGACCATCTTCACGACGCTCGCTCCTTCGCCGACGGCTGCGGACATCCGCTTGACCGATCCGCTGCGCACGTCGCCCACTGCGAAGACGCCGGGAACCGACGTCTCGAACGGCGGGACACCCGACCCGACGTCGGCAGACCGCGGTCCCGTGCGCAGGAACCCCTCTCGTCGCGGTCGACGTCGCGACCGAGCCACGCCGTCGCCGGAACCGCCCCGATGAAGACGAACAGATGCGACGTGTCGAGTTCTTCTCGTTCACCGGAGGGCCGGTGCTCGACGATGACGGATTCGAGGCGGTCGTCTCCTCTCGCTTCGACCACCTCGGACCGCGTGTGGACCGTGATCCGCGGGTGACCCTCGATCTGGACGACCAGGTACCGCGACATGTCCCGGCCGAGGTCGGCCCCGCGCACGACGAGGTGGACGTGAGACGCCGTTCCCGCGAGGAACACTGCCGCCTGCCCGGCCGAGTTGCCTCCGCCCACCACGACGACCGGATCGGTTCCGCACTCCCGCGCTTCATTGACCGTCGCCGCGTAGTAGACGCTCGTGTATTCGAACCGATCGAGGTCCTTCGCCTCCAGACGGCGGTACGCCATCCCGGACGCGACCACGAGCGCGCCCGGGGTGACAGTCGTGCCGTCGGAGAAGCGGACGGCGAGCGAACCGCCCGTGCGGTCGAGCCCTGCGGCGCCGGCCGGCGCGACGACGGTCGCCCCGAACTTGACGGCCTGCAGCCGGGCGCGTTCCGCGAGTTCGGCGCCCGAGATGCCCGCCGGGAACCCGAGATAATTCTCGATCCGGGCGGACCGCGCGGCCTGGCCGCCGGTGGCGACCGCGTCGCAGAGGACGACCGACAGCCCGTCGGAGGCCGCATACACCGTCGCGGCCAGGCCCGCCGGTCCCGCGCCCACCACCAGCAGGTCGCACGTGGGCGGGGGCAGTCCCCTCCCGATCCCGAGCGCCTGCGAGAGCTGCGTGGTGGACGGGTTGCGGAGGATCTGGGAGCCGCCGACGATGACGACGGGGAGGTCGGCGACATCGAGACGCAGCCGTCGGACGATGACCTCGGCCGAGTGATCGCCGTCCAGGTCGAGCAGCCGGTGCGGTATCCGGTTCCGCGCGGCGAAGTCGAGCAATCGCCGCGTGTCCGGCGAGAAGCGCGAGCCGACGATGCGGAGCCCGGCGCCGGACCCGATCGCCAGCGAACGCCGGATCAGGTAGGCGCGCAGGATGAGGTCTCCGAGCACCGGGTCGGTGGTGACGATCCGCTCCAACGCCGGTATGGGAACGGCGAGCACCGTGCCGCGTTCGAGCGCCGTGATCGTGGCGAACGAGGGCTCCCCCTCCAGCAGTCCGATGTCGCCGACGAACCGGCCGGGGCCGTGCACCTCGATCCGCATCTCGTCGTCGTCGACACCACCGGCCTCGACGGCGACGCGACCCTCGATCACGGCGAAGAACGAGCCGAGCGGTTCGCCGGCGCGCGCGAGCACCTGGCCCTCCGCGACGGGTTCGGTCGTGCCGTGTTCGCTCAGCACCTGCAACTGGGCGGGCGTGAGCCGCGGGTACGCGCCGAACGCGTCCGCGGTCTCCACCGCTCGACGGCCGGTGCGGGAGTCGGTCATCACACGTAGTCCTCGTCGATGTAGCACCAGCGCCAGCTCTCGCCCGGCTCGTGCGACTGGACGATGGGATGCCCGTCGTGCAGGGCGTGCGCCCGCGCGTGCCTCATCGGCGACGCATCGCAACAGCCCACCTTCCCGCACGTCAGGCACATCCGCAGGTGCACCCAGGGCGTGCCGAGTGCCAGGCAGTCCTCGCACGCTCCGGGCGTTCGCGGGCTCACCGGGCGGATGTAGACGATATGGGGATCCCTACGATCGGTCACGGGGCGACCCTCCTTCCTCGCCGTCGCGGGCGCTCTCCTTCGGCTGTCGGCGCCCCGCGATCGCGTCGTCGAACCAGCGGCGCAGCACGGCGGCCGGGGCCGCTCCGGCCTGACGGGCGATGACCTCTCCGTGGTCGAGGATCATCAGGGTTGGGACGGCCTGCACGGAGAAGCGCGACGATAACCGCGGCGCCCGGTCGACATCCACTTTGACGAGCTTCACCTCCCCGCGCGCTCGGCGGCCAGTTCCTCCAAAACCGGACTGACCGCACGGCACGGGCCGCACCACGCCGCCCACAGGTCCACGATCACGGGCGGGTCCGCCTTCTCGGCGACCTCGGCGAACGTGTCGTCGAGGGCATCGGCGATCCACGGGAGCGGCTTGTGGCAGTTCGCGCAGCGAGGACGTCCGCTGGCTGCTGCCGGCACCCGGTTCTTGCGCCCGCAGTTCGGACACCGGATGACCCTCGTCGCGACGGCGCTCATACCGTCGCCTGCGCTTCGGCGTCGAATTCGGCCGGCGCATCGACCGCGTCGACGACGATGTCGCCGTCCCGGACGTCGATGCGCACGGTGGAGCCGTCCTGGACCGCCCCCGAGAGCAGCGCCCGACCCAAGCGGGTCTCGATGTCGTGCGAGATGTACCTGCGCAGGGGCCTCGCGCCGTAGAGCGGGTCGTAGCCGCGCTCGGCGATAAGGCGCCGGGCCTCGGGTGTCACCTTGAGCCGGATCTGGCGTTCGGCGAGGCGGCGCGCCAGGTCGTTCATCAGCAGGTCCACGATCTCCTCGATCTGCTCGAGGCCGAGAGGCGCGAAGACGATGATGTCGTCGACGCGGTTGAGGAATTCCGGCCGGAAGCGGCCGCGCAGTTCGGCGAGCACCAGATCCTTGACGTCCTGCGGGATCGCCCCGGAGCTGTCGCGGGCACCGGTCAGCAGGTGCTCCGCGCCGATGTTGGACGTCATGATCACGATGGTGTTGCGGAAGTCGACGGTGCGTCCCTGGCTGTCGGTGATCCGTCCGTCGTCGAGCACCTGCAGCAGCGTGTTGAAGACGTCGGGATGCGCCTTCTCGATCTCGTCGAAGAGGACGACGCAGTACGGCCGGCGCCGCACGGCTTCGGTGAGCTGGCCGCCCTCGTCGTAGCCGACGTACCCGGGAGGGGCGCCGACCAGACGGCTGACCGTGTGCCGCTCCTGGTACTCGCTCATGTCGAGCCGGATCATCGCCGACTCGCTGTCGAACAGCGCTCCGGCGAGAGCCTTCGCCAGTTCCGTCTTCCCGACGCCCGTCGGCCCCAGGAAGATGAAGGAGCCGATCGGTCGCCGGGCGTCCCGGATGCCCGAGCGCGCTCGGATGATCGCGTCGGTGACCAGCCGCACGGCCTCCTCCTGCCCGACGACCCGTTCGTGCAGGATCTCGTCGAGCTTCAGCACTTTCGCGCGCTCGCCCTCCTGCAGCCGGGCGACCGGGATGCCGGTCCAGGCGGCGACGATCTCGGCGATCTCCTCCTCGGTCACCACCTCGCGCAGGAGTCGCTGGCGGCCCTGCTTCTCCTGCAGCCGCTGCTCCTCCGCGGCGAGCTGCCGTTCCAGGTCGGCGAGCCGGCCGTAGCGCAGCTCGGCCGCGCGGTTGAGGTCGTAGCGCCGCTCGGCGTCCTCGGCCTCGCGCCGCACCTGCTCGAGCTCGCTCCGGAGCTCCTGCACCTTGCGGATGGCCTGCCGCTCCGCCTCCCACTGGGCGCGTTTGGCGTTCGCCTCGGCCCGAAGGTCGGCGAGCTCGCGCCGCAGCTCCTCGAGGCGGATTCGGCTCGGCTGGTCCGTCTCCTTCTCCAGTGCGGCCTCCTCGATCTCGAGCCGGGTCACGCGGCGGGTGAGCTCGTCGAGGTCGGCGGGCATCGAGTCGATCTCGGTGCGCAGCCGGGCGCAGGCCTCGTCGACGAGGTCGATGGCCTTGTCCGGCAGGAACCGGTCCGTGATGTAGCGGTGCGACAGCGTGACGGCGGCCACGAGCGCGTTGTCCTGGATCCGCACCCCGTGGAAGACCTCGAGACGTTCGCGCAGCCCGCGGAGGATCGAGATGGCGTCCTCGACGCTCGGCTCGTCCACCAGGACGGTCTGGAAGCGCCGTTCGAGAGCCGCGTCCTTCTCGATGTGCTGCCGGTACTCGTCCAAGGTGGTCGCACCGATGAGGTGCAGCTCTCCGCGGGCGAGCATGGGCTTGAGCATGTTCCCCGCATCCATCGCCCCCTCGGTCGCCCCAGCGCCCACAAGGGTGTGGAGTTCGTCGATGAACAACAGGATGCGTCCCTCGGCGGCCACCACCTCCGCCAGCACCGCCTTCATCCGCTCCTCGAACTCGCCGCGGTACTTCGCGCCGGCGACGAGGGCCGCGAGGTCGAGCTGGAAGACCGTCTTGTCGCGGAGCCCTTCGGGGACGTCGGTGTTGACGATCCGCTGTGCCAGCCCCTCCACGATCGCCGTCTTGCCGACGCCGGGCTCGCCGATCAGGACCGGGTTGTTCTTCGTCTTGCGCGACAGGATCTGGATGACGCGACGGATCTCGGTGTCGCGTCCGATGACCGGGTCGAGCCGGCCGGCCCGCGCGTCGGCGACCAGATCGCGCCCGTACTTCTCCAGCGCCTCGTAGGTCTGCTCCGGGGTCGCGGAGTTCACGTGCTGATTGCCGCGAACGGCCGTCAGCGCCTGAAGGAAGGACTCCCTCGTCACGCCGTTGCTCTGCAGGAGGCGCGCGGCCTGTCCCCCACCGGGATCGTCGGCGAGCGCGAGCAGCAGGTGCTCGACCGAGACGTACGAGTCCTTGAGGCGGTTCGCCTCCCTCTCGGCGCGGTCGAGGGTGGCGGACAGCGTGCGGGAGAGGAATACCTGACCGGGAGTCGCGCCGGGCCCGGTCGTCCGCGGTTTCCGCTCGATCGCCTGCTGCACCTCGGTGAGGAGGGTCGCGACGTCGACGCCGGCCGCTTCGAGCAGCCGCGGGATCAGGCCGCCCTCCTGGGTGAGCAGCGCGAGCAGAAGGTGCTCGTTCTCGGTCTCGGTGTGCCCGTTCCTGGTCGCGATGCTCTGGGCCTCCTGCAGCGCCTCCTGGGACTTCTGGGTCAGCTTGTTCATCTCCATGGCGGAGTCTCCCTTCTGGGACGGATGACCGATCGCTGGGCCTCGAGCACGTCGATCCGGGCGAGCAGATCGATGACCAGGGCGACAGCGGCGTAGTTGAGCGAGAGGTCGGCGTGCAGCCGCACGATCCGCCGCACCTGCTCCGGCGCATCCGGCGTGAACCACAGCCGCCCCGATGCGTCGGCGGCGGCGGGAACGAGCCCGAGCTCGACGAACCGACGGACCAGCTCGGGATGCACGCGCGCCGCCAGAGCGACCATCCCGAGGTCGAGGCGGGGCGGGATCACCGGAAGCAGAGGGGAGCTCATGACGACGACCTCGGATCGAAGCGGGATTCGCGCTGCAGCTGCTCGAAGAGCTCGCGCTCACGGGGGCTGGGGTGCGGGGGGACCATGATCTTCACCTTCGCGAACAGGTCGCCCGGCTTCCCTCCGGGCTGCGGCATCCCCTGGCCCTTCAACCGCAGCCGGCGTCCGCTGGACGAGCCCGGTGGGACGCGCACCGTGATGGTTCCGCCGGGAGCGCGCGTCGACACGCTCGCGCCGAGCGCGGCCTCCCACGGTGAGATCAGCAGGTCCATCTCGATGTTCTTGCCGTCGAGACGGAGCCGCCGGTCGGGCTTGACCCGGAGTGTGATGACCAGGTCGCCGGCCCCGCCGTCCTGGCGCCCCGGCTGCCCGCCGCCGGAGACGCGGATGCGCTGCCCGTCGAGCGCGCCGGGCGGGATCTGGATGTCGAACGACTCGCGCTCGCCGTCCGGCCCCGTGAGGATCACCGTCCGGGGGCCGCCGCGGTAGGCCTCCTCGACCGTCAGCTCGAGTTCGGCCTCGGAGTCCATCCCGCGCCGCGAGCCGAAGACGTCGCCGAACAGGTCGTCCCAGTCGACCGATGTGCCGCCCGGACCCGCTCCGGCCTGCGCGCTCGACCAGCTGAACCCCGACGGTCCCGGCCGTGCGCGGGTGCGGCCTCCCGGGCGCGGACCACCGGACGGCTGCGACGCGTACTCGCGTTCGGCCTCCGCGTAGCGGCGGAACTCGGGCCCGTACCGGTCGTACTGCGCGCGCGACTCGGGGTCGTTCAGCACGTGGTACGCCTCGCTGATCTTCTTGAAGGTGTCCTCCGCGCCGGGCTGCTTGTTCACGTCCGGGTGGTACTTCCGCGCGAGCGTGCGGTAGGCCCGCTGGATCTCGTGGGAGTCGGCCGATCGCGGGACGCCCAGCAGCTGGTAGTAGTCGTCTGCCACGGCTCACTCCCGCGCCGGGGTGACGACGACGCTCGCGGGCCGCAGCAGCCGCTCGGGGTTCCCGAATCCCAACCGGGCGACCGCTACGACGGTCTGCGGCGGCAGCTCGTCGCTCTCGACGACCGACACGACCTCGTGGATGCGCGGGTCGAACGGCACTCCCACGCCGTCGATGCGCGGGTAGCCGAGGCGCTCCAGCGCGGTGACGGCCTGTTCGCGGACCGACTCCACGCCCTCGGCGAGCGGATCGTTCACCTGTTTCGCGTAGACGACGGCATCCGTCAACCCGTCCACGACGGGAAGGAAGACGGACGCGGCGCGGGCGCGCTCCCCTCGGCCACCAGAGCGAGCTCGCGGGCGGTCCGCTTCCGCACATTGTCCAGATCCGCGGCCGCGCGACGCCACCGGTCGTCGAGCTCCGTGATCCGGGCGTCCCGTTCGTCCGGTGCCTCCGCTGCCGGGGCGTCCTGCTCGACCGTCGGCTCGTCCGAGGTGTCCATGTCCTGGTCCTTCAGTTCCGGTCGAAGTCGGCGTCGACCACATCGTCGTCGGCGTCGTCCGCAGGGGCACTGCCGTCCGACGAGCTCGCCCCGTCGGCCGGGCGGGCGACGGACAGGGCCGCGTCCACCTGCCGCAGTTCGCTCGTCAGCTCTCGCGCCTCGGCGGCGGGAACCTCCCGCTCGACGGCCTCCCTCGCCTGCTGCACCAGCATCTCGGCACGCGACCGCTCGTGGGCGGGCGCGGAGTCGCCGTGCTCGGCGAGCGCCCGCTCGACCCGGTAGGCGGCGGCGTCCAGCTCGTTGCGTGCGTCGATGTCCTCGCGCAGCCGCTGATCCTCGGCGCGATGCTGCTCGGCCTCACGCACCATCCGGTCGATCTCCGCCTGGTCGAGGTTCGTGGTGCCGCTGATGGTGATGCCCTGCTCGGCACCCGTGTCCTTGTCGCGGGCGGTGACGTTGAGGATGCCGTTGGCGTCGATGTCGAACGTGACCTCGATCTGCGGCTCACCCCGTGGCGCCGGCCGGATGCCGGT
The DNA here is from genome assembly GCF_050632865.1 of Leifsonia poae. Lineage (GTDB taxonomy): Bacteria > Actinomycetota > Actinomycetes > Actinomycetales > Microbacteriaceae > Leifsonia > Leifsonia poae_B. The sequence goes on along the minus strand of NZ_JBODSA010000003.1, from coordinate 1,369,298 downwards.
CAGCGAGAACCGGCCGAGGACGCGGTTGTCCGCCGCGCGCTCCCGCTCGCCCTGCAGCACGACGATCTCGACCGAGTCCTGGTTGTCCTGCGCGGTGGAGAACACCTCGCTCCGGCGCGCGGGAATGGTCGTGTTGCGTTCGATGATCGGCGTCATCACCCCACCGCGCGTCTCGACGCCCAGCGAGAGCGGCGTCACGTCGAGCAGGAGGACGTCGTTGACCTCGCCCTTCAGCACCCCCGCCTGGATGGCCGCGCCGATGGCGACCACTTCGTCCGGGTTCACCGTCATGTTGGGGTCCTTGCCCCCGGTGAGGCGCTTGACGAGCTCCTGAACCGCCGGGATCCTCGTCGAACCGCCGACGAGGATGACCTCGTCGATGTCGTTCTCGGTGACCTTCGCGTCCTGCATCGCCTGCCGCACCGGGCCGAGGCAGCGCTCGACCAGATCGGCGGTGATGTTCTCGAAGGTGGCGCGCTTGAGCGTTGTCGTGAGGTGCTTCGGGCCGGAGGCGTCCGCCGTGATGAACGGCAGGCTCACCTGCGTCTGGCTCACCGAGCTGAGCTCGACCTTCGCCTTCTCCGCAGCTTCGAAGAGCCGCTGGAGCGCCTGCGGATCGTTGCGCAGGTCGATCCCGTTCTCCTTCTGGAACTCGTCGGCGAGATAGTCGACGATGCGACGGTCGAAGTCGTCGCCGCCGAGGTGCGTGTCGCCTGCCGTCGAACGCACCTCGACGACGCCGTCGCCGACGTCGAGCAGGCTGACGTCGAAGGTGCCGCCGCCGAGGTCGAACACCAGGACCGTCTCGTGCTCCTTCTTGTCCAGCCCGTAAGCCAGAGCGGCCGCCGTCGGCTCGTTGATGATGCGGAGCACTTCGAGACCCGCGATCCGTCCGGCATCCCGCGTCGCGGTGCGCTGGGCGTCGTTGAAGTACGCCGGGACGGTGATGACCGCCTCCGTCACCTTCTCGCCGAGGAACTTGGCGGCGTCGTCGGCGAGCTTCCGCAGCACGAGCGCGCTGATCTCCTCCGGCGCGTACAGCTTTCCCCGGACGTCGAACCGGGCTTCGCCGTTCGGACCGGGCACGACGTCGAAGCCGACCGCCTTGGCCTCCTCCCCGATCTCGTCGAAGGAGCGCCCGATGAAGCGCTTGGCCGAGGAGATCGTGCCCTTCGGGTTCAGGATCGCCTGCCGTCGCGCGAGCTGACCGACCAGCCTCTCGCCGGTGTCGGTGAAGGCGACGACCGAGGGTGTCGTGCGGGCGCCCTCGCTGTTCGGGATAACTCTCGCCTCACCGCCCTCCCACACCGCGATCACCGAATTGGTGGTGCCGAGATCGATGCCGACTGCCTTAGCCATGGACTCCTCCTTCTTCGTGGTCCGCCGGGACGAGCACCGTCAGCACACCGCTGCCGAGGTGCGCCGTGAGTTTCGAACTGTCGAGCGTTTCGCCGACGAAGAGCCGTCGAACGAACTCACCGCGCGGCCGCTCGTCGACCAGGACGACGTCATCCGGCGCGAACTTGGGCCGGCGCTGGACGGTGATGGTGACGACGTTGCGTTCGACCCGCACGTCGATGTCGCGGATGTCGACCCCTGGCGCGTCCGCGATGAGCACGTACTGATCGCCGCGGCGGTAGACCTCCAGCGGCACCGCGTAGGTGCGCCGGTTGGCGCCGCGCGCCCGCTCGATCGCGCGCTCGACGTCCTGCGGCGGATCGACCTCCGACAGACTCATGATGTGGACAGCGTGCGCCCGCTCCCCAGTTTCCACCTCGGTCCCCCGGAGCAGGAATTCCGATTTGCGGTAGCCCTGTCAGGGCAATCGGTGGGGGATTATCTTCAGCCCTATGGACGCAACTGACTCTCCCGGGTTATACGACATCTTCCGGGTGGGCTCTGCCATGTTCGAGCGCCCGTCCACTCGTCGCACGTTCCGGCTCGCCGAGACGGCTGCGCACGAGTTCGCCGGATGCATCGTCCAAGCGACCTACGTCATGTCGAGCGGACACCTGGTCCGGTATTCCGGCAAGGAGGACCGCCGGCTCGATCTCCTCGTCGAGGCCAGGAGCGGGGTCCACGGCGTCCTCGCCCGCGACGACTCGTGGAGCTTCGCGCTCTTCTTCCGCGGGAACGGCAAGGTGAAAGGTGCGTTCGCTCTGCACGCCGACGCGGAACCGTCGACGGAGACGATGGCCCTCCTCCTCGCGCTGGCGGAGCCGACCGGAGCGGCCCTCGCCGCTGCCGAGCTCATCGACCGGCAGCGACGTCAGACGAAGGAGCTGCGCCGGCTGGGCAAGGCCAACGAGTCCTCCAGCCAGATGATGGCCGCCACGATCGTGCGACTCAATGCGCAGCAGTCGATCCGTGAAGCGATCGTCGTCGCGGCGGGCTCGGGTGGCGGTGAGGCACGGATCGTGGAGACGGCCAGCACCGTCAGCGGGCGTCCGGTCGTGCTCCAGGATCCCTTCGGTAACGACCTCGCGCTCTCGGGCGCTGCCGATCCGGCCGTCGGTCCGGTCGGCAACCTCTCCGCAAGCGCCGGCCCCGCCCCGGGATGGCGCGCCTCCCCGATCCGCTCGCGGGGGAGACCCTGGGCATCCTCGGCATCTACGATCCGGACGACACGCGGAGCGACGACGTCCGGTTCGCGCTGGACTACACGAGCGCGACGCTGGCCGTCGAACTCGCGCATCGTCGGAGCGTCGCGGAGGTCGAGCTTCGGCTCGGTCGCGATCTCGCGGACGACCTGGTCTCCGGTCCCGAGGTGGTCGACGCCCTCTCCCGGGCCGGCGCCCTCGGCTTCGATCTGGGAGGCCTCCACCGCGTGGTGCTCGTCGCCTGGGAATCGCCCGCGCCGAACGGCGTCGACATCAGCGCTGCCGTCCGCTACCAGCTCGCTGCGATGCGCATCCCCGCCCTGGTCTCCCGGCGCCCGGAGGCGACGCTCGCCATCGTCGCGGACGGCCACGATCTCTCCCCGCTCTACGACAGAGTGTCCGCCGCTCTCGCGAGCCCGCGGGGAACGATCGGCATCGGCGGCCGCTGCGTCGTCGGCGATCTCCCCCGCTCGTTCGCGGAAGCGGCGCGCGCTCCGCATCCGCGCGGATTCCCGGCAGCCGCTCGGGCTCTCGAACCACGACGACCTCGGCCTCCTGCGCATCCTCGACACCTCGGAGGACGGAGTCCGGCTCACGAGGTACATCCACGAGTGGCTGGGCGTGCTCATCGAGAACGACGCGCAGCACCGCACCGACCTGGTGCAGACCCTCGCCGCCTACTTCGACTCGGGAGGGAACTACGACCGTACGTCCGCACTTCTCGTCATCCACCGGAGCACGCTGCGCTACCGCTTGCACCGGATCCGGGAGTTGAGCGGGCTGGAGCTGAACGACCCCGACGTCCGCTTGAACATGCACATAGCGCTCCGGGCGCGAGCGGCCCTCTCGGACTATTTCGGCTGAACCTCCCCGCCGAGCTCCGCCTGAGCGCGATCGATGAAGTCGGGGAGCTGCGAGGACCGGACGCTGCCCGACGCCGTGCTCTTCGTCTCCCACCGGTCCCATCGGCTGAACGGCGTTCCCCCTCGACGACCTCCCGCGCCTCGAGGATGTCGTCCCGGGACCCGTCCGCGACCAGGGCGGCCGCGAGGTCGGGATCGGAGGTGTAGCGCCGGTCGCCCGTGTCGCCGAGGTAGCGGAGCCATCCAGCGAGCACCAGGAGGCCCGCGCGGACCTCGGAGCGAGCGCGCCCGTCCGGATCCAGTTCGAAGAGGCGGCGCAGCTCGCCCGCTGCGAGCTTCGCCGCGTCCTGCCGCTCGGCATCCAGGGCGAGCTTGACCAGCTCGACCATCGCCCAGGTGCCGCGCGACTGCAGCGGGTGGGGCTCGTTCGCGGAGGCGTCCGCGTACAGGGTGAGGTTGCGGACGCTCGCGACGATGCGCCCGGGCAGCGGGTCGAACTCCGGTCCTCCGTGGTTCAGGATCTCGGACCACTGCCGCATGAAGCTCCGCAGGCACTCGTCGATGTAGTCAGCCGAACCCGACCTCGCGGCTTCGAGGGTGCGCGTCGTCGTCGCGGTGACGAAGACCTGGGCGACCTGCGGCGAGAGCAGCACGTCCTGCTCCACGTCGTCGATGCTCTCGAGCAGCCCGCTCCCCCGGCTGAGCGACGCTCCCTCGGACGCGTCCGCCCGCTCGAGCCCGGCCATCCACACGCCCTGCACGATCTCGCCGAGGAGTTCGAGCGCGCGTTCGGCAGTGGCCAGCGCACCGGACCGCAGATTCGTGCCGATCGCATCCACGAGCGTGGAGATCTCGTGCTCGGTCTCCTCATAGGCGGTGACCGCTTCCGGCGACTCCAGCTCGATGCTGGATTGCAGGAGCTCCATCAGGCGGCGGGCCGCGTCCTCGTCGAGCCTGGCCGACGTCTCGATCCGGAAGGCCGTCGCGCCGAGGCGGGTGCGGTCACCAGGGCGGATGTCAAGCAGGATCCGGGGCGGGTCTTCGTCGGGAGCGCCGGCCGACGGACCGAGCGATGCGATCGCCTGCCGGACGCTGTCGGGGTCGATGGCCCGGATGACGCGCCCGGCCTGCGGGGCCGGGACATGAAGCGTCGAGACGGCGCGCGTCGAAGTGCGCGTCGAATCCGCCGTCAGAAGATCCTCCAGACCGCTCCGCGCGTCGGAGTACCGGCGTGCCATCCGGTCGAAGCGGTCGGACAGCGTCTCGATCAAGGACGTCCGCACCACGTCGTCGAGGCGCGAGGGGTGACCGAAGAGCTGGGTGAGTCGGGAGGTCGAGACCATCAGCAACACGGCGGTCGCGGTGAGCCACGCGAACGCGATGACGACGCCCGTCGCGCTCGGCAGCCAGATGGACGCGAGGCCCATGACGGCGTTCCCGGCCAGCCCGACGGTCACGAACCAGCTCGCGCCGATGTACGACAGGACGCGCTTCCGCGATGTGCCGATCGCGAGGGGAGCCTCCGCGAACAGCTGGGCCGCGATCGTCAGCCCGGCGAACCCCACCGACAGGAAGGTGGTCTGCACCTGCCAGATGGACTCGGCGGAGCCCGGTGCTGGGGGCAGCACCCGCCGCACCCAGCCGGGATCGCCGGCGGCGTGGAAGATGACGAGCAGCACCACGCTGACGAGCAGTGCGCACGCCACGATCGTGAGTTCCCGCCACCACGCTTTGGCGGGTGTGTCCGCCCCGCCACGCTTCTCGCGCATGACTCGACAGTACCCACGAGACGCGATCCTGCCTCCCCCTTCTTCCGCCTCCAGATCCGCGTACCGTATGCGGCAATCGCGGAAGCATCCGCACCGATCGAGGAGGACATCATGGGTCTCGACGACAAGGCCGAAGCAAAGGGCGACAAGCTGAAGGGCAAGGTCGACGAGCTCATCGGCAAGGCCACCGATGACGAGTCACGCGTCGTGAAAGGCAAGGCGGAGCAAGTGGAGGGCAGCATCAAGGACACCGTCGCCGACGCCAAGGCGCACCTGAAGGACACCGCCGACAAATCGCACGACGACCGTCGCGACGCGGACGCGCTCTAGGAGTTCGCGTCGTCCTCCTCGTGCTTGACCGCGAGGAGGTCGACCGTCCGCAGGTCGGGGTCCTTCGCCAGCAGGTCCGGGCCGACCTGGCCGAGAGCCTTCGGGATCTCGCCGCCGAGGTGGGCGTTGCGCCCGTCCTCGTCGGCGAAGGAATCGAAGATGCCGAAGTGGGTGTCGTCGATCTGGAACGCGTACCAGGTGCGCGTCCCGGGCTCGCGGTCCACGATGTCCTTTCCGCCGATCAGGAACTCCTTCACCTCCGCGGCCTTCTCGGGCTTCGCTTCGAGCAGTGCCAGTACGCCGAGCTTGAGATCCATGTCCGTCTCCTTCGAGGTCGTGACGCCCCATCGCCCGCCCGGGAGGTGTCAGCCCGGACGGTACGCCTCGATGGACGGCGCTGCTATGGCCTCATCGCATGATCATCGCCGCGGCCGTCGCGACGACGTGGCGGCGGTAGCGCCTCTTCGCCTCGTCCGGGGCGACGTCTCCGAAGACCATCCGGACCAGCTGCGGCGCGGCCACGTACCAGTAGCACATGGCGATGATGGAGAAGTAGATCGCCTCGGCATCGCCGTCGCCGAGCGCGTCGCGCACCGCGGCGACCCGTGACTGGAAGTACCCGGACCGCTCCGCGAGCCCGGGCACGTCGGCCGAGCCGTAGTGCAGCCCTTCCTGCTCGAACAGCCACGCCACCACCGGCTCCGCGGTGAGGAAGTCGAAGAGGTCGCCGGCGTAGGCGGCGAGGTCGTCCGACTCGATCGCCACCCGGTCGGCCAGCTCGCCGAGCTTGCTCTGCAACGCCGCCTGGAACAGCTCATCCTTGTTGCCGATGTACGAGTAGATCGACGCCTTGTTGACCTCCGCGCGCTCCGCGATGCGATCGACCCGCGCACCTCCGACCCCGTGGCGCGCGAATTCCTCGGCGCTGGCCTCCAGCAGCAGGCGGATGCTCTCGTCCCGGTCGTATCGTCTCGCCATAGTGCTACTATATAACTAACCGTTTAGTTATATTGGAATCGGAATGAACACCCAACTCACCGCACGCACCATCACCGAGGCCCGGCTCGACGCCGCCGAGGTGGCCCGGCTGAGCGCCCGCCGCCCGGGCAGCGGCCCGCAGGTGGTGCTCCAGGCGGAGGGTCTTGGTTCACCCCAGCAGTGGACCTCGCAGTTCCCCACCGCCGCCCAGCGCATCGTCATCGAGTACGGCTCGGCCGCAGGGTGGTCCGAGCGGGCGTGGACCCTCTCGGCACAGACCAGCACCACGCGTTACTACACGCTCGAGCACGGCACCGACGGCGGGTACGTCAGCCGCTGATCCAGCGACTCACCCGACGACACGGAAAAAGGGCGCAGCATCCGCTGCGCCCTTTTCGTCGTGTGAGCCGACCCTCCTAGAGCAGCAGGTCGAAGACGCGGCCGGCCTCCTCCCAATGCCGCGTCTGCGGGTTCTTCACATTCCCGTCGAGGATCCTGAACGTCCGCGCCACCGCCACGCCGAGTCCGCCCGCGATCTGCGGAAGCCGATCGCTCAGCTCGTCGCTGTAGACGAGGTCGAGTGGTGGGCGCCGGGTCAGCTGGTCGAGCAGCGCCTCCAGCGACAGTTCCTCATCGATCGCTTCGAACGCCTGGATGGACTCCTGCAGCCCCTTGGTGATCGGAAGATCCTGCGGCTCGATGACGTCGCGGCCGTTGGCCTTCGCATTCGCCATGCCGCGGAGAAGAAGATCGTAGAGCCTGTCGTTCACGAAATCGCCGAAGCGCCGCAGATCGTCCTTGTCCACATCGAGGCTCGCGGCCTCGCGGAAGAAGCGTTCGAACGCCGAGACACCGAGAAGTTCCATGACGCCGTCAACGCTTTCCCTGGCGCTTGAACTTCTCCGCCAGCCGCTTGGCCGCGCCCTTGGTCTCCTGCTCCACGCGCTGCGCCAGCTGCTGAAGCTTGCGGAGCGGACGGATGAGGGCCGACCGCCGGTGGCTCGACTCCTCGGCGGTCTCCTCGAGCGGGACCACGATCTCATCGCCCGCGATGGTCACGACGTAGGCGGAGTCGTCCGCGTTCAACGCGATGCTCACCGGTACGGTATCCCCGTGTCCGGGTCGACGGCCACGGCCTCGATCGCGAGGTCGACGTGCGACCCGTCATCGGTCTCGATGACGTCCACTTCGGTGAGCGGACCGCTCTCGATGGTGAGGACGAAGTCGTCCTGCGCGGGAGTCCTGTCCTCGCCCTTTCTCTCGTCGGCCATGATGGCTCCTTTCCGTAGCCTGGGGGTGGTATCGCTGGACGCTACGCGGCGCCCCGACCCCGGACTATGTGCTGCCATGCCCAAAGCCGCCCGACGAATTCACCCACGGGGGCAGGTCATCCCTGGTCAGGCCAGCGTCTCGGCGTCCGCGGGCGCGTGCTCCTCGACGGTGCGCGCGTTCGTCAGCGTGAGCGCCCCGAAGCCCGCGATCAGGCCGACCGCCAGGGCCAGGATGCCGAAGATCACCTGCTCGCCGTGGAAGAACGACGCGACGAGCTCGTGGCTCCACGTGCCGTTCGGCAGAACGGTGGTGACGAGCACGGCGATGAGCGTTCCGACCACCGCGGTGCCGATGCTGGTCCCGACCTCCTGCGCCGCGTCGTTCATCGCGGCGCCCATGGACGTCCGGTTCTCGGGCATCGCCCCGACGAGCGCGACCGCGCAGATCGTCATGACGGTGCGCAGGCCGATCGTCATCACGATCATGGAGAGTGCGATGGCCACGTAGTTCTGCTGCACGCTCCACGCCATCATGCCGAGTCCGGCCGCGAGAACCAGGGCGCCCACGAAACACGCGATCCGGTGCCCGAAGCGACGCACCATCCACTCGGTCAGCGGAGTCGCGCAGATCATCGTCACGATGATCGGGAGGTTCGCGAGCCCGGCCATCAGCGGCGTCCACCCCCAGGCGTACTGGAAGTGGAGCACGAGCGCGAACATCACGCCGGCCATCGCGATAGAGGTGCCGATCTGAGCGATGGCGGCTCCGCGCACCGTGCCGCGGCGGAACAGCCGGAGGTCGAGCATGGGGGAGGCCGCCCGCCGTTCGCGCACGATGAAGAGGACCAGGGAGGCCACGGCGCCGAGCGCGACCGCGATCGTCAGCGGAGAGGTCCATCCGTTCTGCACCCCGCTGGTGAGGGAGTAGCAGGCGAGGCCGATGGTCAGGATGCTGAGCACGGCGCCGGGGAGATCGAGCCGGTCCTTCGTCAGACCGTCGGCCGTGTCGGGCGCGACGCCGAAGTGCACGCCGAGGCAGGCGATGAGAGCGATCGGCGCGTTGACGAGCAGGAGCCACTGCCAGGAGAGGTGTGCGAGCACGGTGCCGGCGAGCAGGGGACCGAGGACGAAGCCCGACATGCCGACGACCATCATCAGGGTGATCGCGCGCATCCGCAGCTTGTCGTCGTCGAACAGCCGGAAGACGAGGGAGTTCGTGATGGGCGCCATCGCGGCAGCGGCGACGCCGAGCAGCGCGCGCAGCGCGATGAGCTCACCGGTCGTCGTGACCAGCAGCACGCCGAGGCTCAGCAGACCGAACAATCCCAGGCCGATCTGGAGCACCCGACGTCGGCCGAACCGGTCGGCGATGGATCCGGCGGTCAGGAGCAGGCCGCCGAAGGTGAGCGAGTACGCACCTGTGATCCACTGCAGGGACGTCGTGTCGCCGCCGAGGCTGCGCCCGATGGTCGGGAGCGCGACGGACAGCAGGGTGTTGTCGACCATCTCGACGAAGAACGCGAGGCAGAGAGCGGCGAGGGGCATCCACGCCGCCTTCATCGACAGGTACGTGCGGGGACGGGTGGCGGGTCCGGCGATCATGATGCCTCCTGAATCGAACAGTGTTCGAGTCTCGAACAACGTTCGATAGAATAGAACAGCGTTCGATAAACTGCAAGGGACCGGTCGGACTGTGATGGGATGGGTGCCATGAGTGCACAGCGAGACGCGCAGCCGCGGGCACGACGGCGTACGACGCCGGAGCGTCCGCGCGCTTCGCTGTCCCTGGAGTCCGTCCTGGCCGAGGCGGTGGCGATCCTGGATGAGTCCGGCGCGCAAGGGCTCACCATCCGCGCCCTGGCCACTCGGCTGGGCGGAGGCCCGGCCAGCGTGTACTGGTACGTGTCGGGACGCGATGAGCTCCTGGACCTCGCGGCGGACTCCGTGCTCGCCGGCGTGCTGGAGGACGTGCACGATGTGGCGTCAGAGGATCCGATAACCGAACTGCGCACCATCGCCCGCACGCTCTTCGACGCCATCGTGGACCGCCCGTGGCTGGGCGCGTACGCCATGCGCGACACCGGACGCCAAGTCCACTCGCTCATGCTCTACGAGCGAATCGGCGAACAGGTGATGCGTCTCGGACTCACCCCGCGCCAGAGCTTCTACGCCGCCTCCGCGATCGTCGGCTTCGTGATCGGCACCGCCGCCGACATGGGCCAGGAGCTGCCGGATTCCGTCATCTCGGGCGAGCTCGACCAGAAGCAGTACCTCGCGGAGGCGACGAGGCAATGGCGTGCGCTCGACCCCGCGCAGTACCCGTTCATCCACCACATCGTCGACGAGTTCGCCGTGCACGACGACCGCGACCAGTTCCGCGCAGGGCTCGACCTCCTGCTTGCCGGGCTCGAGCTGCAGGCGGGGCGGGCGTCCAGCGGGACCCGCTGACCACCTCCGCATTCCGGCCGATAGTTCCGGTATGCGCAGAACGATCGCCTCCCTGATCGGCGCAGCCCTCGTGTCGGCTGCGCTCGTGTGGGCGCCGACGGCATCGGCCGCCCGCGCCGACGACCTTCCCGCCTTCGGCAGCCGCCTGTACGTCGACCCGACCAGCGACGCCCAGCGGATGTACGAGTCGTTCGTCGCCCAGGGCGACACGACCAGGGCGGCGCTCATCGGCCGCATCGCCGCCCAGCCGACGGCGGTCTGGCTGGGCGACTGGTACACGCCGACGCTGCTGGTCAGCGTGATCCAGCGCCACCTGCGCGCGGCCGCCGCCCACGGAGCGACACCGGTGTTCGTCACGTACGCCATCCCGGACCGGGACTGCGGCGGGTTCTCGGCCGGCGGTTACACGCCCGACCAGTACCTCGACTGGACCCGTCAGGTGGCGGCCGCACTGGCGGGCAGCCGTGCCGTCGTCCTGATCGAACCGGACTCCCTCGCCATGCTCTCCAGCGCCAAATGCGCCGGCGTGGCCGCGACGCGGCTCCCGCTGCTGCAGTCCGCGGTCGGGATCCTCGCGGGCGCCGGGCTGTCGACCTACCTCGACGGCGGCAACGCCCGCTGGCTGACTCCGGACGCCCAGGCCGCCTACCTGAAGGCCGCCGGCATCGCCGGTGCGCGCGGCTTCTTCACCAACGTCTCCAACTTCGACACCACCCAGAACGAGCGAGACTACGCCGGCAAGGTCTCCTCCCGCGTCGGCTGGAAGCACTTCGTGATCGACGTCTCCCGCAACGGCAACGGCTGGACCGGCACCTGGTGCAATCCGCCCGGAGCGGCGCTGGGCCAGAACCCGCAGATCACCGAGTCGGCCTCGACCAAGCTGGATGCGCTGCTCTGGGTGAAGCATCCGGGGGCGAGCGACGGGCCCTGCAATGGCGGGCCGGCCGCGGGTGCGTGGTACGAGAGCGCGGCGGAGGCGCTGGTGTTGAACAGCGCGGCGGCCGTGGGGTTGGTGAGGCCGGGGATGGCGCTGCGTTCCGAGGGAAATCCCCGGAGGAGGACGACGCAGGGTGGCAGACGCTGAAGCGCAACCCCGCACTCGCCGCTACGCGGGGTGTTCTGGCGCTGAGGTCGACTCGCTGGACTGAGCTCGGCGCAGGTACCGCAGGGTGCGCTGATTGAGGCTGAGGTTGCTCAGAACCATGAGGAAGAGGAACGCGGAGAAGATGAGCCTCGGCCAGTCCTGGCTCGCGACGACGTAGACGGTCAGCGCGACCACAGCGACGAGCAGAACGCAGTTCAGCACCACCAACACGCGAAATCGTCGTAGCCGTTTCTCCAGCGATGGCTCGACGTAGGGCGGCCAGGGATCGGACCACGAGCGACGGAGCAGCCAGACCGCTCCGATAGACAAGAGGATGCTCGCCCCGACCAAGACGATGGCACCCAGGATGCTCCAGGGCGGCCGGGCGATGAGGAACCCGCCGGCGACGGCGAGCAGAAGGGCACCGATGACCGCCAGGACGCCCGCAGCGCGGGGCTTCACCGTTGCCCCTCACGGGCCGCGCTCGACGCAGATGTCACGATGCACTCTCCTCCCGGAACGATGCACCGTTTCTACGCCGTAGACAAGACGATCGGGAGCCTCGCGGTCCTGCACGGCTCGTGCCTGCGGGCAGCGCCGCTGGCCGACCCACATGCGAAAGGCGCCGACTTCCCGGTGTCTACGCGGGAGGCGGAGCCTTTCATTGGCGGTACCGGTGGGATTTGAACCCATTCCGAGGCCCAGGCACTGGTTGAAACGGAAGGCAGATCGCCGTGATTCTGCGGATAATGCGACTGTCAGATCACGGCTGCTCACATCGCTGCACACGCTTCCTGCACCAAAATGCACCACGACGTCCCTGCTACAACGACTCTGCACGCTGTCGACTGAGTGCCACCGTTACGTTGTCGAGGTCGTCCGGGAACAGCGCCGCGTAGGTGTCCAAGGTCACCTTCGCCGACTTGTGACCGAGCATTCGCTGCACCACCTTGACGTTCGCACCTGAGCTGATCGCAAGGGATGCCGCGGTGTGCCTGAGATCGTGAGGGGTCACTCGACGGAACTCGGGATCGGATCGTGGCCGACACCAGCGTCACCACCAAAGACATTGCACAGGGTTCGTACGGAAGAAGCCTCATGAATGCGCTTGTCGCGGACAAGGGAACGGCGATTGCCGGCGCGGTGACCCTAGCCGCGGGAGTTGGGACAGTATTCGCCGGATTAGCGTCGCTTATGCCTGCAGGCATCAGTGCGGCCTACCCCTTTTGTCCGCGCATTGAACGGAACGCGCAAGTCAAACGCCGATGCACAGAAGCACCGGTTGTACTTCTTGCACGCCGCGTCTGAGCTTGCGCTCTAGCCGCGACCAAGATCAAGGAGCGCTCTTTCCTCGCGTAGTGCTGGACAACAGCGCCTGACCGCCATTGGTTCGCGAAGGTATTGGGCCCCGACAATTGCAGTTATCCCGGCTATCCGGTGCCAGCCCAGCCCCAGCAATCACTGCCGAAGGAGCCTCGGCGCATAATAGCTGGCGCTCATCCTCAACGCGCGCATCCCTCAAGAGCTGTAGTCGGCGGCGACTCCGCCCTACGCGTGCCGGGCGAAAACGTCACGGTTAAGTCCCGTCCCGGGGACCCTCCTCGTCATCATGATTGTCGATAACGTCTACGCCGTCTCGGACGAATCGAACGTCAATGAACACATCCTCGACGGTGGACGTCTTGCGCCACGAGCTGCCAACGCGCAATTCGGTGGGGACAGTTTCTCCCTCCCAAATCTTCACGCCTTCGGTCGTCCACCTGCGTGTGCCGTCGATCAGCGCGCTGAGTCGAACCGCAATGACCAAATCGTCGTCTACACGGCGCCCGTAGTCCGGAAGCCAGAGGACAAACTCCAAGTAGTTCGGTTCTGCTGTCTCTTCGTTCCACGGCTCGACTTGGACGGCAGTCACGCGCGGCGCGACCGGTCCCGGCCCCACCTCAACCCTGATCGATTTACCGTCGAGGCCTCGTGCCTGCAGCTCGTAGCTCATCAGCGCATACCCTTCACCGCACTTGTCGCCTGCTGTTGTCTGCATCGTATCGGGGACTGATGGGACGCTGGCGTCAGCCGCTGCATCGGGTCGGTGCCGGTGGGTCCCGACTGGCATTCCACCGATTCCAGGCCGCCCCAGGTGCAATGGCCTCGCCGGACTGGTAGACGCCTCAGGAGTACGGCAGGCTATCGACTGTGATCGACGAACACGACGACCCCCATGCTGACCTTCTGGAACTCGCTGAAGAGTTGTGGCGCGGTCATTACTCGCGGCATCAACTGGTCGCTGAAGTACCCGAGGGCGAGGACCCCGCCGATAAGGCCGCGCTTTACCCATTCGCGTTCGGAATCATGGCTTGCATCATCCGGTCGACGCGCGCCATTCGTAACCTCGTAGACGAAGGGTTCGCGATCGAATCGCGACCGATCTTTCGGTCCGTCCTCGACCAGATCCTCTGTCTCCACTCACTCGAGACCCATGGCGTCCACGCCGTAAATGCATACGGAAAGCAGCTCGCATACAACTACGCGAAGCTTCGTGCCGCCGCCGAGAAGGGCTTTCCGCTGGGGAAGGTGAACGAGGACTACATCGACAAGTTCGTCGGTCTCAGTGACTCAATCACATTGACGAAGGAAGGCAAGGCTGCAGAAGGAGCGATCGCCACGTATCGCGCCGGCAACGAGCATGGCACCTTCGCGGCGTCCATCTACGAGATGTGGCTCGAAACCACTCCGTTATCCAAGCCGAGCATGCGACTGGCCGACGCCTATGTGTCGTCCGTGGACTCGGGCAATGGCATCGCGCTCGAGCTTTACCTCGACAGCGACAACGACGCTGGCGTCAACCCGGTGTACGTGCTGGCAACAATCGTGCCTGGCGCTTTGGAAATCTACGCGCGCATCGTCGATGACGAACTGCTGAAGGCGAAGATCACTGGTCTCCAACAGTTCGCTGCGTTCTCGCTCCTGTAGCTACTGGCCAGCCCTTGAAACCGGCGTTCAGGAAGAAGGCGGCAGCCCCTCCGTCGGATTTCAGAACTCTTTGGGACGCCAACCACTGAGGTAGAGATCGACTAATCCAACGAGCGAGCTCTCGCCGTCCACACCACGCAAGATCGTATTCGCGTCGTGGATTGCTTGTTCAGAACCAAGAACTCGAACTAGTCCGTCCCAAAAAAGGCGCTCCTCCTGGCGCACCACGCGCGAGTCCATTGATTGCGCTCGTGCTACTGAACGAGCGGAGTGGAAGAGCGATCGGATCTCATCCGGTTGCTCGAACCCGACAGGTGTGAAGCTCTCGCCGAGGCTTTCGGCCGCCAACCAGTAACAGCGAAGAAGTGCCCATTCGTTTGCGGGGTTACTTGAGTGTGTTGACAGCATGTCCCCGATCAGCCTCTCCTCCAACCTCTGCGCAAAGGGCTGACTGACGAGCTTTTGGCCGGCGCCGTCCCGGTACCCGACGAGCTGAACCAAGGCGTGCCTGGAAGAGTATGTTGTGATGCCGTCGTAGATGGCTTGTGTCACCTCCTCACGGTCGCTCTCGGGACTCAATGCGCCGTAGAAGCCTCAGCACGACCCGCTCCATGACGAGGTCGGGACGGTTGAAATCGAGCATGCCGCGTTGAGCTCGCTCTGGGATGGCCGCGATCCGGTTGAGCAATTGGATTGAGGCAGGCACGACAGCCTCACGAGGATACGTCTCCTCGTAGGCCTGGAGATTCGACACCACGTCCTCGAGATCGGCGGGATCCAGCGAGTCAAGGTAAGAGCCAAAAGCGGCGCCATCAGGCATCAGGCTTACCGCCGTTTCGGCGTGCCTGAACGCCGTCAGGCCGCTTGGCGCGGTCCTTTCGAGATAAAGGTTGAGGAAATCAAGATGAGCGAGCCGGTGCGCTCGCTTCCATGCTGCTACCCACTCTGACCCGTAGTTGTTGTTCTCCACGTAACGAAGGCCAGCCGGGAAGACCCGTCGCAAGAGAGCCGTCATCTGCTCCCGCACGCCGGCCTCATCGGCCGCGCCCATGAGGCGTTCGATGGCACTTTTGTGGGCCGACTGCTCCGGTCCGCCAGAGAGCCGAGTCGTTTCCGTCAGAGCTGAACGCGCGCGCTGCAGCTCATCGAACACCTCCGGATGAAATACGCGGACAGCCTCCACCGCGATTAGATCCACGACCTCAATTTCCCCGCCCAACGCTTCCAGTGTGGGGCGCGCGGATACGACAAAGCGGGTGACGTCGCGAAGACTATTAAAGAGATGGCTCCACAACCTCGTAGAAGACATCCGGCCATCTGTCCGGATCAAAGCGCACATTTTCGACATCATCTACCATCGGGCTTAGTGCATCGAGGAGTTGCGAACGAAGCTTCTCACGCGGAATCCCGGGCAGGTCGAAGGTTAGCTGAACGATCTTCTCGAGGTATGCCCTGCCCGGAACATTGACCTCTTCCAGCGCCAACTCGACTCGCTTGCGATCGAACGCGAGTACGTAGATCACGTTCGGAAAACTCGCTGTGAGACGCACGAGCTTGAAGATGTCTCTGATTTCGCCCGTGGAGAGCCGGTCAATGTCGTCAATTACTACTACGACGGGTTGATCCAATACGCCCAGCGCGTCCGCTACTTTCTTTCGCATCGGCTGTGCGCCGCGGTCCTTCCACCACCTTCGCGCGGTCTGGTACGAGCGGAAAGCGCGGTCCCACCGCGCGCCGACACCCGGGATCATTGAGATGGGACTCAATACGTCGCCGTACTCATCGAGGCCATCCGCGATCGCCCCAAACCGGCTCGGATTCTCGAGCCTAAGCTCTACCGCGAGCTCTTTGAAGAACACATCGACGAGTTGCTGCGCCCCCGAGAACATCCAGGGATTGAAATCCACGACGGCGAGCTTGGGCTCAGACTCGAACTCTTCGCGCATCAAGTTCACGAAGGAACTCTTGCCGGACCCCCATGCGCCAAGAACGCCCACGACGAGTCCGGCCGACAGGTCCAACTCCCTGAGCCCTTTAGCAAAACGCCGGGCGACGTCTGCACGACCCAGAACATCTTCTCCGGCGGAAACGATCGGGTTGTCGATCGGCGATCTAGCGTCGTTGCCCATGGTGCTCCTTCGTGTCAGCGAGGATGCGCTGGTTCGGAAATAGCCTTCCCTCCGATGCGTGGCGGAATTCGCACCACGCGCGCACCACGCGCATGCAGTGGAACGAGAAAACCCCGGCTAACCAGGGGTTTTCTATGGCGGTACCGGTGGGATTTGAACCCACGGTGGGCTTTCACCCACACAACTTTTCGAGAGTTGCACCTTCGGCCGCTCGGACACGGTACCGCGGACTATCGTACGCGATTCCGCACGGCGACTCCAATCGAGCGGGGCCCGCTTTCCGCGCCGGTGGTCGGGGGTTACTGTTCGGTCCATGAGAGCTCTCCGCCGCCTCCTTGTCGCCGTCGCGAGCCTGGGCGTCACCGCCGCGCTGGCCGCCGTCGGATGGCAGCGCATCCAGGCGAAGCGGGTCGCCGTCGCGGAGGGCCGCGTCCGGCTCAACGAGCTGCTGCCCGTGCACTCGAAGTGGTGGCGGGACGCGGCGAAGGATCCCGGCGAACTCCTCTACGTCGCCATCGGGGACAGCGCCGCGCAGGGGATCGGTGCCTCGGCGCCCAAGAACAGCTACGTCGGCGTCATCGCCGACCATCTGCGCGCGGTGACCGGGCGCACCGTCCGCGTCGTCAACCTCTCCGTCTCGGGCGCGACGGTCGCGCTCGCGGTCGCGGACCAGCTCCCGCGCTTCGCCAGCCTGCAGCCGGACATCGTGACCGTGTCCATCGGCGCCAATGACATCGCCGCGTTCGACCCGGCGCGGTTCCGGGAGGGGATGCGGAAGGTGTTCGCCGCCGTGCCCGACCACACGATCGTGGCCGACCTTCCGTACTTCTACCTGCCGTGGAACGAGCGGAAGGTCGCGGAGGGCAACCGCATCCTCGAGGAGGAGGCGGCCTCGCGCGGGCTCACGGTCGTCCCGCTGCACGAGACGATGCGGCGGGAGGGGCTGCGCGGCGCCTTCACGCAGTTCGCCGAAGATCTCTTCCACCCCAACGACCGCGGCTACCGGGTCTGGGCGTCCGCCTTCCTCCCCGCGGTCACCGCACGGGCGCGTTCGCTGTTC
This sequence comes from Leifsonia poae, assembly GCF_050632865.1. GTDB lineage: Bacteria > Actinomycetota > Actinomycetes > Actinomycetales > Microbacteriaceae > Leifsonia > Leifsonia poae_B. The sequence goes on along the minus strand of NZ_JBODSA010000003.1, from coordinate 1,351,799 downwards.
CCACGCACCGGCGAGGCGGCGGAGCAGGAGGAAGCGCTCAGCGCCTGACGGTCGCCGGCGCCAGGTGGGAGAGGATGCGTCCCCACATCGGCACGAGGGCCAGGTGACCCGCGCCTGGGACCATCTCCATTCGCGCGTCCGGCAGTGCATTCTTGTACCAGGCGGCGTGCGCGTGCCCGGCCAGCGGGTCGGCCTGGCCGGCGAGGATGAGCGTCTTCGCCGCGACGTCGCCGAGGTCGAAGCCCCACGGCCGGGCGGTGTAGCTGAGGATGTCGCCGGCCACTCCCCGGTGCCCTGGCGGAACGCGTCCTTCAGCATCATCCCGAGGCGGTCGTGCACTCCCGGGCCGCCGAGTGCCTGCGCGTCGGCGGCGCCGATGCCGAGCATGTCGAGCGGCACGCCTCCGGGCTCATCTGCGGCGGCCACGGCGTCCGCCTGCGGCTGCAGCATCCCGCTGAGCGTCGCCATCGCCTCGGTCGGGGACATCGCGGCGAGCTGGTCTGAGAGCTCCTGCTGGGCGGGCGCGATCCACGGCACCGCCTCGTTCGGCGCGGGCGTGCCGACGATGGCGACGCGGTCGACGAGCTGCGGATGGCGTGCGGCGACGGCGAGCGCGACGCGTCCACCCGCAGACCAGCCGGCCACGCCGACGGTGCGCGGACGGCTCACCCCGATGACCGACTCGGCGACGACGACCGAGCGCAGGTATTCGGCGATGTCGTCCGCGGCCTGCACGATGCTGGGCCACCTCCCGGCCGGCCAGGGATCGCTCGAGCCGTAGCCGGGGCGGTCGAGGGCGACGATGTGGGCGTTGCGCTCGCTGGACGCGTCCGGGTCCGGGTCGAAGATCGAGGACCCCGGGGCGGCGTGGCAGAAGACCACGATGCGTTCGGCATCCGGGTCTCCGAGACCGGTGACGCCGACCTTCCGGCCGGAACGGAGAGTGAACATGCGGTCAGCCATGCGGCCCATTGTGCTCTCGGGCGGAGCCGGGCAGAAGTGGTCACATCCCTGGGCGCGGGCGGATGTGCACAGGTCGCCGCGATCCTTCCTACGATGACGGTGGCTCGCCGTAGGGTTGAGCACGATCCAGGAGGTTCCGTGCCCAAAGCGTCAGTCACCTACCGCTGCTCCGAGTGCGGCTGGAGCACGGCCAAGTGGGTGGGGCGCTGCTCCAACTGCGAGGCGTGGGGCACGGTCGAGGAGGCCGCCCAGCCCACGGGCGTGCTCCGGGCGCTCAAGCCGGTGAGCATCGCGGCGGGGCGGGAGGCGCGCGCGATCACCGATATCGAGACCGATCGGGTCCCGCGGCGGCCGAGCGGCATCGGGGAGTTCGACCGCGTGCTCGGCGGCGGGATCGTGCCGGGCGCGGCCATCCTGCTGAGCGGAGAGCCCGGGGTCGGCAAGTCCACGCTTCTGCTCGAGGTGGCCTCCCGGGCGGCACGCGCGCGCAACCGCGTGCTGTACGTCAGCGCCGAGGAGTCGGTGAGCCAGGTCAGGATGCGCGCCGAGCGCACGGGGGCGGTGCACGACGAGCTCTACCTCGCGTCCGAAACCGACCTCGCAACCATCATCGCGCAGATCGACGCGGTGCAGCCGTCGCTCGTCATCGTCGACTCCGTGCAGACGGTGTCCAGCAGCTCGGCGGAGGGTATCGCGGGCGGCCCGAGCCAGGTGCGCGAGGTCGCCAGCACGCTCATCCGGGTGGCCAAGGAGCGCGACCTCCCCGTGCTGATCGTCGGCCACGTCACCAAGGACGGCTCCATCGCCGGACCCCGGCTGCTCGAACACCTGGTGGATGTGGTGTGCCAGTTCGAGGGCGACCGGCAGACCGCCCTGCGGTTCGTCCGGGCGCTGAAGAACCGGTTCGGGCCGACGGACGAGGTCGGCTGCTTCGAGATGGCCGGCGACGGCATCGCCGAGGTTCCCGACCCGAGCGGACTATTCCTCAGCCGCACCACGACGCCGGTGTCCGGCACGTGTGTGACCGTCGCCATGGAGGGCCGCCGGCCGCTGCCCGTCGAGGTGCAGGCACTCGTCGTCGGCACGACGGCGCCGAACCCGCGCCGAGTCACCAACGGGGTGGATGCGTCCCGCGTCGCGATGCTGCTGGCGGTGCTGGAGCGCCGGGCGGGCATCAAGCTGGGCGACAAGGACGTCTACGTCTCGACCGTCGGCGGGGTGCGGCTCACCGAGCCAGGAGCAGACCTCGCGATCGCGCTGGCGATCGCCTCCGCCGCGACGGACCGGGCCATCCCGCACACGCTGGCCGCGTTCGGCGAGATCAGCCTGGCCGGCGAGATCCGGCCGGTGGTCAGCGGCAAGCAGCGCACGTCGGAGGCGGCTCGGCTCGGCTTCGCGACACGCGTGGACGATCGCAGCGCGTCCATCCGCGAGGCCCTGCGGCTGGCGTTCAGCGCGGCGTCCACCGAGCGCGAGCGGGAGCTCGACTCGGCGTTCTGACGATGTCGATCGCGGCCCTCGCCGTTCGACGCACGGGTGAGAGCATTTCGACAGAGACAGGAGAGCCGACCATGCCGCAGTACGCGATCTTCATCTACTCCGACCCGACGGCCGAGCACGACGACGCCGAGCTCGCCGAGCACGAGAAGCACTCCGACGACCTCATCGCGGCAGGAGCGCTCACCGCCGCCTACGCCCTGAGCGAGCCGGCGGCCGCCACCTCGATCCGCGGCAGCGGCGAGACGGACGGGCCGTACACAGAGACCAAGGAGTTCATCGCCGGCCTCGGCATCGTCGAGGCGGACGACCTCGCGGCGGCGCTCGTCCTCGCCCGGCAGAACCCGGCCATCCGGCACGGCGCCGGCGTCGAGGTGCGCGAGATCGTCGGCGCCTACACGCGCGCCGACGGCGGCAGCGGAGAAGGCGTCACCGCCGTCACTGCAGGATGAACTGCTTCGTCTCGGAGCTCTTCACGCCCGAGACGCTGGTCTCCAGGTGGTACGAGGCGCCCGCCGCGGGCACCTGCTCGCGCGTCGCCTGACAGGTCGACGGGTCGGAGCGGGTCCGGTCCCAGGTGATCGGAGCCTGGGATGAGATGGTCTTGCCGGGCTGCAGCAGCACCTCCGCATCCACCTTGTCGCTCTGGCAATCCGTCGACTTCCAGTAGACCTCCGAGCCGCTGGTGATCGTGAAGACCTGCTGCGCCGTTCCGGCGTCGATGGTGCAGGCGGCGGAGCCGGTGTTGGTCAGGGCCACGGAGAGTTGCGGCAGCTCGCCGGCCGCGTACTGCTCCTTGTCGGTGACGGCCTCGACCCGCACATCCGCGGGCTTGCACGGCTGCCCCTCCGCCGACGCGCTGCTGGTCGGGATGCTCGTGGACACGGCCGCGGGGCTGTTCGTCGCGGCGGGGACCGGCTGCTTCTTAGCGGGCTCGCCGCCCGCTGAGCCGGGTCGGACCACGATCAGAACCACGACCACCACGACGGCGATCACGCCCAGGAGGACGATGAGCCGGCGACGCCAGTAGACGCTGCTCGGCTGGGGGCCGACCGGGTTCTTGAACGTCGACATGCCCGCATGATAGCCAGGGGCCGGTCGCCCACCGGACAGGCGCGCCCGGTGGTCAGGCGGCGCTCAGAGACGCTTGAGCATCCGCGTGTTGCCGAGGGTGTTCGGCTTCACGCGAGCGAGGTCCAGGAACTCCGCGACGCCCTCGTCGTGGGAGCGCACGAGCTCGGCGTACAGCTGCGGGTCGACCGTCTCGGCTCCCATGTCCTCGAAGCCGTTGCGGGCGAAGAACCCGACCTCGAAGGTCAGGCAGAAGAGGCGGCTCAGTCCGAGATCGCGCGCGTCCGCCTCCAGCCGCCCGAGCAGCGCGCGGCCGACCCCGCGGCCCAGCCACTCGTCGGCCACCGCCAGCGTGCGCACCTCGCCGAGGTCGCTCCACATCACGTGAAGGGCGCCGCAGCCGATCAGCCGGCCGTCCGTATCCTCGGCGACCCGGAACTCCTGCACCGCCTCGTAGAAGGTGACCGTCTCCTTGCCGAGCAGGATTCGTCGCTGCACCAGCGGCTCCACGAGCTCCTGGATGCGCTGCACGTCGCCCGTGCGCGCGGGCCGGATGGTGAAGGCTGGTGCGCTGTCGGTCACCGTTCCACCCTACCGAGTGGGCGGCGGCCGCCCTGACTCAGGGCTGCACGATCGGGAACCAGAGCGGGAAGTCGTCGAGCAGGGCGAACATCCTCTTCACCACGGCGTCGTCGCCCGAGATCTCGATGTCGCCGCTCGCGATCGCATCGTCCAGCGAGGTTCCGCCGAACAGCGCGGCCGCCAGTGCGGTCTTGGTCGACCTCGCCGTCGCCTGCACATCGTCGAACGCCGCACCCTGCGTGTACACCAGCACGCCGTTCCTCAGCTCCAGCAGAAGATCGACGGTGTCGGCGCCATCGGCGACCGTCCAGCCGATCCGGCCGGTCAGCTCAGCGGCCTCGGTGCCGTTGAGCTTGATCCCCGCGAAGTCGAGGATCATCTCCGGCGTCATCGCGGCGAAGACGTCAGCCGTGGCCAGCTGGATGTCACCCAGGTCGTGCACGCCATTGCGGAGTTCGAGCGCCCCCATCAGGTACTCGTTGCGCCAGGTCGGGTTCTCGCATTGGTAGCCCAGCTGCTCGAGGGCGTCCGCCTGCAGGAGGGCCGCGGCACGGTTGCCCGGATCGGCGAAGACCACGTGGGTCAGCACCTCCGCCACCCAGCGGTAGTCCCCTCGTCGAAGGCGGCGCGCGCCTTCTCGACGACAGCGTCCGCGCCACCCATGAACTCCACGTATCGCGAGCCCACCTCGGTCGGCGGCAACGGGTTCAGGTGGGCCGGGTGCGAGTCGTACCAGCCGAGGTAGCGCTGGTAGACGGCCTTGGCGTTGTGGCTCAGCGAGCCGTAGTAGCCGTGGCTGTACCACTCACGGTCGAGGCCTGCCGGAAGCCGCAACTCCTCCGCGATCTCCGTCATGGTGAGGCCGCGGTTGGCGAGCCTCAGCGTCTCGTCGTGGATGAACTTATACAGATCTCGCTGGTTCGCCAGGTACTCGCGGATGTCGGCGGTGCCCCAGCGTGGCCAGCCGTGCTGCCCGACCACGACGTCCGTGTCGTCTCCGAACAGGCGGATGGTGTCGTTGAGGGTCTTCCACCAGGTCGCGGCATCGCGTACCTGCGCTCCGCGGAGCGTGTAGAGGTTGTGCATCAGGTGGTTGAGGTCCTCGGCGGCGCACAGCAGCCGCAGTTTCGGGAAGTGGATGAGGAATTCCGCGGGCGCCTCCGTGCCGGGGGCCATCTGGAAGACCATCTCGACACCGTCCACAGTGCGCGTCTCGCCCGTCTCGCGGACGAGATCGGTGGGAGGGACCAGTGTGGCACTGCCGCCGTTGCCCAGGGTGTTGGCGAGTCCGGCGTCCACCTGGCCGCGCGGCCCAGGGGCCAGGAGCGGCCCGTACTGGTAGAGCGCACGGCGAGTCATGGCGGTGCCGGCGTACACGTTCTCTGCGGCGGCCTCGTAGAGGAAGCCGTCGGGCGCGATGACGGGGAACGGCCCGCCGTGCGCGTCCTCGATGATCGCGCGAGAACCGCTGAAGTGGTCGACATGGCTGTGGGTGTAGATCAGTCCGGTGACCGGCCGGTCGCCACGGTGCTGCCGGTAGAGCGCCAGCGCCGCACGCGCCGTCTCCGCGAAGCTGAGCGGGTCGATGACGATGATCCCGGTCTCGCCCTCGATGATCGTGATATTCGCGATGTCGATCCCGCGCAGCTGGTAGACCCCGTCGGTCACCTCGAAGAGGCCGTGATGGTTGTTGACCTGCGCGTGACGCCAGAGACTCGGGTGAACCGTGTCGGGAGCGTCCTCCGACTCGTTGACGAAGTCGTGGGAGCGGATGTCCACCACAGGCCTGCCGTCACGCACGACGACGGGGTCGTCGAGCCCGCCGATGAATCCCCGGGCCGCGTCCTCGTAATCGCGTCGATCGCCGAGGGGCAGGGTCTCCCGGGCCGCACGATTAGTCGCCCGCGTGTGCTCGGTCGCGTCCTTCGGCGTGGTCTCGTCCGCATCCGACATCGTTCGTCCCCCTTCGCCGCCGCCCTGTACGGCGGACTCGGCGGCAGGCTAGCCGCTGGGCCGCCGCGTGGGGAGTCCCGATCGCGTCCCCGACGGGAACGCCGAACGGCCGGCACCCCGAGGGGTGCCGGCCGTTCGATGGAGACGGACGTCAGTCGTTCGCGGCGAGATCCGGGGTCGCAGGCCCGGTGCCGATCGCGGCAGCGGAGTTGATGCCGGCGCCGATCGGCTCCTTGCGGGCCGTCGTCGTGAACACGAAGTCACCGTCGGCGAAGTCGACGTGGACGTGGTCGCCCGCGTTCAGCTCGCCGTGCAGGATCTTCTCGCTCAGCCGGTCCTCGATCTCGTGCTGCACAGCGCGGCGCAGCGGGCGGGCGCCGAGCGTCGGGTCGAACCCGACCTCGATCAGCCGCTCCTTGGCCGGGACGGTCAGCTCGATGGTCATGTCGCGGTCGAGCAGGCGGGTCGACAGGCGCTTGATGAACAGGTCGACGATCTGCAGGAGCTCGCTCTTGTCCAGCTGCGGGAAGACGATGATCTCGTCCACGCGGTTCAGGAACTCGGGCTTGAAGTTCTTCTTCAGCTCCTCGTAGACCTTGCCGCGCATCCGGTCGTAGCCGGTCTGCGGGTCGCCCTCGATCTGGAACCCGACGGGGCCGCCCGAGATGTCCTTTGTACCGAGGTTCGTGGTCATGATGATCACGGTGTTCTTGAAGTCGACGACGCGGCCCTGGCCATCCGTCAGACGTCCCTCCTCCAGGATCTGGAGCAGCGAGTTGAAGATGTCGGGGTGCGCCTTCTCGATCTCGTCGAACAGCACCACGCTGAACGGCTTGCGGCGGACCTTCTCGGTGAGCTGGCCGCCCTCCTCGAAGCCGACGAACCCGGGAGGGGCGCCGAACAGTCGGGAGACCGTGTGCTTCTCGCCGTACTCCGACATGTCGAGCGAGATCATCGCCGACTCGTCGTCGAACAGGAACTCGGCGAGCGCCTTGGCCAGCTCGGTCTTACCCACACCGGTCGGACCGGCGAAGATGAACGAACCGGAGGGACGCTTCGGGTCCTTCAGACCGGCACGGGTGCGGCGGATCGTCCGCGAGAGGGCCGCAATGGCCTCCTCCTGGCCGATGACGCGCTCGTGCAGCGCCTTCTCCATGTAGACGAGTCGAGCCGACTCCTCCTCGGTGAGCTTGAACACCGGGATGCCGGTCGCCTGGGCCAGCACCTCGGCGATCAGGCCCTCGTCGACCTCGGCCGTGGTCTTGACCTCACCCGAGCGCCACTGCTTCTCGAGGCGTAGACGCTCGCCGAGGAGGTTCTTCTCCTCGTCGCGCAGGCTGGCGGCCTTCTCGAAGTCCTGGTCCTCGATCGCGGCCTCCTTCTGGGAGCGCACGGCGGCGATCTTGTCGTCGAACTCGCGCAGCTCCGGCGGCGCCGACAGGATCGACAGGCGCAGGCGGGCGCCGGCCTCGTCGATCAGGTCGATGGCCTTGTCAGGGAGGAAGCGGTCCTGGATGTAGCGGTCGGCCAGGTTGGCCGCGGCCACGATCGCGCCGTCGGTGATGGACACCTTGTGGTGCGCCTCGTAGCGGTCGCGCAGACCCTTGAGGATGTTGATCGCGTGGGGCAGGGAGGGCTCGGCCACCTGGATGGGCTGGAAGCGGCGCTCGAGGGCCGCATCCTTCTCGAAGTGCTTGCGGTACTCGTCGAGCGTGGTGGCGCCGATGGTCTGCAGCTCACCGCGGGCGAGCAGCGGCTTGAGGATGCTGGCCGCGTCGATCGCGCCCTCGGCGGCACCCGCGCCGACGAGGGTGTGGATCTCGTCGATGAAGGTGATGATGTCGCCGCGGGTGCGGATCTCCTTGGTGACCTTCTTCAGGCGCTCCTCGAAGTCACCGCGGTAGCGGGAGCCGGCGATGAGCGAACCGAGGTCGAGCGTGTAGAGCTGCTTGTCCTTCAGCGTCTCCGGCACGTCGCCGCGGACGATGGCCTGCGCCAGGCCCTCGACGACGGCGGTCTTGCCGACGCCGGGCTCGCCGATCAGCACGGGGTTGTTCTTGGAGCGGCGCGACAGGATCTGCATGACGCGCTCGATCTCCTTCTCGCGTCCGATCACCGGGTCGAGCTTGTTGTCGCGCGCGGCCTGCGTGAGGTTGCGGCCGAACTGGTCGAGGATCTGGCTACCGGCCTGCGCGGTGGTCTGATCGTTGCCGCCGACCTGGACCTGCTCCTTGCCCTGGTACCCAGAGAGGAGCTGGATGACCTGCTGGCGGACGCGGTTGAGGTCGGCGCCCAGCTTCACGAGGACCTGGGCGGCGACGCCCTCGCCCTCGCGGATGAGGCCGAGCAGGATGTGCTCGGTGCCGATGTAGTTGTGGCCGAGCTGGAGCGCCTCGCGGAGGCTCAGCTCGAGCACCTTCTTGGCGCGCGGGGTGAAGGGGATGTGGCCGGTCGGCTGCTGCTGGCCCTGGCCGATGATGTCCTGCACCTGCTCGCGCACGGCGTCGAGCGAGATGCCGAGCGACTCGAGCGCCTTGGCGGCGACGCCCTCACCCTCGTGGATCAGGCCGAGCAGGATGTGCTCGGTGCCGATGTAGTTGTGGTTGAGCATCTTGGCCTCTTCCTGGGCCAGGACGACAACGCGACGGGCGCGGTCGGTGAATCTCTCGAACATGTCTACTCCTCGTACGACACCGGGCAGGTTCGGCGTCGATACAAAGAGAGTAACCACCGCTCCCCCGCCTTCGTGGCGCTGTTCGCCGTGGGCGTGACGCGGTTGCGTGGGCTGGGCGGATCGTCCGGGATCAGCCCTGGCGGGCAGGCAGTTTGAGCGTCGTGTCCGGGAGGAGGACGCTGACCTCGCCGGTCTTCGTGATGCGATCGGGGGTGCTGAAGACGGTGGTGTGCGGCACGAAATCGCGGGTGCAGATCCCGCCGGGAGCCGGTGCGAGCGTCGCCGTGATCTCGGTGGCGCTGCTGGCCGTGACGTTCTGCACCTTCGGCGGGCAGGTCGAACTGCCGTAGAGAACGATGGCGAGCTGGTCGCCGTCCTCCAGCCAGACCGCCCAGGAGGCCCCGCCTGCGCTGCTCGCGGGCGGCTGAACGCCCTTCGGCTCGCCCGCGTAGTCCTCCACCGGGCGGCTCGGAGAGCCTGTGCATCCGGCGAGCGCTGCGACGGCCGCGACCGCTGCGATGGCGGGAAGGAGGCGGGCGGCGGTCCGGGGCACGGAACCATTCTAGGAAGGCCCGCTGCGGATCCGCGCACGACGCCTAGGATGCCGCTATGAGCAACCTCGAGCGCGACCCGGCGGAAGTCGTCGCGGACACCGCCGTGCTCGAGGACGCGCGGGTCGAGATCCTGGAGCCGCGGGACGTGCCGCTCGGCGGTCCGCGCGCGATGACGGTCCGCCGCACGCTCCCGCAGCGCCGTCGCTCGCTGATCGGCGGCTGGTGCTTCGTGGACCACTACGGCCCGGATGACGTCGCCGCGTCGGGCGGGATGCGCGTCCCGCCGCATCCTCACACCGGTTTGCAGACTGTGAGCTGGCTCTTCGAGGGTGAGATCGACCACCGGGACAGCGTCGGCAGCCACGCGCTCGTGCGTCCGGGCGAACTCAACCTGATGACTGCGGGACATGGGATCAGCCATTCGGAGGTGTCGACACCCGGCACGGAGCGGCTTCACGGCGTCCAGCTGTGGGTCGCGCTTCCGGCGGCATCGCGGGATGTGGCGCCCTTCTTCGAGCACCACGCGCCGGTCGCGGTGGCCCTCGGTGCGGCGACGGTGCGGACTTTCGTCGGCTCGCTGGCCGGGAGCGGCACCTCGGCCACGGTGTTCTCGCCCCTTGTCGGGGCCGAGATCGTGGTGCCGGCCGGGGCGACGATCGAGGTGCCGGTGACGGAGTCGTTCGAGCACGGCGTGCTGGTCGACACCGGGGACGTGATCGTGGACGACGTGGAGGTGCCGCTGTCGCACCTGGCGTATCTCGCGCCCGGCCGCAGCGTGCTGACGCTGCACGCGTCGTCGGACGCGCGGGTCGTGCTGCTGGGCGGCGAACCGCTCGGCGAGCAGATCGTCATGTGGTGGAACTTCATCGGGCGCAGCCACGATGAGATCGTCGCGTTCCGTGCCGACTGGCAGGGCGACGTGATCGCCGGTGCGGACGCGGACGGCCGATTCGGCACGGTCGAGGGATACGACGGGTCGCCGCTGCCTGCGCCCGAGCTGCCGACGGTGCGTTTGCGGCCGCGCGGCTGACGTCGTCCACAGGTTTCGATTCGCGCTAGTTCTCCACAGATTTCCCAGGGGCGGCCTGCTCGGTCGCTCAGCCTGCGAGGATTTCCATTGCATGCAGATCCGTTGCATTCGCATGCACCAATCACCTATCCTCGACCCATGGGAGTCACCGTGCAAGTAAGAGACCTGGACCCGACCGTCGACGACCGCCTGAAGCGGGCAGCCGCAGAGAAGGGACTGTCCTATTCGGAGTTCCTTCGGCGGGAGCTCACCCGGATGGCTGAGAAGCTTCGAATCGAAGACCGGTGGAACGAGCTGAAGGCAGCGCACGAGGCGCGCGTCGCCGCTGTCTCGCAGTCCGCAGAGCCGCTTCCCCGCTTCGACTTCACCACCGACGAGATCATTCACGCGATTCACGAAGGGCGGAAGGGACGATGATCGCCGCGGTGATCGACTGCAGCGCGCTCGTCGAGCTGATGTCGAAGGGAGGACTTGCTGCGGTCCGTGCCCACCCGGAACTCTCCGAATGCCTGCTCGGGGCACCACATCTGGTCGACGCAGAGTTCGTGAACGCCGTCAGGCAGCTCGCACGCCGGAACCCCGAGCTCGTCGACCGATTCGAACAGTTGCTGGTCGAATTCCATCGCCTCGACCTCACGCGCTTCGAGCACGCCCCGTTGACCTGGGAGGCCTGGCGGCTGCGCGATCGAGTGACAGCGTATGACGGCATGTATGTCGCTCTTGCCGCCGATCTCGGCGTACCGCTGATCACCTCAGACAGAAGGCTCGCGCGCGCGGCTCGCGGAACGTGCGACGTGCGGCTGCTCGAGGAGCTGTCGGCCGCCTGACCGTGCCCAGACTCCGCCCTACTGCAGGGCGGAGGTGAGGCGCGCGAGATTGTCCAGCACGGTGGAGCGCAACGGCTGCTTCATCCATTCCTCGAGCGTGAGCTCGCGGCTGTCGTTTCGGTAGCCGTCCTCGACCCTGCGCATCTCCTCGACGAACGAGCGTCCGCGCACCATCAACGAGACCTCCATGTTGAGCTGGAAGGAGCGCATGTCCATGTTGCTCGAACCGATGACCGCAACGTCGTCGTCGATCGTGAAGTGCTTCGCATGAAGGATGTACGGGGCCTTGTACATCCAGATGCGGACGCCCGCCCGCAGCAGCGCCTCGTAGTACGAGCGCTGCGCGTGGTAGACGAGCGCCTGGTCGCCGATCTCCGACACGAACAGATCCACCTTGATCCCGCGCTGCACGGCGGAGGTGATGGCCATGAGCATCGACTCGTCGGGCACGAAGTACGGCGACGTGATGACGATGCGCTCCTGGGCGTAGTACAGCAGCGCCAGGAAGAGCCGGAGGTTGTTCTCGCCGGCGAATCCGGGCCCGGAGGGCACGACCTGGGCGTCCAACTCGTTGTCGTCGATCTCGTCGGTGATCGGCTCGGTCTCACGGCGCAGCAGTTCGTCGGTCTCGCTGTACCAGTCGGTGATGAAGATGGCGTTCAGACCGGCGACGATCGGGCCCTCCAGCCGGACGATCAGTTCCTTCCACTTCAGCCCACGCCGGATGTTCGACTTCTTGTTGTAGCTGCGGTCGATGATGTTCTGCGAGCCCATGAACGCCACGCGGCCGTCGACGATCAGCAGCTTGCGGTGGTTGCGCAGGTCGGGCCGCTGGTACTTGCCCTTGAACGGCTGCACCGGCAGCATCAGCTGCCACTTGGCGCCCATGGCCGTCAGCCTCTTGATGGTCTTCTTGTAGTCGGGGGTCCGCAGGGACGCGATGTGGTCGAGCAGCACGCGCACGATCACGCCGCGCTTCACGGCGGCCTCCAGCTCGTCGAACAGCGGGGCGGTCGTCTTGTCCAGCGTCAGGATGTAGAACTCGACGTGCACGTACCGGCGGGCCTTGGCGATCTCGGCAGCCATCGCATCGAGCGAGCCCTGGTAGTCGCCGTTCAGAGAGGCGCGGTTGCCGCCCACCAGCGGCATGGCGCCGAGCTTCCGATTGAGCTCGACGACGCCCTCGAGCCACGGCGGCCACGGGTGGTCGCGGCGCACCCGCTCGATGCCCTCGGTGCTGTCGATGATGAACCGGTTGATCTCGTCCTGCTTCTGGCGGCGCCGCTTCGGGAGCTTATAGCTGCCGATGAGCAGGAAGAACAGGATGCCGATGTACGGGATGAGGAAGATCGCGAGCAGCCAGGCGGTCGCCGACGTCGGCTTGCGGTTGCGAGGAACGATGATGATCGCGAGCACACGGATGATGAAGTCGATGGACAGGGCCAGCCAGAAGCCGACCGTGAGCCAGAAGCCCGTCTCCATCCGCGCGCAGATCCCTCCGAAACCGCAAGGGTCGCGTGCACGCCCTTCAGGTTCACCGTAGCGGAATGTGCCGCCCGGGGTCGGTTACGGCTTCGGCGCGAGACCGCGTCGGGCCCGCTCTTCCGCCTCCAGGCGGGAGTACGCCTTGCGCTCATTGCGGTCAGCCCGCACGATCGCGCGCATGATCGCCCAGAACAGCAGCCCGACCAGAACGGTGGGTGCGAGTGCCCAGACGATACCGCCGATGACGTCGTTCATAACGCTTCCATGCTATCCCGCGCCCGCTGGGAGCTACTTGACCAGCGGGAAGAGGATGGTCTCCCGGATTCCCAGGCCGGTGAGCGCCATCAGCAGGCGGTCGATGCCCATGCCCATGCCACCGGTCGGCGGCATGCCGAACTCCAGCGCGCGCAGGAACTCCTCGTCGAGGCGCATGGCCTCGTTGTCGCCCGCCGCGGCGAGCTTCGCCTGCTCGACGAACCGCTCGCGCTGGACGACGGGGTCGACCAGCTCGGAGTAGCCGGTCGCCAGCTCAAAACCGCGCGTGTACAGGTCCCACTTCTCCACCACGCCGTCGCGGGAACGGTGGGCGCGGACGAGCGGGCTCGTGTCGACCGGGAAGTCCATCACGAAGGTCGGGCGCACGAGGTCGGTCTTGACGTAGTGCTCCCACAGCTCCTCGACGTACTTGCCGGCGAGCGGGTGCTCGATCTCGATGCCGGCCTCGGCCGCCAGCTCGCGCAGGCGCTCGATCGGGGTCTCGGGGGTGATCTCCTCGTTGATCGCCTCCGACAGACTGTCGTACATCCGGATGCGGTCCCACTCGCCGCCGAGGTCGTACTCCGTGCCGTCGGCCCAGGTGACGACGTGCGAGCCCGAGATGGCGAGCGCTGCATCCTGGATGAGCGTCTGGGTCAGGTCGGCGATCGAGTTGTAGTCGCCGTACGCCTGGTAGGCCTCGAGCATGGCGAACTCCGGCGAGTGCGTCGAGTCGGCGCCCTCGTTGCGGAAGTTCCGGTTGATCTCGAAGACCCGGTCGATGCCGCCCACGACCGCCCGCTTGAGGTAGAGCTCCGGGGCGATCCGCAGGTAGAGGTCGGTGTCGAAGGCATTGGAGTGCGTGACGAACGGGCGGGCGGAGGCGCCGCCGTGCATCACCTGGAGCATCGGGGTCTCCACCTCGACGAACTCGCGGTCGGCGAAGGTGCGACGCAGGCTCGCGACGGCGGCCGCGCGGTCGAGGACCGTCTTGCGCGCCTGCTCGCGGGCGATCAGGTCGAGGTAGCGCGCACGCACGCGCGTCTCCTCGCTGAGCTCATTGTGCAGGTTCGGGAGCGGGAGCAGGGCCTTGGCGGCGATGCGCCACTCCTGCGCCATCACCGACAGCTCGCCGCGGCGGCTCGACACGACCTCGCCCGAGACGAAGACGTGGTCTCCCAGGTCGACGAGCTCCTTCCACGCCACGAGCGATTCCTCGCCGACGGCGGCCAGCGAGACCATGACCTGGATGCGGGAGCCGTCGCCGGCCTGCAGAACGGCGAAGCAGAGCTTGCCGGTGTTGCGCAGGTGGACGACACGGCCCGCGATGCCGACGACCTCGCCGGAGCCCTGGTCGGGCTCGAGGTGGTCCCACTTCGCGCGGACCGCGGGGATCGTCGTGGTGACCGGGACGTGCACGGGGTAGGCGCCGCCGCCCGCGTCCTCCGCCTCGGCCAGCAGGCGGTCGCGCTTGCTCAGCCGGACCGCCTTCTGCTCGCTGACGTCCTCGTCCGTCGGGTCGAGGGCCAGGTCGTCGGCGGTGGTCTGCGCGTCGGTCATCGCTGTCTTTCCGTTCCGGGTGGCGGGGTCGTGCTTCTCAGGTCACGTCGTGATGCGCTTGTTGTCGATCAGCCGGGTCGTTCCGACCCGCGCGGCGATCAGCATCAGTGCGGGGCCGTGGTGGTCCGGCGACGCCTCCCGGAAGGACTCCGGGTCGACGATCGCGAGATAGTCCAGCTTAACGGCAGGCTCGGCCTCGATGCGCGCGTGGGCCGCCTCGAGCGCGGCCGGAATGCCGTCGGCGGAGGCCTCAGCGGCTGCCGCGAGCGCCTGCGACAGGGTGACCGCCGCGATCCGGTCGTCCTCGCCGAGGTAGCGGTTGCGGCTCGAGAGCGCCAGACCGTCCTCCTCGCGCACGGTGTCGACGACGGCGATGCGCACCGGCAGGTCGAGGTCGTCCACCATGCGGCCGATGACGTGCACCTGCTGGGCGTCCTTCTGACCGAACACCGCGACGTCCGGCTGGACGATGTGGAAGAGCTTGCTGACCACGGTCAGTACGCCGTCGAAATGCCCGGGGCGGGACGCGCCCTCGAAGAGCGTGCCCGACTCCCCCGCGGTCACCCGGGTCTCGCTCGGCCCGTTCGGGTACATCTCGGCGGCGGTCGGGGCGAAGACGACATCGGCCAGGCCCTCGAGGGCCGCCACGTCGGCGTCGAGGGTCCGCGGGTAGCGGTCGAGGTCTTCGCCCGCTCCGAACTGCAGCGGGTTCACGAAGATGGAGACGACGACGAATCCACCGAGGTCACGGGCATGGGACACCAGCCGGAGGTGGCCCTCGTGGAGAGCTCCCATCGTCGGCACGAGCACGACCCGTCCGGTCGGCGCGTCGGCGGGGCCCTCCTGCCGGGCGATCCGGCGGACGTCGGCGATGCGCTCCCGCAGCGCGGCGATGGTGGTGATGATCTCAGGCATTCGCGTCCCTCCGGCCGGTCCTCGCCGGCCCCGACCAGGCTACTCGCCGCGCAGGTACCAGCCGCGCCCGTCGTCGCCGGGGTCGCCGGTGCCGGGACCGCGGGTGTCCGGGCCGCCGGCACCCGGTCTGCCGGCACCGGGACGGTCCTCGTCCGCGAGGGCGTCCAGCACCTCGTCGAGGTCCAGGCGCGTCGGCGCGCCCGCGCGGGTGAGGGCGTTGTCCACCGACGAGCGGACGAGCGAGCTGAGGAACGACCCGGGGTTCTCCACGCCGATCCCCTGCAGCAGGCCGGTCGACTGCTCGACGATCGAGCGCGAGAACGAGGTGGCCGTGGCGATCGCCTCCGCGTACGCCGGCCGATCGGCTTCGGCGACGACGACCGGTTCGCCGCCCATCTCGACCACCAACGCCTGCGCGATCGGCAGTACCGGCGCGGGTGCGGTCACGGCGAAATAGCTCTCGCCGAGTCGCGTCAGGTCGAGGCTGGTTCCCGTGAACTCGAGAGCGGGATGGACGGCGAGCGGGATGGCGCCCGCGGCAGCGGCGGGTTGCAGCACGCCGATTCCGAAGCCGGGAGCTGTGTGGAGCACGATCTGCCCCGGCTGCCAGGTGCCGGTCGCGGCCAGACCTGCCACGAGCTGCGGCAGCTCGGCATCGGGGACGGCGAGGATGACGAGCTCGCTCCTCTCGACGATGGTCGGGATGTCCAAGATCGGCACACGGGGCAGCATGGCCTGCGCGCGCTCCCGGCTGGCCTCCGACACCGCGGAGATGCCGACGATCGCGTGCCCCGCGCCGGCGAGCGCCGAGCCGAGCACGGGTCCGACCCGCCCCGCCCCCACGATGCCGAGTCCGAGTCGGCCGGAACGCTGCGACGGCGGACGGGCGGACGGAAGCATCAGCGTTCCTCCTCGTGTTGGGTGGGGATGGTGGACGGGGCGGAGGGGTCGGACCGCGCCGGGAGGTCGGATGGGGCAGGTCCATCGAGCGCGCCCGCCATGCCGGACGGGACCTGGCCGTCGGACGACGCGTGGCCGTCGGACAGCACGTGGCCGTCGGACGACGCGCGGCCGTCGGACGACGCGCGGCCGTCGGACGGCGCGAGGCCGTCGGACGGGAGGTCGCGCGGGCCGCCGTCGCCCCAACGGTGCGTGCGGTCGGCCGCGGCGGCCGCGACCGCGCGGGCGGAGACATCCTCGAATAGGCGGACGCCGGTTGCGGCGTCGATGGCGCCGAGGCGCGGGTGGACGGGGCCGGAGACCGTGTGGAACCGGGCCTTCGCGAGGCGGAGGGCGGCGTCCAGCGGACCCTGCTGCAGCTCGAGGCTCTGTAGGCGCGCGAGCGGCACGACGGCGAGGCTGCGCCAGACGAAGCCGCGGCGGAGGACGATCGCGTCGTCCACCACCCGAAAGCCGGTGCGCCGCCACGACAGCGGGCGGATCCACACGGCACGGTGTGGGCTCCCGGTGTAGTCGTCGTCGCCGCGCGAGGTCATGCCGGCTTCGATGAGGGCTCGATGCTCTTCGGTCGCGAAGCCAGGGAGCACGAGCGACAGCACGCGGGAGACATCGGCCGCGTCGCCGACGGGCAGCATGGTCGTGTTCGACTGACCCGCCGCGCCCTTCTCGCGCGAATGGCCGGCCGTGTCGATCCGGATCTGCCACCAGCCGAACGGACGCCACAGGAGTGGCTGCAGCACCTCCACCGCGTGGATGCGACCAGGCGGCAGCGTCTCGTTGCTGGTGGTCAGCAGGCCGAAACCGACGCGGACGCCGTCCGGCGTTCCGGCGATCGAATAGCGGAGGGACTTGGTGAAACGGCGGATGTAGAAGCTCGCGGACCCGATCAGGCCGGGCAGCACGACGATCAGCAACCAGGCGGAGCCCGTGGAGGCTCCCCAGATCAGGAAGGCGACGACGACCAGCACGAAGACGGTGAAGCCGCTCAGCACCAGCGAGCCGAACAGCCGCAGCGGCGGGATCTTGACGACCGACTCCGGCGGCGCGGCGTTCGGGTCGAGCTCGGGTGCGAGGAGTTCGTTGACCCGGCGTCCCACGAGATCGCTAACGGCCGCCGTGCGCGACGCGGGCGCGCCCGCGGCCGTGGCGGAACCGGCAGACGCCTGCACGGTCGCCGCGGCCCCGGCGGCCCCGGCGGCCGCCTCCGCCTCCGCGGCGCGCACCCCCGACGCGAGCCGCAGCACGTCGCCGCGCAGGCCGTCCGCGCGCGCCGAACCGAGGTACGCCAACTGAACGTTCGCGTCATGGCCGGCGACCGAGATGTCCAGTTTCGCCGCGCCGAACAGCCGGGCGAACAGGGGCCGGACGATGTTGATGCCCTGGATGCGGTCCAGCCGCGCCTTGCGCTGCGTCCTGAACAGCAGGCCGCTGCGCACCTCGACCGCGTCGCCGGTGATGCGGAAGCTGTGCATGCGCCACGACAGGTAGAAAGCGCCCAGGCAGAGCAGGAGCACCACCGCGACGCCGAGCAGCGCCCAGCCCTCCCAGCCGTGGTTGTAGATCGCATCCAGCGGGTCGCCGCCGTACTCGGGCGTGCCGACGAAGAAGCCGATCAGACGCTCGCGCAGATTCGACAGCACGAAACCGAAGATGGCGATGAACACGATGCCGCCGCGCAGCAGGGGTGTCGCCGGATGGAGGCGATGCCATTCGCCGTCCGTGTACCGTTCGGCGGCGCGCTCCGCCGACGACAGCGCCGGGCCCGGCAGCGGCGCCGACGGAGTCGACGCCGACGGGGTCGACTCCGGTGGTGTCGGCGCCGGGTCGGGTCCGGGCGGGTGGGGCGCGCTCACAGCCCCGCCCGCCTGCTCTCCGCCAGCTCCACCAGCCGGTCGCGCAGCTCGGCCGCCTCGGGTTCGGGCAGCCCCGGCACCATGACCCCGGTCGAGGCGGCAGCGGTCACGAACTTCAGGTCCGCGAGGCCGAGCACGCGACTGACCGGGCCGCGGTTGATGTCGATCAGCTGCATCCGGCCGTACGGCACTGACACGAACCGCTGGAACATGATGCCCCGACGGAACAGCAGGTCGTCCTCGCGCAGCCGGTAGCCGATCGAGCGGGCGCGGCGCGGCGCGATGATCAAGGCGATGATGCTGACGACGACCACCACGGTCAGCGCCACCCATCCGAACGGCCACCCGCCGACCAGCCACAGGAACAGGCTCGCGGCGGACAGCACCAGCCCGGTGATCACCGTGCTCGCGATCACGACGAGCACGTACTTCGGCGAGACGCGGCGCCACTCGCCGACGCTGAGATCAATCCGTTCGGGCATGGACGCTCTCCGTACGCTCGTCGTCGTCGCCGGGCGGGAGGGTGCAGAACAGCTCGGCGATCAGCCCGGCCACGAGCAGCACCACCGCTCCGGCAGTCGCCAGTGCCGTCAGGAGGATGCTGTTGTTCCCGGGCAGCACATCACGGGTCAGGAGGTAGGCGCCGATCCCGACGCCGGCTCCGACGAGCAGCGCGCCGCTCAGAGCGCACGCCTTGGCCAGCACCACGATCCGCGTCGCCTGGAACGGGTCGATCCGGCTGACGTTGCGCCCGCGAACGGCGCGACGGATCGGTACCGCGAAGGCGACCACGATGATCGCCACCGCCAGCATGGTGATCGGCAGGGTCAGCGGCGGGATGAAAACGGGTGCACCCATGCTCGCGGCCGCCAGCTCCGCAAGGAAGCCGACGACGATGCCGGCGACACCGAGACCGATCAGCGTGGTGGGGCGAGTGCGCTTCACGACACGTCCGATCCGGGCTCGGTCCACACGGTCACAGGGTCGTCGACGGTCTTCACGAGGTCGGCGACCGGCCCGTACCCGACCAGGTACGCCTCCGGGTCGGCGTCCAGCCACGGGACGAGCACGAACGCCCGCTCGTGCGCTCGGGGATGCGGGAGGACGATCCGCGGGTCGTCGTCCGAGACGATGCGGTCGTAGTCGACGACGTCGATATCGATGGTGCGGTCGCCCCAGCGCTCCTCGCGGACGCGACCGAGACCGTCCTCGATCGCATTGACCACGCCGAGCAGGTCCAGCGGCTCCAGCAGTGTCCGGACCACGGCGACGGCGTTGAGGTAGGCGGGCGCCTCCTCGTCGATGCCGTCGAGCTTCAGGGCGGGCGTCTCGTAGAGGCGGGACACGGACTGCACGTCGATGCCCGGCTCGCCGCGCACCGCGTCCACGGCGGCCTGGATGGTCGCCGCGCGATCCCCGAGATTGCTGCCGAAGGCGAGCACCGCCGGCACGCCGACACGCATCCGGACCGGCTTCCCGATCGGTGCCGCGTTCACGGCCGGCTCCTCAGGATGCGTACGGCGACGTCGCCGAAGGGCACGGTGATGGGCGCCTGCGGCTTGTGCACCGTGACCTCGACCGCGTCGACCGGCTCATGGGCCAGCACGGTCGCGGCGACGCGCTCGGCGACGGTCTCGATGAGGTCGACCGGGTCGCGCTCGACGGCCCCCACGACCTCTTCGGCCAGCTCGCCGTAGTGGACGGTCGCCCCCAGGTCGTCGCCGGCGGACGCCTGCGACAGGTCGAGCCACGCCGTCACGTCGACGACGAACTCCTGGCCCTGCTCGCGCTCGAAGTCGAAGACGCCGTGATGGGCGCGCACGCGCAACCCGGTCAGGATGATCGAGTCCGTCGGCCGCGACTGGATGCTATTCATCGCGTCCAGCTTGCCACGAGCGCACCACGTCGAGAGCGATCCGGGTCGACGGCACGTCGTGCACGCGCACCGCCCACGCTCCCGCCTGCGCGGCCAGCGCCGAGATGACGGCGGTGGGCGCGTCGCGGTCTTCAGCCGGAGCGCCCTCGGGCAGCAGCGCGCCGAGGAACCGCTTGCGGGAGGCCCCGATGAGCACGGGGTAGCCCAGCGTCTCGATCTCGTGCAGCCCGGCGAGCACCTGCCAGTTGTGGCGGGCGTTCTTCGAGAAGCCGAGACCGGGGTCCAGGATGAGCTTCGCGGGGTCGACGCCGCGCCGCACCAGGTCGGTCACGCGCGCCGACAGCTCCGACCGCACCTCGGCGACCGTGTGCTGGTACACCGCGCGGGAGTCGGCGGCGTCGAGCCGGCCGCGCCAGTGCATGACGACGTACTGTGCGTCCGTCTCGAGCACGGCGTCCGGCATCCCCGGGTCGGCGAGGCCGCCCGAGACGTCGTTGATGATCGCGGCACCGGCCTCGACGGCGGCGCGCGCGGTGGAGGCGTTGAGCGTGTCGACGCTCACCGTCACGCCATGCCGGGCGAGCTCGCGGATGACCGGCACGACACGCGCCCGCTCCTCCGCAGGCGCCACGCGCACGGCCCCGGGCCGGGTGGACTCGCCACCCACGTCGACCATGTCGGCCCCCTGGGCGACGAGCTCCAGCCCGTGCGCGATCGCAGCCTCCGGCTCCAGCCAGAGCCCGCCGTCGCTGAACGAGTCCGGCGTCACGTTGAGGACGCCCATGATCAGGGTCACGCGACGCCACGCCCGATCAGCGCCATGAGCTCGGCGCGCGCCGTGGGGTCGGCGTACGTGCCGCGTGCGGCGACCGTGACCGTCGTGCTGCCGGTCTGCCGCGGGCCACGGGTGGTCACGCAGCTTTGCGACGCATCCAGGACCACCAGCACACCGCGAGCGCCGGCGCCCTGCTCGATCGTGTCGGCGATCTGCTCGGTCAGCCGCTCCTGCAATTGCGGGCGCGCGGCCAAGGTCTCGACGACGCGCGGGATGCGCCCGAGCCCGACCACCGTCTCGCCGGGAAGATACGCGACGTGCGCGACGCCGGTGAACGGGAGCAGGTGGTGCTCGCAGACCGAGCGGAAGGCGATGTCCCTCATCAGGACCGTCTCGGCGGTGCGACCGTCCTCGAGCGGGACCGCTTCGCCGAGCTCGCCGGCCGCGTCACGGCCGACGCCGGCGAAGAACTCCGCGTACGCGTCGGCCACGCGCGACGGCGTGCTCTGCAACCCCGGACGCGCCGGATCCTCGCCGATGGCGGCGAGGATCTCGGCGACGGCCGCTTCGATGCGCGGACGATCGATTCCGGCCATGCGCGCGGCGGCCCTAGGCGGTGGCCGGCCGCGGCTTGATGGCGGGCGAGCGCTTCGGCTTGGCCGCCGGCGGCTCGGAGTCGACGCCGCCGTCCACCGCGCCCGCGTCGATCGGGGCCTTGGGGAACGGGATGGGCGGAACGTCCGAGATCGGACGCTTGTCGCTGGAGAGCCACTGCGGGCGCTCGGGCAGCTTCTTCACGTCGGCGAAGATCTCGGCGATCTGGTTGTGGTCCAGGGTCTCGTGCTCGAGCAGCGCGGCTGCGAGACGGTCGAGGACCGCGCGGTTGTCGTTCAGCACCTCCCACGCCTCGTCGTGCGCCTTCTCGATGAGCTCTCGCACCTCGGCGTCGACGCGCTCGGCGATCCGCTCGGAGTAGTCGCGCTGGTGGCCCATGTCGCGGCCGAGGAACATCTCGCCGTTCGCCTGGCCCAGCTTGACCGATCCGATGTCGGAGCTCATGCCGTACTCGGTGACCATCTTGCGGGCGATGGAGGTCGCCTTCTCGATGTCGTTCGAGGCGCCGGTGGTCGGGTCGTGGAACACGATCTCCTCGGCGACGCGGCCGCCCATGGCGTACGCCAGCTGGTCGAGCAGTTCGTTGCGGGTGACGGAGTACTTGTCCTCCAGCGGCATCACCATCGTGTAGCCGAGGGCGCGACCGCGCGGGAGGATCGTGATCTTCGTCACGGGGTCGGTGTGGCGCATGGCCGCAGCCGCGAGAGCGTGGCCGCCCTCGTGGTAGGCGGTGATCAGCTTCTCCTGGTCCTTCATGACCCGGGTGCGCTTCTGCGGACCCGCGATCACGCGGTCCACGGCCTCGTCCAGCGCGCGGTTGTCGATCAGCTGCGCGTTGGAACGCGCGGTGAGCAATGCGGCCTCATTGAGGACGTTCGCCAGGTCGGCGCCGGTGAACCCCGGCGTCTTGCGCGCCAGCACCTCGAGGTCGACGGATGCCGCCAGCGGCTTGCCGCGGCCGTGCACCTCGAGGATCTTCTTGCGGCCGAGCAGGTCGGGCGCGTCCACGCCGATCTGGCGGTCGAAGCGGCCCGGGCGCAGCAGCGCGGGGTCGAGGATGTCGGGACGGTTGGTCGCCGCGATCAGGATGACGTTGGTCTTCGGGTCGAAGCCGTCCATCTCCACGAGGAGCTGGTTCAGCGTCTGCTCGCGCTCGTCGTGACCGCCGCCCAGGCCGGCGCCGCGGTGGCGGCCGACGGCGTCGATCTCGTCGATGAAGATGATGGCCGGCGAGTTCTCCTTGGCCTGCTGGAAGAGGTCGCGGACGCGGCTCGCGCCGACGCCGACGAACATCTCGACGAAGTCCGAACCCGAGATCGAGTAGAACGGAACGCCCGCCTCACCCGCGACGGCGCGGGCCAGCAGCGTCTTGCCCGTTCCGGGAGGGCCGTACAGCAGCACGCCCTTCGGGATGCGGGCGCCGACCGCCTGGAACTTGGCCGGCTCCTTCAGGAAGTCCTTGATCTCCTGCAGCTCCTCGATGGCCTCGTCGGAGCCCGCGACGTCGTCGAAGGTGACCTTCGGGGTCTCCTTCGTGACGAGCTTCGCCCGCGACTTGCCGAACTGCATGACCTTGTTGCCGCCGCCCTGCATGCCCGAGATCATGATCCAGAAGAACACGCCGATCAGCAGCGCCGGGATCAGGAAGCCGAGGATGTTGACGAACCAGTTCGGCTGGGGCACCTCGTCGTCGTAGCCCTTGGGAAGGTTCGCGTCGTCGACCGCCTTGACGATGTCCTGGCCGCGCGGCGTGACGTAGTAGAACTGCACCTGGTCGCCGAGGTTGCCGTCCGGCTCCTTCAGCGTGAGGTCGACGCGGTTCTCACCGTCGACGATCTTCGCGCTGGCCACCTTGTCCTGGGAGAGGTATTCCAGGCCCTTCTGGGTGGACACGCTCTTGAACCCGGACATCGTGATCAGGCTCGAGCCGATCCACACCGCGACGATCGCGAGCACGACGTACAGGATCGGGCCGCGGAAGATCTTCTTGACGTTCATGGTGCGACCACAGTACCGCCTGGCCGCTGTGGGCCGCCTGCGTGTTCGCTCTGGGCGCTCTGGGGGTGCGGGAGGCCGATTCCCGCCGGTCTGCGACCGCTATCGGTTCGCTCCGAACCAGTCCAGCGCGAGGGCGGCGACCTCGTCCGGCGCGTCATCGGTGATGAAGTGCGCGGCGTCGTCGACGAAGGCGAACTCGTAGCGGTCGGCGTAGCGCGACACATCGCCGCTCAGCCGGCGGATCTGCTCCTCGTCCCAGGGATGGTCGAGCCGGCCGAAGACGGTGAGGTTCGACGGGTGCAGCCGCTGCCGGGCGTAGTACCGGCGGGCGAGCCGGCCGGACAGAGGGACGGCGATGCCGCGGAACAGCCGCCGCACCGCATCGTCGACCTCGGGCCGGCTCAGCGGCGCGAGGTACGCCTCCATCGTCTCCGCGGACAACGGATGCGCGATGTGAGTGGGATCGAACAGCCCGGCCAGCGATCGCCCCCGGCGGTGCCAGATCAGCCGCGGCATGTGCCGGAACCCCGAGGCGACCTTCGGACTCATGCGCATGAAGAAGGGAGGGACGGAGAGCTGCACCAGCGACCGCACCCGCTCGGGATGCGCGTAGGCGAGCTGGTTCGCTCCGATCGCGCCGAGGTCGTGTGCGAGGAGGTGCGCCCGCTGGATCCCGAGTGCGTCCAGGAGCGCGACCAGATCGCGGAGATGCGACTCCGCGTCGATGTGCGGATCATCGGCGGTGGTCCAGCCGGTGCCGCGAAGGTCCGGGCAGAGGACGCGATAACCGGCGCGCGCGATGACCGGCGCGATCTCGCGCCACTGCCACCAGTGCGCCGGGAACCCGTGCAGCAGGACGACCGGCTCGCCCTCCCCCAGCGCAGCCACGTGCATCCGCAGACCGGGCGTCTCGACGACGAGGTGTTCGAACCCGGGAGCCGCCGGCAGCGGTGGAGACCAAGTGGACGACTCCGAGGCCACCTCGTAGATGCTGGGCGTGTCCATGACGGCTCCCTCCGTCGGGGTACTACGTTCGTAGTAACACTAGGTTCATAGTAGATCGACACGAGAGGAAAGGGAATGGCCGGAACCAGGGAACGTGCGCTCGACGCTGCGGTCGAGGTGCTGGGCACCGAGGGCGTTCGCGCCCTCAGCCACGCGCGCGTGGATGCCGCCGCCGGCCTTCCCGCCGGGTCGACGTCGAACTGGTTCCGCACGCGGCGGGCTCTGCTCGGCGGGGTCGTCGACTGGATCGCCGAGAGCGAGCGCGCGGACTACTCCGCCTCCGACGTCCCCCTCGCTCCGGGCGAGGCCGGCCTGATCGACGGGCTCTCCGCCCTGATCGAGCTGCTGACCGGTCCGTTCGCCGTGCGCACCCGCGCTCGCTACGCGCTCTTCCTCGAACTGGCCGCCGATCCCGAGCTGGGAGCAACCCTACGGAGTCAACGGCGGGAGTTCGAGGGCTTCACCGAGCAGCTGGTCGCCCAGGCCGGCATCCCGGACCCCACCCCCGCGACGCGGGCGCTCATGGCGCTCGGTGACGGACTCATCCTGCACCGGCTCACGGTCGACCCGGAGCTCGCCGTCCGTCCGACGATCGAGCGGACGGTGCGCGCCCTGGGGCGTCAGCTGTAGACGGCCGGCGCCAGGATGCCCACGCCGCGCAGCGTGCGGTACCGCTCGTCGTAGTCGAGCCCGTAGCCGACGACGAACTGGTTCGGGATGTCGAAGCCGACGTACTTCACGTCGATCTCGACGCGCGCCGCGTCCGGCTTGCGCAGGAGGGTGAAGATCTCGATCGACTCGGGGCCGCGGCTGCGGAGGTTCGAGAGCAGCCAGGACAGCGTCAGGCCGGAGTCGATGATGTCCTCGACGATGAGCACCGTCTTGCCGCCGAGGTCGGTGTCGAGGTCTTTGAGGATGCGCACCACGCCGCTCGACTGGGTGCCGCTGCCGTAGGAGCTGACCGCCATCCAATCCATGGTGACCGGGATGCGGAGCTCACGGGACAGGTCGGCCATGATCATGACGGCGCCCTTGAGCACGCCGATCAGCAGGACGTCCTTGCCCGCGTAATCGCGCTCCACGTCGCGAGCCAGCTCGGCGATGCGGGAGCGGATCTGCTCCTCGGTGATCAGAATCTCGGTCAGGTCGGTCTCGACGTCCGTGAGTTCCATGGGGGAGGCGCTGTCCTTCAGGTGGTGGGGTGGAAACTGAGCAGCCCGTTCTGCCTGACCACTCTAACGCCTGGCAGATCGAGCGGACCCTGCCCGTGCCAGTCGGTGATCAGGGCGGCGACGGCGAGCGTATGGGCACGGGTGAGCGAGACGCCGAACTCGGCGGAGACGACCAGGCGGATGATGCGCTGACGCAGGGCGGCCGGGTCGGCGGCGAGGCCGCGGACGTCGAGCGTGACGGCGCCGTCGTCGGCCTGTCCGACCAGCTCTTGCGCCCACTCCAGCGCGAGGCCGTCGAGGGCGTCGTCGTCCTCGCGCAGCTGCTCGGCGGTGCGGGCCAGCGCCTCGGCGACGCCGGGCCCGAGTTCGCGCTCCAGTACGGGCAGCAAGGCGTTCCGCACGCGCACGCGCGTGTAGGAGGGGTCGTCGTTGTGCGGGTCGTCCCACGGTTCGAGGCGGCTGTCGGCGCAGAAGGCGCGCGTCTCGGAGCGCCGCAGGCCGAGGAAGGGGCGCAACAGGCGGCCGGTGTCCGGGCGCATCCCCTGCAGGCTCGACGGGCCGGAGCCGCGGGCGAGGCCGAGCAGCACCGTCTCGGCCTGGTCGTCGAGGGTGTGGGCGAGCAGGATTCGCTCGGCGCCGGTCTCGGCGAGCGCGCGCTCGAAGGCGGCGTGGCGGGCGGAGCGTGCCGCGCCCTCGGGGCCGCCCTCGGCCGGGACCTCGACGCGGCGGACCAGCACCGGATCCAGCCCGAGCGCGGTCGCCTGCTCGGCGGCACGCGCGGCGACCGCGTCGGAGCCCGCCTGGAGGCCGTGGTCGACGATGATCGCGCCGGCGCGGACGCCGTTGCGCGGGGCCTCGAACGCGGTCGCGGCGGCGAGCGCGAGCGAGTCGGCTCCGCCGCTCAGACCCACCAGCACGAGGGCGTCGTCGCCGAGGGGGCAGGACGCGCAGGGCCGTGGCCGTCGTGCGGGTCGACGGGCGGGAGGGATGCGGCGGCCGCGAGCGCCGTGCGGACGGCGCGGCGCGCATCCGCGATCGCCGGGGTGAGTCGGGGGCGGCGCTGATCGGCCGGGGAGCCCGGAGAACCGGGCGAACCGTTGAGGGGCACCTAGTAACGTTAGTGCGGAATCACGACCACAAAGGAGCACGGCATGGCCGAATACGACGTCGTCATCGAGATCCCCAAGGGGAGCCGCAACAAGTACGAGGTGGACCACGAGACGGGTCGCGTGTACCTCGACCGCGTGCTGTTCACCAGCTTCGTGTACCCGACCGACTACGGCTTCTTCGAGAACACCCTGGGCGACGACGGCGACCCGCTGGACGCCCTGGTGCTGCTCGAGTACCCGGTGTTCCCGGGTGTCGGCGTCAAGGTCCGCCCGGTCGCGGTCCTGAACATGAGCGACGAGGCCGGCGGCGACGCGAAGATCATCGCCGTGCCCTACAAGGACCCGCGCTGGCAGCACATCCAGGATGTGAACGACATCCCGGAGCAGACCCGCAAGGAGATCGAGCACTTCTTCGCCCGCTACAAGGACCTCGAGCCGGGCAAGTTCGTCAACATCGAGGGCTGGGGCGACGCCGCGGAGGCGGACTCGCTCGTCCAGAAGGCCATCGCCAAGCTGGCCGCCGAGGGCCACTGACCCTCAGCCGCCGAGCACAGCAAAAACGCTCCCGATCACCTCGATCGGGAGCGTTTTTGCTGTGCTCGCGGGCTGGTCAGGCGCTGGGTCGCGCGACGAGGCCCCACGGAGAGCCCCAGACGTACTGGATCTTGACCACGTCGCCCTCGGTGGGGGCGGCGATCATCTTGCCGCCGCCGATGTAGATGCCCACGTGGTAGAAGTCGCCGGGGCCGTCGCCCCAGAAGATGAGGTCGCCCGGCTGCTTGGCACCGTACGAGACCAGCTGACCGCGGTTCGCGGCCGTGTAGTACTGGTTGTTGACCGAGTGGGACCCGATGTAGAGGCCGGCGTACGCGTACGCCTTCATCGTGAGGCCCGAGCAGTCGTAGCCGACGGGACCCTCGCCGCCGAAGATGTACGGCTTGCCCAGCTGGGCGCGGGCGTAGGCGATCGCGGTGTCGACCACGTTCCCGTTCGGCGCCGGCGGTGCCGCGGGGGCCGCCGGGGCCGCTCCGCCGCCGGACGCGGGCGCCGAGCCGCCACCGCCGGAGGACGCGGGAGGATGGTTCGCAGCCGCAGCGGCGGCGGCCGCCGCAGCAGCCGCGGCCTCGGCGGCCTTGCGCGCCGCCTCCTGCTGCGCCTTGACCTGCTCGCCCTGGAGGTATGCGGCCTCCGTCTGCGCCGACGTGTTCTTCAGCGTCGCCAGCTGAGCGACGAGCTCGGTGGACTTCTGCTGCTGGGTGGCCAGAGCCGCCTGCGCCTTGGCCTGCGCATCCTGAGCCGCGGCGAGCGCCTTGTCGGCCTCGTCGGCGAGCTTCGTACGCTCGGTCTTGGCGGACTTGGCCTGCGCGGTCAGCGCGTCGGCGGTGTTCTTGTCCTTGGTGGCCTGGTCGTAGACGGCCTTCGACTGCTCCGTGAGCTTGCTCATCGTGCCGAGCTGGAACAGCAGCTTGTCCGCCGCCGATCCCGAACCGCCGCCCTTGAGCATGAGGTCGGTGGTGACGTCTCCGCCGCCGGACTTCGCCAGGTGCGAGGCGAGGAGGCCCGCGCGCATCTTCGAGGTCTTCGCCTTCGCAGCCGCCTCGGAGGCCTGCTTCTGCAGGTCGTCGGCCTTCGCGGTCGCCTCGGCCAGCGCGTCCTTGGCCTGGAAGTAGGCCTCCGCCGCCTTCTCCGACGCGACGCGCGCCGCATCCACGCTCGACTGGAGACCGCTGATCAGCTGGGTGATGTTGTCGATCATCGCCTGCTGGTTGGCGACATTGTTCTTCGCCTGCTGCACGTCGTTCCACGACGGGTAGTCGACCGCCTGCGCCGGCGCGACGATGCCGATGGATGCGGTGACCGCGCCCATCACGCCCGCGCCGATCGCGAGACCCGGGCGCACCCGGCTGATCTTCTCGTTGTCGCTAGCCAAGGGGTGCCTGCCGATCTCTCATGAACGGGATGCCGTCGATCTTGACGTCGTTGACGCGGACCTCGTAGTGCAGGTGACAGCCGGTCGAGGCGCCGGTCGTGCCGACGCGGGCGATGGGCTGTCCGGCCCCGACGTGCTGGCCGATGCCGACGAGGATGCCGCCGTTGCGGATGTGCGCGTAGCCCGTCTTGACGGCGCTGCCGTTGTCGAGCAGCACGAAGTTGCCGTAGCTGCCGTTCGGGCCCGCGTAGATCACGGTGCCCTCGTGGGCCGCGTAGATAGGTGCGTTGCAGGAGGCGCCGATGTCGATGCCGAGGTGGTAGGTGCTGCCGACGCCGCCCGGCGACGGACGCGCGCCGAAGCCGTCCGTGATGGGGCCGGCGGCGGGGACCGCCCACCCCTGTGGCCCGACGTACCCGCCGGGCAGGCCGCCCGAACCGCGCGCGGCGGCCGCGGCAGCCGCGGCGGCGACGCCGGCTTCGTACCCGGCGACCGTCTTGGCGGTGGCGTCCCGGAGCGCGGCGAGCTGGGCCTGCATGACGACGATCTGCTTCTGCTGCTCGGCGAGCTTGTCCTGCGCCGCCTTCGCGGCCGCGATCGCAGCCTGCATGGCGGCCTCGGCGGCGACGCGCAGCTTCTCGCGCTCCGCCTTCTTCTCGTCCGCCTGCTGGGCCAGCGCCTTGGCGGTGTTCTGCGCGGACTTGGCGTCCGTGTAGACCTTGTTGGACTGCTCCACCAGCTTGGACATGCTGCCCAGGTCGTTGAGCAGCTTCTCGGGGCTGGTCGAGGTCGCGTGGTTGCCGCTGAGGAAGAGGTTCGCGGTCAGATTGCGGCCACCGGTGCGGTAGAGCTGAGCGGCGAGCTTGCCCGCCTGGGTGCTCGCGTCGTCCGCCTTCTTCTTGCTCGCGGCGGCTTGCGTCTCGAGGTTCAGGAGCTCGATCGTCGCCTTGTCGAGTGCGGCCTGCGCGGCCTCGAGCTCTTCACCGCGCTTGATGGCGGCGGCCTGCGTGTCCGCGACCCCCTGCTTGAGTTGCGCGATCAGGCCGTTGATGCGGTTCACTTGCGCGGACGCGGCCGACTCGTTCGCCTTGGCGTTCTGGACGTCCTGCCAGGACGGGTAGTTGTCGGCGTAGGCGGGGGCGGCGACGGACCCGACGGCGGTGACCACCGCCACGACCAGGCCTGCGAGGGCAGCGCGGACCGCCCGGCGGCGGGGGCCGCTCGGGGAGATCGGGGGGCTCGTTTCGCGTCTCATAGGGTTACCGACCCGCTCGCTTCCGCATCCACTCTGGTCGCACAAGTCACACGGGTCCCGCTGTCAACATGCGCCACTCTAGCAACATGGGGTCTGAACGCCCCGGGGAAAGGCGCTCGGACGGTGGTCGGGGCGTGCGCTCACGCGGGCGGCCGGGGGGACCGCTTGGGCCGCAGACTACGTGGAGAGCGGAGGCGTCCGCGGGATTTCCCGGTGGCGTTGCGCGAACCTGCAAGCGGCCGGAATACGGCCGTTCGCCGCCGACCCGCCCGGGATCCGACCCCGATTCGCATTAACGATGAACCTTCCGTATGCTTGTGCGTCGGTGGTCAACGGGAGCGAAAGCCCTCCGAGACGATCCGGCCCCATCGTTTAGCGGCCTAGGACGCCGCCCTTTCACGGCGGTAGCACGGGTTCGAATCCCGTTGGGGTCACGGTCCAACGGCTCGTCCACTACAATTCAAAAAGCAACACATCGAGGCCCTGTAGCGCAGTTGGTTAGCGTGCCGCCCTGTCACGGCGGAGGTCGCGGGTTCAAGTCCCGTCAGGGTCGCCACGGCGACAAGCCCTTCCACTCGGAAGGGCTTCCGTCTAGGTGGATGCGAGAGCATCCCCTGGCTCTGTAGCTCAGTTGGTAGAGCGTTCGACTGAAAATCGAAAGGTCACCGGATCGATGCCGGTCGGAGCCACCAGAGACAACCCCCGGTCACCCCGGGGTTTTTCTTTTCCCTCTCCCCCTGGAACCATTCCGACCCATCCGGACACTCAGGAGTGAAGCCGGATGGGCCGGCAGGGGGAAGGAACACCATGAAGAAGGAAATCGGGCTGCTCATCGCGGCGGCACTGGCGGTGGCGATCACCGGATGCTCGGCAGTGCACGCCGGGGCGCAGGTGCGATCCAGTACTGTCCAGGTCCAGGAGGCCATGTTCGGCACCGCGACCACGGCCGGCGGTCCCACAATCAGCGTCGACCGTATCGCCGGCGGCGACCGCTACGCGACGTCCGTCGCCGTGTCGAAGGCGGAGTTCCCCACGACCGCGCCCGTCGTCTACATCGCCTCGGGCATCAACTACCCGGACGCGCTCGCGGCCGGACCTGCCGCCGCCAAGAGCGGTGGCCCGCTCCTGCTGACGGCGCCCGACATCGTGCCCGGCGACGTGATCGCCGAGGTGCAACGCCTCCACCCCTCGTCGGTCCTGGTCGTGGGCGGTCCGTTCCCCATCGAGGAGTCGGTGCTCACCCAGCTGCAGGCAGCGGTTCCCGGGGCGACAGTGTCCCGTGCGGCCGGTGATGACCGCTTCGCGACGTCCCGCGTGGTCGTCTCCGGCGCCTTCACCACCGCGGACACGGTGTACCTGGCTTCAGGCAATACCTTCCCCGACGCTCTGACCGCTGGAGGCGCCGCAGGGTCCAAAGACGCGCCGATCCTCCTGGTCGACGGCAACGCACCGAGTGTCGACTCGGCGACCGCGTCGCTCCTGTCGTCCCTGAAGGCGAAGAACGTCAAGGTGGTCGGCGGCACAGACGCAATGTCGACCGGTATCGTCTCCTCGCTGACCCAGGAGGGCTACACCGTCACCCGGCTCGCCGGCGCGGACCGCTATGGAACGGCACTGGCCGTCAACGCGGACGCGTACGCGCACGCGACCACCGCCCTCCTCGCGACCGGTTTCGGCTTCCCGGACGCCCTGTCGGCGACGACCCTCGCCGGCTCGACCTCGTCACCGCTGTACCTGGCGCCCTACGACTGCGTGCCGCAGGGTGTGCTCGCCGACTTCACCCGTCTCGGCGTCACGACGGTCACGCTCGTCGGCGGCCCGGCGATGCTCTCCGAATCCGCGGAGTCCCTGACCCCCTGCACGTGGTGAGTCTCCGCTAGAGAGAAACCCCCGGAGCCACTGGAGCCCGGGGTTTCTCGTTGCCGGTGAGCCAGGCCGCCCGCTCACAACGCGGGACCGCGCCCCACCCGAACCGCCGCGAACCCGTCTCGCACCGCCGCGACGAGCTGACGGACAGCGGCCGGCGGACGGCGTCCCGCGTCCTCCGGTGACGACGTCGCCACGAGGACCGTTCGCACGAACGACGGGTCGTCGATCGGCCGCAGCACGATGCCGGGATGCTCGGCGGTCGTCGCGAGGCGGGGGATGATGCCCACCACCATGCGGGCGGCCGTCATCCCGAGGAGGACCTGGAAGTCGTCGGACCGGATCGCGACGTCGAGCGCATGCCCGTCCGCCGCGAACGTATCGGCGACGACCCGGTCGATCGCGTCGTCGACCGAGGTCGCGAACAGCCAGCGCTCGTCGCGGAGCGAGAGCAGGGCGGCGAGGTCGATCACCGGGCGGGAGGCGAGCGGGTGTCCGGCGGGCAGCGCCAGCATCAGGGGGTCGCGGTACACCTCCATCGCCTCCACGCCCGGACGGAACGGCAGCTCGTAACCCGGAACCGTGTAGACGAGCGCGGCGTCGAGCGCGTGGCGGTTGACCCGGTCGACGAGCGCAGGCACCTCCTCCACCGTGGCGTCGATCTCGATCCCGAGGTCGCCGACCGAACCGGCGACGAACGGCAGGATGGTCGCCGCAGCCGTGGCGAACGTACCGAACCGCAGCCGCACCCTCCCCAGCTGGCTGAACTCGCGCGCATCCCCGATCGCGCGCTCGCTGAGCGTCAGGATCTGCTGCGCTCGCTCGAGCAGGAGCATGCCGACCGGGGTGAGTCTGCTGCCGCGCGGGGTTCGCACGAGCACCGGGGAGCCGACCAGCTGTTCGAGGTTCTTCAGGTGGTAGTCGACCGTCGGCTGGCCCCAGCCGAGGCGCCGGGCAGCCGCCGTGACCGAACCCTCGGCGTGGACGGCCCGCAACGCCTCGAACTGCCGTAGATCCGCCATCGTCTTTCTGTCCTGCTCTGGCTCGATCGGGAGTCGAGCCACATACACTCTATGTGAGCAACGCGGAGTTCGGGGGTTCTGGTCACGCGGCGGGGGCCCCACCATGGAGCAATGGCCTCCACTCCCCTCTCCGCCGCCGACAGCGTGCAGCCGCTGCCGTCGATGGCCGACCTGCGTCAGTGGGAGACGCCGTATGCGGACGCGCTGGAACGGCATGCCGCTCGCGAACCTCTCACGCTGATGGTTCCGGGGCACGGTGGCGACGAGCTCGGACTCAGCGCGCGGCTGGCGGAGTTCTTCGGGACGCGACCGCTTCAGCTCGACCTTCCGATGCTCGTCGACGGGGTCGACCTCGGCGACGACTCGCCCCTGAGCAGGTCCCTGGAGCTCGCCGCTGACGCCTGGGGCGCTCGCCGCACCTGGTTCCTGACCGGCGGCGCATCCCAGGCCAACCGCATCGCTGCTCTCGCTGTCCGCGGCCTCGGGGAGAACATCCTGTCGCAGCGCAGCGCGCACTCCAGCTTCAGCGACGGCGTGCTCTCCGCCGGTCTCGCGCCCTCGTTCGTGATGCCGTCCCTCGACACGGCGCACGGCGTCGCACACGGCGTGTCTCCGGACTCCCTCGACGCCGCGCTCACCGCCGCGGCGAGCGCGGGGCGCCCGGCCGACGCCGTGTACGTCGTCACGCCCAGCTACTTCGGCGCGGTCGCCGACGTCGCCGGACTCGCGCGCGTGGCGCACGCTCATGGCGCTCCGCTGATCGTCGACGGCGCGTGGGGCCCGCACTTCGGCTTCCACCCCGGCCTCCCGGAGTCGCCCGCGCGGCTGGGCGCCGACCTGGTCGTCTCCAGCACGCACAAGCTGGGCGGTTCCCTCACGCAGTCGGCCATGCTGCACCTCGGCGACGGCCCGTTCGCCGAGGCGCTGGAGCCGCTGGTGGAGCGGGCCGTCTCCATCACCGCTTCAACCTCCACCTCGGCGCTGCTGCAGGCGTCGCTCGACATCGCGCGGCACTCCCTCGCCACCGGAGCGGAGCTGATCGGCCGGTCGATCGCGGCCGCCGACGCCTTCCGCGCCGCCCTGCGCACCGACCCGCGGTTCGGTGTGCTCAGCGACGGGTTCGGCGCGTTCGATGACATCGCGGCGGTCGACCCGTTGCGGGTCGTCGTCGACGTCTCACGCACCGGGGTGAGCGGCCACTGGCTGCGGCAGCGCCTTGCCGATGCCGACGGCATCTTCTTCGAGATGTCGACCGCGACCACGCTCGTCGCCCTCATCGGCGCCGGCAAGACGCCCGACCTCGAGCGTGCACACCGGGCTCTCGCCGCAGCCGTCGACTCCGCAGACGCCCACGCCGAGCGATCGAGCGCCGACACGCACCCGTTCCCGGCCCTGCCCGAACCGGGCCCTCTGCGGATGCTGCCCCGGGACGCGTTCTTCGCCGGAACCGAACTCGTGACGGCGGCCGACGCGGTCGGACGCGTCTCCGCCGACACCCTCGCCGCCTACCCGCCCGGCATCCCGAACCTCATCCCGGGCGAGGAGATCACGGCGCAGACCGCCGCATTCCTGCAGGCGGTCGCCGCATCCCCCTCCGGCTACGTCCGCGGGGCCGTCGACCCGGGAGTCGCGCGCTTCCGGGTGACCCTCGCGAGCTGACACATCCCCCCACCATTCGAAGGAGACTGGTACATGCCCACCATCGCCCAGCAGCTGCTGCGCAGAAAGCCCACGACGCCGCCCGCGGCCGGTGAGGCGCAGCTGAAACGCAGCATCGGCCTCTTCTCGCTCACCATGATCGGCGTCGGCGGCACGCTCGGCACCGGAATCTTCTTCATCCTGTCCCAGGCGGTCCCCGTGGCCGGCCCCGCGGTGATCTGGTCGTTCGTCATCGGCGGCGTCGTCGCCGGGCTCACCGCGCTCTGCTACGCCGAGATGGCGGGCGCCGTGCCGGTCTCGGGCTCGACGTACTCGTACGCCTACGCGACGCTCGGCGAGGGCACGGCGATGGCCGTCGGCGCCTGTCTGCTGCTGGAGTACGGCGTCTCGACGGCTGCCGTCGCGGTCGGATGGTCGCAGTACGTGAACCAGCTGCTTCAGAACCTCTTCGGGTGGCAGCTGCCCGTGCAGCTCTCGCAGGCGCCCGAGCAGGGCGGCATCGTCAACGTGCCCGCGGTGATCGTCATCGTGCTCTGCTCGCTGCTGCTCCTCCGCGGGGCGCGCGAGTCCACGACGGTCAACAGCATCATGGTGGTCATCAAGATCGCCGTCGTCGTGTTCTTCTGCGCGGTGGCGTTCACCGGGTGGAACGCCGATCACTTCCACAACTTCGCGCCCGCCGGCTTCGCGGGCATCGTCGGCGGCGCCGGCATCATCTTCTTCTCGTTCGTCGGGCTGGACGCCGTGTCGACGGCCGGTGAGGAGGCGAAGAACCCCAAGCGCAATCTGCCGCTCGCCATCATCTTCGCGCTGGTGATCATCATCCTGCTCTACGTGGCCACGAGCCTCGCCGCGCTGGGCGCGCAGGCTCCCGACAAGTTCGAGAACCAGGATGCGGGCCTCGCGGCGATCCTGCAGAACATCATCGGCTCAAGCTGGCCGGGCACCATCGTGGCCATCGGCGCGATCATCTCCATCTTCTCGGTGACCCTCGTCGTGCTCTACGGGCAGACGCGCATCCTGTTCGCGATGTCGCGGGACGGGATGATCCCGCCGGTGTTCGCGAAGGTGAACCCGCGCTCGATGACCCCCGTGCGGAACACGGTCATCGTGATGATCGCCACGAGCATCCTCGCTGCCGTCGTCCCGATCGACTTCCTCGCCGAGATGACCAGCATCGGCACGCTCGTCGCCTTCCTCGTGGTGTCGCTCGGCGTCATCATCCTGCGTGTGCGCGAGCCGGAGCTCGAGCGCGGCTTCCGCCTGCCCTTCGGCTGGACGATCCCCATCCTGTCGATCGCCGGCTGCATCGCCATCATCACGCAGCTGCGCGTCATCACGATCGTGGTGTTCCTCATCTGGACCGCGGTCTTCCTCGTCTTCTACTGGTTCTACGGGCGCAAGCACTCCGCCCTGCAGGCAGGAGCCCCGGTCGCCGACGCGGAGGCGCCCTACACGAGCAACTTCGGTCACCCGAGCAAGAGCGAGATCCGCGAAGCGGCCGAGCGCAGGAAGGCGAACCGCAGATGACCATCCTCGTCGGGGTCGACCCCGCCCACCGCTCGGCGTCCGCGCTGCACCTCGCAGCGATGCTCGCCCGATCCTCCGGCCAGGACCTCCTCGTCGCCGCCGTCGTCCCGCCTGCCTGGCCTGCATCTGCGGGCGGAGCGGACGCGGAGTGGCGCGGCTACACCCGGGACACCGCGAACGGCGCGCTCGACCACGCCGCGGCGGTGCTCGGCGGCCAGGCCCGTGCCGAATACCTGCTGCAGGAGGCGCCGTCCGCGCGGCGCGGACTCGTGGAACTGGCGGAGCAGCGCGAGGCGTCGCTCATCGTCGTCGGCTCGGGGGTGTCCGGGCATCCCGGCCGCATCGCGCTCGGCTCCGAGAGCGACGCGCTCCTGCACGCCTCCCCCATCCCCGTCGCCATCGCGCCGAGCGGGTACCGCACCGAGGACGACGCGCGCATCGGCCGGGTGACGGCCGCCTACCGCGGAACCGGCGCCTCGACCGGGCTGGTGCTCGGGGCAGCGAAGGTGGCGGCCATGCTGGACGCAGAACTGCGCATCGCCTCCTTCGCCGTGGTCCCGCGCGACTCCGGCACGTCCGGCGCCGGACTGGACGCCGAACTCCCGATCGCCGACGCCTGGGCGGCGGACATCGAGCGGCACGCCGCCGCCGTGGTGAGCCAGGTCACCGAGCTGCCGGACGCGCCTGCCGTGTCCGGCGTGGCGGTGGGGATCGGGGAGAGCTGGGAGTCGGCGCTCGCGGACATCGACTGGGAGCCGGAGGAGGTGCTGGTGGTCGGCTCGAGCACGCTCGGCGCGATCGCCCGCGTGTTCCTCGGCTCCCACGCCGCCAAGATCGTCCGTCACTCCCCCGTGCCGGTCGTGGTCGTCCCACACGGAAGAGAGTGACCATGCCCCATCCCCTCCTCGACCTGTTCCCGGCCGGGGCGACCGTCGACCCCGACGGCACCCTCGTGATCGCGGGGTGCCGCGTCGACGACCTCGCGCGCGACTTCGGCACGCCCGCGATCGTGGTCGACGAGGGCTCGCTCCGGATGCGGGCGCGGGAGTATCGCGAGGCATTGACATCGCACCGACCGAACGCGCGGGTCGTCTTCGCGTCGAAGGCCTTCCCCGCGACCGCCGTGCAGCGGGTCATGGTGGAGGAAGGGCTCGGGCTGGACGTCGCCGGCGGCGGTGAGATCTTGAGCGCCCTGCGCGCCGGGGTCGACCCTGCGCTCATCGTCGTCCACGGCAACGCCAAGACCACCGAGGAGCTGCAGCTCGCCGTCGAGGCCGGCGCCGGGCTCGTCGTGGTGGACAACGAGGACGACGTCGACCGCCTCGAGCAGCTGGTCGCGCCGGGACGCCCCCAAGGCGTGCTCGTGCGCGTCATCCCGGGCGTGCAGTCGTCGACGCACCCGCACGTGCAGACCGGCCAGGTGGGCTCCAAGTTCGGGCTGACATCGGATGCCGCCCGCCGGGTCATCGCGCGGATCGAGGCGAGCCCGCTCCTCGACCTGCGGGGTGT
This sequence comes from Leifsonia poae, assembly GCF_050632865.1. Classification (GTDB taxonomy): domain Bacteria; phylum Actinomycetota; class Actinomycetes; order Actinomycetales; family Microbacteriaceae; genus Leifsonia; species Leifsonia poae_B. The sequence continues at coordinate 1,314,299 of NZ_JBODSA010000003.1, read as the reverse complement.
GCACGCCCACGTCGGCTCCCAGATCATGGACCCGGCGGAGCTCGCGGCGGCCGTCGCCCCCTCGCGGCCCTCGGGACCTTCCCGGTCTACGACCTCGGCGGCGGCCTCGGCGCCCGCTACACGACGACCGACCACCCGGCCTCGGTCGACGAATACGTCGAGGCGCTGCTCGCGGCGGCTGACGAGCACCTGCCGGCAGAGGCGGAGATCATCATCGAGCCGGGCCGCAGCATGGTGAACGGCTCGGCCTTCACCCTCTACACGGTCACCACGGTGAAACGCGACGCCCGCAACTTCGTCGCCGTCGACGGCGGCATGGGCGACAACCTGGAGGCCGCCCTCTTCCAGCAGCGCTACGAAGCGATCCTCGCCGGCCGGCTCCACGAGGATGACGCCGAGGAAGTGGTTGTCGTCGGACGCCACTGCGAGTCGGGCGACGTGCTCATCGACCCGCTCCGGCTCCCGCCCGCACGGGTCGGCGACCTCCTCGCCGTCCCGGCCACCGGCGCGTACACGCACACCATGGCGAACAACTACAACGGGTACCGCCGGCCGCCCGTGGTCTTCGCCCGCGACCGGGAGGCCCGGGCGGTCATCCGGCGCGAGACGTGGGCGGACCTGTTCGCGCGGGACGTGTGAGCGACGGCACCTGCGGGCCTCAAACCAACCCGATGAAACGACGGAACGCGTCGGCGCCGGATACCGCGATCGGCTCGCCCCGCACGAAGTCATCCCGTGTGAGGACCAGGCGCTGATTCACGGCCGGTTCCCCGCGGCGCGCGAGGCGCGTCGTGCCGTTGTCCCGATAGCCGACTTTGCGGCTCACACCGATAGACGCCGGGTTGTCCGTGAAGGCGCCCGAGGTGATCTCGTCGGCCTCGAGCTCGTCGAAGACGAACGCGCAGATGGCCTGGCGCATCCGCGTGCCGATGCCGCGCCCGTGGTGCGCGCGTCCGAGCCACGAGCCCGTCTCGCCCGTGCGAGTGACCAGGTAGTCCCGCGTGCTGAAACCCTGGCATCCGACGATCACGCCCTCGTACTCGACCGCGAACTCCAGGGTCCACGCATCCTGGGACCAGCCGGCGCGCGTCCGCCAGTGATGCTGCGCGAACTTCACGGGCAGCCGGTCTGGCGACGCGTCGGTCCACGGATAGTAGAAGGGCATGAGCGCCGGATCGTGCACGCCGGCGGCCGCCACCTCGATCAGGGGCGGCAGGACATCGTCGGTGATCGGGCGCAGCACGATCGGACCGGACCGGATGATCAGACCGAAGGGCGGAAAGGCGTCGGCGAGTTGCATGGATGACAGTCTGCCGGGGGCGGGGGCGGACCCGGAGCAGGTTACGCGTCGGGCCGGGTCTCGGACGCCTCAGACGAACGCCAGCGCGATCAGCGCGACCAGCGGCGGCCCCGCCTGGCCGATCGCCCCACCGACGCCCTTGCCGCGTTCTCGGCTGAGACCCATCCGGTCGGCGACGAACAGCACGACGCCGGCGAGGAACAGCAACCAGCAGAGGTAGGTCACCAGGGTGCGGCCGACGATGACGTCGCCCATCCACCAGGCGACGACGCCGATGATCAGGCCGCACCCGAGGAACAGGTTGTAGAACCCGACGCCGAAGGCCCACAGGCGCACGGCCGCGACGTCCTCGGTGGGCACGCCGAAGATCCCCTGGTGGATCGCCGGCCGTCCGATCAGGAACGCCTCCCAGACGAACACCATGATGTGGATGGCGGCGGTGAGCAACGCGAAGATCCAGACCACGACGGTCATGATCGCCTCCTCCCGACGCTCAGGATGCTAGAACGACCGCCGACCCGGACCCATCCCGTGAATCTGGGATTCTCGCCCGGCGAAACGGCTCGCATACTGAAGGTATGTGGGAGGAACGCGCCCACCACGCACGTCAGGAGATCCTGTCCCTCGCCGGCGACGGCAACGGCCTCAGCGAGCTGTACGAGCATGCCATCGCGGTCGTCGGGCGGTCGGTCGGCGCGGAGTTGATGTGCTGGGCGGCGCTCGATCCCGACACCCTCGTGATCAGCACGATGATCAGCGGCGAGGACCGCATCCCGCCGGAATACGAGCCGCTGCTGGCGGACGCCGAATACCGGCAGGCGGAGCCACACACCTTCGCCGGCCTGTCGCGGTCGGGCCGGGTGTCGGCGCGGCTGTCGGAGTTGTCCGCCGCCGAACGGGACGCCAGTGTCCGGGCGCGGACCGTGTGGCGCCCGCTCGGGCTCGACCAGGAGGTGCGGACGCTGTTCACCGTCGACGGGGTGTCCTGGGGAGCGGCCGGGATGGTGCGGTCCGGTCACGACTTCGACGAGCGGGAGGTCGAGTTCCTGACCGCCGTCGCCCCGGCCATCGCCTCCGCAGCCCGGCTCGCGGTGCGGTCCGAGGCGTCGTCGCTGCTGGCTGGGACGGTCCCCGCGATCGTGGTGCTCGGGGGGACGGGCGAGGTGCGGACCGCGACGCCGGGCGTCCAGGAGTGGCGGCAGCGCTTCGACGACATCGCCCCCGAACGGTTCGAGCTGCTGCTGCACCTGATGTGGATCGGGGCACGGTCGTCGCCATCGCACGTCTTCCGCACCCGCGTCCGGGACGGCCGCGCACGCTGGGCGGTGCTCGAGGCGAGTCCGCTGGTGGGCGCGGAGGAAGACCAGGTCGCCGTGCTCCTCTCCCCCGCCGCGGCCGACGACCTGGGGACGCTGCTGCAGGCGGCCTACGGACTGACGCCCCGGGAGCGGGAGGTATGCCGCCAGGTGATCCTCGGCCTGTCGACCGCGGAGATCGGCCGTCGACTCTACATCTCGTCCTTCACCGTGCAGGACCACCTGAAGTCGGTGTTCACCAAGGTCGGCGTCCACGGCCGGGGCGAGCTCGTCGAGAGGTTGCGTCCGGCGGCGTGACGCGGGCCACCCCTACGGAGTCGGGATCGGAGTCGGCGTCTCGGTCGGCTGGGTCGAAGGCTCGGGAGTCGGTGCAGCCGTCGGTGCCGTCGTCTGGATGGGCGCGGGCAGCGGTGTGGCCGTCGGCCCCGGCGTCGAGCCGTCCTCTGGCCGTGGCTGACCCGTTGACGTCGGCTGCGGAGTGGCCGTCGGATCCGGCGCTGCCGGCGAGCCTCCGACGGGCGTTGCAGACGGATCCTGACCGACGATCTCCTTGAGTTGCTGCTCGAACGCCAGGAGCTTCGCCTGCACATCCGAGAGCGCTTGACCCTCGATCGTCTTCGAGTAGGCCATGATCTCGGCCCAGAGCGCGTTCAGCTTGGCGAGCGTCTGCGCGTCCGGTGCGGCGGCGAGCGTCAGAACGAGCTGATGGGCGACGGCCGCCGTCACGCAGTCCACGCAGCCGGAGTTCGCGGCGACGGCGAGGTTCTGCGGGATGATCACGTCGGATTGGCCGACGATCAGCACGACTTGGAACCCCACCGCGACGGTGGTGCAACTCGCGCAGTCGGCGAAGGCGTACGCCGAGTTGGTGTTCAGGGCGGATTGGCCTCCGGTCACCCAGACCAGAGCGAAGGCGACGTCGTAGAGCACCGAGCCGTCCGTGGTGTTGACCGCGAGCGCCTGGTTGTCGCCGGGTTTCGGCGGCGCCGGCTTGTTGAAGGGGAACACCCAGGACGGCGACTTCCCGTCCCGGGGGATGAGCACGGTCGCGAGCTGCGGATGGTCCGCGGTCGGGCGGGCCGCGCCTGCGGGCCAGATGGTCTGCAGCTCACCCGTCGAGCCGGCGGAGATCCGCTCCGATCGGGAGGCGGGGGTCAGGATGTCGGAGATCGTCCCGCGCTCGTACGACTGGATCGGGCGGTACGCCTGCGGAGACGGCCACCAGGCGAACGCCAGGCCGCCGACCATGGCGAGCACGAGCGCTCCCGCGGCGGCGCGGCGGGCCGGCCGCCCGCGCGTCCCGGTCCAGAGTCGCGTCAGACCGGAGCGGGAGAGTCGGAAGAGGATGTACAGGGTCCCGAGGACGGGAAGTGCGACGGCCGCCATGAGCACGACCTGGGCCATCCCGGCGCCGACGTCGCCCCGCCCGAACGCACCGGTCAGCAGCTGGGCCCGCTCGGCGATCGCCACGGCCGCGGTGGCGATGACCCGCGGAAGGGTGAGCACCATCATGACGAGCGAGAACAGCAGGAGCGGGACCACGACGAGCACCCAGACGCAGACGACCGCGCGCACCCACGGCCGCAGCGTCCGCGACTCGGCCCGCCCCCACCGCCACGGCAGCAGGCCGAGGAGCGTCGGCTTGATGTGCTGGAACAGGTCCGGGACCCCGGTGATGTCCGCGAGCACGTGGTACCCGTCGAAACGCACCATCGGCAGCAGTTGATGGACCATCTGCAGCAGTTGGGTGAGGACGACCAACAGGAGCGCATCCCACCGGGTCGCCCACCAGATCCCGACGATGACGACGGCGACGATGGCGTTGAAGTACAGCCCGCCGAGGTCGGTCCGCACGCGCCCGGCGCGTCCCAGCCGGTAGGAGTCCGTCACGTCGGTGAAGAACGCCGGCCAGAACAGGTAGAGACCGGCGCCCATCCGGCCCGGCGTGGCACCGCCGTACCGGGCGGCGGCCGCGTGGCCGAACTCGTGGAAGGCGGCCGAGAGCACGGTCACGGCGACCACGAGAAGGAGGACGCCGGGGTCCTGGAACGCGTGGTAGGTGGCCGCGGCCAGTCCCTCCACCATCAGAAGCCACCAGCACGCGGCGACGAACAGCGCGACCACCGGGATGACGACGAGCGGATGGAACAGCCGCGAGAACGGCGTGGTCACGCGTCGGGTGACCGCCGGGTCGGCGATCTCCTTGCGGAACCGCAACCCGAGAAGCGGGTTCGACCGTTTCACCTCCGGTTCTGTGCCGTCGGCGCGCGTCAGCAGACCGAGCGGCCTCAGGGAGGCGTCGATCAACTGTGCGACGTCCTCCGGACGCACCAGTCTGCCGGTCCGCGCGGTGACGCGGTCGGCGATCGCGCGCAGGTCGCTCCGCCCATCCACCTCGTCCAGGACGGCGAACAGCAGTGGAGTCAGCTGGAGCGTCTGCCCGTCGCCGCGTCGCGCAAGCGAGGGCGGCTCCCGGTACCCGGAGCCGCGCATCGCGCCGATGAGCTCGACGCCCGATGCGCGGACCGGGACCTCGGAGAGCCGCGCCGGTCCGGCGGGGCCGACAGGCTGTTGTGCCTCCCCCGCTGCGGCAGGGGAGTCCGGTGTGACGGTCACCCTCGGTTACGGCTGCGTCGGCGTCTGGGCCGGCGCGTCGCCGGCCGGGGCCGACGCCTCGCCGATGGACGACTCCTGGCCCGCCGTGGCATCCGCCGAACCGGTGATGTTCTGGTTGATGATCGCATCCTGGTGGGAGACGGCGGCGGCCTGACTGTCGATGGAGCCGATGTTCGCCGCCACGCTCGCGTCGATCGGCGCCGCGACGTTCGCGTTCGCCGCGACGGCACCGTTGATCGGTGCCGCGATGTGGGCATCGGCAGCAGCGTTGATGTCCACGTTGAGGAGGCTGCCGTCGGTGATCGAACCCGGCACGGCCGCCCCGGCGCTCGGGGCCGGCGCCGAGGTCGTGTCGGCGGCGGGCGCCATGTCGCTGACCTGGTGGGAGTTGGCCACGGCGTCGGCGTCGATGCCCTGCTGGATGGCCGCCGACTGGTCGGCGCCCGCGACGGCGGTCGATCCGGCCGAGAGGACGTTGGCGCCCGCGGACGCCTCGATCGGGGCGGCGACGTTCGCGTTCGCGGCGACGCCGAGGTCGACCGGCGCGACCAGGCCGAGCCCGAGGTTGAGGTCGGCGTTCAAATCGAGGATGGAGGCCACCTCCTTGTCCGGCAGAGGCGTGACGCCCTCGGCCGCGAGTTCGTCCGCGGAGAGCGGCTGGAGGTCGTTGGCGGTCTCGTCGTTCATCTACGGCTCCGTTTCCGGCGCGGTGCGCGCCCTCCGAGCGCAGCGGCCCGCTGCGCGTTGACGACGGGAAACGTACCCGCGCGCGGCGTGAGGGATAGACCGTTCACTCGAACGCGATTCGGTGCTATTGCCGCTGGGCCAGCGTGCGAGCGTCGATCGCCTCTAGGCCGGCTGCGGCGAGCGCCGCCGCGTCCGCAGGTGGATGACGATCTGCACCACGAGGAACGCCGTGATCACGGCGAGCAGCACCGGTGCGGTGTTCAGCGCTCCGAGCTGCGTCGTCAGGGCGACGAAGAGGACCATCGCGAACGGGGCCGACACGAAGCCGCCGACCACGGAGGCGAGCATGCCCGCGAAGGCGAGACCCAGCGGGATAGCGGGGATGGCGAGGTGCAGCGCCACGCCCGCCGAGCCTCCGATGAAGAGGGCCGGCAGGATCGGTCCGCCCACGAAACCCGTGCCGAGGCCCACGCCCATCGTCACCATCTTCGCGACCATCAGCAGGGCGACCAGTCCGAGACCGAGCGACGAGCCGTCCTTCAGGATGACGTCGAGCTGGTCGGTGCCGGTGAACATCGTCAGCGGGAGGAGCACCCCGATGGTGCCGAAGATCACGCCGCCGATCACCGACTTCACGATCATGGGGATGCGCAGCCTTCCGAACAGTCCCATGCAGCCCCGGACGACGAGACCGAACACCACGCTGATGATGGCGGCCAACACCCCCATCCCGATTCCTGCGAGCAGGTACCAGTCCTGATAGGTGTAGCTCGGAACGTCGTAGGCGCCGACGAAGATCGAGCCCGCGACCCCGAAGTAGATGCCGAAGCTGATGCTCGAGGACAACACCGTCGACACGAGCACTTTGCTCAGCCTCTCGCCGCCCGGCCGGTTCACCTCCAGCATCATCGCCACCACGATCAGCGGGCTGGAGAAGAGGCCCCCGTAGGCCCCGGACATCCCGCTCAGCGTGGCGGCGGCGCGGTCGTCTGCGCTGAACCGGCTGCGCTTCGCCCACCAGTAGCCGGCCCCTCCGCCGACCGAGCCGAGGGCCTTCTCCGGCCCGAGGCTGGCACCGCCCAGGAGCGACGCCGTGGAGACGAGCAGGATGCCCGGCACCAGTTTCGGCTCGACCTCCGCCGTCTCGATGTCGGCGATCAGGCCGGGCGTCTTCTCGGGGAGCCGGGTGAGCGCGCGCAGCAGCCCGACCAGCAGGCCGGCCCCCGCGGTGACGGCGATCCACCACCATTCCCCGCCGAGCCAGCCCGGGCTCGAGTAGTGGTACCAGAACTCGCCGAGATGGAGGACGCCGAGCAGGATCAGGGAGAACGCGCCCCCGAACACTCCGAGCACGCAGGCGAACGCCATCAGGCGCCAGAAGTCGCGGCCGTAGCCGAACGTGCGGGTCGACCCGGTCGCGCCGTCGGACATCGTTCTCTCCTTCCTCGCGGTGACATGATGGCAGGCCGGTCGGGGCTCGCTACAGGCAGTACTTGCACGGCGAACTGCTGTCCCGCGCACAGAGGCTCGTGGCGAGTAACTTCTGCGGCGTGAACATCCCAGGCAACATCAGGGTCCGGCGGCTGGCGCGACGCCTGTTCGTCAGCGCGCTCTTCTTCCCCACGCTGTACGCGATCGTGGCGCTGGTCGCCTCCTTCACGCTGGTCCGCTGGGATGCGACGGCGCCGACGACCCTCGGGCTGCACATCGACGCGGCCAGCGCCCAGTCGGCGATGTCGGCCCTCACCAGTGGGATGCTGGCCTTCACCGGCTTCGTGACCTCGGTCGTGCTCCTCATCGTCCAGTTCGGCACGAGCGAGTTCTCGCCGCGGCTGGTGCGCTGGTTCAACAGCGACCGCACGTTGAACCTCGCGCTGAGCACCTTCATCGCGACCTTCCTCTTCGCCCTGGTCACGACCGCGCAGATCGACACGTCCAGCGGGGCGCCCCCGCCGACCCGATCGGTGATCGCGGCCACCGTGCTCGCGCTGCTCAGCGTCCTCATGTTCCTCCTTCTCATCGCCCGTACGCAGAACGGCCTGCGCGTCGCCAAGGTGGTCCAGGGCGTGGACTCGGCGGCGCGGCAGGTATTCGACACGGTGTACCCGTCCACACGGCCTGGCGCCGAGTCCGAAGGAACGACCGTCGAGCCCCAGGACGCGCCGGTCCAGACGCTGTACTCGGGTGACGTCGGCGCGGTCCTGGCAACGCTCGACCAGGACGCGCTGGTGGCGCTCGCCCACCAACGCGGGGCGCTGATCCGGATGCGGCGCGCGGTCGGCGATCACATCCCGGCGAACGCCCCGCTGCTCGACGTCTACGGCCCGACGAAGCTTCCGGAGGCGCGACTGCGGCGTTGCGTGATTCTGGACGACGAGCGCACCATCGACTTCGACCCCGCCTTCGCGTTCCGGGTGCTCGTCGACATCGCGATCAAGGCGCTGTCGCCTGCCGTGAACGACCCGACGACGGCGGTCCAGTCGATCGACCGGATCGAGGACCTGCTGCGGTACGCCGCCGCCAAGCACCTGTCCGCGGGTGCCGTCGCCGACCGGTCGGGCACCCTCCGCCTCGTGTACCCGACGCCGACCTGGGACGACCTGGTCGAGCTGGCACTGGATGAGATCCGCCAGTTCGGCACCGGGCAGTATCAGATCGCGCGCCGGCTGCGCGCGATGCTCGACGCCCTCCTGGACGACCTTCCCGAGCGGCGGCGGCCGGCACTCCGTCGGCAGCTCGCCCTGCTCGACGACGCCGTCGCCGCCGCCTATCCGCTCTCTCAGCGCGCCGACGCCCTGGTGGCCGACAGCCAGGGCATCGGGATGGCGCGAGGAGCGGCGTCACCCGGGAAGGGGAAGGGACCAGGCGACCGGTGACCCGCGTCAGGCCGGCTTCCGCTGCGGGCTGCCCGGCTCTGCGGCGGGCGCCTTCGCGAGGGCTCCCGTCGCAGCGCGCCCCCATTCCAGGCTGAAGACGAGCAGGATGAGGATGCCGACCGTGTTGATGATGGTCACCGACACGTTCGCCAGCGGCTGGGTGTACGCGAACACCGTCACGACGATGGCGCCGCCGACACTGCGCTGTGCGGTGGTGATGATGCCGGCGTGCCGCCGCCTCCTGTCCCGACGCGACAGGAGGCTGCCCAACAGGATCCCGAGGATGGGCACGGCGAACGCCGCGATGTAGGCGCCGGAGCCCCACGCCTGGCCGAAGAGCTGAAGGTAGCCGACGATGAAGACGTTCACGTACAGCAGCAGCGCCGCGATGGAGAACCATTGCAGCCACTTCGCCGCCCCCACGGATATGCGCGGGTAGCGCAGGCGGATGACGCAGCCGAGGGCCAAGGGTGCGGCCAAGAAGGCCAGCAGAGGCCACGCGACGGCCCAGGCGGAGACGTCGGCGGCACTCGGGACGATCGCACGCACCGTGACCGGCAGGGCGAGCGGCACCACGATGACGGTGCCGACGACGAGGGCGACGAACAACGTCGTCGACGTCGCCACGTCGCCCTTCGCGAGGCCGGTGAGCAGCGGGGCGAAAGGAGCCCCCGCGGCGAAAGCGACGATGCAGTATCCGATCTTGATGTCGGGCGGGATGTCCACCAGCGCGGCGAAGCCGACGACCAGGATGGGCAGCACCACGAAGTTGATCAGGAGGACCACCACGGCGAACCGCCAGTTCTTCGCGAAGTGGACCAGCACCTGGCCGACGTGGACGCGCATGCCCAGAGCCAGGCTGTTCGTCACGACGAACAGCATTCCGAACGCGATGATCAGGGTGTTGAGAGTGCTGTTCGACATCTCGTGTCCTGTCCTTCCGAGCCGGCTCGGCGTTCAGGCCCCTCGCCCGGCCTTGGGGCCGTCGGCTTAGACCAGCAGGCCGAGGTCGCGCAGCTCCCGTTCCGACTTGCCGGCGATCTTCCGGCCGAGCAGCGGCCGGCCGTCGCTGTGCTTGTAGACGCCTGCGGGCTCCTTGGCCAACGGCTCCTCCCAGCCGAAGTAGAGCGCCATCATGCGCAGCACGTACCCGATCACGAAGGAGATCCCCGCCGCCCACCAGGTGTTCAAGCCCAGCGCGGTGCAGATGATCCAGACGATGCCGGTGAGGGCCGCGATGCTGACGAACCACTCCCCCTGGATGAAGTGCTTCGGCGTCACGCCGCTCGACACATCCACGTACCAGCGCCCGGCTGTCGGGCCGATCACGGCGAGCGCGAGGACGCCCAGGATCGGCAGCCCGACCGACTCCCCCTTCTGCGCCCCGACGATCGCGTAGAGCGGCAAGGAGAACGAGGTGAAGAACTGGAAGATGCCCTCACGGAACAGCTGCCCCTGGCCGTAGGCGATCAGGTACCCGATGATGCCGAAGATGAGCGCGAGCGTGATGTACGCAGGGTTGCTGAGCGCGCCGGGCACCTGGTTGACGATGATGTCGCGCGTGATCCCGCCGCCGAGGCCCATCAGCAGCGCCATCCCGAGCACCCCGATCACCGTGAAGTTCTTGTAGTGATCGGGGCGCCGGGCGAGCAGGGCGCCGTTGAGGGCGTTGGTGGACGCGGCGATCAGATCGAGGGAAGTGAAGTCCCCTGTCCATTTCCATCCGCCGACGTTGATCGTCGACGCGGCCACTACCTGCTCGAGCATGACACTCACGCCCCCGCGTGGTGGCTCAGGCCATGGTCGGGCTGGTGGTCCTTGACGTCCATCTGCGGCGGGTTGGCTTGATGCAGCGTCGTGACGTATTGGATGATCGGCCCGATCTGCAGATGCTCCTGCGGCAGCAGCTCACCGGGCTTGGGCGGTGTGTACGGATCCGGAGTGCCCGGTTTGATCGGCGGTTCCATCACCAGCGACTTCAGGAACGCTCCGACCGCCGCCGCCATCACGTGGGTGACCCAGAAGTGCGCGAAGTCGACTTGGTTCTCTTCGCGTGGATCCCATTCGAGGTTGAAGATGTGCGGGATGCTGTACGCCGTCCAGGTGGAGTAGAAGTCGTCCTGCTGGAACAGGTGCGCCTTCCACTGGTGCCACTTGACGGCCTGCAGTCGGGTGCCGTTGATGCACAGCACCGTTTCGCGCCCGGATTCCTCCGCGTCGCCGAGGAGGAAGTCGGTCATCAGCATCCCGTCCACCAGGCGGTCGGTGGGCACCGTGCCGCCCCCGGCCGTCACCAGGGTGGTGAAGAGGTCCACCTCGTGCACCATCTCGTTGCTGACGCGCCCGGCTGGGATGTGCCCGGGCCACCGGATCATGCAGGGTGTGCGGTTCGATCCCTCCAGCGAGGTGAACAGGGAGCCGCGCCAGGGGCCGTTGAAGCCGTTCCAGACGCCGCCCAGAGGATCGGGGTCGCTGTGCGGGAAATGGTACGTGGAGTCGGCGCCGTTGTCGGACGCCCACACGACGATGGTGTCCTCTGCCAGGCCCAGGCTGTCGAGCTCATCGAGGATCATGCCCGTGAAGTCGTCCATCTGGGTCAGGACGTCGGCCCAGTTCCCGCGCTTCGTCTTGCCCGCGTACTCCGGGTCCGGCGCGATCGGGATGTGCGTCTGCGTGTACGGCAAGTACATGAAGAACGGCTTGCCGTCGTCATTCGAGCGCCGCATGAAGTCGATCGCCCACTCGGTGATCTTGCGGTCGAATCCGGCCCGGAAGTCCTTGTCGTAGACGGACACCGGTTGTGGGTCTTCGCCCTTCTTGCGCGAGTAGATCGTCTCGTACTCCATCGGCACCTGCGTGTCCCCCGCGTACGGCTTCGCCGTCACCGTCCCTTTCGGGAAGTAGGACTGGTGCGGCCAGAACACTTCATCGGCCGTCCGGGGGACCACACGGCCTCGTCGAAGCCGAAGTCGATCGGGCTCCGGTGCGCCGGGTCGGATCCGAGATGCCACTTGCCCCACATGCCCGTCGCGTAGCCGGCGTCGGAGAGGGCGCGAGCCATCGTGATCTCCCACTGGGTCAGGCCGTCCGGGCCGATCGACACGGCGCCGGTGCCCGAGCGGATGGCGTGGCGCCCGGTCAGCAGGGAGGATCGCGACGGGGTGCACTGCGCCTCCACGTTGAAGTTGAGCAGCTTCAACCCCTCGGAGGCGAACTGGTCGATGCGTGGAGTGGGCGCGCCGCGCAGCACTCCGCCTCCGTAGCAGCCGAGCTCTCCCCAGCCGAAGTTGTCCCAGAAGAAAACCACGATGTTGGGCTGCTTGTCAGCCATGTCATCGCCTCACTCTCATCGCTCGTGTGATCGTTTGAAATTCGAAACAGCCGGACTATGGCACCGCGACGAGCGGTTCCGATAGTCACCCCGCTGGACTCCCTCACAGCCCGCCGCTGCGGACCACGGCGCCCGATCCCGACGGGACGAAGGCGACGATGGCGTGCTCGGATGTGATGTCGGACAGTGCGTCGAGGACCGGGCCCGGTGGAGGGCCGGACGTCCACGCCAGGATCGCGGACGTCCCGTCGGGAAGCAGCGAGGAGACGCTGCGCAGGCGGCGGCCCGAGATGCTGCGCCCCGCCCAGAGTCCGTAGAGGGCGCCCGCGAAGATGCCGAAGACGGCCCAGCCGATCCCCGTGAGAAGGCCGACCCGGAGGATGCCGCCGCCGAACGCGCCGGAGATCGCTCCCACCACGAGCCCGAACAGCCCCCAGCTGACGATGTTGCTCCGCACCATGGCGGCGGCCCCGAACGTCGGATCGGCCACGTGCCTGCGCCCTCGCGGATCGGTCCGGACCACGAGCTCGATCTGCACCGCCGTCGCCACGGCGTGGTTCGACTTCACCTTCGTGGCGATGGTGCGGGCGGTCCCGGGGCTGCGGTAGCGCACCACGATCATGCTCGCCAGCGCGGCCGCCGCATCCCGAGGGACAGGGCCCGCCTCCGGCACCGCGGCACCGGAGGCCCAGGTCGACCCGGCGACGCTGAGGTCGTCCGCGACACCGACGACGCTGGCCGTGGTGGGCGAGAGTTTCGCGGCGCCGGCGAGGAGGTCCCCGGGGTCGCCCACCTCGGAGAAGAGCAACAGAGCGGAGGATTCCGGCGGCAGTTCCTTGCCGATCGTCGCGAGCTCCGCCTTGGAGGCGTGATGGACGCTGTAGTACGTGTTGAGGAAACCGCACAGCGCCCCCAGCGGAGCCCAGATGACCACCCCGACCCAGCCGTTGGCGACCAGGCCGAAGAGCCCCCAGGTGACCAAGGGGACCAGCGTTCCGGCGAGGAGCCTGCCCGGGTCGTGGACCTTCGCCCGGTGCCGCTTGTCGACGGAGAGGACCACGGCGTCGAGCACCGGGGCGCCCGTGGAGCGGAGTTCGGAATCGAGTTGCTTGCGGGCCTTCCCCGCCTCGTCCGTCCTCGAGAAGCAGGCCAGCAGAACGGCGAGCTTGTTACCGGTCATGGCAGACACCTTCTTCGCATCGTGCGATTCGGCCACAGGGTAGGACGCGGCCGAGCGTCCGCGATATGCACTTACGTAGTCACCGGTGGATCGCGTCCCCTAGCGTTGGGGCATGACCTCCGCACACGAGTCGTTCACGGGCTGGCGCCGGTTCTGGGAGAAGGGCGGCTGGTGGCGGTCGCTTCTCGTCGTCGTCGCCTACTTCGCGATCTACCAGGGCGTACCGCTGCTGTTCGCTCCCCTCTTCCCGACAACGCACGACCCGGCGGCCACGGTCTGGCTCTTCACCATCATCCCGATCGCCTTCGGCGGTCTGGTGCTGGTGGTCTTCGCCTGGTCGCTGGGGTGGCTGACCGAGCTGTTCGGGCCCCAGCCGATCCGCGGCCGCGGCTGGATGTGGATCGCCGTCGCCGTCGTCCTGATCTTCAATGTCGTGCGCTTCGCGGCGGTGGACTACGCCGAAGCCGGGGCCGGCGTCGTCATCGCCTGGCTGGTCGCGGGACTGTGCATCGGCTTCGCCGAGGAGACGCTGACCCGCGGATTCGTCGTGAACCTCATGCGCAAGCACGGCTATCGGGAGATCGCCGTCGCCTCCGTCTCGGCCGCCCTGTTCGCCCTGCTGCACGCCGGCAACCTGCTGACCGGGCAATCACTGTTCGCGACGGCGTTCCAGCTCGTCTACACGTTCGCGTTCGGCATCCTGATGTACCTGGCGCTGCGCGTCACGGGCAACCTGATCTGGCCGATCCTGCTGCACGCGTCGACGGACCCGTCGATCTTCCTCTCCACGCTCTATCCCACGCAGGGCGCCGCGGCGACGCTCGGCGGCCTCGGCAACCCCGCCGTCATCGCTGCCGGCTTGATCCTGCTGATCTTCATCCGCGGCACGGTGAATCCGAGCAGCGAGCGCGAACTCTTCTCCACCACGCCTGTGCGGCCCTAGCATCGTCCGTACCACCCCAGACCCCGGCGGCACGCGAACAGACCTGCCGGCCGGAAGGGGCGAAGGTCATGCAGTACAGCCTCACGTGGGCCGCCGACCGCCCGGAGGACGCCGCAGAGCGCCTGAGCGCGACCCTCCGGAAGGTCGCGATCGAGACGGACGACCGTGGGCGCTTCGGGGTCCGGGCGGACGAGCGGGGCGACGAAGCAGTCGCCCTCGTGCGCACCGCCTGGCGCGGAAGCGGCCGTGCACGCACCGAAGCGGATGACCTCCTGATCGTCGGCGACGTGTACGCCGGATCCCTCGCGGTCCAGGCGGGCGGCCGACGTCTCGACGTGTCCGGGCTGGTGCTCCTCCCGCTGGGGGGTCTGGAGGCGTCATGGGATGGAGCGCACGGCGCGCGGGTCGTGCGCTTCGCCCGCTCCGCCATCGACGCCTACGCCCTCGACGTCATCGGCCCGCATGCGGCGCCGGTGTCGTTCTCGGAGGCCCGTCCGGTCGACCAACGCCACGAGCAGCTGTGGCGGACGATCGAACGGCATGCACGGACGGACGTCGCCGCCGATCCCAAACTGCTCCACAACGATCTGATCTGGGATGCGACTGCACGCCATCTCATCGCGGCGATGCTCACGGCGTTCCCCAACTCGACGCTCGGCGCCACCGGGTCGGACCGCAGCGACCGCGCGCTCCCATCCACCATCCGGCGCGCCGTCGCGTACATGGAGGAGCACCTGTCCGAGCCGGTGCGGATCGCCGACATCGCCGCCGCGGCACGGCTGTCGCCCCGCGGCCTGCAGGACGCTTTCCGCCGGCTCCTGGGTCGCACGCCCACGCACCACTTCCGTCTGCTGCGCCTGGAGGCAGCGCGCGACGAACTGCTCCGTTCCGATCCCGCCGAGGGCGCGACGGTCGCCGGGATCGCCCGCCGCTGGGGATTCGAGCACGTGCCGCGGTTCGCCGCGTCCTACCGGGAGCAGTTCGGCGAGAACCCGCGGGACACGCTCCGCAGATAGGTCGGTCGCACCCGCTTGAAATCCCGTCCCCGTCAGTCCACAGTTTCGGGTGGACCCGGCGCGCGCCGGGATCGGAGGCGTCGAGATGCACGAAGATCAGGGGCTTCTGTCGCCCCCGCATGACGGTTCCACTCCGTCCGCTCAGGATGCCGCCATAATCGAGATGATGGCCACTCAGGACGAGCGCTTCACGCGGGCGATGCGGGAGCTCCGCGGCGATCTGCCCTCGGACCGGCAGCTCGGCCTCCCCTTCGTCGACCTCTTCCCGATCGCGGGCACGGCGATCTCCACGATCGGCGACCTGCTCGGAACCGAGACCGTATACGCCACGGACGCTCAGGCGGCGCGCCTCGACGAACTGCAGTTCGACCTCGGGATCGGACCGTGCTGGGACGCCCTCCGCACGGCGCGGCCCGTGCTCGAGCCCGATCTGCGCGGCGATCCCCGCAACACGTGGCCCGTCTTCAGCGAAGCAGCCGCCGCCGACGGCGTGGGAGCGTTGTTCGCCTTCCCGATGCTCGTCGGATCGCTCCGCATCGGCGCCGTCGACCTCTACGCGCGGCACGCCCTCGAGTTGACCCGCGTTCAGACCCGTCAGGCCGCCTCCCTCGCGGATCTGGTCGGACGCCAGGTGCTGCGCCGCGCGCTCATCCGCGCCGCCGTCGAAGACCCCGAGGAACCCGAGAGCCCGTTCTCGCGACGGCTCGTCCACCAGGCGAGCGGGATGGTCCTGGCCCAGCTGGACATCAGCGCCGACGACGCGCGACTCGTCATCCAGGGTCACGCCTTCGCGACCGGTCGCTCGATGATGGACGTCTCCCGCGACGTCGTCGACGGAGTCCTCGACTTCAGTCTGGACGAGCAAGGGAAGGACGACGCCCGATGAACGAGACGCGCGAACTCGAACTGCTCAAGGCCTTCGCGGGCCTCGCCGACACCCTCGTCGCGGGCTACGACGTGGTCGACCTCATGCAGCGGCTCGTGGACACCTGCAGCGATCTGCTCGAGGTCTCCGCCTCCGGCGTGCTGCTCGCGGATGAGTCCGGCGAACTCGACCTCCTGGCCTCGACGAGCGAGGCCAGCCGGCTGGTGGAGGTCTTCCAGCTGAGCGCGTACTCGGGCCCGTGCATCGAGAGCTTCACCACGGGAGAGGTCGTCTCCGTTCCGGACATCGCCGCGGCTCCAAAGCGCTGGCAGCAGTTCCGGGACAAGGCACTGGGGCAGGGCTTCGCGTCCATCACCGCCATCCCGCTGAGGCTCCGCGAAACGACGATCGGGACACTGAACCTGCTTCGCGACACCCGGGGCGAGCTCCCGGACAACGACCTGGTGGCAGCCCAGGCGTTCGCGGACGTCGCGACCATCGGCATCCTGCACCAGCGGACCCTTCACGAGAGCGAGACCATCCGCGAGCAGCTGCAGAGCGCCCTGACCAGCCGCATCGTGATCGAGCAGGCCAAGGGCGTCGTCGCCCAGCTCCACAAGGTCAGCATCGACGACGCGTTCTCCGTGATCCGGGCCTACGCGCGTCGCAACCAGCTGGGTCTGACCACGGTGGCGGCCGCAATCGTCGACCGCACGCTGGTGATCCCGACGGCGGCGAGCGAGGGCGACTGACGTCGCACGCGGGTCATCCGTTGGAGGGACGCACCGGGATGCCGGCCGCTCCTAGCGTCGGAGCGTGGGGATGGATGCCGGGGACGCGCCGCTTCGGCAGTGGCGCCCGGTGGTGGTGGCCGTACTGCTCCTCCTGCTGCACGGCGTCGTCGCATTCGCGCTGATGGTGATCACTTTGGCGTACGCCCTGAGCCTCGACGACACTATCGGGCGGGACGAGCTCTACCGGCTCGGTCCGGCGTTCCGCTGGGCGATGGCCGGCGCGTTCCTCCCGCTGCCGCTCGCTGCACTCGCCGTGTGGATCCTTCGTCTGGTTCGGGCTCGCTACGTCTGGGTGGCACCGGTAGCCGGGATGTGCGCCAGTGTGGTGCTGTGCCTCGTGTGGTTGCCGTTCTTCCATCCCGAACCGGTCATCGGCGGGTGAGCTCGGGACGCACCGGGATGCCGGCCACCACCGCGACCTCGCGGTAGGCCGACGCGAGGTCGTCGAGCGTGGAGTGGGCGTTGAGGCCGCTCGGATTCGGGACGACCCAGACCTGCGAAGCGCCCCAGTCCGCCTGTCGTCCGACCGTCGCCGTGGGCGCGTCGAAGGCGACGCGGTAGGCGCTGATCCCGAGGATGGCGACCACGGTCGGGCGGAGGTCGGCGACCCGATCCCGCAGCGCGACGCCTCCCTCCTTCAGCCGCGCGGGCGGGAGTTCGGCGGCGCGCGCCGTGGCCTCCGGCACGATGCACGTGATCCCGATGCCCAGCTCCTCCAGCTGGCGCACGTCGGCCGGGTCGAAGCCGTTCGAGGCGTCGATCACGTGGTCGGTGATCCCGCCGAGGTAGAGCGCCTTGTAGAAACGGTTGCCTCGGCGCGCGAAGTGCGCCTGCACCGCCACCGTGAGGAGCCCGGGGTTGATACCGACGATCAGCAGGCGCGTCGGGTGCGGGATCAGATCCGGCAGCGTTGCGCCGGTGAACGCGGCGAGCTGATCGCGGGTGAAGGTCATGCCCTCACTCTGGCACGCAGGAAGGCCCCGATCCGGTCGGTGGCGTCCACAGCCTCCGGCGTTCCCGCGTTCAGCTGGTACACGTGCGGAAGCCCGTCGCCGACCTCGAGCGTCACGTCCACGCCCGCGTCACCGGCTGCCGCTGCGAGGCGTTCGGCGTCGCTGAGCAGCAGGTCGGCGGTGCCCACCTGGATGAGCAGGGGCGGGAGGCCCACGAGGGAGGCGAACAGCGGCGAGGCCAGCGGGTCGCGCGGGTCGGCGCCCTGGAGATAGTCGGCGGCCAGCGAGCGGAGCAGTTCGGGCGTCGAGATCGGGTCCTGGTCGACGCGCTCGGTCATGGAGGCGCCGGAGCTCGTCAGGTCGACCGTCGGTGACATCAGCGCCGCGGCGGCGGGGAGGTCGGCGCCCGAGTCCCGGAGGGACACGAGGAGAGAGACGGCCAGTCCCCCGCCGGCCGAGTCCCCGGCGACGGCGAGCGACGAGGGAGCGAGACCCACGTCCGAGGTCAGCCACCGCCACGCTGCGCGGACGTCGTCGAGGGCTGCGGGGAACGCGTTCTCCGGCGCCAGCCGGTACTCGAGGAAGAGCACGCACATCCCCGCTGCCCGTCCGATGCGGGCCGCGAGCTCTCCGTCGCTGGCCAGGGAGCCGAGCTGGAAGCCCCCGCCGTGCAGGAACAACAGCGCCCGGCCGTCCTCTGCTCCGGGTGCGTCGAGCCAGAAGGCGCGCGCACCTCCTGCATCCACCTCGCTGACGCGGACATCGTCCGGGATGGGGTGGAGCGCATCCGCGGGGACGAACCCCGCGCGCACCTCGGCGAGCGGCCGGGGCGGTCGACCGGCCTCTGCTCGCCGCCGCTCCCACAGCGTCGCGAGGACCGCCTCCATCTGCCGGCTCGGCACGACCGCCTCAGTCGCTCGTCACCTCGGCCAGCCGGCCGGTGTGCACGTCGAAGACGAAGCCGCGGACGGGGATGTCCGCAGCGATCCACGGGTGCGACCGGACCTTCTGCGTCTGCAGGCGCGTGTTGTCCTCCACGTCGGTGAAGCTGAAGAAGGATTCTGGCGCCACCGTCACCCGGCCGGTCTCGCGACGCAGGCTCTCCGCCAGCTCGTCTCCCGAGAACGCGGAGAGCCCGCACTCGTTGTGATTGATGATCATGATCTCCCGGGTGCCGAGGACTCGGGTGGAGATGATCAGCGATCGCACCACATCGCTGGTCGCGACCGTGCCGACGTTGCGGATGAGGTCCACATCCGCGTCCGGGAGCCCCAGGAGACGGACGACGCCGCTCAGTCTCGGGTCGGCGCAGGTGACGATCGCGATCTTCGGCGCCGGTCGGCCGCTGTGTGCCGGATCGTAGCCGTCCGCCAGGGTCCGGTTCGCGGCCAGCGCCTCATCGATGATGCTCATGAGGCCTGACGGTAGCGCCCGCCGGGCTCCGCCGCGCGCCGGTTTCCCGCCAATTCCGGCCGCGTCGACGGTGCGATTGAGGGGATGCCGCCAAGTTCAGAGGACGTCCGCCGTGCCGGTGACCCGGATCCGGCCCTCCGACGGGATGCTGACGACGATCGACGACGGATGCCCGGTTTCCGCCCCCTGCTCGACGGTCACCTCCGCGGGCGTCGCAACGTGGCCGCCCTGGCGCAGGTACGCGCCGAGCCCGGCCGCGGCCGAGCCGGTCGCCGGGTCCTCGCGGATGCCGCCGCGCGGGAAGGGATTGCGGCTCGCGAAGCGGTCGGCCGAGACACGGTGGACGACGGGGACGGTCCCGTCCCAGCCCTCGCGGTCCTGCAGGCGGAGGACGGCGTCGGCGTCGTGATCGAGCCGCTGCAGCACGCCGGCCGCGACCGGGACGAGCGGATGCGGGTTGCCGCCGCGGATGAAGGCGGGAGGCAGCAGCGGGTCGAGGTCCGTCGGGTCCAACCGGAGCGCGTCCAGGAGCTCGCCGAGCAGATCGCCGTCCAGGGGCGCGACGGAGGTCTCCACCGCCGTCAGCGTCGCCCGCTGCGGTGAGACGGCGACCGGGACGACGCCGGCGTTCGTCGCGAACGAGACGGTGTCGCCCGCGCCCTCGCGGGCGAGCGCGACGCCGGACGCGATGGTCGCGTGTCCGCAGAAGGCGATCTCCGCCCGCGGGGTGAAGTAGCGCACCCGCGCGCCGTCCGGCGTGATCGACGACAGGAACGCGGTCTCGCTGAAGCCGAGGTCCGCGGCGATGGCCAGCATCTCCGGGTCCGACAGCGGGTTGGCATCCAGGACCACCCCGGCGGGATTGCCGGAGGCCCGGTCTCCGGGGCGGGTGAAGGCGCGGAAGCGCAGGATCCTCATCGTCCCGTTGTAGCGGCGGCGGCTAGGGCGCGTCGCGGGCCAATCCGCATCCCGTGGACCGGTCCGCGCCGCGCATCCGCCCTCACACCTCGATGCTGACCTCGTAGACCTGGTCGGTGGGGTGGCCCGCGCGCTCGTGGATGCGCATCAGCGCCTCCTTCGACGGACCGGTGGAGAGGCAGAAGACCTTGCCGCTGACCGGGTCGAGCCAGGCCCGCTCGATGTGCACCCCCTCCTCCCCCTCGATGGCGGCGTCGGCGTCGTGCGCCTCCTGCAGTTGATCCCGGGTGACGCCGACGAATCCGTCGTGGACGTCGATGAACTGTGCCATGATCGGCTCCTTTCCTTGTCTCCACTGTGCCCGTGGAGGCGGCGCACGGCATCCGTCATCCTGCCGATCCCGGGAGGCCCGGGAACGCCGGTGCGCGGCTAGGCTGCGGCCATGCGCGCGGCGTCGCCGCCGGGTGGAACGGCCCGGGTGTGTCCGCTTCTCGTCGGCCGCGACGACGAGCTGACGTTCGCCGTGCGGCGGCGCGACGACGCCGCGGCCGGGCGCGGCGGGCTCCTGCTGCTCGGCGGGGAGGCGGGGATCGGCAAGTCCCGGCTGCTCGACGAGCTGACCACCCGTGCCGGCGGCCGGGTCGTGCGGGCGGAGGCGTTCGCCGGCGACCGGGATACCCCGGGTCTGTTGCTGGGCGGTCTGGCCGCCGGGTTCCGCGCGGCGGGTGACGACAAGACGGCCGGGCGACTGCACGAACTGGTGGCGGAGGCGGTGTCGGCCACGACGACCGATTCCGCCCGCCGCCGGCTCCTGGTGGCCGAACTCGCCGACGCGCTGACGCGTGCGCTCGCCACGCCTTTCCTCGTGCGCCTGGAAGACCTCCACTGGGCCGACCAACTGAGTCTCGACGCGCTGCGCCGGGCCGCCGCCGCCCTCGACCGCCTGCCGTCCCTCGTCGTGGCGACCCACCGGACCGACGACCCCGCGGCCGACGCCGCCTTCACCTCCTGGCGGCTGGAACTGCTTGCCCAGCGGCAGGCCGAGGAGTTGCTGCTGACCCGGCTCGGTCGCGAGGGCACCCGCTCGATGCTCGTGTCGATCACCGGTGAGCAGCCCTCCGAGGAGGACGTGGACCGGCTGTTCGCGGCCGCCGACGGCATCCCGTTGCACGTCGAGGAGCTGGTGGCGGTGGGGGTGGACACGGTGCCCGACACGGTCGGCGATGCGGTGGTCGCGCGGACCTCGACCCTCGATCCGCACGCGCGCGCGGCGATCGCGGCGGCGGCGGTCATCGGCCGCGAGTTCGACGCGGAGACGCTGTCTGCGGTCGTCGCGGGTGAGGACGGGACCCGCGGGGATGTGGAGGCGGCCCTCGACGAGTTGGTCCGCGGCCACTTCGTGGTCCCGGTGGCGTCGGGCTACGACTTCCGCCACGCCCTGATCCGCGACGCGGTGTACGCCGACCTGTCCGCACCGCAGCGGCGGATGCTTCACGCGCGCGTCGTCGACGCTGTGCCCGGGCTGTCCGAGGCGGTACGGTCCGCCCATCTGGAGCGGGCCGGCCGGGCCGACCAGGCCTACCGCGCCGCCCGCACCGCCGCTCAGCGGGCCTCCGCGCTGTCCGCCCACCGCGAGGCGGTCGGCCTGTACCGCCGTGCCGAGCGGACCGTGCCGTCGGGCACCCCCGTGGCCGAGCGCGCCGAGCTCCACCGGCTCCTCGGGTCGGAGCTGGCCGCCTCCGATGCCAACGAGGATGCGGAGCGCGAGTTCGCCCGGGCGGTCGAGCTGTTCCGCCAGGCCGGGGACGAGGTGGAGGCGGCGACCGTCGTCCCGGCGCTCGTGGCCGCGCGCCATCTGCTCGGCGCCGATTACGCGTCCCGCGCGGCGACGCTGGAGGATGCGCTCGCACGCCTGGACCCGGGTGCGGGAGGCCACGCCGCGCTCGCCCGCGGGGCCCTGCTCGCCGCGCTCGCGGCAGCCGCCATGCTCGACCGGCGTCTCGACGAATCGCTCGCCTTCGCCACGGAGGCGCGACCGCTGCTCGAGGGAGACGTGGCGGAGCGCCTGGCGGTGGATGTGACCCGCGGCGCCGTCCTCGTGTTCGCCGGCCGCGGGGACGAGGGCTGGGACCTCCTGGACTCCTCCGCACGCGAGGCCGCATCCCTCGGGCTGGAGGCGACGGCTGCGCGCGCCTACCGGATGGCGGGTTCGAGCGCGTCCGTCCTCCTGGTGTACGACCGCGGGATGGAGTGGCTGCACGAGGGCATCGCCTATGCCTCGCGGATCGAGCGATGGAACGACGCCCACTACCTCCAGGCGCACCTCGCCCACGTCGAGTGGGCGACCGGACAGCTCGACACGGCAGGGACGCGGGCGGAGCGGGCACGTGCCGACGGCCGCGGCGGCATCACGACCGAGGTGACCGCACTCCACGTCCTCGGTTACGTCGCCCTGGGCCGCGGCGAGCTGGTGACGGCCCACGAACTGCTCGGCGAGGCGGCGGCGATCGGCGAACGGATGCGCGAACTGCAGCGGCTCTCGCCCGCGCTCTGGGGGCTGGCGGAGGTCGCCCTGGCGCGCGGTGAGCTCGATACCGCCATCGAGCTCTCCGAACGGGGCTACCGGGAGTCCGCGCGCGTCGCCGACGCCGCGTACCTGTTCCCCTTCCTCGTCACGGCGACACGTGCCCGGATCGTCGCGGGAGACGTCACGGGAGCGCGGGAGTGGGTGGAGCGGGCGGGGGCGCGGCTGGGCGAGCGCGGCATCCCGGGCACTGAGCACGCGGTCGCGCACGCGCAGGGCCTGGTGGCGCTGTCCGAACGCGGGATCAGCCGCGCGAAGGAGCTGCTGGGCTCGGCCTCCGCCGGATGGGACGCGCTCGGCCGCTGGTGGGAGGGGACGCAGGCGCTGCTCGACCTCGCCGAGTGCGCCCGCCGCAGCCGTGGTCCCGCAGAGGCGGCGGCACTCGTCGCCGAGGCGCGTCGCCGCGCGGAGGCATCGGGCGCGGGCGCGGTGCTCTCCCGGGTGGCGGCGCTGGAGGCGCGGCTGGCGGAGGGCGCGGAGACGACCGTGCTGAGCGCGCGGGAGCGCGAGGTGGCGACGCTCGTCGCCACGGGGGCGACCAACCGCGAGATCGGGGACGCCCTCCACATCTCGTCCCGGACTGTCGCGACCCACGTCGAGCACATCCTCGCGAAGCTGGGCGCGACGCGAAGGTCGGAGATCGCCGCCTGGTCGGCGGGCGAACGGGTCGGAGGGAGACAGGATGTCTGAACGATGGGGCGCGGTGACGGTGCTGGGCGCCGCCCAGTTCGTGATGGTCCTCGACAGCACGGTGATGAACGTGTCGATCTCGACGGTCGTGAAGGACCTGGACACCACGATCGCCGCCATGCAGTCGGCCATCACGTTCTACACGCTGACCATGGCGGCCTTCATGCTGCTCGGCGCCAAGCTCGGCGACATCTGGGGCAGGCGACGTGCCCTGGTGATCGGATCCATCGTCTACGCGATCGGGTCGGGGACCACGGCGATCAGTCCGAACATCGCGGTGCTGTTCATCGGCTGGTCGATCGTGGAAGGGCTCGGCGCCGTCCTGGTGATCCCGGCGATCGCCGCCCTCATCGCGGACAACTACTCGGGGCACGCACGCGTGACGGCGTTCGCCGTGATCGGCGCCGCCTCCGGGGTGGCGGTCGCGGTGGGCCCGCTCATCGGAGGCTTCCTCACCACCTACGCGAGCTGGCGCTACGTGTTCGCCGGCGAGGTCGTCATCATGGCCGTCGTGCTCCTGTTCAGCCGAGTGGTGCGTGACAGCGGCGAGCGCGAGAAGATCTCCGTCGACGTGCTGTCCGTGGTGCTGTCGGCGGTCGGCCTCGTCCTGATCGTCTGGGGCATGCTCCAGACGAAGACCTGGGGCTGGCTGCTTCCGACGACCGACGTGTCCCTGCTGGGGCTCTCCCCCGTCCCCTTCCTGGTGGCCGGAGGAGCGGTGGTGCTCTGGTTGTTCTTCCTGCGGCAGCGCTCCCTTCTCGCGCGCGGGCGGCCTGCGCTGCTCGATCCGGCGCTCCTGCGCATCCGCACCCTCCGCGCCGGAGTGGGCAGCCTCGGCCTGCAGTACACCGTGACGGCCGGTCTGTTCTTCGTCGTGCCGATCTACCTGCAGCTCACCCTCGGCCTCGATGCGCTCACGACCGGGCTGCGGATCTTCCCGCTCTCCGTCGCGCTGGTGCTGTTCTCGATCGTGGGGACGGCGCTGGCGCGGCGGATGCCGCCGCGACGCATCGCCCGGATCGGGCAGCTCGCCCTGGTCGGCGCCAGCCTCGTCCTCCTCGCCGCGGTGACCCCGGACCTCAACACCTGGCAGTTCGGCGCGGGCATGTTCATCGCCGGCGCCGCGCTCGGTCTTCTCGCGTCGCAGCTCGGGAACGTGACGATGTCGTCGGTGGGGCCCGACCAGCTCAGCGAGGCCGGGGGCATCCAGGGGGTGTTCCAGAACCTGGGTTCGTCGCTCGGAACAGCCCTGGTCGGATCCGTGATGATCGCCGCGCTGTCCACCTCGTTCGCCGCGAACGTGGCCGCGAGCGAGCTGCCGCAGGATGTGCAGACGCAGGTGCAGCACCTGCCGGTCACGATCGACGACGTGCGGCCGGTCCCGGCGGACGACGGCACCGGGCAGGGGCTCTTCTTCCTCATGGTGGCGCTGAGTGTCGGCGGCTATTCGAGCGCGATCGCCATCGCGGCCGTCACCGCGAAGCTCGCGATCGGGTGGCGCATCGCGGTGTCGACCGCCGCCTCCCTCCTCGTCGCCGGGCTCTGCGCGGTGGTCGCCGGTCCGATCTTCCACGTGCTGAACGGCAACGAGTGGAGCATCTGGCTGCTCGCGTCGCTCTACGTGTTCGGCATCGTCACGATCGGCGTGGGGCTGCATCCCCTGATCGGACGGTGGACGACGCCCGCGTTGACGCTCCTGTTCGTGATGCTCAACGTGACCAGCAGCGGCGGCATCTTCCCGCAGAACCTGATGCCGTGGTTCTTCGCCGGGCTCAATACGTTCTGGAACGGCGCTGCCTGGCTCGACGCCGTCCGGGCGCTCACGTACTTCCCCGGCCAGGCCTTCGGTTTCGACGGACTGCGTCTCGCCCTCTGGGCGACGGTCGGACTCGGCCTGATCGGCGTGAGCCACCTCCTGACCGTCCGCCGCCGCCGCGCGGCCGACGACACGGTCGCGGCGACGCCTGCGGAGGAGGAGGCGGTCGTCGCCGCCTGACGACCGCCCTCCCCGCTCAGCGGCCCGACCGGCTCAGGAGGACGCCTTGTCCAGGTCCTCCTGCGACTTCTGGATGGCCTTCTGCAGCTCCTCGTAGTCGCCGGAGTCGATCGCCTTCGAGATGCGCTTCTCGGCCTTCACCAGCGCGTTCTCGACACGGTCCGCCCACTGGTCATCCACCACCGCGATCACGGCGGACGAGCCCTTGGGCAGGTACTCGTCGACGTCGACCCCGATCTGCTTCTCGTCGTGGCGCTTGCGGAAGGCGCCGATCACCGCTCCGATGCCGGCCCCGACCGCGGTCGCCGCCAACAGCGGAGGCGCGAACAGCCCGACTACGACGCCCGCTCCGGCTCCCCAGGCCGCGCCCTTCCCGACGGTCCCGGTCTCGTGCTCCTTGACCTCCACCTTGCCGTCGTCGTCTCTGCTCATCACGACGGCCCCGACGATGTCGAACTGCCCCGCGGCCTGGTCCTCCTTCAGGGACTGGTAGTCGGACTCCGCCGCGCTCTCGTCGTCGTAGGCGCCGACCACGAGCACCAGATTCTTGTCAGCCATCTCCCTCTCCTCTCGCTCGACCGCATCTGCGATCGGTCGGACTATCGCACTCGAGGGGAGGGGTCGGGAAGACACCGTTCCGCGGCGGCTACCAGGCGCAGGCCGTGAGGGATGCAACGCCGGCGGTGAGCACGTTCGGGCCGCCGATCAGGGTGACCGTCCCGACCCCGAGCCGGCCGAGGTCGGCGAGCACCCCGCGCGGCACGCACGTGCCCGGGGCGAGGTAGAGCGGGGCGGACGTGGTGGCGGCGAGGGTGGTCGCCGAGAGGGCGTCCGGGAAGCCGAATCCGGTGGCCAGGATCGCGGTCGTCGCGTGCGTGTAGGCGTGCTGGTTCACGGCCTCGGCGGTGGCGTAGCGGTCGGATCCGGCGAGCCGGCCGACCGTGTAGCCCTTCTGGGTCAGCGAGGTCGCGATGCCGGCGGAGAGCACGGTCGGCCCTCCGACGAGCTCCACGTTCTTGGCCTTCAGCGAGGACAGCAGCGCGGCGGTGGGCGCGTCGACCGAGCTCGCGTACCCGTCCACCAGCAGCAGGGGCGCCCCCTGTGCTCCGGCGGCACCGCCGGCGGCGAGCGCGTCCGGGAAGTTCGCGCCGGCGGCGAGATAGACCGTGTCGGCCGTCGTGAACGCGCCGGAGACGACCGTCCGCGAGGTGAGGAAGCGGTCGCTCCCGGCGGCGCGGGAGACGGTCGCACCGGGCGCCGCCGAGTGGAGCTGGCCGAGGACGGCGTCCGAGATCGAGTTGGGTCCGCCGACGATGACGACGGTCGCCGGCTTCAGACGCTTCACCTCTGCGGCGACCGGCGCGGTGAGGCCGCTCGGGGTCGAGAGGAGCAGCGGGCCGCCGCGCTTGGCGGCTGCCGGACCGGCCGACAGGGCGTCGGGGTAATTGGCGCCGGAGGCGATGTAGACGACGGGTGCCGTGCCGGGGAATTCACGCTGCGAGACGGCGACCGAGGTCGCGTAGCGGTCGTCGCCGTACGTCCGGCCGGACTGCAGCAGGCGGAGCACCTGGATGGTGGTGTTGCCGGACATCGCACCCGAGACGTACGCGGTGTGGGTCGTGGTGTCCACGGCGACGTCGGCGGGGGTGGGCAGCGCCGTGCTCGCGAGGACGGCGTTCGTGCCGGTGGCGATGGCGACAAGCTCGTTGATCGTGCCGCCCTCGAAAGGCTGGGCGACCGCCGCATAGAGGATTGACGCGTTGTCGTCGACCGCAAGCGACTCGGGGCCCGCCGGAAGAGGGATGGTCGCGCTCGGAGCGGAGGAACCCCGCGGCACGACGGCGAGGGACGAACCACCGCCACCGAGCGAGCGCTGCGAGACGTAGACGGTGCCGTTCGAGGGATCCACCGTCAGGACGTCGGGCAGACCGGCCAGCGGGATGGTCGAGGCGAGCGTGTTCGACGCCACGTCGTACGCGTAGAGGGAGCTGCCGGACAGGCCCTGGGCCGCGGCGTACACGAGGCCTGCGCCGGCGTCGACCCCGATGTAACTGAGGCCCTGGTACTGATTCGGCAGCGAGATGACCGTCGGCGTGACCGGAGTGCCGCCCACGGCATCCGTGATCTGGGCCGTCGTGACGACCTGGATGGACGGGGTCGAGGTCCCTGGGTGTGACACGGCACCGCCGATGTAGACGGAACCGGTCGCCGTGTCGACGGCGATGCCGCTGTTGCCGCTGGAGCCGATCGTCGTGAACGAGCCCAGGTCGATGGTCCCGACGTGGCTCTTGGAGGCGATGTCGATCACCCACAGCACGGAGGTGCCGGCGTTGATGTCGCTCACGGTGACGTAGAGGAATCCTCGCGCCGGGTCGGCCGCGACGCCCTCCGGAAGCTTCGGCAGGCCGATCGTTCCCGTCACGGCGTTCGTCGCGGCGTCGACGATGGCGAGGCTGCTGTGCTCGCTGCCTCCCGCGAGTGCGTAGAGCGTGTGGTGCGACGCATCCACGGTCATCGACGGCACCGTCGCGCCGTCGTCGCCGCCGTTCGGCGCGGTGACCGAGCCTGTGATCGCCAGCACAAGCGTCGTCGCCGGCGCGGCGACGGCCGGAGCCGACCCGATCATGGCAGCGACGACTACGGCGGTGGTCGCGAGCACGGCACCGAGCCGCACGGATTTCACACTGTTCTTCAACAGCACAGTCCCCCCAAGGAATCTCCGAGCTCGTCAGCGAGCCGAGTGCGAGTATGGCAGGCGGAGACCCGCTGGGCCACGCGCTGCGGCGAGCCACGCGCTAACGTGAGAGCACTCTCAGGAGGGACGGCGACCTCCCGGCACTGGTGGTGCACCCTCCGCCCCCCGGTGCAGGATGTGCGCATGGTCTCCCTCACCGTCGAGCGCACCTTCCCCGTCCCGCCGCAGCGCGTGTGGCGCGGGTTCACGGATCCGCGGGAGCTGAGCGCGTGGTTCTGGCCGCCGCGGATGGAGTCGACGGCGCGCATCGACGCGGTCCCGGGCGGCGCCGTTCGCATCCGCTCGGCCGTCGCGGACCTCGGTGTAGCCGGCCGGGTCACCGACGTGGACGCACCCCGACTGCTCGCCTTCACCTGGCGGTGGGACGGCGAGGACGGCGAGACGGAGGCGACGCTCCGGTTCGACGCGGAGGGTGACGGCACGCTCCTGACGGTGCAGCACGACGGCTTCCCCGACGAGGAGGCGGCGGCGAACCATGTCGACGGCTGGAACGACTGCCTCGACCGCCTCTCGGCGACGATGACGTGACCGTAGACCCGGTCGGCGCGGTCGCGTCTCGCACCCTCCCCTGGCGTGGGACGCGCGACGCAACCTCGTCGCGCTCGGGATCGCGGTCGTGCCGACGCTCATCGCGTTCGTCGTCTACCACGCGGTTCGGCCCTTCGGCTTCACCTGGGGATCGGTCGTCGTCACCTCGTTCGCGTTCTGGATCTTCTACTCGCTCGCCTATTTGGTGTTGACGCACGTCACGTTCCGGCACGCGACGGCCGCCGAACTCCGGGACTGGCTCCGGGTGACGACGCCGACGCGGCGGGCGCAGCGGATCGAGGCGTCGCTCGGCGGGGGCGGCCCGAGCGCCAATGCGCACTGGTCGATCCTCGCGATGATCGCCGTCGCCGCCGTCTGGCTCACGCCCGGCCTGCTCGACAGCGTCGTCGCGAACGTGCTCGCGTTCCTCGTCGTCGGATGCTCGTGGATCGTGACCGTGTACTCCTACGCCGTGCACTACGCACGGCTGAACGCGACCGCAGAGAGCCTGGGCTTCCCGGGGACCGCTCCCCCGATCTTCCTCGACTACTTCTACCTGTCCGCCCAGGTCGCCACGACGTTCTCGTCGTCGGATGTGACCATCCTCACCACGGTCGGCCGCAGCGTGGTGACCGGGCAGACGATCATCGCGTTCGTGTTCAGCACGTTCGTGATCGCGATGCTGCTGTCGGTGATCTTCCTCAGCAGCTGACCGCCGTCACGCCGTGCGAGCACATCGCTGCAGATGCCTGTCTAGTCCTCGCTCCGTGGGGAAGGTCTTGGGGATCGGAGCCCCCTGTCCGGAACCCAGCTCCCGGCCAAGAGAACCAGCATTGTGGCTACGGACATCGCCCACGTCAGCAGACCGCTCCCGGGTACGAACACGACCATAGTCAGCGTGGAGAGCAAGACGACCGCCACGATGGCGACGTATACGCGAACGGCAGCTGTCAGCGGTGGCGGGAAGACGGGACCCCTGACGCGACTCCACAGTCGATCAAAGGTCGCGCAGACAAGCGCTCCCACCGTCAGCGCAACCCCTCTCGGCGGCTGCGGGAGAAGCGAGGTGCCGAGCAATGTGGCTCCCACGATGAGAGCCAGGGTGGCGAAGTACGCCAGGCGTCGGGGCCGCCCTGCCATCAGAACCCTTTACAACTTTGCGAGATACCCGCCGCAGCGATTGCACCAGTCACGAACCAGGCGAGACCGCCAGTGGGTGGGCTGAACACCAGTCCGGCGCCGATCGAGCCCAGGGTGAGGATGCATCCGCTCTTCCAGGTGACCGGCGACGACAGGGAAGGCGGTGTGGTCCGTGAAGTCGACAACCTGCGTGAGCGTGTTGCCACGCACCTCATAGTGGGTCGGCACGGCTTCGCCGTCGGCGTCCTTCGCCCACGCCTCCCCGAGCACCCGAAGCGGCGACCCGTCTGCTTCAACAATCGCAACCGTGCCGTTCGCGTCCTGGGTGAGTGATGCCCAGTCGGGCACGTCAATCGGGTAGTCGTACCGCTTTGGAGCGCTCGCGTTGTCGATGACGGTGTTGATCTGCACGGCACCATCC
Source organism: Leifsonia poae (assembly GCF_050632865.1). Classification (GTDB taxonomy): domain Bacteria; phylum Actinomycetota; class Actinomycetes; order Actinomycetales; family Microbacteriaceae; genus Leifsonia; species Leifsonia poae_B. The sequence continues at coordinate 1,283,977 of NZ_JBODSA010000003.1, read as the reverse complement.
GCCTTGATGAGCGGGACGGTGGTCGAACCGTTCTTGTTGTCATACGCCACCACGCCCGGCAACTGCGAATCCGTTGCGTCGGACGCCTGCTGAGCGAACGGCAGCCCGATCTGAACCGAATTCCCGAGCGAAAGCCCGTCGGCAGGGTCAACGGGGACTTCCACCCTGCCGCCCTCGACGGTGGCCGCGGCGGCGGTGTCGCTATCGCGGCTCACCGCCGCAAGATCGGAAAGCGACTCCGGCGCGACGCCTTGGATCGCGGCCACCGCATCGGCCGCGTTGACTTCCGCTGCGTCTAGCGAGGCGAAACCGGTCAGACTTGCCCCGATAACACAGATTCCTGCGAGCGTTGCGGCTGACACCAAAGTCCGAGACTTCTTCACTGAGGTCTCCCTTCCACTAGCGGGCGAGCAGAATGCTCTCCACTAATGAGGACGAAGGAGCCATGCGACCGTGACGCCGCGCTGGACCGTATGCATGCAAATGCGCGCGGCCCAGGCTGGAAGCAAGGGAGTTCGGATTGCGATTTTTGCCGCCAGGGCTTCATCCACCGAGTCTCACGGCTCACGCGAGAGCTGAACCTCCCCGAAGCGGCCGACCAAGGCCCGTCACGCCGTGCGACGCGCCTCCTCCGTCCGCGCGACGGGTGCGAGCCCCAGGTTCTCGCGCAGCGTGTCGCCCGCGTACCCGGTCGGGTAGATGCCGCGCTCCTGCAGCAGGGGCACCAGCGTGTCCACGATGTCGTCGAGCCCGGCGGGGATCAGCCACGGCGTGATGTTGAAGCCGTCGACCACGTGCGCGTCGGCGTACCGCTGCAGGGTGGCGGCGACGCTCGACGGGCTGCCTACGAAGCCGCGGCCTGAGTTCAGGCGGATGACCAGCTCCCGGATGCTCAGGTTCTCGGCCGCCGCGCGTTCGCGCCAGGCGTCGGCCGTGGTCTTCGCCTGGGCCGCGCGGAAGCCGGCGCCGCGGGTCTCGCCGGAGACCTCCTGCACCGGATCGATCTCCGGCAGCGGGCCGTCGGGGTCGTAGGCGGAGAGGTCCGTGCCCCAGATGTTCTCAAGGAACGCGATCGCGGTCTGCGGGGTGACCTGCTTGCGGCGCACCCAGCGCGCCTTTTCCTCAGCGTCGGCGTCCGTGTCGGCGAGGATGAACTCCTGACCGGGGAAGATCTTCACGTCACCCGCCGGGCGTCCCGCCTTGAGCGTGCGCTGACGGATGTCGTCGGCGAAAGCCTTGGCGTCATCGAAGGCGCTGTGCGCGGAGAAGATCACGTCGGCCTGCCGTGCGGCGAAGTCGCGGCCCTCGGCGGAGTCCCCGGCCTGGAAGATGACCGGGCGCCCCTGCGGGCTCTGCGGGAGGCGGCTGCGGCCGGTCGCGCTGTAGTGGCCGGTGTCGACCTCCACCACCTCCGATGGGGTGCCTGCGGTCCAGGCGTCCGCGGCGGTGGAGTCGGCGATCTCCGCATCCCACGCGTCCCAGAGCCTCTTCGCGGCCACGACGACGGCCTCGGCGTGCCGGTAGCGGTCGGCGTGGTCGAGGTACCCGCCGCGGCGGAAGTTCTCGCCGGTCCACGCGTTGTCGGTGGTCACCACGTTCCACGCCGCACGGCCGCCGGAGAGCAGGTCCAGGCTCGCCAGCCGGTGCGCGAGGTCGAGCGGGTCGTTGTACGTGGTGTTCTGGGTCGCGACGAGGCCGATGCGCTCGGTCACGGCGGCGAGCGCGGCGAGCTGCGTCTGCGCGTCGGGGCGGCCGGCGACATCCAGCTGGTGCAGCGCGCCGAGGTGTTCCCGCAGGCGCAGGCCCTCGCCGAGGAAGAACGCCGAGAACAGGCCGCGCTCGGCGGTCTGGGCGACGCGGCGGAACGACTCGAAGTCGGTCTGCGAACCGCTCTCCGGCTCGGTCCAGACGGTCGAGAAGTTGACGCCCTGGAAGAAGACGCCGAAGCGGAGGACGGTCGGGCCGGTCATGCGGACTCCTGATAGCGGTTGACGGCGGCGGGGAGGCCGAGCGCATCGCGCAACGTGCCTCCAGGGTGGGATGCGGCGAGCGCGGTGGTCTCGCGCAGCAGTGGGAGGACGGCGAAGGCCAGCTCGGGCAGGTCGACGTCGAGGACGGCAGGGTGGAGGCGGACGCCGTCGGTCACGCCGGCGAGCTCCGCGAGGAGGGCGGCGAGCGGTCCGGCTGCGCCGGCGTAGCGGGCGCGGGAGCCGGTCCACGGCGTGTGCGCGTCGAGCGTGGCGATCCGATCCGCGGCAGGGACGCCCACGGCGTCGAGTGCCACCTCGAGGTCGAGCACGGCGAGCAGCCCGAGCCCGCGGAGGCGGGACGCCTCGGACGCGGCGCGCGCGACGAGGTCGCCGCCCACCGCGTCGAAGAACGAGACGTCGAGCTCGGCGTCTCCGGCGAGCGCCGACGACCCGAACACCGGAAGAGCACCCTGCGGCGGCCGCGGTACGATCGACGGCCCGACCACGGAGTAGTCGTCGCCCTGGAAGCGGATGTGGTGCACCCGGTCGCGGTCGAGGTAGCGGCCCGTCGGCACGTCGCGGATGACCGCGTCCGTCTCCCACGAGTCCCAGAGGCGGCGCGCCACCTCGATGGCGTCGGCGGGGCAGCCCGGGTTGCCGGCGCGTCCGTAAAGGGACGCGGTGCCCGCGTCGTCGGCGGCGGTCGCGACCCAGCCGGCGCGGCCGCGCGCTGCATAGTCGAGCGAAGCGAGCTGCGTCGCGACGTGGAAGGGCTCGGTGTAGACGGTCCCCGCCTCGGGCACCAGGCCGATGCTTCCCGTGAGCGGCGCGGCGAAGGCGGCGCGCTGGATGCCGTCCAGCCGCGCGCGGATACCGCCCGGCTCGGACGGCGGCACGGCCGCGTCGGCGAAGGTGGCGAAGACGAACCCGGCGCGCTCAGCGGCCTGCGAACGTTCGGCGTGCAGGCGCCCGGTGAGGAGGGCGGAGGGTGCGTGCCTCGCGGCCCGCCAGGCGGCGGGGTGCGCGCCGTCGCCGTCGAGCTCGATTCCGAGGATGAAGCCGGTCATCGTGCGGTCCTCTCGTAGGGCAGGCGCTCCCCGGCCTCGACGGCGAAGGGAAGCCGGTTGCCGGCGGGCGGCAATGGGCAGGTGGCGAACTCGGTGTAGGCGCAGGGCAGGTTGACCGCCCGGGTGAAGTCGAGGACGACGCGACCGTCGGCGTCCGGGGCTCCGACCGACAGCGAACGGTTCGCCGGGTAGGTGGTCACGCCGCTGGTCGCGTCCGTGAAGAGCACCAGCAGCGACCCCGGCGCGGAGCCGTTGAAGGCGATCAGCCGGTGCACGTCGCCGTCGTGGCGGAACTCGACCTCGCCAGGAGCCGCGTAGACGTGCTGCAGGCCCTCGGCGACCGAGCCGACGGTCACCTGGACGGGCGCGTCGTAGGGCGCGAAGCGTCCCTCGATCACCCAGCTCTCCGACGGCTCGTAGGCGGGGGTGCCGCGGTACCCGGCGCGGGTGGGATGCCCGGGATGGCGCGGCCGCAGCAGGTCGTACCCGCCGCGCTTGGCGATCTCGATGAGGGTGTCCCCGAACGCGGCGGTGAGTCCGCCGCGTTCGGGGATCGCGCCGAAGACGACCCGGCCGGTGACCTCCGCCCCGTCCACGAGCAGCGTCTCGCCCTGGTCGAGCAGGACGGCGACGCCCTCCTCGCCGGTGGACCAGCGGCCGGGCAGGCCGTCGAAGCGCGTGGGCTCCGCGGTCAGCCAGTGCTGGGCCGTGATGGCGAGGAAGCCGTGCGCGGAGGCGCGGTCGGCCTCGTGCGCCTCGTGCCAGGCCTGCCACTCCGCCGCGAAGGCGGGCGCTGTCGTGTCGGATGCGATGGTCATGTTCTCAGCCGTTCGTCTCGTCGGTCACTGGTTGTCGAGCGGGAGCCCGGGCGGGTTGATCTCCGACTTCGGCAGACCCTCGTTGGTGAGGTTGTAGGCCTTCAGCCATGTGGCGTACTGGCCGCCTTCGATCAGGTGGTTGATGGCGTCCGCGATCGGCTTGTCCAGGCCGCTGTCCTTCTTGACGGTGGCGGCGATCAGGCCCTGAAGGGTCTCGCCGGCTCCCGAGAAGGTGCCCGCGGTGCGGGTCGGGTTGGCGGACGACGCGCTCTGCGTGTTCTGGTACGCGGCGGTCGGGTTCGGGCCGAAGTAGGCCTCGATCTTGCCGGAGTTCAGAGCCAGCCAGACGGAGTTGGCGTCCGGGTAGTACTTGAGTTCGAGCGTCTTGCCTGCGGCCTCGAGCTTCGACTTCCACTCGAGCAGGATCTTCTCCTGGTTCGTACCGGCGCTCACCGCGACGGTCTTGCCTGCGAGGTTCTTGTAGTCGCCGTCGAACTCCCACTTGTCCTTCTTGAGCACGGTGAAGGCGAGCTCGTCCTTGCGGTACGAGGCGAAGTCGTACTTCTCCTTGCGCTGCTCGGTGTCGGTGATGTTCGAGAAGCCGACGTCGGTCGCGCCGGTGTCGATCCCGACGAAGAGGTTGTCCCAGGTCGCGTTCTTGACCTCGGGCTTGAGGCCGAGCACGGCGGCGACGAGACGGCCGAGGTCGGGCTCGGAGCCGGTCAGGGTCTTCTGGTCGTCGCCGGTGAACGCGAGAGGCGGGAAGCCGGCGGGCAGGGCGCCCACGCCGATGACGAGCTTGCCGCTCTTCTTCACCGCGTCGGGCAGTTCGGCAGCGATGGAGTCGACCTTGTCGACCTGGATGGCGGTCTCGGTGCCGGCGCCATTGGTGTGCGCGGCGATGGTCACGTTGCCGGAGGTGGATGTGCCGTCTTCGGCTGACGCCTGCCCCGAGCAGGCCGCGAGAGAGACGACGAGGGCGGCCGACGCGAGGACCGCGCCCGGGACGCCGAGCCGGCGTCGGAGCGAACGATGGGATGACATGCGGGTTCTCCTTGGTGGGTGGGATGGTGCGATTGCGTTCAGAGACCGCGCCCTCACAGGACGCGGCTCAGGAACTCTCGGGTGCGCTCCTCGCGCGGGTTGTCGAGCACGTCGGCGGGCCTCCCCTGCTCGACGATCCGGCCGTCGTCGAGGAACACGACGCGGTCCGCGACCTCGCGGGCGAAGCCGATCTCGTGGGTGACGACGACGAGGGTCGCGCCGGAGCCCGCGAGCGAGCGGATGACGGCCAGCACCTCGCCGACCAGCTCCGGGTCGAGCGCCGATGTCGGCTCGTCGAACAGCAGCACCTCCGGCCGCAGAGCGAGCGCACGGGCGATGGCGACGCGCTGCTGCTGTCCGCCGGAGAGCTGCCGCGGGTAGGCGGCGGCCTTGTCCGAGAGACCGACCCGGGCGAGCAAGGCAAGCGCCTCCTCCCGGGCGACCGCGGCGGGCGTGCCCTGCGCGATCGGTGCCTCCGACACGTTCTCGAGGATGGTGAGATGCGGGAACAGGTTGAAGTTCTGGAACACGAACCCGATCCGGGCGCGCTGCCGCAGGATCTCCTTCTCGCTCCGCTCCTTCAGCCGCCCGCGCTGCACGCGGACGCCGATCAGCTCCCCGCCCACGACGACGTACCCCTCGTCCAGCGGCTCCAGGTGGTTGATCGCGCGCAGCAGGGTCGACTTGCCCGAGCCGGACGGCCCGAGGACGACCGTCACGGTCCCGGCCTCGATGGTCAGGTCCACTCCCCGGAGGACGGGCTTGTCGCCGAACGCCTTGGTCGCGTTCGCGATCTCGATCCCGGCGCTCATGCCACACCGTCCTGACGGTGGTTCACCCAGCTGCGCAGGCGCTGGAACGGCGTCGGCGGCAGCGAGCGGACGGCGCCGCGGGCGTAGAACCGCTCGACGTAGTACTGGATGACCGAAACCACGCTGGTGAGCACGAGGTACCAGATCGTCGCGACGACGAGCAGCGGGATGATGTCGGTCGGGTACGTGCTGCCGAGGTTCTGCACGACGCCGAACAGGTCGAGCAGCGACACGTAGAAGAGGAGCGAGCTGGCCTTGAGCAGCCCGATGATCTGGTTCACGTAGGACGGCACGATCGAGCGGAGGGCCTGCGGCAGCACGATCCGGCGGAACTGCCGCCCGCGCGGGATCCCCAGCGCCTTCGCCGCCTCGTGCTGGCCCTGGTCGACCGAGAGGACGCCCGCGCGCACGATCTCCGAGCAGTACGCGATCTCGCTGAGACTCAGGCCGATGACGCCGAGCGTGAGCTCGGACAGCACGGAGACGGTCTTGACCTCGAACTGCGGACCGAACGGGATGCCGATCCCGATGGTCGGGTACAGGTTGCCGAGGTTGTAGAGGAAGATCAGCACGAGGATCAGCGGCACCGACCGGAACAGCCAGACGTAGAGCCAGCTGACCGAGCTCAGGACCGGGTTGGCCGAGAGCCGACCGAGGGCGACGACGATGCCGCCGGCGAAGCTGACGACCGCCGAGATCGCGGTCGCCACCAGCGTCAGCTGCAGACCGGTGAGGATGGCCTGGCTGAACAGCCACTTGCCGACCTTCGCCCACTCCCACGACGGGTTCGTGAACAGCGTCTGGCCGAAGTTCAGCAGCAGCACGAGCACGAGCGCGGCGGCGATCCACCGGCCGGGGTGGCGCAGCGGGAGGATGGGGCGCTCGGCCAGGCGGCGGAGGTCCACGCCGTCGGGGACGGCGGCGGCGGCGACGGGTGTCGCCTCCACCGTGGTGGCGGCGCTCATCGCTCCACCCCCAGCGTCTTCTCGAACGGGTGGATGCCGACCTGCTCGGGGTCGAGCGCGGTGTCGTACAGCGGGCGGTACCCCGCGGCCAGGTAGAGCGCCTTCGCCTCGGGCTGGCGCGGACCGGTCGTGAGGTACACCTTCGTGTAGCCCTGCCGCACCGCCTCCGACTCCAGCTCGTTCACGATCCGGCGGGCGAGGCCCTGACGGCGGTGGCGGGAGCTGGTCCAGATGCGCTTCAGCTCGGCGGTGTGCTCATCCAGGCGCTTGAACGCGCCTCCGGCGATGGGCTCCCCGCGCGCAGCAGCAGCACGAAGGCACCGCCCTGAGCCGGCGCGAACAGCTCGGCCGGGTACCGGCTCAGCTCGGTCGAGGCGCGCTCGCCGAAGAAGTCGCCGTAGCGGGTGTCGTACTCGTACTCGAGCTCGTCCAGCAACGGCCGGGCCAGCGGATCGGTCGCTTCGACATAACGGAACTCGTCTGCGTCGACGTTCGTGACGGTCACCGGATGCCTCCTTCTCGCGGGGTGGGAGCGGATGTTTCGGATGACCGTAGAGGGCAGGCGACGGGTCGGGGAAACGTTGATTACGGTTTGCGACGCCCGCGAAACACGGCGTCACGGACGCTTGCCCGCGCAGGGTTCGCCGTGCAGGGTGACCCGATGCCCACCACGTCCCCGACCCCGTCCATCGCCGTCGTCGGCGCCGGTCCGCGCGCCGTGGGCTGGCTGGAACGGTTCGCGGCGGCGCGGTCGATCGCCGCCGAGAGGCCGCCGGTCGTCATCCACCTGATCGACCCGTTCCCGGCCGGGCCGGGACGGATCTGGCGCCACGACCAGTCGCCGCTGCTCAAGCTGAACTCGATGGCCGAGGACGTCACGATGTTCACCGACGACTCCTGCACGGTCGACGGACCGGTCGCGCCGGGACCGTCGCTGCTGGAGTGGGCGGAGGGCGTGCGCGAGGGCCACATCCGGGACGCTTCGATCGACGACGCCGCAGTGGGAGCCGAGCTCGCGCGCCTGCGCCGCGGGGACTTCCCGACGCGGAGGCTGCAGAGCCGCTACCTGGACTGGTTCCTGCGCCGAACGATTGCCGCGCTGGACGGGGACGCGACCGTCGTGCGACGCGACGGGGAGGTCGTCGCCGTGTCGAGCTCGGACGAGGGCGAGGTGATCCGGCTGGCCGACGGCACGGTCATCCGCGCCGACGCGGTCGTGTACGCGCTGGGGCACACCGGCAGCGAGCCCTCGGGCGAGGCCGCCGCCTTCGCCGCGTTCGCCCGCCGGCACGGCCTGCACTATCAAGCGCCGGCGTTCACCGCCGACGCCGACCTCTCCGGGATCCCGGCGGGCGAGACCGTCGCCGTGCGCGGGATGGGCCTGGCCGCGGTCGACCTCGTCGTGCTCCTGACCGAGGGACGCGGCGGACGCTTCGAGCGCCACCACGACGGCCTGCGCTACCGGCCGAGCGGACGCGAGCCGCGCATCCTGATCGGGTCGCGGCGCGGCGTGCCGTACCGCTCGAAGATCTCGTCGACGCTCGCGGGCGAGGCGCCGTCGCTGCGCTATCTCACGCCGGAGGTGGTCGCCCGGCTGACCCGCGACCCCGGGACGCTCGACTTCCGCCGCGACGTCTGGCCGCTGGTCGAGCGGGAACTGCTGCACGGGTACTACCGCGAGCTGTTCACCGGGCATCCCGAGCGGGCCGCGGTGACCTGGGAGCGGTTCCGGGCGGAGCTGGACGGGGTGGACCTGCGGTCGTCGGCCTACCGCGAGCTGCTGGCCGCGTCCCTCCCCGATCCGTCCGACCACCTCCACCTCGACGCGTTCGACCGGCCGCTCGCCGGGGAGCGCTTCGCGTCGCGCGAGGCGCTGCAGGACCGCCTGCGAGAGCACCTGCGCGACGACCTCCACCGACGCACCGCGCCCGAGCACAGCGAGACGCTGGGGCTCTTCCTCGCGCTGCTGCAGACGATGTTCGCGCTGGCACCGGTCGGCGCCTCCCCGGCCTGGACGGACGAGTCGCGCACCCGCGACCTGCACGGCTGGTGGCCGGCGTACTTCAGCTACGTCGCCTCCGGTCCGCCCGGGCACCGGCTCGAGGAACTGCTCGCGCTCTCGGGCGCCGGGATCGTGGAGTTCGCCGGGGCCGACGTCGAAGTGTCCGCCGACGAGGAGGCCGGCGCGTTCCGGGTGTCCAGCCCGTCCGTCGACGGCTCGGTGCTGACCCGGACCCTCGTCGACGCCTGGCTGCCCGCCGCGCACGCCGACCGTACGGACAACCGGGCGCTCCGCGATCTCGCGGTCAGCGGCGCCGGATCGTTCCGGCACGGGATGCTGCGCGTGCATCCCGACGACGCGCGGGTGCTCGACGCGACCGGCGCACCGCATCCGCGCCGCTGGGCGATCGGGCCGTTCACCGACGCGCCCTTCGCCGGGGCGTTCGCCCGGCCCGGCACGAACGCGCTGTCCTTCCGCGAGAACGACCGGGTCGCGCAGGCCGTACACCGGCTGATCGCGGACCGCGCGGCGACGCAGAGCGCAACATCGCCTGGCACGCCGGCGGTGCTGTCACTACAGTGACCCCATGCCGGACGAACCCCGCCGCCCGCTCGACTTCGAGACCCGCCAGATCCACGCAGGAGCAATCGTCGACTCCGAGACCTGGTCGCGGGTGACGCCGATCTACCAGACCGCGGCGTACGTCTTCGACAGCTTCGACGACGGCGAGGAGCGGTTCGCCGGGCGCAGCGCCTACAGGGCGTACTCACGCAACGAGAACCCCACGAACGCGGTCGCCGGACGCCGCATCGCGGACCTCGAGGGCGGCGTCGACGGGATCGTCGTGGCCAGCGGGCAGGCCGCGATCGCGTCCGCGCTGAGCGCGCTCGCGGGAGCCGGTGACCACATCCTGGCCACGCGGTCGCTGTACGAGGGGACCCGGGAGATGTTCCGCGGCGTGCTCGCGCGGCAGGGGATCGAGTTCGAGTACGTGCCCGACGATGCGGACGATGCCGAGTGGAGCTCGCGCTTCCGCCCGAACACCAAGGCGGTGTACACCGAGACGCTGCCCAACCCGCTCGGACAGGTGGTCGACATCCGGCGGATCGCCGGCCTGGCCCACGCAGCCGGGGTGCCGCTGGTGGTCGACAACACGGTCCCGACCCCGTACCTGTGGCGGCCGATCGAGGACGGCGCGGACATCGTCATCCACTCGACCTCGAAGTGGCTGTCGGGGCACGCGTCGGTGATCGGCGGGGCGATCGTGGACGCGGGGACCTTCGACTGGGCGGCGGCCGGAGCGCGGTTCCCGCAGCTGACGGAGGCGCCGCGGCCGGGCGCATCGTCCTTCGTCGAGCGGTTCGGCGCGAGCGCGTACCTGGCGTACGTGCGCAGCGTCATCGTGCTGGAGTACGGGCCGACCGTGCCGCCGACCAGCACGTTCCTGCTGCTGCACGGCATCGAGACGCTGTCCGTGCGGATGGATCGGCACGTCGCCACCGCGCAGACCGTCGCGCAGTGGCTGGACCGGCGGCCGGAGGTCGCGACCGTCCACTACCCCGGGCTGCCGTCGAACCCGTACTACGAGCGGGCGCAACAGTACCTGCCGCGCGGGGCCGCATCCATCGTCTCGATCGACCTCGCCGGCGGCCGGGACGCCGCCCGCCGGTTCATCGACGCGCTGGAGCTGATCTCGCCGATGACGCACATCGGGGACGTCCGCACGCTCGCCATCCACCTGGGAAGCACCATCCACGCCAAGCTCACGCCCGAGGAGCAGGCCGACGCGGGCATCACCCCCGGCCTCATCCGCCTGTCCATCGGCCTCGAGAGCCCGCGCGACATCCTCGACGACCTCGACCGCGCCCTGGACGCCGCCGGCGCCTGACGCTACGGCTCCCCCGCGGGTCAGCGGGCGAGGACGGCGGGGCGCGACGCGGCGACGGTCGCGGCGATGCGGCGCACCGCCTCCACGACGGTCGACGGGTTGCAGGCGAGGTTGATGCGGGCGAAGCCGCGGCCGGGCTCGCCGAACGCGAGGCCGGAGTTGAGGGCGACCCGCCCCTGCTCGATGAGCACACGGGCGGGGTCCTCGCCGAGGCCGGTGTCGCGGAAGTCCAGCCACGCCAGATAGCCCGCATCCGGCCGGATCACCCGCACGGACGGCGCCTGCCGGGCGAGCTCCCCTCCAGCAGCGCGACGTTGGACACCAGCAGCTCGACCAGGTCGTCGCGCCACGACAGGCACGACAGCGCCGCGATGTTCGCGTGCAGGCCCAGGATGCTGGTGCGCGCGGCGAGCTCTTCCGGCAGGGCGGTCAGCAGTTCGGCGGACCGGTCGTCCGCGGCGACGATGACCGCGCACTTGAGGCCGGCGAGGTTCCAGGCCTTGCTGGCCGAGGTGACCGTCACCGCGCGGGCTCCGGCGGCGCGGGCGACGGGGGCGAACGGCGTGAACACCGTTCCGGGATGGGCGAGCGGCGCGTGCACCTCGTCGCTGACGACGAACACGTCGTACCGCGCGGCGAGGGCGGCAAGCGCCTCGAGCGTCGCACGGCTGTGACATCGGCCGGTCGGGTTCTGCGGGTTGCAGAGCAGGAGGGCGTCGGCGCCGTCGGCGAACGCACGCTCGATGCCGGCCAGGTCGAGCGACCAGTCCTGATCCTCGAGCAGCGGGACGGTGACGGCCACTGCATCCGCCTCATCGACCATCTCGAAGAACGGCGGATACACCGGCGGCGTCAGCACCACGCGTCCGCCCACCTCGGGCAGGTCGAGCCGCAGCGCCTCCACCACGCCGACCGTCACATCCGTCGCCAGGTGCACAGTGGCCGGGTCGACGTGCCAGCCCCACTCCGCGTCGGCGAAGCGCGCGAAGGCGGAGGCGAGCGGACCGGCGGAGTCGAGGTAGCCCGTGTCGGAGTGCCGAAGGATCTCGGCGACGCGATCCAGGATGGCCGGCTCGACATCGAAGTCCATCTCGGCCACGAACACGGGCAGGACGTCCGCGGGGTAGCGGCGCCACTTGATGCTCGACCTGGTCGCGAACAGCTGCTCCAGGGAACGTGCCGGTCCGAAGCTCATCCCGTCACTGTGCCGCAGGCCGCGGACAGGCGCGACCCGGGGCGTCAAAAAGCGTAGTGAAGCGTCGGCGTCACTTCTTGTCGAGCACGCCGACCTGCGTCCCGGCGGAGTCGTAGACGTTCAGGGTGTCGCCGTCGGAGCGGGCGCTGGCGGCCTTCGACAGCCAGGGGTCGACGTCCGGGCACGCCTTGGTCGTCACGGCCAGCTTGCTGAAAGTGATCGTCCCCTTGGACTCGGTCCACTGTCCGCTCATCGCGTTGCAGCCGTCGTTGCCCGACAGGTCTCCGCCGTCCTTCAGCTGGAGCTCGGTGCCGGCCGGGCGGTCGGACGTCCAGGTGCCGACGTACGACGACGAGCTGCTGGGGGCGCAGCCTGCGAGCACGGCCAAAGAGAGCGTCGCCACGGCGCACAATGTCATCGTCCGCTTCATGCCCGCAGTATGGAGGCTGCGGTCACGCTCGGCTAGCCAGAACCTGCGACGGCGCGGGTGCGGGTCAGGACGCGAGGGCGAGCTGACGGAAGCGGATGACGGACGTGTCCTCGCCACCGCCGGCGCAGTCGTACGCCGCGCGGATCGGATCCACCGCCCGCCCGTTCGGCAGCACGACCTCGAGCATCGGGTCTTCACGCGACCCGCGGCGACGGGCGTTGCTCCAGTGGCCGCCGTCGGTCCGCACCAGGATCTCGCCGATCAGGCAGCCCAGGCTCTGGACGGTGAACTCGTCGCCGACGAAGCCGTCCTCGGTCCGCAGGTCGACGAACAGGCGGTCGACGAACACGAGGTCTTCGGGGACGTAGGTGACCGTGTGCCCGTAGATGTCGTGGATGCCGCCGGCCATCGCCCCGGCCAGCAGCGAGCCGACGGCGGGGTCGGGCCGCCGCCGGCTCGCTGCGCGGGGGAACCGGAACATGCCACACACGGTAGGCCTCCCCCGACGAGGGATGCGCGCCCCATTTCGAGTGCCCCCGCTGCGGGTCACGCCCGCCGCTATGCTGAGCCCGACGACAGGGGGATCGTGAACGGACGGATGAGGACGGCCCAGCGGGCGATGACGGTCGCGGCGGCGGGAGCGGCACTGGCGATGGCGCTGGCGGGATGTGCGGGGCAGGGCGGCACGGCCGCTGCGGCGCCCGAGACGACGACACCGGTGGCGGCGCCCACGGCGATGCCGACGCCGGTGTGGGACCTCAGCGTCCATCGCACCTTCACGCTCGCCGACGGAACGACCGCGCCCGGGTGCCTGCAGGTCGCGGTCGAAGCCGACCCGAAGACGGACGACGGAAAGGGCGTGGAGCGCATCGACCAGGCGCGAACGCTGCTCAAGAGCCACGACTGGCAGACCGAGCCGGTGTCGCTGGACGAGCTCAGCGCCGACGATCGTGCGCACAAGCAGGCGCAGGGGCAGACCGAGGCCGAGATGCTGACCGGCGTGCTCTCGGACCACGTCTCCACGGCGCTCTCCGACGCCGGGCTCCTGGGGAAGGGCGTCTCGCTGCAGGGCAAGGTCGGATGCTGATGCCGCACATCCATCCACTCCGATAGTAAAGTTCACGCGAGGCCCATCGGCGGCCGGGATGAGGAGGCTCCGGTGGCGAAGCGGACGCGCGCGACGGCGACCACGAGCACGCTCGCGCGCGTCAACCAGACCGCGATCATCGAGGCGCTGCGCGAGTCCGGCGCGCTGTCCCGGCAGCAGCTCGGCGCGAAGACCGGGCTGAGCCCCGCCACCATCAACCGACTGACCGCCGCCCTGATCGACGACGGACTGGTCGTGCAGGCGGGGCAGGAACCCTCGACGGGCGGCCGCCCCTCCGTGCTCTTGCGGTACGCCGGCAGCTCCCGGCTGGTCGCGGCGATCCAGCTGCGGGCCGAGACGGTGACGGGCATCCTGGTCGACTTCGACGGCAGGGTCGTGTTCCGCCGCTCGGTCACGCTCGCCAGCGGCGAGGACCGTGCCCCGGATCAGGAGCGCGGCCTGCGCAAGGTGTTCCGGCTGTTCGACGATCTCATCGCGACGGCCGACTCGATGGGCACGCCCTGCCTGGCGGTCGGAGTCGCCGTGCCTGGCGTGGTGCAGCAGCCGGACGGCGTGGTCGGCACCATGCCCGAGTTCGGCTGGACGGGCGTGCCTTTCGGCGAGCTGCTGCGCCAGCGCACCTCGCTGCCGGTGGTGGTCGAGAACGACGCGAACGCGCTGGCCTACGGCGAACTCCACGCCGGCGCGGGACGCGGGCTCTCCAGCCTGGTGGCGCTGTTCCTCGAGAACGGGCTCGGCGCCGGCATCGTCGCCAACGGCGAGCTGCACCGCGGCGCGCGGGCGGAGGCCGGCGAGATCGGTTACCTGCTCATGGAGCGGTCATCGCTGGAGCGCTCGTACGACGCCCGCGGCGACCTGGAGGACCGCATCGGTTCCCTCGCCCTGACCGAGCGCGCGCGCGAGCGCGGGATGCCCATCCCGGCGTCCGGTTCGCTCACCGCGGAGGACGTGTTCGAGCTCGCGCGCGACGGGAACGCGGACGCGCAGGAGCTGGCGGACGAGATCCTGGACATGGTCGCGATCGCGGTCGCGGCGCTCGTGATCGTCCTCGACCCGGAGCTCGTGGTGGTCGGCAGCAGCTTCGTCGGGAGCGCCGACACCGTCATCCCCGGCATCCAGGAACGGCTGCGCGGCCGCATCATCCGAGTGCCGCGCATCGAGCCGGCGACCCACCGCGAGGATGCGGTGCTGCTCGGGGCCGCGGAGCTGGCGGCCGCCGAGGTCAACGGCTTCGCCTACCTCGCCTTCTGACTTCCTCTTGACAGCGCCGGAAGCCGCACCCTAGGTTTGTCCCAACTTCTTCTCACTCCGATAGGAAAGAAGGAGGTTCCCTACAGCGAGGCAGAGGAGCAGACGTGATCGTCGGAATCGACATCGGCGGCACCAAGACGCACGTGTGCGTCGAGGACGACGCCGGCGCCGTGCTCCTCGACCGCTCGGTCAAGACCGCCGACTGGCAGCGCGGGAGCGACCTCCACTCCGAGGAGAACGTCCGGGCGCTCCTCGCCCTCTTCGAGCAGGTTCCCGGCGCGCCCGCCGCTCCCCTCGTCGTCGGAGCGCACGGCCTCGACAGCGAGGCGCAGACCCTCGCGTTCTCGGAGACCCTGTCGGCGCTCCACGACGGCCCCGCCCTCGCCGTGAACGACGTCGAGCTGGTCGGCCCCGCGGCCGGTTTCGACGAGGCGATCGCCGTTATCGCGGGCACGGGCAGCAAGGTCGTCGGCCGCCGCGCGGACGGGACGCTGGTCAACGCGGGAGGCTACGGCTACATCCTCAACGACCCGGGCAGCGCGCCCGCGCTCGTCCGTGACGCCGTCCGCTCCCTGTTCGACGCAGTCGACGAGGAGGAGCCGCGGGACGCGCTGGCCGACGCGCTCTACGCCCACTTCGGCGTCGACGAGATCGTCGGGCTCTCGATGGCGCTGAGCATCCGCCCCCGCGTCACCGTCTGGGGCGCCGCCGCTCCCCTCGTCTTCGCAGCGGCCGACGCCGGCAGCGTCCGCGCCGTCCGCGTCATCGAGCAGGCGGCCGACGAGCTCGCCCGCAGCGTCGAGCTCGTCCACCGCCGGGGCGCGGCCGGCGACGACGTGGTCTGCGCGGGCGGAGTGGTCAGCCACCAGCCGCGCCTGTTCGACGCCCTCGGCGAGCGCCTGCGCGCCCGCGGGCTCACCCACTCCATCCACCTGCTGGATGTCGCCCCGGTGCGCGGCGCCCTCGCGCTCGCCCGGCGGCTCACGGAGGCGGCCACCGTCGTCCCCTTCGCACCATCGAACACACGGAGGAAGTCATGAGAATCACATCCACCCGGCGCCGCCGCGCTCTCGCGACCCTCGGGATCGCGGCGACCGCGGCGCTCGCCCTCAGCGCCTGCAGCGTGACCGGGGCGAGCACATCGTCCGGCGGTCAGGGGAGCGGCAGCGGCACGATCAACGCCCTGTTCATGAAGCAGGCGGGTTACTCGGAGTCGGACATCAACACGATGATCGCGGACTTCGAGAAGAAGAACCCGAAGATCACCGTCAAGCCGACGTTCGTCGCGTACGAGGCGCTGCACGACAAGATCGTCACCTCGGCGCCGGCGGGCACGTACGACGTCGTGCTGTCGGACGTCATCTGGCCGGCCGAGTTCGCCTCCAAGGGCATCATCACGGATGTCACGGACAAGTTCCCGGCCAGCTGGAAGCAGGACATGCTCGGCGGGGCGCTCTCCAGCGCCGAGTACAAGGGCAAGTACTACGGCGTGCCGTGGGGACCGTCCACCAAGCTGTTCTTCTACAACAAGGACATGCTCGCCAAGGTGGGTGCGGGTCCGGACGACGTGAAGACGTGGGACGGCGTGCTCGCGACCGCGAAGAAGCTCAAGGACGCGGGCGTCGTGCAGTACCCGCTGGCGTGGAGCTGGGCACAGGCGGAGGCGCTGATCTGCGACTACGCGGTGATGCTCGGCGCCTACGGCGGACAGTTCACCGACTCCAGCGGCAAGCTCGACATCAACAAGGGCGCCGGCGTGCAGGCGCTCGAGTTCATGAAGAAGTCGATCGACGAGGGCCTGACCGACCCGGCGTCGACCACGTTCCTCGAGGACGACACCGACAAGTCCATGGCGGCCGGCAAGACCGCGATGGAGCTGAACTGGGAGTCGACGTTCCGCGACCAGAACGACCCGTCGATCTCGAAGGTCGTCGGTCAGATCGCCGTCACCGCCCCGCCCGCGGGACCGAGCGGCGACAACCCCGGAGTGAACGGCTCGATGGCGCTGTCCATCGGCTCGAAGTCGAAGAACCAGGCCGCAGCGTGGAAGCTGATCGAGTACCTGACCAGCGAGTCCAACCAGGACAAGTACACCAAGTCGTCGATGACGAACTGGAAGGCGAGCTACACCAAGCCGGAGATCACCAAGTCGAACCCCGAGGTCTTCGCGGCCGCGGGCAAGGCGTACGACTCGATGATCCTGCGCCCGCCGGTGCCGAACTACAACACGGTGTCGCAGGCGCTGCAGGTCGAGCTCCAGAACGCGCTGCTCGGCAAGAAGAGCCCGCAGCAGGCCCTCGACGACGCGGTGACCGCGGCGAACGCGAGCCAGGGATGAGCACGGTGTCGGTCGCCGGAGTCGAGACGGAGCAGCGGAGTCCGGCGCCCGCGCCCACCCCGCGTGGGCGCCGCACCCGCCGCAAGCGCGACAACCAGGGCAGGCTCGCCTTCTGGCTGCTGCTGCCCGCCGCGGTCGCGGTGTTCGGTGTGATCGTCTACCCGATCCTCCGCACGCTCCTCATCTCGTTCTTCGAGGTGAACTCGGCGCTGGCGACCGACACCCCGTTCGTCGGGCTGCAGAACTACGTCCACATCCTCACCGCGCCGGGCTTCTGGGCGGCGATGGGACGGACGCTCTACTTCACGCTCGTGTCCACCGCGCTGGAGCTCGTCTTCGGGCTGATCGTCGCGGGACTCCTCAACGCGAAGCTGCGGGCGCGCTGGCTGTTCCGAGCGATCGTGATCATCCCGTGGGCCATCCCGACGATCGTGAACGCGGCGATGTGGAAGGGCATCTTCAACGCGCAGTACGGCGCGCTGAACGCGGCCCTCACCCAGCTCGGCATCATCCACGAGTACCAGGCGTGGCTCGGCGACCCGACCCTCGCGCTCAACATGGTCATCCTCGCCGACGTCTGGAAGACGACCCCGCTGGTGGCGTTCTTCCTGCTCGCGGGGCTGACCTCCATCCCGGACGAGCTGTACGAGGCGGCGAAGGTCGACCGCGCGAGCTGGCCGCGGATCTTCCGCTCCATCGTGCTGCCGATGCTCGTGCCGTCGATCTCCATCGTGCTCGTGCTGCGGACGGTCGAGGCGTTCAAGGTGTTCGACATCATCTACGCGATGACCCGCGGCGGTCCCGTCAACGGCACCCAGACGATCGCGTACTACGCCTACACGACCGCGTTCTCGGACCAGAACTTCGGGATGGGCGCCGCCCTCTCGTACATCATCGTGCTGGTCATCCTGGTGCTGACCTTCGTCTACCTGCGCATGCTGCGCCGATCCGAGATGAGCCTGCTGTGAAGCGCACGACCCGCAACTCGATCCTCATCCACCTGGCGGCGTTCGTCGTCTCGATCATCATCCTGCTGCCCTTCGGGTGGATGGTGATGGCCAGTGTGACGCCGCAGCGCATCCTGATCTCGACGCCGTTGCAGTGGATCCCGGACACGCTCGACTGGAGCCGGTACGAGCTGATCTTCCGCGGCGGCGCGGAGAGCGTCGGGGCCACGTTCCGCGCGGCGCTGGCGAACACCACGATCGTCGCGGTAGGGACGGTCGCGGTGTCGATGATCGTCGGCATCCTCGGCGCGTACGCGTTCGCGCGGCTGCGGTTCCGGTTCCGTCAGGCGGTGCTCATCTTGTTCCTGGCGACGTACATGCTGCCGCAGATCGCGCTGCTCATCCCGCTGTACCTCATCCTCAACTCGCTCGGGCTGCTGGACACGGTGGTCGGCCTGATCATCGTCGACTGCTCGCTCGTGGTGCCGTTCGTGCTGTGGATCCTGAGCAACTACTTCCTGACGATCCCGGAGGAGCTGGAGGAGGCGGCGCGCATCGACGGCGCCTCGCGGCTCGGCGCGCTGTTCCGGGTCGTGCTGCCCGCGGCACGGCCGGGGATCTTCGCGGCGATCATGTTCGCGTTCCTGCTGGCGTGGGACGAGTTCATGTACGCGCTCATCTTCACCTCGTCGAACGCGGCGAAGACGCTGCCCGTCGCGATCAGCGAGTTCGCCGGCCGCTACACGACCGACTTCGGTCTCGTGGCGGCAGGCGGCATCATCGCGGCCCTTCCGCCGATCATCGTCGCCATGATCTTCCAGCGCTACGTCGTCAGCGGCATGGCCGCCGGCGCCGTCAAGGGCTGACCTCGTCCCCTACCACCGACCCCGTAAAGGACACACCCCATGGAACCCAAAGCCTCCTTCGTCGACGCCATGCGCGCCCAGCCCGAGAACCTGGCCATTGCGCGCGACACCGTGCTGCGCGACCTCGCGGCCGCAGACCTCGAGCCCTGGGGCGCGGACGACTCCGTCGCCGTGCTCGCGATGGGCGCGTCGCTGAACTCGGCGCACACCCTCGTCGCCGCCCTGGCCGCTGCCGGCCGCCCGGCGACGGCGTTCGTGGCGTCGGACGTCGCGGACGGTCTCGCCGTCGTGCGCGCCGACCGCACGATCGTCGTTTCGGAGTCGGGCCGCAGCCCGGAGCCCTTGGCCGCCGCGCGCACGCTGACCTCGGGTACGAGCGTCGGCATCAGCAACTTCCCCGAGCAGCCGATCAAGGACACGGTGGATGCGGTGCTCGGTCTGGGCGGCTTCCCCGACTCCCCGGTCTACACGAGCGGGTTCACGGCGACGATCCTGGCGTACGCGCTGCTGCTCGACTCGGTCGGGGCGCTGGACGCGGCCGACGAGGCGACCCGCATCCCGTCTCGGGCCGAGGAGGCGCTGGGCGGCTACGCGGCCATCGCCGAGACGATCGGGCGGGTGCTCGCCGACGCCACCACAATCGACGTCGTCGGACGCGGCGGATCGCTCACCGCGGCATCGGAGCTCTCGCTGATGGTACGGGAGGGACTGCGGACGCCGAGCACGGCCTTCGAGACCTTCCAGTACCTGCACGGGCCCATGGAGGTGCTGTCGTCGGACGACGCGCTGGTGGTGTTCGGCGACGGCCGCGAGCTGAGCATCCCGTCGTCGGTGCTGGACGCGGGGGTGCGCGTCGTGCTGGTCACGTCGGCGTCGCCCGACTCCGTTCCGGGGGCAGGGCACGACAACCTCACGATCGTCCCGCTGCCCGCGGGGCTGGGGATCTTCGAGCGCGCGGTCGTCGAGACCGTCATCGGCCAGCTGGCGATCGCCGCGGCGATCCAGCACAAGCCGTACCCGCTGGAGGACTTCCTCTACCACCAGGACGACACGAAGCTGCCGGTGCGCTGACACGAGGACGGAGTCCTGCGGCGGTCGTGCTCTCGGAGCGCGGCCGCCGTCCTTCGTGTTCCGTCATGGGAGTTCGCTGTAAGGGGTGGGCCTTCGCGTCGGGATCGGGCTGCCTGCTGCGTCTGTGCAGACAAAGGGCCCATTGGCCCTTCTCGTATCCTCCCCGAAAGGACTCACCCTTGAACAAGACGATGAAGCGGTCTCTGGCCGCCACTCTCGCCGGCGCCGCGCTGGCCGTCGGCGCGGCAGCCGTTGCTGCCATCCCGGCGCAGGCCGCTAGCGTGGTCAGCCCCGGCAATAATGGCAAGATCTCCTACACCCCCGGTGTCAGCAAGCAGGTGGACCTGCGCTGGGTCTACAACGGCGCGGCCGGCAACTTCACCGCCGCGACCTTCACGGTCGACCTCCCCGCCGGCGTCAGCTGGGATGCCGGCTACACCGCCCTGGGCGGCCACGCCAAGGGCGGTTTCGTACGTGTGAATGAGGGATACACCGCCATCCCCGCATACATGCACTGCGACATCACCACGCCGACGAAGCTCACCTGCGGTGGGACCATCGAGAACAATGATGGCACCCCCACTCCACGGGAAGCATCCCGATTCAGCCTGGCGAGACCTTCCTCGTCCGCGGAAAGGTGATCGTCGACGCGGCCGCGACCGGCCCCCTGGACGCGCCGATCAACGGCTACGCCTACGTCAACGTCAACGGCTGGCAGCCGAGCGTCAACGCGCAGCTGGCCACGATCGACCTGCCCCAGCAGCAGGACACGCCTGTCATGGCACCCGCTATCGCCGGCATCGCCCTTCTCGGCGCCTCCGGTATCAGCGGCGCGGTCGCGCTCAAGCGCCGCAAGAAGACCGCCACCCCGACGGTCTGACCCGCACCATGGAGGGCCGCTTCCCCGTGGGATGCGGCCCTCCTGACACACAGGATCAGACGTCGCGGCGACGTGCGACCAGCAGCCCGCCGGCGAGCGACGCCGTCGCCCAGCCGAGGACGACGAGCAGGCTCTGCCACTCCACGAGCGGCCCGTTGCCCATGCCGACCACCCCGCCGGAGGCGGGGCTGAGCAGATACGGCTGGATCGCTGCGATCACCTCGGACTGGGTGACTCCGGCGATGATCTGCACGATCACCGTGAGGACGAAGAGCGCGCCGACGGAGACCGACAGACCACCCGCCGACGATCGAAGCACCGTGCCGACGCCGAGTGCGAAAACCGCGGTCAGCCCCATGACGGCCCCCGTCCCGAGCACCGACCACAACAGGATCGCGGGCTCGCCGAACGTGATGGACGCACCGCGCCCCAGCAGCAGCGGCAGGCACACCGCCCACGACAGCCCGGCGCTGACGACGCCGGTCCCGAAGCCCCAGAGCCCCACCACGACCGCCTTCCCCACCAGCAGCGGAAGCCGGCTGGGAACGGCGGCGAAGGACGAGCGGATCATCCCCGTCCCGTACTCGGAGGTGATCGCGAGGGTGCCGAGCACCACGATGATGAGCTGCGAGAACAGGATGCCGGCGCCCGCGGGCTGCGCGACCAGCAGAAGGCCCTTGTCGCCGCTCAGCTGAGCGATGTCGTCACCCGCGAAGGTGCCCGCGAGCAGCGTTGCGATGAGCAGCGTCACAGGCAGGATCGACACGGTCACCCACCACGTCGAGCGCAACGAGAGCAGCTTGATCCACTCACCGGCGAGGATGCCGCCGAAGCTGACACCGCCGCCTCGCAGCTCACCGGAGGCCGAGGCGGTCGTCACGCTCATCGGACGGCCCCCGTCCGGTACTCCACGGCGTCCCGGGTCAGGTCGAGGTACGCCTGCTCGAGCGACGCGGTGACCGTCGCCAGCTCGTAGAGCGGGATGCCGGCGGCCGCTGCCGCCTCCCCGATCACTTCCACCCGCAGGCCGCGGATCTCGACGGTGTCGTTGCCGAGGTTGGCGATGGAGATGTCGGGGCCGGTCACCGCCGTGGCGAGCGCCCCGACGCGCGGGCTGCGCACGCGGACGGCGTCGCCCGACGCACCCAGCAGGTCGTCGATGGGGGCGTCGGCCAGCACCCGGCCCTTGCCGAGGACGATGACGTGGTCGGCCGTCTGCGACATCTCGCTCATCAGGTGCGACGAGAGGAAGACGGTGCGGCCCTCGGCGGCCAGAGAGCGCGTGAACTCCCGCACCCAGCGAACGCCTTCGGGATCGAGCCCGTTCACCGGCTCGTCGAGGATGAGGACTCCCGGGTCACCGAGCATCGCGGTGGCGATCCCGAGACGCTGACCCATGCCGAGGGAGAAGCCGCCGACCCGCTTGTCGGCGACCGACTCCAGCCCCGCCATCCCGATGACCTCGTCCACCCGGCGTCGGGGGATGCGGTTGGTCGCCGCGAGCGCGCGGAGGTGCTGGCGCGCGCTGCGCCCGGGGTGGGCAGCCTTCGCGTCGAGCAGCGCACCGACGGAGTGCAGCGGTGCACGGAGTTCTGCATACGCCTTGCCGCCGATTCGCGCGGAACCGGCGCTGGGGCGGTCGAAGCCCATGATCATGCGCATCGTCGTGGACTTGCCCGCGCCGTTCGGCCCGAGGAACCCGGTGACCCGGCCGGGCTCGATGACGACCGAGACGTCATCCACCGCCCGCCGCTCACCGAAGCGTTTCGACAGTCGTTCCAGAGTGATCACGGCGCCCTTCCCTCATGCGTCGGCCAGAGGGCGGCACGAAAAGACCTCCCTACCGGTGAAGACGAGTGGGAGGCCGGATGATGACGCGATACAGGAGAGCGGGCTCGTCCGCAAGGGTCCCGCCCCCTCGTTGACGGGCGCCCCGAACCGGAGTCCTATAGGAACATGATTGCTCTCATCGTGATTCTGCTCGTGATCTGGGCGGTGCTCGCCATCCTGGGCTTCGCCATCAAGGGACTTCTCTGGCTGGCCATCCTGGGGTTGGTGTTCTTCGTGATCACCGCCATCGTCGGCTGGATGCGACGCGGCGCGAACCGCACCTGACCGTCGAACGCAGACAGAACAGCGGCGGCCGTGCGAAAGCGCGGCCGCCGCTTCGTCGTCTCAGGGGGTCACGGCTGCTCTTCGTCGGCGAGGGCGTCGTTCTGGAGCGTGTCGGCCGTCTCGTCGTCGGCGGGCAGGTCGATGTCGGCGTCGAACGCGCCGCCCGACGGGGCCCGACCGGCCGCGGTCGGCTGGTCGTGGATCGGGGTGTCGGTCGGCGCGGGTGCGCCCTGCGGGGCGCCCGGCTCGATGGCATCGCTGGACGGGGTCAGTTGATCGTCGGTCATGTGACCACCCACCGCCTCGCGCGTCGCCACGTCAAGGGGATGACGGTTGGACTTCGCCGCCGAGGGGGACGAATGTTGGACCATGACCTACGTTGCGAACCCGTCCCGCTATGACGACATGATCTACCGCCGCACCGGTCGGAGCGGCCTGGATCTCCCGGCCCTCTCGCTCGGCCTCTGGCACAACTTCGGCGACGACCGCCCCTTCGAGACGCAGCGCGCCATCGTGCGCCGGGCGTTCGACCTCGGCATCACCCACTTCGACCTGGCCAACAACTACGGTCCGCCCTACGGCGCCGCCGAGATCAACTTCGGCCGCATCCTGAAGGAAGACCTCCGGCCGTACCGCGACGAGCTGATCGTGTCGAGCAAGGCCGGCTGGGACATGTGGCCGGGGCCGTACGGCCAGGGCGGCGGCAGTCGCAAGTATGTCCTCGCCAGCCTCGACCAGTCGCTCCAGCGCCTGGGGCTCGACTACGTCGACATCTTCTACTCGCACCGCCCCGACCCGTCGACGCCGCTCGAGGAGACGATGCAGGCGCTCGACACCGCCGTGCGTTCCGGCAAGGCGCTCTACGTCGGCATCTCGTCCTACGGCGCCGAGGAGACCCGCCGCGCCGCCGCCATCCTGCGCGACCTGGGCACCCCGCTGCTCATCCACCAGCCGTCCTACTCGATGCTCAACCGGTGGATCGAGAACGAGGGACTGCTCGACGCGGCCGGTGAGCTCGGGATCGGCGTGATCGGGTTCACGGCTCTCGCGCAGGGCATGCTGACGAACAAGTACCTGAACGGCATCCCGGAGGGATCGCGGGCGACCGCGGGCGACTCGTTCGACGCAGACTGGCTCACGGACGAGGCCGTCGACCGGTTGCGGGCGCTCGACGAGATCGCGCAGAGTCGCGGGCAGTCGCTTGCGCAGATGGCGCTGGCGTGGGCGCTGCGCGACGACCGCGTCACCTCGCTCGTCATCGGCGCCAGCCGGGTGGAGCAGCTGGAGCAGAACGTCGCGGCGCTGAGCAACCTCGACTTCACCGCGGACGAACTCGCCGCCATCGACGAGTACGCCGTCGAGGCCGGAGTCGACCTGTGGGCGGGCGCCCGCCGAGGCGAGGTCTAGGCGCAGCAGACGCTAGGCGGACGCCGGCGCGAGCTTCGCCTCGGCGTCCGCCTGACGCGCGCCGACGACGCGGAGGAAGACGATGATCCAGCTGAAGATCGCAACGGCGGCCACCAGCTCCACCGCCGTGAGGTTGTAGTACCCCAGCGCGAAGAGGCCGCCGCAGGCTGCGATGACGACGAGGAAGGTCCAGCCGAGTCCGATGAACGCCATGGGCAGCGTCGGCATCAGCCACTTGAGCGCGACGACCAGGGCGCAGAAGACGACCGCCATGCCCGTCGCGACGGTGTTGTGGATCGGGATGGACACGTTCACGGGCACCAGGCCGACGCAGGCGAGGAAGAAGCCGACGACGACCAGCGTCCAGCGCACCGTCGAATCGCCGCGCGTCAGGGCGCGCGCCGGGTCGGCCGGCGCCGTGGCCTGACGGGCGATGGCGGCGACCATGATGCCCGAGAAGATGAGCGTCGCGTTGAAGGCGATGCCGGAGATGTCCCACACCGTGCCGAGCGAGCTTAGGTTCATCTTCCACCACTCCTTGTTCGACGCGGTGAGCATGGCGGTCGTCGTGCCGAACACCAGGAACAGCGCGAGCACCACCGAGAGCAGCGTCGTGCTCATGCGCACGGCCGACGAGAAGGCGCTGTAGGCGGCCAGCGCGCCGGCGCATCCCACGATGACGGCCGCTTCCGGTGCATACACGGGGGCGCCCGCGAAGGACGACGCAAGGATCTCCGACGAGAGCACGGTGACGAACCAGACGATGGCGCCGTGGGCGATGCCGATCGCGACCGTATCGAAGACGGCGAAGCCCAGAGACGCGCGCGACCGGTGCGAGATCGCCGGGCCGATGCTCTCCGACCGCAGGACGACGAAGCGGCCCGCCCCGTACGCCAGGACGGCGACGATGCCGGCGGCGATCGCAGCGAACATGCCGACGTAGGCGATGGCTAGCTGGTGATCGCCGGTCAGGAACACGATGAGCGCGACGACGCCCGCGGGAACGAAGGCCGCAGCCGCCGCCGTCAGCGCCAGCGTCTCGGCCGTCGCCTCACGAAGGCGGCGCAGGGGAAGGGCGGAGGAGGGGGAGGTGGTGGTCACATCCATACCGACGTCGCGGATCCCGGATCGTGACGCGTGTGAGTTTCCGTAGTGCTCGCCCACGCGTCGCCCAGGGTTGTCTGGTTGTCTCTATGGTGTTCCCGTCCGACGCCTAAAAGCTGGTGATATGACCGTTCTCGTCGAGCCGGACATCCGGGCAGGCCAGGCGCTGCGCGCCGTACGGCCATGGACGATCGCGGTCTCGTTCGGTCTCATCGCGACCGCGTTGTGCGCGGCCTTCAGCTGGGTGCCGTCGCTCTGGGGCGACGAGGCGGCGACGCTGCTGTCCGCGAAGCGGCCGGTCGGCAGCCTGTTCGGGATGCTCTCGCACGTCGACGCCGTCCACGGCCTCTACTACCTCCTGATGCACGGCTGGATCCGCCTCGCGGGCGAGAGCCCGTTCGCCCTGCGCCTGCCGAGCGCCCTCGCGGTGGGCGCCGCGGTCGCTGCGGTCACCCTGCTCGCCGGTCGTCGCGGCGGCGCACGGGCGGCCGTCATCGCCGGGATCGTCGCGTGCGTCCTCCCCCGCCTCACGTACGCCGGCGAGGAGGCCCGCTCCTACGCCTTCACCGCGGCGGCCGCCGCGTGGCTCACGCTCCTGCTGCTCTGGCTCATCGACGGCGGCGGCCGGCGCGTCCCACCCGCGACCCGCCGCGCCGCCTGGGCGCTGTACGCCGTCGGAATGGCGGTCTCCTCGTACCTCTTCCTCTATGTGATCACGCTGCTGGTCGCACACGGGGTCGTCCTGCTGGCGACCCGCGCCTCCCGCTCGACCCTGCGGACCTGGGCGATCTGCGCCGCCGGGTGCGTCGTCTCCCTCCTTCCGCTCGCCACCGTCGCCTACCTCGAGCGCGACCAGATCGCGTACCTGAACTCGTCTCCCGACGACCCGTCCATCTGGTACTACTTCCTCTGGTTCGGGATGCCCTGGGTCGCCGTCGCCGCCTGGGCTCTCATCGCCATCGGTCTGTGGCCCGCCTGGCGCTCCTGGCGGCTGCGCGCAACACGGCTCATCCCTGCCGGCCCGCGCGCCGCGTCCACCCGGCTCGTCGCAGCGTCCTGGCTGTTCCTGCCTACGGGCCTGATGCTGCTGGTGAACCTGGCCTACCCGATGTACACCGGCCGCTACTCGACCTTCGCCGCCCCCGCGGCCGCGCTCCTGGTGACCGAGGGCATCCTGGTGCTGGGCCGGATGCTCGGGAGCGATCCGCGGAGGACCGTCGCGGCGACGGCAGGCGCGACCGTCGTCTTCGTCGCGCTGTGCGCGCCGGTCTACGTGCTGCAGCGGGGGCCGTACGCCAAGAACGACAGCGACTGGGCCGAGGTCAGCGCGGTGATGGCGGCCAACGCGGGGCCGGGGGACGCGGTCGTCTACGACCAGTCCGCCAAGCCGTCCCAGCGCCCGCGCCTCGCGATGCGCACGTACCCCGCGGGATTCGCCGGGCTGAAGGACCCGACCCTCCGAAGCCCCTACTACCGCAACGACTGGTGGGGCGACACCGCGTACTCGGTGGGGCAGGCCGCCGACCGCGGCCGGTTCGACGGAATCGAGCGCGTCTGGGTGATCGAGAATGTCGACCTCGAGACCGGACAGCAGGACGAGTGGGGGCTCGACCAGCTCCGCGCGATCGGCTTCGGCGAGACCGGACGCGTGATCGACACGCACCGGAGCGTCATCATCGAGCTGACCCGCTAGGTCAGCGCGACCGGCTCGATCAGCTGCGGCCCGTCGTCGCTGGTCTTGAACGGCCTCACCTGATCGAATCGCAGCGTCGACGCCTCGGCCACGCCAGCCCGCACCGCCTCGTCGACGAGCGCCTGGTCGCCGACGATCGAGGGGTCGATCCAGTGCTGCCACATCTCCTCGGGCAGGATCACCGGGTTGCGGTCGTGGATGTCCGCCAGGGTCTGCACCGCATCCGACGTCAGGATGGTGGCCGTCAGCACCCAGCGGTCCGGGTCGTCCTCCGCCTTGCTCTTGTCGCGCCACCACGAGTAGAGACCGGCGAAGCCCATCAGACGGTCCTCCGGGTAGCGGATGAAGAACGGCGTCTTGCTGCCCTTCGGCCCCTGCCATTCGTAGTACCCGCGGGCGAGGACGATCGCGCGGTGGGACTGGACGGGCTTACGCCAGGTGGACTTGTCGGCGATCTCCTCCGCCCGGGCGTTGAAGGTCGGGAACTTGAGCTTCAGCGTGTCCGACCACGAGGGGACGAGCGACCAGTGCGCGCGCTCGAAGCGCAGCTCGCGGGTCTTCGCCGAGTCGATGAGGACGGGGATGTCATCCGTCGGCGCGATGTTGTAGTCGGCCTCCCAGTCGGCCGTCCACTCGTCGGGTCGACGTCCTGTCGCCTCCACGAACTCGGTGATCTCGGCGTTGACCTTGTCGTCCATCGCGAACCTGCCGCACATATCGCCAGCATAGGCCTGGCCTCCGACAGCGTTCCGACACCCCTCGGTGCAAAAATGAGCATCGCTCACCCCCCAAAAGCGGGTGTCGGGAAACTGGGAAAACGATGTATTCTCACTTTTGTGAATCAGTGAGGAACAGTCACTTTACGGTACTGGAACGGCACCGATCCACACCACCCGAAATGCACACCAACCCGACCCGTAGGTGACCAGACGTGTACCCGATTCCGCCGCGCCGAGTGCTTCCCGCACTCAACCCCATCCGACCGGGGGCACTCGGCGCGCGCGGATCCACGACGGCCGCCCCACGAACGGAGCCGGCGGCGGTGAAGCCGTTCGAGACCACGGTTTCCCCCAGCCGCCGCCGGCTTCCTGGTCGACTCCGTCGGGACGGGGGCAGCGGCATGACCGTCGTCCGCCCCCGCCTCACGGCCCCGGTCGCCCCCGCCGCGCTCCCCGCGATCAGCTCCGAGCGCACCTGGGCCAAGCTCTATCGGTATCGGCTGCTCGCGACGGACACGGCGATCATCCTCGCCACGACAGTCGGCGCGATCTTCGTCCGCTTCGGCTTCGACGAGGCGTCCGCCGCGGCGTCCTCGGGCTTCCGCCTCGACTACCTCTACCTGTCGATGATCATCGCCGCGACCTGGCTTTTCACCCTGTCGATCTACCACACCCGTGATGCGCGCGTCGTCGGCGTCGGCGTCTCCGAATACCGCCGGGTCGTCTCGGCCACCGCCATCACGTTCGGGCTGCTCGCCATCCTCTTCCTCGTCACGAAGGTCGACATCGCCCGCGGCTACTTCATCGTCGCGCTCCCGGCCGGGATGGCCGGCGTGCTGTTCTCGCGCTGGCTGTGGCGCCACTGGCTGATCCGGCAGCGCACCTTCGACCACTACCTGTCTCGAGCGCTCGTCGTGGGGCGCTTCAGCGACGTCGACTACGTCGTCCGGCAGATCCACCAGAAGTCGGGAGCGGCCTACAACGTCGTGGGTGCCGCTCTCGACACCGGAAAGCGCAAGGGCGCGAAGAAGGATGCGGAGCTCAAGCGACGCATCGCGAGCCCCGAGCGCGAGGTCCCGATCGTCTCCGACCTGTCGGGGGTCGCTGACGCTGCGGCGCGGCTGGGCGCGGACACGGTGATCGTGGCCGGCCGCGCCCTCAGCTCGGGCGACTTCGTCCGGAGGCTGGCCTGGCAGCTCGAAGGGACGGCGACCGAGCTCGTGCTCGCCTCGCCGCTGACCGACGTGGCCGGCCCGCGCATCCACTTCCGCCCGGTAGAGGGCCTGCCGCTCATCCACGTGGAGATCCCGCAGTTCGAGGGCGGCAAGCACGTGCTCAAGCGGGCGTTCGACTTCTTCGCCTCCGGCCTCGCCCTGGTGCTGCTCTCTCCTCTCTTCCTCGCCGTGGCGATCGCTGTGAAGATGGACGACGGCGGCCCGGTGATCTTCGCCCAGGAGCGCGTGGGGCGGAACGGCGAGCGCTTCAAGATGTACAAGTTCCGCTCGATGGTGGTGGATGCAGAGGCGCGCCTCGCCGCGCTGCAGGCCACCAACGAGGGCCAGGGGCTGCTGTTCAAGATGAAGCACGACCCGCGGGTCACGCACGTCGGCCGCGTGCTCCGCAAGTTCTCGCTGGATGAGCTCCCCCAGCTCGTCAACGTCTTCCTCGGCGACATGAGCCTCGTCGGCCCGCGCCCGCCGCTGCCGTCCGAGGTGGAGGGGTACGAGAACCACGTCCACCGCCGCCTGTACATCAAGCCGGGCCTCACGGGCATGTGGCAGGTGAACGGCCGCTCCGACCTCTCGTGGGAGGAGAGCGTCCGGCTCGACCTCTACTACGTGGAGAACTGGTCGCTCACCGGCGACCTCGTGATCATGTGGCGCACGGTCAAGGTGCTGACGCATCCCGTGGGGGCGTACTGATGCGCGGTGGGCAGGACGACCGGCCGCTGCGCATAGCGATGATCGGCACGCGCGGTGTCCCGGCCGCGTACGGCGGCTTCGAGACCGCGGTCGACGAGATCGGTCGGCGGATGGCCGCGGACGGCGCCGAGGTGACGGTGTACTGCCGCACGAAGAAGGGCTCGCCGAGGCCGGCGGAATACGCCGGGATGAAACTCGTGCACCTGCCCGCGCTACGGTCCAAGACCCTCGAGACCCTGAGCCACACCGGCCTGTCCGTGCTGCACGCGGTGCTGCGCCGCCGGTACGACGCCGCCTTCGTGTTCAACGCCGCCAACTCCCCCTTCCTGCCCGCCCTGCGCATCGCGCGCGTGCCGGTCGCCGTGCACGTCGACGGCCTGGAGTGGAAGCGCGGCAAGTGGGGACGCGTCGGCCGCAAGTACTACCGGGTCGCCGAGTCGCTGTCGGTGCGCTGGGCGGACGCGCTGATCGCGGACGCCCAGGGGATCGCCGACTACTACACCGAGGAGTTCGGTGTGGACACGCGGCTGCTGACCTACGGGTCGAAGGCGATCGAGGCGCGGCCATCCGCCGGCCTGGCGGAGCTGGGCCTCGAACCGGGCGGCTACCACCTGGTCGTCGCCCGCTTCGAGCCGGAGAACCACGTCGATGTCATCGTCGAGGGCTACCGCCGCAGTGCCGCGAAACTCCCGCTGGTCGTGGTCGGATCGGCTCCCTACGCGGTGGAGTACTCGCAGCGGATCACCGACCTCGCGGACTCCGACGACCGGATCCGGCTGCTCGGCGGCGTCTGGGACCAGGATCTGCTCGACCAGCTCTACGCCAACGCCCTCACCTACGTCCACGGCCACTCGGTCGGCGGGACCAACCCGTCGCTCCTCCGAGCGATGGGCGCCGCCACGGCGGTGATCGCGTACGACGTCGACTTCAATCGCGAGGTCGCGGGACCGGATGCGCGCTACTTCGGCGACCCGGAAGAGGCGAAAATGCACCTCGAAGGGGCTGAGACAAGCCCCGAAACCACAAAGTCTTCTGGGAGCGCGCTGCAGGAGAGGGCGCTTGAACGGTACGATTGGGACGTTGTGGCGCGGGGGTATACAGAACTGGCGGTTCACCTCATTTCGGGGCACAGTACCGCGGGTGTCAGGGGTAGACGAGGAAGTGATAACACGCTTCCGGAGGGTGTAGCGGGAGTCGTCGAAGCCTGAGGGACACGCTGTATAACAATTCGACAACGGCGTTGCAGTGGTGAATACTTCCTACAGCGCCGCCCTCGGACCCCCTCTCCGCCAGATCCGGCTGCCACCCCTACCCGAGGCGGCGGGAAATACAACCCGCTTATGACGAGCAAAAACCCCCGCGATTTCACTTCAAACCACGGTCGGCACGCCGCCACCAGCACATCGAAAACCAAGACCAGAAGGCCCCGCGCCCGCACGGTGGCTCTCGCCACCGCGCTGACCGCTGCGCTCGCCGTCCCCGTGGGCGTCGGCGTGGCAGGCGCTGTCGCCGCACCGGCTCCGCTGGTCTCCGACTCGTTCACCCGAACGGTCGGCTCCGGTTTCGGCACCGCCACCCCGGGCGGCGCCTACACGAACACCAACGCCGCCGCGACCTCCGTCGCGTCGGGCACCGGCGTGTTCACGCTGAGGAAGCCGGGCACCGGCGCGAGCTCGGTGCTCCGCTCCGTTTCGGCGTCCGACGTGACCGCGTCGGCGAAGTTCGCTGTGCCCACCCTGCCCACGAAGGGCTCCGGCATCTATGCCGCGCTGCAGGCGCGGATCTCCGGCACCAGCCGGTACGAGGCCGTGATCCGCTTCACTCCTTCCAAGACCATGACGCTCCAGGTGCGGCGCATCGACGGATCGACCACGACCCAGATCGCGTCCCAGAAGACGATCGCGTCCGGCATCACGGCGGGAACCGCATACACGCTCGAGTTCTCGGTCACCGGCTCGTCGCCGGTCGCCCTCAAGGCTCGGGTCACCCCCGCCGGCGGCACCGCGGGCGCCTGGCAGGCGTCCGGCACGGACTCCAGCTCCAAGCGCCTGAGCTCCGGCTCGCTGGCGGTCTGGAGCTACCTCTCGCAGTCGTCCACCGCGGCGACCGTGAAGGTCGACGACTTCGTCGCCACCGGTGCAGGGGCCGTCACGACTCCGAGCGTCCCGGTTCCCACGAAGACTCCGACCGCCACGCCGACGACCACGCCGAGCACTCCCACGACGACTCCGACGCCGGCCCCGACGACTACGCCGACGACGCAGCCCACCGCGCCGTCGAGCCCGTCGACCCCCGACACCTCGCAGTCGGCGTCGAACGGCGTCTCCACGTCCGGTGCGCGTCACAGCGTCGGCTCCGCAGCGATCGGCTCGACCGGCTACGCGGTCCCGGCCGGCGCCGTGTTCGCTGCCGCCGGTGCGGCCGCGGGCGGCAACGGAACGCAGGCGAAGCCCTACGCTTCCGCCCAGGCTGCGGTGAGCGCCGCACCGACCGGCGGTACCGTCGTGCTCCGCGGCGGAACGTACCACGAGTCGGTCAGCGTGCCTTCGAGCAAGAAGCTGACCATCCAGTCCTATCCCGGTGAGGCCGTCTGGTTCGACGGCAGCCAGGCGTGGGGCGGATGGAGCGGGTCCGGCTCGACCTGGGTCTCCGGCGGCTACTCGTACGCCTTCGACAACAGCCCGTCGTTCAACGGCGGTCTGAGCGACGCAGCGCGCTACATCGACCCGGCCTACCCGATGGCGGCGACGCCCGACCAGGTCTTCATCGATGGCGTGTCGCAGCGTCAGGTGAACTCGCGGTCTGCCGTGACCGCAGGCACCTTCTACGTCGACAAGGGCGCTCATCAGCTCGTGCTCGGCTCCAACCCCAGCGGTCACTCCGTGCGTGTCAGCACGCTGCAGCAGGCCATGGTGGTCCAGAGCGTGGGCACGACCGTCCGCGGCATCGGATTCGAGCGCTACGCCACCTCGGCGAAGCAGATGGGCGCGGTCACCGCGGTCGACGGAGTCACCCTGGAGAACCTCGCCATCGTCGACAACGCGACCGTCGGTCTCTACGTGCATGCCAACGCCACGCTGCGTCACCTGACGATCGCCCGCAACGGGATGCTCGGCGCCGGCGGGAACGAGGCGTACGGGCTGAAGGCCTCGAACCTCCTCGTCGCGGACAACAACAGCGAGCACTTCAAGAAGGAGCCGGTCTCCGGCGGCTTCAAGATCACCCGCAGCCGCGGCATCTCCATCACCGACAGCGCCTTCCTTCGGAACGCGACGACGGGGCTCTGGCTGGACGAGTCGGTCTACGACGCGGCCGTGACGGGCAACGATTTCGTGTCCAACGGTGGCGATGGCGTCGAGGCGGAGCTCTCGGCCCACGTGACGATCGCGAACAACGTGTCCCGCGACAACACCGGTTTCGGCATCCGTCTCTTCGACACGTCGGACAGCGCGATCTGGAACAACACGTCCGTCCGCAACAGCCGCAATATCTCGCTCATGCAGGACGCGCGGCGTCAGACGGATCTCTCCGTTCCCGGTCATGACCCGAGGCGCCCTGCGCCGGACCCGACGCTGTCGTGGATCCTGCAGAACGTGTCGGTGTCGAACAACGTCCTGGCCGACGCGAAGGGCATCGCCCAGCTGACGGTCGAGGACCTGGCCGAGAAGCTGTCGGGTAACGACATGCGTCTCGCGATCAACGGCAACCTGTACCAGCGCACGGTCGCCGGCAAGCCGTCGATCGACATCGTGTGGATGCAGACCACCAGCGCGACGAAGGGTTACGCGACCGCCGAGGCCTTCGCCGCGGCGACCGGTCAGGACAGCGCTTCCAAGTCCGTCACCGGCAGCGGGATGCTCTCGTCCGGCCTCACGCTGACGAGCTCCGGCCTTGCGCAGGTGGCGTCGACGGCCAAGCCGCTGCCTTCGGCCGTGGCGGGTCTCATCGGCCAGCCGGCCGGCACGCTGCACCTCGGCTCCTGGTGACATCCTCGAGCTGAACACCAGAAGGCCCCTCTCCGCACCGCGGGGAGGGGCCTTCTCGTTGTCGGCGTGCGGGCCGGTTCACGCCACCGCGGCGGCCTTCCGCAGGAAGGCGGCGAGCGCTTCCGTGGCCGCGCTGACCTCTTGCAGCGTCTCGGCGTGGTGCCGAGGAGAGGCCGCGTGACCGTCGTGGATGTCGATCCCGGTGCGTCGTGACGTGAGGAGTCCACGCCGGCCGCTTCCCGGGAGCGGCACCCGGCCCCGCAGCCCATTGAGTGCCTGCACCAGGTCGGTGAGCTCCGCTGCTTCGGCCGCCGGCGCCGGCCACGCGGACGCCAGGTAGGCCGCCTCCCGCAGCGTGAACGTGCGGGAGCGCGCCGCGGGCGACAGCTGCGCGATGAACGAGCGCTGGTGCCGATCGGCGGTCAGCACGAGGTCGGCCTCGTCGAGAAGGTCGACAGTCAGCCGTCCCCGCCGGGACGCGTCGGCCACCAGCGGCTCGCCGTGGCGCGCCCTCAGCTGGTGCATCGACGTCGGGCAGATCGGCGCGCCCTCCACGGCAGTGGTTCCGGCGCTCAGCACCTGGAGAGACGAGTCGTGCTGCGGACGCAGGGCCGCGTCCAGGAGTCCGGCGGCCAGCGGCGACCGGCAGATGTTGGCCGTGCACACCAGGAGGATGACGGGCATGGGTCTCCGATCCGATCGCGTCGACGAATTCTCATTATGCTAACGGTACGAGCCGCTCCGACACCGGCTCGCTGAGGAGACCGGATGAGCCCGACGCGCGGATCCGTCCTGATCGCCCATCCCAGCGCCGAACTGTACGGCTCCGACCGCGTCATGCTCGAGACCGTCTCGGCGTTGACCGCGGACCATCGCGTGCTCGTCGTGCTGCCGCAGGACGGCCCGCTGCTGGCCGAGTGCCGTGCTCGCGGGGCGCGCGCCGAGATCGTCCCCGTCCCCGTGCTTCGCAAGAGCCTGCTGTCGCCGCGCGGCCTCCTGCGGCTGGCCGTCGAGGCGCCGGTCGCGCTCGTCCGCGCGATCCGGACCATCCTGCGCAACGGGGTCGGGACCGTCTACGTCAGCACCGTGACCGTGCCCATCTGGTTGCTCGCCGCCCGGCTCACCGGCCGCCGGACGGTGACCCACGTGCACGAGGCGGAGGGTTCGGCCGGGGCGCTGACCAAGCGCGCCCTGTCGACGCCGCTGCTGCTCGCCCACTCGATCGCGGCGAACAGCCGCTTCAGCGCGGACGTGCTGTCCGAGCCGTATCCCGGTCTCCGCGAGCGCACGCAGGTCATCCTGAACGCCGTGGACGCCCCTCCGGCTCCGACCGATCCGAGGGCGGACCTGGACGGACCCGTCCGGTTGATCTACGTGGGCCGCCTGTCGGAGCGCAAAGGCGTGGATGTGGCCGTCGAGGCGGTCGGGCTGCTCGCCCGCCGCGGCGTTGCCGCGACGCTGGAGGTCGTCGGCGACGTGTTCCCGGGCTACGAGTGGTTCCGCGAGCAGCTGCTGAACCAGGTGGAGCAGGCCGAGATCGCCGACCGCGTCCACTTCGCCGGCTTCCGTCCCTCGGTGTGGGACGAGCTGGCGGCCGCCGACATCGCGATCGTCCCCTCCCGGGCGGACGAGCCGTTCGGTAACACCGCGGTCGAGGCCGTGCTGAGCCGACGTCCGCTGATCGTGTCGGACACGTCCGGCCTCCGTGAGGCGGCAGCGGGCTACGCGTCGGCGCAGTTCGTGCAGCCGGGAGACGCCGCAGCGATCGCCGACGCGGTCGAGCGGATGGCCGCCGACTGGCCGGCGCTCCGCGAGGCGGCGATCGATGCGAGCCGGGAAGCCGCCGAGCGGCATTCGCGAGGCGCCTATGACGCTGCTGTGACGGCGCTGATCGACGCCAGCTGACCTCTCGTGACCCCCGGTCGGGGTGTAACCTGAGCTTTACTCACTGATGGTAGGTGGCCTAGCTTTTAACGTACCCGACCGAGAGGACCACCGACCGTGGACCTACACCAATACCTCAGCGCCATTCGCAAGCGCTGGATCACCATCGTCGCTCTCATCCTCGCCGGGGGCGCGCTGGGATTCGTGGTCGCGTCCCAGACGACGCCGATCTACCGCTCGACCTCGAGCGTCTTCATCTCCACGAATCAAGGTGACAGCACGACCGAACTGCTGCAGGGCGGGACCTTCGCCCAGAACGTCGTGCAGTCGTATACCGCCCTCGTTCCGACGGCGAGCGTGCTGCAGCCCGCCATGGAGGACCTCGGATACTCCGGCACGCTGCAAAGCTTCGCCGCGAAGATCACCGCGGAGTCGCCGGTGAACACCGTCATCATCGACATCTCGGCTCAGGACCCGAACCCCCAGCAGGCGCAGCGGATCGCCTCGGCGGTCACGGGCTCGCTCGGGAAGGCCATCGCCGGCATCGCGCCGAAGGACAAGGACGGCAAGGCCACGGTGACGTCTTCGGTGATCGCGGCCGCCACGCTGCCGAGCACGCCAATCTCCCCGAATCGCACGCTCGACGTGCTGATCGGCGTGGCGATCGGCCTAATCGCGGGGCTCACCTACGCGATCCTGCGCGAACTGCTGGACACCCGCATCCGTTCGGGTGAAGACGTGCAGCGCATCGCCGAGATCCCCATCCTGGGCCGCATCCCGCGCGGACGCCGCCGCGCCGACCCCTCGCGGTGCTCGCCGCGCCCGGCTCCGCCGAGGCGGAGGCCTACCGCGGGCTGGTCTCCAACCTCGAGTTCGCTGACCTGGACAAACCCATGCGCGTGGTCGTCGTCACCTCCCCGTCCGTCGACGACGGAAAGAGCACGGTCGCGATCAACCTGGCACTGGCCATGGCCGAGCGGGAACAGCGCGTGCTGCTCGTCGACGCCGACCTGCGCCGACCCTCCATCGCCAGCTACTGCCAGATCGAGGGCTCGGTCGGGCTCACGACGGTGCTGGTCGGCCGGTCCACTTTGGAGGATGCCGTCCAGGAGTGGGGTGTGCCGAACCTGGACGTACTCGCCGCGGGGACGATGCCGCCGAACCCGAGCCAGTTGCTCAGCTCGGCCGCCTTCGCCGACCTCGTCGCCACGATGCGCGAGCACTACGACTTCGTCGTGTTCGACTCCGTGCCGCTGCTGGCCGTCACCGACACCCTCCCGCTCGCGCGACTCACCGACGGCACCCTGGTCACCGTCCGCCACAACGGCACCACCCGCCACGACCTGCGGCTCGCCATCGAGTCCCTGCAGGGCGTCAACGCGCCCATCCAGGGCGCGGTGCTGAACTTCATGCCGCCGGCCGCGCGCAACCCGTACCACGGCTACGTCGCGTCGGCAGCCCCGGCCCGTCGCGCACCGGCGCCGTCGCGGCGCGTGGCGCCCCCGATCGTGCCGGGCGCGGCCGAGCCTGCGCCGGATGAGGCGTTCGTCGGCGAGCCCGAAAGCCCTCGCGACCGCGCCTCCTCCGGAGCCATCACCTCGCTGTTCGACCGGAAGCGCAACGAGGCCCGACAGAATGCGGTCGCCTCCGGACGCGAGTGACGATGGGCCCACGGCGACTGCGGCACCGATCGGTGCGCCTCTACGACATGGTCCGCACCGCGCACCTGGAGCGGGCCCACGAATTCTCCCCGGCCAGCATCGTGTACCGAGACACGCGCTACGACTACGACCCCGGACTCGAACGGGGTCTCGACATCGTCCGAGCC
This sequence comes from Leifsonia poae, assembly GCF_050632865.1. GTDB lineage: Bacteria > Actinomycetota > Actinomycetes > Actinomycetales > Microbacteriaceae > Leifsonia > Leifsonia poae_B. The sequence continues at coordinate 1,246,667 of NZ_JBODSA010000003.1, read as the reverse complement.
GGCAACCTCGGCGCAGCGTTTCTGCTGGCGCGCTCCCACGTCGACACTCTGGAGGTCAACGAGCCGCTGATGATCTCCGCGTCCGTGAGGTCTGCCCTTGCCATCGCGGCGGTCCGGATCGGAGGCTCGCTCCGGCGCCGGCGCACGCGTGTCGTCTCGTATGCCATCGAGAACCTGTTCCCGCCTCCAGCCGCCTCGATCAAAGGACGGATCGGTCGGCGGCTCCGGCTCCTCCTCGCACGCTTCGTGTACGCGAACCTCGACCGGCTGGCCTTCGGCACCGACGCGTCCCGCGAGCTGTACCGGCGGACGTACGGAGCGGGCCGCGCGGCCACGGCGACCATCCCCGCCCTGCCCGCGGCCGCCCACCCGGCGAACGCCGGTGTCCGGACGCCGTCCGTGGTCTTCCTCGGCGCTTTCGACGAGCGCAAGGGGCTGCCCCTGCTGCTCGACGCGTGGCCGCTGGTCCGGGAACGCCGGCCACAGGCCGGCCTGTTGCTCATCGGCAAGGGCCCTCTGGAGTCGCGCGCCCGGGCCTCCGCCGATGCCGACCCGTCCATCGACCTCCTCGTGGACCCCCCGCGCGACGCGATCTGGGATGCGCTGGCCACCTCGAAGGTCCTGGTGCTGCCCTCGCAGCGCCGGCCGCGCTGGCGTGAGCAGGTCGGCCTCCCCATCGTCGAGGGCCTGGCGGCGGGATGCGTCGTGGTGACGACCTCCGAGACGGGGCTCGCCGACTGGCTCACCGACGAGGGCCACTACGTCATCCCGGCCGACGCCGACGCCGCGACGCTGGCGGCGGCCGTTGCCGACGCGCTCGGCGACGGGCGCACGCCCGGGGACCTGCTGGCGGCGCTCCCCGCCACCGACGGCCGTCGCGCCGCCGACGACTGGCTGTTCGGCCGCCGCACCGCCCCGCACGAAAGCGTGGCGACGGCATGAGCGCCAAGAGGGGCGCGCTGCGCGCCGTCTCGTCGACCGCCCTCATCAAGGTGCTCGTCATGGGCGCGTCCGGCATCCTCGGCATCTTCACCAGCCGATTGATCATCAGCCACTTCGGAACCGACGCGTACGCCCAGTACGGGCTCCTCTCCACGCTGTCGACGCTGCTGCCGTTCGCCGACCTCGGGATGGCCGCGGTCGTCATCAACGCGATCGCCGGCTCCGGGGACCCGAAGCACGATCCGTACGTCCGCCGCGCGGTGACGACGGCGTTCCGCATCCTGATCGGGGCGGGCACGGTGATCCTCCTCGTGGCGCTCGGCATAACGCTGCTCGGCTGGTGGCCCACTCTGCTCGGCGCGGGCCTGACACCCGGGGCCGGCGACCTGGCCGCGTTCCTCTGCCTCGGCATCTTCGGGCTCGCCCTGCCGTTGACCGTCGGGCAGCGGATCCTCGTCGGGCTGGAGAGGACGACGCTGCAGGTCGCGACCCAGTTCGTGGTCGCGCCGTTCATGTTCCTCGCGGTGGGCGCAGTGGCGCTGTTCGCGCTGCCGTCGGGCGACTACCTCGCTGTGTTCTCGTACATCGCGGCCGCCCTGGTCTCGGTGCTGTGCCTGTCCTTCGCGAGCCGTCTGCTCAAGCCGCAGGTCGGCCACGCGATCCGCGACATCCCGCGGGTGCGGAGCGTCCGCAACGTCGCCGCCTTCGGCCTGGCCTGGCCGATGCTCGCGCAGATGCTGGCGCTGCCGATCGCGATGCAGACCGACCGCCTGCTGCTCAGCCATCTCACCACGGGGACCGAACTCGCCCAGTACAACCTCGCGACGCAGCTGTTCGGGCTCATCCTCCAGACGATCGCCGCGGCGGGCGTCGCGCTCTGGCCGGTCTTCGCGCGAGCCAGATCGGCCGAGCGGGTGGAGACGCCGTGGCGCGCGACCCTCGCCTTCGCCGGCGGCGGCCTCGCGACCGCGCTGGTGCTGGCCGCGCTACTGCCCTGGGTGGCCGGATTCGTCTCCGACGGCAAGCTGCAGCTCGACGGCTGGCTGGTCGGCGGCTACATCGCGTTCGTCGTCGTACAGGCTGCGAAGTACCCGATCGGGATGTACATGACGGACCAGCGCGGGCTCACCTTCCAGGTGCTCCCGATCGTCATCATGGTGCCCATCAACCTCGGCATCTCCTGGTGGCTCACGCTTGCGCTCGGTGCCGGCGGCCCGATCATCGGCTCGGCCGTAGCGGTGCTGCTCTGCCAGGTCATCCCGAACCTCTGGTACGTCCGCCGCGACCTGGCGCGTCGCCGGGCTCTCGCGCGGGAGGCGGAGGCGCAGGAGCCGACGTTGACCCCTATGGGGGACTAGGGCGGCGCCGACGGTACATGAGATAATCTCATCATCAGCCGAAAGGATGCGCAGATGGCCGTGGCCGACCCCTCGCCGCTCCGCCTCACCGCAGGGTCCGGGATCGACCGCGCCTCGCTGAGCACGACGGTGAACGCGCGTCCGACCGCGATGCAGACCATCTCCCGTGTCGTCGCCGCCGTCTCGCTCGTGATCATCGGCGCACGGATCCAGCTCCCGCAGGGCCTCACCGCCGGCTACATCGTCGCCGTGCTGCTGCTGCCCGTGTGGCTCTCCGTCCTCCCCGTTTCCGCGGCGGAGTCCTGCTCATGGTCCTCGGCGGGGCGGCAGCCCTGAACGGCTACCTGCTGACGGCGCTGGCGAACGGAACCGGGCACGTCGGCTACGGACTCGCCCTGCAGAAGACGATCGTCCTCGTCGGCACCATGCTCGTCATCGGCGTCGTGCTGTGGGCACGCACGTTGATGCCGTTGTGGAGCGTCGGCCTGTTCTACGGGATTGGCGTGCTGCTGGGGGTCGACCCGCACGGGCTCCTCGCCGGAGGCAATCCCTGGAAGTTCGCGTTCGCCGTCCCGGTCACCGTCATCGCATTGAGCATCGCGATGGCGCGCAGAAGCCGCGGTCTGGAGCTCGCGACGCTCGTCGTGCTGTCGGCGCTGTCGATGGTCAGCGATGCGCGAAGCGGTCTCGCCGTCCTGGTGCTGACGACCGTGCTCGTCATCTGGCAGATGCGACCGACGTCGCACACCCGGCGCGGATCGACCGTACGCGTGCTCCTCGGATTGCTCCTCCTCTCCGCCGTCGCCTACAACGTCGGCCAGTTGCTCATCGTCGACGGCGCACTCGGCGAGGCCACTCAGCAGCGGACGATCGCGCAGATCAACACCTCCGGATCGCTGATCCTCGGCGGCAGGCCGGAGCTGGCCGCAACGGCATCCCTCATGCAGCACTACCCCTTCGGATTCGGGTCGGGGACGTACGTGGATTCCTCGCAGCTGCTCGTCGCCAAGCAGGGCATGCAGTCCATCAACTACGACCCGAACAACGGTTACGTCGACAACTTCATGTTCGGGACCGGTTTCGAGTTGCATTCGGTCTTCGGTGACCTGTGGGCGAATCACGGCGTGGCCGGTCTGGCGCTGTGGATCGCCCTGCTCTGGTACACGCTGCGCGGTCTCGGGCACAGCGTGGCTGGACGGAGTGCGAGAGCGCTCCCGATCTACTTGGCGATCGCGACCCTGTGGTCCCTTTTCTTCAGCCCGTGGTACGGGTCGGCGACGCTGCTGATCCCCGTCATCGGGATGACCCTTCTGGAACGCGCCCGCGACGACACGAAGGCGGTGTCCTCATGACCAGTAGACGGATCGTCGTCCTGCAGTCGTTCCCCGAACCTCGCGCGACCACCAACCCTTACATCATCATGCTGGCCCGGGCGATCCGGGCGCAGCCGGACGCGGAACTGCTGACGTTCTCGTGGCGCACCGCTCTCCTGGGTCGATACGACGTGTTCCACATCCACTGGCCCGAGATCCTGCTGGAGGGCCGTACGCCCTCCCGCGCGCTTGCCCGGCAGCTGCTCACGGCCCTGCTGCTGCTCAGGCTGAGCCTGCTCCGGACACCGGTGGTGAGGACGGTCCACAACCTGGGGCTGCACGACGGCATCGGCCGGTGGCGGCGATTCCTCCTCCGGGGGTTCGCCCGGCTCACGACCGTACGCATCGTCCTCAACCCGCAGACCCCGCTCCCCGACGGCGCCGAGGCGATCACGATCTTGCACGGACATTACCGGGACTGGTTCGACGGGGTGCCGCGCCGCTCACCGGTACCGGGGAGGCTCGGCTACTTCGGCCTGATCCGTCCGTACAAGAACGTGCGCGGCTTGGTCGACGCGTTCCGCGGGTTGCCCCCGGACGCCTCGCTGCAGGTCGGCGGCCGGCCGTCCAGTCCCGAGCTCGCCGAGGAGATCGCAGCGGTCGCGTCCGGCGACGACCGGATCGCGCTCAGCTTCGGCTTCCTGACCGACGACGAGCTCGTCGCCATCGCGACGTCGGCACAGCTCGTCGTGCTGCCCTACCGCGAGATGCACAACTCCGGAGGGACGCTCGCGGCGCTCTCGCTCGACCGCCCGGTGCTCATCCCGGACAACGACGTGAACGGGGCGCTTGCGGCCGAGGTCGGCGAGGCGTGGGTGCGGCGCTACAGCGGGCCGCTCACCACCGAGACGCTCGAACGGACTCTCGAGGAGCTGCAGGCGGATCCGCCCTGTGGGCAACCGGACCTCTCCGCTCGAGACTGGGTCACCGTCGGCGAGGAGCACGTGGACGCGTACCGCCACGCGCGCCGGCTCCGCGGCCTGCCTGCCTGACAGGGACAGGGCGCCTCACGACGGGTGCCTCAGCGGCGCCGGTACTCCTGGTAGCGGTAGCCCAGGGCACCGGCGATCATGCCGAGTCCCCGCGCGATGGTCCGCGCACCCTGCGCCCGGTGCCGCAGGGATCCCGCGACGATACCGAGGACCACGCGCGCACAGCCGGCGCCGACCCTTGCGGCCCCCGAGGCCAGGAGCTCGGCGATCGCTCGGTATCGGTCGGTCTGCGTCCGCGCGAGCTTCAGCGACGTCAGGGACCAGCTGTTGCCGCTTCGGAACGCGCGGAACATCACCCACCGGCGCGTGACCCTCGTGGCGGGTACGACGTCCACGACCATCGCCTCGGCGCACCAGAGGATCCGACCACCCGCCTGCACGAACGCGCGCGTGAACTGGGTGTCGCTGCCGCCGGTGATCCCGAACTCGAGGTCGAAGCGCATGTCGTTCGCCCGCACGAAGCGGAGGTCGAGCAGCAGGTTGTTGGTCGCGGCCACCTGGACCGGGATGCCCGTCTCGAGCCTGCGCCGGACGAAGAATCCGCCCGCCTCGATCCACGGGTCCGGCTCGACCTCGAAGGTGGAGCGCACCGGCCCGACGACGGCCTCAGCGCCGGTCTGCTGCTTCGTCGTCAGCAGTGCGGCCAGCCAGCCGGGCTCCGGACGCTCGTCGTCGTCGATGAAGATGAGGATGTCGTCGTCGGCCGACTCGCTCAGCGCCCGGTTCCGCGCCGCCGTGATGCCGGGTACGGACTCGACGGCATAGTCGACGGGAACCGACAACTGCGCGGCGACCTCGGAGACCGCCTCGCGCGCGCTCGCCTCCTTGTCGTTGTCGACGACCTGGATGCGCACCGAGAACGGCAAGGCGCTCGCGCTGTCGATCTCGCGTGAGAGCGCGGGAAGCACGGCCCGGATGTCGGCGGGCCTGCGGAAAGTGAGCACAGCGATCACGACGTGGTGCACGATGGTCATCATGACAGGATCAGGCCTCCCGGGCCAATCGGACGACCTCGCGATCGTCGTAGTGAACTACGGTTCCTCGAAGCTGCTGTCCCGGACCCTCGCCGCAGTGACGGAGGACGTGCCGGAAGCGACCTATGTCGTCGTCGACAACTTCTCCACCGACGACGAGCGCACGGCGCTGCGGACGCTGGCACGACCGTTCGGGTGGGACGTGGTGGAGGCCGACGACAACCTCGGGTTCGGCGGCGGGATGAACGCGGGCGTTGCGCGGGCGCGAGAGCTCGGGGCCCGGCGGTTCCTGCTTCTCAACCCGGACGCCACGATCCAACGGCCCAGCGTCCAGAAGCTCGTCGAGCGCTCGATCGCGGAGCCGATGACGCTGCTCTCTCCGGTCGTGCGCCGATCCGACGGATCGACGTGGTCGGTCGGCGCCGACGTGTACCTGCGCGACGGACGCATCCGCTCCGCCGCGCGCCGCGGGACCGTCCCCGGAGAACGGGTGCCGTGGCTGAGCGGCGCCTGCCTGCTCATCACGGATCGACTCTGGGATGCGGTCGGCGGCTTCGCCGACGAGTACTTCCTGTATTGGGAGGACGTGGACCTCTCGCTGCGGATCGCCCACGCCGGCGGTTCGCTCGCTCTCGTCGAGGACGCGAGCGCCGTGCACGACCAGGGCGGGACGCAGGGAACCGACGGTTCCCACGCGGGAGCAGCCAAGTCCGGGACGTACTACTACTACAACATCCGCAATCGCCTGCTGTTCGCGGCGAGGAATCTGCCGCCGGAGACGGTGCGGGCATGGCGCCGCTCGACGATCCCCGTGGCCTGGGAGGTGCTTCTGCAGGGCGGCCGGCGACAGTTCCTCAGCTCGACCGAGGCCATACGCGCCGGATGGCGCGGAGTCCGTGACGGCCTTCGCCTGTCGCGTACTCCGCGCCATCCTGATGCGCACTACTGAGCGGTCTTCGCGCTGAAGTTGTCGAAGCGCACCGTCGTCGTCGCGTCCGTCGCCGACGCCGAGATGTAAGCCACGACACCGACGCTTCCCGCGGCCTGCATGGCGGCCGTCGTGCTCGTCGCCGTCGCCTGCCACGCCGTCGGCTCCGGCTGGGAGGCGTCCCACGCCTTCGCGTTCAGCGTCGTCGAGGTGCCATTGCCCACGGTCGTCATCCGCACGTTGATCACCATTCCCGGAGTCCACGTGAGTCCGGCGACGGTCACCGCCTTGAGCGTCGTACCGCCCTCCAGTATCTGGATCTGCACCACGCCGCCGGCCTTGATGAGCGCCCGGCCGTAGAACGCCGTGCTCCCGACCTGCCGACCGATGAGCCCGACGTACTGGCCGCCGCCGGTTGCCGCCTTGTCGACGGTGATCGACGCCTGCACGTCGGTCGCCGCGGAGGAGACCGAACCGAGGCGCGCGGTGCGCGTCATGCCGACGGGGACCGCGATGGAGCCGACCCCGCTGCCGACGGAGAAGTTCGCCGCCGTCCCGCTCAGGGTCCAGGCGCCTCCGGTGTCCGCGGTGCCCCAGCCGTTCGCCACGGTCCGACCGAAGGCGTCGGCCCCGAGAACGGCAGCGGTACCCGAGGTCACGGTGACCTGCTTGGTCGTCGTGCCCGTCGCCGACTGGTTGTCGGTGACGGTCAGCGTGACCGTGTAGGTGCCTGCGCTCGCGTAGGTGTGCGACGCGGTCGCCCCGCTCGCGGTTCCTCCGTCACCGAAGTTCCACGCGTACGAGCCGATCGTCCCGTCCGGGTCGCTCGAGGTCGAGCCGTCCACACTCAGCACCAGTCCCGCCGAGGACGACGTGAACGCCGCCGTCGGAGGCTGGTTCGCAGCAGTCACGGTGACCTGCTTGGTCGTCGTGCCCGTCGCCGACTGGTTGTCGGTGACGGTCAGCGTGACCGTGTAGGTGCCTGCGCTCGCGTAGGTGTGCGACGCGGTCGCCCCGCTCGCGGTCCCTCCGTCACCGAAGTTCCACGCGTACGAGCCGATCGTCCCGTCCGGGTCGCTCGAGGTCGAGCCGTCCACACTCAGCACCAGTCCGGTCGAGGACGACGTGAACGCCGCCGTCGGAGGCTGGTTGGGCGCGGTGACCGTGACCTGCTTCGTCGAGCTGGTCGTGGCGTTGCTGTTGTCCTTCGTCGTCAGCGTCACGGTGTAGGTGCCACCGGCGGCGTAGGTGTGGTTGGACGTGACACCGGATCCGGTGGCCCCGTCACCCCAGTTCCACGCGTAGTCGACGATCGTGCCGTCCGGATCCGACGACGCGGATGCATCGCTGTTCACCGTGAGACCGCTGGTGGTCGTCGAGAACGACGCGGTCGGCGGCTGGTTCGGGATCGGGGCGACCGTCACCTGCTGGCTTGTGGTCGCCGTGGCGGACGCGTTGTCGGTGACCGTCAACGTGACCGTGTAGGTGCCCGCAGCGCCATAGGTGTGCGACGCCGTGGCTCCGGTACCCGTGGCGCCGTCACCCCAGTTCCACGCGTAGCCGGTGATCGTCCCATCCGGGTCGGTCGACGCGGAGGCGTCGGTCGACGCGACGAGGCCGGAGGACGAGGCCGTGAACGACGCCGTCGGCGGCTGGTTCGCCGGGGTCCCGGAGGAGCCGAGCGCGTAGTGGTTGGAAACCGTGGCGGCCGAGAGCTCCGTCGAGTAGACGGCGAACTCGTCGAGGGTCCCGTTGAAGTACGGGCTGCTCGAACCCCACGTGTTGTCCCCGCCGAGGCGCCAGTAGCCGTTGTAGCCCTGAGCCTGGGTCTGGGGGTTGGTCCCGACCTTCGCTCCGTCCACATACAGCGCCATGCCGTCCGAGGCCTGCGTGGCGACCACGTAGTGCCAGTTGCCGTCGTTCAACGGTGTCGGCGACGTGATCGTGTTGGTCTGGCCCGTCCATACTCCGAAGACCAGGCGTCCATCGTTCTGCATGTAGACGTGGCGGTCGTAGTTGTTGGACAGTCCGCTCGGCTGGTCGCCGAACCCGATCAGCTTGCCGCCGGAGGTCGTGGTGGTCTTGAACCACCCCTCCAACGAGTACGTCGACGGGTTCGACACCTGCTGGTTGCTCACCACGATGCCGGAGCTGCCGTTGAACGACGTCGCCGCGTTGGCCACACCGTTCAGCGCGCCCGTCTGACCGTGGCTGTAGCCGCCCTGGTAGTTGCCGGACTGGCCGTACGGGGACGAGTCGGCCGCAGTCGTACCGGTGTCGGAAAGACGCCAGTACAGGTCGGGGTCGCTCTGGTACACCGCCGCACCGTAGGCGTCCGCGGGCGCCGACGGGGCGTTGAGGGTGTATCCGGCCGCCTGGTACATGCTCGACACCTGGTTACGGGTCAGCACCGTCGGGTAGATCGCCACCTGTGCGATCGAACCGCCGAAGTAGCTGCTCGCCGGCTGGCTGGGCCAGCCGTTCAGGTTGTCGCCGCCCACTCGCCAGTAGCCGTTGTATCCCTGCGCCGAGGTGATGTCGGTCCGGGATGCCACGCGCTTGCCGTCGACGTACAGGGCCATTCCTCCGCTGCCGAGCGACGCGGTGATCTGGTGCCACTGACCGTCGTTCAGAGCCGTCGGGGTGTTCAGCGTCTGCACGCCGCCCGGGTAGACCCCGAAGTAGACCCGGCCGTTGTTCGCCATGTAGACGTGACGATCGTAGCTTCCGGAGTTGCCGGTCGACTGGTTGCCGAAGCCCAGGATCTTGCCGCCACTGGTGGTGGTCGTCTTGATCCAGGCCTGCGCGGTGAACGTGTTCGTCCCGTCCTCGTTGGTGGGCGACGGGAAGAAACCGTCACTCCCGCCGTTGAAGAGCGCAGCCGTCGTGCTGTCCGGGTTGAGCGGTCCGGTGCCGGAGCGGCTGACGCCGGTGTTCAGCGTCGCGTCGTTCCCGTTCGCCCAGTCGTAGGCGTTACTGCCGGAGCTCTCGTTCAGCGGCCAGTAGTACTCGGGGCTGGCGTTCAGCACGCTGGATGCGTACGGCGTCATGGAGCCCGAGGCGGCGATCGTCACCGAGACCGGCGAGCTGTACAGGACGTTGCCGTTCGGATCGGTGACTCTGACGCGATAGCTTTGCGTCGAGCCGGGTGTCTGCCCGGTATCGGTGAAGGTCAGCGATTTCGGCTGCCAGAATGGCGTCGTGACCTGCGTCGTGTAGATCGGGTGCCCGGTGGCCGAGCCGCGGATCACGTCGTAGGTCAGGGTCTTGTTGTCCGGATCCCAGTTCGTCTTCCAGCTGATCCGCGCCGTTCCCTCGGTGAGGGAGATGACGTTCGGGCTGTACGACGCCGTGGGGATCTGCGCGCCGATCTTCAGCGGCGCGATGGACGGCATGGCGAACCGCACGAGGCCCTGTTGCGCCTTGCCCTGGACCCGCGTGAACTCGCCACCGAGGATGAGGTAATTGCCGGCGGACTCATTGCTCCACGGCCCCTGGCTCTGACCGGTGAAGGTGCCGGTGTTGACATCCGGGAACCAGTTCAGCAGGTCGGGCCGCGGGTTGCCGGCGTAGTTGTAGTAGCCGTAGGGGTCAGCCGTGATCGTGCCGCGGACGTCCGTGGTGAAGGCCAGCGCCCGGTGGAACGTCCAGTCGGGGCTGGTCTGCGGGAAGCCGCCGATGTTGCCGCAGTAGTGCGGGTGGCCGACCGCGTATTCGACGCCCTGGAGCACCGTGATGTCATAGGTGTCCCCGTGGCAGTCCTCGACCCAGACAAGATCGCCGTTCGTCCAATCGGCACGGAACGAGCCCTCGAGGTTACCGCCCGAGCCAAACACGTAGCCCGACCCGTAGAGGCCGGAGGCGTCGGCGTGCAGTGCTTCGATGGCCGCCTGGGTTCCGCCGTTGCGGATGAGGTTGTTCACGTTCCAGGGCAGCAGCGTCGCGGTGTCCGGCGTGACGGCGGCGAGGCCGTAGCCGGGGTTCGACGACCCATTGACCGAGGTGAAGTTGCCGCCGAGGACGACCTTTGACCCGTCCGGAGAGATGGCGAGGTGCTGGGCGGTGCCGCCCGCGATCGCCGGAGCCCACGGAAGGAGCGCGCCATTGCTCGCCGAGAAGGCGGCAGCGGAAGTACGCGCCTGGTTCCCGGCGGAGCTGAACGTTCCGACCGCGTAGACCGTCGTGTTCGTCGCGACGATGCCCGCCACGCTCGCGTTGAGGACCGGCGCGAAGGTCGTGATCAGCGCGCCGGTGGCCGTGTTGAAGGCGGCGAGACGGTAGCGGGTCGCGCCCGCGATCGTCGTGAAGCTGCCACCGACGTACAGCCGCGTTCCGTCCGGCGAGACAGCGAGGGCCTTGACCTGGGAGTTCGGGCCCGGGTTAAAGGTGGTGTTCAACGCGCCGGTGGTGAGGTCGAAGGCGAGCATGTTCGACCGCGGAGTCAGGTTGGTGCCGGCCGCGGATCCGGCCGGCCGCGCGTTCGAGAACTGGCCGCCGACGTAGACGGTGTTCCCGACGATCTGCTCCGCCCAGGCGACGCCGTCCATCTGGACGGTGGGCAGCGGGTCTGCGCTGACGGTCGCCGGATCACCGGGAGGAGGGGCCGTGTCGGCCAGCGCGGGCTGGACGGCGACGAGGGAGCCGAGGATCGCTGCAGTCGCAGCGACGATGCCGATGGCGGCGCGTCGAAGCCTGCGGCTCCGTCGTTCTGGAGCCACCATCTCCGGGGGTGTCCCGCCGCCGGCGGGAGGTTCGTGCGATGCAGTCACGGTTTCATCCTGTGTTCGGGTTGAGGAGAATCGTCGGTGGGGTACTGCGGGGGCTTTATCGACAAATTCTCAGTTTTATTGGCGCTGAGCCTAGCTCAGTTATCGGGTTGAGTGAGTAGAGAGGCCCCCGTATTGGGGGCGCAGAGCTCACTTCGGGGCGGCGCCTTGGAAGGCGATGGCGGGCGCGCCCGCCTGATAGTCCACCGTGATGACGACGGACCCACGCTGGTCCTCCGGCACGGTGAAGACATAGGTGGCCGACGCGTTGGAGTGCGCCGGGATGCTCCCGGCGAGCGCCTTCGCGCCCGGCCCGCTCAGCGGCGAGGCGGGCACGTTGCTCGCGCCGTAGTACGTGTTGACGACGATCGACTGGGTCGCGTACGCGGCGTCGCCGCCGTTGGCGAAGTCGAGAGTGAAGCGGATCGCGGGGCCGGCGACCTCGCCGACGCCCGTGGCCTCGCCCTTGACGGACTCGAGCTTCGACATCGTCACCGTGACACCCTTGTCGACGGTCGTCTTGGAGCTGAGGGCGACAGGCTCCCGCTGCGGGAGCGCCGCACCCGCAGCGCCGGGCTCGGACGTCGGCGCGGGCTTGTCGGACGGAGCCGCCGTGGACGGCGCAGACGCCTCCGGGGTCGCCGTCTTCGCATCCGCCGGCGCGGAGGACGACGGCTGGGCCGAGTGCGGGCTGTCAGCGGAGGTCTGCGACGCGGAGCCGGCTGCGACCCCCACCAGACGCCGCCGATGAGCAGGAGGAGCGCTGCGGCGCCGGCGAGCCAGGGCCACCAGGGACGGCGGCGGGCGCCGTCCGGCTCGGGGGTGTTCTCAGCGGACATCTGACTTCCTTCCGAGTTCGCGCATCTGTCGGAACCATCGCGGCAGTGCGATGGCCAGTGCGCCGAGGTTGGCCACGAAGAAGAGGCCGTAGACGATGGTGAAGAGCGCGGGCCAGCCCAGCAGCAGGAAGACCAGGCACAGCACCCCGTAGTCGGTGGGCACCAGCAGCAGGGTCTTCAGCGCCGAGCGCGAGCCGGGCGTCCGGTCGGACGAGCCTCCCGCGCCGCACGCAGCAGGTCGTTGAGGATCATCCCGAAGAATGTCACGTTCGCCACGACGACGTAGAGCACCGGGATGAGCAGCCAGGCGGCCGAGGAGAACCCGAAGAACCGGAACATCGCGACGGCGACGGCGAGGTGCAGCGCCGAGATCTTGGCACTGTCGACCACGTGGTCGAGCCATTCGCCGGCCGGGGACCCACCGCCGCCGAGGCGGGCGACCTGCCCGTCGGCGGAGTCGAAGGCGTAGCCGAGGGCGAGCAGCAGCCAGACGACCAGCCCCACCCACGGGGCGGTCGGCACGAGCGCGATGACGAGGATGCCCGAGAAGGTGAGTGCCGCCGAGATGGCCGTCACCGCGTTCGGCGTGAGCCCCGCGCGGTACGCCCACGCGGCGATGAGGCGTCCGGCGCGGCGGTTCACGTACACGGAGTAGGGAGGAGAGCCGGGGAGCGCGGGCTTCTGGGCTCCGGCGAGGGTGCGCACCACCGAGCGGTACGACTGCGCTGCGCCATCCTGCGTCGTCATCGGTTCACCCCTCCACGGGCCGACGCACGAGCGACTCCGACCCTGGTCAGTCGGATGTGGTCACGGCGGTCGGGCCGTGCTGACAGTCTAATTGAGAAAGTCTCACAATCCCTATCCCCATTTGGGTGACAAGTGGGGATGTGTTCGCGAATGCTGACAAATCTTCACTATTCTGCCAACATAGGTGAGGAAATCTCATAGAGGGGGAAGCCCGTGACCCGACGTGTCGGCTACGCCGCAGGGGCGTTCGATCTGTTCCACATCGGACACCTGAACATCCTCAAGCACGCCAAGAGCCAGTGCGACTACCTCATCGCGGGCGTGGTGTCCGACGAAATGCTCCAGTTGACCAAGGGCATCACGCCGGTCATCCCTCTGGCGGAACGCCTCGAGATCGTGCGCCACATCGCGTACGTCGACGAGGCGGTGCCCGAGACGGTCCCCGACAAGCTGGACATGTGGCGCGAGCTCAAGTTCGACGTCTTCTTCAAAGGCGACGACTGGCGCGGCACCGAGAAGGGGATGCGGCTGGAGCGCGAGTTCGCCGAGGTCGGGGTCGAGGTCGTCTACTTCCCGTACACGATGACCACGTCGTCGACGCAGCTGCGGAAGGCGCTCGCGGCGCTAGCCGGCTGACTCGTCGTCCGACGCAGCTGCGAACCGGTCCGTCGCCTCGATCAGCGCGTCCAGGATGCCCGGCTCGTCGAAGGCGTGCCCCGCGTCGGGGATCATCCGGAGCTCGGCCTCCGGCAGGGCGCGGTGGAGGTCCCAGGCTGTCATCGGCGGCGTGCACACGTCGTAGCGGCCCTGCACGATGACGGTCGGGATGCCGGCCAGGGTGGGGGCATCCCGGATCAGCTGGCCCTCCTCGAACCAGCCGCCGTGCACGAAGAAGTGGTTCTCGATGCGCGCGAAGGCGACCGCGTACGCGTCCTGTGTGAACGCCTCGACCAGCTCGGGGCGGGGCAGCAGCGTGATCGTGGACGACTCCCAGCGCGACCAGGCGATCGCCGCCGGCTGGTGCACGGCCGGGTCGGGATCGGCGAGCAGCCGCTGGTAGGCCCGGATGAGGTGGCCGCGCTCCGCGGGCGGCACCGGCTCGAGGAAGCCCTCCCACAGGTCGGGGAACAGCGCCGCCGCGCCGCCCTCGTAGAACCAGTCCAGCTCCTGCGCCCGCAGGGTGAAGATGCCGCGCAGGACGAGCTCAGTCACCCGCTCGGGATGCGTCTCAGCGTACGCGAGGGCGAGGGTGCTCCCCCAGGACCCGCCGAAAACCTGCCAGCGCTCCACGCCCAGGTGCTCGCGCAGGCGCTCGATGTCCTCGACCAGGTGCCACGTCGTGTTCACCGCGAGGTCGGCCTCGGGCTCGCTCGCATGCGGGAGGCTGCGGCCGCACATCCGCTGGTCGAAAAGCACGATGCGGTAGCGCTCCGGATCGAACAGTCGGCGGTGCGCGGGGGTGGTGGCGCCGCCCGGGCCGCCGTGCAGGAAGACGACCGGCTTGCCCTCCGGGTTGCCGCTCACCTCCCAGTACAGCTGCTGGCCGTCGCCGACGTCCAGCATCCCGCTGTCGTAGGGCTCGATCTCCGGGTACAGGGTCCGCATGGGATGAGGCTATCGGCAGGCCGGCGTCACACCACCGCGCCGCGCTCGATCGACGATCGCAGCGCGCGGCCCGTGACCGGATCGCGCGACAGCAACCACGCCTGCAGGGCGGCGGCGGGCCACTGACCTGCCCGAAGGTCGACACCCGGGTCAGGGAGGAAGCCGGCTGCCTCGCGCACGCAGCCGACGACGTCGAGAAGCGCGATGGTCGCGGCGACGCGCGGAGTGGGCTGGTGATCGATGGCGAGCGACCAGCGCACCGCCTCACGCAGCGCCCGCTCCTCCGTCGTGCTCGACGCGGGATGGACGGGCGCGCCCGCGAGCCCGAGGAACGCCCACGGCCGCCGCTCGTGCAGCACCCCGCGCTCCACGAGCCCCGAGAGCACGGCGTCGGCGAGCGAGCCGCGGCCGAGCCGGTCGACCCACCACTCGTCCGTCTGCGGAGCGGCGGTCGCCGCGATGCGCTCGCGGACGGCCGCCACAGGATCTTCGTCAGTGCTCCCCAGGGACGTCGCGCGCACCCGACCTCGGTCGTCGAGCTCGACCTCCCCGCGGATGGCGAGTTCGGCCAAGGCGCCCGCGCCCAGCACGGCGCTGAAGGTGCGCAGCTCGACCGCGCGGCGCCCGCTGGCGTCGCGGAGCAGGAGGAGGGCCAGGCCTTCGGGGACGTTGAGGGCGTCGGGTGCGGGAACGGTCACGCCCTTAAAGACGTGGCCGCGCGCAATTCATGACGGTGTGACGTGCGCGGGTTCGGATCCGGGCTCGGCGTTCGCCACCGCGACGCTCGTACGCGGTTTCCTCGCACGCCGGAGCCGCATCGCCGGCTTCTCGACGGCGAACCAGGAGGCGATCGCGAGTGCTGCGACGAAGGGGATCGCCAGCGCCGCGAACCAGCCGACCCCGAGACGCCACAGACCCGCGGAGGCGATCACCTGTTGCACGGGGAAGGCGTAGATGTAGGTCCCGTAGGAGACGTCGTTGCGCAGCCGGAGTGCCTTCACCTTCAGCAGCGCGCCGGAGGCGATCAGCACATAGGCGAACGGAATCGCCGCCACGGGGCGGTACTCGGGCAGGAACGCGGCCGCGATGACCAGAGCCGCCGCCACCAGCACCTGCGTCCAGCTTGCGGGAATGCGCGTGGACAGTTGATAGATCAGGGCACCTGCGGCGAACATGATCCCGAACCGCGACCCGTTGACCACGTAGTAGTTGTGCGTGACGTGCAGATCGCTGAGGATCAACGCCACCAGGCATCCGACGAAGATGAGCGGGATGGTGAGCCGCAGGCGCAGCAGCCGGAGGAGCCCGAGGACGAGAACCGCGAGATAGCACATGAACTCCCACCACAGCGTCCACAGGGAGCCGTTCCAGACACCGGGGTAGGGCACGTCGGTGGGGGTGTCGCCGATTCCGTAGTCCTGGATCTTCAACGCAGCATTGTGGATGACGTAGTGGACGGCGTCGGAGGCGTACGTGGCCGGCAGCGCCTGGCCGGCCAGCGCGATCCCGATGGGGGCGATGACGAGGACCGTGACGAGCAGGCACACCCAGAACGCCGGAAGGATCCGGAGGAATCGGGCCTTCAGGTAGGGCCACCAGCGGGGCTGCCGCGTCCAGCTCGAGACGATGAGGAAACCGCTGATGGCGAAGAACCCGTCGACGCCCCCGTCGGAGAGGAGCTGGGTGACCGGCGCGGTGGGTGCCGGGGTTCCGGTGAGCGTGAACGAGTGCCAGAGGATGACGCTCACCGCGAGGGTGAGACGTATCGCGTTGAGGGCGTTCAGCTTCGGATCGAGCACGTCATGAAGCGTCCGCCCGGGTCCGGCAACTCGTTGAGCATTGCTCATGTTGACCGAGCATACTCGCACGCGGACAGGTGCGGTCAATCACCCAATCGGGTGGGTCAGAGCCGAGCCGCGGGCACCGAGAAGGTGTCACAGGCCGCGGCGCCCTGACGGAACCCGGTCGTGAACCAGCGCTGCCGCTGCTCGGCCGAGCCGTGCGTCCACCCCTCCGGGTCGACGCGGCCGGTCGCCGCCTGCTGGATGCGGTCGTCACCGACCGCCGCGGCCGCGCTCAGCGCGTCCTTGATCTGGTCGTCCGTGATCGGCTCGAGGAAGGTGCGGCCCTTCTCGTCCTTCGTCGTCGACGCGGCGCCCGCCCAGCTGCCCGCGAAGCAGTCGGCCTGCAGCTCGGTGCGGACGCTGTCGGAGGTGGGCCCGGTCTCGCGGCTGGTGTGCTGCTCCATGATCCCGGCGATGTTCTGGATGTGGTGCCCCCACTCGTGGGCGACGACGTACATCTCGGCCAGCGGTCCGCCGCTCGATCCGAACTTCGAACGCAGCTCGTCGTAGAAGCCGGTGTCGACGTAGAGGGTCTGGTCGGGCGGGCAGTAGAAGGGGCCGACGGCGCTCGTCGCTCCGCCGCATCCCGTGTTCGTCTGGTCGGTGAACAGGACGAACTGCGGGCTCGAGTAGGTGGCCCCGAGCTGCGGCAGCTCGTCGGCCCAGTAGGTGTCGAGGGACGCGGCAGCGCCCTGCATCCGGCAGTCGATGCTGGCGTTCGCCTCGGCGCCGGTCGTGCAGCTGACGGCCTGGTCGCCGGTGCCGATCTGCTCGGTGCCGCCTCCGGATCCGCCGCCGACGAGCCCCGAGACGTCCACGCCGAAGAGCTGGGCGATGAGGAACACGGCGATGGCACCGAGGCCGACGCCACCGGCGGCGATCCCGGTCGTACGGCCGCGGCGGCGCACCTTGCCGCCGCTGATGTCGGCATTCGGATCGAACGTCATGACGCGCACCATACGCCCGGCACGGCGCGCGGACATGGGGGTTGCGCGGGGCTTGCGCATACGGCAGAGGGCCGGTCTAGGCTCGGCCTCGTGAGCCCATCCACCACGCCCGTGACCGTCACCGTGACCGGCGCAGGCGGTCAGATCGGGTACGCGCTACTGTTCCGCATCGCGTCCGGGCAGCTGCTCGGGCGGGAGACGCCGGTGCGGCTGCGGCTGCTCGAGATCCCCGCGGGGCTAAGGTCGGCGGAGGGCACGGCGCTGGAGCTGGAGGACGGCGCGTTCCCGCTGCTCCACGCGGTCGACGTCACCGACGACGCGCGCGCCGCGTTCGAGGGCGTGAACATCGCCCTCCTCGTCGGTGCTCGGCCACGCGGACCCGGGATGGAGCGCAGCGACCTCCTCGCGGCCAACGGCGCGATCTTCGGGCCGCAGGGCGAGGCGATCAACGCGGGCGCGGCATCCGACGTGCGGGTGCTCGTCGTGGGGAACCCCGCCAACACGAACGCGCTCATCGCGAGCGCGCACGCGCCCGACGTGCCGGCGGAGCGCTTCACCGCGATGACCCGGCTGGACCACAACCGGGCCGTGGCGCAGCTGGCGCGCCACCTCCACGTGCCCGTGCGGTCGGTCGAGGGCGTGATCGTGTGGGGCAACCACTCGGCGAGCCAGTACCCGGATCTGACCCACGCGACCGTCGACGGGCGCCCGGCGACCGAGCTCGTGGACGAGGACTGGCTGGTGAAGGAGTACATCCCGCGGGTGGCGAAGCGCGGCGCCGAGATCATCGAGGTGCGCGGGTCGTCGTCGGCGGCGTCCGCGGCGAGCGCCGCGATCGACCACGTGCACGACTGGGTGAACGGCACCGGCGACCGGTGGACGAGCGCGGGCGTCGTGTCCGACGGCTCCTACGGCGTGCCGGAGGGGGTGGTGTCGTCGTTCCCTGTGCGGTCGGAGGGCGGCGCGTGGCGGATCGTCCAGGGCCTCGACATCGACGCCTTCTCGCGCGAGCGCATCGACGCGTCCGTCGCCGAGCTCGTCGCCGAGCGCGACGCGGTGCGCGCCCTCGGCCTCCTCTAACGATCCATGGGACGCAACACGCCGTTATCCCGCGCGGATAACGGCGTGTTGCGTCCCATAGACGCGGGTCAGCGCTTCTTCTGGGACTTCTCGGGGGTGGGGAGCGTGCCGGCGGCGCGGCGCTCGGCGTAGTACGCGCGGGCCTCGGCCTGGCGCTCGGCCTCGGCGCCCGACGCGATCTTCGCGCGGACAAGCTCCGGGCCGTACCCGAACGCGTCGACGAGGTCGACGGCGTGCGGGCGGATGCGCGTGAGCAGCCGGTCGATGTAGGCGCTCACGGCCTGCGCGCGCTGCGGCGAGAGGCGGCCGTTCATCAGGTACCAGGCGAGGTGCTTCTCGATCAGCCCGAAGCCGAACAGGTCGCGCAGCCAGGTCAGCACCTGCTTGGTGCCGGCGTCGGGCGCCTGCTCCAGCGCGTCCGTGAACGCCTCCCACTGCAGCAGCTCGCCGTGGGCGCGGGCGGCCTCGATGAGGTCGTTCTGCTGCGAGTTGAACATGTCGGCCGCGGCCTTCTTGCCCAGCTTGGACGCGGGACGCAGCTTGGCGGCGATCTGCGCGATCATCGTCTCGACACGGGCCGTCAGCAGCTCGCGCTGCGTCGTCGGCTCCTGCAGCCAGTTGACCGAGCGGGCGGTCGAGCCGAAGTCGCGGACCGTCTGCGCGACGCTCCGGAGCCCCGACCCGTGGTACGCCTTGCCGGCCGCCTGCGTGACGACGTAGCGGGCGAGCGCGCCCGCGTCCGCCTTCGCGAACTTGCGGCTGTAGTCCGTCAGCAGGCGCTTCGCGACGAGCTGCAGCAGGACGTTGTTGTCGCCCTCGAACGTGACCCAGATGTCCAGGTCCTGTCGGAGCGACGTGATGCGGTTCTCGGTGAGGAAGCCCGAGCCTCCGCAGGCCTCACGTGCCTCCTGCAGCGTGTCGAGCGCGTGCCAGGTGCTGAGCGGCTTGAGCGCCGCCGCGATGGTCTCGAGGTCCTGGCGGTCGGTGTCGGAGTCGGCCTTGCCGCTGAACACGTCGTCGAACTTGTGCAGGAACACCTCGTGCGCGAAGCTCGCGGCGTACGTCGTCGCAAGACGCGGGAGCAGGCGGCGCTGGTGGCGCTGGTAGTCGAGGATGACCTCCTCGTCGGTGTCGCTGCCCGCGGTGAACTGCCGGCGCTGGTCGGCGTAGGTGATCGCGATCTTCAGCCCGATCTTGGACGCGATGACCGCCGAGCCGTCGAGCGAGACGCGGCCCTGGACGAGGGTGCCGAGCATCGTGAAGAACCGGCGGCCGGGGCTCGCGATCGGCGAGGTGTACGTGCCGTCCTCGGCGACATCCCCGTAGCGGTTGAGCAGGTCGGTGCGCGGGATGCGGACGCCCGTGAAGTGCAGCCGGCCGTTGTCGATGCCGTTGAGGCCGCCCTTCTGGCCGTCGTCCTCGCCGCCGATGCCGGGCAGGAAGTCGCCGTTCGCATCCCGGATCGGGACGTAGAAGGCGTGGACGCCGTGGTTGACGCCCTTCGTGATGAGCTGGGCGAAGACGACCGCTGCCGTGGCGTCGACCGCCGCGTTGCCGAGGTAGTCCTTCCACGCACCCCGGAACGGGGTGTCGATGACGAACTCCTGCGTCTCCGGGTCGTAGGTGGCGGTGGTCGCCACGCTGGCCACGTCCGAGCCGTGGCCGGTCTCGGTCATGGCGAAGGCGCCGGGGACATCCAGCGACATGATCGCCGGGAGGTACTTCTGGTGGTGGTGCTCGGTGCCCAAGTGCATCACGGCCGAGCCGAAGAGGCCCCACTGGACGCCGGACTTGATCTGCACCGACGGGTCGGCCGCGACCAGCTCCTCGAAGGCGGCGATGTTGCCGCCGTTGTCCTCCTGGCCGCCCACCGACTTCGGGAAGGCGCGGTGCACCTGCCCGTTCTCGACGAGGAGCTTCAGCTGCTCGAAGACGCGCTTACGGTGGTCGGCGACCGACAGCCCCTCCTGCTTCTGCATCTCGGGGCGCGACGAGAGCGCACGCGAGGCGAGGCGGGCCTCCGCCCAGTCGCCCAGCAGCTGGCGGCCCAGCGCCTCGACATCGACGCGTGGTGCGGCGCCCGTGGTGCGTGGGGGCTCGGGGACGGCGGGCGTCGGGGATGCAGCGGGGGTCGCGCTCGGGACGCGTTCGGCAGTGTCGACCATGACCTCTCCTAACGGAAATCGCGGGATATCGTCACGCTACGACGCCGGTCGCGCGAGCGGAAACCGTCGGTACCCCGCCTACAAAACCGCATCGGGACGCCCACCCCACCCTTTGTGGGAACCGTCCAAACGCCGACCTCCGCTCCGTGACACCACGCACAACCCGCCTCGGCCGTCGAGCACAGCAAAAACGTCGCCCCAGAGGGTCTGGGACGACGTTTTTCCTGTGCTCGGGGGCTGGGCCGCGGGGCGGCCGGTCAGGCGGCGCGGCGCGGGGCGCGGGGAGTGCGCAGGTCGCGCTGCTGCGGGCGGGGGCTCGGAGCGGCGTGGTGAGCGCGGCACGGGCGGCCGCGGCTCCCTTGAGCTCGATCACGGTCCCTGATGCGACCTGAGCGTCGCGCTCGACGCGCGCGCCGTTGCCGATCATCGCGTTCTCGCCGAGCTTCGCGCCGCTGCCGATCTTGACGCCGGAGCCGACGATGCAGCCCGCGCCGATGTGGACGTTCGCGCCCACAAAGGTGCGGTCGCCCACGGTGGCGCCCTTGTCGATCCAGCTGCCGGCGCCGACGTACGCGTCCATCCCGACACGGGCGTCAGCCTCGATGTAGGCGGTCGGCTCGATGTACGCCGACTCGGCCACCCGCGCCGTCGGGGCGACGAGGCCCCGGCCGTTCGCGTGACGCTTGTACTTGATGACGGCCCCGGTCTCGTCCTCGAGCTCTTCGATCATTCGTGCCATGTAGCTTGAGTCCTCCATTCGAGCTCGCTAAGTAATCGCTCAATGACATAACACCACCCCGGGGGAAGTAATTCCCTGGTCGTGCGGTGGAACGACGGACGGTACGCCCTCACGGAGACGCCGCAAGGGGTTCCCCCGGGGAGGATGCGGTCGGAGGACCTACGCGGAAGCCGACGCGACGACCGAGAGCAGCGCCTCGCCGTAGGCCTCGCGCTTCTTGGCGCCGATGCCGGAGATGCCGTCGAGGTCGGCCAGCGACCCCGGCCGCGCGGCCGCGACGGCCCGCAGGGTGGCGTCGCCGAACACGATGTACGCCGGGACGCCCTGCTCGCGCGCCTGCCCGGCGCGCCAGCTCCGCAGCGCCTCGAACAGCGGTTCGTCGTGCGGAGCGAGCTCGGCGGACGCCGACCCCGCGCTGCGCGAGGAGCGGGACGCCCGCTCGGGGCGCTCGGGCTCGGTGCGGAGCACCACCTGCCGGTCGCCCGACAGCACTTCGGCGCTCGCGGGCGTAATGGTCAGCACGCCGTATTCGCCCTCGGGCTTCAGCAGTTCCTGGGCGATGAGCTGACGCGCGACGCCGCGCCACTGACTCTCGCTGAGGTCGTCGCCGATGCCCCAGGTGGCCAGCTGGTCGTGCCCGTACTGCTCGACGCGCGAGGTGCGCTTGCCGCGCAGGATGTCGATCAGGTGGCTCGCGCCGAACCGCTGGTTGCGCTCGCGCTTGAGGCGTACGACGGTCGACAGCAGCTTCTGGGCGGGAACCGTGCCGTCCCAGCTGTCGGGCGGCGTGAGGCAGGTGTCGCAGTTGCCGCACGGGCCGGATTCCTGGCCGAAGTACGCGAGCAGGTTCACCCGTCGGCACTGCACCGTCTCGCAGAGCGCGAGCATCGCATCCAGGTGCTGCGTCATGCGACGGCGGTGCGCGAGGTCGCCCGGGGAGTCGTCGATCATGCGCCGCTGCTGCACGACGTCTTGCAGTCCGTAGGCCAGCCAGGCGGTGGACGGGAGGCCGTCCCGGCCAGCTCGGCCGGTCTCCTGGTAATAGCCCTCGACGGACTTCGGGAGATCGATGTGGGCGACGAAGCGCACGTCGGGCTTGTCGATGCCCATGCCGAAGGCGATGGTCGCGACCACGATCACGCCCTCTTCGCGCAGGAACCGCGCCTGCGTCCGTGCGCGCTGCGACGCCTCGAGACCTGCGTGATACGGAAGCGCCGTCAACCCACGGGACGACAGGAACTCGGCCGTCCTCTCGACCGACGCCCGCGACAGCGCGTAGACGATGCCCGCATCGCCAGGGTGCTCGCTCGTGATGAAGTCGAGCAGCTGCTTGCGCGGCTCGGCCTTGGGGACGATCCGGTACTGGATGTTCGGCCGGTCGAAGTCGGAGACGTAGTGCTCCGCGCCCTCCAGCTTCAGCCGAGAGGTCAGCTCGCGATGGGTCGCCTCGGTCGCCGTCGCCGTGAGGGCGATGCGCGGCACGTCGGGCCAGCGGTCGGCGAGCTCGGAGAGCGCGAGGTAGTCGGGCCGGAAGTCGTGCCCCCACTGCGAGACACAGTGCGCTTCGTCGATGGCGAAGAGGGCGATGCGCCCACGCTCGAGGAAGCGCTTGGTCGCCTCGGAGGACAGCCGCTCCGGCGCCACGTAGAGGATGTCGAGCTCGCCGGCGAGATACGCGCGCTCGACCGCCGACCGCGCCGCCGCATCCTGGGTCGAGTTGAGGAACGCCGCGCGCACGCCGACGGCCGTGAGCGCATCCACCTGGTCTTGCATGAGGGCGATCAGCGGGGACACGACGACGCCGGTGCCTTCGCGCAGCAGCGACGGGATCTGGTAGCAGAGGCTCTTGCCGCCGCCGGTGGGCATGAGCACGACCGCGTCGCCGCCGCCGGCGACCCTCTCGATGATCGCCTGCTGCTGCCCGCGGAACTCGTCGTACCCGAACACCGTGCGCAGAGCGTCCTGAGCGGTCGCGAAGCGCGCGGGTGTGGCCCGCACCTCCGCCGGCCGCACCGCCGCCCGCACAACCGTCGGCGTGCCCGGCTCCACGACATCCCACACCGCCCCGGCGTACGGGTCGTCGAACGCCGGAGGCGCTTCCTCGTCGAGAGGAGGCGCGTCCCTGTCGTCGGGGACCCAGCCGGAGGTGAAGCTCATACCTTCGATCGTAACGGCGGCCGCCGACGGCTTCCCGAGCGGCGGCAGATCTGTGGACAACTTCGCGGTACCATCGCCCACATGCGCCGGCTCATCGTGACCGAGTTCATGACCCTCGACGGCGTCGTCGAGGCGCCCGGTGGCGAGCCCACGCACCCACACTCCGGCTGGACCATCCCCTTCGGCACCGACGACCTGTACGCCTTCAAGCTGCGCGAGGTGCTGGAGGCGGAATCCCTGCTGCTCGGACGCCGCACCTACCAGCAGTTCGCCGACGCCTGGCCGTCGCGCGACGGCGAGTTCGCGGACAAGATGAACGCCATGCCGAAGTCGGTCGCCACCTCGCGCCCCACCGAGCTCACGTGGAACGCGACCTCGCTCGAGGCTCCGGTCCGCGCGTCCGTGCAGACGCTGAAGGACAGCGACGGCGGCCCGATCCTCGTCGCGGGCAGCGCCTCCCTCGTCCGCTCGCTTCTGGTGTGGGGGCTGGTCGACGAGCTGCGGCTGCTCACCTATCCTGTGATGGTCGGCGGCGGTATCCGGCTCTTCCCGGACGACCACGAGAAGTGGACGTTCGAGCTGACCGAGCTCATCCGATTCGACTCCGGCGCGGTGCTGCACGCCTACCGTCTGGCCGGGAGCTGATGCCGGCCGCAGTCCTCGGGCTGCTGAGCGCACTGGTCTACGGTTCCGCCGATTTCCTCGGCGGGGTGGCCGCGCGGCGCATCGGCCCGGTCCGGACCACCGCAGTCGGAGCCGTCAGCGGCCTCGTCCTGCTCGTGCTGTCGCTGCCCATCGCGGGAGGCGTGTGGTCACCCGCCGCGCTCGGCTGGGGCGCGCTCTCGGGTCTCGTCGGGTCGGCCGCCGTCGGGCTGCTGTACGCGTGCCTCGCGATCGGGCCGATGAGCATCCTGTCGCCGCTGACGGCGCTCGTGTCTGCGCTGGTGCCGATGGCCTGGGGGCTCGTCGGCGGCGACCGGTTCGGTCTGGTCGGCTCGCTGGCCCTCGGGCTCGCGCTCGTCGCGGTGGTGCTCGTCGGGTTCGTGCCGGAGAAGGGCGCGGTGCGGCCGAGCGCGCGTGCCCTCGGGATGGCCGTGGCGGCGGGCGCGTTGATCGGCGTGTTCCTCATCCTGCTCGATCAGACGCCGGACGACTCCGGTGTCGTACCGCTGATCGCCAACCGCGCGGTCAACGGCGCGGTCATGTGGACGGTCGTCGGGCTGCTCGTGCTCCGCCGGCGCCGGGCGCCTCAGGACGAGGATGCGCTCCCCGCCTGCAGCCGCGCGGCCTCGGCATCGCGGTCGGCGCCGGGGCGCTCGATGCGTCCGCCAACCTGCTCATCCTGATCGGCCTGCGGCTCGGCGACCTCACGACCATGTCGGTGCTGGTCGCGCTCTACCCCGCCGGCACGATCCTGCTTGCCGCCATCGTGCTGCGCGAGCGCGTCGCGCCGGTGCAGTGGGTCGGCCTCGTGCTGGCCGTCACCGCCGCCGCCCTCCTTGCGCTCGACTGACCGCGCTCCGTCTGGTTGACGCAACACGCCGTCGCGAGGACCTGCATTGCGGCGTGTCGCGTCAATCAGGAGGCGGGCGGCTGCACCTGCGCGGCCTGCTCCAGGGCGGGGAGGGCCGTGCGGATGGCGTCGCGCTGGGCCGGGGTCAGCTCGTCGAGGACCGCGGCGACGGCACGCGCGCGGTCGGACCGCGCCTCGAGCAGCAGCGCCGTGCCGGCCTCCGTCCCGGAGACGAACAGGGACCGGCGGTCCTGCGGGTCGGGCGTGCGCTCGACGAGACCGCGCGCCTCCAGTTCGGCGACGATCCGCGTGATGGTGGGAGCAGCGGCCAGCTCGATGGACGCGAGCTCGCTCGGGCGCAGCGGCCCGCTCCGGACGATGGTCGACAGGGCGGAGAGCTGCCCGTGGCTGAGCCCTCCGGTGGAGGAGCGAATGCGGCGGTTCAGGCGCCCGACGGCCAGGGCCAGGCGGCCGGGGACATCGTCGTCACGTCCGGCCGCCGGCCGCTCGTCAGCTTCATGCGCGGTGGGCACCGACTTCCTCGCCTTCCTCGGTGGCCGACCGCTCGGGTGCGACGGCCTCCTCATGAACATACTTGCCTCCGCCGAGGAACGACGCGACGGCTCCGATGATGCTCATGACGGCGGCGGCGAGGAAGACGACGACCAGCCCGTCGTGGAACGGACCGGAGATGAGCTGCGGGAAGAACTCCTTGCCGGTCAGCGTGGCCCCGTCGACGTGGGGAGCGGTCAGGATCCCGGTCGGTCCCAGCAGGCTCTGGATGGGGTTGTAGCCCAGGAACGCGGCGAAGAGCGACCCGACCGGCGGGGTGTTCCCGACCTGCGCGGCGATGTTCGCCGGGACGCCGTGCGAGGTGAGCCCGTTGGTCAGCGCCGACGGGAGCGCCACCGAGAGGCCCGCGATCATCAGCGAGAAGAAGATGCCGATCGAGAGCGAGCTTCCGGCATTGAGGGCGACTCCGGCCATCCCGGATGCGGCACCGCGCTCGTTCGCCGGCACGCTGTTCATAATCGCGGTGCGGTTCGGCGACGAGAACAGACCGGAGCCGATGCCGTTGAGGCCGGTGAGGACGGCGAACTGCCAGTACTCGAAGTTCACCGGGATGAGCAGCAGCCCGATGAAGGTCGCGGCGACGATCAGCAGGCCGACGGTCGCGAAGGCGCGCGACCCGAATCGGTCGGAGAGCGCCCCCGAGATCGGACCGGCGATCAGGAAGCCGATCGTGATCGGCAGCATGTAGATACCGGCCCAGAGCGGCGTGGATTCGTAGCTGTAGCCGTGCAGCGGCAGCCAGATCCCCTGCAGCCAGATGATCAGCATGAACTGCAGGCCGCCACGGCCGATGGCGGCGAGGAAGCCGGCGAAGATGCCGGACGAGAATGCGCGGATGCGGAACAGCCGCATGTCGAACATCGGCGCGGGCACCTTGAGTTCGACGAACACGAAGAGCCCGAGCAGCACGATCCCGCCGATGATCGCCCCGAGCACCCACGGGTTGCCCCAGCCCTGGCTGGAGTCGCCGTAGGGCTGGATGCCGTACGTGATGCCGGTCAGCAGCGCGATCAGGCCGATGCCGAACGTGGCGTTGCCGAGCCAGTCGATGCGTCCCGGGTTCTTCTGGCCGACCTCGTGCAGCGACTTGATGGACCAGATGGTGCCGACCACGCCGAACGGCACCGACACGAAGAACACCGCGCGCCAGTCGATCTCGGCCAGGACGCCGCCGAGGATGAGGCCGATGAAGCTTCCGGCGATCGCCGCGACCTGGTTGAGGCCGAGCGCGAACCCGCGCTTGTTGGCCGGGAAGGCGTCGGTGAGGATGGCGGTCGAGTTGGCGAACAGCATGGCGCCGCCGATGCCCTGCACGAACCGCCAGACGATCAGCCAGAGGGCGCCTGGGCCCGCGGTGAACGGGTCCAGGCAGAGCGCGATGGCGGCCAGCGTGAAGATGACGAAGCCGAGGTTGTAGATGCGCACACGGCCGAACTGGTCGCCCATCCGCCCGAACATGACGACGAGCACGGCGGTGACGAGCATGTAGCCCATCAGCATCCAGAGCAGGTAGGACACGTTTCCCGGCTCGAGCGGGTTGAGCTTGACGCCGGTGAAGATCGCAGGCAGCGAGATGATGACGATCGACGAGTTGATCGTCGCCATAAGCATGCCGAGGGTGGTGTTCGAGAGCGCCACCCAGCGGTAGTGCGGGTGGTCTTTGGTGAAGATGCCGGAGCGGGCCACAGAATTCCTTGCAGACGCGGTTGTTTATATGCGTCAACTATATAACTCTGCAGCCACCGGCGGACCGGGCCGGAGGAGAATCGGGCCCGGAAAGATCCGGCGATGGTGCTCCGATGCCTCGCCGCGGCGGTCGCGGCGGCTCTACTGCTGGCGGGATGCGTCCCGACCGGCCAGGAGGAGTCGTCTGCATCGCCGAGCGTGGAGACGCAGTTCGCGATCCCCTACACGCACGATCCGGCCGATGTGACAGCCCACACGCTGGACTTCTACCCGCCGACGCCCGCCACCTCCGAATCGGCCCCGCTCATCGTCTGGACGGGCGGCAACGGCTGGCTCGAGGACACGGGAGGCGGCACGGGATCCGGCGTCGCGGCCCTCTTCGGACCCCACGGCTACGCGGTCGCCGGCGTGAACATCCGCAGCAGCGCGGAGGCCACGTTCCCCGGTCAGGTCGAGGACCTGCGGGCGGCCATCCACTTCCTCCGCAGGAACGCCGACCGCTACCGCATCGACCCCGACCGCATCGGCGTCGCGGGCGACTCGTCCGGCGGGTGGACGGCGCTCATGGTGGCTTTGACGACGCCGCAGGGCGACAGCACGCCCGAGCCGGTGGGCGCCGCGCTCGCGATGTACGCGCCCGTCGACTTCCTCGCCATGGACCGCGACCTGCCCGCGAACTGCCGACCCGACCGGCCCAGAGACCGGGTCAGCTGGTGCCAGCAGGATGCGTCCTCCTCGACGTCGCGGATGCTGGGATGCGCCCTGCCGGTGTGCCCGCCCGCGCTGCTGGAGTCAGCCACGCCGAGCCGCTTCGTCGACGCGGACGATCCTCCCGTGATGCTCGTGCACGGCACGCTCGACGAGCTGGTCCCGTGGCAACAGAGCACTGCACTGTTCGACGCGATCACGGCGGCGGAGGGACGCGCGGAGCTGATCCTGGTGCCGCGCGGGAGTCATGGGCAGGCGGCGCAGTGGGCGGCCGGCGGACCGCTCGTCGCCGGGGCGACCCTCACGACCACCGACGGCGGCACCGTGACCGGGCCGGCGCCCGTGACGTTCGACGGGGACGTGCTGGTCGACTTCTTCGACCGCACGCTGGGGTGAGCTCGGGCGGCTACTGCACCGACGTCAGCCGCACCAGATTCCGCGCGGCCATCGCGATGGTGAGCGGCCCGACGCGTGGGACGAAGACGCTCGCCCTCTCGCGGACCGACGGGTCGAAGTTGGTGAACTCGGCCACATCCACGCAGATCGCGCCCTCGCGGATCTCGTCGCCGCGGATGAGCTCGAACGAGCGCGACGGCACCGCCGAGATCACGACGTCGGCGGTCGCCAGCGCTTCCGCCCGGGTCACCCCGGAGTCGCGCACGTCGTGCGTGTGGCGGCCGATCGCCGGTTCGAAAGTGACGGAGCCGGTGAGGTCGAGGGAGTGGACGAGCGCGCCGTCGTTGGCGAGCATGGCGGCGAGCGGGCGTCCGACCAGCTCGCTGCGGTTGATGACGCAGGCGGTGACGCCGGCGAGGGGCGCGCTCGGGTCGGTGCCGCGCATCCCGGCCTTCTGCAGCAGCTTCAGGATGGCGAGCGGCGTGCACGGGAGGATCGCGCGGACCGAGCGGTCCGGGTCCACGAACCGCTGGTTCTCGTAGAGGAGGCGGCTCCAGAAGGAGTGCATCCCCTCGACGTCCTTGCGCGGGTCGACGAGCTCGCGCAGCCAGCGGTCGCCGCGCGGGTCGGTCAGCGGGTAGTAGAGGAAGACGCCGTCGACCTCCGGGTCGAGGTTGGCGTCGGCGACGGCCGCCTCCACCGCGTCGGGCGCGACGTGACGCAGGTCGAACTCGATGCCGACGTCCTGGAAGCCGCGGCCCGCGAAGCGCGCGTACGTCGCCGCGGGTCCGGTCTCCTGGCCGAGCAGGCCGACGACCCGGAGCGAGCGGCCGTCGGCGGCGAGGCGCGTGACATCCTCCCGCACCTGCGCGCGGAACTCCGCGGCCACGCCGGACGGATCGAGTTCGGTCGCGGTCATGCCGCCTCCACCACACGTGCGCTCATAGGCAACGAGCCTAATCGGCCTTCGCGGCGCCCTGCTCCGCGGGCTCCGGCGTCCGCCGCTCCTCGCGCCCGATCGAGCGCAGGCTGCGGTCGAGCACCGTGATCAGGAGGAAGACGATCGAGATGCCGATGACCACCCAGCCGAGCACGTGCAGTCCCCGGTGGTCGCCCGCTCCCCGTACACGTTGCCGTAGACGACGGAGGCGACGATCGCGCCCAGATAGAAGAAGGTGCGCAGCAGACCGGCCGAGGAAGCGATCCGCTCGGGCTCCGCCTGGTGGTAGAGCGTGTTCTGGATCGCGAGGTTGTTCAGCCCCTGGGGGATGCCCAGCACCAGCATCGTGACGACGAGGTACCAGATCGGCGTCGCCCCGGTCATGAACAGCACGAGGACGCCCGCGGCGAGCTGGGCCACGGAGCCGATGAGCAGCTTCCTCAGCACCTCGGGGCGGCGCCCGAACGCCAGGGCGACGGCGATCCCGGCGGCGAAGACCGGCAGCAGCACGAGACCCGCGGCGGTCGGGTCGAGCGAACGGCCGTTCTCCAGCCACTGCGTGAAGCCGTAGACGAACGTGTACGAGATGGTCGCCGTCAGCAGCGAGCGTGTGTACGTCAGCAGCAGGGGCCCGTTGCCGCCGAGCACCCGGAGGTCGATGAACGGCGAGTCGACGCGCAGCTCCCGCCACACCAGGGCGACGCCGGCGACCACCGCGATCGGGATCAGCCACAGCGTCCCGACGGAGATGTTCTGCAGGAAGATCAGCAGAGCCAGCATGGCGACCGCGAAGAACAGGATGCCGAGGCCGTCGATGCGCGGCCGCTCGTCGCGCGACGGCTCCAGTCCCGTGCGCCGCGGCAGCAGGATCGCGCCGAGCACCACGCTCACGATGCCGAGCGGGAGATTCACGGCGAAGGTGGCTCGCCATCCCCACGCCCCGATGAGCAGGCCGCCGAGCGTCGGGCCGACCACCGCGACGGTCTGGGTGGTCACCGACAGGATGGTGAGGATGACCGCGGGCGACGCGACGCCCGTCCGCTGTCCCTCCGCCCGGATCAGGTGCATGGCCGCGGGATAGCCGGCGCAGGTGCCGAGGCCGAGCACGACGCGGGCGGCGACCAGCCACCAGACGCTGTCGTGCGACTCCGGGATGAGGAGGCCGATCGCCCCGGCGACCGCGACCAGGGCGCCGCCGACGAGGTACAGCCGCTTCACACCGAAGATGTCGACGAGCCGCCCGACCAGCGGCTGCCCGATCGCCGTGGCGAGGTACAGCGCCGAGACCAGCCACACGGTCTCGGACGCCGGCGCCCCGAGCGCGATGCCGATCGGTGCGAGTGCGACGGCGATGATCGCCGTGTTGATCGGGTTGAGCACCGCGCCCACCATCATGGGCGCGAGCAGCCGGCGGTCGAAGCGGCCGGCCGGTGCGGGCTTCAGGGCCATCAGTCGAGGATCCGTTCCAGGATGGATGTAGCGGCGGCGAGCGTCATGAGCTCCGCCCGGGAGACCTGTTCGGCGAGCGCCTGCTCCAGCCAGGCGACACCGGCCTCCCTCTGACCCGCTATCTGCGCCCATCCCACCTCGGTCAGGTCGACGATCTGGCGGCGGCCGTCGTTCGGGTCCTGACTGCGAGTGACGAAGCCGAGACCTTCGAGCGCTTCGACGATCGCGGCCATCGACTGCGGCCGGACGCGTTCGGCGAGCGCGAGGGCGCTGACCGTCGAGACGCCGCCCTTGCCGAGCCGTGAGAGCGCGGACGCCTGCGACGGCGTGATGTCGTCGTTCGTGGTCTCGCGGAGCTTGCGGAGCAGCCGGGCGAGCATGGCGCGGAGGTCGACGGCGGTCTGCCGCGGGGTGACGTCGGGGTGCTCGCTGGTCATATAGACAGTCTAGACTGCACAGTTGTACCTGTCGAGATTCCGAAAGGATGCCCAATGACCTCCGCCCTGCTCCTCTGCGACTTCCAGAACGGCATCGCCGGCCGACCCGGGATGGAGGGGGCCGTGGACGCGGCAGCGCGCGCGCTCGACGCGGCCCGGACGCGCGGCATCCCGGTGATCTTCGTCCGGGTCGCCTTCCGCCCCGGCTACCCGGAGGTGGCCGCCTCCAACCTGTCGTTCTCCGCACACGCGGCATCCGCCGGCGACCTGATGCACGTCGACAGCCCGTACACGCAGATCGTCGACGCGCTCGCGCCGGGCGAGGAGGAGCCGGTCGTCGTGAAGAAGCGCATCTCGGCGTTCGCCGGCAGCGACCTCGACGTGCTGCTGCGCGGCCTCGGCGCCGACGAGCTGGTGATCGGCGGCATCTCGACCAGCGGCGTCGTGCTGTCCACCGTCCGCCAGGCCGCCGACCTCGACTTCCGGCTCGCCGTGCTGGCGGACGCGTGCGCCGACGCCGACCCGGAGGTGCACCGCGTGCTCACCGAGAAGGTGTTCCCGCGGCAAGCGGCGGTGGTGACGGTGGACGAGTGGGTCGGGTAGCCGCCGCGTTCCGCTGGCGAAGGCCGCTTTTCCAAAAATTTGACACCCCTTCGAGGGTGGAATTAGGTGGGTCGCGCAACAAATTCCGACCGATACGAAGGAGTATCAGCGTGACCTCTCGCATCAGAACCGGCCTGATCGCCGCCGCCGTCCTCGGCGCCGGGGCCGTCATCCTCGCCCAGGGCGCCGCTTTCGCCGCGCCGCCCGCCGCTCCGCCCGGACACCAGCCGCGCGTCCCCGCCGACTCGCTGCGCGCGCTCGGCGACGCCGTGGGCCTGCGGATCGGGACCGCGGTGGACATGGACGCGCTCGCATCCGACGCCGCCTACCGCGACATCACCGCGAATCAGTTCTCGACCGTCACGGCCGAGAACGCGATGAAGTGGGAGAGCGTCGAGCCCTCGCCGGGCGTCTACAACTGGGGGCCGGCCGACCAGCTCGTCACCTTCGCCCAGCAGAACGGCCAGCTCGTCCGCGGCCACACGCTCGTCTGGCACAACCAGCTCCCGGCGTGGCTGAACGCCGCACTCCCCGGCATGAGCACGGAGGAGGTGCGCGCCCTGCTGAAGAAGCACATCCAGGATGAGGTGGGCCACTTCAAGGGCAAGATCTGGCAGTGGGACGTCGTGAACGAGGCGTTCAACGACGACGGCACCCCGCGCGACACGATCTGGCTGCAGAAGCTCGGGCCGGGATACATCGCCGACGCGTTCCGGTGGGCGCACGAGGCCGACCCGAAGGCGCTCCTCTTCTACAACGACTACAACATCGAGTTCACCGGGCCCAAGAGCAATGCGGCCTACGCCCTCGTGCAGCAGCTGCAGAAGGAGGGCGTGCCGATCGACGGCGTCGGCTTCCAGACGCACCTCGACACCCAGTACGGCCTCCCCGATCTGAAGGCGAACCTGGAGCGCTTCGCCGCGCTCGGGTTGAAGGTCGCCGAGACCGAGGTGGATGTGCGCACGACGCTGCCGGTGACCCCGGTCGAGCAGACGGCGCAAGTGGGGGCGTACATGTCCACGCTGCAGGCGTGCCTCGCGGTGCGTGCGTGCATCTCGTACACGATCTGGGGCTTCGGCGACGCGTACTCGTGGGTGCCGGCGGTCTTCCCCGGTGAAGGCGCAGCGCTGATCTACGACGAGAACCTGCAGCCCAAGCCGCAGTACGCCGCGCTACAGGACACCCTGGCCCTGGCGTCGGGCGCGCCCGGCCACACCGGCCCGCGGCGCTGACCGTCACGATTCGTGCCGAATGCGCGGAATGGCGCGCCCAGACCGTGCATTCGGCACGAATCCCGCTCCCCGAGACGACGCATCCATTACTAGCCTGGCTAGCGATAGGCTGTTGCGCAGACGAGCAGAGGGAGAACCCGCACGATGGCGCAGTTGTCAGCGATCCAAGACCGTCTGCGGGACCTCCTCGCCGCCGAGCGGGGCTCGAGCGGCTGCTCGATCCGCAGCCCTCGTGGTACCCCGTCCTGCTCCGCCAGCTCGAGGTGGCCATCGGCGACCAGCGGATCGTCTACCTCGGCGCCGCCGCGGCATCCGGTCTCTCGACGGTGACGCTCCGCGTGGGCGTCTTCACCGACCGCATCGTGGTCGCAGCGGAGGTCATCGACGACGGGACGCCCGGCGCCCAGGTCGTCACCCGCGTCGAGAGCCGCGCCGGCCTGCTCCGCTTCGAGCTCTCCGGCGGGTCCGAGGCGGACAACGCCGACGAGTCGTCCTGGTCCAGCGGCTTCCGCATCCGCGCCTTCTACCAGTCGGGCCTCACCGTGACGGTGCCGGCCAACATCGTGGACACGGAGGCCAAGCGGGTGTCCGTCCGCGCCGTCCTGGACGGCATCCGGAAGGACCTGCAGGCACGTCCCGGTGACCCGCCGACGACTTGGGACGACGAGTCATGATCTCCTCGGCCGTCTACCTGAGCTACCGTGACGCCCCCGGCGCGATCGCGTGGCTGGAGGCGATCGGCTTCGACGTCCTCCAACGTCAAGACGCTCCCGACGGGTCGGTCGGCCACAGCGAACTCCGACTCGCCGACACCGTCGTGATGCTGGCCACCGACCCGGTCGCTGTCGAGCCTCCCCTGGCCGGCAACTCGACCGGCGTGGGCACGTACCTCGTCACCCCGGACGTCGACGGGATGTTCGCACGCGCCGTCGAGGCCGGCGCGACCGTCGTGTTCCCACCCGAGGACACGGAGTGGGGCAGCCGCCGGGCGCGAGTGCTCGACCCCGGCGGACGGGAGTGGAGCTTCGGCTCGTACCGCCCGGGCGAGCAGTGGTCGCCGAGTTAGTCAGCCAGCTTACTTTCTCGTAGGATGGGGCCGTGAACCGCCCTCGTCACCGCATCCGCAACGCCGTCATCGCCGTGGTCGGCGTCCTCGCCATGATCGTGGTCGGTTTCCTCGCCTGGGTCTCGACCCCGATGATGGGCGACCGGACCGCCGCTCTTGAAGCGTGGCGCGATCCAGCGGTGAGCATCCACGACGCCGGCGACGCGGTCGTGATGGAGCCGACCGGCAAGGCCTCCGGGACGGGACTCGTCTTCGTGCCGGGCGCTCTCGTCGACCCCTACGCCTACCTCTACAAACTGTCGGGCGCGGTGGCGGAGACCGGGCTGACGGTCGTCATCACCAAGCCGACCCTCAACCTGGCGTTCTTCGACCAGCGGCCGCTCAGCACGTTCACCGCCCACGCGCCCGACGTGGACGAGTGGTACGTCGGCGGGCACTCCCTCGGCGGGGTGCGCGCCTGCCAGCTCGCGGACGACCCGGCGGTGAAGGGCCTCATCCTCTTCGGCTCGTACTGCGCGAACGACGTCTCCGGGACGGACCTGCGTGTGCTGTCGATCGGCGGCAGCCGCGACGGGCTGAGCACACCCGCGAAGATCGCCGCCGCGCGGCACCTGCTGCCGCCGGATGCCGAGCTGGTCGAGATCGACGGGATGAACCACGGCCAGTTCGGAGACTACGGGCCGCAGTCCGGCGACGGCGTTGCCACCATCGACGACCGGGCCGCGCAGGAGCGGCTGACGGAGGCGCTGGCGGCGTTCCTCTAGGGACGCCCTGGCACGAACGCGAAGAACCGGCCGCGCAGCGATCGCCGCACGGCCGGTTCCGGGGATGGAGCCGGTTACTTCGCCGGGGGCATCAGCACCGAGTCGATGAGGTACACGGTCGCGTTGGCGGTGTGCACGCCGCCGCAGATCACGTTCGCGTCGTTGACCTTGAGGGAGTCGCCGGAGCCGCTGACGGTGACGTCCGAGCCCTCCACGGTCTTGTGGGTGCCCACGATCTCCTTCGGCGAGAGCTGTCCGGGGACCACGTGGTAGGTGAGGATCGAGGTCAGCGTGGCCGCGCCGGCATCCGTCTTCAGGGTGTCGATGGTGGCCGGGTCGATCTTCTTGAAGGCGTCGTCGACCGGGGCGAACACGGTGAACTGGCCGCCGTTGAGGGTGTCGACGAGGTTCACGTTCGCGTTCAGCTTGCCGGAGACGGCGGCGACCAGCGTGGTCAGCAGCGGGTTGTTGCTCGCCGCGGTGGCCACCGGGTCCTCGGCCATGCCGGCGACCGAGCCGGCGCCCGACGGGACCGCCTTGGCGTAGTCGGCGCAGCCCGGGCCGACCAGGTCGGCTGCCGGGTCCATCGACGCCGTGGCGGACGGAGTGGACGACTCCATCGGCGCGCTGGTGTCGCTGGAGGAGGTGCCGGCTCCCGAGGAGCAGGCGGTGAGGGCGAGGGCCGCGGCGGCCAGGATGCCGGCTGCGGCGAGACGGGCGGTGGATCGCATGTTCTCTTCTCCTTCGAGAGGTGGTGCCGTTTGTGAGACCCCCTCAGCGGGCGGTCATCTGGGGTTCGGGGCCCGGTGGGAATCGGATTGGATGCAATCCGCGACCGGTCGTCGCGACGAACCACGGGCATGACGAGATCGAGGATCGGTACGGTCGCCCTGGCGGCGCTGGCGGGGGTCGTGAGCGGGGGCGTGTTCCTGGCCGCAGCCGAACTGGTCGCGCTGATCGCAGCCCGGGAGGCGGGGCCCATCCTCGCGGTCGGCTCCTTCGTGATCGACATCGTGCCCCGGTGGGCCAAGGAGCTCGCGATCGAGCTCTTCGGATCCAACGACAAGCTGTTCCTGCTCGCCTCGCTCGGCGCCGCCGTGCTGGTGGCGTCGGCGGTGGCCGGCGTTCTCGAACTGTGGCGGCGGTGGGTCGGCGCCGCGCTGTTCGCGGTCGCCGGAGTCGCCGCCGTGGTCGCCACCGTGACCCGCGCTGGAGCGAGCCCGCTCGCGTTCCTGCCGTCGGCGGTCGGCGCGGCGGCGGGCGCGGTCGTGCTCCACCTGCTCGTCGGCCGCCTGCACCGCTGGCGCGACCGCGCCGCGGACGACGCGGAGGCCGGCGTCGACCGCCGCCGGTTCCTCCTCTTCACCGGCGTCGCGGCCGTCGGAGCCGTCGTCGCCGGGGTCGGCTCGCGCCTCGGATCGGCGGCCACCTCGTCCATCGCCGCGATCCGCGCCGCGGTGAAGCTGCCCGCGCCGGCGTCGCGCGTGCGGATCCCCGAGGGCGCCGACCTGAAGGTGCCGGGGCTCTCGCCGCTGTTCACACCGAACCGCGACTTCTACCGGGTGGACACGGCCCTCACCGTCCCCTCGGTCGACCCGGCCGCCTGGCGGCTGACGATCGACGGGATGGTCGAGAAGCGCATCCAGCTGAGCTTCCAGGACCTGCTCGACATGGGACTCGACGAATACGCCGTGACCCTGACCTGCGTCTCCAACGAAGTCGGCGGCAACCTCATCGGCACCGCCCGCTGGCTGGGCGTGCCCGTCCGCGACGTGCTCGCGCTCGCCCGGCCGCGGTCGGGCGCCGACATGGTGTTGTCCCGCAGCGTCGACGGCTTCACGGCGAGCACCCCGCTGAGCGCACTGACCGACGCTCACAGGGACGCCATCCTCGCCGTCGGCATGAACGGCGAGCCCCTGCCGCTCGAGCACGGCTTCCCGGTCCGGATGGTCGTCCCCGGTCTGTACGGCTACGTCTCGGCGACCAAATGGCTGACCGAGCTGAAGGTCACCACCTTCGCCGCCGACCAGGCGTACTGGACGCCGCGCGGCTACAGCGCGAAGGCACCGATCAAGCTCTCCAGCCGCATCGATACTCCGCGGGTCGACAAGACCGTGAGCGCCGGCGCCACGACGATCGCCGGGGTCGCCTGGGCGCAGACGGTCGGCATCCGGAAGGTCGAGGTCCGGATCGACGGCGGACCGTGGCAGGAGGCGAAGCTCTCGAACCCGATCAACGCCGACACCTGGGTGCAGTGGTCACTGGATTGGGACGCGACCGCGGGCGGCCACACCCTCGCCGTGCGCGCGACCGACAGCGCCGGACGGCTGCAGGAGGAGAAGCGGGCGCCGATCGCTCCGAACGGGTCGACCGGCTGGCAGCAGACCTTCGTGCGCGTGGTCTGACCGGCCCGCGTCCACGCCCCTCCCATCCCGGCGGGGTACGGTCGGCGCCATGACGGGAACGACCATCGCCGCAACCGCCGCACCGGAAGAACTCGGGGGGATCGCCGGCCTGGCCGCGCGCGTGATGACCGCCCTCGGCGAGTTCGGGGTGGGGGTGTGCGCGCTGGCCGAGGTGGTGTTCCCGCCCATCCCGAGCGAGGTCATCCTGCCGTTCGCCGGGTTCCTGGCGTACCAGGGGTCGATGAACGTGGTGCTCGTGCTGCTCGCGGCGACGCTCGGCAGCTTCGCCGGGGCCGTCATCCTGTATCTTCTCGGCCGCCGGCTGGGCGAGGAGCGCGCAGTGCGGCTGCTCGCGCGACTGCCCCTGGTGGACGAGTCCGACTTCCGATCGTCGGCGGAGTGGCTGCGTCGCCACGGCCGCGGCGCCGTGTTCTTCGGCCGTCTGGTGCCGCTGGTCCGCAGTCTGATCTCCCTTCCCGCGGGCGCGACCCGGATGCCGTTCGGCCGGTTCGCGCTCTTCACGCTCGCGGGCACGCTTCTGTGGAACGCGCTGCTCGTCGGCGCGGGCTTCGCCCTCGGGACGCAGTACCACCTCGTCGAGCGCTACACGGAATACCTCGACGTCGTCATCTACGCCGCCGTCGGGCTGACGCTGGGCTGGCTGGTGCTGCGTCGCATCCTGCGGGTGCGCGCTTCGCGGCGAGATCCGGAGGGCGGCGAGTCGGAGTGACCGTCAGGCCTGGGGCAGCTCGCGGACCTCTGCCGTGCGCTCCCCCGGCTGGTCGCCGGTGTTGACCGTGCCCGCCCGCTCCACCATGACCACGAGCGCTTCCTCGTCGGCCCGCGGGCAGTGCTCGACTCCCGCCGGAACGACGTAGACGTCGTTCGGTCCCAGCTCCACGTCACCGTCGCGGAGCTGGAGGGTGAGCCGGCCGTCGACTACCAGGAAGAGCTCGTCGCTGTCCGGGTGCGTGTGCCAGACGAACTCGCCGTGCAGGCGGGCGACCTTGACGTCCTGGTCGTTGACGCTGACGAGGCGGTGGGGCTGCCACGGTTCGGGGATGTGATCGAAGGCGGCGAGGACGTTCCGGACGGGTGCGGTCATGACGCCAGCCTATGGTCCCGCTGCTGTCGGCGGCCGGTGGTTGTATGGAGGCGTGCTCCTCGACGCGCTCGTGACGACGGCCGAGACCGTCGCATCCACCCGGTCCCGGCTGGCGAAGGTGGATGCGCTCGCCGCGCTGCTCGCCCAGCTTCAGCCCGACGAGATCGCCCCGGCGGTCGGCTTCCTGGTCGGCAGGGCGCGGCAGGGCCGCGTGGGCGTCGGCTGGCGCGGGCTCAGCGGCGCGATGGGAAGCCCGGCCGATGAGCCGACGCTGACGGTGGACGACCTGGATGCGCTGCTCGACCGGCTCGCCGCGCTCTCGGGCGCCGGGTCGGCGACCGAGCGCAACCGCGTCCTCCGCGAGTTCACCGCGCGGGCGACGGAGCGGGAGCAGGACTTCATCGCCCGCGTGCTCCTCGGCGAGATGCGCACCGGCGCGCTCGAGGGCGTCCTCATGGATGCGATCGCGCGCGCGTCCGACCGCGGCGGCGAGTCCGTCCGCCGTGCGGCGATGCTGTCCGGCGACCTCGGCGAGACCGCGCGGCTCGCCCTCACGGGCACGGCGGAGGAACTGGACGCGGTCGGCCTGCAGGTGGGACGGCCGGTGCTGCCGATGCTCGCCGCCTCCGCGCCGACACCGACCGAGGCCCTGGCGACGACCGGCGAGGCGTCGGTCGAGTACAAGCTCGACGGCGCGCGCATCCAGGCGCACCGGCACGGGGACGACGTGCGCGTCTTCACCCGCAACCTGGCCGACATCACGCACCGCCTGCCCGAAGTGGTCGAGGTGGTCCGGCGGCTGCCGGTGCAGGATGTGATCCTCGACGGCGAGACGCTGTCCCTCGATGAGGAGGGCGCGCCGCGGCCGTTCCAGGAGACGATGAGCCGCTTCGGCGCCGAAGCCGCGCGCGAAACGATGTTGCATCCGTGGTTCTTCGACGTGCTGCATGTCGATGGCCGCGACCTCCTGGACGAGCCTCTGTCTGTGCGGATGGCCGAGCTGGAGCGCGTCGCGGGCGAGCACCGCATCCCCGGCGAGATCACGGCCGACCCCGAGGTCGCCGAGCGCGTCTCGCGGGAGGCGCTGGCGGCCGGTCAGGAGGGCGTCGTCGTGAAGGCGGTCGACTCGCCCTACGCGGCCGGGCGTCGCGGGTCGAGCTGGGTGAAGGTCAAGCCCGTTCACACCTACGACCTCGTCGTGCTGGCGGTGGAATGGGGATCGGGACGGCGGCAGGGGCTGCTGTCGAACATCCACCTGGGCGCCCGCGACCCCGAGGGCGCGTACGGGGAGCCGGGCGGTTTCGTCATGGTCGGCAAGACGTTCAAGGGCCTGACCGACAAGCTGCTCGCCTGGCAGACCGAGCACTTCCAGGAGATCGAGGTGCGGCGGACGGCCGGGACGGTGTGGGTCGCGCCGACGACCGTGGTCGAGATCGCGATCGACGGTGTCCAGCGGTCGAGCCGCTACCCCGGCGGCATCGCCCTCCGCTTCGCGCGCGTGAAGCGCTACCGCGACGACAAGGACGCTGGCGAGGCCGACACGATCGAAACGCTCCGCGGGCTGCTGCGGGAGTAGCGGGCGCCGGAGCCGTCGGTACGATGACCGCATGACGACCTCCTCCCCCGCGTGGGGCATCCTGGGCACGGGCGGCATCGCCGGCGCCATGACGCGCGACCTGCAGCTCGACGGCCACACCGTCACGGCGGTCGGATCGCGCAGCCCCGAGTCCGCCGCCCGCTTCGCCGCCGCGCACGGCATCCCGCGCTCGCACGGCAGCTACGAGGAGCTGGTGGCCGATCCGGACGTGGACGTCGTCTACATCGCGACCCCGCATCCGCAGCACGCTCCCAACGCCCTGCTCGCGCTGGCGGCCGGCAAGCACGTGCTCGTGGAGAAGCCCTTCACCATGGACCAGGCCGAGGCGCAGGCGATCGCCGACGCGGCCGCCGCGAACGGCCTCGTCGCGCTCGAGGCGATGTGGACACGATGGCTGCCCCACATGGTGCGGCTGCAGGAGATCGTGAGCGACGGCACCCTCGGCGAGCTCCGCTCCGTCATCGCTCACCACGACCAGCGGACGAACCCCGATCCCGAGGGTCGGATGCTCAACAAGGCGCTCGGCGGCGGCGCGCTGCTCGACCTCGGGATCTATCCGGTGTCGTTCGCGTGGGATGTGCTCGGCGCCCCGGACCAGGTGCTCGCCCTGTCGACGCCGACCGCGACCGGGGTCGATCGGCAGACGTCGATCCTGCTCGGCTACGAGAGCGGCGCCCAGGCGGCGCTGACCACCACCCTCGATGCGGCGGGCGACAACAGCGCGACCGTGCTCGGTACCGACGCCCGCGTGGAGCTCGACGCCACCTTCTACGCGCCGACGAGCTTCCGCGTCGTCGACCCGGCCGGTCGCGTGCTGGAGACCTACGAGTCCCGCATCGACGGGCGCGGGATGCAGTACCAGGCGCGCGCGATCGAGCGGCTGATCGCGGCCGGCGGTGGAGAGGATGCACGGCTGCCGCTGTCGCAGTCGGTCGCGATCATGGGCACGCTCGACACCATCCGCGAGCGCATCGGCCTCACCTACTGATCCGGTGCCCTTCCGCGCGCCCGACGCCCGGCGTTAGAGTGCGGCTAGGGCCGCGGCCCAGCGGGAAGGAGCGTCGAGGATGACCGATCTCACCGGGCGGAGGGCGCTCGTCACCGGCGGCGCGAGCGGCATCGGGCTGGCATGCGCCGAGGCGTTGGCGGCGGCCGGCGCGCACGTGACGATCGCCGACCTGAACGGCGACGCGGCTCGCGAGGTCGCGAAACGGCTCCGTGGCGACGCGTGGGAGGTCGACCTGTCGAAGACCGTCGAGCTCGCGCAGGCGCCGGTCGACACCGACATCCTCGTCAACAACGCGGGCATCCAGACCGTGAGGCCGATCCAGGAGTTCGA
Source organism: Leifsonia poae (assembly GCF_050632865.1). Lineage (GTDB taxonomy): Bacteria > Actinomycetota > Actinomycetes > Actinomycetales > Microbacteriaceae > Leifsonia > Leifsonia poae_B. Next base: position 1,205,398 of record NZ_JBODSA010000003.1, on the reverse strand, counting down.
ACCGGAGACGTTCGCGCTCATGCTGCGGATCATGGTGGAGGCGCCGTTCCTCCTCATCCGCGCCGCGCTCCCCCGGATGTACGACCGCGGCTTCGGCCGGATCATCAACATCTCCAGCGTCCACGGGCTGCGCGCGAGCGAGTACAAGTCGGCCTACGTGACCGCAAAGCACGCGCTCGAGGGACTGTCGAAGACGACCGCGCTCGAGGGCGGCCCGCACGGCGTCACCTCCAACTGCATCAATCCCGGCTACGTGCGCACGCCGCTGGTCGAGAAGCAGATCGCGGACCAGGCGCGGCTGCACGGCATCCCCGAAGAGGATGTGGTCGAGAAGGTCATGCTGACCGAGGCCGCGATCAAGCGGCTGGTCGAGCCGGCCGAGGTCGCAAGCCTCGCGCTGTGGCTGGCCGGCGACGACGCGGGGATGGTCACCGGAGCCAGCTACACGATGGACGGCGGCTGGAGCGCACGGTGACGGCGCCCGTCCCGTTCACCGCCCCTGTCGACGGCGGGGAGCTGGCCGGCGGCGTCTGGAACACGGACGTCCCGGGCGCGCCGCTGCTCGCCATCCACGGCATCACGGCGAACCACCTCGCCTGGGCGCGGGTCGCCTCCGCGCTGCCGGGGACGCGCATCATCGCGCCCGACCTGCGCGGTCGTGGCCGCAGCGGCGGGCTGCCCGGCCCGTTCACGCTGAACCACCTCGCCGACGATCTGGCCCGGGTACTGGATGCGCTCGACGTCCCCCGGGTGGCGGTGGCGGGTCACTCCATGGGCGGCTTCGTCGCTGTGCGGTTCGCGGAGCGCCACCCGGACCGCGCCGAGAGCCTGGCCCTCATCGACGGCGGCCTGCCGCTCCCCTGGCCGGCGGACATCCCCGCCGAGGACCTGCCAGCGGTCGTCCTGGGACCCGCCCTCGAACGGCTGCGTCGCACGTTCGCGTCACCGGCCGCCTACGAGGACTTCTGGCGGCAGCATCCCGCGATCGGCCCGTGGTGGAACGATACTTTCGCCGACTACGTCGCCTACGACCTCGTCGGCGAGGCGCCCGCCCTGCGGTCGAGCGTCAGCGAGGCGGCCGTGTCGGTGAACGCGCTGGAGCTGTACGGCGAGGACGGGTACACGGAGGCGTTGGCCGCGCTGCGGCTCCCGATCGCGTTCGTCCGGGCGCCGCGGGGCCTTCTCGACGGCCCCCGCTCTACCCGCCGGAGGTCGTGGCGGAGTGGCGTGAGCGGCTGCCCGGGATGCGCGTGAGCGAGGCCGACGACGTGAACCACTACACGATCCTGATGACCGACGACGGAATCCGGCAGATCCTCCCGCTGCTCGAAGCGTCCACCCCCACCCCGAATCGCCACCCGAAGGAGACACCCGCATGACCGGAACGCTGCTGCCGGGCATCGACGCCCGCACCGTCCGCACCGACCGCTACACCGCCAACGTCCTTGAGCGCCCCGCCGACGGAGACGCGCTCCAGACCGTGCTGTTCGTGCACGGCAACGTCTCGTCGTCGCTGTTCTGGCAGCCGCTGATGCTGTCGCTGCCCGCCGGCATCCGCGCGCTCGCGGTCGACCTCCGCGGCTTCGGCGACAGCGAGGTGCTGCCGGTGGATGCGACGCGCGGCGTCCGCGACTTCTCCGACGACGTCGCGGCGGTCGCCGACGAGCTGGGCCTCGGTGCCGCGCACATCGTCGGCTGGAGCCTCGGCGGCGGCGTGGTCATGCAGCTGCTGCTCGACCGGCCCGACTTGGTCGCCAGCCTGACGCTCGTCTCGCCGGTCTCGCCGTACGGCTTCGGCGGCACGGCGCTGGACGGCTCCCTGCTCAACGCGGACGCGTCCGGCACCGGAGGCGGCGGCGCGAACCCCGACTTCGTGGCCCGGCTCGCAGCGGGCGACACCGGCGAGGAGTCGCCGACCTCCCCGCGCGCGGTCTACCGCTCGTCGTACGTCGCGCCCGGCTTCGAGTCCGAGTACGAGGACCTGTGGGTGGAGTCGATGCTGTCCACGGCCACCGGCCCCGACAACTACCCCGGCGACGCCAGCGCCTCCGACCACTGGCCCGGCTTCGCGCCCGGCACGCGCGGCATCCTGAACACGCTCGCGCCGACCTACTTCGATACGTCCGCCATCGTGGACGCGCCGGCCAAGCCGCCGATCCTGTGGCTGCACGGCGACGTGGACGCGATCGTCGGCGACGCGTCGATCTTCGACCTCAACCAGCTCGGCGCGGCAGGCGTGATCCCGGGCTGGCCGGGCGAGGAGGTCGCACCGCCGCAGCCGATGCTGGCGCAGACCCGCGCCGTGCTGGACCGCTACGCCGAGACCGGAGGCCGGACGCGCGAGGTCGTCTTCGAGAACTGCGGCCACTCGGCCCACATCGAGAAGCCGGACGAGTTCCGGGCGGAGCTGCTGGCGTGGATCAGGTGAGGGACCGGGCGCTCGCCAGGGCATCCGCGACCCGGAGGTACAGCGTCCGTTCGCCCGAGGGGAAGCGCGTGAAGCCGAAGCGCTCGTAGAACGCGGCGGCGCCGTCGTCCTTGGCGTGGACGACGATCGCGCGCATGCCGATGGTCTGAGCGACGCGGACCGACTGCGCGACCGCGTGCTGCAGAAGCGAGGCGCCGAGTCCCTTACCCGCATCGCGGGTGTCGACGGCGAGGCGCCCGATGAGCACGACCGGGATGGGGTCGGGCATGTTCCTGGCGAGCCGCCCGGGCGCCTCCGCGCGGATCAGCGACCCTGCGGCCAGGCAGTAGAAGCCGCAGACCCGCTCTGTCCCGGAGGCGACCGAGACGAAGGTGCGCGAGGCACCGTTCGCGTCGGTGTGACGTGCCCACCCGCGCAGCCACCGGTCGAGCTCGGGGCTACCGCAGGAGAACTCGGAGACGACGTCGCCCGCCCGCAGCGCGCGAGGAGCCTCGTAGTCAGTCACGGAAGACGGAAGGGCGGCGGAGCAGGTCGACGAGGCCGGGGATCGGACGTGCGGGCTCGTCGAGGACAGCCAGGAAGGCGTCGAACGCCTCGGCATCCATGGTCAGCTGGTGGTTGCGGCGGATCACCTCGTGAGCGTGCTCGGTCAGCGCCTGCGTCGAGAAGTCAGTCACCGAGCGGCCCTCGAGCGCGGCGGCCTGCTCGATGAGCTCCTTCTGCTCGCCGCTCACCCGCAGCTCGAGGCGCTTGTCCTTCACACTCATGCGACCAGTGTACGGCAATCCGCCGTACACTCAATCGAGCGCCCCGCGCCGCAACCCCAGCATCCCCTCCACCGCGCGCGCCAACACCGGCCCCCGGTCACCACCGCCCCAGCGCACCAGCGCCTGCGCGTTCAGCCCGTCGATCATCCCCAGCAACTGCCACGCAGCCTGCGCCGGGTCGTCGGCGTGGAACTCGCCGGCCTCCACGCCCTCCTGCATGATGCCGAGGATGAGCTCCTGCCACGCATCCATCTGCTCGCGCACCGCCTCGGCGAGCGCTTCGTTTCGGCGGCCGAGCGCCCAGGCCTCCACCCAGACCAGGGTGACGTCGTCGCGCGTACCGTCGAGCAGGGTGCGGAGCAGCACCGCGAGCCGCTGCGTCGGGCCGTCGGCACCGGCGAGCAGCGTGCGCACCTCGGCCAGCTCCGCGCCGACGACCGCGGCGAAGGCCGACGCGACCAGCGCGTCCATGGCGGGGTGGTAGTGCGCGACGAGGGCGGGGGTCACTCCCGCGCGCCCCGCGACGCCGCGCAGCGTGACCGCGGCGAGGCCGTCGGACAGCGCGAGGTCGCGCGCGGCGGTGGCCAGCTCGGTGCGGCGCTCAGCCGGCGGGCGGCGGGGGGCTCTTGACATCGTCCGCCCAGTATAGGTACTTTCTTCACAACTATTGATCGCACGATCAATAAAATGTCGCCGACCGATGGAGGACTCGATGACCTGGCGCATGCCCGCCGAGACGGCACCCCACGAGCGCACCTGGATGGCGTTCCCGCGCGCCGGCCTCACCCTCGGCGACGACGCCGCCTCCGCCGAGGAGGCCTACGCGTCCTGGACCGCTGTCGCCCACGCGGTCGCCGAGTACGAACCGCTCACCATGGTCGTCGACCCGACCGAGCGCGACCGCGCCCGGCGGATGCTCGGCAGCCACATCGAGCAGGTGGAGGCGCCGCTCGACGAGTTCTGGATGCGCGACTTCGGCCCCACCTTCGTCGTCGACGACGAGCGCCCCGGCGTGCTCGGCGCGGTCGACTGGACGTTCAACGGCTGGGGCGACCCGGAGTGGGCGGAGTGGCGGAAGTCCGCCGAGATCGCCCGTTTCGTCGCGGAGCGCACCGGCGCCGAGCTCATCAGCTCCCTCCTCGTCAACGAGGGCGGCGGCATCCACGTCGACGGCGAGGGGACGGTTCTGCTCACCGAGACGGTGCAGCTCGACCCGCGGCGCAACAAGTACGCCGACAAGGCGCGCGTCGAGGCGGAGATGGCCCGCACCATCGGCGCGACCCACGCGATCTGGCTGCCGCGGGGCCTCACCCGCGACTACGACGATTTCGGCACGAACGGCCACGTCGACATCGTGGCGACCATCCCGTCCCCCGGCACCCTCCTGCTCCACACGCAGCGCGACCCGGAGCACCCCGATTACGAGGTCTCGCGCGAGCTGCGCGCGATGCTGGCCGAGACGACGGATGCGGCGGGCCGCAGCTGGGACATCGTCGAGCTCCCCGCGCCGGCGACCCTCCGCGACGAGGAGGGCTTCGTCGACTGGAGCTACGTCAACCACCTGGTCGTCAACGACGGCGTCGTGGCCTGCGGCTTCGGCGAGGAGAAGGCGGACGCCGAGGCGACCGAGATCCTGGAAGCGGTCTATCCGGGTCGCCGCGTCACCATGGTGGACTCGCGCCCGATCTTCGCGCGCGGTGGCGGCATCCACTGCATCACCCAGCAGCAGCCGGCGGTGAACGCATGACGTTCGACGTGGTCGAGGCCTCCATCGCCGAGCTGCGGCGAGCGCTCGAGGCCGGAGAGACGACCAGCGAGGAGCTGGTGACGGCGTACCTGGCGCGGATCGACGCCTACGACGCAGCGGGTCCGCGGCTGAACGCCGTGGTCGTCCGCAACCCGGACGCCCTGGCGGAGGCGCGCGCATCGGACGAGCGCCGGGCACGCGGCGAGACGCGGGGACCGCTCGACGGCATCCCCTACACGGCGAAGGACAGCTACCTCGCTCGCGGCCTGACCGCCGCCGCCGGCTCGCCCGCGTTCGAGCACCTGGTCGCGCAGCGCGACGCCTTCACGATCGAGCGGCTGCGTGCCGGCGGGGCGATCCTGCTGGGGCTCACGAACATGCCGCCGATGGCCAACGGCGGGATGCAGCGCGGCGTCTACGGCCGCGCCGAGTCCCCGTACAACGGCGACTACCTGACGGCTGCGTTCGGGTCGGGATCCTCGAACGGCTCGGGCACGGCGACCGCGGCGAGCTTCGCGGCCTTCGGGCTCGGCGAGGAGACGTGGTCCTCCGGGCGCGCCCCCGCATCCAACAACGCCCTCTGCGCGTACACGCCGTCGCGCGGGATCATCTCGGTGCGCGGCAACTGGCCGCTGGTGCCGACGATGGATGTGGTGGTGCCGCACACGCGGACGATGGCCGACCTGCTCGACGTGCTCGACGTCATCGTCGCGGACGACGTCGAGACGCGCGGCGACTTCTGGCGGGCGCAGCCGTGGGTGCCGCTGCCCGCGGCGTCGGAGCTCCGGCCCGCGTCGTATCCGGCGCTCGCGGAGGGCGCGTCGCTCGCCGGCCGCCGCGTGGGCGTCCCGCGCATGTACATCAACGCCGACCCCGAGGCCGGGACCGCCGAGCACCCGGGCATCGGCGGCCCGACCGGGCAGCGGATCGAGACCCGCGACTCCGTCATCGCCCTGTGGGAGGCGGCCCGCCGCGACCTCGAGGCCGCCGGTGCGACCGTTGCGGAGGTCGACTTCCCCGTGGTCTCGAACTACGAGGGCGACCGACCGGGCGCGCCGACGATCGCGACGCGCGGGCTCGTCAGCCGCGAGTTCCTGCGCCGCGAGATCGTCGACCTGTCGGCGTGGGCGTGGGACGACTTCCTCGACGCGAACGGCGACCCCGCGCTGCGAACCCTGGCCGACGTCGACGGCGCGCGCATCTTCCCGCAGCCCGAGGGCGCTCTGCCCGACCGGTACACCGGGTTCGAGGACGACATCGCCGACTACCCCGCCTGGGTGCGGGAGCACCCCGGGACGACGTTGGACAGCATCCCGGAGCTGGCCGACGGACTGCGCGGACTCGAGGAGACCCGCCGCGTCGACCTGGAGGAGTGGATGGACGGGCTCGGCCTCGACGCCGTCGTCTTCCCCGCCGTGGCCGACGTGGCGCCGGCGGACATGGACGTGAACCCGGCCTCGGCAGACCTCGGCTGGCGCAACGGCGTGTGGGTCGCGAACGGCAACCTGGTGCCGCGGCACCTCGGCATCCCGACCGTCACGGTGCCGATGGGCACCATGGCGGACATCGGGATGCCCGTCGGGCTGACGTTCGCCGGCCGCGCCTACGACGACGCGCGCCTGCTCGCCCTCGCCGCCGCCTTCGAGGCGACCGGCCGCCGCCGCACCGCCCCGCCGCGCACCCCGCCCCTCCCCTAGCCGCCGAGCACAGGAAAGACGTCGCCGATCGCGCCGGATCGCGACGTTTTTCCTGTGCCCGCGGGCTGGGCGCCACTCGATAGAGGGGGCGGGGTCGGTCTCGGGAGGGATGCGGATGGGTCGCGGGAGGGACGCGCGCGGCGCGCACGGGCTGCGAGCGTGGAGGCATGCACTCCACGAACCGTTTCATCGGCGCCGCGTCCGCCCTCCTGCTCGCCGCCGCCCTCGCTGGATGCGCGGCGGGCGGCAGCGCCGCCATGGCGCGACCCGCGAGCCTCCCCGCGGCCGGCGGCGCCACCACCGCGGACGGCCTCACCGACGACGACGGCTACATCCCCGACGGCAGCTCCCTGAGCCTCGACAGCGACCTCCCCGCCGTCGCGCGCCTCGACCCCGCGCTGCTCGCCGCCCTCCGCGACGCGCAGGAGTCCATGCGGCGCGAGGGCGCCGGCCACGACATCACCATCGCCGACGGATGGCGCTCCGAGCGGTACCAGGAGCACCTGTTCGCGCAGGCGGTCCAGCAGTACGGCAGCGAGGAGGAGGCCGAGAAGTGGGTGAAGCGCGGAAGCGACTCGGCCCACGTCCGCGGCGAGGCGGTCGACATCGCCGACGCCGGCGCGATGGACTACCTCAACCGCTTCGGCAACGCCTGGGGCCTGTGCCAGACGTATGCCAACGAGGCGTGGCACTTCGAGCTGCGCACCGAGCCGGGCGGTGAGTGCCCGGCTCAGTCCGCCGACGGGCGCGGCTGACGACCCGAGCGGACCTCAGCCCGCGATCCCGACCGCGGCGCGCTCGGTCTCTGGACGCTGCAGGCTGGCGAGCATCGCATCCGCCAGGTCCGCCCGCGACACGGTGAAGCCGCGCGGGACGCTGCCGCCGATGCGGGTGCGATAGTTTCCGGTCGCGCGCCCCGAGGTGAGCATCGGCGGCCGGAACGCGGTCCACACGGCGTCCGACTCCCGCAGCGACCGCTCCATCTCGCGGAGGTCGTCGTACACGGGACGCAGGAGCACGCCGATCAGCGGCAGGGCGATCCGCCGGCTGATGAAGCTGTCGTCGGCCGGCGGCGGCTCGACGGGTGCCGCGCTGATGACGACGAGCCGCAGCCCGGTCCCCTCCGCAGCCCGGAGGATCGCGCGGGTTGCGGGCGCCGCCACCGGTGCGTCCGCACGCTTGCGCGGCCCGACGCCCGAGAGGGCGGCGTCCGCCCCGGCGAGCGCGGCGCGCACCGCCGCCGTGTCGTCGAGCGAGGGTACGACGCGGACGTCGGCACGCGCATCCACGTCGTCGGAGGGCCGGCGCAGGACGACCGTCACATCGTGTCCCTGCTCGAGCGCCTGGTGGGTGATCAGCCGGCCGGTCTGTCCGCTGGCTCCGAAGATGGTCAGTCTCATGTCGTCATGCTAGGTGATAGTCACAGTAACGTGCAATCACTGATCGGTATCATGTGACCATGAGCTCCGAGCCCCCCGCCCTCGAGTCCCGGGCCAGCTTCCTGGTCTCGCAGCTGGGACTCCAGAGCGCCCAAGCATTCACCGCCGCCCTCGCCCCGCTCGGGCTCACCCCCAACCGCTACGGCATCCTGGTGCACGTCGCCCGGCAGGAGGGACGCACCCAGCAGGAGCTCGCGACGGCCCTCGGCCTGCACCGCAACTCGATGGTGACCCTGATCGACGACCTCGAGCAGCGCGGCCTCGTGGAGCGGCGCCGGCACCCCGACGACCGGCGTGCGTACGCCATCCACCTGACCCCGTCCGCGCGGGATGTCGTCAGCGCCGCCACACGCCTGGCCGACGAGCAGGAGGAGGCCATGCTCGGCCGGCTGACGCCCGACGACCGGGCGACCCTCCTGGCGATCCTCACCCGGATGGTCGCGGGCAGCGGCTACCAGCCGGGTGTGCACCCGGGCCTCGAGCAGCACGGCCAGGAGAGCCCCCAGTAAGCTGGATGCCGTGTCCAAGGTTCTGAGCAGTCTGCCCGTCGGTGAACGAGTCGGCATCGCGTTCTCAGGAGGGCTCGACACCTCCTGCGCGGTCGCCTGGATGCGCGAGAAGGGCGCGATCCCCTGCACGTACACCGCCGACATCGGCCAGTACGACGAGCCGGACATCGACGCGGTGCCCGGCCGCGCCAAGGAGTACGGCGCCGAGATCTCCCGGCTGGTGGACGCGAAGCGCGCCCTGGTCGAGGAGGGGCTGATCGCGCTGCAGTGCGGCGCGTTCCACATCCGCTCCGCCGGCAAGACCTACTTCAACACGACCCCGCTGGGCCGCGCGGTGACCGGCGTCATGCTGGTGCGCGCGATGATGGACGACGGCGTCGAGATCTGGGGCGACGGCTCCACCTACAAGGGCAACGACATCGAGCGGTTCTACCGCTACGGCCTCATCGCCAACCCGCGGCTGCGCATCTACAAGCCGTGGCTCGACTCGGCGTTCGTCGAAGAGCTCGGCGGCCGCACGGAGATGAGCGAGTGGCTGGTCGCGCGCGGCTTCCCCTACCGCGACCCCAGCGAGAAGGCCTACTCGACCGACGCCAACATCTGGGGCGCCACCCACGAGGCGAAGCGCCTGGAGGAGCTGGATGCGGGGCTCGACATCGTCGACCCGATCATGGGCGTCGCCGCCTGGCGCGACGACGTCGACGTGACGCCCGAGACGGTGTCCGTGCGATTCGAGGCCGGCCGGCCGGTCGCGATCAACGGCGTGGAGTTCGACGACCCGGTGGCCCTGGTGCTCGAGGCGAACGCGATCGGCGGCCGCCACGGCCTCGGCGCGTCCGACCAGATCGAGAACCGCATCATCGAGGCGAAGAGCCGCGGCATCTACGAGGCGCCGGGCATGGCCCTGCTGCACATCGTCTACGAGCGCCTGCTCAACGCGATCCACAACGAGGACACGGTCGCCAACTACCACAACGAGGGCCGCCGCCTCGGCCGCCTGATGTACGAGGGCCGCTGGCTCGACCCGCAGTCGCTCATGCTGCGCGAGTCGCTGCAGCGCTGGGTCGGCTCCGCCATCACCGGCGAGGTCACCGTGCGCCTCCGCCGCGGCGACGACTACACGATCCTCGACACGACCGGACCGGCGCTCAGCTACCACCCCGAGAAGCTGTCCATGGAGCGCGTGGGCAACTCCGCCTTCGGCCCCGGCGACCGCATCGGCCAGCTGACCATGCGCAACCTCGACATCGCCGACTCCCGCTCCCGCCTGGAGCAGTACGCCGCATCCGGCCTCATCGGCGGACCGACCGGCGAGCTCGTCGGCGAGCTGGAGGAGGGCAGCGCGCGCTCCATCCTCGAGGGCGTCGAGCCGGTCGACGAGGAGCTGTCGCGCGAGATCGACCTGAGCTCGGAAGGTGCCGCGTTCGACTCGGGCACCGACTGAGCCCGTCGGGCCGCGCGCGTCGCGGCCCCGGCCGAACGTACGATGAGCGTATGGACAAGCACGAGGTGGAGGCGGAGGAGCACCGCCCCGAGAACTGGCCGCTGGGCCGGCTGCTCGGCGCCGCCTCCCGCACCGTCGAGCGCGCCTGGGCGGAGGCCCTGGAGCAGCGCGGCCTGACCCACGCCGGCCTGGTCGTCCTGCACCTGCTGGAGCTGGGCTTCGACTCGCAGTCCGACCTCGCCCGTCTGGCGCGGGTCGAGCCGCAGACGATGTCCCGCACGGTGGACCGCCTGGAGCGCGAAGGACTGCTGGTGCGGCAACCCGATACGGTGGACCGGCGCCGCCACGTCCTCGCCGTGACCGACGAGGGGCGCGCGGCCTTCGCGGGTGTCCGCGGGCTGGAGGACGAGGTGTTCCCCGAGGTCGACGACCCCGCCGCGCTGCGCGCCGCTCTGCTGCAGATCGTGTCCGCCCGGTCATGAGCGACAGCGGCGTGCACCGCGTCGCCGTACTGGTGCTGGAGGGCGCGAAGCCGCTCGATGTCGGCATCCCCGCCCAGGTGTTCTCGCACCGGCCGAGCATGCCGTACGAGGTGCGTGTCTGCGGTGCGGCACCGGGCCTGGTGACCGGCGGCGACGGGCTCTCGTACCACGTGGCCGACGGGCTGGAGGCGCTGGAGCAGGCCGATACGGTGTTCGTGCCCGGCTACCGCAACCCCGCGACCACCGACCCGCCGGCGTCGGTGGTCGGCGCCCTGCTCGCAGCGCAAGAGCGCGGCGCACGGCTCGCCGCGATCTCGACCGGAGCGTTCGCCCTGGCGGCGACCGGGCTCCTCGACGGCAAGCGCGCGACCACCCACTGGCACTACACGCGCGCACTCGCGGAGCGGCATCCCCTCGTCCGGGTCGACGAGAACGTGCTGTTCGTCGACGAGGGCGACATCCTCACCTCCGCGGGAGCCGCGTCCGGCATCGACCTCTGCCTGCACCTGGTGCGCCGCGATCACGGGGTCGGGCTGTCGAACCGCGTGGCCCGGCGGCTCGTCGCCGCGCCCTACCGCAGCGGCGGCCAGGCGCAGTACGTGCCCCGCAGCGTCCCGGAACCCCTCGGCGACCTCTTCGCCGGGACGCGGGAGTGGGCGCTCGCCCACCTCGCCGAGCCGCTGACCCTCGAAGCGCTGGCCCGCAACGCGAAGGTGTCGGCCCGGACCTTCTCCCGCCGCTTCGTCGAGGACACCGGCTACACCCCGATGCAGTGGGTGCTGCGCGCACGCGTCGACCTCGCCCGCGAACTCCTCGAGCGCACCGACCTCGGTGTCGAGCAGATCGCGGCGCGGGTCGGTCTCGGGACGGGCGCGAACCTGCGGCTGCACTTCCAGCGCATCCTGGGCACCTCGCCGACGGAGTACCGGCACACGTTCTCGGCCTGAGAGCCTGGCACGATCCTTTCGCCGCATGGCTCAATCTCTGGCGGGATGCTTGCGCATCATGTCCCGCGCGCCACTGTCGATGCCTCGGCGCCCCGCGCAGCATGGATGCGGTCACACGAAAGGAACACCACACACCATGACCCGCATCGCCATCAACGGATTCGGCCGCATCGGCCGCAACACCCTCCGCGCCCTGCTGGAGCGCGACTCCGATCTCGAGGTCGTCGCCGTCAACGACCTCACCGCACCCGCCACCCTCGCCCACCTGCTCGCGTACGACAGCTCGCTCGGCCGTCTCGGCCGCACCGTCGAGGTCGACGGCGACACGCTGGTCGTGGACGGCCGCCGCATCCGCGTCCTCGCCGAACGCGAGCCGGCCGACCTGCCCTGGGCCGAGCTGGGCGTGGATGTGGTGCTCGAGTCCACCGGACGCTTCACCTCCGCCGACGCCGCCCGCGGGCACCTGACCGCCGGCGCCAAGCGCGTGCTTGTCAGCGCCCCCGCCGACGGGGCGGACGTCACGCTCGCCTACGGCGTCAACACCGACGCGTTCGACGCGGAGAACCACCTGATCGTCTCCAACGCCTCCTGCACCACGAACGCTCTGGCTCCGCTGGCGAAGGTGCTGGACGACCTCGCGGGCATCGAGCACGGCTTCATGACGACCGTGCACGCCTACACGCAGGAGCAGAACCTCCAGGACGGCCCCCACCGCGACCTCCGCCGCGCCCGCGCCGCCGCGGTCAACATCGTTCCCACGACCACGGGCGCCGCGAAGGCGATCGGTCTGGTTCTGCCGCAGCTCGACGGCAAGCTGTCGGGCGACTCCATCCGCGTCCCGGTCCCGGTCGGCTCGATCGTGGAACTCAACACGACCGTGTCGCGCGACGTCACCCGCGACGAGGTGCTGGCCGCCTACCGCGAGGCCGCCGACGGCGCGCTCCGCGGCATCCTGGAGTACGCCGACGCCCCGCTCGTCTCGAGCGACATCACCGGGCAGCCCGCGTCGTCCATCTTCGACGCCGCGCTGACCCGCGTGGACGGCCGTCACATCAAGGTCGTCGCCTGGTACGACAACGAGTGGGGCTTCTCCAACCGCGTCGTCGACACGCTGGAGCTGCTGGCCGAGGCCGTTTAGGCAGCCTCCTTGGGCACCTTCACGACGAGGCTGGACGGGTCGACCCAGGTGCGCAGGGCGGAGGCGCGGCCGAACAGGTCACCGTCCAGCTCCACCTCCTCGGCCCGGCTCAGCCGCATCACGAACTCCTTGCCCTTGAGGTAGTTCATCGCCCGCACCTCCCGGTCGGCGCCCATCAGGCGCCGGCCGACGGTGGTGCGCCGGAGCACGCCGTTCTCCCAGAAGATCTTGACCACGATCTGCACCCAGCCGACGAACCCCTCCGGGCGCAGCACGACGATGTCGAACTGCCCGTCGTCGACCGCGGCCTCGGGGAGCAGCAGGATGTTGGCGGGCAGCGAGCCGCAGTTGCCGATCAGGACGGTGTGGGCGCGCATCGAGCGCTGGCCGTAGTCGTCCAGGCGGTAGCGCACGCGGAGCTGGTTCTTGTCCCGCAACACCGTACCGATCGCCTTCACATAGGCGAGCCAGCCGTGCTTGGCCTTCAGGTCCTCGTCGGTCGCGGCGATCATCTGGGCGTCTATCCCGACACCGGCCATCACCAGATAGGCGTGCCGCCGGGTGCCGCCGCTGCCGTCGCGCAGCTCGATCACGCCCATGTCGATCGTCCGGTCGCCGCCGTCGAAGGCGGAGTCGAGGGCGTTCTCGATGTCATCCAGCGTGAGGTTCAGGTTACGGGCCAGCAGATTGCCCGTTCCCGAGGGCAGCAGCGCGATCGGCGTGCCGGTACCGCGAAGCTCCTCTGCGACCGTGCGGACCGTGCCGTCGCCGCCCGCGGCGATGACGACGTCGACGCCCTTCTCGAGGGCTTCCTTCGTCTGCCCGCTGCCGGGGTCGTCCTCGGTGGTCTCGAGCCATAACGTCTCGTTCCACCCCCAGCGCTTCTCGGCGGCGGCCAGCGCCTCTCGCAACGCGGGCTCATCCACCTTCACCGGGTTCACGACGATCGCTGCGGTCCTCGGTTGCTCGGGCATACCGGGGACAGTACCGGGGAAGTCGCGGGTGCGGAAGCGGGAGGGGGCGGGTCCCCTCGTCACTTGCCCTTACCGGGTCCCCCGCTGTTCTTACCCGGCCCCTTGTTCGGGTGATCCGCGCCGGGGCCCGGCCGGGGCTGGGCAGGCGCGGGAGCGGGAGCAGGAGCGGGAGCGGGCGCCGGATTCGACTGCTCCGGTGCCTGCTGCTCCGGCGCCTGCTGCTGCGGCTCCGGCGTGGTGGTCGTGACCGCCGGCGCGACGGTCGTCGCCGGCGCCTGCACGGTCGGCGTCGGCCGCGGAGTGGTCGGCACCGACTCCGGCTCCTCCGACGCGGGCGCCACCATGCTGCCCAGGGCGAGCGTCGCGGCGACCACCAGGATGGAGCCGGCGACGGCGCCGGTGGCCACGATCCCGCGGCGGCGGCGCGTCGTCTTCGTGTCGCGCGCCGCGCGACGGGAGGAGAGGATGCGCGTCGGATCCGTCGCCGCCGCTGCGACGGCCCCGGCGGTCGGCCCCGTCACCGCCTGCGTCGCGACATCCTCCGGCGCCTCCGGCACCCACCCCGTCAGCTGCGGCGCGAGCTCCCGCGCCATCACGGCGACCTCCATCGCGGTCGGCCGCAGCGACGGGTCGCGCGCGGTCATCGCGGCGATCAGGCCGCGCCAGTCCTCGGGCAGCGACGCGGGGATCCGCGGGTCGCGCGCCGCGCGCGCGGCCACCGCCTCGACCGGCGTCCCGGGGTACTCGCGAACGCCGGTCAGCATCTCCAGCGTCAGGAGCCCGAGAGAGTAGATGTCCGCCGCCGGCCCGGGCTCGCCGCCGAAGACCTGCTCGGGACTGAGGTAGCCGGCCGTCCCGATGACGGTGCCGATCGTGGTGATCCGCTCCGAGCCGACCAGGTGCGCGATGCCGAAGTCGGCGAGCTTGACGACCGGGCGACCGCCCGGAACGCTGGAGTCGGCGAGCAGGATGTTGCCGGGCTTGAGGTCGCGGTGCACCATCCCGGCCTCGTGCACGACGACGAGCGCTTCCGCGATCCCGGCCGTCACCTCGACCGCCTCGTCCGGCGGCACAGGTCCGCGCTCCAGGCGGCTGCGAAGGTCCTCGCCGTCGACCAGCTCCATCACGAGGAAGCTCGGGGTCGTATCCCCGTCGGACGCCAGGTGCGCGTCATGCAGGGCGACCAGGTGCGGGTGGCTCAGCCGCGCGAGCATCGTCGCCTCGGTGCGCCGGCGCGCGTCCTCGACCGCAGTTCCGGGGGCGAACAGCTTGACGGCCACCTCGCGGTCGAGCCGCAGGTCGGTCGCCCGGTAGACGGTCGCCATCCCGCCACGACCCAACCGGTCGTGCAGTTCGTACCGCTCCAGGAGCACTCTGTCGTCCACCGCGCGAGCATACGCGCAGACCGGCTGTCCGTGAATCCGCCGACAGTCATGTCCACCCTGGTTGCATCCGGGGCCGTATGGGGCATCACTGGGGGAGGTGAAGCACGAACCGGAAGCGACTCCGCCCGACACGGGCGTTCTGGAGGCGCTGCAGGTCTACCGTGCAGCCGAGGCGGCCATGCGCCGGCGCACCGGCGCGGCCATGGGCATCGGCGAGAACGACCTGCTCGCGCTCCGTCTCATCCTCGACAACACGGCCCTCGGCCGGCCGACCTTCGCGAAGGACATCAGCGCGTATCTCGGGGTCTCCAGCGCCTCGACCACTCTGCTGATCGACCGGCTGGCGAAGAGCGGCTTCGTCGAACGGCGTCCCAGCCGCATCGACAAACGCTCGGTCGAGCTGGTGCCCACGCGCGCGGCGCTCGGCGACACGGGCCCGCTGCTGGCCGCTGCGCAGGAGCAGATCGCCGCCGCCACCGCCGAACTCAGCGCGGACGAGGCGGAGACCGTCACCCGTTTCCTGACGAAGATGCGCGAAACCGTGGATCGGATCGCGTCGGAGCGCTCGGCTAGGCCGAAACGCACGTGAAGTCAAGGGGATTCCTAGGCAATTGAAGCAGTTGTTGGGTGGAGTACGTCAAGGAAAGGACACTTCTCCATGAACATCCTGCTCATCATCGTCGCGATCATCGCGATCATCCTGCTGCTCACCGGTGGCTTCGTTCAGTCCCTGAACTTCCTCCTGTGGGTAGGTATCATCCTGCTCGTTCTGGCCGTGATCGTCTGGCTGGTGCGACTGCTCACCGGAAGCCGACGGGTCTAGGCAGGAGGCAGCCATGAGCCTCGGCGCAGGAATCTTCCTCGTCGTGGTGGGCGCGATCCTCGCGTTCGCCCTGAACATCCAGGTCGGCTGGATCGACCTGCACCTGGTGGGCTACATCCTGATGGTGGCCGGAGTCATCGGCATCATCATCGGGATCGTGCTGCTCACCCGGCGTCGCACCTCCGTCGCCACCACCCGCACGGCCGTCGATCCTGCGACGGGCGAGCGCGTGACGCGCCGGACGGGCGAGTCGGACGACATCGTCTGACACCTCTTTCCCTCTCGGATGGGCGAAACCCCCGTGCCGCTCGGCACGGGGGTTTTGTCATCCCCTGATCACTCCATGGTGTCGAGGATGCCGACCAGGTCGTCGAAGGTGGTCAGCGGGTTGAGCACCGCGAAGCGCGTGTTCGGTCGGCCGGCGTGCGAGCTCGGCGTGACGAACGCACGCTGCTCCTCCAGCAGTCGGGCGGACCAGACGGCGTAATCCTCCTTCGTCCATCCCTCGCGCTCGAAGACGACGACCGAGAGCTGCGGGTGGCGCACGAGCCGGAAGCCGTCGCGCCGCTCGATCTCGTCGGCGATCTCGCCGGCCAGACGGATGGAGGCGGTCACCGCGTCGCGGTACGCCGCGGCGCCGTGCGAGGCGAGCGAGAACCAGAACGGAAGGCCGCGGGCGCGCCGGGTGAGGTGCGCCGCGTAGTCCGACGGGCTCCACTCGGCGTTCTCGGTGAGCGTGTCCAGGTACTCGGCGTGCTGCGTGTGGGCACGGCGGCCCGCCTCGGGGTCGCGGTAGATCAGCGCGCAGGCGTCGAACGGCGCGAACAGCCACTTGTGCGGGTCGACGATCACCGAGTCGGCGTGCTCCACCCCGGCGAAGCGGTGCCGGGCGAGCGGGGAGAGCATCCCCGCCAGGCCGTAGGCGCCGTCGACATGGAGCCAGAACGAGAACTCCGACTTCAAGGCTGCGACCGACGCGATGTCGTCGACGATGCCGAAGTTGGTGGACCCGCCGGTCGCGACGACCGCGAAGACCGCGTCCCCGTACTCCTCGAGCGCCGGACGAACGGCGTCGCCGGTCAGGATGCCGGACTCGCCCGGCGAGACCGCGACGACGTCCACATCCATCACCCGGGCGGCCGAGGACACCGAGGAGTGCGCTTCCGAACTGCAGACGATCACCCAGCGGCCGGCGGGGTTGCCGCGCTCGGTGCGCGCCGCGTCGCGGGCGGCGACCAGCGCGGACAGGTTGCCGAGCGTCCCGCCCTGCACGAACACGCCGCCGGCGGTCGACGGGAGGCCGAACTCGGCCGCCAGCCACGACAGCACCTGGTTCTCGGCGTAGACGGCGCCGGATCCTTCCAGCCACGATCCGCCGTACACGGCACTCGCCGAGACGACGAGGTCGAAGGCGGTGGCGGCCTTGGTCGGCGCGGTCGGGATGAAGGAGAGGTACCGCGGGTGGTCCGTCGTGATGCAGGCCGGCGCGAGGACGTGCTCGAAGAGCGCAAGGGCGCGCTCGGCGCCGATGCCGGTCTCCGACACGGTCTGGCCGGCCAGGCGGCGCAGCTCGAACTCGGGCAGCGGCTTGTCGAGCGGGGTGTCCTCGCTCAGGATGCGGCGGCGCGAGTAGTCGAGCACGAGGTCGACGAGCTCCCGGGTCTCGGGTGTGACGGCGTGCATCCGCTCGTGGAGCTGGGCGGCGGGCTTCTGGGTCTGGGTCATGCTTCCTCCGACCGCAATGCTTTCACACGGAACGAGCATGCGTTTAGCGCTGTACGCAAGAATTGTGCGCTCTCTGGCCCAGTACGCCGCTATCACGCGCGAACACCTGGCGCGACGCTCGTTCTGCTACGTTCGAGCGGTGAGCGACACACCTGCCGCGGATATCCGCACCGACGCCGAACTGGTGGCCCGGCTGGTCGCCGAACAGCATCCCGACCTCGTCGCGCCGCTGCGCCTCGTCTCGGACGGCTGGGACAACCAGCTCTACCGCCTCGGCGACCGGCTCGCGGTCCGAGTCCCGCGCCGGGAGGTGGCGGCGCACCTGATCGAGCACGAGCAGCAGCTGCTTCCGGGCATCGCCGAGCGCGTGTCGGTGCCCGTCCCCGTCCCGGTGCGCGTCGGCGTCCCGTCGGCGACCTTCCCCTGGCCGTGGAGCATCGTCGACTGGTTCGACGGCACCGACGGCGCGTCGGTGGACGCGGGAGCACGCGCCGGCTTGGCCGAACCGCTCGCGCGCTTCGTCGGCGAGCTCGCCGTCCCCGCGCCGGACGCGCCGCACAACCCGGTGCGCGGCGTCCCGCTCGCGTCCCGGCACGAGGCCGTCCGGCTGCGCCTGCGGTCCCTCGCGGGCCGGATGGAGGTGGCCCACCTGGAGCAGGTCTGGCGCAAGGCCCTGGACGCCCCCGCCTGGGAGGGTCCGCCGATGCTGCTGCACGGGGACCTCCATCCCGGCAACCTGCTGCTCGCCGACGACGGAGGTCTCGCGGCCGTGGTCGACTTCGGGGACGTCACCTCCGGCGATCCCGCCACCGACCTGGCGACGGCGTGGCTCACCTTCGACGGCGAGGCGCGAGAAGCCTTCCGGAGCGCGCTCCCCCAGGCTCCGGACGCCGCGACCTGGCTCCGCGCCCGCGGCTGGGCCGTGGCCATGTCCTCCGCGCTGGCCACCGCCTCCGACGACAACCCGCGGATGGCCGCGCTGGCCCGGCACGCCCTCCAGCAGTTCGAGGAGTGAGCCTGGGCTAGACCCCGCGCTCGTGCGTGCTGCCGACGACCGGCTGACCGTCCTCGTCGATGGCGATCAGGCCGCTCGAGCTGGCGGCGGCGGCCGCAAGGCGCTCCATCCACTCGCGGTCGAGCGACGGCGGCCGGGACCCGCTGTACCGGAAGCGGAGCGGGATGGACGGATCGATCCAGATCGTCGTGCGTCCGTCTCCGTTGTCGGGGGACTCGCGCCAGCTGAGCGCGAAGGACTCCTTGCGCCGCAGCTTCGAGACGATGACGACCTCGAGGTGGGCGAGCACCCGATCGTCGAACGAGATCTGCGTACTGCTGTCGTAGACCATAAAACCCATCGGGACCTCCACGCACACCGTACCGCGACCGGTTCGAAACGGCGGAGTCCGCGACCGGATCGGCCGCGGACTCCGCCGTTTCAGGGGTTGCTTACCAGTCGTTCCCCACGCGGATCAGCTTCTTGTTCACGAACTCGTCGGCGCCGAAGCGGCCGAGCTCACGGCCCGAACCGGAGCGCTTCACGCCGCCGAAGGGCAGCTCCGCACCGTCGGCGAGGACGACGTTCACGAAGACCATGCCGGCCTCGATGCGGTCGGCGACACGGGATGCCTGCTCCTTGTCGGTCGTGTAGAGGTACGAGCCGAGGCCGAACGGAGTGTCGTTCGCGATGCGGACCGCGTCGTCCTCGTCCTTCGCGCGGAACACCTGCGCGACGGGTCCGAAGAACTCCTCCTTCGACGCCGGGTTCTCCGGAGTCACGTCCGTGAGCACGGTCGTCTCGAAGAACGCGCCGTTACGGCCGCCGCCGCGCACCAGGGTCGCGCCGTTCTCGACAGCGCGCTTGACCTGCTCGTCCAGGTTCTCCGCCGCCTTGAGCGACGAGAGCGGGCCGAGCGCGGACTCCTCGCTCGTCGGGTCGGACGCCTCCACCTCCGCCAGCTTCTCGGTGAACTTTGACAGGAACGAGTCGTACAGGTCGTCGATCACGACGAACCGCTTCGCGGCGTTGCAGGACTGGCCCGAGTTGTCGAGGCGCGCGTCCACCGCGTTCTGCACGGCCGCATCCAGGTCGTCCGTCGAGAGCAGGATGAAGGGGTCCGAGCCGCCCAGCTCGAGCACGACCTTCTTCAGGTTGCGGCCGGCGATCTCGGCGACCTTCGCACCGGCGCGCTCGGAGCCGGTCAGCGAGACGCCCTGGACGCGCGGGTCGGCGATCACGGTCTCGATCTGCGGGTGGCTGGCGTAGATGTTGACGTAGGCGCCCTCCGGGAAGCCCGCGTCGAGGAAGATCTGCTGGATGGCCGCGGCCGACTCGGGGCACTGCTCCGCGTGCTTCAGCAGGATGGTGTTGCCGATCACCAGGTTCGGTCCGGCGAAGCGGGCCACCTGGTAGTAGGGGAAGTTCCACGGCATGATGCCCAGCAGCACGCCGAGCGCCGAGCGCCGCACGACCGCGGAGCCGTCGCCGTCGAGCAGCTGGATCGGCTCGTCCTTCAGGAACTCGTCCGCGTGGTCCGCGTAGTACTCGTAGATCGCACCCGCGAAGTCCACCTCGGCGAGCGCCTGCTCGACCGGCTTGCCCATCTCGAGCACGATGATGTCCGCCAGCTGCTGCCGGCGCTCCACGTGGAGCTCGCCGACGCGGCGGACGAGAGCGGCGCGCTCCTGCACGGTGGTCGATCGCGACCAGGTGCGGAAGACGCTGTCGGCGGCGGCGATGGCGGCCTGCAGGTCCTCGTCGCTGATGGTGTCGAAGGTCTTGACCGTCTCGCCGGTGGCGGGGTTGGTCACGGCGTAGCTCATGTCGCTCCTCTTCTTCGCTGAACGGGTCTGGCCCAGTGTCGAGAATACGGGGTCGAAGGAGCATGCGGATCGCCACATCGTCCACGCCGTGCACCCCTGGTCGACAGGACGTACAGGATGCGCCTTCCCTGATGCCGCCTTCAAGCCCGCTCAGAAACGATTGCCTTTACGCAAGCGACGGGTTCAATGGGCGGCGAACGAAGGAGGATCCGTGGACCTGAGCGGGAAGAGCGTCGTCGTCACCGGCGGCAACAGCGGGATCGGAGCGGCCATCGTGCGTTCCCTGGCGGCCGCCGGAGCGGCGGTGGTCATCGATTACGTCTCCCGGCCGGAGGACGCGGCCGATCTGGTGAAGGACATCACGGCTCAGGGCGGCCGGGCGGTCGGCGTCGAGGCCGACGTCAGCACGGTCGCGGGGATCGACAAGCTCATCTCCACCGCCGTCGACGAGTTCGGCCGGCTCGACGGCTACGTCAACAACGCGGGCATCGAGAACCGTCACAGCCTGCTCGAGGTCGAGGAGGAGACCTTCGACAAGGTCATGGCCGTGAACCTCAAGAGCGCGGTGTTCGGCACCCAGCGGGCGGCCAAGCGCTTCATCGAGCAGGGCGCGGGCGGCGTCGTCGTCAACATATCCTCCGTCCACGAGGACTGGCCGATGCCGGGGAACTTCACCTACTGCGTTTCGAAGGGCGGCATGCGGATGCTCACCCGCACGGCCGGCGTCGAGCTCGGCCCGCAGAAGGTGCGGGTGGTCAACGTCGCCCCCGGGGCGGTGAACACGCCCATCAACGCCTCCACGATGAAGGACGACTCCCTCCGCCAGAAGCTGGAGAACAGCATCCCGCTGCGCGAGGTCGCCGACCCGGCCCAGATCGGGGACGTCGTCGCCTTCGTCCTCTCCGACGCCGCGTCGTACATGACGGCGACGACGGTCTTCGTCGACGGCGGCATCATGCAGGGAAGCGCGGGACTGTGACGGCCAGCCGGATCGAGGACTACGCCATGATCGGCGACCTCCACACCGCGGCGATGGTCGCGGCGGACGGTTCGATCGACTGGCTCTGCCTGCCGCGATTCGACTCCCCGCCTGCTTCGCCGGACTCCTCGACACCGAGGACGCCGGACGGTGGCTGTTGGCACCGGTCGACGGCGGTCGGTGCACGCGCCGGCGCTACCGCGGCGACACGCTCGTCCTCGAGTCGGAGTGGGAGACGGCGGACGGGCACGTCCGCGTCATCGACTTCATGCCCGTGCGCGACGAGGTGGCCGACCTGGTGCGCATCGTGGAGGGCGTCTCGGGCACGGTTCCGATGCGCACCGAGCTCGTGCTCCGATTCGACTACGGCGAGGTGGTGCCGTGGGTGACGAAGACCGAGTCCGGCGTCCGCGCGGTCGCCGGGCCGGACGCGGTGCTCGTGACCGCCGACGTCCCGCTCGAGGGCCGCGATCTCAAGACCGTGTCCGAGTTCACCGTCGAGCCGGGCGACCGCGTCGCCTTCGTGATGACGTGGTTTCCGAGCCACGATCCCGAGCCGACTCCGGCGGACGCGGAGGAGACGCTGGCCGCGACGGAGCTGTTCTGGAGCCGGTGGAGCGCGAGGAGCACGGCGTACGGTCCGCACAAGGACGCCATCCAGCGCTCGCTCGTCACGCTCAAGGCGCTCACCTACGCCCCGACCGGCGGCATCGTCGCCGCGCCGACCACCTCCCTCCCGGAGCAGATCGGCGGCCCGCGCAACTGGGACTACCGCTTCTGCTGGCTGCGGGATGCGACGCTCGCACTGCAGTCGCTGCTCACCGCCGGATACACCGACGAGGCCAGCGCCTGGCGCGACTGGCTGGTGCGCGCCGTCGCCGGCGACCCGGCCGACCTCCGGATCATGTACGGGCTGGATGGACGGCGCCGGCTCCCCGAGGAGACCATCGACTGGCTGTCCGGCTACGAGGGCTCTCGCCCTGTCCGCGTGGGCAACGCCGCCTCGGAGCAGCTGCAGCTGGACGTCTGGGGGAGGTGCTGGACGGCCTCTCGCTCACCCGCTCCACGATCGGCTCCGGCGACGACGACGCCTGGAACGTCCAGCTCAGCCTGATCGAGCACCTGGCCGAGCGGTGGAAGGAGCCCGACAACGGCCTGTGGGAGATGCGCGGCCCGCAGCGGCACTTCACGTACTCCAAGGTGATGGCGTGGGTCGCGGTGGACCGCATGATCGACGGCGCCCGCTCCTACGACCTGCCGGGTCCCGTCCGGCGGTGGGAGCGGCTGCGGGCCGAGATCCGTCGCGACATCCTCGCCAACGGCTACGACGCGAAGCGGAACACCTTCGTGCAGGCGTACGGCTCGGACGAGTTGGATGCGTCCCTGCTGCTGATCCCGCGTGTCGGCTTCCTGCTGCCCGGCGACAAGCGCGTGATCGGCACGATCGACGCCGTCATACAGGATCTCACCGAGAACGGGCTCGTGCTCCGATACCGGCCGCAGGCGAGCGACGACGGGCTTCCCGGTGAGGAGGGCGTCTTCATCGCCTGCTCGTTCTGGCTGGTGGACGCGCTCATCGGCGCCGGGCGGCGCGAGGAGGCGGAGGCGCTGTTCACCCGCCTGCTCGACCTCCGCAACGACGTCGGCCTCCTCAGCGAGGAATGGGACCCGTCGAGCGCTCGGCAGCTGGGCAACATGCCCCAGGCGTTCAGCCACTTCGCCCTGATCCGCAGCGCCTTCCACCTGCTCTCCGGCGAGGTGAGCACCACCCACCAGCCCATCCCGATCGGCGAGGAGTGAACGATGAGCACGCCGCACATCCTGATCCTGGGAGCCGGTTTCTCCGGCTTCACGCTGGCGCGGAGCCTGCGACGGGATGCCGCCGCCGGCCGCATCCGGCTGACCGTCGTCGACCCGGCGCCGTACCTGACCTACAAGCCCCTGCTGCCCGAGGTCGCCGGCGGCGAGACGCAGGCGCGTGACACCGTCGTGCCGTTGCGCCGCCCGCTCCGGCGAGCCGAGGTGGTGTCCGGTTCGCTGGAATCGCTCGACTCGGGAGCGCGCCTCGCGGTGGTCCGCGCGCTCGACGGCACACAGCGCGCTCTGCACTACGACCACGTGGTCCTCGCCGTGGGAGCGGTGACGAAGACGCTCCCCATCCCGGGGCTCGCGGAGAACGCGATCGGCTTCTCCAGCGTCGAGGAGGCCGCGTACCTGCGCGACCACATCCTGGGTCGCATCCGTTTCGCCGCCGCGACCGCGGACCGCGCGGAGCGTCGCCGCGCGCTGACCTTCGTCTTCGTCGGCGGCGGCTACACCGGGGTGGAGGCGATCGCCGAGCTGCAGCGGCTGGCCGCCGCGGAACTCGACCGCTACCTGGAGCTCGACGGCGAGCGCATGGAGTGGCTGCTGGTGGAGGCCGCGGGGCGCATCGCCGCCGAGCTCACCGAGGCGCTGTCCGCGTGGACGCTGCGGCTGCTCCGGCGCCGCGGCATCCGGGTGCTGCTGCACACCGAGATGACGAGCTGCGAGAACGGCGAGGTCGCGCTGAACAACGGCGAAACGCATCCCGCCGACACCATCGTCTGGGTCGCCGGGGTCACGCCCAACCCCGTGCTCGACCGTACGGACCTGCCGCGGGGCCCGAAGGGGCACGTGCAGTGCGACGCCTGCCTGCGGGTCGTCCGCGACGACGGCACGCCGGTCGGGGGCGCGTGGGGGCTCGGCGACGACGCCCAGGTGCCCGACCTGACGGCCTCGAAGCAGCCCGCCTACTACCCGCCCAATGCGCAGAACGCGATCCGACAGGCGCGCGTGCTCGCGACGAACCTGCGGCTCGCCCTCGACGACCGGCCGCCCACCGAGTACCGGCACCGGTCGCTCGGCACGCTGGCCAGCTACGGCGGGATGCGCGGGGCCGCGGTCCTGCGGGGCGTCCCGTTGCGGGGCGTCCCGGCCTGGGCGGTCGACAAGGTGTACCACGCCCTCGCGCTGCCGAATCCGGGCCGACGCCTGCGGCTGGTGCTCGGGTGGATCGGCAACGGGCTGACCCGGCGGGATGCGGCGCCGGTCGGCGTCTTCGAGGACCCGAGGGAGCCGTTCCGGCGCGTCGCGCAGGAACAGGCGGCGGAGAAGAAGGAGGACGAGGGATGACGTCACGCAGACACGCGAGCACTGCGGTCCACGGGATCGACCGGATGGTGCGCAACGTCGAGACCGGCCGCTTCGAACGGTCGCTCTCGGCGCTGACCGCGGCGGGGTCGCTGGTGACCGCCGCCGAGATCTACTTCGAGCACGACAAGGCGAGCTTCGGCAACCCGTGGATGTGGGCGCCCGTCGTCCTCGGCCCGGTGGGTGCGATCGCCGGTGTCGCCGGCGTGTTCAGCAAGCGCGCGGCCAAGACCCTGCTGCCCATCGCCGCCGCCACCATCGTGGCGAACGGCCTGCAGGGCACGTACCTGCACGCGCGCGGGATCGGGCAGAAGCCCGGCGGCTGGCGCAACCTCCGCTACAACGTCGAGATGGGGCCGCCCCTGCTCGCGCCGCTGCTGGTCACCATGGTCGGCGGGATGGGGCTGCTCGCCGCGATCCTGAGGCGGGAGAAATGAGCACGCCGCCGGTCCAGCGCGGGACGTCCGTGCCCGTGCGGTTCCCGGGGTTCCGCGTGCTCGACCAGGCGGACCACTGGGACGACGCCACCCGCTCCGTCGTGCTCGCCCGCGTCGGCCGGCCGTCCGACATCCGCTTCTTCGACGTCGTCGAACAGGCCGCGGCGACCGCCCTGTTCGACGAGCTGTTGGATCAGGAGGGCGACGGCCGGGTCCCGGTCACCGCGCTGGTCGACGCTCGCCTCGCCGAGAGCCAGACCGACGGCTGGCATTACGACAGCATGCCCACCGACGCGGATGCCTGGCACCAGACGCTCGCCGCGCTCGACGACGACGCACGGGACGCGCACGGCTGCACGTTCGCCGCGTGCAGCCGTGGAGAGCGCCACGCCCTGCTCGAGGCGATCCGGACGGGCGACGGCGACTGGCGCGGCTTCCATCGCGGCCAGGTCTGGAGTCTGTGGACCCGATACGCGTGCACCGCCTTCTACAGTCACCCGGACGCCTGGGACGAGATCGGCTTCGACGGGCCGGCCTACCCGCGCGGCTACAAGAACCTCGGCGTGGGCAAGCGCGAGCCCTTCGAGGTCCCGGACGCACATCCTGCCGAGCTGCCCGCCACGCGCGTCGGGGGCGGATCGTGAGCGCGTCGACGGTGCGCGACCGCAACGCCTCGGCCTGGCTGCTCACGCCCGACGGGTCCCGCACCCGGCCCGACCTCCTCGACGGGATGCGGCGGTACGCCGACACGGACGAGGTGGACATCGCCATCATCGGCTGCGGAGCAGGCGGCTCGGTGCTGCTGCAACGGCTCGCGCGCGCAGGATGGAGCGCGGTCGCCTTCGACGCCGGCCCGTTCTGGGACCCGGAGCGCGACTGGGTCAGCGACGAGGCCGGATCCCACCACCTCTACTGGACGGAACCGCGGCAGATCGGCGGTGGCGATCCGGTGCCGCTGGGCTCGAACAACTCGGGACGCGGCGTGGGCGGGTCCATGATCCACTACGCCGGGTACACGCCGCGCTTCCACCCGAGCGACTTCCGCACCCTCACGACGGACGGGGTGGGAGCCGACTGGCCGATCGCCTACGGCGACCTCGCGCGCTACTACGCCGACATCGAGAACGAGCTGCCGGTCGCGGGCGAGGACTGGCCCTGGGGCGACCCGCACTCGTACCCGCATCATGCACATCCCGTCTCCGGCAACGGCGAGACCTTCCTCCGCGGCGCGGAGGCGGCCGGAGTCACCGCGAAGGTCGGGCCGGTCGCCATCGCGAACGGTCGCTTCGGCCACCGCCCGCACTGCATCTACCGCGGCTTCTGCCTCCAGGGCTGCAAGGTGAACGCCAAGGCGTCCCCGCTCATCACGCACCTCCCGGACGCGCTGGAGCACGGCGCAGAGGTCCGCGCCGACAGCATGGTGGCGTCCATCGGGTTCGACGAGCGGACCGGGCGCGCGACCGGCGTGCACTACTTCCGCGACGGGGTGCCGCGGTTCCAGCGGGCGCGGATGGTCGCCGTCGCCGGATACTCGATCGAGACCCCCGGCTGCTGCTCAACTCGACATCGGCGCGCTTCCCGGACGGGATGTGCAACGACTTCGACCAGGCCGGGCGCTACCTCATGGTGCAGGGCGCGCCGCAGACGGCCGGCCGCTTCCCGGACGAGATCCGGATGTGGAAGGCGCCCCCGCCCGAGGTCAGCACCGAGCAGTTCTACGAGACCGACCCGGCGAAACCCTACAAGCGCGGGTACTCCATCCAGACGGTGTCGCCGCTGCCGATCACGTGGGCGGAGCACGTGATGGCGCAGGGCCACTGGGGCGCCGACCTGCGCCGCTACATGTCCGACTACGTGCACTGGGCCTGCCTCGGAGCACTGTGCGAGTTCCTGCCGCAGCCGGACAACCGGGTGACGCTCGCCGACGAGACCGACCGCTACGGACTCCCCGTCGCGCACTTCTCGTACACGCAGTGCGACAACGACCGCGCGCTGGCCAAGGCCGCGCAGGCGACGATGGAGCGCATCCTCGAGGCGGCCGGGGCGCAGGAGACCATGACGGTCCAGCGCTACGCGCACCTCGTCGGCGGCGCACGCATGGCCGCCGACGAGACGGAAGGGGTTGTGGATGCGGATTGCCGGACGTTCGCTGTCCCCAACCTGCTCATCACCGACGGGAGCGTGCTGCCCACGCAGGGCAGCGCGAATCCCGCCCTCACCATCATGGCCGTCGCGGCGCGCGCTGCGGACCGGCTCATCGAGCGCCCGGAGCCGTGAGCGGGCGGGCGCGAACGCAGAAGGAGAGAAGCACATGGCACAGACGGTCAGCGAGTTCGTGATCGGCCGGCTCCGGGAGTGGGGCGTGCGCCGCGTCTTCGGCTACCCCGGCGACGGGATCGGCGAGTTCGACGGGATGCTCGGCAAGGCGGAACGCGCGGGTGAGGGCCTGGAGTACATCCGCCCCACGCACGAGGAGATCTGCGCCTTCATGGCCACGGCGCACGCGAAGTTCACGGGCGAGGTCGGCGTGTGCATCGCCACCTCCTCCCCCGGCGGCTTCCATCTGATGAACGGCCTGTACGACGCGAAGATGGACAACCAGCCGGTCGTCGCGATCGTCGGCCAGCAGGGGCTCAACTCCTTCGGCACCTTCAACCAGCAGGAGAGCAACCTCGAGCGCGCCTTCGACGACGTCGCCGAATACGTGCAGACGATCGTGTCGCCGGCGCAGGCGCAGGCCGTCGTCGACACCGCGTTCCGCACCGCGATCACCCGCAAGCAGCCGTGTGTGATCATCCTCCCGCACGACGTCCAGGGGCTGAAGATGGCCGAGCCGGGGGCGGAGATGTGGGTGTCGCGATCCAGCGCTGTCGCGCCGTCGACCGCGATCGCGCCCCCGCTCGAGCAGCTGCAGGCCGCCGCCGACATCATCAACGCGGGCGAGCGGGTCACCTTCCTGGTCGGCGCGGGTGCGGACGGTGCGACCGAGGAGGTGCTGCAGGCGGCCCGGCTCGCCGGCGCCGGCGTCGTCACCTCGCTGCGCGGCAAGCAGGTCGTGCCCGGCGACATCCCCTTCCACACCCAGCAGGTCGGCCTGCTCGGTTCGCGGCCCAGTTACGACCAGATGCGCGAGTGCGACACGCTCGTGCTGCTCGGTACCAACTACCCGTACGGCCAGTTCCTGCCGGAGACGGGACAGGCGCGGGCCGTGCAGATCGACATCCGGCCGGAGCAGCTGGGGCTGCGGTATCCCACCGAGGTGAGCATCTGGGCGGACGTCAAGACGGCCCTCACCGGACTCCTCCCCCTTCTGCGTCAGAAGGACGACCTGTCCTGGCAGGAGAAGGTCGCCGCGAAGATGCGGGACTGGGACGACGAGCTCGCCGCCCAGGCCGAGAAGCACTACGACGACGGAGTGAACCCGCGGAAGGTCTACGCCGAGCTGAACAAGCGTCTCCCTGCCGGCGCCATCGTCACCTGCGACGCCGGCACCACCGCCGACTGGTACGGCCACTACATCCGCCTCCGGGAGGGGATGCGCGGCGACCTCTCCGGGCGGCTCGCCTCCATGCTCGCCGCCATGCCCTACGCCGAAGCGGCCAAGTTCGCCTTCCCGGACCGGACCGTGGTCTGCACCATCGGCGACGGCGCGTTCCAGATGCTCGGGATGAACGAGCTGATCACCCTGAAGAAGTACCTCGCAAACTGGGACGACCCGACCTTCGTGGTGCTGGTCCTGCACAACGACGACCTGACCCAGGTCTCGTGGGAGATGCGCACCGAGGACGCCAACCCCGTCTGGCCGACCTCGCAGGACGTCGAGTCCGTCGACTACGCCGGCTGGGCGCGGCTGCTGGGATTCCAGGGGATCGCCGTGCATTCGGACGACGAGGTCGAGGCCGCCTGGGACACCGCGCTCGCGCACCGCGGCGTGACCGTGATCGACGCGTACACGGGCAAGAACATCCCGCCGCTGCCGCCGCACATCACGTACGAGTTCGCGAAGAACACCGGTCTCGCACTGCTGAAGGGCGACCCGAACGGCGTCGGCGCGATCAAGGACTCGGCCACCTCGCTGATCACCGAGGGGTGGAGCGGGTGAAGGACGCGCTGCACCTCGATCACGACCGCGACGGCGATGGCAAGTGACCCCGATGCCCGGCTCCGGGCGATCACGGTCGACGCGTTCGTCATCCCGACGGCGTTCGGCGGCCGCGAGCGCCCGGAGAGCGACGGCACCCTCGCCTGGAGCGACACCGGGCTCATCGTCGTCCGGCTGACCGCCGGGCGCGAGACGGGGATGGGCTTCACCCACGCGCCATCGGCCGCGCTGTCGATCGTGCGTGACCTGCTGTGGCCGGCCATCGACGGGATGGATGCGCGCGACACCGAGCGCATCTTCTGGACCATGGCCCGCGCCGTTCGCAACGCGGGCTGGCGCGGGCTCTGCGCCGCCGCGATCTCCGCCGTCGACATCGCGGCGCACGATCTCGCCGCACGGCTCGCGGGTGTCTCGCTGGTGCAGCACCTCGGCGGTGCGCACGACACGGTGCCCGCGTACGGCAGCGGCGGCTTCACCGACTACACCGACGAGGAGCTGGCCGAGCAGCTGGGTTCGTGGGCCGAGCACGGCCTGCGCGCCGTCAAGCTGAAGGTGGGCTCGGATGCCGGCGACGACCCTCGCCGCGTCGCCCTCGCCCGTGAGGCCGTCGGTCCCGAGGTGGAGCTGTTCGTCGACGCCAACGGCGCCTACCAGCGCAAGCAGGCGCTGCACCTCGCCTCCGAGTTCGCCGACCTCGGCGTCACCTGGTTCGAGGAGCCGGTGTCGAGCGACGACCGCGCCGGCCTGCGGCTGCTGCGCGACCGCATGCCCGCGCCGATCCGCGTCGCCGCCGGCGAGTACGCATACACGCCCGCGGACTTCCGCGATCTGCTGACGGGCGGATGCGTGGACGTGCTCCAAGCCGATGCGACGCGGTGCGGCATCACCGGCTTCCGGGACGCCGCAGCGCTGGCTCGCGCGTTCGGCATCCCCCTGAGCGCCCACACGGCACCGGCGCTGCACGCGTCCGTCGCCACCGGGCTCGACGGGGTCGTCAACGTCGAGTACTTCCACGACCATGCACGCATCTCCGGCGCGTTCTTCGACGGCGTCCCCGCGCTGCGCGGCGGCGCCTTGGTGCCCGACCGCTCCGCCCCCGGCCACGGGCTCACGCTGAAGGAGGCGGACGCGCGGCCGTACCGTGTCGCCGCGTTTACCCGGGCCACCGATGGAGCAGCAGAAGAAGAAGGAGGAGGACGATCACGATGACGTACCGGTTGGTGCGGCTCCCCAGCGGCCGCGAAGCGGGCATGACCGGGCTGGGCGATCCCGCCGGCGAGCGCCTGGCCGTACTGCTGCATCCCACCCCCGGAGCCTCCGGCTTCGACCCGGCGCCCGACGTCACCGCGCGGTCGGGCATCCACCTGCTGACCTTCGAACGCCCGGGCTACGGAGCGACGGACCCCTCGGAGCCCGGCGTCGACGGCTGGGCGGACGACCTCGCCGGATACCTGCGCGAGGCGGAGGCCGGTGCCCGGAACGCCGCAGGAACCGGCTACGGCGGTATCGGCGTCGTCGGCTGGCGGGAGGGCGGTATCTACGCGACCGCGCTGGCCGCGCGCCACCCCGAGCTCGTCAATCGCCTGGCGCTCGTCGCGGCGCCGGCCCCTTCCCGGGCGGCCGACGCGCTCCGGAGGTCCGGACAGCCGGTCCTCACCGGCGGCCCGGGCGAACCGCTCGGCTACCCGGACCGGGTGCGCCGGATGCTCGACACCGCGGCCACCCAGGGCGACGCGGGCGTCCTCGCCGACCGCCACGCCTTCCAGATGCCGGAGGCGGAATGGGGGCGCATCGACACCGCAACGCTCATCCTGTACGGAACGACCGTCGCGTACGCGACCGTGCAGGATGCGCAGTGGTATGCCGGCATCGCCCCGCAGGCGCGGGTCGAGAGGGTGGACGGCGGCGCGGACATCATCGGGCGGCACTGGCAGCGGGTGCTGGACTTCTTGGCGGAGTGACGGCGCGAATTTCGCGCAAGTATTGCACGTTCGCAACGCATCCACGGTAAAAAGGACGGGTGACCGACGAGGACCCGCTCGAGGCCGCCCTCCGCGCGGCGGACTTCCTGATGCACGTCGCCGCGCGCTCGGTGATGGAGGTCGACCACATCGTCACCTCGCCGCAGCTGCGCGTGCTCGTCTTCATCGCGACGCGAGGCCCGCAGAACCCCGGCGACGTGGCGACCGAGCTGGGCGTCCACCCCTCCAACGCCACCCGCACGAGCGAGAAGCTGGTCCGCGCCGGCCTGATCGAACGCCAGGAGGACCCGACCGACCGCCGCTACGTCAAGCTGACCCTGACGAAGGAGGGCGAGCGCCTGGTCGGACGCGTCATCGCCCACCGCCGCAACGCGGTCGCGGAGGTGCTGGCGGCGATGCCGGAGAACGAGCGGGAGGCGGCGGCCCGGGGGTTTGCGGCGTTCGCGACGGCGGCGGGAGTGCAGCCGTTCGAGGACGGGCGGTTCACGCTGGTGCTGCCGGCGGAGCGGGACCGCTCGGTGTCGTAAAGCGGCGCTGTCAGTGACGAGCGACCTACCCGCTTGTCCGTGTCGCGCGTCGATAAGCGATCAGGGCGACAACGACGTGAATTACTCCGACGACGACTGCGAGCCACGCAATGGTCAAAGCTCCGCGAAGGATCGAGGAGGGCGCCGAAGAGTTCGCTGGCTCGGCCAGCGAACTCTGCTTGATGATCGCGAGCACGAGTCCGGCGAGCGCCAAGAGGCTCCCAAGGGCAGCATTCGTCAGCCACGCGCGAGGCCTCCCCAAGCGGTCGCCAACCACCGCCCAGATCAGCAGGATCCCCGTTGCGGTCGCGACCGCGAGGTATGGCCCCACGCTCGGCGGCAGCGGTTGGAACAAAGCTAGGCAGACCACTAGTCCCAACAAGAAGGAGCCGACATGGCTAATCATCAATGCCGGCCCTTCCAACGCGCCGAGGAACCTCCGCGTGGGCAAAGGTGGCTCGCCGTGTGCTTGATCGCGGACCCGGCGACGTCGGTACACGCCTCCAGGCGCTGTCCCGGCCGCATCTCCCGCTTCACTCGCGTCCGAATCCGAGCCGTCGTCTTCCTGAACATCGATCCCTAGGCTTTTGGCGCCGCCCGCGGTCGGGGATTCTCCTCTCATTCCTCTCATCCGCCGCCACACTCCAGCTCCGGTTCGGTAGAACAGGATGGCGCATGCGGTCCACGCGAGCAGGGCACACAACCACAGCGGATATTCGGAGTGATGACGCCCCCACAAGACGGAGACGCTGAAGTCGTAGCCCGCAGCGAGCGGCAGGTACGGAGCCACGCCGAACAGCGAGCCGGCGACAGTGGTCGTCACGACGAGATACCAGCGGAGGCCCGCTCCATACCGTTCGTGCTCGAACTTCGGGAGGTACCCATCCTGGATCAGGGCCGCGTGAGGAATCCAACTGATCAAGACCATCGCAGCACCGAGGAAAAAACATACGGCGAACATCTTGGATCCGTCGTATGGCTCCTCCCCCAGATCATCGGCAGAACAAGGCCCCACAGCGGAAGCGCACCGAAGAGCAGCGCAAGACCGCCTAAAACCCAGACCGGCTGCCAGTCGATGGATTGAGAACTGGTAGCCGTGCTGTGTCGACGTTGTCGCCCCATGTGTCCGCCATTCGTCGCGAGTCTGTCTCGTCCACATGACGGGATCGAGCTGCACTATTCACGACGACCGGAATTGCGTTTCATGACGCGTTGAGACCCTGCTTCTCGCGGGTCTACCGCACGGAGGACCAATCGGATCCGCTTGCTGAAGCTAGATCGCCCTGGCTTTGGTTCCGCTTCCTTGAGGAGGATGGAGTTATGCCTCGTCGAGTCGGAGTTCGAAGCGATCCGTCATGTCGCGAGCGTGCTCGGGATCAGCACGGAGGGGCTGCGGCGGTGGCGCCGTCACGAACATAGTCATCTACACCGGTGTGCCGCGATTCCACCCAGGCTTCTGGATCAGCCTTTCATCCTCTTCCCGTCGGCGGCAGCGCTCGGCAAGGACAGCTGCGTGCTGCGGCTCTGCTAGGAAGTCCCGAAACTCGGACTCCGGAAGTCGGTAGTACTCCTCGTAGTCGACAATTCCGTTAGACACCGGGATCGAAAGATAGTAGGCCCCGGTCTCCAACTCTTCCCCGAACGAGAACCGGTGCTCGACCGAGACATACTGGTCCTCAATATTCAACGGCCCACTCCGATCGATGTAGAGATGATGTCCTCCTGGGGAACGAAGTCGTTGATACGCAACGCCACTTCAGAGGGGTCGTTCCAGAGACGGATGAGGTCTTCAGCACCCGCTCCCGAGTAGCCCAGGTCCGACATTCATTGAATGTATTGCTTGTGATCGATGGCATCGATTCGTAGTTGCGTCGACTTATGGGACTTCGGACGCCGCGGGGAACCGGTCACCGACCGCGCAACGTACGTGTCAAGGACTCGTGTGCCGTTCCCACAAGTCAGAAACCACGCCGATCCACCTATTCGCTGGCCGGCGGATAGGCCGCGTCGAAGACCTCGAGATACTTGTCGGGCAGACGCAGCCTGCAATAGCTATCCACGAGCTGAAGGCTCTCGCGGATTGATTGCGGGTCCGAATTCATAGAAATCTCGCGCCCCAAAAACGAACGAATAGCCCCGCCCGCCTCTACAGGAAGAATCAAACCAAACGATCCGTAGCGGTCATCTAGCCCGCACTTGAACCCGAACGCGTCGTACATCGTGAAGACAATGTCTCCAGAGCCGCTGTCAGCAGACTGCACGCGTCCGCGCGGGCCGATGCAATCGCGGATGAACCGAGCGAGTTCCGCAGTGGTGAAGCGCTTATCCATCGTTAGTTCCTTGCCGTCTTCGTCTTAGGATCGTATATGTAACCGTGATCTTCAAGATATTCTAGCTCTTTTCCAAGCGCGCCCCGGTCGCCTTGCGGATCATGCGTGAACCGGACCAACTTGCTGTCTTTGATCGCATCATCGAGAAACGGGCGATTGAAGAGATCGAACATGTCGCCATCCGTCAGCCCATGACGCTGCTTGATCTTGTCCCAGTCCGCCCCGAGGTCGAAGTACCGCTCGCCAGCCGCAGCAGCTCTATTTGTGTAGGAGTTCGGATTGTCGGGTCCCTCCCACTTTCCAAGAGTGACCTCACGAGACAACGGGTTATGGACGCTGGAACGACGAATCGTTTCCCATTCCTCGACGCTCATCTTCTCTGTGCCGTCAATGAGGACTTTGCCCCCGCAACCGACACGCTCCGTTGAGAGATTGGCGGCAGCCCGTTAGTGGCCGGGAGCTTTGGCTGTCTCACCAGCCCTTCGGCGGCTCGACCTGCTTTGTTCAGCAGCCCGCTTGCCCGGGCGGCCTTGCCGGCTGCCGCGCCGGGGATGAGCAGGCCGGCCACCTCTCCGAGCGCTTGTCCGGCGGCGAATTTGTCCCCGTTAGCCACCCTGCCCGCGAACCCACTGACCTCCTGCCACAATGCGTCCCGTGCAGCCTGGTCGGTGGCAAACGCGGTGATCCCCATCCCGACCTGGTGCACGTTCAGCTGGGCCATGCTGGTGACAGCGTGCCCAGCACCGGATAGGAACCCGCCGATGGCTTCCCAGTCGCCGCCCCACGCGGCGACCGGGCGTGCAACGCTGGCATCCCACCACTGGCAGGCCATGTCGGCCAGATCGAGGTCGTTGCCGGTGGTCCAGATCGAGGTGTGGTTGATCGCACTGTTGATCCCACCGACCACAAGCGCGGCACCTAGCCCGGTCAGAAAGAGCGAGGTGCCGCCGGTGAACGGGGTCAACCCGAGACCGATCGCGGTCACCACGGCGCCGGTGGCGATCTGCACTGCGTCCCAGATCAGATCCCAGCCGGCCTGCTCCCTCCGGGCATCCTCGGCCGCCCGCACATCTTTCGCGTACTGGTCGAACATGTCCTGCCACCCCTGGGCGGCCAGGTCCTGGTTGTCCCGGCAGTACTCGCTCATCTCCGCGGTCAGCTCCCCCAACGGGGCCAACTCGCCCTGGAAACTCCCCGGCACATACGACCGGCCCCGGCCCACGTTCGCGGATCCGACCCGGTTCACGATCCCGCGCAGCCGGGAGATCAGCTCCTGCACCCGCCGAAACCCGGGATCCGACGCCTCATACGCCTCCCAGCTCTCCAGCTGGGTCTTCACGATCAGATGCATCCGCTGCACCTCATCCACGGCCCGGTCCGCCGCGCCCGCACCCGCCGAGCCCAACGACACCAGGTGGGAGGCGTCCGCGCTGATCTGCCGCAACTGCGCGCTCACGCCTCGCAACTGCTGCATCCCCGCATCCAGTTGGGTCAGATGCGCCTGATGCTCATCCCGCACCAGGTGGAAGTTCCCGTGCGCCTCCACGTGCCGGTACCCGGCCCAGTACACACCCACCGCGGTCTGGAAGGTCGAGAGCCCGAGCAGCAGGCACTGCAAGACGGGGACATGCACCTCACGGATGTACGCACGCATCGCATCCGCACCCTCACCGCTGATGTTCCGGGAACCCGCCAACGCCTGCAAACCCTGCGTCAGCCTGTCCAGGGCGTCCATCCGCTCGGCAAGACCCTGCCGCAACCCCGGCGCCGACGCCTGCCACGCATCCGCCGAAAACTCGGTCACCCTCACCGCTTCGCGTCCTCACTGTCCTGGACCTCGATCTGGACGCCGAAGCGGGCGAATGCATCGGTGTCCTTCTTCGCCAACTGGCCGTACTTCGCGATCAGCGCGGACAAGTCGTGGAAGATGTCGGAAACTGTGTGCGCCCCCGGGACCTTCAGGGGCTCACCCCTGGTCCACCCGTCCTTGATCCCGGCGACAGCCGACGTCAGCGTGGAAACCTTCCGCGTCTCCTGGTGAAAGCCCTGTTTGATACCTCTCGTAGCCACTGCTATCTCCCATTCCGCATGGCTCGATCAGCCCAGCGCGATCAGGTACGCCTCGGCCGAGAGCAGCGGATGCTCGATCGGATTGATGGAGGCCGCCAAGGCACGTTGCTTGCTCTTGCAGTCGCCGATCGCGTCCCCGATCTCAGAACCGATGCGCGCATGCCCGGACCGCGCCTCATCGAAGACAGACCTGAACTCGGAGCGCTTCTGACCTGCCCAGCGCCCGCCGCGAGCGCTCTCAAGTCGCTGGATGTTGACGGCGTCGGCAGCCTCGCGCGCTCGCTCGAGCCGGTGAACGACCCCCTCCAGCTCACGGATCTGGGCGAGGATGCGCTGCTCATGCATCGTCGTCGTCCATCAGGTCGCGGACCGAGGCGAACGGGTCCTCATCCTGTGTAGATGAGACGGGCTCCACGTCCGAAGTACCCGAAGCAGAGACCCGGCCGCCCTGCTCGAACTGGAGGTAAGCCTCGTTCAGGATGTCCAACGCGAGTTCGTCGTCGTCGTCGGCGTAACCCTCGAACACAACCCTGTGGATGTCGCCGTGATTGAAGTACGCGACGTTCGAATCGATCATCCCCTCGGGGTACAAGAACGCCCCGTAATCGAAGAAGTCGTCCTCCACGATCGAAGCCCGAGAGACGATCATGAGCTTCTTCACTGACCCCCGCAGAATCACGATGCTCCCCAGGGGAAGGAATTCCCGCTTCGTCGGCTGCGCCTCTTTCACTGTCTGCTCCAGCTGTTCCGCTGTCATGTCCGCTTTCCTTTCGTGCGTAACTCTTTGAACGGGTCTCTCGGGTCGCTCGCGATACGCCGGGTCGTCTGCCCAGCGGGCTCCGGCGCAGCTCCCCGCGCCTCGGCCGGCTTCGTCACGTCGATGACGAGATCCGGTTCTGCGATCGGCGGCTGCTCCTTCGGGGGCGACTTCGCGCTCTCGAGCTGCTTCTTCGCAAACGGCGCGTCCGCGGCGTCCTCGTATCCGGGATGCACGACCTCGGCGATCTTGTTCAGCGCGATGACGATCTCCCGGAAACCGGCCCCCGCGCCGTGAGGGTGAGGCACACCCTTGTAGCCGGCCAAGAATCCCGTCGGCTGCTTCTGGAATCCCCGCGCGATGATGACGAACACTCCGTCTTCGCCGGTGACGCGCACTGCCGTGCCCAGCGGGAGCAGGGTGGGAGGCTCACTCATCTCGCACCTCCTCGCATCAGGGGAAGCTTGACCTTCTCGAACACGCTCCCTCCGCGGAGCACGAAGAACGGCTCGTTCGTCCTCGGCTCCGGCTCATCCGATCTGCCCATGGTCTTCACCAGCGCACTGTCGTAGGCGCGCGCCCCGACCAAGCCGGTGAACTTGAGATCCCTGATCAGCTTCGGAATCGCATCGACCGACCTCGCGAGATAGTCGTGGCGGCCGAAAACCATGAAGTCCAGTCCAGCCTTCGGCGCGTTCTTCACAGCAAGGGCGAAATCCTCCGCCTTCAGCCCGGTCTTGCTGATGAAGTCGGGGAGGTTCGCGATGACCAGCACCATCGAGGTGCCCTGCACTTTCTGCTTGCTCATCGCGACATAGGCGACGATGCTCGCGACGACGTCGGGGGCATCGCCCTTCGCCCCGACAAAACTGAAGTTCGGCGGGACGCTGACCACATCCAAGGTCTGCGCGAAGGTCTCGTCGAAGTCGACCACCATGAACTCCGACTGAACCCGCCCGCCTTGAGTGAGCAACAGTTCCTGGAACACGGCCTCCTGCTCGTCATCACGGGCCGCGAACACGAACAACGGCTGAGACTTCGGAAGGAAACCGACCGCCTCCGTCGTCGCCATCGACAGTCCGAACGCCACGCCTCCGAGTTCCTGCACTCGATCCACCGACTCGAACGTGCCGAACGCATCCACCGTGAGCTCCTGCGGCACCATCGGGATGCGCTTCGGACGCGGCCCAGTCCACGCCGCGTCGAGCGCCGCGATCTGCTGCTCGAGCGCGGACAGGGTCTCGGCGCTGTCGTCGCCCGGGGCCGGGAGGTAGAACTGGATCGCGGTGGCTCCCTCGGTGAACAGCTGGCCGCGGCCCGGGATGTCGGCCTGTTGGAGGCGTTCGCGGCCCATCAGCTGGGAGAGTTCGCTCTCCTCGTTCACGAACAGGCAGAGCTTCGTGGAGATGTTGCTCAGCATGTTCATGCGGACGCCGCCGACTCGGCTGGCGCTCATGACGAGGAACACGCCCAGCGCGGAGCCCTCGCGCAGCACCTGGAGCAGGAGGTTGTCGATCGTGTCCTTGCGCCGGTCGTTGGCCGTCAGGTTGTCGTAGCCGTCGAGCACGTTGAGCACGACCGGGAGGTCACCCCCGGTCTTGGCGCGGTACTGGTCCAGGTTCGCC
Organism: Leifsonia poae; assembly: GCF_050632865.1. Lineage (GTDB taxonomy): Bacteria > Actinomycetota > Actinomycetes > Actinomycetales > Microbacteriaceae > Leifsonia > Leifsonia poae_B. Next base: position 1,167,093 of record NZ_JBODSA010000003.1, on the reverse strand, counting down.
ACACCGGCCTCCTTGAAGAACTGCTTCCGCTCGGCGAGAAGGCCTGCGACGGCGTCGAGCATCTTGGCCAGCTTCTCGGCCTCTTCGAGGGTGACGATGTCGGCGACGTGCGGCAGGTCCTTCAGCGGCAGGAGGCCGTTGTTGCCGAAGTCGATCAGATTGACGTGGACCTGCTCGGGGGTTCGGGCCTTCGCCAGATTCAGGACAAGAGTCTGGAGCACCGTCGACTTGCCGTAGCCGGGGCTGCCGAACACCGCGGTGTGGCCGTCGCGTGCGAGGTCGAACGCGTAGCTCTCCTGCGCCTGCCGGGACGGGATGTCCAGCAGACCGAGAGGCACGCTCAGCCCGTCGCCCTGCTCCGGTTCAGGCGACGGGAGGCGCGCGGGCAGGTTCGGAAGCCAGGGCTTGTCGGGCGTCGTCAGCGCGTCGTCGCTGGTGAAGATGTCCACGATCGTGTCGATGACGGCATCCAGCTGCGAGGGTAGGTCGCTCGTGTCCTTGCCCTGCTCGACCTCTTCGTCGGGGTCGTGGAACAGCTCGTACTGGCCGACCTCGTTGATCGTGAAGATGCGGTCGTCGATCCGCTCCGTGACCTCCGCGTCGGGGTCGTACGGCACGCCGGCATAACCGCTCTGGAAGAGCTCGTAGACCACGTTTTGGCCGACCTTGAGGTACCCCCGGCCCGGGTTGGTGATGTGGGCGGCATCCGTGGTCTTCAAGAGCTCGTTCGAGTCCTGCTCGCTCGCCATCTTCAACGCGATCTTGGAGGTCGAGTTCGCCTCGATCTGGTCGTTCACCACACCGCTCGGCTTCTGGGTCGCGAGGATCAGGTGCACGCCGAGGCTTCGTCCGATCCGTGCCACCGACGTGAGCTCGTCGAGGAATTCGGGGACGTTGGCCTTGAGCTCCGCGAACTCGTCCGAGACGAGTACCAGGTGCGGCAGCGGCCGGGTGGGATAGGTGATGCCGGGCTTCGGTTCGTGCCGTTGTTTGTACAGCGTCATGTACGCGTTGATGCTGTTCACGCCGTACACAGCGAACTCACGCTGACGCTTATTGAGTTCGGCTTTGATACTCGCGAGCGCCCGAGCGGTGCCCGCGCCGTCGAGGTTGGTGATCGCGCCCATGAAGTGGGGCAGCCGGTCGAGCGTGTTGGCGATGCCGCCGCCCTTCCAGTCGATGATGAGCATGCCCACGTCTTCGGGTGAGAAGTTGATCGCAAGCCCGATGAGATAGGTGGTCAGGAACTCCGACTTGCCCGATCCGGTCGTGCCGCCGACGAGCGCGTGCGGACCATGCGCTCGCTCGTGGAGGTCCCAGAACACGAAATCGGCCTTGCCACGCCAGCCGATCAACGAGGCGATGGACTTGTTCGGTTCCGCCCGCGCCCACCGGTCGGCGATCTGGAGGTCTTCCACCGTCGACACCTCGTACTGCTCGAGCAGGCTCAGCGATTCGGGGACCGCGTTCTTCTCGACCTCGAGGTGGTTGAGGTTGGTGAGCCTGCGGAGCGAGTGCTCGAGATCGCCCGGCAGCGGGTACGGCGTGAAGGGCGTCGCCACATACACGCTGTTGTCGGTGACGAGCTCTCCTCGCACGCGGTGCGGCGCCTGGATGAGAGCGGTCACGGTCTCCGGCAGCAGCTTGGCGTCCTCGCTGCACCAGATGACCGTCACCCCGAGCTCGCTCATGTCCTCGGCGAGGAGTTCGTTGATCCCGTGGCCGGACAGCAGGCGATCGTCGGCGATGGTGAACACCACGTGAGGAGCGAACTGGGGCTTCTGCGAGCCCGCGTCCTTGAGCGCCTGCTTACGCTTCTGGAGGAGCTGGTAGAAGCTGTTCAGCACCACGTCGCGCAGCTTCTCCGTATAGATGAGACCGCGCATGTTGAGTTCGAGCAGCCGGAAGTGCGGCAACAGCCTCCAGTTCCTCCACGTCGCCGCGTAGGCATCGCGGGAGAGGACGCTGACGAAGTTCACGTCCCGGTACGAGTGGAAGAACGCCAGTTGGAAGAGCAGCGCCTGGAGGTAGTCGGTGACAACGTCCGGCGGCCCGACCAGGCCGATCGTCTGGCCCGCGACACCGATCGGCGTCGGAACGTCGCGCTGCGTTTGGAAGCCGGTCGCCAGGTCCCTCACCTGCTGTCCGCCGGCGCCGGAATCCTTGTCGCTCACGTCCGACGAGACCTTCACCGCCGAGGGGCGATCGGACAGCCCCAGCGACACCGTCAGGAAGTCCTTGTTGAAACGCTGCCGCTCATAGATCCGCGGGTCGTACCGCTCGACCATCGCGGCGAGCTCCTGCGGGCTGGGCTGCTGATATGACAGGACGCGCCGCTCGGCATCCACTGCGCGGGAGACGTCCGCGACGGTCCTGACCAGATAGTGCGTGTAGTCCTCCTCGACTTGCGCAGACGCCGCCTTCTCGTCCTTCTTCTGTTTGACGTACTGCGACACCGTGAAGGAGGCCGTCAGCAGACTGGCGAGCCCCATCCCGATCAGCATCACCGGGTTGTTGCCGGAGATCATGGTCGTCGTACCCGTCACCGCGATCATCGCGAACGGTGGAACCAGCATCTTCAGGATGCCGCCGCTCTTGGATGCCGTGGCCGGCTTATCCGGACCCTGGAGTCCGAACTCCGCCTCCTCGACCTCCAGGTTCAGCTTCGGCGAGCGGCGATAGTCCGGAAAATCCGGCGGGAACTCGCTTGCCGGCTGCTGGATCAGTAGTTTGCCGTCGTCGATCACGACGTCGGCCCGCAAGGGCGTGATCTTGAACTGGGTCGGGCGCCTCTCGAGCAGGAAGGATTCGGTCAGGACCACCGTCCCGGGCTCGAAGTCGAAGAGCTGCCGGCCTCGGACCGCGACGCCGTCGACATAGACCAGCTGTCCGTTCGGATCGACGATCAGGGAGTCCTCGTGCAGGGTCAGAAGCGGCGACCCGCCTGCCCTGATAGCGGCGACGGGTGTGTCACCCACGACGAGCTCGGCGCCACGGTCGATCGTGAAGAACCGCGTGCGGGCATCGGAAGCGGAGGCGACAAGCCACGTGACGTCGCCCAGCGTGTGCAGTCCGTCGCCGATCCGGTCGCCGTCCACGTAGAGCGCGTCATTGACCACACTGAGCTTGTGGCCCTGATGGTCGACGAGCGGCCGCTCCACCGTGAGCGAGAGAGTGGTCGCTCGTTCACCGTCGAGGACGTAGACGAGGTACAGCAGCTCGGTCGCATCGAGCCGGGAGTCGAGGAGGGCCGCTCGGTTCTCGGCGACCGGCTCCGTGTCGAAGACGGTCATTTCTGTGCCGCCTCGCTGGTCTGTGCCGCCTCGGTGGTCTGGGCCGGCTCGGCACCCGGACCCCCGAGCTTCTTGGTCAACTCGTCGATGGCCTTCGTGTACTCGTCGAGCAGCTTCTGCTTCTCGTCGCCGGCCATGCGGGTGTTGAGTTTGGTCGCCTGGTAGAGGTCGGTGTACGCCAGCAGGGTGAGCTGGGCGTCGCCGAGGTTCTTCGCGAGGTCGAGCGCGTGGTCCAGCTGGCCACGGCCGAGCGCGATCCAGTAGTTCAGCGTGACGTCGTCGGACTTCTCCGAGACGTTGTTGAGGATCGCCTGCTTCTGCGTGGCCGTGAGGTCGTTGAGGTTGATGCTCGATACCGCGAGCACGTACTTCGCGGACGCCGGCAGCGACGCCGCGGCATAGCCGTCGAGTGCGTCGAGGGTACCGGCGTAGTCGCTCGCGAGGAACCGGGCCTGCGATGCCACGACGGCCGTCTGCAGGCGGTTCTGTGCCTCCGCCTGCCACGCGAACACCCCGGCGACCAGGCCGGCGATGACCCCGAGAGCGCCGAGGATGCGGTACAGCGCGTAGCGACGTTTCGGCACGCTGACCCGTGTGGCGGCGGCCCGTGCGCGCTCAGCCCTCAACTGAGCGCCGATGACGGCGAAGAGCTCGTCGGTGGTGGTCGTCTGCCACACCGACGTCGCGAATTCGTCCCGGAGGCCGCGCGCCCCGTCCAGGATGTGCTCGAAGGCGATCTTCGGCCGGAAGACCTGGAGCACCATGGCCTGCAACGAACGCAGGAACAGCGCTTCGTCGAAGGCCGACGGTTCGAGCATGCCGTGAAGACCGCAGTGCACGACGCGCACGAGATCGCCGTCGAGGTAGACGTTGTCCGGATGGATCACGGGCACTCGGAAGCCCCCGCGATACCCCGCACACGAGGCCAGCTTCTGAGCGAGGGCCAGTCGATCGAGGCGCGTCTGCGCGCGGCCGACCGCCTCCCGGAAGCTGATCTCGCCCTCTCTGAGGGGGTAGTCGATCGTCAGACCGTCGTCCGTCTCCTGCGCGTCGACGTAACGACGGATCACGTCGAGGGACGCACCGTCGTACCCGTTCTTGGACACGCTGACGTGGACGACTGAGGCGCCGGCCTCGAGCTCGAGCACGTGGCCTTCTCGTTCAATTCGCATTGCTCAACTCGTTGCTGTGATCCGGAGGCGATCGCCGTTGGCGATGCCGAATGCTGCGATGACGTCGTTCCCGCTGACGGCGAGGGCCTTGTCGTCGAGCGTCAAGGAGAAACCGTCGGGCAGTACCGTGCCCTTCTCAGCGAAGGCGTCGGCGATCAACCGTCGAAGGCGGTCGAAGGTGACACCGCCCGGCACCAGCAGATCGATCTGCCTGCCGTGAAACACGAGGGTGATCTCGATCACGATGATGTTCCCGCTGAGAAGGGCCCGGTGAGCGGGTCAGAAGCCGAAGCTCTGTGCATCCTGCGCGTCACGCTCGGCGATGGTGTCGGCGTACTTGTTCAGCTGCTCGTTGATGCTCACCAGGAGATCCTCGAACTTGCGCACGTTCTCCTGCAGCTGGTTGTACTGCTCGAGATACGCCTGGAAGGCCTGGCCCTTCCACTCCTCGGCGATGGTCGAGTTCATCTGGTTCACCTTCTGGATCGCCTGCTCGATCTCGTCCTTCGAGCGCGTGTATACCTGCGCCTGCTGCTTCAGTTCTTCCGGGGTAACGCTGATCTGACCCATGTGGAGCCTCCCTAGTGCTGTGATCTGCTAATCTATAACGCGAAATACTGCACGCGTATGCGGCATCTATCGCATGTGGTGAACATATTGGCTTTCAATCTCGTGGGTCAAATCCCGGCACTGAGCGAAGGTCGAATTCTGTCCTAAAGCCATGGGCCATGCCGTCGGCGACAACTCAGGAGGGCGATGTGCTCAAGAAGATCCTCATCAGCGTTGCGATGGTCGGCGCCTCAGCGCTGCTGGTGAGCTCTGCGGCGACGTACGAGGCGTCATCCACGGCAGCATCCGGCCACGCGCCGACGATCGCGCTCGTCAACGAGGACCAGTCCGCGGCCTTCAACGGCACCGACTACCTGTTCGGCAAGAACTTCGTGGATCTGGTGGCGCGCGACAACCGCTACAACTGGCAGGTCGTGTCCCGAAGCGTCGCCGAGAAGGCCTACGCCGACGAGGCGGTCGGGGCGGTGATCGTGCTGCCACGATCGTTCTCGCACGACATCCTCACGCTGCAGGACCTCGATCCGATCCAGGCCCGGATCGACTACAAAGTCGCCCCCGGCGATGCGCTGTCCCAGCAACGCCTTCAGAACGAGGTCTCGTCGATCCTGCGCGACTTCAACTCCCGCGTCGTCCAGCTGTACTTCGCAAGCGTCGCCGGGAACATCTCGGAGGCGCAGACGAGGATGTCGTCGGTGGTGGACAGCCACGCGCGACTGGTCGGGACGCTGTCCGACACCCTCCACCCCGACGTCGAGAAGATCGCGACGAAGAACGACGGCGACATCAGCCTGGCCGAGATCCTGCGCTCCATGAACGCCGCGTGGATCCAGAGCCAGAACGGCTTCACCCGGAGCACCACCAGCACGCTGGCCTCGACGAGCGCGTCGCTCTCCCGGCAGCAGCCCTCGCTCGACGACTACTTCGCCCTCCAGCGGCAGATCGCTGAGCGAAATGCGGCCAACGGCAACACCGCGCTCGGCGAGCAGGCCTCCGCGGACAAGCAGCAGTACGACGCGGCGTTCTCCGCGCACCTCGAGGGATTCCTCTCCGGAGACGGCACCTGGTCCGGGCTGCGAGGCGTCGACTCCGTCGACGCGGACGGCACGCACACGGGAGTCCTGCCGACGCTGCAACGGGCGGTGTCGCAGTACGACGCTCTGGCTCGGGAGTACAACGCACACGTCGGCGAGGTAGTCGCCTCCTTGAACAGCCGCCGGGCAGAGCTCGTGGACTCGATCACCGCATTGGAGCAGCTGGAGACGACGCTCCTCGAGGAGTACTTCACCATCGCGATGCCAGCCGACAATGCCACCATCGGGGCACCCGCCGGCGCGTCCAGGCTCACCGATCACTCGTACGACGTCGACCTGACGACCCTCACGGCCGCCCACGCCACGCGGGCCCTCGCTCAGAAGCTGGCGAACACACTCAGCGATGGCTACCGGGCACCGGAGATGGATCAGTACGACGCTCGCATCCGGGCCCTGGTCGCATCCATCCCAACCGATCCCGTCGAATTCGAAGCGCTGTCCGCCGCGCTGCAAGCGGCACCGGGCTTCGATCCCACCCTCTACGCCGAAGACCTGCGGCTGATCAAGCGCTACGCCGACGAACGGGGCATCGCGTCGCCGCCGTTGGACGTCCTCCGCCCGACGCCGAGCGCAGATCAGGCTGTCACGACGTCGGTTTCGGCGACGGTGGATCCCGGAGATCGTCAAGCGCTCGGCGTCACCCTTCCGACGCCGCTCGCTGCTGCTGACGTGACGGTTGCGACGGCAACGTCAGCGGAGTGCGCCGACTGTGTGCAGGTGGACCCCGCGACCCAGACGGTCACGGTCGACAACAGCTCGGGGGAAAGTCCGGTCGGTGTCACGGTGACCTACACCATCCGCCTGCGGGACACCATGGGCACCGTCAAGGTCGACTTCACCGCCCAGGGAACGGTGGGCGAGCCCGCGGCGCAGGTGCTCCGCAGCGATGTGTACGTGCTGGATCCCGCGAACGCCGGTGCGAACGCCGTGTCCGCCTCCGTGGCCGGAATCTCCAGCTACCTCGGCGACATCCGCACGGCCGCGCAGCTGCTTCACGCTCTCTACGGCGGACCGGACGAGGACCTTCGCGGCTTCGTCTCGGCGGTGACGCAGACCGGAGACTTCCCCGGGCACAGCACGGACTCCATTTTCAACCGCTACGGCGTGATCGACGCCGCGACCATCGAGAAGCGTCTGCACCCCGACGACGTCGCCGCCTACCGCGCACTCGGCCAGCATGTCGTCTCCGCGCTCACCCAGCAGATCCGACTCGCTCTCAGTCATCGGGCGCAGATCGACACCGATCTCGGCACGCTGGCGAGCCTCCAGCTGTCGCCGTCCTTCTTCTCCACCGCACTGTCCGGCTTGGAGGCGTGGTATGCCGCGGCGACGGTCGCGGTGCAGGCCGCTCCGGAGCGGTGGCGGGCGCAATCCCCCAGCGTGATCCAGCTGGCGACGGTCCCGTGGACCGGGCAGGAGGAGGGCAGAGCAGAGCTGTATCTCGATGAGCGAGCAGGCCCGATGCTTTACGAATCGCTCTCGGAACTCGTGAAGACGACGAGGTCGGCCGCGGACGGGGTCGCCGCGAGCGCGAACGCGATCTCCGACAACTCCGCCGAGTTCGACGACTTGCTGGCGAACATCCAGCGCACCCAAGCGGACACCCATGCGCTTCTCGAGGCCATGAACGGAAGCATCGTGACAGGGAGCACCGACCGCGCGATGGCCAGCGACTACAGCGCGCGGTTCTCGACGGTGCTGTCCAACACGCGTGCCAGCGGCGCCGACCCGGCCAAGATCTACGAGTCCTTCGCGACTCCGGTCACGACACGGGATACCACATCGGCCGCGTCGAACATCGGCAGCGGTGGGTTCGATTACCGTTGGCCCGCGATCTTCCTCGCCGGTTCGCTCCTCGGAATCCTCGGCGCGTGGTTGCTGATGCGTCGACGAATGGTCAGGCGCGAGCCCGCCGGCGCCTCGACCCGGTCTTGGCGCCGAGGAACACCGCGAGGCCGGTGAGCGGTAGGGCGACCGCCGCCATGAGGAGGATCCAGGGATCGGCGTCCGGCGGCGCCGTGACAGAGGCGACGTCCCGAACCGCCGCCGGAGAGTAGCCCTCGAAGAGAGTGTTCCGAAGTCGGGTGTACTGGTCGTCGGCACTCGTATCGCCGCGGCCCTCGAAGGTGAGCCGGGCCGACGCCTGAGCAACCGCCTCCTGCGCGTGCGCGATCTCCTCGGCCTTCTGCGTGACCTGAGGAAGGAAGAGTTCCCCCATGAAGGGGAAGTCGGAGGAATTCCCCGCCTCGATCCCCGTGTTCACGATGACGTCGGAAAGGAGGTGAAGGCTGCCATCGCCTGCCGGCGGGACACCGTGGTCCTCATCCGCGATCGCCGGGGATCCCACCAGAACCACGAGCCCGGCCGCCCCGAGGAGGCCCGCCGCCGCGATGAACGACCGCGGACGATGGTGCTTCGAGCTGTGGACTGTCATCCGATCTCCCTCTGGTGACATGGGCGTTTCCACGACGGTATCGAGTCGTTCAGCGGGGTCGCCAACCGCGGGCTCGAATTGCGGCCATGCACGTCGGCGGACGCCATGGCACGACGGCCGGTTCACGCTGGTACTGCGGGCGACGCGGCGAGACGCGCGACGCGGCGCGGCCGATGGCCGCAATGAGATTCCGACGGCCTCCCGTTGCTACACTCCGGCCGTGACGAAGACGCACATGCGGCGGCCCCTGCTCGCCGGGCTCGCCGCCGTGATCCTGCTTGCGCTCGGCGCAGGCATCGCCTTCGTGCTGACGGACGCCCTCGGCATCCGCGCCGAGTCGTCGGACGTCGCGCCGGAGACACCCGCCGTCGCAGCGGTCGCCCCGACCGCCCTGCCGCCGCGGTTCGCGCATCCCGCCTCCACGGGACGACCCCGTGTGGATGCGGCCCTCGCCGAGCTGGACGACGCCGTCGGTGACGCGGCCGCGACGGCGGGGACCGCCTCCCTGGCGGTCGAGGTGACCGGCGGCGCGCAGACGCCGACCGACGATACGTACCGCCTCGACGGCACCCCCACCGCCCTGCGTGTCGTCGCGACCGCCGATGCCGGAGCCGCGCGCGGTGTCTACGATCTGGCGTCCGCCATCCGCGACGGCCGACCGGTGACCGCCGACCTGGGCCGCACCGTGACCTCCCGCCTCCCCTTCCGCATGGCCGACCTGGGCGCCGTCGGCGTGAAGCCGGACGAGGCGGCGTGGTCGAGGGGCGACGACTACTCGCACAACTCCAAGGCGTTCGAGGACGCCATCCTGCCCGGCGCGCCCTACGTCGACGAGGGTGCCCTCGCCGGGGATCGCGCCGAGTTCGACGCCTACGTGCGGCACCTCCTCGCCGAGGGGTACACGGCGGTCGCCATCCCCGGGCTGCTCGAGTATCTGACGTTCGCCGACGTCGGCGACGGCCGCGCCGTGTACGCCGAGGGCGACGAGCACGTGGCACGGGCGCTCGCCATGCGGGAGTCGTTCGGTGCGATGTGGAAGTCGGCCCACGATGCCGGGCTGAAGGTGTACTTCCGCACCGACATGCTGACCCTCACCACTCCGCTGCGCGAGTACCTGACGAAGCGGTTCGGGAGCCTCGACACCGAGAACCCGGAGCTGTGGTCGGTCTACGCAGCGGGCCTCGATGAGCTGTACCGCACCATGCCTTACGTCGACGGCGTCCTGATCCGGATCGGCGAGGCCGGGTCGGTCTACGATCTGCCCGGCTGGGATTACACCTCCGAGCTCGCGGTCACAACGGTCGCGTCCGTGCGCACGATGCTCACCACGCTGCTCGGCCAGGCGGACCGGGCCGACCGGGAGGTCATCTTCCGCACCTGGAGCGTCGGCGTCGGCGCGGTCGGCGACATGCACACCAATCCGGCGTCGTACCACGCGGTGCTCGACGGGATCGACTCCCCGCATCTCATCGTGTCGACGAAGTACACGCTCGGCGACTTCTACAGCCATCTCCCGCTCAACGACACCCTGGAGACCGGGGACCAACGGCGCATCATCGAGTTCCAGAGCCGGCGCGAGTTCGAGAACTTCGGCGCGTTCCCGAACGACCTCGGGCCGCTCTACAAGACCGCCTTCGACACGCTGCTCGCCGCCAACCCGCACATCGAGGGGATCTGGACCTGGACGCAGGACGGCGGCCCCTGGCGCGCCGGTCCCCTGTCCCTCGAGCTGAAGACCGGATTCTGGCAGCTCGCCGAGCTCGACACGGAGCTGGCGGTGCGGCTCGCGCGCGATCCCTCCACGGATCCCGCCGCCGTCACCGTGGACTGGGCGCGGCGCTGGTTCTCCGATGATCCCGCGACCGTGCGGTCGATCGTCACGGCGATGGCGGAGTCGCGCACGGCCATCACCGACGGCCTCTACATCGGCCCGTTCGCCGACAAGAGGGTGTTCGCGATCGGCCTCGAACCGCCGCCGATGATGTGGATCTTCGAGTGGGACATCGTCACCGGCGACAGCGCGGCACTGGACGTGATCTACGCGATCTCGCGCGACCACCTCGACGAGGCGATCGACGGCGGAGAGCGCGCGACGGCGGCCGTCGGGAGGATGCGCACGCTGATCGGAGGGACCGACGCCGCCACCTGGAAGGACCCGGCACTGCGCACGCGGTTCACCGCCACGCTCGACTACGAGGCGAGCACGCTCGGGATGCTCGGCGACTACCGCGCGATGGTGCTGCGGAAGGCGCAGTGGAACGACACCGCCGACCCGCAGGCGTACGCCGACTGGCAGACGGCCCGGACGGCGTTCCTCGCCAGCTCGGCCGACCACGAGAAGCGGTACGGCGGCGACCCCTACTACCCGGCGTACAACCTGACGGCTGCGCACCTCGGCCTCGACCGCGCCGATCGCGATCTGCCGATGGCGTGGGCGTCGGGCGCCCTGCTGGTCCTGGTCGCGCTGTGGCTGCTGTTCGGCATCCTGTCGTCACGCGTGCGTCGGCTGGGCGGTGCTCCCGGTGCGGCCGCCGCGCGGGCATCCTGGATCGCTGCGACCCGGCCGTGGCGCGCGGCGGAGGCGGCGGCCGGGCTGGGCAGGCTCGACCGGGTGCTGCTGATCGCGGTTCCGACGGTCGCGCTCGTGGCCAGCCGTTGCGTCCTCACTTGGTTCGCGGCGCCCGCCCATCTGGTGGCCACCCTCGGCGCGTGGGCGGTCTTCGTCGCGGTGCTGCTGGCGCTCTGCGCACTGCTCGGCGGGCGGATGCTGCCGCTGCTCGCCGCGATCGGCGGCGCGGCCTTGCTGCGAGTGCTGCTGCTCACCGCAGTGCTCGTCCCCACCGGCCCGGGCGGCTACTGGTTCGGGTTCTGGACCGACCCGGCGGCGCGTTCGCTGTACACGATCGCGGCGTTCGCGCTGTTCGCCTGGGTGCTGGTCGCGGCCGGGTGGTCACAGGCTCCGCTCCTGGGTGCGCGGCGGGCGACCGGGATGGTGGCCGCGGCTGTGGGCGGGGCCGTCGCGGCGATCGCGGTGCTCGTCGGCGTGATCGGACTGGAGCAGGCGCTCACGGTGTGGAACGATCAGCTCGCGCTGCTGCCGTGGGGGCTCTCTCGGATCCTCGGGATCACCGTCTACTTGGGCATCCCGGCGGAGACGCCGTGGTGGGTGGCCGTCATCGGCGCGCTCGCGCTCCTGCTCGGGCTCGCCCTCGCCCTGCCGAAGCGGCGACGGGCCCCCAAACGCAGGAGAGCCGTCACCCGACACAGCGTGTCGAGGACGGCTCTCCGGTGGCCGGCTGACGCCGGTTACTGCGCGAGCGTCAGGAGCACGTCGTCGCCGGGGGCGGCGGGCACGAAGTCCGCCTCGATCTCCGCGCGGCCAAGCAGCTCGTTCATGCGGCGCTGGCGGTGCTTCGGGATCAGCGTGACGACGGTGCCCTGCTTGCCGGCGCGGCCGGTGCGGCCCGAGCGGTGCAGATACGTCTTGTACTCGTCCGGGGCGTCCGCCTGGATCACCAGGTCGATGTCATCGACGTGGATGCCGCGTGCGGCCACATCCGTGGCGACCAGGACGTTGACGCGTCCGCTGGTCAGCTTTTCCAGGTTGCGCGTCCGGCGCGACTGGTTGAGGTCGCCGTGGAGGCTGACAGCCGGGATGCCGGCGTCCTCCAACTGGTCGGCCAGCATCTCGGCGAAGGCGCGGGTGCGGGCGAAGACCAGGGTCTTGCCCTCGCGGTCGGCCAGCTGCTCAATGATGGCGCCCTTGTCGCGGTGCTCGATGACGAGCACGCGGTGGTCGATGGTCGAGGACGCCTGGTCCTCACCCGCCACCTCGTGCACGGCCGGCTCGACCAGGAACTCGTCGACCAGCTGAGCGACACCGGAGTCCAGCGTCGCCGAGAAGAGCAGCTTCTGGCCGCCGTCAGCGGTGTGGCGCAGGATGCGCTGCACCGGCTCGAGGAAGCCGAGGTCGCACATGTGGTCGGCCTCGTCGAGGACGGTGATGGCGACCTCGCTGAGGTCGAGGCGGCCCTGCTCCACCAGGTCCTCGATGCGGCCGGGGGTGCCGATCACGATGTCGACGCCGCGCTGCAGCGCGCCCACCTGGCGGCCCTGCGGCACGCCGCCGTAGATCTGCGTGGTGAAGAGGCCGACGCTGCGGGCGATCGGCTGGACGGTGCGGTCGATCTGCAGCGCGAGCTCGCGGGTCGGCGCCAGGATGAGCGCGCGCGGCGCGCGGCCCATCTGACGCTTGCCGCCGGACTTGCCGGACTCGGCCCACAGCTGCATCAGGCGCTCGACCATGGGGGCGCCGAAGGCGATGGTCTTGCCGGAGCCGGTGCGGCCGCGGCCGAGAACGTCCTTGCCGGCCAGCACATCCGGAGTGGTGGCGGCCTGGATCGGGAACGGGGTCTCGGCGCCGAGCTCGGCGAGCGCGCGGACGATGTTGCCGCCGAGGCCGAGGTCGGCGAAGGTCACGCCCTCGACGTCCTTCGCCTGGATGGCCTCCGCCTCCAGACGCTCGAGCACGACGTCGTCGGTCGGGGCGAACGCGGGCTTCTCGTCGCGCGACGGGTAGAAGGAGGAGTCGCGGCGAGGGCGGTCGTCGAACTGGCGACGGGGACGGTCGTCGTAGTCGCGACGCGGACGCTCGGCGCGGTCGCCGAAGTCGCGACGCGGACGCTCGGCACGGTCACCGAGTTCGCGACGCGGGCGGTCGTCGTAGTCACGGCGCGGACGCTCGGCGCGGTCGCCGAAGTCGCGACGCGGGCGCTCAGTGCGGTCACCGAAGTCGCGACGCGGACGGTCGTCCTGCTCACGGCGCGGACGCTCGCTGCGGTCGTCGAACTGACGGCGCGGACGGTCGTCGTACTCGCGGCGCGGACGCTCGGCGCGGTCGCCGAAGTCGCGACGCGGACGCTCGGCACGGTCGTCGAACTGACGACGGGGACGCTCGTCGTACTCGCGACGGGGTCGCTCGCTGCGGTCGTCGAAGCGACGCGGGCGGTCGTCCTGGTCGCGACGCGGACGGTCGGCGCGGTCGTCGTACGAACGGCGCGGTCGCTCCTGGCGATCCGAGCGGTCCTGCCACTCGCGCTCGGTGCGGCGCGCGTCCTTTCCGCGGGGCTCCCAGTTGGGGCGCTCACCGCGCTCAGCGCGCGAGCCGCGGGCGTCACCGCCGCGGACGTCGTCACGCGTGCCGTAGACGGAGCGGCCGCGGGCGGCGCGGTCCTCCGTGCTCCAGCGGGCCTTCTTCGGAGCCGCCCCCTGCTCCTCGGCGCGGTAGCCCCGGTGCTTGGGGCTGCGGCTGCCGCTCTTCGGGGCGCCGCCGCGGGAGGGCTGCGATCGTCGGTCGTTGTTGTATCCGGGCATGGATGTGCTTCCTGGGTTGCTTTCGAGTGCGCGGCGGCACGCCGAAGCGCACCGGATGATTCCCGGGCGAACTGTGTCCGGGGCCGTTCACGATTGTGTGATCCGCACCGCTGATCGGGTGCGAAACCGGCCCGCTTGACTGACAAACCCATCCGCGCGACAAGCGCGGTGTCAAGAGCCGACCTGTCAACGATACAGGACGCAGGCTGGGAACGGGCTGCCGATCACCCTCGGCCGCTGTGCGGGCGCGGGGTATACAGGGAGGTATGAGCGCATCCACCTCGTCGGACGGCCTCGATGCGATCGTCATCGGCTCGGGCCCGAACGGTCTCGCGACCGCGCTGACGCTCGCGCGAGCCGGCCTGCGGGTGCGGGTGTACGAGCGCAACGCGACCATCGGCGGCGGCCTCCGCACCGAGGAGCTGACGCTGCCCGGCTTCCTGCACGACATCTGCTCGGCCGTGCACCCGCTCGCCTTCGCCTCCGGCTTCTTCCGCAAGTTCCAGCTCGAGCGACGGGTGCCGTTCGTGGTGCCGACGGCGTCGTACGGCAACCCGCTGGACGGCGGCCGGGTCGCGATGGCGTACCTCGACCTGGAGCGCACGGTGGACGGCCTCGGCGTCGACGGGCCGGCCTGGCGCGCGCTCCTCGGCCCGCTGGTCCGGGAGGCGGACGCCGTGTCGCAGTTCACGCTCTCGGAGCTGCTACAGGTGCCCCGGCATCCGCTCGTCGCCGCGAGGTTCGGCCTGACGGCGCTGTCGCAGGGCGGCCGGTGGTGGGATCTCCCGTTCCGTGCCGAGGCGCCCGGCGCGCTGCTCTCCGGTGTCTTCGCGCATACGACGCTGCCGCTGCCCAGCGTGGCCGGCGCGGCCGCGGGACTCACGCTTGCGGTGCAGGCCCACGCCCGCGGGTGGCCGCTTCCGGTCGGCGGCAGCCGAGCGATCGCGGACGCGATGGCGGCCGACCTGCAGGCGCACGGCGGCGAGATCGTCACGGGCACGCCGGTGACGTCGCTGGCCGACCTGCCGGACGCGCGCGCGATCGTGTTCGACACGCATGTCGCGGATGCGGTCCGGCTCGGCGAGGACCGGCTTCCCGCGTCCTACCTCCGCCGCGTCTCCCGCTTCCGTGACGGGAACGGCGTCTTCAAGGCGGACTTCGCTCTGTCCGGCCCGGTGCCGTGGACCAACCCCGAGCTGTTCGAGACGGCCACCGTCCACCTGGGCGGCACTCGCGCCGAGACCGCGCGCTCGGAGAACGCGGTCGCGCGCGGCCGGCAGAGCGACCCGCCCTATGTGCTCGTCACGCAGCCGTCCCTGTTCGACGCCAGCCGCGCCCCCGCGGGGAAGCACGTGCTCTGGGCGTACACGCACGTGCCGCGCGGCTCTACGGAGGACCGCACCGAGGCGATCATCCGCCGGGTCGAGCAGTTCGCGCCCGGCTTCCGCGACCTCATCATCGGCACGAGCACGATGAACGCGGTGCAGGTGGAGCAGCACAACCCCAACTACATCGGCGGCGATATCTCCGCCGGGGCCCCCGACTTCCGTCAGCTCGTCGCGCGTCCCGTGCTCTCGTCGGAACCGTGGCGGATGCCCGGACGCGGCCTCTATCTGGCCTCGGCGTCCGTGACACCCGGACCCGGCGTCCACGGCCTCGGCGGCTACTACGCGGCCCGGAGCGCGCTCCGTCACGAGTTCGGGATGACGCGGATGCCCGACCTCGCGCCCTCGCCGGACCAGGTGGCCGCCCCCGCGTCCGCCCCGCTCATCCCGGACGCGCTGCGTCCCCCGACCCCATCGGAGCAGTGATCATGTCCGTCAACGTCCGCCGTATGGCCTGTACGCCAGAACAGGTGTTCGCCGTCCTCGCCGACCCTTGGGTCTACCCGACCTGGGTGGTCGGCGCCTCCCGTCTGCGTGCCGCGGACGACCGCTACCCAGCCGACGGCTCGCGCCTGCACCACTCCATCGGCGTCTGGCCGCTGGTGCTCAACGACGAGACCCGCGTCGAGGAGTGGGACCCGCCGCGCCGGATGGTGCTGGAGGCCAAGACGCGGCCTTTCGGAACCGAGCGGGTGATCATCGACGTGAAGCCGCGCGGCGGCGGCTGCCTCGTGCGCATCGAGGAGTACCCGTACACCGGGCTCGTGACCAGGCTCCCCGGCGTCATCGCCGATGCGCTGCTGCACGTCCGCAACGCGGAGACGCTGCGGCGGCTGGAGTGGGTGGCGCGGGGGCGCGCCGAGCACTGACAGCGGCCCCCGCGGTCACCCGGTTACGACGAGACGGCCCTCGCGTCGCTGCGCGCCTCGTCGACGCGCATCGTGCCGCCGCCACCCTCCGATCGCCTCGACTCCACCGCGATCTTGCGCGGCTTCGCCCGCTCGGCGACCGGGATCATGACGCTCAGCACGCCATTGTCGTACGACGCGGTGATGCCGTCCGGATCGACGTCGTCGCCGATCGTGAACTGGCGCATGTAGGCGCCGTAGGGTCGCTCCTGGGCGAGCCAGCGGGCGCCGTCGCGGTCGGCGGCCGTGCGCACCGCGCGGATCGTGAGGAGGTGGCCGTCGACGTCCACATCCACCGACGACGGGTCCGCGCCGGGAAGGTCGGCGTTGAGGATGTAGCGGTCGCCCTCACGGAAGAGGTCGACCGGCATCAGTCGCGGCTGGCGGCTGGTGTCGAACACGCTCTGGGCGATCCGGTCCAACTGGGAGAAAGGATCGAACGACATGGCCATTGGATGTACCCCTTTCTTCAATTGAGCTGATGAGAGGCGGTTATCGCCGCCTTTCGGCCACAGATATTAGCACTCTCACCAGGAGAGTGCCAAGTGGTTTTCCGGCTTGTCAAGGAGGTTCCGGGCCGCGTTCCCGTGGCCTACCGTGCGTGTCGTCCATCGAACAGAAGGGACCCATCGTGGCCGCAACCGACACCAAGCCGAAGAGCAGCGCGAAGAAGCCGAAGACCCCCGCAGTCCGCCGCACGAGTGCGGTCGGCGTCGCCCCGACCCGCCGCGAGCACGCCGAGCACGGCTTCGTCGCGTCGGCCGAGCTGGCGCAGAACCTTCAGCGCGTGCACGTCGACCTGATCGAGCTGCACCTGCAGGGCAAGCAGGCGCATTGGAACGTCGTCGGCCGCAACTTCCGCGACCTCCACCTGCAGCTCGACGAGATCGTGGAGGCGGCGCGCGAGTTCAGCGACGACGTCGCCGAACGCCTCCGCGCCCTGCACGCGACCCCCGACGGACGCAGCGCGACCGTCGCCGAGCAGACCAGCCTCCCGGAGTTCCCGAACGGCGAGGTCGACACCGAGGAGACGGTCGACCTGATCACCGAGCGACTGGAGGCGGTCGTCCGTACGATGCGCGACGTTCACGACGACGTCGACGAAGAGGACCCGACCTCGGCCGACCTGCTGCACGCCATCATCCAGAGGCTCGAGCAGTTCGCCTGGATGGTCAGCGCCGAGAACCGCACGCCCAGCCGGGCCTGACTCCCCGCCGACGCGGCGGCCGGTCAGCTCCCCCGGATGCGGCGGGACAGCTCGGCCGCCGTCTCGCGCACCCGCGCGGCGAGCGCATCCCACCGCTCCGGCGGGACGTTCTCGCGCGGGAACGTGACGGCGATGCCCGCCGCCGGCCAGCCCGCGTGGTCGCGCACCGAGACGGCGACCGACGCGAATCCCGGCGTCACATCGCCGTCTTCCGTCGCGTAGCCGCGCTCGCGCGCCTCGGTGACGACGCGGCGCAGTTCGGCGTAGGAGTGCGGGCCGGAGCCGGTCCGGTCCTCGAATGCGCCGGAGTCCGGGTAGAGCGCGCGCAGCTGCTCCCGCGGGAGCGTGGCCAGCAGCGCACGACCGCTCGCCGTGAGGTGGGCAGGGAGGCGGACCCCCACATCGGTGACCAGTCGGGGCCGGCGTGGGGCGCGCTCCTCCACGATGTAGACGACGTCGCGGCCGTGCAGCACGGCGACGTGGCCGGACTCCCCGATGGCGTCCACGAGGGCCGCGACGATCGGCCGGCCCAGGCGACTGAGCGGCTGCTGCCGGGAGAACCCGCTCGACAGCTCGTACGCCGCGACGCCCAGGCCGTAGCGCTTCGCCTCGGGGAAGTGCAGCACGAAGCCGTGCTCCGCCAGCACGGTGAGCAGGTGGTAGACGGTCGAGCGCGGCAGGCCGAGGGAGGCGGCGATCGCGGCGGCGGGGACCGGGCCGCGCTGCGTCCCCAGGTAGCCCAGGATGCGGAGGGTGTTCTCGGCGGCGGGCACCTTGCTCACGTCATCCTCCTCGCCGGCCGAGTCTGGGATCCCGGACACCGAGCAGCCTACCGCCGACGCGCGGGCAGCACCCCCGGCGCGAGGATCGGAGCATGCTCCAGACCCAGACCTCCGTCACCGTCGGCACCGGCGCGCTGACCATCGCCGACGTCGTCGCCGTCGCCCGTCACGACGCCCGCATCGAGCTCGACCCGCAGGCGCTGGAGGGCGTCGCCGCCTCCCGCGCGATCGTCGACGCGCTCGCGGACGACACCGAGCCGCACTACGGCATCTCCACCGGCTTCGGCGCACTCGCCACCACGTTCATCCCGGGCGACCGGCGCGCGCAGCTGCAGGCCAGCCTGGTGCGATCGCACGCCGCGGGCTCCGGCCCCGAAGTCGAGCGGGAGGTGGTGCGCGCGCTCATGCTGCTGCGCCTGTCCACGCTGATGACCGGACGCACCGGCGCGCGACCCGAGACCGTCGAGACGTACGCGGCGCTGCTCAACGCCGGGATCACCCCGGTCGTCCACGAGTACGGCTCGCTCGGCTGCTCCGGCGACCTCGCGCCGCTCGCGCACTGCGCGCTGGCGGCGATGGGCGAGGGTCGAGTCCGCGTCGACAGCGAACTCATGGAGGCGTCCGACGCCCTCGCGGCAGCAGGCATCGCGCCGGTCGTCCTCGCCGAGAAGGAGGGCCTGGCGCTCATCAACGGCACCGACGGGATGCTCGGGATGCTGGCGCTCGCCATCCACGACCTCCACGGACTCCTCACAGACGCCGACATCGCCGCCGCGATGAGCGTCGAAGCGCTGCTCGGCACCGACGCCGTCTTCGCCGCCGACCTCCAGCGGCTGCGCCCGCAGGCCGGGCAGGCGCTCTCGGCCGCGAACCTGCGTGCGATGCTCGCCGGCTCCCCGATCGTTGCGAGCCACAAGGGTCCGGAGTGCACGCGCGTCCAGGATGCGTACTCGCTGCGCTGCTCGCCGCAGGTGCACGGGGCCGCGCGCGACACCGTCGACCACGCCGAGCTCGTCGCGTCGCGCGAGCTGGCGTCGGCGGTGGACAACCCGGTCCTGACGCTCGACGGCCGGGTGGAGTCGAACGGCAACTTCCACGGCGCCCCCGTCGCGTACGTCCTGGACTTCCTGGCGATCGCCGTGGCGGATGTGGCGAGCATGTCCGAGCGGCGCACCGACCGCTTCCTCGACCCCGCCCGCAACCAGGGGCTGCCGCCGTTCCTCGCGCACGAGGTGGGCGTCGACTCGGGGCTGATGATCGCGCAGTACACCGCCGCCGGCATCGTCTCCGAGCTGAAGCGGCTCGCCGCGCCGGCGTCGGTGGACAGCATCCCCTCGTCGGCGATGCAGGAGGACCACGTTTCGATGGGATGGGCGGCCGCCCGCAAGCTGCGCCGCGCCCTCGACGGTCTCGCCCGCGTGCTCGCGATCGAGGTCATGACCGCCGCCCGCGGCGCCGACCTGCGGGCCCCGCTCGAGCCCGGCCCGCGCACCGGCGCCGTCATCGCCGCGCTCCGCACGGCCGTCCCGGGCCCCGGCCCCGACCGCCACCTCTCTCCCGAGATCGAGGCGGCCCACGCCCTCCTCTCCTCCGGCGCCCTCCGGGCCGCCGCCGACCTCCCCTAACCCGCCCCACCAGCCGCCGAGCACAGGAAAAACGCTCGCCTCGAGGCCGAGTCGCAACGTTTTTCCTGTACTCGACGGCAGACGAAAGGACCACACGATGGATGGAGCACGACCGGTTCGCGCCGCGCGCGGCACCGAGCTCAGCGCGAAGAGCTGGCAGACCGAAGCACCGCTTCGGATGCTGATGAACAACCTCGACCCCGACGTCGCCGAGCGGCCCGACGACCTGGTCGTCTATGGAGGCACCGGGCGCGCGGCCCGCAGTTGGGAGGCGTTCGACGCGATCGTCGCCACGCTCCGCGACCTGGAGGCGGACGAGACGCTGCTCGTGCAGTCCGGCAAGCCGGTCGGCGTGTTCCGCACGCACGAGTGGGCGCCGCGCGTGCTGATCGCCAACTCCAACCTCGTCGGCGACTGGGCGACCTGGCCCGAGTTCCGCCGCCTGGAGGCTCTGGGGCTGACGATGTACGGCCAGATGACCGCCGGGTCCTGGATCTACATCGGCTCCCAGGGCATCCTGCAGGGCACGTACGAGACCTTCGGGGCGGTCGCGCGCAAGAGGTTCGAGGGATCGCTCGCCGGCACCCTCACCCTCACCGGCGGCTGCGGCGGCATGGGCGGGGCGCAGCCGCTCGCCGTGACGATGAACGGCGGCGCCGTGCTGATCGTGGATGTGGACCGCACGCGCCTGCAGCGTCGCGTCGACCACGGCTACCTCGACGTGCTCGCCGACGACCTCGACGACGCCGTGTACCAGGCCGTGACCGCCAAGGACGAGGGCCGTGCGCTCTCCGTCGGTGTGGTCGGCAACGCCGCCGAAGTGTTCCCCGAGCTGCTGCGGCGCGGGGTCCCGATCGACATCGTCACCGACCAGACCAGCGCCCACGACCCGCTCTCGTACCTGCCCGTCGGCTACGACGTGGAGTCGTGGCGCGAGCGCGCTGCCGCGGACCCCGAGCGCTTCACCGACGACGCACGCCGCTCGATGGCCGCGCAGGTGGAGGCCATGGTCGGCTTCCAGGACGTCGGCGCCGAGGTCTTCGACTACGGCAACTCCATCCGGACGGAGGCACAGCTGGGCGGGTACGACCGCGCGTTCGACTTCCCCGGCTTCGTGCCCGCGTACATCCGCCCGCTTTTCGCCGAGGGCAAGGGCCCGTTCCGGTGGGCGGCGCTGAGCGGCGACCCCGCCGACATCGCCGCGACCGACCGCGCGGTGCTCGAGCTGTTCGCCGAGGACGAGCACCTGCGCCGCTGGATCACCCAGGCGGGCGAGAAGGTGCACTTCGAGGGCCTGCCGGCGCGGATCTGCTGGCTGGGATACAAGGAGCGCCACCTCGCGGGCCTCCGGTTCAACGAGATGGTCGCCTCGGGCGAGCTGTCCGCGCCGGTCGTCATCGGCCGCGACCACCTCGACTCCGGCTCGGTCGCGTCGCCGTACCGCGAGACCGAGTCGATGGCCGACGGCTCCGATGCGATCGCCGACTGGCCGCTCCTCAACGCCCTCCTCAACACCGCGTCCGGCGCGACGTGGGTCTCGCTGCACCACGGCGGCGGTGTCGGGATCGGGCGCAGCATCCACGCGGGCCAGGTCGTGGTCGCGGACGGCACTCCGCTTGCCGCCGAGAAGATCGAGCGCGTGCTCGTGAACGACCCGGGCACCGGTGTGATGCGGCACGTGGATGCGGGCTACGACCGGGCGGTGGAGGTCGCGGAGGAGCGCGGCCTGCGTATCCCGATGCGCGAGCAGAGCGCCGCCCGCCGATGACCGCGACCCTCGTCACGGGGATCGGCGAGCTGGTCACGTTCGATCCCTCGCATCCTGGTGCGCTGGGGTCGCTGGCGGACGCCGCCGTGCTCGCGGTCGACGGCCGCGTCGCCTGGACCGGACCCGCCGCCTCCGCTCCCGTGTCGGATGCGGACGAGGTCGTGGACGTCGACGGCGCGGCGGTCATCCCGGGGTTCGTGGACTCGCACACGCACCTCGTCTTCGGCGGCGACCGGGCCGCTGAGTTCGAGGCGCGGATGGCGGGGCGGCCGTATACCGCGGGGGGAATACGGTCGACGGTCGCGGCGACGCGGGAGGCGTCGGACGACGCGCTGCGGACCCGGTTGGCGGGCTTCGTCGGCGAGCTGCGCGCGCAGGGCACCACGACGTTCGAGACCAAGAGCGGCTATGGGTTGACCGTCTTGGATGAGGAGCGCCTGCTGCGGATCGCGCGCGAGGTGACGGAGGAGACGACGTTCCTCGGGGCTCATGTGGTCCCTCCCGAGTACGCGTCGGACCCGGACGCCTATGTCGATCTCGTGACCGGCCCGATGCTCGACGCGTGCGCGCCGCATGCGCGATGGATCGACGTGTTCTGCGAGACCGGGGCGTTCACCGTCGAGCAGTCGCGGCGCATCCTCGAGGCTGGCGCGGCCCGCGGACTCGGTGTGCGGCTCCACGCCGCCCAACTCGGTCCGGGTGACGGCGTCGCGCTGGCCGTCTCGCTGGACGCGGCGAGCGTCGACCACTGCACCTACCTGCGCGATGAGGACGTGGAGCAGCTGGCCGCCTCCCGGACCGTCGCGACCCTGCTCCCCGGCGTCGAGTTCTCGACCCGGCACCCGTACCCGTCGGGGCGGCGGCTACTGGATGCGGGCGCGACCGTCGCGCTCGCGAGCGACTGCAACCCGGGGTCGTCGTTCACCTCCTCGATGCCCTTCTGCATCGCGCTCGCAGTGCGCGAGATGGGGTTGACGCCGGCGGAGGCGCTGCGCGCGGCGACGCTCGGAGGCGCGGCCGCCCTGCGGCGCGACGACGTCGGGCATCTCCGCGTCGGCGCGCGCGCCGACCTCGTCGTGCTGCGCGCCCCCTCGTACGTCCACCTCGCCTACCGCCCCGGCGTCCCCCTCGTAGCCCGCACCCTCACCTTCTAGCCGTCGAGCACAGGAAAAACGTCCCCGATCGGGCTGATGGAGGACGTTTTCCCTGTGCTCGCGGGCTTCGCGGCGGGTCAGCTTGCGGTGCTCACCTCCGTCGAGTCCGCACAGACTGCACGGCCCTGCGGCGTGTCACGTCCACTCTGCGCAGACTCGATGGCGCCCACGCCTACACGTGGCGCGCACCCCTCGTCGAGTACACGAAGAGTGCACGGCGCAACGGCGTGTCAGGTGCACTCTGTGCGGACTCGACGGGGGCGCGGGTCAGCGGGCGGCGAGGCCGGCGGCGGCCTCCAGGACCAGGAGGGCGGCCAGGCGGACGGTGCGCTGGTCAGGGGTGTCCGCGGTCGCGTCGACCTCGGCGATGTCGATCGAGCGCACCAGAGGGGACGCGGCGGCCAGGCGAGCGAAGCGGCGCAGCTCCCACGCGGCCAGACCGCCGGGGACGGACGCCGGGCATCCGGGCGCGACGGAGCGGTCGCACACGTCGACGTCGAGGTCCACGTGGATGGGACCGCCTGCGGCACCTGCGATGTCCAGCGCCTCAGCCATCACGTCGTCGAGGGGCCGAGCGCGAAGCGCATCCAGGGTGATGACGGTGATGCCGTGCTCCTCAGCGCGCCGGGCGTACGCAGCCGAGTTGGCGAAGTCGGCGATGCCCACCTGCACGACGCGGCGGCCGTCCAGGCCGGCCTCCAGGAGCTCGCGCACCGGTGAGCCGTTCGAGCGGCCGTCCCGCAGGTCGTGGTGGGCGTCGAGGGTGATCAGGCCCGCGGTGGCGAGCGCGCCCCCTGCCGCGCCGAGCATCGCGGGCACCGTGAGCGAGTTGTCCCCGCCGACCGCGACGGTCAGCCGCGACCGGATCACCGCCTCCGCCACGGCCGCGATGGCGCGTTCGCGCCCACCCGGACCGTCCGGCTCGACGACGTCGCCGGCGTCCGCGAACCGCAGCGCCTCCACCTCCAGGCCGGGGACGAACGCCGAATAGCGCCGCAGAGCGTCCCGCACTGCTTCGGGGGTCCGGTGCGCACCGGTCGGCGACAGCGACGTCTCGTGCGTCGGGATGCCGATCACCGCCAGGTCGACGTCGTCAGCTCCCAGCGCGGACCAGCCGCCCGCGCGCGGCCACAGCGGATCGACGGACAGCCCCTGCTCGCTCATACCGCGACCCTAGCCAGCCCAGCACACCGGCGCCGCGACCGCACGCGGTCGGACGTCTGGGATCCCGGACGTCCGACCGCCGCCGTCAGATCTGCGACCCGCCCGCAGGGCTGGTGAACACCGGCGGCTGCGGCGCATCCGGCGCGCGGTCGTCCGGCGAGCCGCCATCGCGCGGTCCGCCATCCGGCCCCCGCGGCGCGTCGCCGCCCGGACCCTCGGACGAACCGCCGGCCGCCGCGTCCCGCGCCGCCTTGCGTGCGGCCTTCCGCTCCCGCCGGCCGATCACCAGGTTGTACAGCGTCGGCAGCACGACCAGCGTCAGCACGGTGGACGAGATGAGACCGCCGATCACCACGATCGCCAGCGGCTGCGAGATGAAACCGCCGTGGCCGGTGACGCCGAGCGCCATCGGGGTCAGCGCGGCGATCGTCGCGATGGCCGTCATGAGGATCGGGCGGAGTCGGCGCGACGAGCCGTGCGCGACCGCGTCCGAGACGGTCATCCCGCGTCTGCGGTATTGGTTGACCAGGTCGATGAGGACGATCGCATTCGTCACCACGATTCCGATCAGCATCAGCAGCCCGATCATGGACGCGACCCCGAGCGGGATGCCCGAAGCGATCTGCAGAAGGATGGCGCCCGTCGCTGCGAACGGCACCGACACGAGCAGCAGGATCGGCTGCAGCAGCGACCGGAACGTCGCCACCATCACGATGTACACGATGAGGATGGCCGCGAGCAGGGCGATGCCGAGCTGCCCGAAGGCGTCGGACTGGTTCGCGGAGACGCCGCCGATCTTCGCGGTTGCGCCCTCGGGGAGGTCGGCCGCCTTCAGCGCCGCCGAGACGTCCGCGTTCGCCGTCGTCAGGTTGTCCGTGGCCGGGGTGGCCGTGACGCTCGCGGTCCGGAGGCCGCGCTCGGTGGTGACCGTCGACGGCCCCTTGACCTCCTTGACCGAGGCCAACGTGTCGAGCGGAACGATGCCGGCAGCGGTCGGGATGGGCAGCGTCGCGAGGCCCGCGACGGTGGTCGGCGGGTTCTCGGACTGCAGGTAGATCTTCAGCGTGGTGTTGTCGATGGCGACGGATCCCGCCTGGGTCGGCTGCATCGCCTGCGAGACGATCGTGCCGACGGCGACCTCGCTCAGGCCCGCGGCGGCGGCCTTCGAACGGTCCACCTCCACGGCGACGTACGGCAGCGAGGCGGACAGGTTGTCGGTCACCTGCTTCAGCGACTTCTTCGTCTGCAGCTCGGCCAGGACGGAATCGGTCGCCTTCTGCAGGTCGCCGTCGTTGCTGGCCGTGATGTCCACCTGGATGTCGGTCGAACCGCCGAACCCGCTCGACGCGGACAGCGTGATCTCACCCTGGTCCTTGATGGCGGTGAGCTCGTCCTGGATGGTGTTCTGCAGCTTCGTCTGATCCGCGTTCGGATCGGTCGTCACGGAAAACGTCGTGCCGCCCCCGCCGCCGGTGAACGCATCGCGGAGCGACGACCCGGACGACCCGATCGACACCTGGACCGTCTTGACGCCCTTCGTGTCGATCAGCTTCTGCTCGACGACCTTCGCCGCGTCGTCCTTCGCCTGCAGGCTCGCGCCGGGCTCGAGGGTCTGCGTGACGGTCAGCGAGTTCTGTCCGCTGGATCCGAGGAAGTTCGTCTTCACGAACGGGAACGCGAAGAAGGTGAGCACGAGCACCAGGGCCGCCGCGACCACCGTCACCCACGAGTGCTTGAGCGTCCAACGGATGATCGGCAGGTAGCCGGCCTGCAGGCGCGAGGGATGCTCGAGCTCGTCGACACCGGCTGCGGCCGCCTCTTCGACGGACAGATGCGAGACATCGGCCGCCCCATCCCCGTCGTGCTTGTGCACCTTGGGCGCGCGCAGGAACCAGTACGCGAGCACCGGCACGATCGTGAGCGCGACGAGCAGCGACGACAGCAGGGCGATCGTGACGGTCAGCGCGAACGGCCGGAACAGCTCGCCGGTGACGTCGCCGACGAACGCGAGCGGCAGGAACACGGCGACCGTGGTGATCGTCGATGCCGTGATCGCCCCGGCCACCTCCCGAACGGCCTTGACGATCGTGACGGCGCGATCGACGCCGGGCACGAGCTGCCTCTTGATGTTCTCGATGACGACGATGGAGTCGTCGACGACGCGTCCGATCGCGATCGTGAGCGCGCCGAGCGTGATGATGTTGAGGGTGTAGCCGGTCGCCCACATGACGACGAAGGTGATCAGGACGCTGGTCGGGATGGACACGATCGTCACCAGGGTCGCCCGCACGGACAGCAGGAACACCAGGATGACGATGACGGCCATCGCGAGACCGAGCAGACCCTCCTCGGCGAGCGAGTTGATCGACTGGGTGATGAACGGCGCCTGGTCGAAGACGACGGTGATCTTCGCGTCCGACCCGAGCTTCTTCTCGAGGTCGGGGATGAGGTTCGTGACCTCGTGCGAGACCTCGACCGTGTTGGCCGAGGGGAGCTTGGTGACGGCGATGGTGAGCGCGGGATCGCCGTTGACGCGCGAGAGCGAGGTGATCGGGTCGTCCGTCTCGGCGACCGTCGCGACGGATCCGATGGTCGGGGGCGCGCCGACGATCTGGGCGGGCTCGCTGGTGCCGATCCCACCGGCCGCAGCGCCGGCGCCGCCCGCGCCGGCGGCACTACCCGCACCGGCAGCCCCCGACGAAGCCGACGGCCCGGCCGACGCGGAAGAACCGCCGGCCGACGCCGACTTCACCAGCGGCAGCCCCGCGATGTCGTCCACCGACTTCAGCTGGGTCCCCGACTGGATAGACAGCGTCTTGCCGTCCTCGGTGATCGATCCGCCCGGGATGAGCACACCGCTCTGTTGCAGCGCATCCTTGATCGCCGACGAGCTCACTCCGGCCGCGGCCAGCTTCGCCGGGTCCGGCGTGATCGTGATGCGACGCCCGACCTCGCCGACCAGCTGGGCGTCGTTGACGCCCTTGAGATCCTTGATGTCCGGGATGGCCAGCTTGGTGATGTCATCCGCGAGCGCGCGCTGATCCCCCGAGGACGAGACGGCGAGCTGCACCACGGGCAGGTCGTCGATGCTGCCGGACAGCACCTGCGGCTCGACGCCGGACGGCAGGCCCGACTTGATCCGGTTGATGGCCTGGTCGATCTTCTGCTCCGCCGTCGCCAGGTCGGTACCGTAGGTGAACTTCGCGGTGATGATCGACTGGTTGGTGCTGCTGACGGCCGAAGTGCTGTCGAGGTTGGGGACGCCCTGGATCGCCGCCTCCACCGGGGTGCTGACGTCGTTGTTGACGACCTCCGGCGACGCACCCGGGTAGCTGGAGAGCACGACGAGCTGCGGGAAGGAGATCGAGGGCACGAGCTCCTGCTTGAGGTTGTTCAGCGCGAGGCCGCCGAAGACCGCCGCAACGATCGTCACGAGCGCGATCAGGGCGCGGTTCTTCATGCTGAGAACGGCGAGGAAATGCACGGAGCTCCCCTAGGAATGGGACTGACAGGACGCGCGGCACCGGTGACGCACGATGAAGTATGTCAGCACCTCATGGGCGGTATCTTCATGCCCTGGTACGACTTGTGGATACTCCCCCAGGAGTCCTCCCTGTGGACGATTTCAGACCACGCTCGGCAGCGCGCCGCTGTCGAAGTAGGGCACCGGCTCGTTCGCGGCGACCGCCCACGCGCGCGACAGAGCGGCGAACGCGCGGTCGTACTCCTCCTCCGAGTAGGTGATCGGGATGCGCAGGAAGCGCTCGAACGCGCCGTCGATCCCGAACCGCGGTCCCGCAGCGATGAGCAGGCCGTGGCTGCGGGCCGCGAGGGCGAGGGCCGAGCTGACCGGCGCGCCGATCCCCACCCACGCCGTCAGTCCTCCGTGCTGCACCGGCATCGTCCACTCCGGGAACGTCTCGGCGACGAGCCGGCGCACGATCGCGCGTCCCTCGCGCAACTGCCCGCGCCGCTCCTCCGCGATCTCCTCGAGCTGCGGGATCATGCGCGCGACCACCAGCTGCTCGATGATCGGCGTGCCCAGATCACTCGCGGGCTTCGCCCCGATCAGGCGCTGGATGTGACCGCGCTCGGCGCGGATCCACCCGATCCGCAGGCCGCCCCACAGCGTCTTGCTGGCGGATCCGATCATGATGATGGGCGCCGGCGGCGAGGCCGGGTCGGCGTAGCGCGGCATGGGCAGGTAGTCGCCGATCCGGTCGATGTCGAGCTCTGCGGTGGTCTCGTCGGCGACGACGATCGCGCCGTGACCCGCGGCGGCGGCGAGCACCCGCTGCCGCGTCCCGGGCGACATCGTGGCGCCCGTGGGGTTGTGGAAGTCCGGGATGAGGTAGGCGAGCGCCGGATTGGCGCGGCGGAACGTCTGCTCGATCGCGTCCGCATCCCATCCATCGGGCTCGTCGCCGAGGCGGTGCGGGCCCTCCTCGGGGGCGGTGACCGTGATGGGCACGAGCCGGGCGCCGGCCAGCCGCATCGCCTCGATCGCGTGCGGGTAGGTCGGCACCTCGATGACGACGCGGTCGCCGCGCTGCAGGAAGGTGCGCGCGATCAGCGCGATCGCCTGCTGCGCTCCGACGGTCACCAGGATCTGCTCCGGGTCGGTCGGGAGCCCACGCCGGGTGTAGCGGTCGGCGATCTCCTCGCGCAGGTGCGGGAGCCCGACCGGGTCGTAGCCGGGGTCGGGGAGGAACCGCGGCAGGTCGTCGGCGGCGGCGCGCTGCGGCGGCCAGCGTGGAGGCGGCGGGCAGCGACGCCTTGGTGAAGTCCAGCATCCCCTCGCCGCCCACCGCGGGAAGCGGAAGGGTGCGGCCGGGCAGCCGCGTGACGCTGCCGGAGCCGCGCACGCTGTCGACGAAGCCGCCCTCGCGCAACTGGCGGTAGGCGGCGGCGACGGTCGTTCGGCTGAGTTCGAGGCGGCCTGCGAGGTCGCGCTCCGCGGGCAGCCGGGTGCCGATCGGGATACGGCCGTCGAGCACCAGGAGCCGGATGCGGTCCGCCAGCGCCTGGTACCCGGCGGCGGAGGTGCGCCACGAGCCGAGGAGTTGTTCGAGGGACCGCGCGGTGAGCTGGGCTTCCGACATGCAGGCCACTTTAGGCGAATTGGCATCTTGCCGCCAGTCCAATCGCTGCGATTGGATTGCAGCCATGACCACCCGACTCCTTCTCACCCGGCGCCTCGTGCAGTTGCTGATCGGCCTGTTCCTCTATGGGATCGCCATCGCGCTCATGGTCCGCGGCGGGATCGGGCTGTCGCCGTGGGATGTGCTCGCACAGGGCGTCTCGCTGAAGACGGGCATCCCATTCGGGTTCGTGACCAACCTGATCGGACTCGTCGTGCTGGCGTTCTGGATCCCGCTCCGCCAGCGTCCGGGTCTCGGCACCGTGCTCAACGTGCTGCTCGTCGGCCCGAGCGCGCAGCTGGGCCTCGACCTCCTCCCGCAGCAGACGGAGCTGTGGGCGCAGGTCCTGTTCTTCGTCGCGGGTCTCGCGCTGCTGGCCGTGGCCACCGGCCTCTACATCGGCCCGCGTCTCGGCCCCGGTCCGCGCGACGGGCTGATGACCGGGCTGCACGCCCGCACCGGCCGTCCCATCTGGATGGTGCGCACCGCCATCGAGGTGACCGTGCTGATCATCGGGTGGGCGCTCGGCGGCAACGTCGGCATCGGGACGCTCGCGTTCGCGCTGCTGGTCGGCCCGCTGTGCAGCCTCACCCTCCCCTTCTTCGCCATCCGGCTGCCGGGGGACGCTGCAACGACTGCGCGGCTGGAGAGCGAGCTCGAGGGAACCGCCGAGCAGTCGGCCGGCCTCGAGGAGGAGCAGGATGCCGTCCGTTTCGACGTGCGCGACGGCATCCTGCTCGAATCCGACCGGGCCGCGCACGCCCGGGCCTTCCGCGCCGATGAGCCGCTGGTGCGCGGGCCGCAGCCCGACCGCGCCGCCCCGTCCGAGCGTGAGCTGCGCCCCTCGCGCCCGTCCCGCACCGTGGCCGCCCACTGGCTCGACGACCGCATCACCCGCCGCCCTCGCCACCCCTGACCCCAGCCGCCGAGCACAGGAAAAACGTCGCGGTCTTGCGTGGATCGCGACGTCTTTCCTGTGCTCGGCGGCTAGGGGTTAGGACTACGCGAGGTGGGCGGCGGCGTAGGCGCGCAGAGCGTCGCGGACGAAGGCCGCGCGCTCGGCGCCGCCGTAGTTGGCGGCGAAGCGCTCGTCGGCGACGTACATCTCGCCGAGACCGGTCAGGTACGCCGCGGCTGGAGCTCCCGTCCCGTAGCCGGGCGTGCCGGGGATGGCGGCCAGCCACTCCGCGTGCCGGCGCGCCAGCTCCTGCGCCTCGTCCGAATCGGGCGCGATGCCCGACGCTGCGGCGGCCTGCCAGTCACGGGCCAGGTCCTCCTGCCGGTGCTGCCACTCCCGCCGCTCCTCCGGCGTCTTGCTGCGCCACCACCGGTCGGATGCCGCATAGGCGTCCTTCCCCCAGCGCTGCTCGACCTCCTCCTTGTACTGCGTGTGATCGAACCCGTCGAACATCCGCTCGGCCACGATCTCCTCTCCTTCCTCCACTGCGTGGATCGTCGACTCGACCGACGCGATCTGCCGCGCCAGCCGTTCCCGCTCCGCTTGTAACCACGCCAGGTGGTCGCGCAGGGCGGGGACCGCATCCGTCCGGTCGTCGAGCACGCGGCCGATGGCGTCGAGGCCGAGGCCGAGCTCGCGGAGCAGCAGGATGCGCTGCAGCCGCACAAGGGAGTCGCGGTCGTAGTACCGGTAGCCGTTGCCGCCGACACGGCTCGGCGCGAGCAGCCCGATGGCGTCGTAGTGACGCAGCGTGCGGCTGGTGGTACCGGCGATCCGCGCGATGTCCTGGATGGACCAGTCCATGTTCTCCTCCTCCCTGCGGTGCAGAATCCACGCTAGGAGTTGACGTTACGTCAAGGTCAAGTGTCTTCGACAGTCCTGGATAGAGTGGCCCGGTGACAGGCATCCGCTCGACCGTCAGCGTGGCTCCCGGCATCCTCTTCGTCGAGGGTCCGCTCTCGAACTGGACCGTCTTCACCGGCAATGGCAGCGTCGAGCTCGTCGACTGCGGCTACCCCGCCGACCTGCCGCTCGTGGAGGAATCCATCCGCCGGGCGGGCGCCGACCCCGCGGACCTGCGCCGCATCCTCATCACGCACGGGCACTCCGATCACCTGGGCGCCAGCGCGCGCTTCGCCGAACGCGGCGTCGTGGTCGCCACCAGCGCGGACGAGCTGCCGAACGTGCGGCGCGAGGTCACCGAGCAGGTGACGATCCGCGACCTGCTGCCGTCCATCCTCAAGCGCGGCACCGTGCGCTGGGCGATTGCCGCGGTGCGCGCGGGCGGTCTCCGCGACGTCGGCGTAGCCTCCGCGGTCGCGCTCGAGGGCGACGAGGTTCACCTCAGCACCGGGCACACCCTGCAGCTCGTCGCAGCACCGGGACACACGACCGGAAGCGTGTGCTTCATCGAGCCGGAGTCGCGCTCCCTGCTCTCCGGCGACGCGATCGTCGGCGGCCATCCGCTGCTGCGCGAGAACGGCGAGCTGCAGCAGCTTCCCGGGTTCTTCCAGCACGATGCCGACGAGGCGGCCCGGAGCGCCCAGCGACTCGTCCTGTGCGACGTCGACCGAGTGCTCCCCGGACACGGTCCGATCGTGGAGCTCGCCCGGGCTTAGCGCTTCGCCCGCGCCGGCACCTTCTTCTGCGCCGACCCCGACCCGACGGTCTCGGCCGTGGGCTGTGCCTCCGGCTCGGGGATCGTCGCCGCGACCTGCTCCGGCGTCTGCGTGGGCGCGTCCATCGTGATCGGCACCTCGTGGATGTGGATGCGCGTGTGCGCCTTCGACGCCGGCACCAGCGGACGCCGCGCGACCGGACGCACGGGCTCGCCACGGCGGTCCTGTCCGGGCAGCGGACGGGACCGGCGGCCGTAGATCAGCGACGACGAATCGAGCAGCCAGGGCACCAGCGCGACGGTGACGCCATGGCAGAGCATGAGCTGCTTGCTGATCCGGCGCGCGCGGTGGTTGTGCAGGATGGCCTCCCACCAGTGCCCCACGATGTACTGCGGCAGGTAGACGGTCACGACTTCGGAGCCGTGCTCCTCGCGCCGGTGCTTGAGGTACTTCACCAGCGGCACGCCGAAGTCGCGGTACGGCGACTCGATGATCGTCAGCGGGACGTGGATGTTCTGCTCGATCCACTGGCGCTGCAGCTTCTGCGTGGCCTCCTCCTCGATCGAGACGTGGACCGCCTCGATCGAGTCGTGCCGGGCTGCGATCGCGTAGTCGAGCGCCTTCAGTGCGGGCTTCTGCATCTTGCCGATGAGCACGATCGCGTGGTCGCCGACGCTGCCGAAGGTGGTGACCGGGTCGACCTCGATCTCCTTCTCGACATCCCGGTAGTACCGGTTCACGCCGAGCATGAGGAACCACAGGATCGGCATGAAGATGAAGACGAGGTACGCGCCGTGCGTGAACTTCGTGATCGTCACGACGATGAGGACGATCGCGGTCAGGCACGCGCCGAACGCGTTGATGCAGAGCGACCGGATGATCCCGGTCCGCTCGCGTCCGGTCTGGCCGCCGGACCGCAGCAGCGAGATCCAGTGCTTCACCATCCCGGACTGGCCGAGCGTGAACGAGACGAAGACGCCGATGATGTAGAGCTGGATGAGCTGGGTCAGGTTGGCCTGGTAGACGACCAGGAGCACCGTGGCGGCCAGCGCCAGGATGATCATGCCGTTCGAGTACACCAGGCGGTCGCCGCGGGTGTTGAGCGCCTTGGGGGCGTACGAGTCGCGGGCGAGCACCGAGCCGAGCAGCGGGAAGCCGTTGAACGCGGTGTTCGCGGCGAGCAGCAGGACGACCGCGGTCGCGGCCTGCACGAGGAAGAAGAAGAACGTGTTGTTGCCGAAGGTGGCGGCGGCGATCTGCGCGATGAGGCTGCGCTGCGGTTGGGTGGCGCACTGCGCCCAGCCCTGCAGGTCGCACGGGTTCTCGGCGTAGTGGACGCCGCTGATCAGCGCGATCGCGGTCAGGCCGGCGAACAGCGTGATCGCGATGCCGCCCATCAGGCCGAGGGTGATGCGGGCGTTGCGGATCTTCGGCGTGCGGAACGCGGGGACGCCGTTGGCGACCGCCTCCACGCCGGTCAGTGCCGAACATCCACTCGAGAACGCGCGGAGCAGCAGCAGCACGACGGCGGCCTGCGTCAGCGAGTCGGCGTGGACCTGGTACCCGGCGGACTCGGCGACCGGCGCGTCGCCGAAGACGGTGCGGACCAGCGCGGTCACGATCATCAGCGCGATGCTGCCGATGAAGATGTAGGTCGGAAGGGCGAACGCCTTGGAGGACTCGCGCACGCCGCGCAGGTTGACGGCGGCGATGATGACGACGCAGAGGATGGCCAACTCGACGCGCCACGGCGCGAGGAACGGCAGCGCCGAGATCACGTTGTCGACGCCCGACGCGACGGACACCGCGACGGTGAGCACGTAGTCCACCAGCAGCGCGGAGGCGACGATGAGCCCGGCCTTCTCGCCGAGGTTCTTGTGCGCGACTTCGTAGTCGCCGCCGCCCGACGGGTAGGCCTTCACGAGCTGTCGGTAGCTCAGCACGACGGTGATGAGCAGCACGACGACGGCCGCAGCGACCCACGGAGCGAAGGTGAGGAACGCCAGCCCGCCGAGCAGCAGGATCATCAGCAGCTCCTGCGGGGCGTAGGCCACGCTGGAGAGGGCGTCGGAGGCGAAGATGGGTAGGGCGAGGTGCTTCGGGAGCAGCTGTCCTTCGAGTTTTTCACTCGGAAGCGGGTCGCCGATCAACCAGCGCTTCGGGGATCTCCCCTCATTTGTCACGAGTGGCGAGCATACTCGCTGGCAATGCACTGTCAAGTCGGCGCGTCGCGCGCCGCGGAGCAGCCCCGTCTGCAAACACTGGGGTCCGCACCGCCGACAAGGCGCCGACCGCGGTTTCTCGCGGCACGGCGACCCGGGTGGCCCTCACTGGGAGCCGGATGAGCATTGGCTGACTCTTCTCCGTAAGCCCGCTTTCCGTTCAGGGACGGGCCAGAACCTCGGCGACCGCGCGCCGCACGCGATCCAGCTCGCCCTTGAGGAGCGGGACGGCGTCCGGCGGGAGGGCGCCTCGCGCCGCGTAGGACCGCAGGTCGGTACGTAGTTCCTGACGGAACTCGTTGAGCGCAGCCTCGGCGTCCCTGACGGCAGCGTTGCCGGCCATTCTCGCGTCCCGGTCGGCGTCGCGGGCGTCCTGCCGCGGGTCGACGCGGGTGGCGTTCCGCTTCGCCTCGCGGGCCGCCGAGGCGAGCTCGGCGCGCAGGGTGCGCATGGCGTCGTTGACGCCGGCGCGCACCTCGTCGGCGAGGCGGCGCACCGAGTCGGTGACCTCATCCTCGATCGCGTCGAGTTCCGGACGCCGGGCGGCGAGCTCGGCGCGGCCGGCGTCCGTGATGGCGTAGACGGTCTTACGGCCCTCGGTTGTCTTGGTGACCAGGCCCTCCTCCTCCAGCTTCGCCAGCCGGGGGTAGATGGTGCCCGCGCTGGGGCTGTAGGTGCCGCCGAACCGGTCGGTGAGCGCCTGGATCAGCTCGTAGCCGTGTCGCGGCGACTCGTCGAGCAGGCTGAGCAGGTACAGCCGGAGGCTGCCGTGCGAGAAGACGGGACTCACGCCGTCGCCTCCTGTGCTCCCGTGTCCTGCGTGGCAGTGGCGGCGCTGCGCAGCACAGCGGCGTCTCCCGAGACGGAGTTGACGCTGATCTCGACCCAGGTGCCGTTGAGCGACCCGGCCGTGCCGGTGTACCCCCGGCCCATGCCGCCGACGACGGTCATGTTGTCGAGCTGAACCTTGCCGGACACTGTGTCCACGCGGTATCGCGCGCCGACGGCCTCCGGGATGCGGATGGTCGTGTCCCCCGAGACGGTGTTGACGCTGATCTCGTCCGGGGTGCCGGTGACGTCGATCATGACGTCGGCGGAGACGCCGGCCGCGGAGAACCGGTGGATGGCGCCGGTCGCGGTGACATCGCCCGAGACGGTGTGGGCGACGATGCGGCCGGTGTGGTCGCGGACGGACAGCTCGCCGCTGACCGAGTTGAGCTCGATGTCGCCGGTGAGCCCGTCGGCGACCACGTCGCCGTTGACCGTGCTCAGCCGGGCGTCGGTGGAGAGGCCCGAGACGAGGGCGGTCGCGGAGACGACGCCGAACTTGAGCTCCACGTCGCGCGGGACGAGCACGCTGATGTCGGCCTTGGCGCTCGACCGCATCGACTTGAACACCTCGATGAAGTTGTCCCAGCGCAGCTGCGGGTGGTCGATCTCGAGGCGGTCGCCGTCGATGACGATCTTGAGGTCGCGGCCGGCGACCGAGTGGACCTCGATGCGCGCGCCCGGCTCATCGTGGCCGACGATGTCGACCTGGCCGCCGAGCAGCCCGACCTTCAGGGTGCGGACGATCTCCACGTCGATGGTGCGGCTCTCGCCCGGCTGGATCAGCCACTTCTCCTGTGCCATGTTCTCGTGCTCCTTGTTCTCCGGTCCGTGCCGGGACCGTCGGTGACTCGCGTTATATCGCGACTGTTGACGTGAATCACGATATATCGCGATTCGGTCGCGCACAAGGATTGCGGAGAGGAATCAGGGTCTGCTCAGGGAGGACCCGGAGTGGATGCGCCTCAGCGCTTGAGCCAGGGCTGCAGCATCCGGGTGACGAAGGGCAGCAGCACATACGTCATGGTCGGCGTCAGGCACAACGTGCTGATCAGCACCGTGGCGAGCGGCCACAGCGTGTGCCAGCCCGGGATGAACGTCACCGTCAGGTAGGTGAAGAGGAGCGACAGCGGGAAGAAGCCGAGCCAGATCGTCACCGCCTGCTTCCAGCGTGCCGGAGCGGAGGGGACGCCGGGCTGCGGCTCATCGAACCAGCCCTCGATGCCCGTCCGACGCTCGACGCGGGACACCTCCACGAGCTCGCGGCCCTCGTACAGCCAGTCGGCGCGGTCGTCCGACGCCTCCCAGGCCTCCAGGGTGTCCGCGTCGGCGAAGCGGTACAGCATGTGCCACTCGTCCGAATCGTCGTGGGAGCGCACCCATCCCGAACCGAGGAAGCCGTCGTAGGTGTTGGCGAGGTTCACGCCCGACTGCACCCAGCGGGTGACGTCGGCCAGGCGGTTGCCGTCGACGCGACGGGTGATGGACACGGTGATCGGGAGGCGACGCGCTCGTGGCGCATCCAGCAGAGGCTCTTGTGGAGACATGCCTCCATTGTCTCCGGCCGGCGTTACAAGCGGATTTCGCGGGTCAGCGGCCGCCGATGAGCGGCGGACCCTCGCGGACCACCAGCCGCGGGGCGACCAGGCGGTGCCGTGGATCGGCGACCTCCTCGCCCCCGCGCACCTGACCGCCGTGGGCGCCGGTCAGCAGCTCGAGTACGCCCGCCGCGACCTCATCGAGCTGCTGACCGACGCTCGAGAAGCCGAGCGATGCGGCGACCGGGGTGTCGTCGTAGCCCACCACCGGGATGCGGCCGCCGGTCGCCGTGAGCACGCCCAGCGCGAGGGAGTCGGACGCGCACACCACGCCCTCGATCGGCCCCGCCTCCGTCTCCAGCCGGCGGATCGCCTCGGCGCCGAACGGCACGACGTCCTCGACCGCGGCATCGAGGCGACGCAGCTCGTCGTCGGGGAGACCGCTGCCGTCGCGCATGGCGTCGAGCCAGCCCTCGCGACGGTCGTCACCGGTGCCGGACCCGCTGGGCCAGCCGACGAACGCGATGCGGCGCAGCCCGCGCGAGAGGAGGTACGACGTCGCGTCGCGCACGCCGGCGCGGCCGTCCACATCCACCCAGAGGTGCTGCGGGTCGGTCATGTCGTCGATGCCCCAGGGGCGACCGAAGGTGACGAACGACTGCCCGTGCTCGATCAGCCATTCGGTGCGCGGGTCGCCGTGGAACGTGGAGGTGAGCACGAAGGCGTCGACGTCGGCGGCGTCGGAGAGCCGGCGGAACTGCTCGATCTCGTCGTCGGGACCGGCGGCGGTGAACAGCAGCATGCGCAGGCCCTGCCGGTCGGCCTGCTCGGTGAGTGCGTGCAGAAAGCGGTCGAGGATGCTGCCCGAGATGCCGTCCTGCGTGATCGGATCGAGGCGGATGCCGATGGTCGAACTCTTCTGCGTGCGCAGCCGGCGCGCGGAGGCGTGCGGCCGGTAGCCGAGTGTATGGATGGCGGCCTGGACGCGCTCCCGCGTCTCCGGGCGCACGAGTTCGGGGGCGTTCAGCACGTTGGAGACGGTCTGGCGGGAGACGCCCGCGACGTCGGCGACGTCGCTGACCGTGGGCTGCAGTCCCATCGCGCCCCTCCCTCCTCGGCTGGATATGACCCTAGTGGTCCGCTTGACACCTTCGGAACAGCGCGGTTACTGTGGCACACATCCCGGTTTGATCGTTCAAAGTCACCGTAGCAGTTGTAGATTTGATCGTTCAAACGTCGGGCGGAGACACCACTACGGACCAAAGGAGGTCGGATGCGGGCATCGCTGCAGCGCATCGTGATCTCCCCCATCAAGGAGAAACCAATGCGCAAGATCACATACCGCCGGCTCGCGGCCGGCGCCGTCGCAGCGGCGACAGCGCTCGCCCTGACCGCGTGCGGCTCCGGCTTCGGCGGCGGGAGCAGCGGGGGCGACTCCGGCAAGCTCACGTCCTCCGACAAGGCCCTCACCGTCATGATCGGATCGTCGGGCGACGCCGAGACGAATGCGGTCAAGTCAGCGGTCAGCGACTGGTCGAAGAGCTCGGGCACCAAGGCGAGCGTGGTCGCGGCGAGCGACCTGAACCAGCAGCTGTCGCAGGGCTTCGCGGCGAAGAAGCCGGCGGACGTCTTCTATCTCTCGACCGACGCGCTCGCCGGGTACGCCTCCAACGGCTCCCTGCTCGCGTACGGCGACCAGCTCAG
This sequence comes from Leifsonia poae, assembly GCF_050632865.1. Lineage (GTDB taxonomy): Bacteria > Actinomycetota > Actinomycetes > Actinomycetales > Microbacteriaceae > Leifsonia > Leifsonia poae_B. Next base: position 1,129,157 of record NZ_JBODSA010000003.1, on the reverse strand, counting down.
CAACAAGAGCGACTTCTACCCGAGCCTGGTGAAGTCCTTCACCTACGACGGCAAGTTCTACTGCGCCCCGAAGGACTTCTCGACCCTCCAGCTCGTCATCAACACCGACGCCTGGAAGGCCGCCGGCCTCACCGACGCCGACATCCCGAAGACGTGGGACCAGCTCGACGCCGTCGCCAAGAAGCTCACGACCGGCAGCCAGGTCGGCCTCGGCATCTCCGGCGAGTACGCCCGCATCGGCGCCTTCATGGTCCAGGCCGGCGGCAACCTCATGAACGACGACAGCACCAAGGCGACCGCGAACAGCGACGCCAACGTGCAGGCGCTCGACCAGGTCAAGAAGATGCTCAACGGCGGCGAGCTCAAGTACGCCAAGGACCTCGGCGCGGGCTGGGGCGGCGAGGCGTTCGGCAAGGGCCTCGCGGCGATGACGATCGAGGGCAACTGGATCACCGGCGCCCTGAAGTCCGACTTCCCGAACGTCAAGTACACGATCGCCGAGCTCCCGAAGGGACCGGCCGGCGCTGGCACCCTGCAGTTCACCAACTGCTGGGGGATCGCCGCCGACAGCCCCAACCAGGCCGCCGCGCTCAAGCTGGTCGAGAAGCTGACCAGCAAGGGCGACCAGCTCGCCTTCTCGAAGGCCTTCGGCCCGATGCCGTCGATCAAGTCGGCCGCCGACGAGTGGAAGTCGGCCAACCCCGACCTCGTCCCGTTCCTGAACGCCGCGGACTACGCCAAGGGCGTCCCGACGGCCAAGGGCTCGGCGGACGTCGTGACCGACCTCAACAGCAAGCTGGAGTCGCTGGCGACCGGTGACCCGAAGTCGATCCTCGACGCCACGCAGAAGAACCTCGAAGCGCTGCTGAAGTAACCCCTTCGACGGAGAAGAAGAAGAGTCATGTCTGCAACCACGAGTCGGCCTCGTCGCACCGGGATCCGGCGCGGCGAGGCCGCCTCGAGGTGGTTGTTCACCGCCCCGGTCATCCTGCTTCTCGGCGTGTTCCTCGTCATCCCGGTGCTCATGGCGCTGTGGGTCAGCTTCTCCGACTGGGGCGGCCGCGGCAGCCCTTCTCGTCCGACGTGAAGTTCGTCGGACTCCAGAACTACGCGACACTGCTCGGCGGCGGCGGGCTCGCCGAACAGGACTTCGGGATGTCGCTGAAGAACAACGCCTGGTACGTGGTGCTCGTGGTGCCCATCCAGACGGCGGTGTCGCTCGGCCTCGCGGTGCTCGTCAACCGCGCGATCCTCCGCGGGCGCGGTTTCTTCCGCACCGCCTTCTACTTCCCGTCCGTCACCAGCTCGGTGGCGATCACGGTGCTGTGGCTGTTCCTGTTCAGCACCAGCGGAGCGGTAAACAAGGTGCTGTCGTGGTTCGGCATCCACGGACCGAACTGGTTCAACGACCCGAGCGGCATCATCCACAACCTGCTGGCGGCCTTCGGCGTCACCCAGGGCCCGGCGGCGCTGACCCAGAACACGGCCCTGGGCGTCTCCTGGTGGGACTGGCTGGGCGGACCGTCGGTCGCCATGTCGGCGTACATCATCATGGCCGTCTTCACGACGAGCGGCACCTTCATGCTGCTGTTCCTGGCGGCGCTGCAGAACCTCGGCGGCGACATCACCGAGGCCGCGGAGATGGATGGGGCCAACGCCTGGCAGCGCTTCTGGCGGATCACGCTCCCCCAGCTCCGCCCCACCCTGTTCACCGTGCTGACGCTCGGCCTCATCGGCTGCTGGCAGGTGTTCGACCAGATCTACACGGGGACGCGCGGCGCCCCGGGCAAGACGACGCTGACGCCGGCGTACCTCTCTTATCAGACCTCGTTCGTGAACCAGGAGTGGGGCCAGGGCGCCGCGATCGCGTTCATCCTGTTCGTCATCATCGTGGTGTTCACGCTGTTCCAGCGCTGGGTGCTGCGCGAACGGGCGGTGTCCAAGCGGAGGATGCGGCTGTACCAGCCGGCCCTCGCCGCCGGCACGGCCGCGGGCGGTGCGCCCAGCAGCGCGCCCTCCACCAGCGACGAGAACGACCGGAAGGGAGCGCTCCAATGAGCACGACCACTGTGCAGGACGCCGTCTCCGTCTCACCGCCGCCCTCCGCCCCGCGGCCCACCGCACGCCGGCGGAAGTCGACCGGGACGATCGTCGCGACCTCGATCACCTACGCGATCCTCATCGTGCTGGCCGTGATCTACATCATGCCGTTCCTCATCCAGGTCGCCACCTCGTTCAAGACCGACGCCGAAGCCTCGGCCAACCCGGTCTCGCTCATCCCGCAGACCTTCACCACCGCGGCGTACACCAAGCTGTTCCTCAACTCCGACTTCCCCGTCTGGTTCGGCAACACCGCCCTCGTGACGGTCTTCGTCACCGCGGGCCGCGTGTTCTTCGACTCGCTGGCGGGCTACGCGCTGGCCCGGCTCCACTTCCGTGGGCGGACGGTCGTGTTCGCGGCGCTCGTCGCCGTGATGTCGGTGCCGATGGTGGTGCTGCTGATCCCGAAGTTCCTGGTCATCAACCAGCTCGGCATGTACGACTCGTACACGGGCATGATCCTGCCGCTGCTGACGGACGCCGCGGGCGTGTTCATCATGAAGAACTTCTTCGAGTCCATCCCGGCGAGCGTCGAGGAGCAGGCGCGGATCGACGGTGCCGGTACGTTCCGCGTGTTCTGGTCGATCGTGCTGCCGATGGCGCGGCCGGCGCTCATCACGATCATCATCCTGTCCTTCCAGGGGTCCTGGAACGAGCTCGCGCACTTCATCGTCTCGACGCAGAGCCCCGCGCTGACCACGTTGACCAAGGGGGTCGCGGGCCTCGCCAGCGGCCAGCTCAGCCAGGGGAGCCAGTACCCGCTGAAACTCGCGGCGGCGGCGATCATGACCATCCCGGTCGCGGTGCTGTTCTTCGTCTTCCAGCGGCGCATCATGAACTCGAGCGAAGGGGCGGTGAAGGAATGACGGCGAGCGAGCCGACAATCCTCGCGACCTGCGGCGGCCTGAACGCGGGAGGCTGGACCGACTCGGTGTACGGACCGCTCCTCCAGCACGCGATCGCGCTGGCCGAGGTGCGCGGGCGCGCGCCGCGGGTCACGCACATCAATACTGCCGGCGGCGACCAGCGGCACGTCGAGGGTGCCGAGGTCGAGGCGGCCCGGGCTGCGGGGGTGGACGCGACGCACCTGCGGCTCTTCCCGCATCCGAACCTCCCCGACCTCCGCGAGCACCTGCTGAGCCAGGACGTCATCTGGGTCAGCGGCGGGAGTCTCGTGAACCTGCTCGCCGTGTGGCGCGCCCACGGACTGGACCGGCTGCTCGCCGACGCCTGGCGGCACGGCGTCGTGCTCGCCGGCGGGTCGGCCGGCGCGCTCTGCTGGCACGAGGGCGGCACGACGTCGTCCTTCGGCCCCGGCATCTCCGCGATCCCGGACGGGCTGGGGCTCGTCCCCGGCTCGCTCGCCGTGCACTACGACTCCGACCCGAACCGACGCCCGGCGCACCGGCGCGCGATCGCCGACGGCACCCTGCCCGACGGCTACGCGCTCGACGAGGGGACCGGCCTGGTCTACCGCGGCCGCGAGCTCGTCGACGTGGTCGCCGAGCGGCCCGGCGTCTCCGTCTGGCGCGTCGAGCGCGACGGGGACGGTGTGCGCGAGACCCGCGTCCCCGCCCGGGACCTCGCCGAGGAGGCCGCCGCATGACCGCACCGCATCCCACGACCGACGCCCCGGCGTCCCGATCCACCGTCACCGAACACGAAGGCACGACCCCCACGATGACCCAGCCCCTGCAGCCGCTCCTCCACGACAGCGTCGTGGTGCTCACCGCACCCTCCCAGGCGTGGTCGGCCCCCGACGGACGGATCGACGGTCACGGCATCCACGGGTTCTACCACTCCGACCTCCGGGTGCTCGACCGCATCGTGCTGACGGTCGGCGGCGCCGACCTGGAGCACATCGCGACCGCGGGATCGTCCGCCTCGGAGGCCGTCTTCACCGGCCTCGCCCGCGGGATCGACGACGCGACCGCCGACCCGCGCGTCCGCGTCGACCACACCCGGACCGTGCGCTCCGGCGTGCTGGACGAGCGGATCGTCCTGCGCAACGCGCTCGGCTCGTCCCTCCGCACCGTGGTACAGGTGTCGCTTCGCGCGGACTTCTCGCCGATGCAGCAGATCAAGGCCGGGCTGACCGGCAGCGAGCATCCGGTGTCGGTGTCCGCGGACGGTGCTTCGGGCGCGGTGCTGCGCAGCGGCCCGGTGTCGGCGCGACTGTCGGCGCCGGAGGCGCATGTGACGGTCGACGGCGCCGCGATCACGCTGCGGTGGGAGGTCGACGTGCCGGCCCACGCCGAGGTCGCCGTCGGCTGGAGCACCGAGGTGGACGACCCGACCGCGGTCGTCGGCGGCGCTGCGCCGTCGGCGGAGTGGGAGGCGTTCACGGCCGAGACCGGCGACTCGCGCCTGGCGTCGTGGCTGCACCGCGCGCTGGCCGACTTGCAGGCGCTGCGCATGTCGACCGTCGAGCGTCCGGACGACGTCTTCCTCGCGGCGGGAGCGCCGTGGTTCTTCACGCTGTTCGGCCGCGACTCGATCTGGGCGGCCCGAATGCTGCTGCCGCTCGGCCACGAGCCGGCCGCCTCCACGCTCCGCGTGCTCGCGCACTACCAGGGCACCGAGAGCGTCGACGCGACCGCGGAGCAGCCGGGCAAGATCATGCACGAGCTGCGGCCGGCCGCGCTGACCATCCCGGGTGAAGGCGTCGTGCTCCCTCCTCTTTATTACGGGACGGTGGATGCGACCGCGCTCTGGGTGTGCCTGCTGCACGACGCCTGGCGGTGGGGAATGCCTGCGGACGAGGTCGAGGCGCTGCTCCCCCACCTGGAGGCAGCACTGGCGTGGATGCGCGACTACGGCGACAGCGACGGCGACGGCTTCCTCGAATACGTCGACACGACCGGCCACGGCCTGGCCAACCAGGGCTGGAAGGACTCCGGCGACTCCATCCAGTGGCGCGACGGCACCCTCGCCGAGGGACCGATCGCCCTGTGCGAGGTGCAGGGCTACGCCTACGAGGCGGCGATCGGCGGGGCGGAACTGCTCGACGCCTTCGGGCGGGACGGCGGCTCGGCCTGGCGCGAATGGGCGGCCGGCCTGAAGGAGCGGTTCGCGTCCGCGTTCTGGATCGACGACCCGGCGGGCGCCTACCCCGCGGTGGCCTTGGATGCGTCCAAGCGCCGCGTCGACACGGTCACCAGCAACATCGGGCACCTGCTCGGGACCGGCATCCTCGACGACGCGCAGGCCGAGCTCGTCGCCCGGCGCCTCATCTCTCCCCAGCTCTGCTCCGGCTACGGGCTGCGGACGATGTCGACCGACTCGGCTGGATACTGGCCGCTGAGCTACCACGGCGGCAGCGTGTGGGCCCACGACACCGCGATCGCGATCAGCGGGCTGACGCGCGACGGCTTCCGCGTGGAGGCAGGCCTGCTGGCCGACGGGCTCCTCGCGGCAGCGGACGGCTTCGGCTACCGGATGCCGGAGCTGCATTCCGGGGACCCGGCGAGCGAGACCTCCGCGCCCATCCCATACCCGGCGGCCTGCCGTCCGCAGGCGTGGTCTGCGGCTGCGGCGGTCGCCGTGCTGAGCGCGCGGCTCGGCCTGCGCGCGGACGCACCGTCGGGATCCTTCGAGGTCGACCCCGACCCGGCAGCAGGATCCATCCGCGTCCGCGGCCTCCGCTTCGCGGGCGAGTCGCGCGACGTCACCGTCTGACCCCTCCCGCACTCCCGCGAATTGCTCGTCGTTGCGGTCCGGCGCGGCGTGTCGGCCGCAACGACGAGCAATTCGGCGGCCAGGCAGGTGGGGGCTAGAGCTGCGCCATGATCTGGCGCGCGATGATGCGGCCCGCGCGGTTGGCGCCGATGGTGGACGCCTGCGGTCCATACCCGGCGAGGAATATGCGCGAGTCCTGCCAGGATGCGCCCGACGCGACCGTGAGGCCGCCCGCCTTCTCGCGCAGCCGCAGCGGCGCGAGATGACGCAGCTCGGGGCGGAAGCCCGTCGCCCAGATGATCGCGTCGGCCTGCGTGAAGGAACCATCGGGCCAGCGCACACCGTCCGCCTCGATGCGGGAGAACATCCCGCGCTCCACGAGGACGCCGCGCTCGATGCCCGCCGCGATCCGGCGCGTACGTGGCACGCCCGTCCCGCTGACGATGGACGGGAGCGCCTGGCCGTTGCGGGCCGCGGCGTCCTGCATCGCGACGGCGGCGACTCCACCCTCGATGGTGAGCTCGGACTCGTCGCGGAAGTCGACCGGACGCCGGGTCGCCCAGGTCAGGGAGGCCGCGACCTCCTCCAGCTCGAGCAGGAAGCCGATCGCGCTCGTCCCTCCGCCAACGACGACCACCGACTGCCCGGCGAACTCCTCGGCGGACAGGTACGTCGAGGTGTGCACCTGGCGCCCCCGGAAGTCGTTCACGCCCGGGTAGTACGGGACGAACGGCGCACCCCAGGTGCCCGTGGCGTTGACGACGATGCGCGTCGCGGTCTCGCCGGCGGTGTGCTGCACGATGAGGTCGGCGCCGCGGTCGAAGACGCTCGTGACCGTCACGGGACGCTGCACGTCGAGCGCGAAGTGCTCCTCGTATCGCCGGTAGTACCCGGCGACGATGTCGCGCGCGGGAAGGGTGCGATCGGCGGTGTCGAAGCTGAGCCCGAGCTCGGCCATCCCGGGCAGATCGTGAACGTGATGGGCGCTGCCGAGCTTGAGCGCGTCCCACCGGTGCTGCCAGGCGCCGCCGGTGATCGGACCGCGGTCGTAGATGATGAAATCGACCCCGGGAGTCAGCTCGAAACGCCGCAGGTAGTACGCGACCGCGAGACCGGCCTGGCCTGCGCCGATCACCACCACCTGGGTGTCGGTCCTGGTCGTGCTCACGCGCTCATCCCATCACTTCTCGCTGTGCGCGAACTCGGGGTCCCGTGGGGGCCGCATGCTAAACTGCATCCTAGTTTTCATTGTTTCTATCGGATCCCCGGGCGAACATCGCGCGGGCTGGGACCAAAAGGGGGTCACGCATGGGGCGCGGCCGTCAAAAAGCGAAGCACACCAAGATCGCTCGCGAGTTGAAGTCGTTCAGTCCGAACGTGAACTACGACGCGCTGGAGCGCGAGCTGACCGGTCACTCCCACGGCGAAAGCGACCCGTACGACAAGTGGGCCGAGTACGCGACCGATGACGAGGTCGAGTACGAGGACGAAGACGAGGAGACGGGCACCCCGAAGCGCGCCTAGCGCCTCCGGTCCCGCTGAGCGCGATGCGCTCGCATTCTTGCTGCGCATGACGCGTGGGCTCATCCCACGCGCGGGGTGCGGATCGCGGCCGCCCGGACGAGTCCGAGGACGCCGCCGATCCCTCCCGCGGTGATCAGGATGCCGCCGACGAGCATCGCCAGGTTCTGAGCCGCGTTCACGGTCGCCGTCGCGGTGGGCGCCGTCGGGTCGTCCGGCGGCAGCGCGGAGGAGATCGCCGCAGCGCCGGTCGAGCCGCCGCCCGCGTTCGTGGCCGCTGCGGTGGTCGCGGCAGCGGGAACGGCAGGGAGGCGGATGGTGGCCGACGCCGTCGTCACCGCGGTGGACGCGCGCTGCAGCAGCATGAAGAAGCTCGCGGCTGGCGATCCCGGTGCGCGGGCAGGAAGTGCGATGCGGAGCGTGGTGCTCTTCTGGCCGTCCGCCAGGGACACGGTCGTGGCGACGGGCGCGTAGTCGACCCCCGACTGCGCGGTGCCGTCGGCGGTCATCACGTCGACGGTCGCGCCGCCCTGCGCGGCCGGGCGCGAGATGGTGACGAGCACGCTCGTGCTGCCGGCGACGACCGAGTCGGCCGCCACGGCGAGCGGGGCGCCGGCGGCGGTCGCGGTGAAGGCGGCGGTGCCGGTGGAGGCGAGGAGGCCGGAGGCAGTGTCCGGCGTGAAGGTCGCGGTCACGGTGTGCGCGCCCGCGGAGGCCACGGTGAGCCCGGTGCGCGCGACACCGCCCGCCGAGACCGGCTCGGTGACGGCCGGGCCGCCGTCGAGAGCGAACGACACCGTGCCGGTGGAAGGGGCGCCGAGCAGCGGGCGCGTGACCGTCGCCGTCACGTCGGCCGTTCCGCCCGCGTTCACCTGCGTCGGCGCGCTGACGGTGACGGCGGTCGCCGCGGTGCAGGCCGGCGCGGTGTCGAAGCGCGCCTCGGTCGTACCGAGCCGCCAGGCCAGGTCGGGCTCGGCGACCGCGTCCACCGTCAACAGCCAGACGCCGTGATGCTCACCCGGAGCGAAGCTGGAGGGCTGGCCGCGGTCGGCGGCGCCGCCGGTGAGGTCGTTCGTGCCGGATCCCGGGGCGACGGTCACGGCATCGGAGGCCGACGAACGATAGCCGAGGACGACGGTGCGGGAGGTGACGGCGCCGAGGGGCGCATCCTGCACGCAGTCGACGAGCGGGGTGAGCGTGTCGGGAGTCGCGGGAGCCGCGGGCGTTGCCGACGGCGTCGGACCGGGCGTCGGCGTCGGTCCGGGCGTCGGCGTCGCCAGCGCGGGTGCCGCCCCGAGCAGCGCTCCGAAGGCCGCGAGAGTCACCGCGCACGCCAGGCGAAGTCGGGCGTGCGGTCGGCTCACACGCGCAACTCTAGCGGGGTCCGGGACCGATCCGCTCCGACCAAAAAGGGTGACGCGGCGGTGTGTCGCGGGTCAGTCCGCGTACGTGCCGACGAGCCGCACCGCGCCGCCGTCGACGCCCTTCGCACCCTGCTCGAAGCCGGTCAGGTCGCGCGCCGAGGTGGACACCGTCCCGGCCCGCCAGGTCGGGATACCGTCGGCCGTGATCGCCGCGGCCATCGCATCCGCCGCCTCCGGGGCGACGACGGCGAACATCCCGATGCCGAGGTTCCAGGTGCCCTCGCTCGACTCCAGCGTGCTGCCGGCCAGGTCGCTCAGGATGCGGAAGACCGGGGTCGGCGACCACGTCGAGCGGTCGACCTCGACCCACGATCCGACGGGCAGGACGCGGGCGAGGTTGGCCGCGATCCCGCCGCCTGTGACGTGGCTGAGCGAGTGGATCGCGCGGCCGAGGGACGCATCCTGCAGCACGCGCAGCAGCGGCGACGTGTACAGGCGGGTCGGCTCGAGCAGCGCCTCGCCGACGACGCCGCCGAACTCCGCCGACTCGTCGGTGAAGCCGATGCCGCGGGCGGCCAGGATGTGGCGGACGAGCGAGTAGCCGTTCGAGTGGAGGCCCGAGGACGCCATCGCGAGCACCACGTCCCCGTCGCGGACGCGGTCTGCGCCGAGCACGGCATCCGCCTCGACGGCGCCGACCGCCGCTCCCGCGACGTCGTAGTCGTCGGGACCGAGCAGTCCCGGGTGCTCCGCCGTCTCGCCGCCGACCAGCGCGGTGCCGGTCGCCTCGCACGCGCGGGCGATGCCGGCGACGATCGCGGCGATCCGCTCGGGGACGACCTTGCCGCAGGCGATGTAGTCGGTCATGAAGAGGGGACGCGCGCCCACAACGACGATGTCGTCGACGACCATGCCCACGAGGTCCTGGCCGATGGTGTCGTGCTTGTCGAGCGCCTGCGCGATCGCGACCTTGGTGCCGACGCCGTCGGTCGAGGTGGCGAGCAGGGGCCTACGGAAGTCGCGCAGGAACGACACGTCGAACAGGCCTGCGAAGCCGCCGACGCCGCCCAGCACCTCGGGCCCGTGCGTGCGGCCGACGGCCGCCTTCATCAACTCGACGGCCCGGTCGCCCGCTGCGGTGTCGACGCCGGCGGCGGCGTAGGAGGCGGACGAGGAGGCGGTGGAGTCGGTCACCGCTCCATCGTATCCGGGCGCCAGAGGCGTGGAAAAACTACTCCTGGCGGCCGGGGTCGCCGAAGGAGAGCAGCGGCTCGAGTTCGGAGTCGGGGCCGGGCTCGCAGCCGTCGGAGGTGGCGTCGGAGCCGTCGTCCGTCGGGGAGACGGCGGGGCGCTCCAGGAGGTTCTTGCCCAGGTGGTGCGCGTCCGGCAGCTCGATCGGGTACTTGCCCGTGAAGCACGCCGTGCACAGGCGCTCGCGCGGCTGCTCGGTGGCGTCGATCATGCCGTCTTCGGAGAGGTAGCCGAGGCTGTCCGCGCCGATGGACTGACGCACCTCCTCGACGCCCAGGCCGGTCGCGATGAGCTCGGCGCGCGACGCGAAGTCGATGCCGTAGAAGCAGGGCCAGGTGATGGGTGGGCTGGAGATGCGGACGTGCACCTCGGCGGCGCCCGCCTCCCGCAGCATCGAGACCAGGGCGCGCTGCGTGTTGCCGCGGACGATCGAGTCGTCGACGACCACCAGGCGCTTGCCCTTGATGACCTCCTTGAGCGGGTTCAGCTTGAGCTTGATACCGCGCTGGCGGATGGTCTGCGACGGCTGGATGAAGGTGCGGCCGACGTAGGAGTTCTTCACCAGGCCCTGCCCGAACGGGATGCCGGACGCCTGCGCGTAGCCGATCGCCGCCGGGGTGCCGGACTCGGGCGTCGGGATGACGAGGTCGGCCTCGACCGCGTGCTCGCGGGCCAGCTGGCGGCCCATCTCGACGCGGGCCTCGTAGACGCCGCGGCCGGCGATGGTGGTGTCGGGACGCGCGAGATAGACGTACTCGAAGACGCATCCCGCGCGCTTCTCGGTCGCGAAGCGCTGGCTGCGCAGGCCGTTCTCGTCGATCGCGAGCAGTTCGCCCGGCTCGACCTCGCGCACGAAGCTCGCGCCGACGATGTCGAGGGCGGCGGTCTCGGAGGCGACGACCCAGCCGCGCTCCAGGCGGCCGAGCACCAGCGGGCGCACACCCTGCGGGTCGCGCGCGGCGTACAGCGTGTGCTCGTCCATGAACACCAGGCAGAAGGCGCCGCGGAGACGCGGCAGCACCTCGAGCGCGGTCGACTCCAGGGTGTGGTCGAGGTCGCCGGTCAGCAGGGCCGTCACCACGGCGGTGTCGGTCGTGTTGCCGCGGCTCAGCTCGCCGTCGTGCTGCGGGTAGCGCTCGTGCACGAGCTGCATCAGCTCGGCGGTGTTGGTCAGGTTTCCGTTGTGGCCGAGCGCGACCGTGCCGCTGGCGGTGGAGCCGAGCGTCGGCTGCGCGTTCTGCCAGCTGGAGGCGCCGGTCGTCGAGTAGCGCGTGTGCCCGACGGCGATGTGGCCGGGGAGCGAGTTGAGCGCGTTCTCGTTGAAGACCTGGGAGACGAGTCCCATGTCTTTGTAGATGAGGATCTTGTCCCCGTCGCTCGTCGCGATGCCTGCCGACTCCTGGCCGCGGTGCTGGAGCGCGTACAGCCCGAAGTAGCTGAGCTTTGCGACCTCCTCACCGGGGGCCCAGACGCCGAAGACACCGCAGGCGTCCTGCGGCCCCTTCTCGCCGGGCAGCAGATCGTGACTGAGAAGACCGTCGCCTCCGGCCACAGCGGACCCCTTTCAGGAAGTCGGGATGTTCAGCTCTGGGTGTCGCTCGTGTCGTCGCGCTCGGCCGAGGCTGTGCGCACATCGATTCTATCCGCCTGCACGCTGCGGGCTCGACGGGCGGTCGTCCGGTCGAGGACGAGCGCGACCACGGCCCCGAGCGCGACGCCGATGGTCACGCAGATCGCGAGCAGGAAGCCGAAGACGCTGCCGCGGTCGTAGGTCGGGTTCTCGGGGAACGAGAACGTCAGGATGAGGGCCACGATCGCGAAGAGCACCGCGCCGGTGATCATGAAGCGGAAGTACCGCGGCGAGCGCCGCACGCGCACCTCGGCCGGGGTGACGGTCTCGGTCTCCTCCGGTTGCTCGGGGACGGCGGGGCTGTCGCTCATGCGTCGATTCTCCCAGATCGAAACTGGGCGCTCGTCGTGCGTCATGGCCGGCCGCCGCCCACGTCTTAACGGGTATGAGCGCAACTGTTCTCCGGGTCGTGGTCGGTGCGGCGTTCGCGCTCGTGATGGTGAGCGCGGCGGTCGTGGCGGTCGCCGTCGGGGTGCACCCGTGAGGGCGGTCAGTAGCGCAAGGGGAGCAGGCCCTCGAGCGTCGCGCGCTGGCCCGAGGCGTGCACCGCGCCGGACGCCACACCCTCGTCCCACGTCGTCGCACCGGAGGCGAGGGCCAGCCAGGTGGCCGCATCCGTTTCGATGACGTTGGGCGGCGTCCCTCGCGTGTGACGCGGTCCCGGGATGCACTGGACGGCCCCGAACGGCGGCACCCGCACCTCCACCGTGTTGCCGGGCGCGCGCTCCGCCAGCAGCTGCAGCAGGTAGCGCACCGCCGTCGCGGTCGTCTCGCGGTCGGCTCCGCCCGCGACCGCGGAGCGCACGGCCGGGCCGCCGACCGAGTCGGGGATCTTCGCTCTCGCCATGTCGTCCATCCTCCCCCAGCCCCGACGGCGCGTGTCCCTCCCTCTAGCATGGTGGCGTGAAGATCCTCATCCTCGGTTCCGGTGCCCGTGAGCACGCCATCATCACCGCGCTGCTCGCCGAGGAGGCCGGCCACGACATCGTCGCGGCGCCCGGCAACGCCGGCATCGCCCAGGATGTGCGGGTCGAGCCGGGTCTGGACCCGCTCGACGGCCAGGCCGTCACCGAATACGTGATCGAGAACGGCATCGAGCTGGTCGTCATCGGCCCGGAGGCTCCGCTGGTCGCGGGCGTCGCCGATCCGCTGCGCACGCGCGGCATCCCCGTGTTCGGGCCGGGCAAGGCCGCGGCCCAGCTCGAGGGCTCCAAGGCGTTCGCGAAGCGGATCATGGATGCGGCGGGCGTGCCGACCGGACGCGCGGTGCGCGCCGAGACCCTGGACGAGGCGGAGCGAGCGCTCGACGAGCTGGGCGCGCCGTACGTCGTCAAGGCCGACGGGCTCGCAGCGGGCAAGGGCGTGCTGGTGACTCCTGACCGCGCGGCGGCCGTCGAGCACGCCACGCACTGGCTCCAGCACGGCGGAGTGCTGGTCGAGGAATTCCTGGACGGCCAGGAGGTCTCGCTCTTCCTCGTCAGCGACGGGCACGACGTGCTGCCGCTGTCGCCCGCGCAGGACTACAAGCGCCTGCTGGACGGGGACGCGGGTCCCAACACGGGCGGTATGGGCGCCTACTCCCCGCTGCCCTGGCTGCCCGACGACTTCGTGGACGAGGTGATCGACACCATCGCGCTGCCGACCGTGCGGACGCTGGCCGCCGAGCAGACGCCCTTCATCGGTCTGCTGTACTGCGGCCTCATCGTCACCGACCGCGGCATCCGCGTCATCGAGTTCAACGCCCGCTTCGGCGACCCGGAGACCCAGGTCGTGCTGCCGCGGCTCGTGACTCCGCTGTCGTCGCTCCTGTACGCGGCCGCGACCGGGGGCTCGGTGCGATGCCGCGTCCCGAGTTCGCGCTCGACACCGCCGTCACGGTCGTGCTGGCGAGCGAGGGCTATCCGGAGGCGCCGCAGACCGGCCGGCCGATCACCGGTCTGGAGGCCGCGGCCGCGGTCCCCGAGGTGACCATCGCGCACGCCGCCACCGCCGTCGACGAGGCGACCGGCGCGCTGCTGGCGACCGGCGGCCGCGTGCTCTCGGTTGTCGCCCGCGGCACCGGCTTCGCCGAGGCGCGCGAGCGGGCCTACGCGGCGCTGGACCTCATCCACCTCGACGGCGCCCAGTACCGCACCGACATCGCCGCTCGCGTCTCCTGACCTCCCCGCCGACGACGGGTCAGCCGAGGAGGCGGGTCAGGAAGGGGTTGCGGAAGCGGGACTCGGGGTCGAAGCGGGACGCCAGGGCCGCGAAGTCGGCCAGGCGCGGGTAGAGCGAGGGCACGAGGCCGTCCCTGTCGAGGTAGAGCTTGCCCCAGTGCGGGCGGGCGCCCAGCGGCAGAAGCGCCGCCTCGAGCTGTGGAAGCACCGCCTCCACCCCGGCCTGGTCGCGGAACCAGGTGAAGTGCAGTCCGACCGCGTCCGTGCCGTACGCGGTCGACAGCCACAGGTCGTCCGCTGCGATGGTGCGGATCTCGCTGATCTGGAGCAGAGGCGCGATGACGGGCGCGAGCGCGCGAACCGCCTCGATCGCCTCGACGGCGCGTGCCCGCGGCACCAGATACTCGGACTGGATCTCCTCGCCGTTCGACGGGGTGAACGCGAACCGGAAGTGCGCCAGCCGCTCGCTCCACGGGCCCACGACGCCGAGCTGTTCGGTCGTGTTGCGCACGTCCATCGTCGGGATCATGTGGCGCGGCTCCGTCAGGGCCGGCGCGCCGAAGAATTCGTCCTCGATGAGCGAGTGGACGCCGTCCAGTTCCTTCAGCCAGGCCAGGGACACGGCCTCCTCGTCCCAGGTGGTGAAGAGGCTGACGCTGTATGCGGCCGACGTGACCTCGTCGAAGCGGCCGAGCACCGCGCCCCACGGCACGCCACCGAACAGCCGCTGGCGCGCGTCGTAGGTGGGCTGGATGTCGAGCGTCACGTCCGTGACCACCCCCAGGGCGCCGAGCGAGACGACCGCACCGTCGAACCCCTCGTCGCCGCGGCGGAGGTCCACGAGCTCGCCGGAGCCGTTCAGGATGCGCAGACCAGCGACCGCGGTCGCGAGGTTGCCGTTCCGGTCGCCCGAGCCGTGCGTCGCCGTCGCGATCGCACCGGCGACCGAGATGTGCGGGAGCGAGGCGAGGTTGTGCAGCGCCCAGCCGGCGTCCTGCAGCTCGCGCGCGAGGTCGCCATAGCGGACGCCGCCGCCGACCGTCACCGTCCGGGACGCCTCGTCGATACGGACGGGGCCTGGGAGATCGGCGGTGCTCACGAGCAGTCCGTCGGGCGCGTCGGCCAGGTCGTTGAAGGAGTGCCGGCTGCCGAGGGCCCGCACCGCCGGCGCCCCGACCACGAGCTCGCGCAGCTCGTCGATCGACCGCGGGCGGGCGATCCGGTCCGCCCGGTACTCGTAGTTGCCAGCCCAGTTCTTCTCGGCCACGTGAGCCTCCCTCGGTCGCGTCGTGTCCACACAGTCTAGGGATGTGAACGTGCGCATGCGCCGCCGTCGAATCTCCGCAAATCGTGTGTAGCCGTCGGTCGGGACGCGGCAGTATCGTCTGCCGTGTCAGACGGGGAGACCCGACAGAGAGGGGGCCGTCATGGCCGAATTCGAATACGGTCCAGCGGAGTTCATGATCGCTCAGTTCGATACGGACCGACCATCGGACGGCGTCTTCCAGGCGATCGGGGACCTCGTCGCGACGGGCACGATCCGGGTGCTGGACCTGCTCCTCGTGGAGCGCCACCCGGACGGCAGCGTTGACGTCATCGAAATGGCCGAGAACGACGATGAAATCGACATCGGCGACCTCCACCTGGAGGCTCCGGGAATCGCCGGCGACGAGGACGTCGAGCAGGCGGCCGAGCTCATCGAAGCGGGGTCCACCGGCGCGATCTTCGTCTTCGAGCACATCTGGGCGAAGGACCTCGCCAGCCGCTTCTTCGAGTCCGGCGGGACGGTCCTCTACAGCGAGCGCATCCCGGCCCCCGTGGTGAACGCGGTGGCGTCCGAGGCGTACGAAGAACTCGAGACCACGGAGAGCTGAGGAGAGCATCATGCCGTTGAGGAGAATGGGACGCCCGGGACTGATCGGGATGGCAGCGCGGACCGCCGTCGTCGCGGGCACGGCCACGGCCGTGTCGGGCAACGTCCAGCGCCGGCAGGCGCAGCGGGAGCAGGACAAGTACGACCAGCAGGCGTACGAACAACAGCAGCAACAGGAGCAGATGCAGCAGATGGCCCAGCAGGCTGCGGCGCAGCAGGCGGCCTACCAGCAGCAGGCCGCGGCACAGGCCGCTCCCGCCGCTCCGGCCGCTGCGGGCGGCGGCGACGACATGATGGCGCAGCTGCAGCAGCTCGCGACCCTCCACACGCAGGGCGTGCTCAGCGACGAGGAGTTCACCGCCGCCAAGGCCAAGCTGCTCGGCTGAGCCTCCACCCGTGAGTGCCTGGGCGCCCCGAGCCCGACGGGGCGCCCTCTCGCTGTCTAGAGCACTCGGTCCATCACGGTCTGCGAGCCGACGGTCACGGTGACGCGGTCTCCGTGTTTGAACCCGCCGTCCGACGTCGTGAGGTGGACGCCGTCGCCGCCGTACCAGCCGCTGAGGTAGTAGGCGGTGCCGCGGTTGGTCGCGCCATGGTACGTGCCGTTGACGTAGAACGTGGTCTGGTTCGCCGAGGAGAACAGGGCATTGGACAGGACGACCGCCAGATGCCCGTCGCCGGTGAGCGTCGCGCTATAGACGGAGTCCACCTGGGTGTCGGCGAGCAACGAGACAGAACCCGGGGAGGGATAGGAGTTGCCCGGCACTCCGGGGACGATGCCGACCTGCACGCGGTCGCCGGCCTTCACCGTGGCGGATGGGACCACCTCGACCGTGTTGCGCCGGGCCGAGACCGAGCCGTAGTACGTGGAACCCCGGTACGTCTCTCCCGCATAGGCGCCGTTGACCCAGATGATGACCCGGTTGGCCGACGCGTGCAGCTCGCGCGTCATGGCCACTTTCAGGCGGCCGCCCGAGGCCGAGACCTCGACCGGATGCTGCGGGGCTGCGAGAAGCGCGGCGATGCGGGCGTGGCCCGCGGCGTTCGGGTGCAGCCACTCCCAGGTCGCTCCCGTGCCGGCGTCCACGATCCACGGGGCGGAGGAACAGATCCCGTGACCGGTGAAGTCGCCCCGCACATCGCGGTAGACGAATCCGGCGGCCGCCGCACGCGCGGCGACGGCGTCGGAGAGACGGTCCGACATGGCGTTCATGGCCTGGCGTTTCGCCACGGACCACAGCGAGCACGACGTCGCTGAGGCGTCGAAGAGGCGCGGATAGCCGACGACCTCGACCGAGGCGTTCGGGGCGAGCGCGTTGATGCGCGCGTAGAGCGCATCCAGCTTCGCGGGCAGGGCCGCGACCAGCGTGGTCGTGGTGGTCCTCAGGTAGTCATCGCACTCCGCGTCCGACCCCAGGAGGCACTGTGTCACCGCCTGCGGGAAGCCGATGTCGTTGCCGCCGACGGTGATGGTGACCTGAGTGGCCGAGCCGAGGGCCGCAGCGACCGTCGCCTCCGGAGCAGCAGCCGACAGGACGTTCGCGGTGGTGGCGCCGCTGCAGGCGAAGGACTGCCCGCGCACGCCGGGGTAGGCGGCCTTCCAGACGACCGGATATGCGTTGGCGCTGCGATGGCAATCTCCGCTCGCCGTGTCGTAGGCCCCCGCCGCGTTGCCCGAGGCGTACGAGTCGCCGAGGAACACGGCGGAGCCGGTGAGCTGGCCCGCCGTGATCGCAGAAGCCGGAGCCGCCGCGATGAACCCGCCGACGACGAGGGCGGTGGTCGCGGCGAGCGCCGCGACCGTCTTGACGCACGTCATAGTGCTGCTTTCTTTCGTGCTGTGCCGAGGCGCAGCGGATGTGGTACCCGCCACGTCGTGGCCGGCACCGGGCGGCCCTAGTTCCGCCTACCTATCTAGACGGATGTGATGCGAATCCATGACGGCGCTCCGCCCTACGATGGACGGGTGAACGAACTTCCGGGATGGGTCCACGTCTACTCGGGCAAGGTCCGCGACCTCTACGTGCCCGATGGCGCGCAGGGTCTGGCCGACGCGGACAGCGTCCTGGTCGTCGCCAGCGACCGGGTGAGCGCCTTCGACCACGTGCTCGAGCCCGGCATCCCCGGCAAGGGCGAGCTGCTGACGACGCTGAGCCTGTGGTGGTTCGACCAGCTCGACGACGTCCCGAACCACCTCATCCCCGACCACGTGCTGGTCGGGGACCGCGTCGAGGAGCGTATCCCCGAAGCGGTCTCCGGGCGGTCGATGCTCGCGAAGCCGCTCGACATGTTCCCGATCGAGTGCGTCGTGCGCGGCTACCTCACCGGCAGCGGCTGGACCGAGTACCAGGCGTCGCAGAGCGTTTGCGGCATCCCGCTGCCCGGCGGGCTGCGGAACGGCGACCGGCTACCCGAGCCGATCTACACGCCGGCGTGGAAGGCCCCGCAGGGCGAGCACGACGAGAACATCAGCTTCGAGCGGACGGTCGAACTCGTCGGGCCCGACGTGGCGGAGGAGTTGCGGCGGCTGTCCCTGCACGTCTACGAGCGCGGAGCCGAGATCGCCGAGGCCCGCGGCGTCATCATCGCCGACACGAAGTTCGAGTTCGGCGCCGACCGCACGACCGGTGAGATCACCCTCGCCGACGAGGTGCTGACCAGCGACTCCAGCCGGTACTGGGATGCGGCGGCGTACGCGGCCGGCACCACCCCGGAGGAGCGGATGGCGAGCTTCGACAAGCAGATCGTGCGCGACTGGCTCGCCGCCCACTGGGACAAGAGCGGCACCCCGCCCGAGCTCCCCGCCGACGTGGTGGAGCGGACCGCGGCGAAGTACCGCGAGCTCCTGGAGCGCCTGACCGGCGAGTAGAGGCGCATGTCGCCGCGCGCATGCGGTGAGGGATAGCGTCCCCTCATGGACACCCCTCCCGCCACCGCGGCCATCGCCGACGCCGCCGTCCGGTTCGGCATCCCTGTCGGCACCGCACCCGTGAGCCTGCTCCCGCTGCTGCCCGGCCGTCCCTTCGCGGGCCCGGCCGCGCCGGTCACACACCTCGGCAGCGTGGATGTGCTGCTCGAGACGATCGACGACGCGCCACCTGGCGCCGTCCTGGTCGTCGACAACGGCGGACGGGACGACGAGGCGTGCGTGGGCGACCTGATGCTGCTGGAGGCGGCGACCGCCGGGATGGCCGGCGCGGTCATCTGGGGGCGCCACCGCGACACCGCGCAACTGCGCGAGATCGGGCTGCCGGTGTTCAGCCGGGGCGCGCATCCCTTCGGTCCGCGGCGCGTGCCGCCGCCCGGGTCGGCGATGCGCACGGCGTTCCTCGACGGCGTCGCGGTCACGCCCGACCACTGGATCGTCGCCGACGACGACGGCGTGCTCGTCCTCGCCGCCGACGACCGCGAGCGGCTGTTCGCCGAGGCGGAGCGCATCCAGACGGTCGAAGGGGCGCAGGCCGATCGAATGCGCGCGGGCTCCTCGCTGCGCGACCAGCTCGACTTCGCCCGGTACCGCCGCGAGCAGGCGGCGGACCCGTCGCTGACCCTCCGCCGCTACCTCGCCGCGAACGGCGGAGCGATCGAGACGTGAAATAGTCCCGGTCCGGCCGGTGTTCTGACAGGTATGCCCGAACTCCTGCCCGCCGATTCCGCCATGGGGGCCGTCACCCTGCGCGTCGCCGACCTCGACCTGATGACGCGCTACTACCGCGACGCCGTGACGCTCAGCGTGCTCGCCGCCGAGGGCGACCGCGTCATCCTCGGCCGCGGTTCGACGCCCGCGGTGATCCTGCAGCACGCGCCGGAGCTGCGCCATGCCTCCCCGGCGAGGCCGGGCTCTTCCACACGGCCATCCTGTTCGACACGCAGGAGGCGCTGGCCGCCGCCGTCTATTCGGTCGCGACGCGTGCGCCCGGCACGTTCACCGGCAGCGCCGATCACTTGGTCAGCACGGCGTTCTACTTCACCGACCCGGAGGGCAACGGCGTCGAGCTGTACTGGGACCGCGACCGGAGTCAGTGGAGCTGGACCCACGGCCAGGTCGAGATGGCGACGCTCTACCTCGACCCGAACCGCTTCCTCACCGAGCACCTGACCGACCGCGGCGCAGCGCTCGCGCAGGCCGATGACGTCCTCCCGTTCGGCGACGCGACCGTCGGCCACGTCCACCTGTCGGTGGGCGACGTCGAGTCGGCGCGCGCGTTCTACGTCGACCGGCTCGGTTTCGAGACCACAGCCGCGCTCGGCGGCAGCGCGCTGTTCGTCAGCGCGGGCGGATATCACCACCACATGGCGATGAACACCTGGAACAGCCGCGGTGCCGGCCGTCGCCGGCTGGCGCTCGGGCTCGGTCAGGTCGAGATCCGCGTGCCGTCGAAGGATGACCTCGGTGAGCTGAGCGAGCGGATGCGGCACTACGGCGTCGAAGCCCGCGATGACGGGCGCTCGGTCGCCTTCGACGACCCGTGGGCGAACGCGGTCCGCGTGGTGGCCGAGACGGAGGATGTGCCGGCCTGACGCGCCACGCGGGACGCGAAAGGAGGAGGTCACAGCCGTGATGGCTGCGACCTCCTCCTTTGTCTCGTTTACGCGGTCAGTCGATCGCCGGGGCGGCGTGGACGCCGTGCGGCGGCTCCTCGCCGGGGCGCGCGTCCGTCGCGGGCGGCACGTCCGCGGCGTGCGAGCCGTGCGGCGTCGCGTCCACCGGGACCGGCGCAGCGTGGGCGCCGTGAGTCGCGGTCGACTCGGCGGCGCCGACAGGGGCGGCCTCCGGGGTCTGCGCGGCGGACGCACCCGCCGGTGCGGCGGCGGCACCCGCGGGCTTCGCCCATGCCGGGGGCTTCGGCCGCTCCCACCAGACCACGATCAGGGCGCCGAGGAAGGCGACGGCTGCGGGCAGCAGCAGCGCCTCGGACATCGCCTGTGTGAACCCGGCGTGCAGGAACTGCGGCAGCTCGGTCCCTGCGGCGGCCTCGTTGGCGTTCGCCGCGCCTCCCGCGACCTTCGGCAGATCGGCGGCCAGACGGCTCTCGATCAGGGCCGCGATGGACGCGCTTCCGAGCACGGCGCCGATCTGGCGGGTGGTGTTGAAGACGCCCGAGCCGGCTCCCGCCTGGTTCAGCGGCAGGTTGCGGGTCGCCGTCGTGGAGATCGGCCCCCACACACCGGACATCGCGACGCCGAGCGTGAAGCTCGGGATGAGCAGCAGCCAGATGTTGACGTCGGGAGTGAGCATCCGCGAGTAGAGGCCGAGGGACAGCGCGAACAGGAGGAGACCCGCGACCGCGATGTTCCGCGGGTTGACCCGGTCGATGAGGCGACCGACGACCGGCGCCAGCACACCGGTGGCGATGGCCATCGGCGCGAGCATCAGGGCCGACTCGGTGGGCGTCAGGCCGCGGACGGTCTGGAAGTAGAACACCAGCGGCAGGGCCATGCAGGTCACCGCGAAGCCGACGGTCGTGATCGCGGCGTTCGAGAGCGAGAAGTTGCGGTCACGGAACAGCGGCAGCGGGAGCAGCGGCTCCTTCTTGTTGAACGCCTGCCACACCACGAACGCGGCGAGGACGACGATTCCGGCGATGATCAGGCCCCAGACGCTGATCGGGCCCCAGATGACGCCCCAGTCGTAGGTGCCGCCCTCCTGGATGCCGAACACCAGCAGGAACATGCCCACAGCAGACAGGATCACGCCGAGGATGTCGAAGCTGTGGGTGTGGGTCGGCAGCTTCGGAACCAGGCGAGCGGCGAGGATGAACGCTACGATGCCGACCGGCACGTTGATGAAGAAGATCCACTCCCAGCCGAGGCTGTCGACGAGCACGCCGCCGAGGATCGGGCCGACCAGCGTCGCCACACCGGCGACCGCGCCCCACAGGCCCATGGCGGCGCCGCGGCGCTCGGGCGGGAAGATGCGGGTGATGACCGCCATCGTCTGCGGCGTCATCAGCGCGGCGCCGAGACCCTGCACGACCCGGGCCGCGATCAGGATGCCGATGTGGCCGGAGAACCCGCACCAGGCCGAGGCCGCGGTGAAGATCACGAGGCCGATGAGGTAGAGGTTCTTCGGGCCGAACCGGTCGCCGAGGCGGCCGGTGATCAGCAGCGGCACGGCGTAGGCCAGCAGGTAGGCGCTGGTGACCCAGATGACGGCGTTGTAGTCCGTCCCGAGGTCGAGGCCCTTCATGATCGAGGGGTTGGCGACCGACACGATGGTGGTGTCGATGAGGATCATGAAGAACCCGATGACCAGGGCCCACAGCGCGGGCCACGGCTTGAGTTCGCGTTCCATTGTCACGTTCTTCCTGTTGAGAGCGGGATGCTCAGTGCGTCTTCTCCTCGTCCCAGGAGAGCGCTCCCGAGTCGAGGTCGTGGATGAGGGCTTCGAGCGTGGCCGCGTCGGCCTCCGCCATCGCGCGCTGGTAGCGCACATCCACCCAGTACTTGGCGGGCAGCTCCTTCGCCCGCATGGTCCGGATCGCCTCGTCGTACACGGCGATGTCGGCCCGGATGAGACCGACGCGCTTGCGGAGAAGCGCGACGACGGTCTCGGCCGGGAGGTTGTGCGACTCCCCGAGCCCGAGCGGGAACTCGGGGTACTCGTTGACGGGTGTTGCGATGATCTCGGCGATCCGCTCGCCGAGGGCGAGCGTGCCCTCGTCGGTGATCGCGTACGTGGTGCGCTCGGGCCGGTTGCCCTCGCGCTCGGTGCCGGTCGCGCGCACCAGGCCGTGCCGCGCGAGGCGATCGACCGTGTGGTACAGCGAGCCCGGGCGCACCTTGACCAGCCGGTCCTCCGAGCGCAGCACCAGGGTCTGGTACATCTCGTACGGATGCGACGGACCCTCGGCGAGCAGCGCGAGCGCGGCGACGGCGAGGGGGTCAGAGTGCGTGATTCGGCCATGGTTCTTCCGGTTTGATTATTCCACGAGGAATATACGGCATGGACTAACGCCGGTCAAGTAGCGTTGAGGGGACGGAAAGGGGCGCGGATGCTCTACTCACTGCCCGGCGATCGGGTACCTCAGATCGACTCGGAGGCGTGGGTCGCCCCCGGCGCCACGGTGGTCGGGCAGGTCACCCTCGGTTCCGGTGCCAGCGTCTGGTACGGCGCGGTGGTGCGAGCCGACAACGCGCCGATCGTCATCGGAGCGGAGACCAACCTCCAGGACAACGTCTCGGCGCACGTCGACGCGGACTACCCGCTCACCGTCGGCGCCCGCGTGTCCGTCGGGCACAACGCGGTGCTGCACGGCTGCACGATCGAGGACGACGTCCTGGTCGGGATGAGCGCGACCATCCTGAACGGCGCCCGGGTCGGCGCGGAATCGCTGGTCGCGGCGGGCGCCCTCATCACGCAGGGCGCGGTCATCCCGCCGCGCTCGCTCGTCGCCGGCGTTCCGGCGAAGGTCCGCCGGGAGCTCACCGACGACGAGGTGGAGGCGATCCGCCGCAACGCGTCCGGCTACGTCGAGAAGACGGGCGAGCACCGCCAGGCGGTCGCGCTCGACTGACCGCGATCAGGCCCGCTTGGTCCGCGACATCCGGTCGATGAGGGCCAGCGCCACCGCCGAAAGGATGAAGATGCAGTGGATGACGACCTGCCAGAACACGCCCTGCGGCGTATAGCGTTCGGAGCCCAGGGCACCGCCGCCGGCCATCCCCAGGTCGCCCACGGCGATGAACGTCTTCAGGAGGTGGATGGACGAGATGCCGATGATGGCCATCGCCAGCTTCACCTTCAGCACGTTGGCGTTCACGTGCGACAGCCACTCGGGCTGATCGGGGTGCCCATCGACGTTGACGCGTGAGACGAACGTCTCGTAGCCGCCGATGATGACCATGATCAGGAGGTTGGCGATCATCACGACGTCGATCAGGCCGAGGACGGCGAGCATGACGTCCGCCTCCTTGATCGAGCCGGGATGCGCGATGACCTCCTCGGCGAGGTGCCACAGCTCGGTCATGAAGACCCAGACGTAGATGAGCTGCGCGACGATGAGGCCGAGATAGAGAGGTGCCTGCAGCCAGCGGCTGAAGAAGATCAGCGAGCCGATGCCGTTCGCGAGGGGGCGGCGGCGCGCGGGCGGGCGTGGGTGCGCCGGGGCGTGGGGGTGCGGCTGAGCGTGCGGGTCGGTGGTGGCGGGCGGGGTCGGGGCGGTCGGGGCGGTGGCCTCGGCGGTCTCGGTCACGGATGTCCTCGTCGTTCGGGGGTGTCAGGACATCATAAATACAGATTCGTGAGAGGACGCTCAGCTTTCGAGCATGGCGTGGTTCAGCGCCAGCAGCTGGTCCGTGAACATCCGCGCCCCGCCCTGCGCCGGGTGCCGGATCGCGGGCGCCTCGATGCCCGCCTCGGCGAGCGAGCCCTGCGCCTTGCGCCCGACGGCGACGATCGTCTCGATGCCCAGCGCCCGGATCAGCTCGTCCGCGACCGGAGCGCCCGCGCGCACCTCCGAAGAGCGCGGCGTCCGGTTCGTCTGCGGCCGCCCCGCGACGAACGGGTGGTGCGGATAGACCGGCCAGGAGAGCGGGAGCGGACCCGTCCACTGGCGCATGGTGTCCCAGAACACGCGGCTCGACGCCTCCCACGGCGCTTGCGGTTCGGCGGGCAGCTCCAGTCCCGGCAGCACGCCCGCCTCCACCTCGCGCACGGACGTGAACGGCACACCGGTGACCGTCATCCCGCGCCAGCCCGGCGCCTCGCCGAGCAGCAGGATGGGCGCGTGCGGGGCCGCGAGGTACCGGCGGAGGTTGCGCTCGCGAAGCCGGCCGAGGTCGTCGTCGCCGAAGAGCAGTTCGGCGTCCGCGGGGGCGGGGACGGCGCGGATCAGGTCGAAGAAGCGGTCGAACACGACCCCAGGCTACGACCGCGCCGCTCGGTCAGGGCCGGACGGCGATGCGGGGGTGCGTCGACGGCACGAGCGCACGGTCGACGTCGGCGAGCGCGTACGTCTCGCCGACCTGCTCGGCGAAGGGATAGCGGTCCCAGGCGTCGGCGAGGAACCGCACCGCCTGCTCCAGGTGCCGGGGCGCGTAGTTGTGCACGCCGCGGATGGTGAGGAGGTTCCGCACCAGCTGCTCGGGGGCGACGGCCAGCTCCGGTCCGGGCGTCACGGATCCGACGAGCACGAGCACGCCGCCGACATCGATCGCGCCGAGCAGCGAGCGGACGGCGGACGGGTCGCCGGAGAGCTCGAGCGCGACGGTCGGGACCGCAGCGCGGCCGCCCGCCCTGTGAAGCACCGCGGGGAGGGACAGGGCCCGATCGGCGCCCGCTGAGGGGTCGGCCACCGCGACCGCGCCGAAGGCCTTCGCCGCCTCGCGGCGTTCGGCCACCGGCTCGCTGACGACCACGCGTGCGCCGGCGTCTGTCGCCATGGCGGTGGCGGTGAGTCCCAGCATCCCCGCGCCGGCGACCAGCACCAGGGCACCGTCGAGCGGCACGATCTGGGAGGCGGCCTCCAGCGCCGCTGCGACGCTCGCCGTCGAGCAGGACGCCGGTGCCAGCACCTCGGCGGGGATGTCGTCGGGCACCCGCACGAGCGGCGTGCCCTCGAGGATGTGCGTGTGCGTTGCGAAGCCGCCCGACAGCTCCCAGCCGCGCCGCATCCGCTCGTGGCCGTACTTCTGCAGGTTCAGACAGTTCTGCGGCAGCCCGCGGCGGCAGCGGACGCACCGACCGCAGGGGACGGCGACCGACCAGACGACTCGTTCGCCGAGCGTCACGCGGCGCCCGTCGGTCGTCTTCGCGCCGCCGCGTCCGAGCGCGACGACGCGTCCGACCTGCTCGTGCCCGAGGACCAGGGGAGCTTGCGCCTGCCGTCGACCCTGGACGGTGTGAAGGTCGGAGCCGCAGACGGTCGCCAGCTCGACCTCGACCAGGACGTCACCGGGCGCCAGCCGCACACCCGGGACCGCGACCGCCTCGTGCGTATGCCCCTCGCCTGGCCACACCATCGCGGTGGCGGACGGGTACACGCTCACCCCCATCCCCAGCCGCGCCGGCGGCTCGACGACGCGCGGGGTGACCGCCTTGACCGTCACCGTGCGCCGGGCGCCGCGACGGCGTCCGCGCTCACGAGGCCCGGGGTGTCGTAGCCCAGCAGTTCCGGCAGGCCTGCGATGCTGCGGAGAACCGCATCAGCACCGGTGTCGAGCAGGGTCTGCTCATCGTGCATGCCCGTCAGGACCCCGACGACGAGCCCGGCTCCCGCCGCGAGCCCGGACGCGATGTCACTGGCGGTGTCGCCGACCACGACCATGCCCTCGACCGAGGACGCACCGGTGCGCAGCAGTGCCGTCAGCGGCAGGTCGGGGAACGGACGGCCGCGACCCGCGTCCTCCGGGCTCAGGACCACGTCGGCCAGCAGCTGCCAGCCGAGCGCGTCCAGGAGCGCGTCGCGGACCCGTCGCGAGAAGCCGGTGACCAGGGCGACATCGACGCCGGTCGTCTGCAGTCGCCGGATGACGTCCTCGGCGCCGGGCACCGCGGTCACGCCTTCCCGCGCGATCAGTTCGACGTACGCGGACTCGAAGACCGCGTTGGCGTGCTCGGCTTGGTCGTCGTCGCCGGTGAGCGCACGGAAGACGCCGATCGTCGACTGGCCCATGGTCTCGCGGACGAAGCCCCACGCCGTCCGCCGCACCTCGGGCGTGGTCCCGATACCCGCGGCGGACGCGGCCCGGTCGAACGCGCGCTCGACGAGGGCTTCATCCGCGACGATGGTTCCGGACAGGTCGAGGACCACGAGTTCGAGGTCGGCCAGGTCGTCGTCGCGGTCGTCGGTCTCCGGAGAGTCGTCGCGCGCATCGTCACGGTCGGAGTCCGCGACGTCGTCCGGATCCTCGAAGTCGTCACCGCCACCGCCGCCGAGGTCGTCCCAGTCGTATCCGCCCGACCCTGCGGCCCAGACGCGCGCGTCCCACGGCTCCCCCGCCGCGCGCTCGATGCCGCCTGCGTCGTCGAACTCGCTGGTGATCCGTCCGTCCGGGGTCATCGTCGCGCCTCTCCTGCCGTGATGCCGTCACGTTATGAGGCGGGTGCGAAGGTCCACGCAACTGCCGGTAAAGCGCGGGTGAACGGCGAGAGGACGACGGGAGACGAAGAAACCGCTGTTGCACTTCCTTGACGATCGGCGCAGAATTGCAGCATGGCCGACGGCGACAACACCCGCGAGTTCGATCCCGACATCGTCACCGACTTCCGGGAGCGGATGTCGTACGGCTCCTACCTCGACCTGGACACGCTCCTCAGCGCCCAGCGACCCGTGAGCCATCCGGAGCACCACGATGAACTGCTGTTCATCATCCAGCACCAGACCACCGAGCTGTGGCTGAAGCTCGTGCTCCACGAGCTGGAGTCGGCGCGCGACCTGCTGCGGGCCGACGACCTTCCGCCCGCGCTCAAGCGCATCGCCCGCGTCAAGCACATCCAGCGCACCCTGACGGAGCAGTGGTCGGTGCTGGCGACGCTGACGCCGACGGAGTACGCCGAGTTCCGCGGCTTCCTCGGCAACTCGTCGGGCTTCCAGTCGTACCAGTACCGGGCAGTGGAGTTCGTGCTCGGCAACAAGAACCGTCGCATGCTCAGCGTGTTCGAGAGCGACCCGGCCGCGCACGCGCTCCTCGCGGAGCTGCTGGAAGCGCCGAGCATCTACGACGAATTCCTGCGCTACCTGGCACGGGCCGGTTTCGCCGTCCCCGCTGCGCTCCTCGACCGCGACGTGACCCAGGCCCACGTCTTCACGCCCGAGCTGGCCCCCGTCTTCCGCGAGATCTACGAGCACGCCACCGAGCACTGGCCCGAGTACGAGGCCTGCGAGGAGTTCGTCGACCTGGAGGACAACTTCCAGCTCTGGCGCTTCCGTCACCTCAAGACGGTGCAGCGCACGATCGGTATGAAGACGGGGACGGGCGGCTCCAGCGGCTCGGCCTTCCTCCAGAAGGCGCTCGACCTCACCTTCTTCCCCGAGCTCTACGCCGTCCGCACCGAGATCGGAGCGCCGGCATGAGCGACGAGCGGCCGGGAGCGAAGCCCGACGGCGCCGGCCGCACCGGCGAGGCCGCCGGCACCGACCGCACCGGCAACGCCGACACCACCGGCACCGCCGACACCATCGGCACCGCCGCCCCCGACACCTACCTCACCGTCGATGCCGTCTGGAACGGCCACCGCTTCCTCGGCGAGACCACGTTCCGCACCGACGGCGAGCGCCTGCACCCGGTCGACCACGTGCCCGCGCACGCCCGCGCACGCCACCACCGCCTCCCCGGCACCCTCTTCCCACGCCTCACCGATCACCACACGCACCTCGGCCTCACGGACCAGCACGCCATGTTCGCAGGCGGTATCACGCACGCGATCGACCTCGGGTGGATCCCCGCCGTCGCCGCCGGCTGGCTCACCGACGACCTCTCCCGGCCATCGGTCGCCATCGTCGGCTCCCTGATCACGTGCGTGGGCGGCTACCCGGTCAACGCCGGGTGGGGGCCGCCGGGCTCCTCTACCGAGGTCGGCGGCGAACGCGAGGCCAGGCTGGCGGTTCGTGCGAATGTCATGCTGGGAGCCTCCCGTATCAAGGTCACCCTCAACACCGACGCGGGCGAAACTGTGGATGATCGGGTTCTCCACAGCGTTGTGGCCGAATCCCACGCGCAGGGAGTCCCGGTGACGGTCCACGTCCAGGGCGCCGGCCAGACCGCCCGCGCCCTCGCGGCGGGCGCCGATCAGCTCGCCCACACCCCGTTCACCGAACGACTCGACGACGACCTGATCTCCGAGTCGGTGCGCCGTGGGATGAGCTGGGTCAGCACCCTCGACATCCACGGCTGGGGCGACCCGACCAAGGAGCACGCGATCGCGTCGGACAACCTCGGTCGCTTCGCCCGCGCCGGCGGCCGCGTCCTGTACGGCACCGACCTGGGCAACGGTCCCCTCGCCGTCGGCGTCAACGCACGCGAGCTGCGCGGGATGCTCGACGCCGGCCTGCCGCCGGTCACCGTCGTGAAGTCCATCGCCGGCCTGCGCCGCCCCGACGACGACCGCGTCCCGACCATCGGCCCGCGGGTCGCCTGGGTGCCGACGCCCCCGCCCAGCGACGCCACCACCGCCGGCGGTACCACGGCACTCGCCGGCACCGACCTCGACCCCACCGCCCTCCCCGACTGGCTCGCCACCGCCCGCGGCCTCACCGTCGCCGCCCTGCTCACCGCATCCACGGACCCCACAGACGCCACCGCAGCGACCCCGGAGCCCCGATGACCGACTTCGACACCGCCCCTCCCGCCTCCCTCGACCCGGACCCCGTCACCGCGGCTCGCGCACTCGACGCGCGCGACCCGCTCGCCCCCTTCCGCACCCGCTTCTCCGGTATCGACGACGGCAGCTCGCAGGTCACCGCGTACTTCGACGGCAACTCACTCGGCCGCCCGACCCGCGCGAGCGTCGAGCGCATCCAGCGGTTCCTCCTCGACGGCTGGGGCGACCGGCTGATCCGAGGCTGGGACGAGGAGTGGATGGAGCTGCCGTTCACGATCGGCGACGATCTCGGCCGCGCCGCCCTGGGCGCCGCGCCGGGCCAGACGTTCATCGGCGACTCGACCACGGTCCTCCTCTACAAGCTGGCGCGCGCAGCGGTCGACAGCCTCCCCGAGCGCAGCGAGATCGTGCTCGACACCGACAACTTCCCGACCGACCGCTACCTCCTCGACGGCATCGCGCGCGAGCGCGGCCTCCAGCTCGTCTGGGTCGAGGCGGACACCGAGGCCGGCGTCACGCCCGAGCAGGTCGCCGCCGTCGTCGGCCCGCGGACCGCGCTCGTCGTGCTCAGCCACGTCGCCTACCGCTCCGGCTTCCTGGCCGATCTGCCCGCGATCACCCGCATCGTCCACGACGCGGGCGCCCTGGTGCTGTGGGACCTCTGCCACTCCGCCGGCTCCGTCCCCGTCGACCTCGATTCTGCGGACGTCGACCTGGCGGTCGGCTGCACCTACAAGTACCTCAACGGCGGCCCCGGCTCCCCCGCCTTCGGTTATGTGAACAGGCGCCTCATCCCGCGCCTCACCCAGCCCATCCAGGGGTGGATGGGCGTGCGCGACGTCTTCCTCATGGGTCCCGAGTACGAGCCGGCGGACGGTGTGCGCCGCTTCCTCAGCGGCACGCCCCCGATCGTCGGGATGCTCGCCATGCGCGACACCATCGGGATGATCGAGGAGGCCGGCATCGACGCGGTCCGGGCGAAGTCGGTCGCGCTCACGGAGTTCGCCATCGCTCTCGCGGACGAATGGCTGACCCCGCTCGGCGTCGCCCTCGCCAGCCCGCGCGATCCGGAGCGACGCGGCGGCCACATCACCCTCAGCCACCCGGCCATGCGCGAGGTGACGGCACTGCTGTGGGAGCGGGACGTCATCCCCGACTACCGCGACCCCGACGGCCTCCGCATCGGCCTGTCCCCATTCAGCACGAGCTTCGAGGAGCTGTGCACCGGGATGGCCGCGGTGCGGGATGCGCTCGGCGAGCTCGCCCACGATGACTGAGGACGCCACACGCGACGCCGCACGCGACGACCTGGAGGCGAGCAGCGGGAGCGCCACCGCCCTCCTCCGCACCCTCGTCGGCAGCGTCCTGCGCCCCATCGGCGGCTGGATGAGCGCGGGGGAGCCGTGCGCCTGATGGGCGACCTCGGCATCCCCGCCGCCACCGCGCGTTCCAGCCTCGCGCGGCTCTGCTCCCGCGGCGTGCTGCGCCGGGAGCCCCGGGACGGCGTGGCCGGCTACGCCCTCGAACCGGCGGCGGTCCCCATGCTGGAGCGCGGCGACGACCGCATCTTCGGCGAGCGCGTCGAGGCGACGGCGTGGTGCCTCCTGTCGTTCTCGTTCCCGGAACGCCGTCGCGGAAGCCGTGACCGCCTCCGCCGCCGGCTCTCGGCGCTCGGCTGCGGCACCGTCGCCGACGGCCTGTGGATCGCGCCCGCCGCCCTCGAGGACGAGCTCGCCGCGACCGCGCACGATATCGCCGGGGAGGCGGACGTCGTCCTGTTCGCGGATGCGGCGCCGCGGGGCGACCTCGCCGCCGGGCTCGCCCGCTGGTACGACCTGGAGGCGATCCGCCGCGTGCACGAGTCGTTCCTCGCACGCTTCGGCGGCGAGGCGGCCCCGGCCGACGACGCGCAAGCGTTCGCCCTGTGGATCCGGGCCCTCGACGAGTGGCGCGTCATCCCGTACCGCGACCCGGGCCTCCCCTCGGCCGAACTGCCGGTGGGATGGCCGGGAGCCGATTCCGCCGTCCTCTTCCGCCGGCTGCGCGAACGGCTGGAGGACCGCGCCGTCGCCCACGTCGCCGCCGTCGCCGGGCCCGCTCGAACCGTCGCCGCGGCACGGTAGAATCGACAGCGAACCCCCACCTTGTCGCCCGAGTGAGCGGAGTATCCCCGTGCCGACCATCGTCGTCGAAGTAATGCCGAAAGCCGAGCTGCTCGACCCCCAGGGCAAGGCGGTGGCCGGAGCCCTGGCCCGCACCGGGCGCGGTGTCGTCAGCGGAGTCCGCGTCGGCAAGCGCTTCGAGCTGACCGTCGACGGCCCGATCGACGACGACGTCCGCGCGACGGTGAAGGAGATCGCGGACGAGATCCTGTCGAACTCCGTGATCGAGGACGTGGTGGGCATCCACTACCCCGCCGAGGTCGACGCCTGATGCGCATCGGCGTCATCACCTTCCCGGGCTCGCTCGACGACCGCGACGCCCTGCGCGCCGTGCGCCTCGCCGGCGCCGAGCCGGTCGCCCTCTGGCACGGCGAGCACGACCTCCAGGGTGTCGACGCCCTCGTGCTGCCCGGCGGATTCTCGTACGGCGACTACCTGCGCTGCGGCGCCATCGCGTCCCTCTCGCCGATCATGACCGAGGTCGTGGACGCGGCGAAGTCCGGGATGCCCGTGCTGGGCATCTGCAACGGCTTCCAGATGCTCGCCGAGGCGCACCTCGTCTCCGGCGGCCTGATCCGCAACGACCACGGCACCTTCATCCGCCGCGACCAGCAGCTGACCGTCGAGAACGCCTCCACGCCGTGGACGAGCGGCTTCGAGCAGGGCCAGGAGATCGTCATCCCGCTCAAGAACGGCGAGGGCGGCTTCATCGCCTCGGCCGACGAGCTGAACCGCCTCGAGGGCGAGGGGATGGTCGTCTTCCGCTACCAGGGCGTCAACCCGAACGGCTCGCTGAACGACATCGCCGGCGTGCGCAACGAGCGCGGCAACGTGGTGGGCCTCATGCCGCACCCCGAGCACGCGGTCGAGCCGGGCTTCGGCCCCGACACCCGCGACGCGATGCGCTCGGGCACCGACGGGCTCACGTTCTTCACCTCCGTGATCCGCTCGGCGCTCGTCGAGGCGTAGGAGAAAGTCCTCCCGGTTCTCGGGAACCGCACCCCTCATCGCGGACACTTCATAGTTGTGAGGGGAATCCGACTCGACGAGCCGTCAGTGCTCGAACGCGTGCGCGACGGCGACGCCGATGCCTTCGGCGACCTGTTCGACCTGCACCACGACCGCGTCTTCCGGCAAGCACTGCGGATGACGGCGTCGCTCCATGACGCGGAGGACGTGACGGCGGTCGTCTTCCTGGAGGCGTGGCGTCGGCGAGACGCCATGCGGGAGGTGAACGGGTCCGTCGTCGCGTGGCTGCTGGTGATGACGAACTACGTGTTCCGCAACTACGCGCGGGCGTCCCGCCGCTATCGCGAGGGGCTGCAGCAGCTGCCGCCACCGGAGAACGCACCGGACCACGCGGACGCCGTCGACGACCGGATCGACCGCGACGCCCGCCGGTCGGCGATGCGCGCCGCGCTCGCTCGGCTGCCGAAGCGCGACCAGGACATCCTCACCCTCTGCGTGCTGGAGGAGCTGAGCACGGCCGACGCCGCGGCCGCTCTCGGCGTGGCGCCGGGCACGGTCAAGTCGCGGCTCTCTCGTGCGAAAGCACGCCTGACCGAACTGCTGCAGCAGGACCCGGCACTTCAACTGAACGGAGGAGAGCGATGAACGACGAGCCGACCTTCGACCCGCGCCGAAAGGCTGCGATCCGCGACCTCGTGGTGGCGAACGCGGAGGCACACCCCGGTCGCGCCGGCGCACGGAAGCGCACCGCGCTCGTCGCCACCCTCGTCGTGCTCGCGCTGACGATCTCCGGCGGTTCGGTCGCCTACGCGCTCGGGACGGGATTGCTCGACCCGACGCCGGTCGCGGCGCCGAGCCCGACGCCGACGCCGACGGTCACCGAGACCCCGACTCCCACGCCGACGCCCACGCCGACCGCGACAGCGCCGCTGCCCGCGCCCAGTGAGGATCCGGCGGACCCCGCCACCTGGATTCTGGGGTTCGATCAGGTCGGCGGTGTCCGCTTCGGCGAGTCCTCTGCGGCCCTGGCGGCGGCGGCCAAGTTGGTCGCCGTCGACGACACCATCGACTGCCCGCCGGGGTATTGGAGCGAGTCGGCGCCGGACATCACCGTCGAAATCAGTCTGCTGGAAGACGACAAACGCGGAACGGCCGTGCAGGACCCGGTGCTCACGTACGCGGCCTTCTCCGTCCGCACCGCCTCCGAGGAGATCGTTCCCGCCTCGCCGTCCACCGAGGCCGGCATCCGACTCGGCTCGACGGAGAGCGACTTGATGGCCGCGTACCCGGACCTTCAGAAGTCGCACTCGAGGTACGACGAGAGCATGGGCTTCACGACGTATGCCGTCGGGCCGACGTCGGGCCGATACCTCGTCTTCCAGGTCGCAACCGCGCCATCCGGCGCCCGCACCGTGATCCACATGCAGTCGTCGACCTACGACAGCGTCGTCGACCTCTGCGACTGAGGGGCGGGCCGACCGCCACCCGACACTCCGCGCAAGCCCGGTAGACTGGACACATCCCCGCCAGCCCCGCCCAGCCTGGAGTGCCCGCGTGACCGACACCGCAACCGCCCACGTCGTCGACACCGTCGCGAACGCGATCGAGACCCCGGAGCGGGAGCAGCCCTTCGCGGCGCTCGGGCTCAAGGAGGACGAGTACGCGCGCATCCGCGAGATCCTGGGTCGCCGACCCACCAGCGGCGAGCTGGCCATGTACTCGGTGATGTGGTCTGAGCACTGCTCCTACAAGTCGTCGAAGATCTACCTGCGCCAGTTCGGCCAGAAGGTCAGCCCGGCGATGAAGAAGAACCTCATGGTCGGCATGGGCGAGAACGCGGGCGTCGTCGACGTCGGCGAGGGATGGGCCGTCACCTTCAAGGTGGAGTCGCACAACCACCCGTCCTACATCGAGCCGTTCCAGGGCGCCGCGACCGGCGTCGGCGGAATCGTCCGCGACATCATCTCGATGGGCGCGCGCCCCGTCGCCGTCATGGACCAGCTGCGCTTCGGCGCCATCGACAACCCCGACACCGCCCGCGTCGTGCACGGCGTGGTCTCGGGCATCTCGTTCTACGGCAACTGCCTGGGCCTGCCGAATATCGGCGGCGAGACCTACTTCGACCCGGTGTACCAGGGCAACCCGCTGGTCAACGCGCTCTCGGTCGGCGTGCTCCGCCACGAAGACCTCCACCTCGCCAACGCGTCCGGCGAAGGCAACAAGGTGGTCCTGTTCGGCGCCCGCACCGGCGGCGACGGGATCGGCGGGGCGAGCATCCTCGCGTCCGACACCTTCTCCGCGGGCGGCCCCACCAAGCGCCCGGCGGTCCAGGTCGGCGACCCGTTCGCCGAGAAGGTGCTCATCGAGTGCTGCCTGGAGCTGTTCCGCGACAAGCTGGTCGAGGGCATCCAAGACCTGGGCGCCGCGGGAATCTCCTGCGCCACCAGCGAGCTGGCCTCGAACGGCGACGGCGGGATGTTCATCGAGCTCGACAAGGTGCTGCTGCGCGACCCCACCCTCACGGCCGAGGAAATCCTCATGTCGGAGAGCCAGGAGCGCATGATGGCCGTCGTCAAGCCGGAGCTGCTGGACGCGTTCCTCGCGGTCACCGCCAAGTGGGACGTCGAGACCAGTGTGCTGGGCGAGGTCACCGAGACCGGCCGCCTCGTCATCAACTGGAAGGGCGAGGAGATCGTCAACGTCGACCCGCGCACGGTCGCGGTCGACGGTCCGGTGTACGAGCGTCCCGTCGCCTACCCGACCTGGATCGACGCGCTGCAGGACGACTCGGCCTCCGTGCTCGCCCGCCCGACGACCGGTGACGAGCTGCGGGAGCAGACGCTCGCCCTGCTCGGCTCCGCGAACCTCGCCGACAAGGGCTGGGTCACCGACCAGTACGACTACTTCGTCGGCGGCAACACCGCGCTCGCCTTCCCGGACGACGCGGGCATGATCCGCGTCGACGAGGAGTCGGGCCTCGGCTTCGCCATCGCCACCGACGCCAACGGCCGCTACTGCCAGCTCGACCCGAAACAGGGCGCCAAGCTCGCCCTCGCGGAGGCGTACCGCAACGTCGCCGCCTCCGGCGCTGTGCCGGTCGCGGTCACCGACTGCCTCAACTTCGGCAGCCCTGAGAACCCCGAGGTCATGTGGCAGTTCTCGCAGGCCGTCGAGGGTCTGTCGGACGCCTGCCTCGAGCTCGAGATCCCGGTCACCGGCGGAAACGTCTCCTTCTACAACCAGACCGGCGACACCCCGATCTTCCCGACCCCAGTCGTCGGTGTGCTCGGCGTGATCGACGACGTCGCACGCCGCATCCCGAGCGGCTGGCAGGACGAGGGCGAGAACATCTACCTGCTCGGCACCACCCGCGAGGAGCTGGACGGCTCGGCCTGGGCGGGCACCATCCACGGCCACCTCGGCGGACACCCGCCGGCGGTCGACCTGGATGCGGAGCGTTCGCTCGCCGAGGCCCTGCACGCCGCCGCGCAGGAAGGTCTCGTCTCGTCGGCGCACGACCTCGCCGACGGCGGGCTCGCGCAGGCGCTGGCCGAGTCGGTCATGCGCTTCGGCGTCGGCGCGCGCGTCTGGCTCACCGAGATCCAGGAGCGTGACGGCGTGGATGCGGCGACCGCCCTCTTCTCGGAGTCGACCGCCCGCGTGATCGTGACGGTCCCGCGCGAGGATGACGTGAAGTTCCGCGGCCTCTGCGAGGGGCGCGGCATCCCTGCCCTGCGGATCGGCGTCACCGACGCCGAGGTGGGCGCGCAGCCCGTCCTCGAGGTGCAGGACCAGTTCACCATCGGCCTGGAGGAGCTGCGCGGCGTGCACCGCTCCACCCTCCCCGAGCACTTCGGCCCGACGGTCGCCTGACCCGCGCCCCCAGCCGCCGAGCACAGGAAAAGCGCTCCGAATCCCTGCGATTCGGAGCGTTTTTCCTGTGCTGGCGGGCGTTCGATACGGTGGGCTCATGCGTGCCCGCCGAGTCCTCGCCTCCCTCGTCGTCGGTCTCGGAGTTCTCGCGCTCGGCGCGGTCGCGGCGTTGCGAGCCACGCCGTGGCCGTCGGCACTGCTCATCCGGCGGGTTTTCACCAAGGGCGCCCGAGAGACCGTCGCCGAGATGCTGCCGTTCGTGCCGGGCGGCGTGACCGCTCGCACCGGCGTGCCCGTCGGGCCGGCAGCCGGCGGTCTCACGTTCGACGTCTTCCGTCCCTCCGACGCGGAGGGTGCGCTCCCCACGGTCGTCTGGGTGCATGGCGGGGCGTGGCTGTCGGGTTCGAGCTGGGATGTGGAGCCGTACCTCCGCATCCTCGCCGCAGAGGGTTTCACCACCGTCGGACTGAACTACACCCTCGCGCCGGAGGCGGCCTATCCGACGGCGATCCGGCAACTGAACGACGCGCTCGCGCACCTGGTGGCGCACGCCGACGAATACGGGATCGACCCCTCGCGCATCGTCCTGGCGGGCGACTCCGCGGGTGCCCAGTTGGCCAGCCAGCTCGCCGTGCTGGCGACGAACGCCGAGTACGCCGATCTCGTCGGCATCGCACCGGCTGTGGGGGGCGATCAGCTGGCCGGCGTCGTCCTCAACTGCGGCGTCTACGACCTGGATGCCCTCGCCGACCTCACGGGACTGCTCGGCTGGGGCTTCAAGACCGCGATGTGGGCGTACGCCGGCACGAAGGACTGGTCGGACAGCCCGGCCGGACGCACCATGTCCACCCTCGAATTCGTGACCGCTGACTTTCCGCCCGCGTACGTCTCGGGCGGCAACGGCGACGGCCTCACCGCAACCCAATCCGTCCCGCTGGCAGCGGCGTTGCGTGCAGCGGGAGTCGACGTGACGGAGCTGTTCTGGCCGGTCGACCACGAACCCGCGCTGCCGCACGAGTACCAGTTCCATCTGCGCTTCCCGGAGGCGCGGGAAGCGCTCAGTGCGACCGTCGCGTTCCTCCGGGAGCGCACGAGTCAGGCCGACACCGCGAACGACGCCGCCTGACTCAGGCGGTAACGGCCTCGCCGTCGCTCTCATCGACGTGTCGCTTCAGCATCCGGGACCGGAGTGCCAGCAGCCCGCCGATGACGACCGACGCTGCCGCGATCGAGTACGCCACCCACGCGAGACTGGACCCGGTGCTCGCGAGAACTGTCGTGCCGGTGGCTCCGATCCCGACGAGGATTCCCCCGCTGTTGTACATTCCGACTCCTGTTTTGCCTCTCGGGAAGGCGCGACGAAATGCTCGCAGCGCCGAGGACTCCATCTCGTGGATGAGATGCCTCACTAGAAAAGACGGGCGGACGCGGAGTTCCTTACGCGATGTCCGGGCTTTTATGCGTTTCCACAGGTTGGCGCGTCAGGACCCGCACCCGCTGCTGCGTCAGCAGGATGCCGGCGAGCACGACCACCGCGCCGACCGGCTCGTTCCAGGTCAGGTGCTCACCCAGCACCAGGATCCCGAGCGCGACCCCGACGACCGGTGTGACGTACGTGACGCCCGACGTCAGCGTCGGCCCCCACGCGCGGAGCACGTTCATGTTCCAGATGTAGACGACGCCGGTCCCGAGCGCGCCGAGCGCCAGGAGGGAGAGGAGCACCGGCCAGCTGAAGTCGATCGGATGCCAGGCGACGATCGGGGTCAGCAGCACCATGATCACCGCCGCCAGCCCGATGTTGAGGAACGCGCTCGTGGTGGACGACACGTTGCGCGGGCTGATGAAGCGTCGGATGTAGCCGAAGCTGAAGCCGTAGCAGGTGACTGCGCCGAGGCAGGCGAGCTGTCCCCACAGGCTGCCGGCGAGCGCATCCACCGCCCACGGTCCGACGACGATCACCACGCCGACGATGCCGACGAGGACACCGAGGACCTGGTCGCGATTCAGCTTCTCGACCCGGAAGGCCGCGGTGGCCAGGATGGCCGTCGTGATCGGCGTAACGGCGTTGTAGATGCTGGCCAGGCTCGACGAGACGTACTGCTCGGCCCAGGCGAACAAGAGGAACGGGATGACGCAGTACGTGACGGCGACCACCGTGAAGTGCACCCAGACGATCGGCTCGCGCGGGAGGCGGGCACGCGTCGCGAGCGCGATGACGCCCAGCGTGATGGCGCCGAACACGAGACGCGCCCACGCCACCTGCCCGAAGCTCACGCCCTCCAGCGCGACCTTCATGAACAGGAAGCTCGCTCCCCAGACGAGCCCCATCGCGACGAACTGCACAGCGACCTTCACGTTTCGACGTTAGCGGGCGCCAGGGACCCTCCGCGCGCGAGAATCGGACAGGGATGCACCACATCCGGCCAGCGGGAATACTTTCTATCGCCCGACGTTGTATGCATTTGCATAGAAACGGCGAGACAAACAAGAGGAGCCAGACATGCAGTACGGAATCTTCTCCGTCAGCGACATCACCCGCGACCCGGTGTCCGGTGTGACGCCGAGCGAGGCGGAGCGCATCGACGCGATCGTGAAGATCGCCACCCACGCGGAGGAGGTCGGGCTGGATGTCTTCGCCGTCGGCGAGCACCACAACCCGCCGTTCTTCTCGTCGTCCCCGACGACCCTGCTGTCCCACATCGCCGCCCTCACCAAGACCCTGACGGTGACGACCTCGACGACGCTGATCACCACGAACGACCCGGTGCGTATCGCCGAGGAGTACGCGATGCTGCAGCACCTGTCGAAGGGCCGCATGGACCTGATGATCGGCCGCGGCAACACGGGACCTGTGTACCCGTGGTTCGGTCAGGACATCCGTCAGAGCCTTCCGCTCGCCCTCGAGAACTACAACCTGCTCCACCGCCTCTGGCATGAGGACGTCGTGGACTGGGAGGGACGCTTCCGCACCCCGCTGCAGGGCTTCACCTCCACGCCGCGCCCGCTGGACGACGTCCCGCCGTTCGTGTGGCACGGCAGCATCCGCACCCCGGAGATCGCCGAGCAGGCCGCGTTCTACGGCAACGGCTTCTTCGCGAACAACATCTTCTGGCCGAAGGAGCACTACGCGCGCCTCATCGCGTTCTACCGCGAGCGCTTCGAGCACTACGGCCACGGCACCGCGAAGCAGGCGATCGTCGGCCTCGGCGGCCAGGCGTTCGTCGCGAAGAACTCGCAGGACGCGAAGGACCAGTTCCGTCCGTACTTCAACGAGGCCCCCGTCTACGGCAACGGCCCGACGATGGAGGAGTTCGAGGAGGCGACCCCGCTCACCGTGGGCAGCCCGCAGGAGATCATCGACAAGACCCTGACCTTCCGTGAATGGGCCGGCGACTACCAGCGCCAGCTGTTCCTCGTCGACCACGCCGGTCTGCCGCTCAAGACCGTGCTCGAGCAGCTGGACCTGCTCGGCGAGCACGTCATCCCGGTGCTGCGCAAGGAGACCGAGGCCCGCAAGGATCCCGAGACCCCCGAGGCCCCGACCCACGCGTCGCTCGTGAAGGCGAAGTACGGCGACGAGGCCCCGCGCCAGCCGCGCCCGAACGCGAACCGCGGCGACAACGTCACCGGCGCGTCCCCCTACCAGGACACCGAGGAGCAGTTCCAGGCCAGCTACCCGTCGCTCTGAGCGACCACGGACGCGAACCGACGAACGAGAGAAGGAAGATCATGACCAGCACCGAGCAGCGGCCGTTCCGGGTCGTGGTGGTGAACGCGGGCGTCAGCGACCCGTCATCCACCAAGATGCTCGCCGACCGGCTCGCCCTGCGCGTCGAGGCGAACGCCCAGCGCGACGGACGGACGGTGGAGACGCTGAACCTCGACCTGCGCGAGCTGCTGCCCGAGCTGGGCGCGGCCCTCGCGTCCGGCCACCTGGGCCCGAAGTTCACGAAGGCGGTCGAGGCCCTGAAGTCGGCGGACGGCATCATCGCGACGGCGCCGGTCTACAAGGCCGGCCCGAGCGGGCTGTTCACCTCCTTCTTCCAGGTGCTCGACAACGACCTGCTGATCGCGAAGCCCGTCGTCCTCGGCGCGACCGCCGGCACCGCCCGGCACGCGCTGGTCGTCGACGGCGAGATGCGGTCGCTGTTCGCCTTCCTCCGCACGATGACCGCGCCGACCTCGGTGTTCGCGTCGACGGAGGACTGGCAGGACTCGTCCCTGGCCAAGCGCATCGACCGCGCGGCGCGCGAACTCGTCGTGCTGATGGAGTCCGAGGTCGAGGCGAAGATCACCGACACCTCGTGGGACAGCTACCAGCACGAGTTCGGCTCCGCGGGCGGCAACGCCCTCGGCATCGACCTGGAGTCGGACCTCATGCGCCTGGCCACCGGCGGAAGCCTTCCCGGCCGGCGATAGCAGCGGACAGCCTTCCGTCCGCGAACGTGCCCCGGCGAGCGCCGGGGCCCGTTGCCGTTCCCGCGCGGTAGTCTGCAGGGTAGAACAGGGAGGTCTTGGGGTTGGACGTTCTCAGCGTGCTGCACTGGATCGGCGTGATCGTGTGCCTGATCCTCGCGCTGTCGGGGCTCATCCCGGTAATCGCCGCGGCCGCGACGTTCGTCGTCATCCCCTTCCACGCGTGGATCAACCACTACAAGAAGGCGGCGCCGTACCTCCCCCGCGTCGCCATCGTCGTCCCGGCCTGGAACGAGGGCGCCGTCATCGGCGCCTCCATCGACCGGCTGATGAAGCTCGACTATCCGCTCGAGGCGCTGCGCATCTACGTGGTCGACGACGCCAGCACCGACGACACCCCCGACGTGGTCCGCGACCGCGCGGCGCGCTACCCCGGCAACGTCTACCTGTTCCGGCGCGAGCAGGGCGGCCAGGGCAAGGCGCACACGCTCAACCACGGCATCGAGCGCATCCTCCAGGACGACTGGATGGAGGCGCTGCTCATCATGGACGCCGACGTCATCTACCTGCCGGACTCGCTGCGCCGGATGACCCGCCACCTCGCCGACCCGGACGTCGGCGCGGTCTCGGCGTACATCCGCGAGGGCAGCAGCGAGCGCAACTACCTCACCAAGTTCGTCGGCGTCGAGTACGTGCTCTCGCAGCCTGCGGCCCGCCGCGCGCAGAACGTTCTCGGCGCACAGGCCTGCCTGGCCGGCGGCGCGCAGCTGCACACGCGCGAGAACCTGCTGGCGATCGGCGGCCGCATCGACACCTCGTCACTCGCCGAGGACACCATCACCACGTTCGAGACGCAGCTGCTGGGAAAGAAGGTCGTCTTCGAGCCGCACGCGCACGTCCTCGCCGAGGAGCCGAACCGGGTCGACGCGCTCTGGAAGCAGCGTCTGCGCTGGGCCCGCGGCAACGTGACCGTGACGGCCCGCTACGCCAAGGTCTGGTTCCGTCCGTCGCGGAGGCACCACCTCGGTGGGATCAGCTTCGGTATCGTCTGGTTCAGCCTGTGGCTGCTGCCGCTCATCATGATCACGTCGGCGATCGGCTTGGCGGGGCTGCTGTTCCTGCAGGACGAGCTGGCGACCAACGTGTTCCGCGTGCTGTGGATCTCGGCGGCGCTCGCCTACCTCTTCGTCCTGATACTCGGCTCGCAGACCGACGGCTCCACGACCAAGCACACGCTCGGCCATGTCATCCTGTTCCCGGGCATCATCAACATGCTGGTCATGGTCACGGCCTTGTTCCCACCGGTGATGCTGGTCTGGCTCCCGGGCCTCTTCGGCTGGACGCTGTCCGGCCCGACGCTCTTCGTGCTGACGCTGGCGATCTACATCTGGATCCCGTTCTCCATGGTCGTCGCCTGGCTCGCCCGCAAGGCGGAGAAGACCCGCGCCGGCCGCTGGCTGGCCCCCGCCCTGATCTACCTCGCGGGCTACGGCTCGCTCCTGTGCGCGATCACGTTCGACTCCTACCTGAAGGAGCTGGCCGGGACCGAGGCGAAGTGGGACAAGACGGAGAAGGTCGGGCGGGTCGCGACGAGCTGACCTGTCATACCCCGGGACCACATCCCGAGGATGACCCCGCCGCCCCAGGATGCCTCTCCCGGCCGACGCACCCCCGCGCCGCGCCCGGCCACGCTGGAAGCATGACCTCGGCACCAGCTCCGGCCCTCGCGGCCTCCGGCCTCAGCAAGTCCTACGGCTCCTCTCCCGCGCTCGCGGGCGTCGACTTCCGCGTCGATCCCGGCGACTCGGTCGCGATCATGGGCGCGTCCGGTTCGGGTAAGACGACCCTGCTCCACTGCCTCGCGGGCATCGTCGCGCCGGACGCCGGCACGGTCGTGCTCACGACGGCGAGCGGGTCGGTCGACGTCACGCGGCTGGGCGAGGCGGGGCGGTCGCGCCTGCGGCGGGAGGAGTTCGGGTTCGTGTTCCAGCAGGGGCTGCTGCTTCCCGAGCTGACCGCGGTCGAGAACGTCGCGCTCCCGCTCATGCTGACCGGCGCCGACCGCCGGGCGGCCGAGCAGACGGCGGCGATGTGGCTGGCCGCGCTCGGGCTCGCCGGATTCGAGTCGCGCCGGATCGGGGAGCTGTCCGGCGGGCAGGCGCAGCGCGTCGCCATCGCCCGTGCGCAGACGACCGGCGCGTCCGTGGTGTTCGCCGACGAACCGACCGGCGCGCTCGACTCGGCCACCTCGGCGGAGGTGATGGATGCGCTCATCCGCTCGACCACCGGACGCGGGCGCTCGCTCGTGGTCGTCACGCACGATGAGACGGTGGCGGCGCGGTGCTCGCGGGTCGTCCGTCTCGCCGACGGACGCATCGTGGACGAGGTGGCGAGCCGATGACGACGCTCCGCCTCGCCTGGCTGTTCGCGCGCCGCAGCGCCTCCGCCCGCTCGACCGTCGTCCTCCCCATCCTCGCGTTCGCGGTCGTCACCGCTCTGCTGCTCATCGTGGCGGGAGGCGCGCAGGCGTTCTTCTCGTGGACGGACGACGAGGCCGGCCTCTACCAGCTGCTCGCCGTCGTCGCGCTGTCGCTGC
Source organism: Leifsonia poae (assembly GCF_050632865.1). Classification (GTDB taxonomy): domain Bacteria; phylum Actinomycetota; class Actinomycetes; order Actinomycetales; family Microbacteriaceae; genus Leifsonia; species Leifsonia poae_B. The sequence continues at coordinate 1,086,301 of NZ_JBODSA010000003.1, read as the reverse complement.
TCGTCGTTCCGCTGGTCGCGCTCGGTGGCTCCGCGGCACGGTTGTCCGCCCGGCGCCGGGACGACCGGCTCTCGAGCCTCCGGCTGCTCGGGGCGACGCCGCGGCTGGTCCGGGCGCTCACGGTGATCGAGTCGACCGTGCTCGCGGTGGCCGGCGCGGTCGCGGGCGTCGTGCTCGCGCTGCTCGCTGCGCCGCTGGTCGGGCTCATCCCGTTCCGCGGGCGGCCGCTCGGGTTCTCGGCGCTGCTCGGCCCGGGGTGGATCGCGCTGACCGTCCTCGGCGTCGCCCTCCTGGCGGCGGTCAGCGCGGTCGTCGGCCTGCGTGGGGTGGTGCTGTCGCCGCTCGGAGTCAGGACGCGGCAGCAGGCACCGCGCATCCACTGGCTCCGGGCGGTGCTCACCGTGGTCGCGATCGGCGTGATCGTGCTGCTGGTCTCGGCGCTTCAGGTCGTGGCGTTCAGCGCGACGGTGCTCCTCCTCGTGATCGCGGTCGCGTTCGGCGGCAGCATCGCGGTGCTCAACCTCATCGGGCCGTGGGTGCTGAAGCGGATGGCCGCGTCCCAGGCCCGCCGCGCACGCAACGCGCGCCGCCTGCTCGCGGCGCGCAGCATCCTGGAGTCGCCGAAGGCCGCCTGGCGGCAGGTCTCGGGCGTCGCGATGACCAGCTTCATGGCGGTGTTCGCCGGTGTCGGCACCGCCCTGATGGAGGCTGCAGGGGGCGGCGACGGCGACCCGCTGCTCGCCGACATCCGCACCGGCGTCATCATCACGGTCGCGGCGTCCTTCCTGATGGTCGCCTGCTCTGCCGGGGTCAACCAGGCGGCGGCGGTGCTCGACCGGCGGGACCTGTACGTCAGCCTCGACCGGATCGGAATGCCCATCTCCGAGATGAACGCGGCCCGCAGCCGGGCGGTGCTGTCGCCGCTGCGCATCACGACGGTCGGCTCGGCGGCCACGGCCGCGGTGGTGCTCCTGCCGCTCACCGGCGCGAGCCTCCTCGTGCAGCCGCTGACCCTCGCCGTCGTGGCGGGCTGCCTCGCCGCGGGCGTCCTGCTGGTGTGGGCGTCGCTCCTCGCCACCCGGCCGGTGCTCGACCGCGTGCTCGCTGAGCCGTCGCCCAGCCTCTGACCCAGTAGGGTCGTTGCATGCCCCAGAACAGCGACGTGGAAGCTGCGCTCGAGCAGCTGCACAGCATCCGTCAGAGCATCGACAACATCGACGCCGCGGTCATCCACATGCTCGCGGAGCGGTTCAAGTTCACGCAGCAGGTGGGCGCGCTGAAGGCCGAGCACGGGCTGCCGCCGGCGGATCCGGAGCGCGAGAAGCAGCAGATCCAGCGCCTGCGGGCGCTTGCGGAGGAGAGCCACCTCGACCCGGCCTTCGCGGAGAAGTTCCTGACGTTCATCGTCGCGGAGGTCATCCACCACCACGAGCGCATCGCCGTCGAGAACGGCAAGTAGCCGGTGGGTTGGGACGCGGCGGCCCTGCCGGATGCGCGGGGCCGGACGGTCGTGGTGACCGGAGCGAATGCGGGGGTCGGGTACTTCACGGCCGAACAGCTGGCAGGCGCGGGCGCTCACGTCGTCCTCGGCTGCCGCGACCCGGAGCGCGCCGAGGCGGCCGTCTCGGCCATCCGCCGGCGGGTGCCGCGCGCGAGCGTCGAGGCGCTGCCGCTGGATGTGACCGACCGGCGCTCGATCGACGCGGCCGCCGACTCCCTCCTGGCCCGGGATGGGGTGGATGCGCTGGTGCTCAACGCGGGCATCGTGCACCCGCCGCGGACGCGCCGGACCGACGCGTACGGCAACGAGCTGGTGCTCTCGACGAACGTTCTCGGGCATTTCCGCCTGGTCGCACGGGCGCTTCCCGCGATCGCGGACGACGGGCGGATCGTGACCCTGGGCTCACTCGCCAGCCGTCTCGGACGGCTCCGCCTGGACGACCTGCAGCTGGAGCAGGGATACACCTCCTGGCGTGCGTACTCGGGCTCCAAGATTGCGGCGCAGGTGTTCGGGTTCGAGCTCGACCGGCGGTTGCGTGCGGCGGGGTCGTCCGTCGAGAGCATCGTCGTGCATCCCGGCTACTCCACGTCGGGGCGGACGCCCGGCATCCGGGGCGTCAACCAGCCGTCGCGGCTGAAGCGCTTCGCGGACAACCTGCAGGCGGCGTGGACGCAGGGGAAGGACGACGGCGCGCACGTCCCGGTGCGGGCCGTGCTCGACCCCACGATCTCGGGCGGCGACCACCTCGGCCCCGCGCTGTGGACGAAGGGCGCGCCCGCCCACGCCCCCGCGACGCGCGCCACCCGCTCCCCGCGCCAGGGCGCCCGCCTCTGGCCGCTCCTCGAGGCCGCCTCCGGCCAGCCCTTCCCCCTCCCCTAGCCGTCGAGCACAGGAGAAACGTCGCCGTTCGAGTCGAAGGGCAACGTTTTTCCTGTGCTCGGGGGCCGGCTAGGCGACGACGATCGAGAGGAGGCGGTGGGAGGCGGGGACTGCGGCGCGTAGGGCGTCGCGGGCGGAGGCGTAGTCGGGGCCCTCCGCCTCGATCTCGGCGACCGCGCTCTCGCGGATGATCGCCTTCGCGATCACGCGACCGCCGCGCGGCATCGCGTTGTGCACCTGCAGCAGCTCGAAGCCCTCCGGGACCTGCTCCTCGATCAGCGCCCGCGCCGACTGGGCGTCGTCCGCCTCCGCCGTCAACTCGCGCGTCTCGCTGTTCTGGATCAGACCGACCACCTTCATATCTTCCACGCTAGCCGACGTCAGGCCTCGACCGGTGCCGCCTCCTCCGCGCGGTCCTCGACGCGCATCTCCGGCGGCGTCCGGCGGAACCCGCGGGTCAGCACCGCGAGGTACACGACGCCGATCACGAGCCACCCGATCCCGAGCCAGAGCGCGATCGGGCCGAGCTGGGTGAGGAGGTAGAGGTCCACCGCGGCGCCCACCGCGGGCAGCACCACGAACTTCGCGACAGAGAGCCGGTCGCCGCGGCGGCGGTTCCGGGCGAAGTGGACGATCACGCAGACGTTCACCATCGTGAAGGTGAGGAACGCGCCGAAGTTGATGAACGAGGTGGCGGTGTCGAGCGACAGCCCGAGACCGAACATCGCCACGACGCCGATCAGGATGAGGTTCAGCAGCGGGGTGTTGAACCGCGCGTTCAGGCGGCCGAAGAAGCCCCGCGGGAGCACGCCGTCGCGTCCCATGACGAACATCAGCCGGCTCGTGCTCGCCTGGATGGCCATGGCCGAGGCGAAGCCGCCCACGATGACGACGAGGTTGACGATGTTCGCGAACACCGGGCCGCCGACCAGCACCGACATGGCGTAGGACGCCGTCGAGGGGTCCTTGAACTCCCCGCCCGGGTGCACCAGCTGCATGACGTACGAGACGACGACGAAGATCAGCCCGCCGATGATGACCGCCAGGAAGATGCCGCGCGGGATGTTGCGCTCCGGGTCGCGGGTCTCCTCGCTCAGCGTGCTGATCGCGTCGAAGCCGAGGAAGGAGTACGCGGCGATCGCAGCGCCGCCCGAGACGGCCGCGATGGTGGTCGAGTCGTTCCACAGCGGCGCGGTCAGGGAGGCGGGGTGGTTCCCGACGAGGTGGCCGATGCACAGCACCACGAACGCGGCGATGCCGAGGCCGGTCAGCGTCATCAGCGTCCGGTTGACGCGGTCGGCGAGCACGATGCCGAGGCCGTTCACGATGGTCGTGACGACGATGTTGATCAGGAGCCAGACCCACACCGGCACGGCCGGGAACTGCGCGTTCAGGTACACCGACTGGATCAGCCACGCGACCATCGGCAGGAAGAAGTAGTCGAGCAGGATCGCCCATCCCACCAGGAAGCCGACGTGCGGGTTGATGGTGCGGCGCGCGTACGTGTACGCGGAGCCCGCGGCCGGGAAGATCCGCGCCATCTTGCCGTAGCTCAGGGCGGTCAGGGACATGGCGGCCGCCGCGATGATGTACGCGGTCGGCGTGGTGCCGTTGCTGGCGCCGGCGATCACGCCGAACGTCAGCATCACGATGGCCGGCGACATGTAGGCGACGCCGAACAGCACGATGGAGGAGAGGGACAGCTTGGCCGTCAGGCGGGTGGGCGCGCTCATGCGGACACCTCCGCAGCGGTCGCGACGGACGCCGGGGCCCAGCGGCCGGAGGAGATCCGGCCGTCGTAGAGCGGCAGCTCGAGGCTCGACTGCTCGCCCTCGTACTGCATCCACGGCCGGGTCACCCCTCCGCTGCCGTAGCGGCGGACGGCGGCGACCTCGTCGAGGTCGATGACGTCGGTCAGCACCGCGGTCTCCGAGCTCTCCGACTCGACGCGGACGCGGCCCTGCGGGTCGGCGAGGAGGCTGCGGCCGAGGCCGTTCGGCGCCGCGGCGTTGACGCTCGCGACGAACACCTGGTTGACGATCGCGTTCGCCTTCGCGATCGTGACCTCCTGCGCCCGGTCGGAGGTCGGGGTTTGGACGAGGTTCAGGATGAGCTCCGCGCCCATCCAGGCCAGGTGACGGCTCGACTCGGGGAACCACGCGTCGTAGCAGATCGAGAGGCCGACGCGGCCGAAGCCGGTCATGTCGAAGACGACGAACTCGTCGCCGGCGGCCACCGTCTCGTACGGGCGCCACGGGAAGACCTTGCGGTAAGACGCGACGCGGCGTCCCTCCGGCGAGTAGGCGACGGCCGTGTTGTAGATGCGGCCGTCGGCGCCGCGCTCGTAGACGCTGCCGGGGACGAGCCAGCGGCCGAGGTCGCCGGCAAGCTCCGCCAGGGCGCGGTCGCGCGGCCCGTCGAGCGGCTGCGCAAGCGCCTCGATGCGCTCGGCCGTCTCGTCCGGGGTCGCCTCGCCGAGGCCGGTGAGGTGGAGTTCGGGATGCACGAACAGGTGCGTGTCGCGGTGGATGCGGGTGAGCTGTTCGAGATGCGCCGCGAAGGCGCCGATGTCGTGTGAGGGGGCCGTCGGCGCTTGCACCAGGGCCAGGGAGAGCGGGCGGGTCATCGTCAACCGTGTTCCGTCGGGGCCGCCGTGCGACCGTACGAGTTAATTAAACGCAATTTATATAAAGAATCGCCGGGCGTGTCAAACGACGGTGGACGGTATGCGACGATCGACTTATGGCACGACCCCGGGAGCAGACGAAGCGGCGCGAGGAACTGATCGCCGCCGCCTCCAGCGCCATGCTCCTCCACGGCTCCAACGACCTCCGGCTCGCGGACATCGCCAAGGAGGCCGGGCTCACCTCCGCCTCGGTGCTCTACTACTACCCCGACGTGCGCGAGCTCTACACGGCCGTCTTCGCGCAGGGCAGCGACGAGTACTGCCGGCACCGCGAGGAGCGGGTGGAGGCCGCATCCACCCCCGAGGCCAAGCTCGCCGAGTGCATCGCGTCGGGCATCCCGTGGCCGGGCCGCGCGGAGGAGACCAGCCGCATCCTGTACGAGCTCACGCCGATCGTGCTGCGCAACCCGGTGGCGGCGGCCGAGAACGCGGCGCTCATCCAGCGCCAGGTCGCCCTCTACGAGCGGGTGCTGCGGGAGTGCGCCGAGTCGGGCCGCTTCCGTCTGCTGCAGCCGGCGGACGTGCTCGCGCGCAGCTTCATCGCGCTTGAGGACGGCTACGGCGTGGATGTGCTCACCGGCGACCTCGCGCCCGAGACCGAGCAGCAATGGCTGATGGACTACGCGCGCATCATGGTGGCCGCGGTCTGACCGCAGCCCTGTCCCGCCCGGCGGCCTCCCGATACGGTGAAGGGATGGACTTCCGCACTGCACCCCTCGACGACACGTCCGCCCAGGCCCTCGCCGCGACCGGCCTCCGCTACGCGCTGGTCGACGCCTCCGACACCGAAGCCCTCGACGGCTGGACGCGCGCCGACTTCCGCGGCTTCCACGGCCGGCGCCCGTCGCCCGAGCAGCTGGCGGGGGCCCGGGAGAACTTCGCGCCGCGGCGCAACACCGGGGTCTACGACGACGCCGGGGCGACCACCGACCCGGTCGGCACCGTCAACACGTGGCCTGCGCCGCTCACCGTCCCGGGCGGCGCGCGCGTCGACTCCTGGGCGATCAGCTCGGTGACGGTCGCGCCGACGCACCGGCGCCGCGGGATCGCGACGGCGTTGCTGGGCGGCGAGCTCCGGACGGCGCACGCCCTGGGCCTGCCGCTCGCCATCCTCACCGTCTCCGAGTCGGTCATCTACGGCCGCTGGGGCTTCGGGCCCGCGACCTGGGCGACGGCCTGGTCCGTGGACACGAAGCGCGTCCGGTGGGTGGGAGGCGACACCCCCGGCCGCCTGTCGTTCACCGAGCCGGAGGACTACGAGGAGACGGGCGCGCAGGTGCTCGACCGCGTCATGGCCGCCCGGCCCGGGGAGATCGGCCTGGAGCCGTATCTCGCGAAGCGCCTGGTCGGCCCGCTCAAGGGCGACCCGGAGGCCGACAAGGCGCGCCTGGTCCGCTACGACTCCGCCGACGGCGAGCCGGAGGGCTTCGTCTCGTACTCGCTCAAGGGCGGGGACGAGGACTTCACCCGCCACACCGTGGAGGTGCGCTACCTGGCCGCCGCGACCCCGGAGGCGCTGCGCGCGCTGTGGCGCTTCCTGCTGGAGCTCGACCTCGTCGCCGAGGTGAAGGTCTGGACGCGCGGTGTCGACGAGCCGCTGCAGGCCCTGGTGAACGACGTCCGCGGCGCGCACGTCACGGACCTCGAGGATCACCTGTGGGTCCGCATCCTCGACGTCCCGGCCGCGCTGCAGGCCCGGACCTACGAGCGCGACGGATCGCTGGTGCTGGAGGTCGCGGACGAGCTGGGCTTCGCGGCGGGGCGGTACCGGTTGACGGTGCAGGAGGGCCGCGCGACCGTGTCGCCGACGGAGGACGCGGCCGACGTGACACTGCCGGTGACCGCGTTGGGCAGCGGGTACCTGGGGCACGACGTGGTGCGGGGCCTTGCACTGGCGGGCCGTATCCAGGGTGACGCCGACGCGCTGGACCGCCTGTTCCGCACGGCGGTCCCTCCGCGGCTCAGCACCTGGTTCTGAGCTTCTGGTTGACGCAATACGCCGTCGTGCCCGTGGGCGCGACGGCGTGTTGCGTCAACTGGAGAGGTCGGCTCAGTCGATCAGGTCGTGGCGCACCACGATCTGGTCGCGGGCGGGGCCCACGCCGATCGCGGAGATGCGGGCGCCGGACAGGCGCTCCAGGGCGAGGACGTAGTCCTGCGCGTTCTTCGGCAGGTCGTCGAAGGTGCGGGCGCCGCTGATGTCTTCCGTCCAGCCGGGGAACTCCTCGTAGATCGGCTTCGCGTGATGGAAGTCGCTCTGCGAGGCGGGGACCTCGTCGTGGCGGACGCCGTCCACGTCGTAGGCGACCGCGACGGGGATGCGCTCGATGCCGGTCAGCGTGTCCAGCTTGGTGAGCACGAAGTCGGTGACGCCGTTGATGCGTGCGGTGTAGCGGGCGACCGGGGCGTCGTACCAGCCCGTGCGGCGCGGGCGGCCGGTCGTGGTGCCGAACTCGAAACCGCGCTCGCGCAGGAACTCGCCCCACTCGTCGAACAGCTCGGTCGGGAACGGACCGGCGCCGACGCGGGTCGTGTACGCCTTGACGATGCCGATGACGCGGTCGATGCGGTTCGGGCCGATGCCCGAGCCGGTCGCGGCGCCGCCGGCGGTGGAGTTGGAGGAGGTGACGAACGGGTACGTGCCGTGGTCGACATCCAGCATGGTCGCCTGACCGCCCTCGAAGAGCACGTACTTGCCCTCCTCCAGCGCCTGGTTGAGCAGGAGCGAGCTGTCGACGACCATCGGCCGCAGGCGCTCGGCGTACTCGAGAAGCTGCTCGACGACCTCGTCGACCGTGATCGCGCGGCGGTTGTAGACCTTGACCAGCAGGTGGTTCTTCTGGTCGAGGGCGCCCTCGACCTTCTGGCGCAGGATGTTCTCGTCGAAGAGGTCCTGGATGCGGATGCCGACGCGGTTGATCTTGTCGGCGTAGGTGGGGCCGATGCCGCGGCCGGTGGTGCCGATCTGGCGCTTGCCGAGGAAGCGCTCGGTGACCTTGTCGATCGTGCGGTGGTACGAGGTGATCACGTGCGCATTCGACGACACCTTCAGGCGCGAGACGTCGACGCCGCGGGCGATGAGCGCGTCCAGCTCCTCGAACAGCACCTCGATGTCGACGACGACGCCGTTCGCGATCACGGGGACGACGCCCTCGGTCAGGATGCCGGACGGCAGCAGGTGCAGGGCGTACTTCTCGTCGCCGATGACGACCGTGTGACCCGCGTTGTTGCCGCCGTTGAACTTGACGACATAGTCGATGCGGCTCCCCAGGACGTCGGTCGCCTTGCCTTTGCCTTCGTCGCCCCACTGGGCGCCGATGATCACGATCGCGGGCACGTGGATGTCCTCTCCATGGATGGAACGCGTCGGCGCCACGCGGACGACCGTCGCACTCGATCCTATCGCGAGGCGTGTTTCGGCCCCGCACCGGGCACATCGCCTCGACGGAACCCCGTCACGAACCCGTCGAATCGCTGTCATTACGTTTGGGGGCTCGTCCGAGCCGCTACCTCACCGGAATGAAAGGTCTCCATGACCAGGTCCACATTTTTCTTCGACCCGCCGTTCACGACGAGCGGAGTCACGGCGTCGCTCGCCAAGACGGCGAAGCCCGTCTACGGCGTGCTCGGCTTCGTCATCTTCATCACGCTCACGCTCGTCACCATCGGCGTCGGCCTGGTGGCGCAACCGCTGGTCGTCTCCCTCCTCGGCGCCGAGTCGCCGTGGGTCACGTCGCTCACGGTGTTCGTCACGTTCCTGCCGCTGTGGGTGTTCTTCCTGATCTTCACCATCCGCAACCGTCGCCACGGCTCGGGTCTGACCTCGCGCGGCGTCGGCCGGTTCCTGCTGGGCGTCGTGGTCGGGATCGCCCTGGTCTGGATGATCATGCTGACGCTGGTGCTGTTCTTCGGCGGCCGTTTCACGTTCAACGCGCAGGCGTTCGCCGCACCCGCGTTCTGGCCGGTCGCCGTTGTCTCCCTCCTCGTGTTCTACGTGCAGGGCTCGGGCGAGGAGTTCATGTTCCGCAGCATGATGGCGCGCTTTCTGGCGCGACGATTCTCGGCCGTGACGATCGTGATCGTGACCGCTGCCGCGTTCTCGGCCGTTCACTTCTCCAACGGGATGAAGCAGCCGCTCGTGTTCCTCTACACCTTCGTGATCGGCCTGCTTCTCGGGCTCTTGGCGGTCACCAGCAACTCGCTCTGGCTGGTCCTAGGCCTGCACGGCGTCTACAACTGGGCCACCGGTTACCTCACGAGCATCTTCCTGCAGGCGCCGGCCGATCCGGCGATCGCCCCGCTGGCGACGTCCGTGGCCGGAGGTGTCGCCATCGTGGTCGTGGTGATCGTCCTCCAGGTGACCAAGCCCGGCTGGCACCGGGAGAAGGCGGCCGTCGCCCCGGAGCGCACCCCGGCGCGCGCCGACGAGCCGGTCGTCGCGTGACCGGCACCGTCCCGACGAGATCCCCTTCCTCCACGCTTCCGGCCTCGCCGAGGTGTCGTACAACGAGGCGGAGAAGGAGTACCACTACGGCATCCCGACGGACGAGTCGGATGCGGTGAAGGCAGCCGGCGCTCTCCTCGAGCGTCACGGCTTCACCAAGTCAGGCAGCACGTACGTCAAAGGCTCGTGGACGGTTGAACTCTCCGGAACAGGGAAGGACGTCACGTACGACATCGACGGCAAGTGACGTCGATGGGCGGATCGGCCCGATCCCGGGCCGATCCGCCCACCCCGGTATCCAGCATTTTCGGTTGCTGAGGATGGCTCTACATTGGGCGCGATGTCGTCCCTCCTGTACTCGCTGGGCCGCTTCGCCTTCCGGGCGCGCCGGCGGGTTCTGGCGGTGTGGCTGGGCGCGCTCGTGCTGCTGTTCGCTGCTGCGGGGCTCCTGAGCCAGGGCACCGACAACACGTTCACCATCCCGGGCACCGAGTCGCAGCAGGCTCTGGATGCGCTGGCTCGCACGTTCCCGCAGGTCAGCGGGGCGTCCGCGCAGCTGATCGCGGTCGCCCCGAAGGGCGGGAGTGTGCGCGACCCGGCGTTCCAGTCCGCGGTCGAGAAGACCGTCGGCGAGCTCGCGAAGGTGCCGCAGGTCACCTCGGCGACCGATCCGTACCAGGGCCCCTCGACGGGCAACGTCAGCGGCGACGCCTCCGCGGCCCTGGTGCCCATCCAGCTGTCCGTCGGCACCGTGGAGGTGTCCCAGAGCACGAAGGATGCGCTGCAGCGGTCGGGCGCCGACCTCGAGAAGGCGCTGCCTCCGGGGTCGCAGGTGGCCGTCGGCGGTCAGGTGTTCTCGTCGAGCGTCGCGGGCATCAGCGTCACCGAGCTGCTGGGCCTCGCGGTCGCGTTCGTGGTCCTCATCCTGACCTTCGTCTCGGTGGTCGCCGCCGCGATGCCGCTGATCAACGCGCTGCTCGGCGCGGGGCTGTCGCTCGCCCTCATCTTCGCCGCGACGAAGTGGCTGACCATCGCCTCCACCACTCCCCTGCTCGCCCTGATGCTCGGGCTCGCGGTCGGGATCGACTACGCGCTGTTCATCATCTCCCGGCACCAGGAGCAGGTGAAGAAGGGGATCGCGCCGGAGGAGTCCGCCGCGCGAGCCGTCGCGACGGCGGGGTCGGCGGTGGTGTTCGCGGCCGTGACGGTGATCATCGCGCTGCTCGGGCTGGCCGTCGCACGCATCCCGTTCCTGACGACGATGGGCGTCGCGGCGGCGCTGGCGGTCGCGATCGCGGTGCTGGTGTCGACGACGCTGACGCCGGCGCTGCTGGGGTTCGCCGGGATGCGGGTGGTGGCTAAGCGTTTCCGGGGAGGGACCGAGGCGCCTGCGCAGAAGCCCGCCGCGCACTCCGACGCTGCGCCGCGCAAGCCCAAGCGCCCTCGCCGTCCCCGGCCCGAACATCCCGTCGCCCACGGCTGGGTGAACGCCGTCACGCGCATCCCGGTCCTCACCGTCCTGGTGGTCGTCGGGCTGCTCGGAGCGCTCGCGCTGCCCGCGATGTCGCTGCGCCTGGCGCTTCCGGATGCGGGATCGCTCGACGAGACCGAGCCCGCCCGCGTCACCTACGACCTCATCGCCGAGCACTTCGGTCCGGGATACAACGGCCCGCTGATCGTGACCGGATCGGTGATCGGCAGCAGCGATCCCGTCACGCTGATGGACGACCTCGGCGACGAGCTGCGCACGGTCCCGGGCGTCGCGGCTGTCCCGCTGTCCACCCCGAACCCGACCGGCGACACCGGCATCGCGCAGGTCGTCCCGACCGGCGCTCCGGACTCGGAGGAGACGCAGACCCTGGTGGCGACCCTCCGCTCCCTGCACGACCACTTCGAGCGCGAGTACGGCATCGACCTCGCGGTGACCGGCTACACCGCCGCCGGCATCGACATCTCGGCACGGCTCGGCGAGGCGCTGCTGCCGTTCGCGATCCTGGTCGTCGGGCTGTCGCTGATCCTGCTCGCGATGGTGTTCCGCTCGATCGTGGTGCCGGTGACGGCCGCGCTCGGCTACCTGCTCAGCATCGGCGCGGCCTTCGGCGTGACGAGCCTGGTGTTCATGAGCGGGTTCCTCGCCGGACCGCTGCACGTGGCCGACCTCGGCTCGGTCATCAGCTTCATGCCCATCATCCTCATGGGGGTGCTGTTCGGGCTCGCGATGGACTACGAGGTGTTCCTGGCCAGCCGGATGCGCGAGCAGTACGTGCGCGGGGACGCGCCGAAGGATGCGGTGCGCAACGGCTTCGTCGGCTCCGCCAGGGTCGTGACAGCGGCGGCGATCATCATGTTCGCGGTGTTCGCGGCGTTCATCCCGGAGGGGATGCGTCCATCCAGCCGATCGCGCTCGGGCTGGCCGTCGGCGTGGCGATCGACGCATTCGTGGTGCGGATGACGCTCATCCCCGCGGTGCTCGTGCTGTTCGGGCGGGCGGCGTGGTGGATCCCGCGCTGGCTCGACCGTCTGCTGCCGCGGTTCGACATCGAGGGCGAAGGGCTGCAGGCCGAGTTGGATGCTGCCGCGTGGCCGGTGCGCGACGAGCCGTACGCGGTGGCTGCTGCCGGGCTGCGGGCGGGAGCGTCAAGGCCGGTGGATCTGATGCTGCTCCCCAGCGAGGTGCGGGTGGTGGCCGACCCCGCGCACACCGCGCTGGCGCTCGCGCTGACCGGGCGCGGCCCGCTCGCGGCGGGACGGCTCAAGGTCGCCGGGCTGCTGCTCCCCACCCGCCGCGCGTCCGTTCGAGCGCGCACCGGGCTCGTGCTCGTCGACCGCACCGAAGACGCCGTCGCCGCCGTGCACGCCGCGCGCACCGGTCATCCTGCGCTGCTGGTGATCGACGGCGCGGCCGCGGTGGTCGGCGACGAGCGCAGCCGGCTCGCGGACGCCGTGCGCCAGGCCGCGGCCGACGGGATCGCGGTCGTCTTGACCGATCGGGATGCCACCGCGGTCGCGGATTTGGGCCCGGCCGCGGGCGACGCCGTACCGGCGGGCGAGGCCCCGCCGCTCGCCGCATCCACCTGATTCTCCGATCGACGAGAGGGCATCCCATGACCCGCACACCGTTCGACGCGCGCGCAGGGACCGAGCGGACGCGCACGCCCACGCTCATCGGCCTGGCGCTCGCTCCGCTCATCGTCGTCGCCGTGCTCGGCTGGGGCCTGTTCGCGCCGGGTCAGCACCTCGACCGGGTCACCGCGGCGGTCGTCAACGACGACCAGCCGGTCACCAAGAACGGTCAGACCATCCCGCTCGGGCGGCAGTTCGCGGGCGCGCTGATCTCGGGCGGCACGGTGTCGACGGCGAGCGGGGGCTCGGACCAGGCGACCGAGCCACCGCCCTCGGACGACGCCTCGAACTTCGACTGGGTGCTCACGAACGACGACGACGCGAGCTCAGGGCTGCAGAGCGGACGGTATGCAGCCGTGCTGACGATCCCGAAGTCGTTCTCGGCCGACGCGACGTCGATCGGCGGACCGGCGGCGAGCGCGACGCAGGCGACGGTCACCGTGCGGACCGGGCCCGCGACGGCACTGGTCGATCCGGCACTGACCGCCGCGGTCACGCAGGCGGCCACGGCGTCGCTGGACCGGCAGCTCACCGTGCAGTACCTGCAGAACGTGTACGCCGGGTTCAATACGATCGACCAGCAGATCGGGCAGGCGGCGGACGGCGCCGCATCGCTCGCGAGCGGGACGGCGAGCCTGGCGTCGGGCACGGCGTCGCTCGCGACCGGGGCGGCGTCGCTCGCGGCCGGGACGCAGTCGCTGGACGCGGGGGCGCAGTCGCTGTCGTCGGGGCTGGACCAGCTCGCATCCGGGACCGCCTCCCTGCCGGAGCAGACCGCGAGCCTCGCGCGCGGTTCGGCCGCCGTCGCGCAGGTCGCGGATGCGGCCGCGAGCCGGACAGCGGACGCGGTGGCCCGGATGGCGGAGGCTGTCGCCGAGGTCTGCGCCACGCCTGCAGCCGGAGCCTGCGCCCGCGCCACGGCCGCTCTGACATCGCTGCAGGCGGCGAACGGCGACGTGCAGACGATCGCCGGGGTCGCGGATCAGGTCGCCGCCGGCAACGCCGCGCTGGCAGGCGCGATGCCGCAGGTCGTCGACGGGATCGACGCGTCCGCGACGAGGGCGGCGTCGCTCGCCGCGGGTGCATCGCAGACGGCAGCCGGGGCCGAGCAGGTCAGCAGCGGCGCGGCGTCGGCGGCCTCCGGCGCGCAGCAGAGCGCGGACGGGGCGGCGCAGCTGTCGTCGGGCCTGCAGCAGGCGACGACCTCCATCCCGACCTACTCGGACTCGGACATCACCACGCTGTCGGCCGTCGCCGCGCAGCCGGTGGTGACCTCGCAGAAGGCGCCGCCGACGGGGCTCGCGTCGCTGCCGTTCTTCGCCGTGCTCGCGCTCTGGCTGGGCGCGATGGTGACTTCGCTCGCCCGCCGGGCCGTGCCGACCAGACTGCTGCTCAGCTCCGTGCCGTCGGCGCTGATCGCCGCGCGGTCGGCGGGCGTGGTTGCGCTCATCGGCGCCGGCCAGGGCGTGATCGTGGCGGGCGCCGCGCAGTTCGGGATGGGGCTCCGGCCGGATGTCTGGATCGCCTTCGCGCTCGCCGCGGCGCTCGTCGGCGCCGTGTTCGGCGTCGTCAACCAGGCGCTGGCCGCGGCGTTCGGCGGGGTCGGGCGGCTGATCGCCCTGCTCATCGGCGGGACGGCGCTGGTGGCCGGGCTGTCGTCCACCGCACCGCCCCAGCTCGTCGCGTTCTCGCAGCTGCTGCCGACGGCGCCCGCGCTGGCGCTGCTACGAGCCGCGGGAACCGGGGATGCTGCGGGCGCGTGGGGGTCGGTCGGGCTGCTCCTGGTGTGGGCGGCCGGCAGCCTGGCGCTGACGCTCGCGGCGGTGGCGGCGCGGCGCAACGTGCGGCTGCGGGACACCGTACCTGGCGGTGCCCAGGTCGCCGCCTGAGGGATTCCTTAAGTTGCACACGGGTGTGCAAGAAGGGCGTACACTGGAGGCATGCCCACCTCCTCCACCCGTGCACCGCGCCGCGACGCGGCCGCCAACCGCGAGGCGATCCTCGGCGCGGCGGCCGTCGCCCTGAACGAAGACATCGACGCCTCCCTCGAGAGCATCGCCGCCCGCGCCGGCCTCAGCCGCCGCGCGGTCTACGGCCACTTCGCCACGCGCGACGAGCTCCTGATCGAGGTCTTCACCCGCGGCGCGCGGCGGCTGGCCGCGCTGCTCGACCCGGTGTCGCATCCCGACCCGCTGGTCGAGATCGCGCTGTTCGGCGCGACCCTGTGGGCAGAGGTCGAGCACGTCCGCGTCAGCGCCGCCCTGGCCGTGCGCGGCCCGCACCGCGCTATGGTCGGCACCGCGCTCGACCCGGCGCGCGAGCGGCTGCGCGAGACGGTGGGCCGTGGGATGGAGTCCGGCCGCATCCGCACCGACCTCGACCGCGAGACCGTCACCCGGCTGATCGAGAACGCCGCGGTGTCGGTGCTCGACGAGGCCACCCGCGCGCGCCTCACCCCGGAGGCCGGGCACCAGCTGGTCATGCTCGCCGGGCTCAGCGCCGCGGGGATGGGCTGGCGCGAGTCGGACGACCTGATCGCGTCCACACCCGAGCTGGCGTTCGGCGTACGGACGCCGGGAGGTGCGCGATGAAGGTCGTCCTCGACCGGGTCGGGAAGGGCGCCGCGCTGCCGCCGACCTCCGCCGCCTTCGAGACCGGCCGCGCCACCCTCGCGCGCGCCGAGACCGAGCAGCGTCCCACTATCCTCGGCCTCATCGCATCGGGCCGCATGCGCCCGGACACCGGCGAGGTGACCATCGACGGCGCCGCCGACTACGGGGCGATGCGCCGGCGGATCGCCCTGATCGACGCCCCCGACGTCTCCGAGCCCACCTCGGATGTGACCGTCTCGGGCATCGTCGCAGAAGAGCTGATGTTCGCCGGGCGCGCGTCGCATCCCGTCGCCGTCGGCCGCTGCCTGCGCGAGCTCGGCGCGTCCGAGTGGTCGCGCGCCTCCATCGGCACCGTGCCGCCCACCGTCCGCATCCGCCTGCTCGCCGAGCTGGCGCTGCTGCGGAAGGGCGTCGACGCGCTCGTGCTCGTGTCACCCGACCGCCACGGCGGCGACCCGGTCGAGTGGTGGCGCTTCGCGCGCGAGCTCGCCGGGCGCGGCATCGCCGTGCTCGTGGTCGCCGGCGACGCCTCCGCAGCCGCCATCGCGGCCGCCTCCTCGTCGAGCGCTTCGACGAGACCGAACCAGAAACCTTCGACGAAGACCCCGGCCGGGATGACACCGACGATCTCCCGGGCCACGTTGTGGAGAGCGAATGAAGATCCCGCAGATGATCGCGGCGGAGTTCCGCCGCCTGACCGCCAGCCCGATGTCCATCGTGGCGCTCATCGCCCTGATGTGCGTCCCGGTGCTCTACGGCGGCCTGTACCTGTGGGCGAACCAGAACCCGTACGCCAACCTGAACCGCATCCCGGCCGCGATCGTCGTGGACGACACCGGCGCGACCGTGGACGGCAAGACCGTGAACTACGGCGACCAGGTGGCCGACCAGCTGATCGAGGACGGGTCGTTCCAGTGGCACCGCGTGGCCAAGGGCTCCGCGGCGAGCGGCGTGGACGACTCGAAGTACGACTTCAGCATCACGTTCCCGGAGGACTTCTCGTCGGCCCTCGCCTCCGCGTCCGGGACCGACCCGCATCGCGCGGTCGTGACGCTCACCACGAACGACACGAACAGCTACCTCGCGTCGACGATCGGGACGCAGGCGGCCGAGAAGATCCGCACCTCCATCGTCAAGCAGGTCAACGAGCAGGCGGCGAAGCAGTTCCTGCTCGGCCTCGCCGACATCCGCTCCAATCTGGTGACGGCGGTGGATGGCGCCGACCAGCTCGTCGACGGCAGCGCGAGCGCCCAGTCCGGCGCTTCGCAGCTCGCGGATGGCACGGCCCAGCTCGCGTCCGGATCGCAGGAGCTCGCCGGCAAGCTGGGTCAGCTCGCTTCCGGGTCCCAGGAGCTGGCGGACAAGCTCGGCCAGCTCGCCGGCGGCGCACAGCAGGTGAGCGACGGCGCGGCCCAGGTGGCGGCCGGCAATCGTCAGCTGGCGGCGAAGGCGGACAACGCCTCGGCGGCGGCGCAGCAGATCGCCGCGGCCGCGCCCGCCGCGCAGCAGGACCTCCTGAACCGGCTCACCGCGGCCGGCGCCACCCCGGAGCAGCTGGCGCAGGTGAAGGCTGTCATGGGCGACCTCGACACGAAGGCGCAGTCCGCCAACGGGCAGATCCAGGATGCGGTGGGGCAGATCCACCAGCTCTCCTCCGGCGCGGACCAGGTCGCGGGAGGAGCGGCGCAGGTCGCCGCCGGATCGCAGCAGGCCGCAACGGGCGCATCTCAGGTCGCCGCCGGCTCGCAGCAGGCCGCCGACGGAGCCTCCCAACTGGCCTCCGGCGCATCCACCGCCGCGAGCGGCGCGGCCCAGCTGCGCGACGGGCTCACGACGCTGCACGACGGGACCACCAAGCTGCGGGACGGCCTGCAGAGCGGTGTGAAGCAGATCCCGGACTCGTCCCCGTCCCTCCAGAAGAAGCAGGCGTCGACGATCGCCGACCCGGTGAACCTCAAGAACGACTCCATCACCTCCGCCGGTACGTACGGCGCCGGGCTCGCACCGTTCTTCGTCGCCCTGGCGGCCTGGATCGGCATCTACGCGCTGTTCCTCATCGTGAAGCCGGTCTCGCGCCGGGCGATCACCGCGCTGCACTCGCCCATCAAGATCACGCTGGCGGGCTGGCTGACCCCGGGCCTGCTCGGCGCGATCCAGATGATCGGGCTGTTCGCGATCGTCGCGGGCGCGCTCGGCTTCCGCATCGACAACCCGCTCGGGATGTACGGGCTGATGGGGCTGGCGTCGGTCACGTTCGCCGCGATCATCCTGGCGCTCAACGTCTGGCTCGGGAGCGTGGGGCAGTTCCTCGGCCTCGTGCTGATGGTGCTGCAGCTCGTCACGGCGGGCGGCACGTTCCCCTGGCAGACGTTGCCTGGCCCGCTCGCGGCACTGCATCACGCGCTGCCCATGTCGTACGCGGTCGACGGCATCCGCCAGCTCATGTACGGCGGCAACCCCGCGACGGCGTGGGCGGACGCGGGCGTGCTGGCGCTGTGGATGCTCATCGCACTGCTCATCGCGGCGATCGGGGTGACGCGGATGACGCACTTCCGCACGCTGCGGGACCTGCGTCCGTCGCTCATCGGCTGAGCCGCGGAGTCTGGCGGGCCGCTACCCGGCGGGGCTAGGGTGGCGCCCACCAGCATCCGATCCGAGGAGGACGACCATGGCCGATCTCGAAGTCCAGGCGGCGCTCTCGCAGGCGCGCCAGGCGGCGAGCGCCGCGAGCTACGACATCCAGAAGCTGTCCGAGGACTCGATCGAGCGGCAGGCGCTCCACAACCTGATCACCGCGGTCGACGCCATCATCCTGGCGCTCGACACCGACTCCGACTCCGACTCCGACTGACGGCGTCCGGTCGGGCCGCGCCTGCGTTCGCGCCTGCGGCGACGGTGGCCGGCGCTAGGGTGGCCGCGTGACCGATCGTCTGCGCATCCTGCACCTCTCCGACACGCACCTGTACGGCGACGGCCGCCTGCATTACGGGATCGTGGACACGCTCGCCGGGTTCGACCGCGTCCTGGCGCGCGCGGCGACGCTGACCCAGGTGGATGTGGTGGTCGCGTCCGGCGACCTGTCGGACGACGGCACCGCCGACTCCTATCGACGGCTGAAGGGCACCCTCGAGCCGTGGGCCGCCGAGCGGGGCGCGGCGATCGTGTACGCGATGGGCAACCACGACCTCCGCGACGGGTTCGAGGAGGTGCTGGGCGCGCGCGAGACCGTCACGCACGTGCGCGGCTTCCGCGTGGTGACCGTCGACACGTCCGTCCCCGGCGCGGGCTACGGACAGGTCTCCGAGGAACAGCTCGACCGGCTGCGGGACGTGCTGGCCGAGCCGTCCGAGAGCGGGACGGTCGTCGTGCTGCACCACCCGCCGGTACCGCCGACGACGGTGCTGTTCGAGCCGCTGCGGCTGGTCGATCCCGAGCCGCTGCTCGAGGTGTGCTCGGCGGCGGACGTGCGGCTCATCCTGGCCGGGCACTTCCATCACGGGCTGGTGACCGAGGCGGGGCCGGCGGGTATCCCGGTCGTGGTCGCGCCCGCGGTGGCGAACACGACCGACGTGCTGTGGCCGCCTCCGCGCGAGCGGGCCGTGCGTGGCGCCGGGTTCGCGTGGGTCGAGCTGCCGGCCGAGGGTCCGGTGCGCTCGCACCTGCTGACCGCGCCGTCGCCCGACGACGGCGAGACGGTGTACGACCTGGATACGGACGCCATCCGCCGCATCGCCGACGATGCGGGGTGGCGCGCGTGAGCACCCCGGCGGGCTACTCCGGGACCCCGCTCTGGCGGAAGCTCGGGCTCAAGCCCGGGATGCGCGTCGCCGTACTCCACGCCGACGACGGCTGGCGCATCCCGACCGAGGGCGCGCCGGAGGTCTCGTGGGTCGCATCCGGTGACGCGGGACTCATCCTCGCCTTCTACCGGACGGCCGCCGACTACCTGGCCGAGCTGGACGAGCTCGGCGAACGCATCCACCCGGACGGGATGGTGTGGGCGGCCTGGCCGCGCAAGGCCGCCGGGCACGTGAGCGATCTCGACGAGAACGTCATCCGCAACGCCGCCCTCGAGCGCGGCCTCGTGGATGTGAAGGTCGCCGCCATCGACACCGACTGGTCCGGCCTCAAGCTCGTCTGGCGCCGCGAGAACCGCTGACCCTGCCGCTGCGGACGCCGAGCGGGCTAGGCGAAGGGGACGTGCTGGGTGATCCAGGCGTGCATCGCGATGGCGGCCGCGGCGGAGGCGTTGATGGAGCGGGTGGAGCCGAACTGCGCGATCTCGACCACGGCGTCCGCCGCGTCCAGGGCGGCGGGCGACAGGCCGGGGCCCTCCTGACCGAAGAGGAGCACGCACTCCCGCGGCAGCGCGAAGGTCTCGATGCCGACGGAGCCGGGGACGTTGTCGATCGCGATGACGGGCAGCCCGGCGCCCCGCGCCCACGCCACGAACGAGTCCACATCGTCGTGGTGCACGACGTGCTGGTAGCGGTCGGTCACCATCGCGCCGCGCTTGTTCCAGCGCCGACGGCCGATGATGTGGACGGTGTCGGCGAGGAACGCGTTCGCGCTGCGAACAATGGAGCCGATGTTCATGTCGTGCTGCCAGTTCTCGATCGCGACGTGGAACGGGTGGCGGCGCTCGTCCAGGTCGGCGACGATCGCCTCCATGCTCCAGTACCGGTAGCGGTCGACGACGTTGCGCGTGTCGCCGTGGCGCAGGAGTTCGGGGTCGTACCGGGGGTCGTCGGGCCACTCGCCGGGCCACGGTCCGACGCCGTTGGTCGTCAGCTCGTGCGTCGGGTTCGGCGTCTCGTCCACCGGTCCAGGTTATCCACCGACCGCACGGAGTCCCTGCGCTGCGCGCGCCCCGGCCCCTAAGCTGGACGCATCCGATTCCCGCCGAAAGGAGTCCGCGTGACGCGTCGCGACGAGATCGAGTGCTGGCTCACCGACATGGACGGCGTACTCGTCCACGAGAACCAGGCGCTGCCGGGGGCGTCGGAGCTCATCCAGCAGTGGCGGGATGAGGGCACCCCGTTCCTGGTGCTGACGAACAACTCGATCTTCACCCCGCGCGACCTCGCGGCCCGGCTGCGCACCTCCGGCCTGGATGTGCCCGAGGAGTCGATCTGGACCTCCGCGCTGGCCACCGCCGACTTCCTCAAGTCGCAGATGCCCGGCGGCAGCGCGTACGTCATCGGCGAGGCCGGTCTCACGACAGCGCTGCACGAGGCCGGATTCATCATGACCGACACGAACCCGGACTACGTCGTCGTCGGCGAGACCCGCAGCTACTCCTTCGATGCGATCACCAAGGCGATCCGCCTGATCGGCAAGGGCGCGCGGTTCATCTCCACGAACCCCGACGCGACCGGCCCGAGCGCCGAGGGCCCGCTGCCCGCGACCGGCGCCGTGACCGCCATGATCACCAAGGCGACGGGACGCGACCCGTACGTCGTCGGCAAGCCCAACCCCATGATGTTCCGCTCCGCCATGAACCGCATCGGCGCCCACTCCGAGAACACCGCCATGATCGGCGACCGGATGGACACCGACGTCGTCGCGGGCATCGAGGCCGGCCTGCACACCATCCTGGTGCTCACCGGCATCAGCGACCGCACTGAGATCGAGCGCTACCCGTTCCGTCCGGACGAGGTGCTGACGGGCGTGGACCAGCTGGTCTCGCGGGAGCCGGTCGAGACCGAGCTCTGAGGTCCGCGGCTCCCGCCGCCTCCGTTGAACGTCAGGCGCTGGGGCCCGGCCCGGCGACCGATGAGGTGAGCGGCTGCCCGCTCGACCGGTTCGCGAAGCAGTAGTAGGAGCGCTGCCCGCTCTTCCACTGCTCCTCCGTCGCCGGGTACGAGCCGAGCACCTGCAGGTCGGGATACGCGCCGGCGGCGCCGAGGTCGACGACGCCGGAGGCGGTGCACAAGCCGGGGATCTGCGCGGCCAGCGCGTCCGCTCCCGGGTAGGGTGCGGCCGGGTCGGCGGAGAGCAGATTCGTGTAGAGCAGCTGCGCCGTGTGCGGAGCGGCGCAGTCCACGACCGTGAACTCCTCCGCCCAGACCGAGGTGAACGGCTGCAGGCACTCCCCTCCGCCCAGGGCATCCCACGGGTGCGTGCCCGGTCCGACGGCGGCGGCCGGCTTGGGGGTGACGGTCGGGACGGGCATCGGCGTGGGGGTCGGCGTCGGGCTCGCCGACTTCGCGGCCGTGGTCGCCGAGGGCTGCGGGGCCGCCTTTCCGGCGCCGAACAGGGAGGGGATGCGTGTGCCGAGGGCGAAGAGGCCGATGAGCACGAGGATCACGGCGAGCCCGGCGAGGGAGAGGAGCAGGATGCGGCTGTTGCGGTTCGCCCACAGGGCGGTGACGGTGCCGCCCGGGCCGCTGCCGGCTCCGCCGCCTGTGCCGTTACCGCCTGTCGCGCCGCCGGTGCCGTTACCGCCTGTCCCGCCGCCGGTGCCGCGTGCGCTTGCTCCGTCACCGCCGGCGCCGCCGGCTCCGGCGACTGTGCCGCCGGCAAGGGTGGTCCCTCCGGCAGCAGTCGCTCCAGCAAGGGCGGACGCTCCGGCAGCGGCCGTGCCGGGGCCCGCGTCGCCACTTGGAGCGCGACTCGGGCTCGCCGCTTCAGCGGCCTCGGCCGGCGTGAAGGCGACGGTCGCGGGGCCTGTGGTCTCCGCCGCGTTCAGCTGCGGACCTTCGAGGTCAGCGGCCGGTTGCAGCTCCGGCTCGAACGCCCACGCGGAGGCAGCCGCGGCCGGGTATGCGGCGGTGGGAGGAAACCCCGGCTCGCGTGCGTCCACCGACCGCGGCGCGGCGTCGGACTCGGCCTCCGGCTGCCTCGCCCTCGGCTGCTGGGCCTCCGGCTGCTGAGGCTGGGGCACTGCATCGAACTTCGCTTCGGGCGCAGGACCGGACGCGGTCGAGCCCGGAACCCAGTCCGCCCCTCGCTCCGGCTCCGGCTCCGGCACGGCCTCCGCGTCGGGATGAGTCTCCGGTGCCAGGGCACCAGGAGCGGCGGCGGTCGGGGGGAAATCGCGCTCGGGCTCGGGTTCCTGGTGAGCGCCGTCGATCTCATCCGCCTCCGGCTCGGAGATCACGTCGCCGAACAACGCGGCCAGGCCATCGGTGCCGTCAGTGTCGTCGTCGTCCGGCGCTTCGTCGGCCGTAGCGGCTGCCTCCTCGGGGACCGCAGCCGCGGACTGGTCGCGCGAGACATAAGGCGAGCCCTCGAGCGGCGAAGGGGCCGGCGGCTCGGCTGCCGATTCATCCACCGCAGTGTCCGAGTCCTCGCGTGGTGAACGGGCCGGCGGCTCGGCTGCCGATCCATCCAGCGCAGGGCCTGCCCCCTCGGCCGGCGCAGTGTCCGACTCGTCGCGGGGAGCATCGGTCCGCCGCGCCCAGAAGGGCGTGGACGCCGCCGCGATGCTCTCCGCGTCGATCGGGCTCGTCGCGGGCGAGGGAACGCCGCCGAGTGCGACCTCCGCCTCGGCCGCCGGGACGTCCGGCTCCGACGGGAGCACTTCCGGCGCGGGCGGCTCATCGGGCACAGGGGTCGCGCCCACGGCCGGCGCCGCCGGGCCACCCGGGCGGAGCAGCGAAGGGTCGATCGGAATGACGCTCGTCGTATCGCCGATGACCGAGCGTCCGGACGGCTTCTCCGCGTCGGTGGCGCCGAAGCCGAGGAGCGCAGCGAGCCCGTGGCTCTCCTCCTCGTCGGAGGACGGCGTGGGCGGTGCATCGAAGATCGTGCGCGGGCGTTCAGGTTCTGCCGTCTGCGGCGGCTCGGGAGACTCGATCACCCAGGAGCGGGCGGCGACCGGGATCTCTCCGGTCGGCTCGGCCGACGGGATTGCATCGCTCGCGACGGGTGGTTCGACGCCCGCGAGCGAGGGGTCGACGGGAGGCGGCTCGACCGGAGCCACGAAGGACGAGCGGTACACCGGGGGGACGAGTGGTGGCGCGGGCGCCTGTTCGGGCTGCGCGGGAGGCTCGGGCTCCACCGCGGAATCAGGCTCCACCGCGGACTCGCGCTGCACCGCCGGGTCGCGCTGCACCGCCGGCTCGGGCTGCGCTGCCGGGTCGGGCTGAACTGCCCGCTCGAATCGAGGGGCGAACTCCGCCTCCGGCGCGGGCACCACCTCTGCGGTCGGGTCCGGCGCGGGATGCGCCACGGGCTCGCCCTGCACGCCAGGCTCCTGCGCGGCCTGTGCTGCCGAGTCCGGCTGCGACGTCGTCCCCGGCACGGCCTGCGGCGTGGGCTCCGTAATCACGGGCAGGGCAGCCGTCGGGGCGTCTTCGTCCGGGCGGTCTGCATCCACCGACGGGTCGGTCGAGGCACCGGGAGTGAGGTTCCATGAGAATGCGACGGGGAATTCGGTCGCGGGCTGCTCGTCCTCGGCGGGCTCGTCCGCTCCGGCACCTAGCAGGTCTTCGAAGCTCGTCGGTGGCGACGCCGGCCGGGTCGGCGCGTGTGTTTCCGGTACGTCGGCGACAGGCTCGGACTCGACCACCGGGGCCGAAGAACCCGTACCGGCCTCATCCTCAGCCAACGGAATCTCGGCCGACGCATCCCCCGCCGACGCAGCCTCCGCCGCCTCGCCACCCGTCCGCTCAACATGGCGCCCGCCAGTCAGCTGCTGCAGCAGCCACTCCGAGCTGCCGAACTCGGGTTCCGCCGACGCGGGTTCCGCAGCTTCCGGGCGCTCCTCACCCGGAGCGCCCCTCCCGCGCTCGTCGGACATCAGGCCAGCCCCAGGTCCTTCAGGCCGATAGCGGCGAAGTACGGGTAGCCCGCGCCCTCGATGACCTCGCGAGCGCCGGTGTCGCGGTCGACGACGACGGCCACGGCCGCGATCTCGGCGCCGACCTTCTTCAGGGCCTCGATGGCCTTGAGCGGCGAGCCGCCGGTGGTGCTGGTGTCTTCGAGCACGATGACGCGCTTGCCCGCCAGATCGGGGCCCTCGACCTGCTTGCCCCGGCCGTGGTCCTTCGGCTCTTTGCGCACGACGAACGCGTCGTAGGCGAGGCCCTGTGCGGCGCCCTGGTGCAGGATCGCCGCGGCGACCGGGTCGGCTCCCATGGTCATGCCGCCGACGGCGACGACGTCGGGGACGTCGCGGATGAGGTCGATCATGACCTGCCCGATGAGCGGCGCGACGCGGTGGTCGAGGCTCACCTTGCGCAGGTCGACGTAGTAGCTCGCCTTCTTTCCACTGGTGAGCGTGAAGTCGCCGTGGAACACGGCCTCTGCGGCGATGTAGTCGATGAGCTGCTGTCGTGCGTCGGTCACATCCCCGATTCTAGAGGGGAACATCCCGCTCTCCCCGGTTCTCCACAGGCCGTCGGAGGCTCCCGATACGATCGGGGCATGCGTGTCGCCACCTGGAATGTGAACTCCATCCGCACTCGTGTGGCCCGGGTGGTCGACTGGATGGTCCGTGAGGACGTCGACGTGCTCGCGATGCAGGAGATCAAGTGCAAGCCCGAGCAGTTCCCCTATGCGGCGTTCGAGGAGGCGGGCTACGAGGTCGTGCTGCACGGCCTCAACCAGTGGAACGGCGTCGCCATCGCCAGCCGCCTCCCCTGCAGGACGTCGAGATCGGGTTCCCCGACATGCCCGGCTTCCTCAAGGACCACGACGGCCCCGACCTGCCGAAGGAGGCGCGGGCCATCGGCGCGACGGTCGACGGCGTCCGGCTGTGGAGCCTCTACGTGCCCAACGGCCGTTCGCTCAGCGACCCGCACTACGTCTACAAGCTCGACTGGCTGGCCGCCCTCGCCGCCGACACCCAGCGCTGGCTGACGGATGACCCGCAGCTGCAGCTCGCGCTGATGGGCGACTGGAACGTCGCGCCGCTCGACTCCGACGTCGGCGACCCGAGCCTGGTCCCGGGCCTCTCCACCCACATCTCGCCGCCGGAGCGCACGGCGTTCGCCGCGTTCGAGAAGGCCGGGCTCACCGACGTCGTGCGGCCGATCGTGCCCGACGGATACACCTACTGGGACTACAAGCAACTGCGGTTCCCGCGCAACGAGGGCCTGCGGATCGACTTCATCCTCGGCTCGCGGGCGTTCGCCGATCGCGTCGTGGGCGCGAGCATCCACCGCAACGAGCGCAAGGGCGACGCGCCCAGCGACCACGTGCCCGTGCTCGTCGAGCTCGCGGCGCCTCCGGTCGACGAGGACGACGACGACCGTCCCATGATCTTCGGCTGATGAGCGCATACCCGCCCGCCTACCCGCCGCCCGGCAGCACGCGCGCGCGGCGGCCGGTGGTGGTCTGGGACCTCGTCACCACGATCGTGCTCCTGGTGCTCGCGGTCATCATCGCGGGGGTGCTCACCTTCGCGGCGTTCTTCCTGGTCTTCGCGAGCGACCCGTGCGGCGCGTCGACGGTCTGCGATACCGCCCGGATGGGCGCGGGCTTCTTCATCGCGCTGCTGGGTCCCGCCGCGATCACCCTGGTGACGGTGATCGTCGCCGTGGTGCTGCTCGTCGTCCGCCGGAGAGCCTTCTGGGTGCCGATCGTGGGCATCCTCCTCGCGGCGGGCGTCTGGGTCGGCGGCGCGGCGCTGGTGGTGTCCGGCGTGCCCGGCGCCACGTTCTGACCCGGGCACGCCGCACGCCGCCTCAGCTGCCGCTGATGCCCTCGGTCACCTGGACCGGGCTGTCGAACTGCTTGTCGGGAAGCCCTTCGAGCGCGTCGATCACCTCCTGCGGGGCGCCCTGCCCCTGCGCGGTCTTGACGAGGTCCGCCTTGCCCGCCGGGTAGTCGACCCCACTGAGGTACTTCTGCACGTCGATCTGGATGGGCCGGTCGGCCATGTCCGCTCCTTCCGTAGAGATGGGTGAGGGATGCGTCCACGCCTACCCCGATCCGCGGAGCTTGCAAGATCTTGTCGCCTTTCCGGGCCGGTGGTTCGTTCGGTCGCGATCCACCACGCGGAAGGAGCAGCACATGGCTGAGCGCGGCAACACGAAGCACGGACCGAATCTGGACGAGGAGCTGGCGCACGAGTCGCAGGCATTCGTCCAGGGTCATGGCCCGAGCCACGTCGAGGAGTGGCGGCAGACGGAACCGATGCCGGACGACACCGACGACCCCGAGGTGGTCGCGGCCTCCGGGATCGACGGCGAGGAGCGCCCGGCGGACGACGATGTGACCAGCCCCGAGGATCCCGGCGATCCGGCGGCGACCGGCCCGGACCCGGTGGCCTACTCCACCGAGACGCCTCCAGACCAGGACGGAAGCGACCGATGAGCGCCCGCGACATCCTGGCGGGGTTCCTCGCCGAGCCCGGGCCCTGGACGACCGTCTTCGCCGACATCTCCCGCGACCTGCCGGACCCGAAGCGCACCGTCGACCTGCGGCACCGGTCGCTGATGCAGTCGCTGGAGGAGCAGGGCGCCCCGCGAGCCGACATCGACGCGGTGGAGGAGGCGTTGGAGACCGACTACCGCACCCCGAGCCCGAGCGCCCGCTTCATCGCGGTGCGCGGCGGGGAGGTCGAGGTCGACGAGGTCGTGCTGGGTGCCGTCCCTCGCGACGGCTGGGCCTGGCACGCGCCGGTCATCGACCCCATCCCGCTCCTGGCCCATGACGCCTTCGACTTCCACGCCATCCTCGTCGAGGCGTCCCGGGAGGGCGCGACGATCTGGCACCGCCGCCCCGACCTCGACCACGACCCCGACGCCCCCACCGACGTCGGCGAGCCCGCGCAGAAGCTGGACGAGGCCGAGCGCGTCGACGGCAGGACGCATCCCATCCACAAGGTGCCGTCAGGTGGCTGGTCGCATCTGCGCTACCAGCACCACGTCGAGGAGAACTGGCGTCACAACGAAGCCGCCGTGGCCGAGCGGATCGAGGACCTGGTGGTGCGCTTCCACCCCCGGCTGGTCATGGTGGCGGGGGACGTGCGGGCTGTCGAACTGCTCACCGAGAAGCTGCCGGCGGCGGCGAAGGAGGTGCTGTACACCGTGCAGCTCGAGGCCAGTCCGGGCGATGATCGGGAGGAGCTGTTCCGCCGGTTCGAGGAGGCGGTCGCGCGCGTCGCCGCCGAGGACGAGGAGGCGGCTCTGCAGCGCATCTTCACCCGATCGGAGGGCGAGGGCCGCAAGGAGGCCCTGGGCATCGGCGAGGTCGTGACCGCGTTGGAGCAGAGCCAGGCGGACACCGTGCTCGTGACCGTCCCACGGGAGGCGGAGCGCACGCACGAGGAGGAGCGGCACGCCATCGCCCTCGACGCCCAGCCGTGGATCGCCTCCGCCCCCGAGGAGGACTTCGGCGCCGGCGAGCTCGGCGTCGTCCCCGCCTCGGTCGCGATCGCGCGGGCGGCCGTACTGACGGACGCGCGGGTGATCGTCGTCTCCCGGGCGAACTCCCCGACGACGCGCCCGCGGCTGCGCTTCTGCGCTGGCCGGTCGGACCGCCGAAGCCGGAGTAGAACCGCTTCGCTTTCCACGATCCGCCTGGGAAATCCAGGCCCTAGCCCCATCCCACGCCCGGCCTACCGTCGGGCACGACAGAGAAGACGACGAAAGGAGCCGACATGGCTGCAGTGACCAAGTCCATCGATGTGAACGTCCCGGTGACCACCGCGTACAACCAGTGGACCCAGTTCGAGTCTTTCCCCCACTTCCTCGACGAGGTGGAGGAGATCACCCAGGTGGACGACACCACCAATCACTGGCGCGTGAAGATCGGCGGCGTGGAGCGTCAGTTCGACACGGTCATCACCGAGCAGCTGCCCGATGAGCGCGTCGCGTGGAAGTCGGTCGCCGGCGACACCGACCACGCGGGCGTCGTGACCTTCCACCGCCTGTCGGACACCGAGACCCGCGTCACGGTGCAGCTCGAGTGGGCGCCGTCCGACGCCCTCGAGAAGGTCGGCGCCGCCTTCGGCCTCGACGACCACGCGGTGAAGAAGGACCTCGAGAACTTCAAGGAGTTCATCGAGTCGCAGGGCACCGCGACCGGCGCCTGGCGCGGCGAGGTGGACCGCGGCGACACGGTCTGACCCTCCTCTCAACCTGACGACGGCCCCGGCGGATTTCCGCCGGGGCCGTCGTCGTGCGGGTCACAGGATCGGCCGACCGCCCGTCACCGCGACGCGGGCGCCCGAGATGTAGGAGCCCTCGTCGCTCGCCAGCAGCACGTAGACGGCGGCGAGCTCGGCGGGCTGCCCGGCGCGGCCGAGCGGGGTGTCGCTGCCGAACTGCGTCACCTTCTCGTTCGGCATCGTGGACGGGATGAGCGGCGTCCAGATCGGACCGGGCGCCACGCTGTTGGCCCGGATCCCCTTCTCGCCGAGGAGCTGGGCGAGGGACGCCGTCATGTTCGCGATCGCCGCCTTCGTCGCCGCGTAGGGCAGGAGGGTCGGCGAGGGCATGTCGGAGTTGACCGACGACGAGCCGATGATGCTCGACCCCGGCTTCATGTGCGGCACGGAGGCCTTCGCCAGGTGGAAGAACGCGGACAGGTTGGTCGCGATGGTGTGGTCCCACTCGTCGTCGGGGATCTCATCCAGCGACTCGTGCGTCATCTGGAAGGCTGCGTTGCTGACGAGCACGTCGAGGCCGCCGAGCTCATCGACGGTCCGCGACACCAGGTCGCGGCAGTGCTGCGGGTCGGACACGTCGCCCCTGAGGAGCAGCGCCTTGCGGCCGGCCTCGCGCACCCACTTCGCGGTGTCCTCGGCGTCGGCATCCTCCGACAGGTAGGAGATCGCCACATCCGCGCCCTCCCGGGCGTACGCTATCGCGACGGCCTTGCCGATGCCGCTGTCGGCTCCCGTGATGAGCGCGACCTTTCCGGTGAGCTTGCCGCTTCCGCGATAACTCTCCTCGCCGTGGTCAGGGCGCGGGTTCATCGCCTCCGTCTCGCCGGGCGGCTGCTGCTGTTGTTCGGGGAAAGACATCCATGGCCTCCAATCGTCTCGGTACCGTCCACCGAACACCTGGTCGCGCCGTCCGTCAGGGGCTTGGACGCGACGGGGTGGGCGCGTACCGTCCGCGCAATGAACGCAACACCGGATGCACCCGATCAGCATCAGAGCGACGCCGATCAGACGGCGAAGGACCGCTCCTACAGTCCCGCGAGCGAGCGCGAGACCGAGGTCAAGCAGAACGAGTCGACCGGCGGATCCGTCCGTCCCGGCACGGGAGGGCCCGACGACGTGGGCGACGTGCCCGTGCCGCCTGAGGACGACCTCGACGCAGCGGAGATCGTCGAGCGAGGACGCGAATAGGCGCCCGCCGGTCTCCCGCCCTCAGGCGCCGATCGTCGAGACCAGCACGCCGCCCTCGGCGGGCAGCACCCGCCAGACGCTCCCGGCGCCCTCGACCCGGAGCGCACCCTCGCCCACGATGAGAGCCGTCCGCTCGTCGATGCCGAGCCCACCCGTGATCAGCCCCGACTCAACGGCGGCCACCAGTCGTGACAGCATGCCGCGCTGGGCCACGTGGACATCAACGGCGACGTCGATGAGCCCGATTCCGGCCTCGATCTCCAGCTCGCCGCCGGGTTCCCCGTCCTCCTCAGGTGAGACGACCACGCCGCCGATGCGCGAGCCGCCTCCGAGCGACCCCTCCGCCGCGACCATCGCGCCGGCCGAGACGCCGAGATAGGGAACGCCCGCGGCGACCTGTCGGCGCAGCTCCGCGAACACGGGCTCGAGTCCGGCGCGCACCTCCTCCACGATCCCGCCGCCCACCGCGATGCCGTCGACGTCGTCGATCGCGTCGGGACGGATCGGCTCGCCGGGGCGTCCGGTGATCAGGCGCGCGTCGATCGCGACTCCGTCTGCCGCCTCCGCCAGGAGCTCAGCCAGCGCCGCCGCCTTCTCCTCGGCCTCGGGGTGCAGCGAGATCACGGCGATGCGCGGGCGCGTACGGCCCGCTGCCGCCGCGCGCTGCGCGACGTCATGGACGAACGGCGCGTAGAGGGCGCGTCCGCGACAGTGGTCGCGCCGCCGCCGATCAGGTGGACGCTCACGCGGCGCCCCCGATCGCGCCTGTGCCTGATGCTGCATCGACCGAGAACGTCATCCGACGAGGCTACGTCACTGCGCGTCCACCTCGCAGCCGCGCTACTGTCGTCGCGTGACCGACGTCGAACTCCGTCTCCGGCGCGCCGGCATCGGCCTGGAGGCGACGACCCTCGCGTGGAACGTCGTCGGTGTCGTGCTCCTGGCCGTGCTCGCCGTGCGTTCGTCGTCCGTGGCGCTCCTCGGCTTCGGGCTCGACAGCCTCATCGAGATCGGCGCCAGCACCGTCGTCATCTGGGAGCTCACGGGCTCGAGCGAGAGACGACAGCGGGTCGCCCTGCGCCTCATCGGCTGGGCGTTCGTGCTGCTCGCCGCCTATCTCCTGGTGCAGGCGATCGTCGCGCTCCTCGCCGGCCACCGGGCGGCATCCACCCCCGGCGGCATCGGCTGGACCGCGCTGACGGCCCTGGTGATGTTCGCGCTGGCCTGGGGAAAGCACCGCGTCGGCACGCGCCTCGACAACCCGGTGCTCGTCACCGAAGGCCGGGTCACGCTGATCGACGGGATCCTCGCGACGGCGGTCCTCGTCGGGCTGCTCCTGGATGACACGCTCGGATGGTGGTGGGCGGACCCGGTCGCGGGCCTGGTCATCGTGTTCTACGCCGCGCGGGAGGCGGTGCACATCTTCCGGGAGTGACGCATCACTCCACGTTCACTCCCCGTCGCTTCGCCGCCGCCGCGTAGATCCGCTCCACGACCCACAGCAGCACACCGATCGCCAGCAGCGCCAGCGCGATCGTGTACTGGCCGGCCGGGCGCCCGGAGGTCCACGGGAAGACCAGGTACAGGCAGGTGATCGCGCCGATGATGGGCAGCACGGTCGGGGTGCGGAAGTGCTTGTGGTCGACCGGCTGCTTGCGGAGCACCAGCACGGCGATGTTCACCACGGAGAACACGGCGAGCAGCAGGAGGGAGGTCGTGCCTCCCAGCAGCGCCACGATCGAGCCCTTCGGGTCGAGCGACACGTAGATGATGAGCCCCACGGCGAGCGCCGAGGTGAACAGGATCGCGGTCCATGGCGTCCGGCGCTTCGGCGACACTTTCGCCAGGAACGGCGGCAGCACCTTCTGCCGGCTCATGCCGTAGAGCAGGCGGCTCGCCATCATCATGTTGATCAGCGCCGTGTTGGCCACCGCGAACATCGAGATGAACGGCAGCAGGTCGTTGATCGGGAAGCCCGGCGCCGCCGCCTCCACCGCCGTCACCAGCGGGGTCTCGCTGCCGGCCAGCTGACCGATCGGCACCAGCGCCACGACGGTGATCGACACGAGCACGTAGATAACCGCCGCGATGCCGAGACCGCTGAGCATCATCTTGGGGAAGATCCGGCTCGGGTCCTTCGTCTCCTCCGCCATGTTGACCGAGTCCTCGAAGCCCACCATCGCGAAGAACGCCAGCGAGGTCGCCGTGCTGACCGCGAGCAGGATGCTCTTGTCCTCGGGCGTCTCGAACGCGACCACCCGCGGCCAGTCCGCATTGCCGCCGCTGATCGCCCACAGCCCGATGAAGATGACGAGCAGGAGGCCGGAGAGCTCGACGAGGGTGAGGACGACGTTCAGCCACACGCTCTCGGTCACCCCGCGCAGGTTGACCAGCATGATCAGCACGATGAACGCGAGCGCGATCAGCATCGTCGTCAGGTTGTCATCCGGGATCCCGAACCCGACCGTGAGGTTCACCGCGAACGCGCGCGACGCGGTCGAGGCCGACGTTATCCCCGACGTCATCACGATGAAGCACACGATGAAGGTGAAGAAGTGGATGCCGAACGCCTTGTGCGTGTACAGCGCGGCCCCGGCCGCCTGCGGGTACTTCGTCACCAGCTCCAGGTAGGAGAAGGCGGTGACGGTCGCGACGCCGAACGCGAGCAGGAACGGCAGCCAGGCGGCGCCTCCCACCTCCGCGGCGACCTGCCCGGTGAGGGCGTAGACGCCCGTGCCGAGGATGTCGCCGACGATGAACAGCAGCAGAAGCCCGGGCCCGAGCGCCCTCTTCAGCTCCGGCTGCTCCGGCTCCACGGTCTTGACCACCTGGGTCCACGACGGATCGCTCACGATCGGCTCCCTTCGCATCGCTGTGGGGAGCACTGTATGTGAGTTCTCACAGAATTGGGAGTCCCTGCGGGGCGTGGCTCTTACCGGGCAGCGGGTTCGGGGATGACCTGCGTCTCCAGATCCGGGAGGGACATGATCTGGTCGATCAGAGAATGCGGGCCGGCGACGACGGTATAGGGGGCGTCGATCTCGACGGAGACGCACCATGCCTCGTCCGCGGGCCAGATGAACTGCGGCATTACGCCGTTTATGTCACCAGGCTCCCAACCCAGGCCCGCTCGGAAAGGCCATGTCGGGTCTTCCAGGTCGCTGAGCGCTGCGTCTCCCAGCACGTAGCGGCGGTCGGGCAGCTCGAACAGGGGAAGAGGGAACTCGGATACATCTCCCCAGGACGCGAACCCCCAGCCGTCCCACACCGCCAGTGTGAGTGCTTCCGGTGTGGTGGTGCTGGCGCGCAGGGCTGGGACGAGCGACGCGAGCGCTTGCGGGTCGTTCCACCCGTCGTGGGGCTTTGAGAACGTCCACCCGTCGACGGAGTCCGTCTCGCCAGCAATATCCCACCACTCACTGTTCGCGTCGAGACGCGAGCGCGTACGGGCCGCGAGCTCGGCCCATGTCCAGCTTTCCAATCCCGGGTCCTCGACGACCAAATCGACAATGGTCGGCGGCCAGGCGTCGATGGGATGAAGGATCCGGGCGTAGGCGGGGAAGCCGGCGGGGCTCATTCGGATATC
The DNA here is from genome assembly GCF_050632865.1 of Leifsonia poae. Taxonomy (GTDB): domain Bacteria; phylum Actinomycetota; class Actinomycetes; order Actinomycetales; family Microbacteriaceae; genus Leifsonia; species Leifsonia poae_B. Next base: position 1,053,219 of record NZ_JBODSA010000003.1, on the reverse strand, counting down.
GGACTCAGTGATGCGGTCCCGCAGCCAGGCACCGCGTGCTGGGTCTAAGAACCAGTCCATTTCGCCTCCGCTTCAGGGCGCTCCGACCCGTCGCTTTGCTGCCTGCCTTCGCTAGCGAGCTCCTGCAAAGGTTCCCCGTCAAGCGACCTTGCCCGCAAATGAGTACCGGGAGTTCGTACGGGTTGCCGAGTTCGCGATCCCCCCGCGATTCGTCGGACGGCCCGACGTAGCGCGGACAACGGGGAACACTGCACACACCTGGGGGAATCCCGCCAGCCGTTCAACGGCCACTGTGCGGACAGCGCGGAGCGCCCCCTACTGCCGCCCGGTGAACTCGTCCATCGAGTCGTAGACCCCGAACACACGCCCGGCCACCGCATCCCACACACGCAGGGGCAGCACGCCGCGGAGCGTCTTCGCCAGGCCGACCGACCACGGGAGCATGAGCATCGGCTTGCCGGCGAGCATTGCGCGCCACACGCGGTCGACCACGTACTCCGGCGTCATGATCGGGGTCAGGAGCGGCCCGCGCGCGCCCTCGAACATCCCGGTGTCGATGTAGCTCGGCGCCACCGTCGTCACTTTGACGTGCCCGAAACCCTGCTGCGCGAGCTCCAGCCGCAGGCTGTCGCTCCAGCCGATCACCGCCCACTTGCTTGCGGCGTACACGCTCATGCGCGGGTTGCTGATGGTGCCGGCGGCGGACGCCACGTTGACGATGCGGGACTCGCGGACGCTCCGCTGCATCCCGGGCAGGAACTCACGGGTGACGTACATCGGCGCGAGCGCATTGACCTGCATGGTCGGGCGGGTGTCGTCGCCGTTGTCGTGCTCCCAGAAGTACTTGCCGCGGACGATTCCGGCGTTGTTGATCAGCACGTCGACGCCGCCGACCTCCTTGCGGACGGCCTGCGCGCTCTGCGCGATCGCGCCCAGCTCGGAGAGGTCGACCACGTACGGGAGAACGCTCGTGGTGGGCCGCCCGGCCGCCGAGCTCGGCGATCCCTGCGGCGCGCCCCACGCGGCGGCGGTGCGCCCGGCCAGCACCTCGCGGCGCAGCCGGTGCGTCAGCTCCATGAGCGCCGCCTCGTCGCGGTCCCACAGGATGACCGAGCGCGCCCCCTCGAGCACGGCGCGTTCGGCGTACAGCCGACCCATCCCGGAGGCCGCCCCGGTGATGAGGACGCGTGCGCCGCGGACCGTTCTCGACATGCGTCCATCATCGCAGGCGCGTGCGCTGGGCGGGATCAGGGCCGGCGCAACTCCAGCAGGTGACGGCTCGAATGGGCGACGAACACGCCATCGCGGCGGATCACGGCATCCAGGTCGCGCAGCCGGTCCCGATAGGCGTCGACCGTGAATCCGGGCACCCACCAGATCACCTTGCGCAGCAGGTACACGACGGCGGCGATGTCCAAGAGCTCGATCCGGGTGCGCGCGGTGCGCAGGTCGACCAGCTCGAAACCCGCCGCGCGTGCTGCGGCGACCTCGTCATCGTGGTGGCGACCGCGCCGCGCCTCCGGAAGCGGTCCGAGGAAGAACTCGATGAGCTCGAACGCGCTGGACGGCCCGACGTGCTGCGCGAAGTAGGTCCCGCCCGGCGCCAGCACACGGTACAGCTCGTCCCACCAGACTGTGGCGGGATGGCGGCTGGTCACGAGGTCGAAGGCGCGATCGGCGAACGGCAGGGGTGGTTCGTCCGGATCGGCCACCACCACGACACCGCGAGGGTGCAGGAGCCGCGTGGCCTTCTCGACGTTGGGCGGCCACGACTCGGTCGCGACGGCGGTCGGCGGGAAGGCCGCCGCCTGCGCCAGCACCTCGCCACCGCCGGTATGGACGTCGAGCGACGCGCGCGCGACCGCCAGACGCTCGGCTAACAGGCGCGCGTACCCCCACGGCGGCCGCTCCTCGGTCGCACGGCCGTCCAGCCACGAGAAGTCCCACCCCGAGATGTCGGCCTCCTCGCCGATCCTGACGAGCTCGTCGAAGGGCGGCAGGGGTCGTGAGGCGTCGGCGTCCATGCCACCACCGTAGGCCGTGTGGGTAGCGATCGGACGGGCGTCAGACCTCTGGAGGGACGACGCGGGTGAAGAACACTCGCGAGAAGCCGTTCTCCGTACGGCGGTCGGTCTCGACGAAGCCTCGGCGCGGGTAATACGCCAGGTTCTCGGTCATCTTCTCGTGCGTGTACAGCCGCACCTCCCCGACGCCGTTCGCACGCGCCTGCTCGTCGGCGATCGCAAGCAGACGCGTGCCGAGCCCCGTGCCGCGTTCGCTCGCCGCGACGGCCACGTTCTCGACGAGGACGTGGTCGGGCTGCACGGAGCTGATGAGCAGGCCCACGACGGCCCCATCCCGCCGGGCGACCAGCGCGCGTCCGTCGACCACCACGGCGGCGTAGTCCTCGAGCAGTGGACCGGGCTCCCGGCCGATCCGGGCGACGTACGGTTCGTACGCCTCGCGCACCAGCGCCTCGATCGCGGGGACGTCGGCCGCCACCGCAGGCTCGACAATCACATCCATAAGGGGATGCTACGGCCAGTAGCGATTCCCTGCGTCCTGCGCGCACTGAGCGCAGTTTTCCGCCGAAATGGACAACAAAACGCTTGCGATCCCCGGATAGGCTCGTCACATCCACTCACCTGCCGCGTGCGAGCGGCCGACCAGCGACGGGAGGTTCGTCATGTCCAATTTCGTCCAGAACTACACTGCAGATGCGATTGTCGGAGAGCCCGAGGTCGTCGAGGACGGCCGCCCGGTCCGCGAGGTCGCGAACGACCCCGCCTGGCTGCGCCTGAAGGAGGCGGCCGTCGCTCTGCAGGCGCTGCAGGTGAAGGACGGCTCCGTCGAGCAGGAGTCCGACCGCCCGGCCGCCGCCGAGCGCGTCCGCACCATCGTCGACTCGATCGCCGCACTCGCACCGGCGTTCCCGCACGACGCGTCCTACCTCGCCGCCCTGCAGCGCGACTTCGCCCGGTGGGCGGACGAGGGCTTCGGCGTCCCGGACTTCCTCGACTCGCTGAACGAGTTCCAGCCGCAGCAGCACCGCGTGGACGGGCTCGGCCACCTGGTCGTGTTCCCGATGTACACGCAGAACGGCAGCCCGAACCGCTTTGTCGAGGCGCTGCTGGTCGAGGTCATCTGGCCGGACTTCATCGCCGAGCTCGAGGCCGGCGACTACGGAAACAAGCTGTTCGTCGCCCTGCGCTTCGTCGACTTCACCCCCGGCTACGACACCAACTCGGCCGTGCTGTTCCCCGAAACGGTCGCCATGCGCGAGATCCCGCAGTTCACGTGGGGCGCGATCTTCCAGGATCGCGAGGCCGCGCGCTACCGCCGCGTGGTGCGCGCCGCCGCCGAGATCACCAAGCTGGAGCTGCCGGACGACGCGGCCGCGATGCTGGACGACCAGCACCTCACGGAGGAGACCTTCGTGATGTGGGACATCATCCACGACCGCAGCCACATGCGCGGCGACCTGCCGTTCGACCCGTTCATGATCAAGCAGCGGATGCCGTTCTTCCTCTACTCGCTGGAGGAGCTGCGGTGCGACCTGACCGCGTTCCGCGAGTCGGTGAAGCTGGAGCGCGAGCTCAGTGCGCTGCCGGATGCGGAGCTCTCGGACGAGCAGCGCGCCATCCGCGACCACGCCCACCTGGTGCAGTACGCGGTGATCTTCGACCGGATCTTCCGCTTCGCGATCACCGGCAGCCGTGTGCGCAACTACGACGGGCTCGGCGGGCAGCTGCTGTTCGCGTGGATGCACCAGCACGACGTCCTGCACTGGACCGACACCCAGCTCACCATCGACTGGGAGAACGTCCCGGATGTGGTCGTCGCCCTGAGCGACCAGATCAACGAGCTCTACTGGCGCTCGATCGACCGCCCGAAGGTCGCGCACTGGCTCGCCGCCTACGAGATGCTGACCCAGACCCTCACCCCGCACCCTGCGTCCAACTGGGCGCGCGGGCTGTCGGACGAGGTGCTGTCCGGCGCCCCGAAGGGCTACACCGACCAGGTGCTGGACGACGAGTTCCCGCTCTCGATGTTCTACGAAGCGCTCAACAAGAAGATGGCGGGCGTAATCGAGTCCACCGCCGGCATCACCGGCACGACGGACGCGGCATGACCGACGCCGCTGAGCCCCGCTCGGCGGCCGACCCGGCGGCCCGGACCTCCTCGGAGGCCGGGCCGTCCGGCGTCGCCGGCCGCCTTGTCCTGATCGCCGGCGCCACGAGCGCGTCCGGCGAGGCCGTCGCGCGGGCGCTCCTCGCGGCCGGCGCGCGCGTGCTCGCCGTCGGCACCAGCCAGGAGAAGCTGGATGCCCTCGCGGCAGCGGTGCCGGGCGTCGACGTCCGGGCATGCGACCTCGCCGACCGGGATGCGGTGGCCGAGCTGGGCATGCACGTCCACCTGAAGTTCGGCGACCTCGACGGACTCATCCACCTCGTCGGCGGATGGCGCGGCGGCGGCGGGATCGCGGGCCAGTCCGACGAGGACTGGGACTTCTTCGACCGCGCCTTCCGCACCCTGCGCAACACCACCCGCGTCTTCTACGACGACCTGGTCGCCTCGCCTGCCGGGCGTCTGGCGATCGTGTCGTCCACTGCCGTCGACAAGCCGCTCGCGGGCGGCGCGAACTACGCCGCGGCGAAGGCCGCCGCCGATGCGTGGACGCGCGCGGTCGCACAGGGCTTCGCCAAGCAGGCGCCGCAGTCGGCCGCGACGGTGTTCGTCGTCAAGTCGCTCGACGGACTCGAGGACCGGCTGGGCGAGGAGGTCGTCGCCCTCTGGTCGGCCGATGCCGAGGCGGTCAACGGGCGCCGCATCCCGCTCACGCCTGAGAGGATGGAGCAGTGACGCTTCAACTCCACGACCTCACCCTCCGCGGCTTCGCCTCCGACAACTACGCGGGCGTGCATCCCGAAATCCTCGACGCCATCGCGGCGGCCAACAACGGCCACCAGATCGCGTACGGCGAGGACGTCTACACGGCCCGCCTGCACGAGGTCTTCGCCGAGCACTTCGGTGAGGGCGTGCAGGTCTTCCCGGTCTTCAACGGCACCGGCGCCAACGTGGTCGGGCTGCAGTCGATGCTGCCTCGCTGGGGTGCGGTCATCTGCGCCAAGACGGCGCACATCAACACCGACGAGGCGGGTGCGCCGGAGAAGGTCGCCGGCATCAAGCTGCTCACGGTCGAGACGCCGGACGGCAAGCTCACGCCCGAGCTGATCGACCGCGAGGCGTGGGGATGGGGCGACGAGCACCGCGCACAGCCTCTGGTCGTCTCGATCACGCAGACCACCGAGCTCGGCACCGCGTACACGGTCGGGGAGATCCGCGCGATCGCCGACCACGCCCACAAGCACGGCATGAAGCTGCACATGGACGGCTCGCGAATCTCGAACGCGGCGGCCACGCTCGGCCTGCCGCTGCGGGCATTCACCACCGACGCGGGCGTCGACGTGCTCAGCTTCGGCGGCACCAAGAACGGCATGCTCTACGGCGAGGCCGTCGTCGTGCTCAACCCGCAGGCGTCGGAGGGACTGATCTACCTTCGAAAGCTCAACATGCAGCTCGCGTCGAAGATGCGCTTCATCTCCGCGCAGCTCATCGCGCTCCTCACCGATGGCCTCTATCTGCGGTCGGCCGGCCACGCCAACGCGATGGCGACCCGGCTGCGGACCGCGCTCGAGGCGGGCATCGCCGACGGCAGCATCCAGGGTGTCGGTTTCAGCCAGGTCACGCAGGCCAACGGCGTCTTCGCCACCCTCCCGACCGGCGTCGCGGACCGGCTGCGCTCGCATTTCCGCTTCTACGACTGGGATGCGGCCAACAACGAGGTTCGCTGGATGTGCTCCTTCGACACCACCGAAGAGGACATCGACGCGTTCGTCGCCGCGCTCAAGCAGGAACTGGCCGCCGCGTAACCCGCTTACCCCTCAGACTGGGGTGGGACCGGGGTACAAAAATGTCCTCCATTCGACCTACACGACTGCGCCTTTTCGTGTATTCTCAGAAGTGCCCCGGAGGAACCCGAATATCCATCCGGAGTAACCCCGAACGTATGCCGGGCCGTGAGAAGAACCCTAGTCTTCTCGCAGCCCGGCATCGCGGTTTAACGGCGAATCGGCAGCCGTGAAACGGCTCCTACGCGTCGCCCATCATCAGGCCCTCGATGGTGTGCTTCTGCGTGATCGGCGTGAGCTCGTCCACCACCGGGCACACCAGGTGCGCCTTCACCCGATCCGGAAGCGTCTCGTAGAACCCGTGCGTCACGGCCATGTCGTGGTGCTCGGCGTTGCCGGCGCCGGGGGCGTCCACACCGAGGACGAGCACGGGACGCGACAGCTGCGAGGTGTTCCGCGTTCCGCGGTGCAGGGTGAGCGCCGAGCGGGCCGAGATGTCGCCGCGGTTCGGGTACTTGCGCACCGCGCGCTCGAGGAAGCGCGGGTACAGCTCCTTCACCGGGAACATCTCGTGCTCGAAGCCCTCGGGGAGGTCCCACTGGGTGCCGGGCGCGATCTCGAAGGGACCCATGTCCTCGGTGGTGTCGACGGCGGTCAGGTTGAAGGCGAGCGAGGTGAGCCGGCCGGTCTCCTTGGTCTCGTCCGGCATCGGGAAGTCGCGGTGCCAGGGCTGGTCCTTCGCGCCCGGGCCGGGCACGTCGAAGCCGAGTTCGACGATCTGGTAGTCCGGGCCGAGGACGGCCTCGCAGACGCCGCGCACCCACGGGTGGTCGACGAGCTCGACCCAGCCGCGCATCTGCTCGGGATGGATCTCGACGTAGTAGCGCTTGGTGCCTCGCCCGACGGCGCCACCGGGACGGCTCAGCGCCTCCTCGAAGGCCACCTCGATGTCCTCACGGAGCTGGTCCGCCCACTCGGTGGTGAAGGCGCCCTTCTTGCCGATGATGCCGTCGGTGTAGAGGGCGGTCACCGCCTCCCGCAGCTCGGGCTCGAGGCCGATGGTGTCGGGCTGCGCCGGGGTGACGCGGGGAACGTCGTCGTTCATGTGCTTCCTTCTTCTGCCGGTTCAGTGCTGGTCGAACGTCACGGCGCCGAGGTGGAGCTGCCGTGCGGTCTGCTCCGCATTCCAGGAGTGGAACGCGATGATGTCGCCGCCGTCGGGCGCCGTCGTCAACGAGTTGTGGCCGGGACCGCGCAGGTCGCCGCCGCTGCGCAGCAGGGCGGCCTGGTCGACGTGCGACCACGGGCCGAGCGGATGGTCGGCGACGGCCACGCCGACCGCGTAGCCGGGACCGGTCCACGCGCCGCCGGAGTACGTCAGCCAGTAGCGACCGTCGCGGGCCACCACCGCCGGGCCCTCGAGAGTGTGCCAATCGAAGCGGCGGCCGTGGATGAGGCGGTCGCGCTCGTAGAGCTGCCAGTCGGCGTTCGGCGCGAGGGCGGAGACGACCGGTCCGGTGAGCGCCGTCATGCTCTCGTCGAGCGGGGCGACGGCGAGGTGGGTGCCCGGGCGCTCGTGGTCGAGCACGTCGCGAGCGAAGAAGAGGTAGCGGCGGCCGTCCGCATCCTGGAAGGGATGCGCGTCGATCGCGAAGACCTCGTCGGGCGTCAGGTCGACGCCGACATCCTGGAACGGGCCGGTCGGAGCCTCGGCGCGCGCGACCCGGATGTGATGGCCCTCGATGCCCCGGCCGACGGAGTAGTACATCCAGTACGCGCCGTCGGCCTCGGCGACCTCGGGCGCCCAGTAGTCCTCGCCGAACGCGGCCGGCAGGCGCTCGAGGACCGGCCCCGCGCTCTCCCAGCGCTCCAGATCGGGCGAGACCAACGCCTCGAACACGCGGTCTCCGTCGCTGCCGGGATGGGTGCCGTAGGCGACGTACCCGCCGTCGGCGAGCCGGAGGACGAACGGGTCGGCGAAGTAGCCGCCCCAGACGGGACCCCAGTGCCGGTCCACGCGCACGACGGTGGTCACTTCGAGAGCTCCGGGAGTCCGCCGCGCCACGTCACAGGGACCGCGTGCATGCCGCGATACGCGAACGCCTCGTCCCAGGAGTGGAACAGCATCCAGTCCTTGCCCTGGAATGTGATGAGGTCTTCGCCGCCCGGGCCGAGGTAGCGGCCGCCGGATCCCTCGGTCGAGATCAGCGGCTTCTTCGCCTTCGTGTACGGGCCGAGCAGGCTCTTCGCCGTGGCGGCGCCGGTGGCGTACGAGGAGTTGCTGTAGTCGTTGGCCGAGTAGAGCAGCACGTACTCGTCGTCGTGCCGCACGATAACGGGAGCCTCCACGAGGTGGCCCTCCCAGGACTCGGTCTGCTTGATCAGCCGGGTGGGTTCGCCGCTCAGCGAGGCGCCGTCGGCCGAGAGAGGCTGCGCGTAGATCCAGGTGTCGTAGCCGCAGCAGTTGCCGTCGTTCTTCCAGACCAGGTAGCGCTGGCCGTCGGCGTCCGCCGTGACGCTCGCGTCGATCGCGCCGCCTTCGTCCACCGGGCACACCAGCGGCTTGTCGGCCGTGGACGTGAACGGCCCCTCGGGCTTGTCGGCGAATGCGACGCCGACGCACTGGTACCGGCTGGCGGCGTCGGACGCGGTGAAGTAGAGCGCGAACCGGCCGTCCGAGAGCTCCGCCGGCCCGGGCGCCCACGTCTTGCCGGGGAGGGCCCAGGACGGCAGCTCGGGTAAGGCGTCCTGATCGCTGACCTTCCACGTCTTCATGTCCGTGGACGTGGCGACCTGGACGTTGGCGGCCGGTGTGTTCGTCGCGTACGCGTAGACGCGGTCACCGACGACGAGTGCGCCGGGATCCGGGAAGTCGCCGTCGATCTGGAACGGCGCGACCTCGGGCGTCGACGACGCCTCGGGCGACGGCCCCGCCGAGCAGCCCACGAGGCCGGCCGCGAGTGCTGCTGCGACGCCGGCCGCGAGGGCGGCCCGGCGGGCCGTCATCCCTTGACTCCGCTCGTGGCGACGCTCTCCACGATCTGCTTCTGCGCGAAGAAGAACAGGATGAGCACCGGCACCGACGCGATCACGGCGCCCGCCATGACGATGGCGTAGTGCGTGGAGTACGCGCCCTGCAGCTGGGACAGACCGGGCTGCAGCGTCAGGTTCTCCGGGCTGAGCAGCACGTAGACGGGCCACAGGAAGTCGTTCCAGTTGGCGAGGAAGCTCAGCACCGCGAGGGTCGCGAGCGCGGGCCGCGCCAGCGGCAGCACGATCTGCAGGAAGATGCGGAAGTCGCCCGCACCGTCGATGCGCGCCGCCTCCTCGATCTCCGCCGGCAGGCCGACGAAGAACTGCCGCAGGAAGAACACGCCGAACGCGCTCGCGGCGCCCGGGATGGTGATCGCCCAGATCGTGTCGAGCCACCCGAGGTTCTGCACGATGAGGTAGTTCGGGATCAGGAAGATCACCGGTGGAACCAGCAGCGTCGCGACGATCAGCCCGAAGACGATCCGCTTGCCCCAGAACTCCAGGCGAGCCAGCGCGTAGGCGGCCATGGAGGCGGTCACCAGGATGATCACCGTCTGCAGCGCCGCCGCGGCGAGGCTGTTGAGGAACCAGCGGAACACCGGCTGCTGGCCGCTCGCGAGGGTCGCATACGCCTCCATCGAGAACGGGTTCGGCAGCGCGTTGTACGGGTTGCGGATGGCGTCGCCGTCGGTCTTGAACGACGTCAGCAGGATCCACAGCAGCGGCAGGATCACGATCAGCGCGATCACGATCAGCGCCGCGTACAGCACGCTCTTGCGCAGCGCGGCCTGGGTGGTCGGCTTGCGGCGTGTGGGGACGGCCCGGCCGTCGGCGTTGTCGGAGCCGGTGGTGCCGGCCCCGGTGGCGCCGGTCTCGTTCTGCGGAGCGGTCGTCGTCATGAGGCGCTCTTCTCTGCCCGCTCCCGCTGCAGGCGGAAGTTGACGATGCTGATGATCGCGAGGAAGACGAAGAGCACATAGCTCATCGCGGACGCCGCGGCCATGTTGTTCTGCGAGAGGCCCTGGTCGGCGATGTACATGATCGCCGTGCGCGTCTGGTTGCCCGGTCCGCCCTTGGTGATGAGGAAGGACTGACCGAACATGTTCGCGCTGGCCAGGATGGTGATGGTGACCACGAAGGTCATGACCGGGCGGAGCCCCGGCAGCGTGACGCTGAAGAACTGCCGCACGGCGCCGGCGCCGTCGAGGGCGGCCGCCTCGTAGAGGTCGGCGCTGATGCCCTTGAGCCCGGCCAGGATGATCACGGTGTTGAACCCCATCGTCCACCACACGGTGACGCCGACGAGGCTCACCCAGGCCCACGGCACATCCACCGTCCACGGGATGTTGTCGGGCAGGCCGATCATCCCGAGCAGATGGTTGACGATGCCCGACTGGGTGTCGAGCAGGTACTTCCAGATCACGCCGATGACGGCGACGCCGAGCACGTAGGGCGCGAAGAAGATGCCGCGGAAGAACGACCCCGCGCGGATCCTCTGGTTGAGCAGCACGGCGACGAGGAGCGGGATGATCAGCAGGAAGGGGACGCTGCAGACCGTGAAGATGAGGGTGGCCAGCATCGACTGCCAGAAGTCGCCGGAGGTGGCGCTCCCCGGCGTGAAGAGGTCGATGTAGTTCTGGAGGCCGATGAACTTCTGGTTGACCCGGAACGGGCTCCAGTTGGTCAGGCTGATCCACAGGCCGAAGACGGCCGGGGCCAGCACGAACACCAGGAAGAGCACCAGGAACGGTGCGAGGAACAGGTACGCGACGCCGGTGCGGCGAGGCGCACCCGGCCGCCGGCCGGACTTCCGGCCCGAACGGGACGGGCGTGGCGCCCCGGTCTCCCGGGGCGCCACGATCGAAGCGGTCTCAGTCACCGTACTTCTCTTTGTTCTGCTTCAGCAGGGTGTCGGCCTTGGCGGCCGCGTCGTCCAGCGCCTGCTTCGGGTCCTTCTTGCCGGTGACGGCCTCGTTCACCGCGGTGGTGATGGTGGCCTCCACCGTGGTGATGCCCGCCGCGATCGGCTCGTAGTGGGCGTAGGGCAGCTCGTCGAGGAACGGCTTGAGGTTCGGGTAGTCCTGCACCAGCTTCGGGTCGTTGCGGACCGAGTTCTTGGCGGGGAGCTCACCGGTCTTGGGCCAGTCGGCCGAGTTGTCGTTCATCCACTTGACGAACGTCGCGGCGGCGGCGGTCTTGTTCTTGTCCTGACCCTTGTTGTTCATGAACATCCAGTGGGTGGACGAGGACCAGACGGCCTTCTCGTCGCCGATCTGCGGGACGGCCGTGGCCTGCCACTGCAGCTTGTCGAACGCCGTGTTGGTGGTCTGCCAGACGCCGTTCCAGTTGAACGCCGTCTTGCCGGCGATGAGGGCGTTGATGTTGCCGTCCTGGGCCACGTCGGCCGGGCTGTAGCCCTTCTTGATCAGGTCGGTCATCCAGGTCAGCGCCTTGACGCCGGCGTCGGAGTTGAAGGTGGCCTTCGTGGCGCCCTTGTCGAACAGGTCGCCGCCGTACTGCCACAGCAGGCTCTCGAACTCGAAGGTTCCGGTGAAGACGTAGCCGTCGACCCACTCACCCTGGACGCCCGCCGCCTTCAGCTTGTCGAGCGCCGCGAGGTAACCCGCCTTGTCGGTCGGGATGGACTCGACGCCCGCCGACTTCAGCACGTCCTTGTTGACGTACAGGCCGAGCGGCGTGACGCTCCACGGGACCGCGTACTGCGCGTTGTTGTACTTGCCGGCGTCGAGCAGGCCCTCCGGGAAGTCGCTCGCCTTGTAGCCGAGGGACTTCACGATGTCGTCGGCCTTGAGCACGAGACCCTGGGCGGCGTACGTGGCGATGTCGTCGCCGTGACCGACGGCGACGTCGGGGCCCTTGCCGGCCTTGACGGCGAGCGGCATCTTGCGGGCGATGTCGGCCCACTCCATCGGGACGTCCTTGACGACGATGTTCTTGTGCTCGGAGTTGAACTTGTCGACCAGCTTCGGAACGAGCACGGGGGCTGCTCCGCCCGTCCAGCCGTTCCAGAAGCTGATGTTGACCTTCGGGCCGGTGTAGTCGCCGGAGGCGACCTGGGCTCCTCCCGAACCGGCGCTGCTTCCGCAGGCGGTCAGCGCGAGCCCGAGGCCCGCCGTCACCGCCACGGCGATCGCGCGTGCCGCGAATCGCTTCTTCATGTGATCTCTCCCTTGAGTGAGCCGTTCACGCGGTCTTGATGCTGATGCCTGTGCGTGATCGGGGGTGCTTGAGCCGTACACTCGGCATGTCTGGCGAATTTACAGCGCTGGATATCCGGTGTCAACCCGGTGCAGACCGGAATGGGCGGTGCGTTGTAGAGTGACCCGACGGACACCGGGTCCGCGGCGGCGAAAGGGGACGGTCTGATGGCGGTCAGGCTTCAGGACGTGGCAGAACACGCCGGCGTCTCGATGAAGACCGTCTCGAACGTCGTCCGGAACTACCCCCACGTCAGCCCGCAGATGCGCGAGAAGGTGCAGCGGGCGATCGACGAGCTCGGCTACCGGCCGAACATCATGGGACGCCGCCTGGCGACCGGCCGCACGGGTCTGCTGGCGCTCGCCTTCGCGGACGTGACCCTGCCGTACTTCGCCGAACTCGCGCGGGTCGTCGCCGACGAGGCGGAGCGGCGCGGCTACCGCGTCCTGCTCGAGCAGACCGAGGGCACGATCGAGGGCGAGCGCGCCGTCGTGTCCGCCGGCGAGTCGGGCCTGGTGGACGGCATGATCTTCCAGCCGAGCGTGATGAACTCGGCCGAACTCGCCCAGACGCGCACCGACATCCCGGTCGTCGTGCTCGGCGAGAACGCCGCCCCGCTGACGCTCGACCGCATCATGATCGACAACGTGGAGGCGGCCCGCGTGGCGACCGAGCACCTGATCGCGAACGGTCGGCGCCGCATCGCCTTCGTCGGGCACGAGAGCACCCGCACGACGCGCACCTCCAAGCTGCGCATCACCGGCTACCAGCAGGCGCTGGAGGACGCGGGACTCACCCCGGACCCGGAGCTGCTGATCCCCAGCGTCTCCGTCTCCGCGGGGAACGCGGTGCGCGCGGTCGGTGCCGCGATCGACCGCGGCCTGCGCTTCGACGGGCTGGTCTGCCGCGACGACCTCGCGGCGATCGGCGCGCTGCGCGCCCTGCAGGAGCGCGACTTCCACGTGCCGGAAGACGTCGCGATCACCGGATGGGACAACACGCCGATGACGGCGGTCACCTACCCGTCGTTGACGACGATCGCGCCCGACATGCGCGGCCTGGCGTCGCGCGCGGTGGAGATGCTGCTGGAGCGGGTCTCCGGCTTCGACGGGATGGGACGGCACGAACTCGCGCCCTTCTCGCTCGTCACCCGTGAGAGCGCGCCCGCCCGCACCTGATCGTGGCGAGAAGCGACTTTACAGCGCTGCACGGATCGTGCATGCTGGGTGGATGCTCACGCAGGAACACCCCGTCGCCGCGGCTACCGCGCAGGACGGCCGCTACCCCCGGCCGCAGCTCGTCCGGGCCGGATGGCTCGACCTGTCCGGTCCCTGGACCTTCGCCTTCGACGACGACGACCGCGGCCGGCGCGAGCACTGGGAGTCGGGCGGCGCGCTGGCGAACGTCATCCAGGTGCCCTTCCCGTTCGAGTCGGAGGCGTCCGGCGTCGGAGACACGGGGTTCCATCCGGTGGTCTGGTACCAGCGCACCGTGCTGCGGGACGAGGTGCCCGCCGGGGAGCGCATCCTCCTGAACCTCGGCGCGGTCGACCACGCCTGCGAGGTGTGGGTGGACGGCCGCTCGGCCGGAACGCACGAGGGCGGTTCGACGCCCTTCTCGCTCGACATCACCGACCTCGTGGGCGACGCCGATTTCTCGATCACCGTGCGCGCCGAGGACGACCCGGCCGACGTCGCGCAGCCGCGCGGCAAGCAGGACTGGCGCCACCACCCGCACTCGATCTGGTACCACCGGACGACCGGCATCTGGCAGCCGGTGTGGATCGAGGCCGTGCCCGAGGCCCGCATCGAGCAGCTGCACTGGGTGGTCGACGTTCCCGCCGGTGAGGTGACGGCGCAGCTCCGGCTGAGCCGCCCGGCCCCCGCGGGCGCGACCGTGCGCATCTCGGTCGCGCTGGGCTCCGAACCCCTCGCCACGGTGGAGACAAGCGTCTCGGGTCGTGAGGTCGAGATCCCGTTCCGCATCCACCGGCAGAGCAACGGGCAGGCGTACGAAGAACTCCTCTGGTCGCCCGCGCACCCGACGCTGCTCGACGCCACGGTTGTGCTGCAGGCGCCGGAGCACTCCTCCGACGTGGTGAGCTCGTACTTCGGGCTGCGCTCGGCCGCCGTCGAAGGAGGGCGGTTCCTGCTCAACGACCGGCCCTTCTACGTGCGGTCAGTACTAAACCAGGGCTACTGGCCCGGCTCGCACTCGGCAGCGCCCAGCGCCGACGCCCTGCGCGCCGAGGCGCAGCTCATCCTCGACCTCGGATTCAACGCGACCCGCCTGCACCAGAAGTACGAGGACCCGCGCTTCCTGTTCTGGGCCGACAAACTCGGGCTGCTGGTCTGGGGCGAGGCGCCGGCCGCGTACGCGTTCAGCCCGGAGGCGGTGCGCCGCAGCGTCGCCGAGTGGTCCGCGATCCTGGACCGCGACCGGTCGCATCCCTCGATCGTCACGTGGGTGCCGCTCAACGAGAGCTGGGGCGTGCAGCACCTCGCGCACGATCCGCGGATGGTGTCGTACGCGAAGGCGCTCGTGCACCTGACGAAGACCGTCGACCCGACTCGTCCGGTCATCTCGAACGACGGCTGGGAGCACGCGGAGTCCGACATCCTGTCGATCCACGACTACGACCACGACGCCGCGCGAGTGGCGGAGCGGTACGCGACGCTCGAGGGCATCCTGGATGCGACGTTCACCCTCCCCGGTCGCCGGCTCATCGTGGACGCGGCCCAGCGGACGGACGCGCCGCTGATGCTGACCGAGTTCGGCGGCATCTCGTACACCGAGAACGGTCCGGAGGACGCCTGGGGCTACTCCACCGCGACGAGCCAGGAGGACCTGATCGAGCGGCTGCGCGCGCTGGTCGGCGCCGTGCGGGCCGCAGCGCCGCTGGCCGGCTACTGCTACACGCAGCTCGCCGACACCGGCCAGGAGACCAACGGCCTGGTGTTCGAGGACCGGCGCCCCAAGGCGCCGATCGAGCAGCTGCGCGCGATCTTCGGCGCCTGAGGCGGCCGATCGCCTCTCAGCTGCGCGACCAGTAGGAGTAGCCGGACGCCCGGCGGAACCCGAGCGACGCGTACAGCGCGTGGGCCGCGGCGTTCTCGGCGACGACCTGCAGCCAGAGCGCGGTGACACCGTGCGCGGAGGCGGCGTGGGCCAGCGCCCGGGCGAGGTCGCGGGCGAGCCCGCGGCGGCGCGCCTCCGGACGCGTCGCGACGGCGTACAGGCCTCCCCACTCCCCCACGAGGGCAAGGCGGGCGACGGCATCCGGGGCAGAGGGATCGCCGTGCGACGCATACAGCGCCCGGCCGCCCGTGAGGATGCGACGCGCCACCTCGCGCTCGACCGCGCCGCCGCGTCCGTCGACCGACCACCACGTGTCCAGCCACGCGGCGCTCGGGGACTCGGCGACACGGACGGCGACCGCCTCCGTCCAGCCTTCGGCGACCTCGGCGCGGTCGGCCACGAGGATGTCGGTGGTCGAGTGCTCGCGGTAACCGCGGGCGGCCAGCACGTCCGCGAGCGAGACCGGTGACGCGGGGCTGGTCTGGAACACCGCCGGGAGGGAGCGTGCGGCGTACCAGCGTTCGGCGTCCGCCACGGCGGTCGCGACATCCTCGACATCGCCGGCGGTCAGCACCGAGTTGGCGCGATTGGTGACGCCAGCGGAGGCACGCAGCGTCCAGCCCTGCAGAGCTTCGCGTTCGAGCGCCGGCCAGCCGCGATCGGCGAGGCGGTCGAGGGCGGCAGGGTCGGGGAGGTCCACCTGTCGACGGTAGCGGACTCGGCGTACCGTGCGACCCATGACCGACACCGACACCCGAGGCCCCACGGGCGAGGGACTGACCGACGCGGAGGTGGCCGGGCTCAGTGCGAAGACCGTCGCCCACGTCATCCACTACCGCCGGAAGACGTACGTGACGAAGCCGTCGGAGGGCTACGCCCTGCTCAAGCGCGTGCGGACGATCCTCCGCGACGGGACGACGGACCTCGTCCCGCTGGTCCATCGCGACGGGTTCGTCTGGCTGGCCGTCGGCCCCAGCATTCCGATCGCGATCGACGAGATCGAGACCGAGCCGGGGCACTCCGAGGAGCACACCCTCAAGCGTCTCGGCCTCGACTGACACCTGCCCGCCGAAACGAGTGGTCCCGACACGCCGTCATGCGGTCGGGCATGACGGCGTGTCGGGACCGGTCGGTGGGCCGGGTCAGGCGCCGGAGGCGGCGGCCAGCTCAAGCTCGGGCTTGGCCGGCTTCGGCTTGACCGCGGCCGGCTTGACCACGACCGGCTTGGGGGCCGGGGCGGCGGTCGCCGCGGGCGTCAGCGCGGGGAAGGTCGGGATGGGCGCGGTCTCGGCCGGTCCCGCCGTCGTCGCGAACTCCTTCAGCCACGGCAGCAGCTCGGGGCCGAGGTCTTCGCGGGCGACCGCCATCTGCACGATCGCCTTGAGGTAGTCGAGCCGGTCGCCCGTGTCGTAGCGGCGTCCCCGGAAGATGACGCCGTGCACGCCGCCGGTCCAGGCCGGCGCGGTCGCGAGCCCTGCAGCGCATCCGTCAGCTGGATCTCGCCGCCCTTGCCCGGCTCCGTCTTCTCGAGGATGTCGAAGATCTCCGGCCGCAGCACGTACCGGCCGATCACGGCGTAGTTCGACGGCGCGTTCTCGCGGCTCGGCTTCTCGACCAGGCCGGTGATGCGCACCACGTCGTCATCGTCCGTCTCGACCACCGCGGCGGCGCCGTAGAGGTGGATGGACTCCGGCGGCACCTCCATCAGGGCGACGACGGTGGTGTTCAGCGCGTGCTGCACCTCCAGCATCCGGGAGAGCAGCGGGTCGCGGGCGTCGATGATGTCGTCACCGAGCAGCACCGCGAACGGCTCGTGCCCGATGTGCATCTTGGCGCGCAGGACAGCGTGGCCCAGCCCCTTCGGATCGCCCTGCCGCACGTAGTGCATGTCCGCGAGCGAGGTGGAGTAGCTGACCTTGTTGAGCTTGTCCTGGTCGCCCTTCTTGGCCAGCGCATCCTCCAGCTCGGCGTTGCGGTCGAAGTGGTTCTCGAGCGCGTTCTTGTTGCGGCCGGTGATCAGCAGCACGTCGTGGAGGCCGGAGGTGACGGCCTCCTCGACGACGTACTGGATGGCCGGCTTGTCGACGACCGGAAGCATCTCCTTCGGCATCGCCTTGGTGGCGGGCAGGAAGCGGGTGCCGAGTCCCGCCGCGGGGATGACGGCTTTCGTCACGTAGCTGGTCATGTTCTCCTCCTGGAGTTCGGCGTTCGGCGGATCAGAGAGCGGGCGCGAGCGCGGCGAGGTCGTCCGCGAGCGGAGCGCCCTCGGGCAGCGTGCCCATGGCGTAGACGCTCCAGCCCGCGTGGTTCCAGGCGGCGGCGTCGAGGCAGTTGCGGCCGTCGATGACGGAGCGGCCGCGCACGATGGCGGCGAGCGCCGCCGGGTCCGCCGTGGTGAACTCGTCCCACTCGGTGAGCACGACCGTCAGGTCGGCGCCGGTCAGGGCCTCCTCCATCGAGTCGGCGTAGCCGAGGGTCGGGAACAGCCGCTGCGCGGTCTCGCGGGCCTGCGGGTCGTAGACCACGACCTGCGCGCCGCGCAGGTGCAGGGCGGCCGCGACGTTGAGCGCGGGCGAGTCGCGGACGTCATCCGTGTGCGGCTTGAACGCGGCTCCGAGCACGCCGATCCGGCGATTGAGCACCGAGCCGCCGAGCGCCTTCAGCGCCAGGTCGATGACCCGCTGGCGGCGGCCCATGTTGATCTCGTCCACCTGCTGGAGCAGGCCGACAGCGCCGTGCGCGCCGAGCTCGTTCGAGCGGTGCATGAGCGCCCGGATGTCCTTCGGGAGGCAGCCGCCGCCGAAGCCGAGGCCGGCGTTGAGGAACTGCCGCCCGATGCGCTTGTCGTGCCCGAGGGCGTCGGCCAGGAGGGACACATCCGCCCCTGCCGCGTCGCAGACCTCGGCGATCGCGTTGATGAACGAGATCTTGGTCGCGAGGAACGCGTTCGCGCTGACCTTGACGAGCTCGGCGGTCGGCAGGTCGGCGACGAGGACCGGCGAGCCCTCCGCGATCGGCTTCTCGTAGATGCGGCGGAGGGTGGCCTCGGCCTTGGCCGACGTTCCGCCGAACACGAGGCGGTCGGGCGAGAGCGTGTCCTCGACCGCCTTGCCCTCGCGCAGGAACTCGGGGTTCCAGACGAGCTCGACGTCGATCCCGGCCGGCACCGCATCCGCGACGATCGCGCGGAGCCGGGCGCCGGTGCCGACCGGGACGGTGGATTTGCCGACGATCAGGCCGTCGTGCGTCAGGTTCTCGGCGATCCCCCGGGCCGCCGCCTCCACGTACGAGAGGTTGGCGGCGAAGGAACCGGACTGCTGCGGCGTGCCGACGCAGATGAAGTGGACGTCGGAGACGGCGACCGCCTCCGCCAGGTCGGTGGTGAACGTCAGCCGGCCGGCGGCGACGTTGCGGCGGATGAGCTCGGGCAGCCCCGGCTCGAAGAAGGGCGCGCGTCCCTCCTTCAGCTCCTCCACCTTGCGGGGGTCGGTGTCGACGCCGACGACGTCGAAGCCGAGCTCGGCCATGGCGGCGGCGTGCGTGGCGCCGAGGTAGCCGGTGCCGATGACGCTGATGCGCGGAGCGGGCTGGTCCTTGGTCTTCTTGGGAGCGGTCATGATGATCGTCCTTTCTGTGCGGTCGGAGTTCAGGGAGCGGGGGTGAGGGCGAAGTCGTCCTCCGGGCGGGTGAGGCCCGTGATGAACGCGGAGAGGGAGTCCGCCCGGGAGTCGATGCGCCAGTCGTTCGTGGCGCGGACGCCCTCCACATAGCTGGTCACCGCCAGGTTGAACCACGCGAAGCCGATGACATCGCTGTTCTCGGGCTTCGCCAAGGCGTCGAAGAAGGAGTTGATCCAGGCCGCCTTGTGCCCTTCGGTCTCCGACGCCCCGGTCTCGGCCAGCATGATCGGCTTCTTGGTGATCGACCGCAGCTTGTCCAGGCTGGCCTTGAACGTGTAGTCGAATGTGAAGTTGTTGTCCGCCTTGTAGGGCGGCCGCAGGTAGCCCGACAGTCCCACCCAGTCGACGTACTCGTCGCCCGGGTAGAGCGATTCCAGGAATCCCGGCGCCTTGTGCGTGGCCGGCAGGTTGTTGACGATGTTCGGCGCCCAGACCCACATGACGAGGTTGTTGGCGCCCTCCGCCTGGAAGATGTCGTGCACGTGGCGCCACATGGTCACGTAGTCGCCCACGTTGTTGCCGTTGATCGAGTTGCCCTTGCCGTCGGTCTCCGCCCACGGGTACCAGACGCCGTTCATCTCGTGGTCGAGACGGATGGCGAGAGGAAGGCCGGTCGCCACGACGTCCTTCGCGTACTGGTGCAGGTAGGAGTCGAAGTCCCCGCGGATGATGTTGGGCAGCGAGTAGGCGGGTGCGTCCACCTGGTCGTTCCCTGCGTCGATCGGGCGGGACTCCCAGGTCATCATCGGGAGCTGGCCCTGCTGCCAGGCGCGGGTGACCGCGTTGGCGCGGAAGTTCTCGTCCCAGCCGCTGAAGTAGCCCACCACGTTCGGCGACACCCCGACCTTCGTGCTCGTGGCGTCGAAGGTGGCCCAGTTGAACGGGGCCTGCTCGGTGTACATGCCGAAGTAGCGCTTGGACGGGTTGAGGAGGTCGGCGCGAGCCGGCGCGGTGATCGGAGCTGCCACGGTTCCGGAGCCGGAACCCGAGCCACCGCCCGAGGTTCCCGTGCCGCCCGCCGTGCCGCTGCCGGCCGCGGAGGCCGACGAACCGGTGCTGCCCTTGGCCTGCGCGGCCGAGAGCTGGGCCTGAACGCTGGCGAGCTTCCCCTCCGCGGCCGAAGCCTTCTGCTGGGCGACGGCGAGCTGCTTGGCGGCCGACGCCTGCGCCGCGAGGGACGCCTTCTCCATCGCGGTGAGCTTGCCCTTCTGCGAGGCGATGGTCTCGGTGGCGCGGTCGAGGTTCTTCTTGAGCTCGACGTTCTGGGCCGCGAACGGCGTGACGGAGACGGCCGCCTGGTCGACGGCCTTCCGCAGGGGGCGCCGGTCGGCGAGACCCAGACGTAGGCCGAGATGCCGACGAGCACGGCCGTCAGGACGATGGCGGCTGCGGCGGTCGCCTGCGAGCGGGATTTGGACTCGGACCACCAGGCGGCGGTCTTGGAGGGGGCGGTCTGGCTAGACAAGGAAGAGAGCCTCCAGGGTCAGGATCGCGATTCCGATCAGGTAGGGGATGGCCGCGTAGGGGTTGAGGCGGCGGCGGTTGGTCTTGGCCGGGCGGGGCGCGGGAGCGGCGACGGCTGCTGCCTTCACCTCGGCGCGGGTAGCGAGCTGGGTGCGGGTGGCGAGCGCGGTCGCGGTGGTCACTCCGCCCACGGAGTCGGGCAGCGCAGGCGACTGGTGCCCCGACGGGGTCGCGGTCGTCGCGTGCTGGGCGATCTCCTCCTCGGAGCTGATCTCGCCGGGGCCGCCGGCGTAGGCGCCTGCTCGGGTGCCCCATCCACTCGCGTGCGCCATCCGGAAGAACCCGATGAGCCGGATCGGCATCAGGAAGAAGGTCGACACGATGATGAAGATCGGCAGGCGGAAGAAGTCGCTCGGCTTCTCGGACAGGTGCCGGATCTGGCGGATCGACATGCTGATCACGGACGATGCGACCATCAGGGCGACGACGGTGAGGATGCCGCCCTCGATCCCGTAGGACTTCAGGAAGCCCTCGTAGAAGTTGTAGCCGCCGCCGGTAATCGACCGGTAGATCCAGCCGCCGATGACGCCCGCCAGCATGAACGGCAGGATGATGTCCATCACGAAGAAGAACGCGAGAACCGGGGCATGGCCGAGCATCCACGGCAGCATGCGGAGCGTGTTGTACTGGCTGCCGCGCGCCCAGCGGAGCTGCTGCTTGAACAGCTTCTTCACCTTGAGCGGGGCGTCCGTATAGACGAGGCTCGTGTGCTGGTAGACGGTGCGGTAGCCCTCCTTGAGCGTGAGGTTCGTCAGCGTCCGGTCGTCGGAGACCTCGAGGAACACGCCGAGGAACTTCTCGGTCATGAACTTGTCCATGACGCGCATCAGGATCGAGCGACGGAAGGCGATGGTACGGCCCGGGAGGCAGCCGATCTGCCCGACGACGCTCTGAGCGGGCATCGAGTACAGGGCCCGGGAGTTCTCCAGCCAGTCCGCCCAGCGGGTGATCCAGCTGCGGGTCGGCTCCAGGATGCGCTGCTTGGTGGTGACGCCGCCCACGCGCTCGTCGGCGAACGGCTTCACGAGCTCGGCGAGGGTGCCCTCGGTCCAGATCGTGTCGGAGTCCACCAGCACCGTGATCTCGCCGGTCGACATCTTCGTCCCGATCATGACGGCGTTGCGCTTGCCCGGGATGGGCGTGTGCACCCAGCGCACCAGCGGCGCGAACTCCTCGCACACCTCGGCGAGCTCGGGGTTGGGGGCGCCGTTGATGACGACGATGATCTCGCCCGGCTTCTGCTCGACCATGCGGCCGAGCACGTCGCGGAACAGGTCGAGCGGTTCGTCCACCACGGGGACGACGACGCTGGTCGTGCCGTGGAACTCGCCGGTGTACTGCCGGTAGCGACGGGACATCAGGACTTTGACGATCCAGATGACCCAGATCAGGGCGGAGTAGATGGCGAAGAGATAGAACTCCAGGATGCCCGCCGAGCATGTGGCGGATCTGCAGCAGGAAGATGAACACGGCGGGACCTCTCACAGGTGGGTTGTCGTGGGGGCGGCATCCGCAGCGCTGGGGATCTGGTCGAGTTCGGGTGGTGACAGTTCTACGTGGGGGTCCGGGCGACCCGCAAGTGGGGTACATGGCGGACATCACGGCGTGTCGGATCGTCCCCCGTCGAGCGGTGTCCGCAGAGGTGCGGACACGCTCAGGAGAGCGCGTCGGCTCAGAGTTGCGAGTCTTGCTCGACGGCGGAATGGCCGATGGGAGGACAGATCTCCACCTGTGCAGCGTCTGTGATCTCGCGCATCCGCCGCGCCCGGGATGCCCGGATTTTGTACCCCTCTCGGGGGTCCGGTCTGGCGTCGGCGAATGTTACGAACTTTTACATCGGCGACACATTCTGTTCACACAAGACCGGTGGGAATACCGCGCCGTCCTATGCGTTTTCATGGTTATAGCTCGGCAATGGAGCCGTCACTTTCTCACCGATCACGTACCACCGAGGAGACCCCCTGTGACCCTGGCCGACACCACGACGCGCGGCGCCGATACGTCCGCGCCGCTGCTGCCCGCGCTCGCCGAGCGCTGGAGCCCCCGCGCCTTCGATTCCACCGCCGACGTCGAGGAGACCGCACTGCGGTCGGCGCTCGAGGCGGCGCGCTGGTCGCCTTCCGCCAACAACTCGCAGCCGTGGCGCTTCATCGTCGCCCGGCGCGGCAGCGGCGCCTTCGACACCATCGTGAAGAACCTCGCCGGCTTCAACCAGGTGTGGGCCGGCTCCGCCGCCGTCCTGGTGGTCGCGCTCGCCGAGACGGTGGACGAGGAGGGCCGCGAGCGCCGCTGGGCCACCTACGATCTGGGCCAGGCTGTCGCGCACCTCACCATCCAGGCCCACCACGACGGCCTGCACGCCCACCAGATGGGCGGCTTCGACGGGGCCGCGCTCCGCGAGGCCTTCGAGATCGGCGAGCGCTTCGAGCCGGTCTCGATCACGGCGCTCGGCGTGCTCGGCGACGCGGACGCGCTGCCGGAGCCGCTTCGCGAGCGCGAGAACGCGCCGCGCACCCGTCACCCGCTGGAGCGGATCGTCCGCGTCCACGACTGATCGTCCCGCGAACCACGAAGGGCGGTCGCATCGCGCGGCCGCCCTTCGTCGTATCCGGGTGGATCAGGGGCGCACGAGCGTCTTGATCGCGCGCCGTTCGTCCATCGCCGCGTACGCCTCGGCGATGTCCGTCAGCGGAACCTCGAGGTCGAACACCTTGCCCGGCTCGATGGCGCCGGACCATACATCCTGCAGCAGGTCCTCGACGTAGTTGCGCACGGGCGCGACACCGCCGTTGACGCCGATGTTGCTCTGGAACAGCGGACGGACGGGCAGCTCGGGGCCGCCGTTCGGCACACCCACGTAGCCGACCATGCCGCCCGGCCGCGCGGAGCGGATGGCCTGGTCCATCGACTCCTTTGTGCCGACGGCCTCGAGCACGCAGTCTGCGCCGATGCCGTCCAGCAGCTCCTTCACCGCGGCCACGCCGGCGTCGCCGCGCTCGGCCACGATGTCGGTCGCGCCGAACTCCCGTGCGAGCGCCTGACGGGTCTCGTGGCGCGACATGGCGATGATGCGAGAGGCGCCGAGCCGCGCGGAGGCGAGCACGGCGCAGAGCCCGACGGCGCCGTCGCCGACGACCACGACGGTGTTTCCCTCGGTGACTCCGGCGGAGACGGCGGCGTGGTGGCCGGTGCCCATCACATCCGACAGCGTCAGGAGGCTCGGGATGAGCTCGGCGCGCGGATACTCCGGCGTCGCGACGAGGGAGCCGTCGGCGTGCGGCACGCGGACGCGCTCGCCCTGGCCGCCGTCGGCGAAGCCGCCGATGCGGTCCTTCGAACCCCACCACCCGCCGTGCAGGCAGGAGGTGCTGACGCCGTTCTTGCAGTTCACGCACGTCATGTCGCAGTCGTAGAACGGCGCGATGACGAAGTCGCCCGGCTTGATGGTGTGGACGTTCTGACCGATCTCCTCGACGACGCCGACGAACTCGTGGCCGATACGGTGAGGCTCGTTGGTCGGCGTCACGCCGCGGTAGGGCCACAGGTCGCTGCCGCAGACGCAGGCGGCGACCACGCGCACGACGGCATCGAGGCCGTCGGCGTTCGGACCGGTGAACAGGGTGGGATCGGGGACTTCTTCGAGGCGCACATCGCGCTCCCCGTGGATGACAGCAGCACGCATGTTCCGAGCCTACGCGCACGAAGGGGCGCCGCCCGATCCGGACGGCGCCCCTGTGGATGACGCTGTACGTGTGGAGGACTACTCGCGCACGGCCTCCACCGTGAGGTGGTCGGCGTCGCGGTCGAGGTCGACGCGCACGAGGTCGCCGTCGCGCACCTCTCCGGCCAGCAGCGCGGTCGCGAGCCGGTCCTCGATCTCGCGCTGCATCAGCCGCCGCAGCGGGCGGGCGCCGTAGATCGGGTCGTACCCGCGCTCCGCGAGCCAGGCCCGCGCATCCGGCGTCACCGCGAGTTCCAGCCGCCGCTCGGACAGCCGTGCCATCAGGCGGTCGATGCCCAGCTCCACGATCTCGCCCAGCTCCTCCTGGCTCAGCGCCGAGAACACGACGATGTCGTCGAGACGGTTCACGAACTCCGGCTTGAAGGCCTGGCGCACCATCTGCAGCACCGCCTCCTCCTTCTCGGTCTCGTTCAGCGTCGGGTCGACGAGGTACTGGCTGCCGAGGTTCGAGGTGAGGATGAGGATCGCGTTGCGGAAGTCGACCGTCCGGCCCTGGCCGTCGGTCAGGCGGCCGTCGTCGAGCACCTGAAGCAGCACGTCGAACACCTCCGGGTGCGCCTTCTCGACCTCGTCGAGGAGGATCACCGAGTACGGTCGCCGCCGCACGGCCTCGGTCAGCTGACCGCCCTGCTCGTAGCCGACGTACCCGGGAGGCGCACCCACCAGGCGCGAGACGGAGAACTTCTCGCCGTACTCGCTCATGTCGATACGGACCATGGCCTTCTCGTCGTCGAACAGGAACCCGGCGAGCGCCTTGGCCAGCTCGGTCTTGCCGACGCCGGTCGGGCCGAGGAACAGGAACGATCCGGTCGGCCGCCCCGGATCGGAGATGCCGGCGCGGCTGCGGCGGACCGCATCCGCCACCGCCTGGACGGCCTTTTTCTGACCGATGATCCGGCGGCCCAGCTCGTATTCGAGGTGCAGCAGCTTCTCGGTCTCGCCTTGGGTGAGACGGTCGACCGGGATGCCGGTCCACGCGGCCACGACCGCCGCGATGTCGTCGGCGGTGACCTGCTCGTTCACCATGCGCGGGTGGTCGTGTTCGGCCGCCTCGGCCTCCGCGAGCTCGCGCTCGATGCCCGGGATGGTCTCGTACTCGATGCGGGACGCCTCCTGGTACCGGCCGTCGCGGAGTGCGAGGTCGCGCTTGGTCTTGGCCTCCTCCAGCTGCGATCGCAGCTCGCCGACCCGGTTCAGCGACGCCTTCTCGGCGCGCCACCGGGCCTGCAGCTGCTCCAGTTCGTCCTCCTGCGCGCGCAGCCGCTCGCGCAGCTGCTCCAGGCGCTCCTTGCTGGCGTCGTCCTTCTCCTTCTTGAGGGCGAACTCCTCCAGCTTCATCCGCTCGACCTGGCGCTGCAGCGTGTCGATCTCGACCGGGGCAGAGTCGATCTCCATCTTCAGCCGGGACGCGGCCTCGTCGATCAGGTCGATGGCCTTGTCCGGCAGCTGGCGCGCGGTGATGTAGCGGTTGGAGAGGGAGGCCGCGGCGACGAGCGCCGAGTCCTCGATCGTCACGCCGTGGTGCGCCTCGTAGCGGCCCTTGAGCCCGCGGAGGATGGCGACGGTGTCCTCGACCGACGGCTCGCCCACGTAGACCTGCTGGAAGCGGCGCTCGAGCGCGGCATCCTTCTCGATGAACTCGCGGTACTCGTTGAGCGTCGTCGCGCCGATCAGGCGCAGCTCGCCGCGCGCGAGCATCGGCTTGAGCATGTTGGAGGCCGCCACCGACCCCTCGCCGCCGCCCGCGCCCATCAGGATGTGGAGCTCGTCCACGAACGTGATGATCTGGCCCTCGGCGTCGTTGATCTCCTTGAGGACGGCCTTCAGCCGCTCTTCGAACTGGCCGCGGTACATCGCGCCGGCGACGAGCGCGGACAGGTCGAGCGCGACCAGCTGCTTCCCCTTGAGCGAGTCCGCCACGTCCCCCGCGACGATGCGCTGGGCGAGGCCTTCGACGACCGCCGTCTTGCCGACGCCGGGCTCGCCGATGAGCACCGGGTTGTTCTTGGTGCGGCGGGTCAGCACCTGGCTGACGCGCCGGATCTCGGCATCCCGTCCGATGACCGGGTCGAGCTTGCCGCTCTTGGCGATCTCCGTGAGGTTCACGCCGTACTGTTCGAGCGCGCTCTTCGCCTCCTCTTGCGTGGAGGGCGCACCCTGCATGTTCGCCATCTGGTTCCTCTCCCATTTCTCTGTGGGCAAACTTGAGTCTACTAAGCTCAACTTTGCAATGCGAGGGGTCATTCCCGGATCTGTCGAGAAATCTGTAGCCTGTGGCACATGGTTGATCCGGCCGACTTGCGCGTCGTCCTGATGGACAGCGCGACGGCGGCGACGCTGGCGCAGGTGCTTCCGCTGCTGCTGCTGACCCTGATGGTGGAGTTCCGGCGGGTGGAGCTGCATCACCGCGGCAACATCGCGCTGACACGCGTCCTGCTCGGGCTGTTCTTCGTCGCGTTCGGCATCGTGGAGACGGCGTTCGTGCTCTCGATCGACGGCACGCTCATCCCGTTCAGTGTCAGCGATCTGCTCGCGGGCCTCGCGATCTTCGGCCTCTTGGCGCTCCTCTTCTTCCTGTCCTTCCTGGACACGCCCAACCCGCGCAGACCCGGCCACGAAGACAAGCCCTAGCCGTCGAGCACAGGAAAAACGCCGCCGATCGGTCTGATCGACGACGTTTCTCCTGTGCTCGGCGGCCGGCTACGCGCGGGTGGCGGGGTCGCGGTCGTCGATGTTCGGGGGCGCTGCGGCGTCGAGGTCGGCGGGCAGCTCGAAGGGGCGGCGAGAGTAGTACTCGCGCGCCTTGCGGTAGAAGAGCAGGATCGGGATGATGCCGACCACGATCAGGCCGAGGCCGAGCACGTTCACGATGATGGCGTCGTCCTGGAAGTTCTGCACGATCCCGAGCACGAAGATGACGCCCATGAAGATCGCGCCGACGGCGGGCCAGAGCCCGATCAGGATGAAGTTCTTGACCGACTTCGTCAGCACCTTCCGGTACGCCAGCACGACCGCGACGCCCGCGAGCGTGTAGTAGAAGGCGATCTGGATGCCGATGGACGCGATGGCGTTCGTCATGATGTCGCCGATCGTCTTGCCGATCAGGTTCGCGCCGAGGAACAGGATGACCGAGACGCCGACCACGACCAGCGTGGCGAAGGCGGGCGTGCGCCAGCGGCGGTGGATGGTGCCGAAGACCTTCGGGATGGTGTTGTCGCGTCCCATCGAGAACAGCGTCCGGGTCACCTGGATGAGCGTGGTCTCCAGGGTCGCGATGGTCGACAGGGCGACCGCGATCACCAGGATCTTGCCGCCGATACCCGGCCACACCGCGTCGCCGAGAACCGAGAGCACGTTGGCGCTGTTGTCCTCGATGGTCTTCGCCGGGAGGATCACCATGGTCGCGATCGTGAAGACCTCGAACAGCAGGAAGACGATGATCACGCCGATGATGCCCGCCGAGCCGGCGTTCTTGTGGCCGTCCTTCGTCTCCTCGTTGAGGTTGGCCGCCACATCCCAGCCCCAGAAGTAGAACGCGGCGATCAGCGCGGCCGAGACGAACACGCCCTGGCCGGTGAGGTGCTGGAAGCCCAGCCAGTCCCACGAGAACGAGGGGCCGGCGTGGGTCGAGGTGGCGGCGCGCACGATCATGAGCACCGCGAAGACGATCAGGATGCCGACCTCGATCACCGACATGATCCACTGCGCACGGGCGGTGACGTGCACACCGAACAGCACGCACGCGGCCATCACGAGGAACCAGAGGGCGCCGACACCGGTGATGAGCGGGACGTTGTTGGCCTGCTCCGGCGCGAAGAGCGTGACGGTCATCGCGCCCGCGGGGAGCGCTCCGGCGACCATGAAGATCGTCGCGGAGATGACGAGAGCCCAGCCCGACAGGAAGCCGAGAATCGGGTGCAGCGCACGGGCGACCCACGAGTAGGCGGCGCCCGCGTTGACGTCGAGGCGCCCCAGGTAGAGGAACGCCCACGCGATCCCGAGCATCGGGATGCCGCACCACAGCAGCGCGGCCGGGGCGCCGAGGGCCGCGGCGCCGACGAGGGTCGCGGTGGTCGCCGCGATCGAGTAGGCGGGCGCGCTGCCCGCCACGGCCATGACGATGGAGCCGGCGGCGCTGACGCCGTCCGCCTTCAGCGCGTGGTCTCCCGTCGGGTGGTCGGCGCCCTGCGGGGCGTCCGGCCGGGAACTTGTCTGCGTCATTGCTCTCCCTGGGCTGCGTGGGTCGCGGGTGCGGCGGAGCTCGGGCGCACCTCGGTGTTGCGACAGGGGGACGTTAGCAACATCCGCGGTTCAGGACAAGCGTGTTACGACGGATTCGGTTGCCGATTTGCCGAAACACTTCCGAAAAACGTTGTGAATCCTCTCATACGCGACGGAAGAAGTCGCCGGGCCACAGGAGACCCGGTCGCTCCACCCCTCGATCGGGCCGCTTGATCCCAAGCCGCCTGGATGCCTAGGGTTGCGCATGCCCGAGGAGCAGGAGCCCGCGCCCGACGACACGCCCGCGCGCCGGCGAATCTCCCGCCGCGCGCTCATCGGCGGCGCGATCGGCGTCGTGGCGGTGGCGGCCGTGGGCGGTGGCGGCGCGGTCGTGCTGCCGCGCCTGCTCAAGGGCACAGAGGACGGCCTGCTCGTCCCCGACCTCGTCAAGCGGGCCGGCTTCACGGTCGCCCACCGCGGCGGGTCGAGGGACTGGCCGGAGATGTCCCTCGAGGGCTACCGCAACTCCGTCGCCCTCGGTGTGAACGCGCTCGAGATGTCGCTGGCCCGCACCTCGGACGGCGTCTGGTTCGGCCTCCACGACGCCACCCTGGATCGCACCTCCGGCACGTCCGGCTTCGTCGCCGCCGACCACACGTGGGCCGAGGTGCAGCGGTACCGCATCACCGCCGCCGAGACGGACCGCCCCAAGCAGGCGCCGCAGCCGTACCTCCGGTTCGAGGATCTGGTGGAGGCGTACGGCACCACGCACACGATCTTCGTCGACCCGAAGGTGGTGCCGACGATGCACCTCGGCGAGCTGTTCACGCTGATGGCGAAGGTCGAGAACCCCACCCGGACCTTCGTCGCAAAGGGGTACTGCACCGCGCAGGCCTGGCCGGTGGATGCGCGGGCGCGCGGCTACCAGACCTGGGGCTACTACTACGGCAGGGAGCTGACCGCCGACCCGGAGCTGTACGCCAAGACCCAGGCGCGCTGGACCTGGCTCGGCCTCGACTACCAGGGCGGCGAGGCGGCCTGGGCGCAGTTCACCGCGACCGGGAAGCCCGTGCTGGCGCACATCGTCCCGTCGCGTGCGGCCGCCGACAGCGCACTGCGGCTCGGGGCCAACGGGATGGTGGTGTCGGGGGTGCAGGAGGTGCTGAAGGGGGCTAGCTAGCCCTCACCCCGCCTTGCGCGACGCCGTGACCGTGAACTTCGGGTTGCGCGCGATCTGGCGGGTCGGCCCGACCGCGCGCTCGAGCGCTGCGCGGTAGCCGAGGTGCGAGTTCCACACCGTCCACAGTTCTCCGCCCGGCGCCAGCACGCGGCCCGCGTCGGCGAACATCCGGTGTGCGATGCCGGTGTGCACCGCACCTCCGATGTGGAAGGGCGGGTTGAGCACGACGAGGTCGGCGGATGCATCGGGCTGGGAGGCGAGGCCGTCGTCCCGCACGACCGTCACCCGGTCGCCGACGCCGTTCGCCGCGGCGGTGGCGGAGGCGGACGCGACGGCGGCGGCGGACTGGTCGGTCGCGATGACGCGCAGGTCGGGTCGCGAGACGGCGAGCGCCGAGGCGAGCACACCGGTGCCGCAGCCGAGGTCGATCGCGGTGCGGGCATCGGGGACCGCGCCGTCGAGCACGCTCAGGAGGAAGCGCGTCCCGATGTCCACTGCCGTCCCCGCGAAGGCGGCGCCGTGAGCGCACACCCAGAGGCCGGTGTCGGGGTCCTGCAGCCGTTCCGGCCAGCGGTCCAGCACGGTGGCGGCGGCGGGATGCGGCTCGCGCGCGGTCAGCACGCGGGCCTTCTGGCGGGCGAGCGACGCCTCCACCGATCCGAACACCTCCGCGAGGACGCCGTTCATCGCGGTGGTCATGTGCTTCAGCATGCCGCCCGCGTAGACGACGACGTCGGCGGGCGCGTGCTCGGCGATCAGCGTCGCGATCTCGGCGAGCGCGTCGAGGCTGCGCGGGAGGCGGAGGAGCACGGTACCGGCTCCGCGCACGAGGGACGCGTCCAGTCCGTGGTGCGTGTAGGTGTCCGACAGAGACAGCGCTGCGGCGTTCGCGTCGAGCGCGCGCTCGGCGGTCAGCGGGTCCTGGTGGACGCGGATGCCCCGCGCACCCTGGGACGCGGCCGCCAGCGTCAGCGCGCCGTAGGCGTCCCCGATGACGACCAGGCCGGGCCGGAGGACGGCATCGCCGGCGAGGTCGGCGAGCAGCCGGTCGGCCGCGTCGGAGGCGAACAGGTTCGGCGCCTCCACGTCGGGCCACCGCCGCAGCCGCTCATACTCGAACACGCAGTCCATCCAAGCAGAGCGGCCGCGGGCGGCGCGCGTCGGGTCAGGCCGAGACCAGCTCCTCCTTCTCGGAGAAGTCCATGGTCGGCGGCTTGCGGCGGAAGCCGCGGGTCAGGGCGGCGAGGTAGATCACGCCCACCAGCATCCACGAGAGACCGACGATGAACGTCGTGAGGGTGAGCGAGGTCCACAGCCAGACGGTCAGGACGAAGCCGATCGCGGGCAGGACGCCGTAGCGGAACCACTCCCCGCCGGTCGGCCGCTCACGGCCTCCCTTCGGGAAGAGGTGGTGGCGGATCACCGACAGGTTCACCATCGAGAACGCGGCCAGCGCGCCGAACGAGATCATCGTCGCCGCCTGCTCGAGCGTCAGGACGAGGGCGAGCAGCGACACCACCGAGACGGCGGCCGCCGCCACCCAGGGGGTCCGGAAGCGCGGGTGCAGCGTGGCGAAGATCCGCGGAAGCACGCCATCCCGGCCCATCGAGTAGATGATGCGGGACACGCTCACCTGGGTCGTCATCCCGGACCCGAAGGCGCCGACGACGTAGATCGCGACGAAGAACGAGGTCAGGAACGTGCCTCCCACCTTCGCCATCAGCTCGACGCCCGCCGAGTCGAGGTTCGCGAAGTCCTTCCACGACGGGTAGACGAGAGCGCCAAGCCACGACACCACGATGAAGATCGCGCCGCCGATCAGCGTCGTGAGCACGATGGCGCGCGGGATGTCGCGCTTCGGGTTCTTCGCCTCCTCCGACAGCGTGGACACCGCGTCGAAGCCCAGGAACGACAGGGCGAGCACCGCGGCGCCCGCGAAGATCGGCCCGAGGCCGCCGGGACCCGGCAGGAACGGCTCGATCAGGCTCGGGGTCTGCGACGACGGGTTGGTGACGAGCTCCTTGATGGCCAGCACCGCGAACACGACGACGAGCAGGATGGACAGAGCCACGATCGCGATGTTCAGCTTGTTGACCAGCGTGATGCCCAGCACGTTGAACACGAGCACGAGGAGGAGCGACGCCAGCGCGAACACCCAGCCCGGCACGTCCGGGAACTGCGTGTTCAGGTAGATGCCGATCAGCAGGAAGTTGATCATCGGCAGGAACAGGTAGTCGAGCATCAGCGTCCATCCGGTGAGGAAGCCGATGTGGCCGCCGAACGTCTGCTGCGTGTACGTGTACGCCGATCCGGACACCGGGAACGCGCGCGCCATCGCGCCGTAGCTCAGTGCCGTGAACAGCATCGCGACCAGCGCGACGACGTAGGCGGACGGGAGGTGGTTGTCGGTCGTCTCGGTGACGATGCCGTAGGTCGTGAAGACGGTCACCGGCGCGAGGTAGGTGAGACCGAAGAGGATGAGGGCGGTCGGGCCGAGCGCTCTCTTGAGCCGCGGCTGGGTGGGCGGCAGGTCGGTGGTGGCCATGGGGGTGGTGCTGCATCTCTGTCGAGTGGTGCAGGGGATGTGGTGGGGGTGTATCAGCTCCGTACGGTGGCCGCGCGGCGTACGCCGGCGACCCAGGTTCCGAGCACGCGGACGGATCGCAGGTCGTGCGGGTCCACGTGGCGCGGGTCGGTGTCGAGCCAGACCAGGTCCGGGGACGACCCCGGACGCAGCTCGCCCCGGGCGGTGCGGGCGAAGGCCTGGTAGGCGACGCCGGAGGAGTAGGCCTCCAGCGCGTCGGTGAGCGGGATGCGCTCGACGGGGGTCCATCCGGCCTCGGGCTCGCGCGCGTCGGTCTGACGCGTGACGGCCGTCGCGACGCCCGGGCGCCAGTCGGCGCTGCTGACGGGCCAGTCGCTCCCGAAGGAGATGGCGGCCGACTCGAGCAGGGTGCGGATGGGGTACTGCAGTCGTTCGCGCGCGGCGCCGAGCCGCGGGATGGTCAGGTCGACCATCATCGGGTCGAGCTGGGCCCACAGCGGCTCGAAGTTCGCGATCACGCCGAGGCGTTCGAAGCGGGGGAGGTCGACGGGGTCGACGACCTGCACGTGCGCGATCACCGGTCGGCGGTCGCGCGCGCCGTTGACGCGCTGCACCTCCTCGAAGACGTCGAGCGCGGTGCGCGCGGCGGCGTCGCCGATGGCGTGCAGGTGCAGCTGGAAGCTGAGCCGGTCGAAGGTGACGGCCGCGGCGGCGAGCTCGCGGGCATCCCAGTTCGGGAGACCGCGGTCGCCGGGGGTGTCGGTGTAGTCGGCGAGCATGGCGGCGGTGTGGTTCTCGATCACGCCGTCGACGAAGACCTTCACGGTGCCGGCGGTGAGCAGCGGGTCGTCCAACTCCTCGACGCGACGGCGCGACTCGACGAACGCGGGTACCTGGTCGCGCCAGGTGAGCGGGTCGGCGCGGAGGGCCAGGTTGACGCGCGTCGAGAGGACGCCGCGGGCCGACGCCTCCAGGTACGCCTCGACCTCCGCGGGCTCGACCCAGGCGTCCTGCACCCAGGCGATCCCGAGGTCGGCGTACTCGGCGGTGGCGAGCCGCAGCGCCTCAACGCGCTCCTCGTGCGTGCGACCCGGCTCGGCCGGGATCAGCAGGTCGACGGCGCCCGGCTCCTGCAGGATGCCGAGCGGAGCGCCGTCCTCGCGCCGGGGGATGCGGCCCAGGGCGGGCTCCGGCGTGCTCGCGTCGATCCCGGCGCGGCGCAGCGCCTCGGAGTTGCACCAGACCGTGTGGTAGTCCCACGCCCGCAGGACGACCGGCCGGTCGGGCACGGCCTCGTCGAGCCAGCGTGCGTCGAACATCCCCTCGGGGGCGAGGGTGGCGTCGTAGCTGCCGCCGTAGATCCACTCCTGCTCGGGATGGGCGTCCGCCCAGTCCTTCACGCACGCGACGATCTCGGCGACGGAGGTGCAGGCGCGCACCTGCGGGCCCAGTTTCTCCAGACCGCCCTGCACCGGATGCGCGTGGCCGTCTCCGAAAGCCGGGGCCAGCACGCCGCCCAGCAAGTCGACCGTCTCGTCGGCTCCGCCGCGGAGCGCGAGGGCTTCGGCTCCGACGGCGACGACTCGGCCGTCCTCGACCGCCGCAGCGGTGTGCTCGGCCGCGTCGGCGCGGTAGCTGGCGAGGATCGTGCCGTTGGTGAAGACGGTGGTGGTCATGCGGCCTTCCTATCGCTTCATTGTTTCGGATAAATGAACGGCGTTCTTTTATTTCGTCAGATACTAGGGTGTGATCGAGCCGGAGGGGAAGAGCATGGCCGAGATCGATCGCCCGGCGCGTCGGGTGGGGCGCCCGCGGACGACGGTCCTCACCCGCGACCTCATCGCGCACGCGGCCCTGCGGCTGCTCGACGAGTCCGGCGCCGACGGCTTCACCATGGCGCGGCTCGCCCAGGCTCTGCGCGTGCGGCCCAGCGCCCTCTATAACCACGTGGAGGGCAAGGAGGACGTCATCGCAGCCGTGCGCGAACTCGTCTCCGACCGCATCGACGTCGGCGCATTCGAGACGGAGCCATGGGATGCGGCGATGCTCGCCTGGGCGCGGTCGTACCGCGTGGCCTTCGCCGCCCATCCGCCGACCATCGCGCTGCTCGCCACCCTGCCTCTCACCGGCGCGCTGCGCACGATGCGCATGTACGACGTGGTCGTCGCGGCGATGGTGCGCGCCGGCTGGCCGGAGGGCGACGTGCTGCCGACGCTGGTCGCGGTCGAGTCGTTCATCCTCGGCTCGGCACTCGACGCCATCGCGCCGGCCGACATGTTCGACCCCAGCGGATCCGAGGATGAGGTGCCCGCGTTCGCGTCCGCGTACCGGGCGCGGGCCGCAGCGCTCGGAGAGACTGCGCCTGCGGACGCGGCGTTCGAGACCGGACTTACGGCGATCCTCGACGGGCTGCGTGTGCGGTTCGCGCGGGTGGCGGCGGGCTAGATCCAGCCCACCGGACGCTTTTCGCCGCCCCGTTCTCAGTGAGCCCAGCCGTAGACTGACCGGGATGTCCACCCTGGCCTGGCTCGCCGCCGCACTCGTCCTCGTCGGGGCGTACCCGGCGTACCGGTTCGTGCGGCGGTCGTGGCGGTTCCGGGCGACGGCGACCGTGATCGCGGTGGTCGCCGGGCAGGTGCTCGCGCTCGCGCTGGTATTGCTGGGCGTGGTGCTGCTCCCCGGCCCGACCTCGTCGGGGCGGGATGGTTCGTGCTGATCCTCGCCGCGACCGTCGTGCCGCTCGCGATCGGGGACGCGATGCAGTCGACCGGCGGTCGGGCGGCGCGGGTCGCGGTGGCGGCGGTCGCGGGCATCCTCGCCGCCGGGGTGGCCGGTGTCGCCGGGGTGTCGGCGTTCGCGCAGCCTGTGGTCGCCGGCCGCGTCATCCCGGTCACCGAGAAGACCCTGGCCGACGGATACCAGCTCGCGGTGAGCATCCCGCCCACGGCATCCGGCTTCCAGGCGCGCGCGGCGCACCTGTTCGTGCCGCCGGGCTGGCTGCGTGACCCGTCGAGCACGCGGCCGGTGGTCGAGATGATGATGGGGCAGCCGGGCGTGCCGACGCTGGGGGCGACCCTCGATGCGCTGCACGGCCTCGGCGACGATCGCCTCAACGAGGCACCGTTCGTGCTCGTCGTCGACCAGCTCGGCGCCATCGACAAGAACCCGCCGTGCGCCGATCTGCCCGGGGGCCTGCTGGCCACCTACCTGCAGAAGGACGTCCCGGCCTGGATCGACGCGAACCTCCCGGCGTCGCGCGATCGCGCCGACCGCGTGATCGCCGGGTTCTCGCACGGCGGCGAGTGCGCGGCGTACCTCGGCGCGGAGTTCCCGCAGACGTGGGGTGCTGTTATCGACATCTCGGGGCCGGACAAGCCCGGCGAGCACCGACCGGTCTCCACCCGGACGAAGTACTTCGGCGGCTCGCAGACCGCCTACGAGGAGACCTGGCCGGCGAACGTGCTCGCCTCCCGCGACTACCCGCAGCCGACCATCGGGATCTTCGTTGCCGGGGAGCTGGACGCGCACTTCCGTCCGCAGGTCGAGGACACCGCGACGGCGGCCGAGGACGCCGGATGGACGGTGACGTACTGGGCCGTTCCCGGCGCGGGGCACTCCAGCCCGACGCTGACGAAAGGCCTGGCCACCGGCTACAACCAGCTGATCGGCTCGTGGCTGAAGACCGGCGCAACGAGCGCGGGCGAGCGGTTCCTGTGCACCGCCGACCAGACGCCGCGGTCCTGCGGGCTGACACAGGCGGCCGCGGTCGGCGGGACGGTCGCGATCGTCGACCTGTCCGCGCTCGCGCTGTTCCTGATCGTCGCGCTGTCGCTGTTCTTCGCGCGCCGTGGCGTCGCGCTGCGCCGGGCGCGGCCCTCGCTCGACGACTGAGCGAGGCGACGCCCACTATCGAGAGAGGGCTGCGACCTCGGGGTCGTCGTCCCAGTTCACCGGCGTGCTGGTGCCCGACTCCCAGTCACGGCGCAGGACGCTGTATGCGACGGAGGCGAGAGGCGCCTGGCCTTCGATCGGCCAGCCGTCCCGGTAATGGGCCTCCTTCACCCAGCCGCACCGGAGGAAGGTACGACGCATGGCGACGTTGTCCTCGCGGGTCTGCCCTTCGAAGCGATTGGTGATCGGCATCGTAGAGAAGACGTAATCGGTCGCCGCGGCGAGCACCTTCGCGCCGAGACCCCGGCCACGCTGCGCCTCCGCGAGCCGCAGGTCGACCATCGGCGTGTCGTCATCCAGATCATCGAGGCGCACGACTCCGATGATGGTGCCGTCCGGGTCCCGCGCCCAGAGCGTCGCGTGCTCGCGGCCGTCGTAGTGGCCAGCTTCGATCGCTCGGTTGGCGTCCTCCGCAGTCGGGCGCGGGATGACGTGGAAGGGGAAGACGTTCTCCGAGAGGAAGCGGACGAGAGCGCCACGATCCGCCCCCGGGGATCGGCGAAGGCCAGTTCGATATCCATCCGACGATGGTAGGCGGGCGGAATGCACACGGTGGGTGCACTGACCGCATTTCACCCGGGCTAGGCCGCCGCGACGGCGTCGCGGGACGCGACGAACGCGTCCACGCAGCGCCGGATCTCCTCCTCGGTGTGCGCCGCCGACAGCTGCACGCGGATGCGCGCGCGGCCCTTCGGCACCACCGGATACGAGAACGCCGTGACGTACACGCCCTGCCGCTGCATCTCATCCGCGATCCGGGCCGTCAGCGCCGCATCCCCGAACATGACGGGCACGATCGGATGCGCGCCCGGCAGCAGGTCGAAGCCGGCCTCTGTCATCAGCCGGCGGAACAGCTCGGCGTTGGCGACGAGCTGGGCGCGGAGGTGGTCCGACTGCTCCAGCAGATCGAGCGCGGCGAGCGTCCCGGCGACGATGGAGGGCGCGAGCGTGTTCGAGAACAGGTACGGCCGCGCGCGCTGGCGCAGCAGGTCCACGATCTCGCGGCGGCTCGAGACGAAGCCGCCGGAGGCACCGCCGAGCGCCTTGCCGAACGTGCCCGTGTAGATGTCCACCCGGTCCGCGACGCCGCAGAACTCGGGCGTCCCACGCCCGTGCTCGCCGACGAAGCCGACCGCGTGCGAGTCGTCCACGAACACCAGCGCGCCGAACTCGTCGGCGAGGTCGCAGATGTCGGCGAGCGGGGCGATGTAGCCGTCCATCGAGAACACGCCGTCGGTCACGATCACCGTGAACCGGGCGCCGGCATCCTTCGCCGCCTGCAGCTGCGCGCGCAGGTCGTCCATGTCCCGGTTCTTGTAGCGGTAGCGCTGCGCCTTCGACAGGCGGATGCCGTCGATGATGGACGCGTGGTTCAGCTCGTCGGAGACGATCGCGTCCTCGGCCGAGAACAGCGTCTCGAAGACGCCGCCGTTCGCGTCGAAGCACGACGAGAACAGGATGGTCGCCTCCGTGCCGAGGAACGCCGACACCCGCCGCTCCAGCTCGAGGTGCTGCTCCTGGGTGCCGCAGATGAACCGCACCGACGCCATCCCATAGCCCCAGTCGTCGAGGGCGGTCTTCGCCGCGTTGCGGAGGGCGGGGTGGTCGGCCAGGCCGAGGTAGTTGTTGGCGCAGAAGTTCAGCACCTCCTGCCCGTCGGCCGTGATCAGCGCCGACTGGGGGCCGTGGATGCTGCGCTCGCGCTTGGTGAGCCCGGCCTCCTCGATCTCCGCCAGCTGCCCGGCGATGTGCTCCTTGAAGCTCCCGTACATCTCAGACCTCCGTCCAGTCGAGGATGACCTTGCCGCCGCCGGCCGAGGCCGCCGCGGCGAACCCCTTCTCCCAGTCGCGCGCCGCGAACCGGTCGGACACGATCGACGCGATGGCGTCGTGCAGCTCGGTCGACGTCTGCAGCATCGCCCCCATCGCGTTCCACGTCTCGAACATCTCGCGGCCGTAGATGCCCTTGAGCGTCAGCATGTGCGTGACGACGATCCCCCAGTCGACCGCGATCGGCTTCGCCGGAAGGCCGAGCATCGCGATCCGGCCGCCGTGGTTCATGTTCTCGATCATCGAGGGCAGCGCGGTGGGCGCGCCGCTCATCTCGAAGCCGACATCGAAGCCCTCGCGCATCCCGAGCGCCTTCTGCGCCTCGTGGATGTCGTGCTTCGAGACGTCCACGGTGAAGTCGGCGCCCATCCCCCTCGCCAGTTCGAGCCGCTGCGCGCTGACGTCGGTGCCGACGATGAAGCGCGCGCCGACGTGACGAGCGACGGCGATCGCCATCAGACCGATGGGTCCGCATCCGGTGACCAGCACGTCCTCGCCGACGACCGGGAAGGCGAGCGCGGTGTGGACGGCGTTGCCGAGCGGGTCGAACAGCGCGCCGACCTCGGGCTCGATGGCGCTGTGGTGCACCCAGACGTTGGTCGCGGGCAGCACAAGCTGCTCCGCGAAGGCTCCGTCGCGCTGCACGCCGACACCCTGGGTGCGGATGCACATCTGACGGCGTCCTGCACGGCAGTTGCGGCAGGTGCCGCAGACGATGTGGCCCTCGCCGGATACCTTGTCGCCGACGGCGACGTCGCGGACCAGCGGGCCGACCTCGACGACCTCGCCGAAGAACTCGTGGCCGGGGATGAGCGGGGCCTTCACGGCCGACGCCGCCCAGTCGTCCCAGCGCTGGATGTGCAGGTCGGTGCCGCAGATGCCGGTGCGCAGGACGCGGATCCGGACATCCTCGGGGCCCATCTCGGGCTCGGGTACGTCGACCAGTTCGAGACCGGGGGCGGCCTCGTTCTTGAACAGGGCTCTCATCGTCGCTTCCTCGTGGGAGTCGGTGTGCTTCATCGCGCGGCCGCCGCGTCTTATGGACGGGGTGCGGCCGAGGAAGAGCCTACCGCCGCGCGCGACCGACGGCGCCGGAAGCGGTCACCAGGTCTTGTGCGCCGAGGTCGGGGTGCAGGTGTAGATGGCGCTCCCCACATGGTGCACGCCGTTGCCGAGCCGGGAGCAGGTCACGAAGAGGTCGGCCATCGCCGGGATGAGCACCGCCAGGATCGCCGCGCTGAACAGGATGCCGACGATCGAGATGATCAGTCCCGCCAGCGCGAACCCGTTCCGCTGGCCGGCCCGCCTGGACTGCACGAGCGCGATGATGCACAGGATCAGGCCGGCGATGTCCAGCGGGAAGACGAACGACAGCGCGAAGCCGACGATCCCGAGCACGCGGCCGGGCCGCGCCGCCGGAGGGGCCGGCGTGTAGCCCGGATGGTAGGGGTATGGGGTAGCCACGCGCTCAGCATAGGGAGGTGACACCGTCACCGGCGGGAGGCGGCGCGGCTAGAGTGCTCGCATGAAGCGCGCGCTGATCGTGATCGACCTGCAGAACGAGTACGTCACCGGCAACCTGAAGATCTGCTTCCCGGAGCTGATGACGTCCATCCCGAACATCGAGGTGGCGTGGGATGCCGCCGACGATCACGGCGTGCCGGTCGTCGTGGTCCAGCACCTGGAGGATGAAGGCGCGCCGGTGTTCGCCCGCGGGTCGGAAGGCGCTGCGCTGCACGCCTCGATCGCCGATCGGACGCCCGCGCACCTCGTCACCAAGGGCAGCGTCTCGGCCTTCCCGGGCACCGACCTCGAGCAGTGGCTGCGGGCGAACGACGTGGAGACCGTCACCATCGCCGGCTACATGACGCAGCACTGCTGCGCGGGCACGGCGCGGGATGCGGCCGAGCTGGGCTTCACGGTCGAGTTCCTGTCGGACGCGACCGGGACGCTCGACCTCGTCAACGAGGCCGGCGCGATCTCGGCGGACGCGCTCCACCGTTCGGTGCTGGTGACGATGCAGTCCGAGTTCGCGGCGGTCGCGACCACCGAGGAGTGGACGCTCGCGGTCGAGGCCGGGGACACGCTGCCGGTGTCGAACCTCTGGGACAGCACCGGTCACTCCCGCCTGCCGGAGAAGCACGCCGAGCTGCACAAGCTGATGCGGGAGGTGCGCGCCGGGATCGACCGCGACATCGCGGCCGAAGAGGCGCACAACCTCCAGAACACCCTCTACGTGGGCCAGGGCGTCTCGTCCCTCTGACGGCCCCGTGAAGTGCAGGTAGTTGCGGTCGACACGCCGTGGCGGTGCGCAACTACCTGCACTTCACGAGAGGGGTCAGCGGTCGAGGGGGCGCCAGACGACGAGGGAGGTGCTGCGGCGCGTGCGGGTGCCGGCGCGCAGCGGCACGACCTCGCCCTCGGAGCCGGCGGCGAAGACGCGGCGGCCGGGGCGGTTGAGGAGTTCGTCCGCCAGGGCGGTCTCGAGCTCGCGGACGCGGCCGCGCAGCTCGCCGACCTGGTCCTCCAGCTCGATGATTCGGCGGATGCCCTCCAGGCTGACGCCCTCGGAGCCGAGGCGGGCGATCTCCTGCAGCTTGGCGATGTCGCGCATCGAGTAGCGGCGCGACTTGCCGGCGGTCCGGCTGGGGCTGACGAGTCCGAGCCGGTCGTACTGGCGGAGCGTCTGCGGGTGCATGCCCGCGAGCTCCGCCGCGATCGAGATCACGAAGACCTGGCTGTTCTCGTCCATCGTCAGCTCCGGGCCTTGGCCAGGATGTCGTCGCGCGGGTTCTCCTGGGGAAGAGACGCCGCGAACTCCTCCAGCTTCTCCTTCGCCTCACCGGACAGGTGCGACGGGACCGCGATCTGGACGACGGCGAGCAGGTCGCCGGTGCCCTTGCTGGTCTCGACGCCGCGGCCCTTCACGCGCAGAACGCGGCCGCTCGGTGTGCCGGGGGCGACGCGCAGCTTCACCGGCTCCCCGCCGAGGGTGGGGACCTCGATAGTCGCGCCGAGCGCGGCCTCAGCGAAGGTGACCGGGACGGTGACGCGCAGGTTGAGCCCGTCGCGCTCGAAGACCGGGTGCTTGCGCACGGTCACGGTGAGGACGATGTCCCCCGCCTCGCCGCCGTCAGGCGACGGCTGACCCTTGCCGCGCAGCTTGATCTTCTGGCCGTCGGCGACGCCCGCGGGGATCTTGACCTTGATCGGCTTGCCGTCGGACGCCTGCAGCGTGATCGTCTCGCCACGCGTCGCGGTCACGAAGTCGATGGTGGTGTGGGCGGTGACGTCGCGGCCCCGGGTCGGGCCGCCGTAGCCCTGGAACCCGCCGCTCGTCTGGCCGAACCGGCCGTTGCCGAACAGGCCGCCGAAGACGTCGTCGAACCCGCCGCCACCCTGCTGGAACGTGTAGCGCTGGTTGCCGCCCTGGCCGAACATCCCGCCGAAGACGTCGTCGAAGCCGCCGCCTGCGCCGCCGCCGCCGGGCGCGGTGAACCGGGCACCCGATCCCATCGCGCGGATCTGGTCGTACTCCTTGCGCTCCTCGGGATCGCTGAGCACCGAGTAGGCCTCGCTGATCTCCTTGAACTTGGCCTCCGCGGCCGCGTCGCCGGGGTTGGAGTCGGGGTGGTACTTGCGGGCGAGCTTGCGGTACGTCTTCTTGAGGTCCGCTTCGCTGACGTCCTTGGAGACGCCGAGCACCTTGTAGAAGTCCTTGTCGAACCAGTCCTGGCTAGCCACGGGCGCCTCCTCTCAGTGTCTGTGGTCGGTGGATGAAGTCTGCCGCACCACCGGAGCGGCGGGACACGATGTCCCGCCGCTCCGTCGTGCGTGTGTGCCGGGTCAGGCCGGCACCGAGACGACGACCTTGGCCACCCGGACGGTGGTGGAGCCCAGCCGGTAGCCGGTCTCCACGACCTCGGCGACGGTGTCCGCCGTCACGCCCGGGGTGGGCTGCTGGAAGATCGCCTCGTGGATCTGCGGGTCGAAGGGGTCGCCCTTCTCGCCGTACGGGGTGAGGCCCAGACGCTCGACCGCGGTGCGGAGCTTCGCGGCGATGGTCGAGAACGCGCTGCCCTCGCCCAGGTCGCCGTGCTTCTCGGCGCGCTCGAGGTCGTCGAGCACCGGGATGAGGCCCTTGACGGCATCCCCCACCGCTCGCTCGCGCTCGATCTCGCGGTTCGCCTCGGTGCGCTTCCGATAGTTCGCGTACTCCGCGGTGACCCGCTGGAGATCGGCGAGACGTTCGGCCGCGACCTGCTCGGCGGTGGTCTGACCGGAGAGGATGTCGAGGTCGTCATCGCTCAGGATGCTCTCCTCGCCCTCCCCCTCGGCCGGTCCGACGTCGACGAGCTCTTCATGAGAGAGGTCGTTCTCGCCGGCGTCGGCCTGCTCACCCTCGGGCTGCCGGACCTTCCCGGTCTCGGGGTCGATCCTCCGCTTGTCACGGATGATCGGATCCTCGCGTTCCGGCTCCTGCGAGCCGCCGTTCTGGTCCGACATGGTTACTTCTTCTCCTCGTCGTCGACGACCTCGGCGTCGATGACGTCCTCGTCGTCGGAGGACGACTCGCCCTGCGGCGCCTCACCGGCGTCGCCCGCGGGAGCCTCGGAAGCCTGCGCCGACGAGTAGATCGCCTCGCCCAGCTTGCCCTGGCTCGCGTTGAGCTTGTCGAACGCGGTCTTGACCGCGTCGTCGTCGTCGCCCGCGAGAGCCGTCTTCACACCGTCGACGTCGCCCTGGACCTCGTTCTTGACGTCCTCGGGGAGCTTGTCCTCGTTGTCCTTGATCAGCTTCTCGATCGAGTAGACCAGCTGCTCGGCCTGGTTGCGGGTCTCGGCGGACTCGCGGCGCTTCTTGTCCTCCGCCGCGTGCTCCTCGGCCTCGCGCACCATGCGGTCGATGTCGTCCTTCGGCAGGCTGGACCCGCCGGTGATCGTCATCGACTGCTCCTTGCCGGTGCCCTTGTCCTTCGCGGACACGTGCACGATGCCGTTGGCGTCGATGTCGAAGGTGACCTCGATCTGCGGGATGCCGCGGGGGCCGGGGCGATGCCCGTCAGCTCGAAGGTGCCGAGCGGCTTGTTGTCGCGGGTGAACTCGCGCTCGCCCTGGAAGACCTGGATCGCGACGGACGGCTGGTTGTCGTCGGCCGTGGTGAAGGTCTCGCTGCGCTTGGTGGGGATGGCCGTGTTGCGCTCGATGAGCTTGGTCATGATCCCGCCCTTGGTCTCGATGCCGAGGGACAGCGGGGTGACGTCGATGAGGAGGACGTCCTTGCGCTCGCCCTTCAGGACACCGGCCTGCAGCGCGGCGCCGACGGCGACGACCTCGTCCGGGTTCACGCCCTTGTTGGGCTCCTTGCCGCCGGTCTCCTGCTTCACGAGCTCCGAGACGGCCGGCATGCGGGTGGAACCACCCACGAGCACGACGTGCGCGATGTCGGACACCTTGATGCCGGCCTCGCGGATGACGTCCTGGAACGGCTTCTTGGTGCGGTCGAGGAGGTCGCTGGTCATCTGCTCGAACTGGGCGCGGGTCAGCGTCTCGTCGAGGTTGGCCGGGCCGTTCTCGGTCAGCGAGAGGTAGGGAAGCTGGATGCTGGTCGACATGCTCGACGACAGCTCCTTCTTGGCCTGCTCCGCCGCCTCCTTCAGACGCTGGAGGGCGATCTTGTCCTTCGAGACGTCGACGCCGGTCGAGTCCTTGAAGCGCTTGATCAGCCACTCGACGATGCGCTGGTCCCAGTCGTCGCCGCCGAGGCGGTTGTCACCGGCGGTCGCGCGGACCTGGATGGTCGAGAAGTCGTCGTCCTTGCCCACCTCGAGGAGGGAGACGTCGAAGGTTCCGCCACCGAGGTCGAAGACGAGGATGAGCTCGTCCTCCTTGCCCTTGTCGAGGCCGTACGCGAGTGCGGCGGCGGTGGGCTCGTTGATGATGCGGAGCACGTTGAGGCCCGCGATCTCGCCGGCCTCCTTGGTGGCCTGGCGCTCGGCGTCGTTGAAGTACGCCGGGACGGTAATGACCGCGTCGGTGACGGTGTCGCCGAGGTACTGCTCGGCGTCGCGCTTCAGCTTCTGCAGGATGCGCGCTGAGATCTCCTGGGCGGTGTACTTCTTGCCGTCGATCTCGGTGGTCCAGGTGGTGCCCATGTGGCGCTTCACCGACGAGATGGTGCGGTCGACGTTGGTGACCGCCTGGCGCTTCGCGGTTTCGCCGACGAGGACCTCGCCGTCCTTGGTGAACGCGACCACGGACGGGGTGGTGCGGAAGCCCTCCGCGTTCGCGATGACCGTGGGCTCGCCGCCCTCGAGGACCGCGACGACGGAGTTGGTCGTTCCGAGGTCGATACCTACTGCACGTGACATGTGTGCTTCTCTCCTTTGTTGCTGGCTTATGGCCGTGAAAGTCTGGGGTCAAGACTTGAGCCTCGACGACTCAAGACTGTCATCCGGCGTGGATGGTGTCAAGAGGGTCGGACGCAAACTTGAGCACACATGACTCAACTTTGAGGGGATGCTCGGTATTCCCTACGGCAGCCGAAAAGCGAAGGACGCGTCCGGCGGAAACAGGTACTCGTCGTCGCAGCGGAATCC
This sequence comes from Leifsonia poae, assembly GCF_050632865.1. Lineage (GTDB taxonomy): Bacteria > Actinomycetota > Actinomycetes > Actinomycetales > Microbacteriaceae > Leifsonia > Leifsonia poae_B. The sequence goes on along the minus strand of NZ_JBODSA010000003.1, from coordinate 1,008,706 downwards.
GCGCAACCAGGACTGCCCGTCGACGACGCGCAGGTAGAAGCCGGCCGGAAAGGACGGGTCGTCAACGAGCCGTGGAGCCGCCACTTTGATCGACCCGGCCGGTGACCTTCCAGCCGAAAGCTCGATGTCGGGCGCATTCCGCTGGGACGTCATGGCGAGCCGCAGATACGGTCCCGTGTCGGCAGGACACAGGGTCAGCCCCTGCTCGATGGCCGTCGTGTGAACCTCTGGCAGGACGGCACCAGTGGTGAAGCCGAGCTCCCCGACCGTGCGCACGACGATGTCCACGTCCTCGCCCTCCCGAAGGTCGAAGACCGGATGGCCGAGAAGTGTCTCCGCGTACTCGTTGAGCGCGACACCATGGTCGAGCAGTGCAGCCCTCAATTCCACGCGGGACGCTCCACCGACTCGCAGCCGCGTCACGTCCTGTTCCATCCGGCCAGGCTATGGGACGCGATCAGCCCGCCAGCGTCCCCTCCGCCGCCGCGTTCGGCGCAGGGTCGGGGAGGCGGCGCATCCGGAACGCATTGCCGACGCCGATCAGTCCCGCCAGCACCGGGACGAGCAGCGCCACCTGCAGCGAGATCGGCCGAGACTCGTTGTTGATCCGGACGACCTCCGCGCGGATCTCCGGCGGCTCGGTGGCGAGCAGTTCGTTCAGTTTGGTGTTCGACATGACCTCGGCGTCCGTCTCCAGCACCTGCGAGATCTGCGCCTTATCGTCCGGCGGCAGCACGGTGCTCGCGTCCGTCTTCGTCTGGAAGGTGAGAGCGAGCGTCGCGAGCATGATCGCGCCGGCGAAGGCCAACCCGAACGACAGGCCGAACGACCCGGCGGCGGAGTTCACGCCGGCGGCCTCGCTGACCCGCTCGTCCGAGATCGGCGACAGCGTGTAGTTGTTCAGCTGCGACACGAGCAGGCCGAGGCCCGAGCCCGCGATGATCAGCGGGATGGTGAGGTACCAGCCCGAGGTGGCGATCGGCACGAGCGGGATGATGATGGCGACGCCGATCACGGTCAGCGAGAATCCCCAGAGGATGAGGTTCGCCGGGCGCTGCTTCAGGCGCCGGCCCGCGATCAGCGCGACCGCGAACATGCTGAGCGACAGGGGCGCGATCGAGAGCCCGGAGAAGAGGGCGTTGTACTCGAGCACCATCTGCAGGTAGATCGGCAGCGCGATCATCGTGCCGCCCAGCGCGATCTGCTGCAGCAGCTGACCGGAGACCCCGGACTGGAACAGCTTCGACCGGAACAGGCCCGGGTCGAGCAGCGTCGGCTTCCCGCGCCGCGAGCGCGAGCGCAGCCAGATGATCAGCGACCCCAGGCCGGCGACGCCGACGAGGATGATGAGCAGCACCCGCTCCCCGCCCTCCTGCCAGACCAGGATGCCGGTCACGATGCCGCCCATTCCGATCACGGACAGGAGCGCGCCGACGAGGTCGATCGACCGGTCGCCGGTGTACTTCACGTCCTTCACGAGCCCGATGCCGGACAGCACCACCGCGATGATGACGGCCTCCAGCAGGAAGCCGACCCGCCAGGAGAGGAAGGTCGTGATGAAGCCGCCGAGCAGCGGGCCGACGGCCGCCGCGATCGCCGCCGACGCACCGACCAGGGCGTAGACGCGCTTCTGCTGCGCTCCCTCGAAGTTCCCGTGGATCAGCGACTGCATCGCCGGCAGCAGCAGTGAGGCGCCGATCCCGCCGATGACCGCCCAGAAGATGATGATGGCGGTCAGGTTCTGCGCCAGCGTCATCGCGATCGCGCCGACGGCGTAGCCGAGCAGCCCCAGCACATAGGCCAGCTTGCGGCCGATCAAGTCGCCGGTCTTACCGCCGATCAGGATGAACGCGGCCGACACCAGCGCCTCCAGCGCGATCGCGCTCTGGACGCCGCTGACGGTGGTGTGCAGGTCGTGCACCACAGCCGAGATGGACACGTTCATCAGCGACGTGTCGACGACGAGCACGAACATCGCCATCGCCAGCAGAATCGCCAGGCGACCGTTGAACTTCACGGGCGTGGTCGGCGCCGTCGAAGCATCGGCCATCGCATCCACCTCCCGTCGGGCGTCCCCGTAAGGGGTAGGCAAGCACATCCGCGGGCGGTTGGGACCCCCGGATTCACACCGGCTGCACAAGCGCCGTCGATAGCGTCGGGAACATGGATCCCGACCCGCACGCCGCCCCGCTGTTGTCGTCGCGCGCCATCGAGGCGCTGCAGAACATCGACCCCGCGACGCTGAGCGAGGTGCAGGCGTTCCGGGACGACTTCGCGCGGTTCATCATGCCGTACAAGTTCGGCATCGACGAGATCTCGACCAAGGTGAGCATCCTGCGCGAGGAGTTCGCCGAGCTGCATGACTACAACCCGATCGAGCACATCTCGAGCCGTCTGAAGTCGCCCGAGAGCATCGAGCAGAAGGTCATCCGCAAGAACTGCGAACCCAGCTTCGAGGTCATCCGCCAGGAGATCACCGACATCGCGGGCATCCGGATCGTGTGCAGCTTCGTCTCCGACGTCTACCGCGTCTTCGACCTGCTGACCGCACAGGAGGATGTGCGCACACTGCGGGTGAAGGACTACATCGCGCACCCGAAGCCCAACGGCTACAAGAGCCTGCACGTCATCGTCGAGGTGCCCGTCTTCCTCAGCGAGGGTCCGGTGCTGGTGCCGGTCGAGATCCAGCTGCGGACGGTCGCCATGGACTTCTGGGCCAGCCTCGAGCACAAGATCTACTACAAGTACGACGGCGAGGTGCCGGAGGAGCTGCTGCGCGACCTCACCGCGGCGGCGACCACCGCGAGCCAGCTCGACGTGACGATGGAGGGCCTGCACCGGCAGGTGCGCGGCGACGACCGCGGGACGGTGTACAGCCTCCCCGTGTCGATCTAGCCCCACGCATCGCCGAGGTGCGCAGCGCGGCGTCCGCGTCGTTCACCCACCGTTGGCGCGGCGGCCCTACAGTGTCCCCATGGCCACCGATTCCCCCGGTCGCGCGGCGGGCGACGACGCCCTGGTGACGACCGCGAGCCCCCTCTTCGCCGACAGCGACACCGAACGTCGCATCCCCACCCGCTGGGTGGTGTCGTGGGCCCTCTGGGACTGGGGAGGCGCGGCCTTCAACGCGGTCATCACCACGTTCGTCTTCACCGTCTACCTGACCAGTAGCCTGTTCGTCGACCCCGCCATCGTCTCCGCGAAGAACGCCGAGACCGGCACCTCCGGACCCGCGCACTCCGCCTACGACGCGGCGGTTGCGGTGCTGTCGAGCGGGCTGGCGTGGGGCGTCGGCATCGCGGGGATCGTCGTCGCCCTGCTCGCTCCCGTGCTGGGCCAGCGGACCGACGGCTCCGGGCGACGCAAACTGTGGCTGGGCGTCAACACCGGCGTGGTCGTCGTGGTGACGGCACTGATGTTCTTCGTCGTGGGCGAGCCCGCGTACTTCCTGTTCGGCGTCGCGCTCGTGGCGATCGGGACCGTGTTCTACGAGATCGCGACCGTCAACTACAACGCGATGCTGGTGCAGGTGTCGACGCCGAAGACGGTGGGACGCGTCAGCGGCTTCGGCTGGGGCGCCGGGTACCTGGGCGGGATCGTGCTGCTGCTCATCGTGTACTTCGGGATCGTGAGCGGCGACGGCGGCCTCCTGCACGTGCCGACCGAGGCCGGCCTCAACATCCGCTTCGTCGCGCTGATCGCCGCGCTCTGGACGCTGGTGTTCTCGCTGCCCGTGCTGTTCGTCGTGCCGGAGATCCCGCCGAACGCGCGGACGCCGCGCGTCGGTTTCTTCGCGTCCTACGGGGTGCTCGTGCGCGACATCGGCCGGCTGTGGAAGGAGAGCCGAAACACGGTCCTCTTCCTCATCGCGTCTGCGCTGTTCCGGGATGGGCTGGTCGGCGTGTTCACGTTCGGCGGCATCCTGGCGCAGGGGACGTTCGGCTTCACCGGCGGCCAGGTGATCATCTTCGCGATCGCCGCCAACGTCGTCGCGGGCGTCTCGACGCTGCTGTCCGGGCGGCTCGACGACCGCTTCGGACCGAAGGCCGTGATCGTCACGTCCCTCGTGGGGCTGATCGTCGCGGGACTGGCGGTGTTCTTCACGCACGACCTGGGCGCTGGCGCGTTCTGGGTCGGGGGCCTGGTGCTGTGCCTGTTCGTCGGGCCGGCGCAGTCGGCGAGCCGCACGTTCCTCGCGCGCGTCACGCCCGCCGGGCGCGAGGGGAGGTGTTCGGTCTGTACGCGACCACGGGACGCGCGGTGTCCTTCCTCGCGCCGACGCTGTTCGCGCTCTTCGTGGCGGTCGGAGGCGCGCAGTACTGGGGCATCCTGGCCATCGTGCTGGTGCTGGCCATCGGCCTCGCGCTGCTGCTCCCCGTGCGCTCGCCGCGCCGCGCAACCGTCTAGTTGACGCAACACGCCGTGCGGCGGGCGTGCATTGCGGCGTGTTGCGTCAAGTAGAGGGGTCGTCGGGTGTGGCGTCCGGTGACTGGTCGGGGGCGGGGCGCGGCCAGGCGCGGACGAAGCGGTCGAAGAGCTCGGCGAAGGTGCGCGCCTCCTCCGGGGTGAAGGTGGCGAGGGCGGTCTCGACGGCGGAGCGGCGGTGGCTGCGCAGCTCCTCGAGCAGCGCGCGGCCGGCGGTCGTCAGCTGGATGAGCGCGCGTCGAGCGTCGGACGGGTCCGGGATGCGCCGCACCAGGCCGCGCTCCACCCCTCCTGCACGAGGCGGCTGGCGCGGGGCTGATCCACCCCGATCGCGGCGGCGACGCCGCTGACGGAGAGGCTGCGGCCGTCGGCGTCGGCGGACTCCAGCGCCTCGAGCATGCGGACGCGCGCGATGCGCCCGAGCGACCCGTCGCGGCTACGCCGACCGGGCCCGGGACGCGCGGAGTCGCCGAACGGCATGCCGCCGGCCTGACCGCCCTCGCCGCCCGGGCCGCCCGGACCCCACGGGGCGCCGAACGGCCCGCCCCAGTGCCCGCCGTGGTGACCGTGGGAGTGGCCGTGCGGCATCCCCTCGCCCCACGGCGGCCGTCGCCGGGACTGGTCGCGCCGCACCGCGAGCAGCGCGTGCTCGATCATCGCGACGATGTCCGCTTCTGGCGGAATCCCCGATCCGTCTTGACGTCCCGCGCTCATGCATGTAACTATACATTTACTTGTAACAGTACATGCAAACGAGAGGAGAGCCCCGATGGCGAACATCGACGACTCCACACAGACGCCGCCCGGATACTGGTTCCGCGTGATCGAAGGCCGGCTGCACCAGCGGATGCGCGACGCGCTGGCCGACCAGGGACTGCGCCGCGGAAGCTGGCGCATCCTGCACACCCTGGCCGACGGACCGGCCACCGCCGACGAGCTGGCCGCGCGCCTGCCCCACGGCGACGAGCAGCGCGGACACGGCGGGCACGGACAGGGCCGCCGCGACGGCTACACCCGCGGCCGCGGCTACGGCTTCCGCTACGGATGGCGCAGCCAGGAGCCGCGCGACGAGCGCGTCCCCGGCGCGGACCGTCCGGGACGCCCGGAGAACGCGCACGACGCGGGACCCGAGCAGCGGCCCGAGCACCACCACGACGAGCACCACCACGGCGACCACGGCTTCGAGCGCGCGTTCGAGCGCGGCTACGCCCGCGGCTTCGACCGCGGTGTCGGCTTCGCCGCGGCCCGCTTCGGCCACGCCGTCGGCCCCTTCCCGGGCGGCCACGGCTACGGCGCCTTTCCCGGCGGACACGGCTACGGCCCCTTCCCCGGCGCACAGGGCTACGGCCCCTTCCCTGGCGGGCACGGCTACGCCCCATGGGGCGCCGACGCCGGCCGCGCGGGACGCCCTTTCGCCGGCCACCGTCACGGCGGCCCCGACCGGGGCATGCGTCGCGCACACCGCATCCAGCGCACCCTCGCCGACTTCGTCGAGCGCGGCTGGGTCTGGTTCGACGGCGACCGGGCCACCCTGACCGGTGAGGGACGTGCCGCGCACGACCGCGCGTTCGAGCGGGTCCAGGAGGTGCGCGCGCAGCTCGCCGACGGGATCTCCGAGAGCGACTACGCCACCGCGATGACCACCCTCGAGACGATGGCGCGCAACCTCGGCTGGCGTCCGTCCGGTGAGAAGGCCGGCGAGAAGCCCGGTGAAGGCGACGGCCCCCAGGGCGACGCGCCCGACCCCGCCTAGGATGGACGCATGACGCCACCCCGCGAAGAGGTCGTGCTGCTCGCCGAGGACGGCACGCCGATCGGCACGGCGGACAAGGCGACGGTGCACACGACGGACACGCCGCTGCACCTCGCCTTCTCCTGCCACCTCTTCGACGGAGAGGGCCGCATCCTGGTCACGCGCCGCGCCCTCGGCAAGGCGACGTGGCCCGGGGTGTGGACCAACTCCTTCTGCGGCCACCCCGGTCCGGGCGAGGCGTTCGAGGACGCCGTACGCCGGCGTGCTGCCGACGAGCTGGGCGCCGAGATCGACAACCTCACACCGGTCCTGCCCGACTTCCGGTACCGCGCCGTCGATGCGGCCGGCATCGTCGAGTACGAGGTCTGCCCGGTGTACACGGCGACCGTCGTCGGCGAACTCGACCCGTCGCCCGACGAGGTGGCCGAGTGGACGTGGGCCGACCCGCGGACGCTGCTCACCGCGGTGGAAGCGACGCCGTGGGCATTCAGCCCCTGGCTGACCCTTCAGCTGCCCGCGCTGTACGCCGACGACAGCCTCGAAGCTTCAGGTCAGCTGTGAGCGCTGCTCATATTTTCCACCTGTGTAATTGACTGTGGATAACTCTTCCGCGCGTATGCCCTGAGGCGAATGCAGCGCGGCGATCGCGGCCCGCCGACCTTCGGCGATCAGCTTCGGGATGTCGCGCATCGTCCACTGCGCCATCCGCTCCATCTCGGGCTGGATCAGCACCACCGACGGGTCGGCGGCGAGCTCCGCCGTTCGGGTCAGCGTGCGCATCATCCGCACGTTCTCCCACCGGGCGTGCAGCCGGACGACGATCACCCGTTCCGCGCCGAGTGCACGCGCAGCCGCCACGGGGACGTTGTCGACCATCCCGCCGTCCATCAGCAGCGCGCCGTCACGCCTCACCGGAGGCAGCAGGCCGGGAACGGCGATGGTCGACCGCAGTGCGGTGCTGAGCGGACCACGGTCGAGGATGACGCCGCGCCGCGTGCGGAGGTCGGTCGCGAAGGCGCCGAACCGCCGTGGGAACGACTCGATCAGCGGGTCCTCACCGAAGACGCGGTGCACAGCGGCCGTCACCGCGTGCGTGTCGAGCAGACCCCAGCGCGGACGCAACGACCAGGCGGCGATCGCGTTCCAGCGGAACGCGCGGACCGCGCGGTCGATGTCGTCGTGCCCGAAGCCGGCGGCGTAGGCCGCAGCGACCAGCGCACCGGAACTCGTGCCCGTCACGATCCCCGGGCGCAGCCCGCGCTCCTCGAGCACCTGCAGCACTCCGACGTGCGCGGCGCCGAACGCCCCGCCGCCACCGAGGGCCAGGCCCAGCGTCATGTCGTCCGTCACTCGGGCCTCCCTGATATCCGATGAGAAGATATCAGTGCGACCTGTCAATGCGCCCAGACCCGATCCACGGAGAGCGTCGGGACGAACGCGTGCTGCGGATCGCGAGGGTCCGGCCAGTCGGGGAAGTCGAAGACCGCCAGCATGAGCTGCAGCGGATACCGTGGCGGCGCGTCCAGCATCCGCACCACCCGGCCGTCGACGCGGAACGTCGCCTCCTCGCCGTCCCAGCTCGCCTCGTACGCGTGCGGCTCGGTGACGTCGATCGGCACTGACAGTCGCTCGAAGTCCTCGGCGAGCGCCGGATCCCGGAAGCGGTGGAAACCCATCCCCACGTCGGCAGAACCGTCGCGCACGTCCCGGCCGAACACCTCCATGACGCACAGCTCCCCGCTGCGCTCGGGCTCGTCCTCGAAGCCGACCAGCCAGAGCGACGCCATCGACCGCGGACTGAGGTAGAGGGAGGCGCGCATCCCGACCGTCCCGTGGTCGATCAGGCAGCCGCGGAACTCCTCCTGCGCCTCGCGCACCCGAAGGTCGTCGCGGTACGGCTGCTGCCCGACGGTCGACCCGACCGGACCCGAGAAGTTGCCGGTCTGCAGCCCCGAGACCCGCAGCGGCGGCCGGTGGTCGTCGCCGCACCAGAGCCCCTGCTCGGGCGGGATGCTCAGCTCCAGGTGCGAGTCGTGGATCAGGTACGTCGCGCGCGTCTCGGCGAGCGAACTCCAGGCGGGCAGGTAGTGCGGCTGCCACACCGACCGGTCGAGCGCCGGTTCGTCGAAGTCGTCGAACACGCCGGCTCTCACCTCATCCGGTGCGGGTGGCGTCGATGTGCTGCTCGAGCCACCAGGTGCGGCCCTCGTCGTCGGAGACCCAGCCGTCCCACTCGAACGAGTCGTCGGTGATGTTGGAGAAGTTCCAGCGGATCGGCCGGCCGTCGGTCTGGGTACCGTCCTGCCGGATCCCGTCGCGCCGGTGCGGGGTGGCGACGAGGGTGCAGAAGTCGCCGCTGGCCGCGCCGAACCAGCTCACGCGCCACGCGCCGAGGGTGGAGTCGTACACGCGGATCGTGGTGCCGCGTCCCTTCACGCCCTCGGGGTCGGCGTCATCGCGGATGACGAGCACATCCTGCACGGCGCGTCCGCCGAGCGTGTACGCGAAGATCCAGTGATTGACCGACTCGGTCCACACCTGGGTCTTCTCGTCGAACAGGCGCACGTCGGCGCTCCAGCTGCCGACCAGGCGGCCGAACAGCTGCATCCGCTGCGGGTTCTGCTCCATCGGGCCCGAGCTGATCAGGGCCCGTGCGAACGCCGCGTCGGTGGTCTCGCTCATGGTCCCTGCTCTCTGCTCAGGCGGTCAGGATGTGGTCAGGACGAGCGTCCCGCCTCGGTGGTGGAGACGTCGGTGCGGTGGAAGTTGAGGTACGAACGCGACGCCGTCGGGCCGCGCTGGCCCTGGTAGCGCGACGAGTACTCGGCCGAGCCGTACGGCTTCTCGGCCGCGGACGAGAGGCGGAAGAAGCACATCTGGCCGATCTTCATGCCCGGCCACAGCTTGATCGGGAGCGTCGCGACGTTGCTCAGCTCCAGGGTGACGTGGCCCGAGAAGCCGGGATCGATGAAGCCGGCGGTGGAGTGGGTGAGCAGCCCCAGCCGGCCGAGCGAGCTCTTGCCCTCGAGCCGCGCGGCGACGTCGTCGGGCAGGCTCACGAGCTCGAACGTGGACCCGAGCACGAACTCGCCGGGGTGCAGGATGAACGGCTGGTCTGCATCCACCTCGACGAACCGCGTCAGCTCGGGCTGGTCTTCAGCCGGGTCGATGAACGGGTACTTGTGGTTGTCGAACAGCCGGAAGAAGCGGTCGAGGCGCACGTCGACGCTCGACGGCTGGACCATCTCGGGCTCGAACGGCTCCAGGGCGATGCGCCCCGAGCCCAGCTCGGCCTTGATGTCGCGATCGGAGAGAAGCACGAGGCCAGCCTATCGGGGCGGGTTGCCCGCTGCAGCCGTTCGCCTCCAGTAGCCTCCCGTTCGTGGATCTGCGCCGCTTCCTGACCGTCGTCGCCCTGCCGTTCCGCCGCGCGCTGACGTCCCGGCGCGGCCGGTGGTGGCTGTTCGGTGTCGTCACCGTGGCCGGCTGGCTGGCGTTGGCGGGGTGGATGGCGTTGTCCGACGACCCGGGTGACGACGCGGCGCTGTGGACCATGCTGCTGATCTGCGGCGTCGTCGGCCTCGGGCAGGGGCTGGCCCTCCTGCCGCTCGGCACCGACACCCGGACGCGAAAGCGCGGCAAGAACAAGGAGGCGGACGGGACGTGGCTGCTGCGGTGGTGGCAGGTGCTGCTGCTGGCCGTGGCCCACATCCTCATCGTCACTGTGCTGGCACTCACGCTCGTGAAGCCGATGGGTTACGACGACATCCGGCTCGGCGTCATCTTCACGGTGCTGCTCCTCGGGACGATCGGGTGGCTGCTGGCACCGCTCGTCCTGTTCGTGGGGATCGTCGTGGTGGCGCTGGTCGTTGGCCTGATCGTCGTCGGCGTCGCGCGGATCGTCGTGTCGGCACGCGCACCCCGGACGGCGGCGCTGTCCCGCGCGCGCGGTGTCGCGTCCGGAATCGCGATGGTCGGCGGCGGTGTCGCGGTCGGTGCGCTGATCGCGGCGATCCCGTTCGTGTCGAGCGGACACGGCGGGAAGGGCGCGGCCGTGGCTGCGGCAGTCGTGCTGCTGCTCCAGGCGATCGGTGTGCTGCCGTCGCCGGACGCGTGGTGGTACCTGCTCCTGCGGGTCGGCTACCTCGTGGGCATCCTCGCGGTCGTGCAGTACGTGACGTTCCGGTTCTGGGGTCCGCGCATCTGGGCGGACGAGCCGGTGACCGCCGACTCTGCGTCCTGATTCAGGAGGCGGTCGGGCGCCAGGGCTCGGCGGCGTGCGACATCCACACCTCACGCGGTTCGAGCGAGCGGATCAGCCGCTGGCCCTCCGTCTGCGGGTCGTCGAGCTCTGCGCCCCAGACGGCGGAGTCGCCGGCGATGACGACCAGCCCCTCGTCGGTGTCGACGGCCACGATCTGCGAGCCGCGGGTGTGGCCGGGCGCGGGAAGCAGCCGGATGCCGGGCGCCAGAGTGACCTCGCCGTCCGCGGGCACGTACTGCAACTCGACGCCCTCCGGGTCGACCCACTCGCGGATCGTGTAGTCCTCCGCGTGCCGGCCGTCCTCCAGCTCGATCCGTTGCACGTGGATCGGCTTGCCGGCGAACAGGTGGTTGCCGCCCGCGTGGTCGAAGTGGAGGTGCGTGTTGACGACCGTGTCGACGCTCGCGGGGTCGACGCCCCATTCGCTCACCGGCTTCAGTCGCGGGTCCATGTCCTCCACCATCGGGTGCAGGTCGGTCAGTCCGGTGTCCACGAGGATACGGCCACCGGGATGGTCGATGACGTGGATGTAGACGGGCAGGTCGACGCCGGCGAGATCGCCGATGTGGACGGGCGTGACGGTGATGCTCATGGCGTCCTCTCGTGCAGCGGGCGTACGGTCAGCGTCTGCTCCGCCCGGCCCACGGCGCCCTGCTCGTCGAGCAGCGCCGTGCTCGTGAGCCCCTGTCCGGCCGGTCCGAAGACGACCGTCGTGTCGAGGCCGACCCACGGCCCGGCGGGGCGGCGGAACAGGTGGATGGTCAGGTCGAGGTTGGGGAACATCCACTCCTGGGGCGGCCGGCGCACCGCGACGCCGTTGGCCGTGTCCACCAGGGCGATGTAGGCCGCGTCGGGGCTCGCCGGCTCGCCGGCCACCAGCTCCCGCTCGGTCCGCAGCCAGGCGGTCGCGCGCCCCGGAAGCGGCGGCTCCTCGGCCCGCATCTCGAGCGAGGCGACGTAGCCGCCCGGCCAGGTCTCCGTCATGGCCCAGCGATGGTCGGGACCCGGTACCGTCGGAGCGCCCTCGGCCCCGCCGGCCACCTCACTGGTGTCGCCGGTCATCGTGTACCAGGCGCGGGCGAGCACGGTCCGCCGGCCGCGGATGGTCACCGTCGCCTCGATCAACTCGATGGTCCGGCCTGGCCGGATCGTCTCGACGTGCACGTCGCAGACGTCCGCATCCAGGAAGCCGAGGATGTCGAAGCTGATCCGCGAGAGCACCAGGTCGGTGGGCTCGTCGCGAGCCGCGCGGTACCGGTCGATCGCGTGCACGATCAGGCCGCCGAGCGGGCTGAAGTGGATCTCGGACTCCTTCCACGCGCCGCCGGCGTCGGCCGTCGGACGGTAACGGTGGTCGTCGATCCGCTCGAAGTAGGAGGACATCAGCCTCACCCTACTTGTTGCCCGCCGGGTCCATCCGTGCGAGATCGATGTTCAGCTGGAGGACGTTCACCGTCGGCTCGCCGAGGTAGCCGAGGTCGCGCTGCTGGACATGCCGGTCGACCAGCTGCCGCACCACGTCCGGGCGGATCCCGCGGGCCTTGGCTACGGCATCCACTTGGAGCAGCGCGTACGCGGGCGAGATGTGCGGGTCGAGTCCGGAGCCGGACGCGGTCAGCGCGTCGGCGGGGATGCTGCTGCCGCTGACGCCGTCGGTCTTCTCGATCAGCGCCTTCCGCTCCTTCACCGCCTTCAGGAGGTCGGGGTTGTTCGGGCCGAGGTTGCTGCCGCTGGACGCGCCGCCGTCGTAGCCGTCGCCGGCCGCTGACGGCCGCGACTGGAACCACTGCGGCAGCGGGTTGCCCTTCTTGTCGGTGAAGGACTGGCCGACCAGGGCCGATCCGACGACCTTCCCGTCCGAGTGGACGAGCGATCCGTTGGACTGGTTCGGGAAGGCCAGCTGCCCGACCCCGGTGACCACCAGCGGGTAGCCGATTCCGAGCACGACGGTGAGGATGAGCAGGGCCCGCAGGCCGACCCAGTACTGGCGGCCCGTTCCCCGTGTCGAGGCGTTCATGATGTGTTCCGTTCCTTGTCTCAGAATCCGGGGATCAGGCTGACCAGAAGGTCGATCAGCTTGATGCCGATGAAGGGAGCGATGATGCCGCCCAGGCCGTAGATCAGCAGGTTGCTGCGCAGCAGGGCCGAGGCCGAGGTGGCCCGGTAGCGGACGCCGCGCAGGGCGAGCGGGATCAGAATGACGATGATGATCGCGTTGAAGATCACCGCCGAGAGGATCGCCGACGACGGCGAGTGCAGCTGCATGATGTTCAGCGCCTGCAGGCCCGGGAAGACGCCCACGAACATCGCCGGGATGATCGCGAAGTACTTCGCGACGTCGTTCGCGATCGAGAACGTGGTCAGGGCGCCGCGGGTGATGAGCAGCTGCTTTCCGATGCGGACGATGTCGATCAGCTTGGTCGGGTCGGAGTCGAGGTCGACCATGTTGCCGGCCTCCTTCGCCGCCGACGTGCCGGTGTTCATCGCCACGCCGACGTCCGCCTGCGCGAGCGCGGGGGCGTCGTTGGTGCCGTCGCCGGTCATCGCGACGAGGTTGCCGCCCTCCTGCTCCTTCCGGATCAGCGCGAGCTTGTCCTCCGGCGTCGCCTCGGCGAGGAAGTCGTCCACACCCGCCTCGGCCGCGATGGCCTTCGCGGTGACCGGGTTGTCGCCGGTGATCATGACCGTGCGGATGCCCATCCGGCGCATGTCGGCGAACCGCTCGGTGAGGCCGGTCTTGACGATGTCCTTCAGGTAGATGACGCCGAGGATGGTCGCCTCACCGCTCGCGCTCTTCGAGGCGACGGCCAGCGGCGTCCCGCCCTGCTCGGCGATGTGCTGCACCTTCTCGTCGAGGTCGCTGAGGACCGACGACGGGATGCGCGTGCTCTCCTCCACCCAGGCGACCACCATGGACGCGGCGCCCTTGCGGACCTGCGACCCGTCGGCGAAGTCCACGCCGCTCATCCGGGTCTGCGCGGTGAACGGCACCACCTCGCCGTCGACGTCGCCCTCGTGGACGAAGCCGAGCTGCGCGGCGAGCGCCACCACCGACGAGCCCTCGGGGGTCGGGTCGCTGAGGGACGCGAGCGCCGCGGCCTCCCTGAGCTTCGCCTGGTCGACGCCCTCGACCACCGTGAACTCCGCCGCCTGGCGGTTGCCGTAGGTGATGGTGCCCGTCTTATCCAGCAGCAGCGTGGTCACGTCGCCCGCAGCCTCGACCGCACGGCCCGACATGGCCAGGACGTTGTGCTGCACCAGCCGGTCCATGCCGGCGATGCCGATGGCGGAGAGCAGCGCGCCGATCGTGGTCGGGATGAGGCACACCAGCAAGGCGACGAGCACGGTGACGCTCGGGGCCGCGTTGGCGAACCCGGCCGTCGGGCCGAGCACGAGCACCACGACGACGAAGACGATGGTCAGCGCCGCCAGGAGGATGTTGAGCGCGATCTCGTTCGGCGTCTTCTGGCGCGCGGCGCCCTCCACCAGGGAGATCATCCGGTCGACGAACGTCTCGCCGGGCTTGCTCGTGATCCGCACCACGATGCGGTCGGAGAGCACGCGCGTGCCACCCGTGACCGCGCTGCGGTCGCCGCCGGACTCGCGGACGACCGGGGCCGACTCGCCGGTGATGGCCGACTCGTCCACCGAGGCGATGCCCCAGACGATGTCTCCGTCGCCGGGGATGAGCTCGCCCGCCGAGACGACGACCACGTCGCCGAGCCGCAGTTCGGCTGACGGAACCGGAGTGGTGACGGAGCCGGTGGCCGACGGGTCGCCCTTCTCGTCGTACCCGGTGACCCGGTTGGCGACGGTCGTGGTCCGTGTCTTCCGCAGGCTCGCCGCCTGCGCCTTGCCGCGTCCCTCGGCCACGGACTCGGCCAGGGTCGCGAACAGCACCGTGAGCCAGAGCCAGACGTCGATCGCCCAGGTGAAGGCGATCGTCGTCGTGCTGCCGCCGGAGGTCTGCGGACCGAGGAACGGCTCCGCGATCGCCAGCACCGTGGTCAGCGCGGCGCCGACCTCGACGATGAACATGACGGGGTTGTGCCACATGTCCCGCGGGTCGAGCTTGCGGAAGGCACCGGGCAGGCCCGCGACGAGCTGGCGTCCGTTGAAGGCGCCCTGCGGCGCGCGATCGGTGGTGGTGGACATGATCAGGAGAGCCCTTCCGCCAGAGGACCCAGCGCGAGAACGGGGAAATAGGTGAGTGCGGCGACGACGACGACCACGCCGACGACGAGAGTGACGAACAGGGGCCGGTGGGTCGGGAGCGTCCCGGTGGTCGCGGGCACCTTGTCCTGCGCCGCCAGCGAGCCGGCCAGCGCGAGCACGAACACGATCGGGAGGAACCGACCGAGGAACATCGCCGTGCCGAGCGCCGCGTTCAGCCACAGCGTGTTCGCCGTGAGCCCAGCGAAGGCCGAACCGTTGTTGTTCCCCGCGGAGGTGAAGGCGTACAGCACCTCGGAGAAGCCGTGCTGACCCGGGTTCCAGATCGAGACCTTCTCGACGTCGTCCCGGATCGCCGGGATCGCGAAGCTGCGGCCCGTGCCGAGCAGCACCAGCGTCGGCGTGATCAGGATGTAGAGACTCGCGAGCTTGATCTCGCGCGCGCCGATCTTCTTGCCCAGGTACTCGGGCGTGCGTCCCACCATGAGCCCGGCGAGGAACACCGCGATGATCGCGACGATCAGGATGCCGTAGAGACCCGCGCCGATGCCGCCGGGCGCGACCTCGCCGGTCATCATGTTGAGCATCGTCATCATCCCGCCGAGCGGCGTGAAGCTGTCGTGCATCGAGTTGACGGCACCGGTCGACGTCAGCGTGCTCGTGGTCGAGAACAGGGTCGACCCGACGATGCCGAACCGCTGCTCCTTGCCCTCGAGCGCGCCCCCGCCGCCTGCGTCGCCGTGCCGGCGCCCTGCAGTTCGAACAGCGTGAGGGCGACCAGCGAGACGACGAAGATCGTCGCCATCGCGCCGAGGATCGCGTACCCCTGCCGGTTGTCGCCGACCATCCGGCCGAACGTGCGCGGCAGCGAGAATGGGATGAGCAGCATCAGGAAGATCTCGACGAGGTTCGTCCACGCGGTCGGGTTCTCGAACGGGTGCGCGGAGTTGACGTTGAAGAAGCCGCCGCCGTTGTTGCCGAGCTCTTTGATGGCCTCCTGGCTCGCCACCGGTCCGCCTGGGATGGTGGCGGTGCCGCCGGTGAGAGTGGCGACGTGGGTGAATCCGTTGACGTTCTGAACCGCCCCGCCCACGATGAGGATGAGCGCGAAGGCCACGGCCAGGGGCAGCAGAATCCGCAGGACGGCACGGGTCAGATCCACCCAGAAATTGCCGATCGCCCCCGAGCGGTGCGCCGCGAGCCCGCGGACCAGGGCGACCGCGACCGCGAGGCCGACGGCAGCCGACAGGAAGTTCTGCACCGCCAATCCCGCAACCTGGACCGTGTAGCCCATGGTCACCTCGGGCGAGTACGACTGCCAGTTGGTGTTCGTCACGAACGAGATCGCCGTGTTGAACGACAGTCCCTCCGGCACCGCGGGCAGGCCGAGCGAGTAGGGCAGGATCGCCTGCGCCCGCTGCAGCCCGTAGACCAGCAGCACTCCGAGGATCGAGAACGCGAGCACGCTGCGGAGGTAGACCGGCCAGCTCTGGCCGAGCCCCGGGTTCACCCCGATCACTCGGTAGAAGCCGCGTTCGACCGCGAGGTCTCGGCGGGTGGTGAAGGTGGCGGCCATGTAGTCGCCGAGCGGCCGGTAGACGACCGCGAGCATGAGGACGAGCGTGGCGAGCACGCCCAAGAAGAGCCAGGCTGTCATCGCTAGAACCGCTCCGGCTTCAGCAGGGCGTACACGAGGTACGCGATCGAGGCGACGGCGAGCGCCGCGGCGACGAGGTCGAAGAAGATCACAGTCTCTCCACCCCTCGACCGACGAGGGCGACGATCACGCCGAGCGCGATGATCCCCACGACACAGATCAGGTCCAACACGGAAGGTCTCCATCCGGGCCGGCCCTCTGCCGGCTCCAGGGACCGATACAAGTCGCTTGGAGGGGTCGGGATGCGTGTCCTAACGGGATCCATACGGGCCCGGCGGGAGTCCTAACGGTTTCCCTCACGGTGGGCCGGTGGAGACAGGCCGATGCCCCCACGTCCGGGACGTGAGGGCATCGGCTGGTCGGGGCGCGAGGCGGCGAGCCCCTGGATCAGCCGCCGTACTCGACGACCGTCTCCGGACCCTGGTGGGTAGGCGTGACCGCGTTGCCGGTGTCGTTGACGACGTGGTCGATCGTTCCCGCCTTGTTCAGGGACACTGTGCTCAGGTCGTGCAGCCTCACGCCCGGCGTCACCGGGACCTCGAACGCGCGGGTTGCGTGGAGGGTCGGGTCGACGTTCGTGTAGATGTAGCTTCCGGCGCCCCACAGCTCGTGGGTCGTCACCGAGTCCGCCACCTTGTAGGCGGCGTAGCCGAGCGTCCCGTCGTGCTGCCAGGCGGCCTGGTTCGGCGCGTCGTACGGCAGCTCGTTCTGGAAGAACACCGTCCGGCCGTCCTCGCCGTTCCAGATCACGTTGTACTTCTGGAAGTGCTCGACGAACAGGCCGGTGGCGGTGACGTCGTCACCATTGACCACGAGCCCGGTGTCGGACGTGTTCTGCGTCCAGCCCACGCCGGCGCCGTGGTCGGCGCGCCAGAGCCACAGGTCGTCGAGGAGGACGTGGTCGCTGTCCACCTGGACGCCGACCGTCGCCTTGCCTGCGTGCGGGCCGCCCACGCGCAGGAACACGTCCTGCAGCGAGATCGGGTCCGCGGCGCTGGAGCCGCCCTGGCCGCGCTGGTGCTTCGTGCCCACCTGCAGCAGCACGTCGGAGTTCACTGGGCCGGCGTCGACCGTGATCCCGGCGACATCCACTCCCGGGACGTCGTCGATCACGAGCGGGGTCGACCCGTTCTCCGCGGTCAGCGTCGCGAGGCCCAGCCCGAGCACGACGGTCCCGGCCCGCTTGACCTGGATCGAACGGTCGATCGAGTAGACCCCCGGTGTGAGCAGGAGGTTCTTGCCTCCGGCGAGCGCCGCGTTGATGCGGGCGATGGAGTCGCCCGGCTTCGCCACGACGAAGTCCGACAGCGGGATGGTCCGCCCGGCCGAGCCGGTCGAGGACCAGCTCACGCCCGCGCTGTTCGTCGTCGCGGGAGGCACGACGACTGACAGGCCGCCCGCGCCCTGGACGAGGTACGGCTTCTCACGCGAGGCCGGAGTGGTCGGGAGCGTCGTGTACGGCGGGGTCGGGAAGCTCTGCGCCGGGGCGCCCTGTACGCCCGAGAACACCTGGTTCCAGACCGCGTTCGACCAGCCGCCGATGGTGCTGTTGCGGGAGTAGAACTGCTGCTGGCTGCCGTTGACGATGGTCGCCGAGACCTTCGAGTCGGCGAGGAAGCCGCCGCTCGCGTACTGCGGGCCGGCCGTGCAGTAGTCCATCAGCGACATCCCACCGCCCGTGATGTCCATCCGGCGCATCGGGGCGGCCTGCGACACGGCCCAGAATTCGGTGTTCGTCTGACATCCCGAACCGCCCGCGACAGCGATGTGGAGGTTCGAGATCGACCTCCAGAAGTTGTCCAGGGCGATGCAGCCGCTGCCGTCGGTGAAGCACCGGTTGTAGACGTCGACGGATCCGTTGATCGTCACATCGTCGGGCGACGCGCCGAGCCCCGCGACTTCGGTGTAGTAGCCGACCTGGAAGCGCAGCGGGTTCGCCGGCGTTCCATAGGTGCCGGGCGCGAAGAGGAGCGCGTAGCGTCCGCTGCCCATCTCGCTGTCGACCTGCTGGGCGGCGATCGCGTCGACCTTCGACTGGATGGCGGACTGCGGCATGTCCGGCGTGAACACGATCACGTTGGGCCCGAGATCGGTGCTCGATGGGGGCGGCGGGGCGGCGTTCGCCCCCTGAGCCGAGGCGAAGACGCTCAGCAGGACGGCCAGGGCGGCGGCGGCCGCTCCAAACTGACGACGGGACGCACGCGTCCGGAGTGGATGTGGTGACGACTGAGGCACCGATGAACCTTCTTCCGCGTTGAAGAACGAACGCGGCGCCCGGGGGCCGATGTCGATCCCGGTCGCGACGGGCGCCGGTTACTGTCTAGTAAGTAACGCCTGAACGATAGAGCGCGAGCGGCGCGTTGTACAGGTGCAGCGGCCCCGCTTGCGGCACGAAGGCGCGGAAACCGAACGCGGAGGACGATGGGTTTGGCCGATGACCATCGACCGGGTAGTCTGGGCGGCAGCCTTACTTCCCAGTGTTTTACTGGGATTCCGGGCCGCGCGAGTGTAGTTCAATGGTAGAACCTCAGCTTCCCAAGCTGATAGCGCGGGTTCGATTCCCGTCACTCGCTCCATATAGCCGACCCTCGACCGGTCAAGCGCTCTCACCCGCCGCCTGACGGCGCAGGGCTGCTATCCCGAGGAATTCGCCGAGCCGGTATTCGACCTCCAGCGCCTGCTGTCCGGTCGGAGCCGGGGCCGCGGCTCGAGCGAGATAGCCGGGGAGCGTCGTCGTCTCGAGGAAGTCCGCGTATGCCGTGTCGAGGTCCGTCTCCGGTGGGAGGGACGCGCGGTTGATCATGCGCTTGGCTGTCGCGAGGGCCGTCCGGTCGAAGGCGGCGAGACGCGCGACGATCGTGTCGACGAACCCGTCGAGCTCGGCGTCGGGAAGTGCACGGGTGACCCAGCCCCAGTTCTCGGCGGTGGCGGCGTCGTAGTCGAGGGAGGTCAGCACCGCCTCGAGCGCGCGGTCGCGCCCGATCAGGTGCGGCAGGCGCTCCGTACCGCCCCCGCCCGGGACGACGGCGGTGCCCACCTCGGGCTGGCCGAAGAACGCCTTCTCACGACTGGCGTAGCGGAGGTCCAACGCGAGCGCGAGCTCGTTGCCGCCGCCGCGGGTGCGGCCGCGGATGATGCCGACGGTGATGTACTGCGCCTTCGACAGTCGCACAGCGATGTCGGTCCACAGCTGGCGGCCTGTCGCGGCGTCCGGGCGGGGGAAGTCGGCCAGATGGGCGAGGTCGAAGTGGCTGAGGAAGAAGTCCGGCACCGCGCTGTCGAAGACGAGCACCTGCAGGTCGGGATCGGCGTCGAGCTCGACGACGATCTCATGCAGGCGCTGCGCGAGGACCCCGGTGACGAGGTTCACGGGTGCGCTGTCGAAGGTGATACGGGCCAGGCGAGGGCTCGTGCGGGTGAGGAGGACGGGTGCGTCGGCCATGAGCGGAACCTTTCGAGGGGTGACGTACGCGGGTCAGGAGCGGGTGAGGACGACTTTGCCGGCGCCGTGCTTCGTCGCCTGGGCGGTCGCGGCCTCCACCAACGGGTAGGTGGCTGCGATCGTGGGGGCGAGTCGTCCCTCCTCCGCCAGTTCGGCGAGGGCGGAGAGGCCGAGTCGGTCCGACTCCACGAAGAGTCCGGCGACGCGGAGGCCCTGCTCCGCGCCGGCGGGGGCCGCGGCGGCGAGACTCTGCGGCAGCGTCGACACCAGGATGCCGCCGGGGCGGAGAGTGCGCAGCGCCTTCAGCGGATAGTCGCCGCCCACCACGTCCAGCACGACGTCCAGATCGTCGAGAGCCTCGCTGAAGTCGACGGCCCGGTAGTCCAGGACCTCGGCCGCGCCGAGGACCGGACATACCCTGCGTTCGCCTCCGAGGTCAGCCCGATGACCTCGGCTCCGCGTGCCGCGGCGATCTGCACGGCCAGGTGCCCGACCCCGCCCGCCGCGCCCGTGATCAGGACGCGGGAGCCGTGATCCACGCCCGCCGTTTCGACGAGCGCCTGCCAGGCGGTGAGTCCGGCGAGAGGCAGGGCAGCGGCCTGCACGTGGGACAGGCCGGACGGCTTCCGAACGAGTGCCCGCGCGGGGGCGATGGCGAACTCGGCGTACGCGCCGCCTCCGCGCGGGAACGGCAACAGCCCGAAGACCTCGTCACCGGGAGCGAAGAGCGTCACCCCCGGGCCGACCTTCTCGACGACGCCGGACACGTCCCAGCCGAGGACGAACGGAGGCTTTCCGCTGAACAGGCCGGTCTGCCGGTTCATCGCGTCCGCCGGGTTCACGCCTGCCGCCTCCACGCGCAGGAGCACCTGACCGATGCCCGGCTCCGGGCGGTCGATCGTCGCGGGGTGAAGGACCTCGGGTCCGCCGAGCTCGTCCTGGGTGATCGCACGCATCGTCTCTGTCATGACTTCCACGCTAGGAATGCTCGACCGACCGGCCAATGACAGGAACGTCAGGTTTCGCTACGTTCATGCCATTCCGTCACATCGTCCACCCCTCGAGGACGACCTTCCCCGCGGTCCGACCGCTCTCAACCGCCTGGTGAGCACGGCGGAGGGAGTCGGCGGAGATGGCCCCGAGGTTCTGCGTCACGGTCGGGCGGACGGCTCCCGCTTCGACGAGGGCGGCGACCTGGTCCAGGATCCAGCGCTGATGCTGCGACTCCGGCAGGTGGAGGGGTCGGTGAACATCAGCTCCCACAGCCATCCGATGCTCTTGTCCTTGAGCGGTGCGACGTCGCGAGGACCGTCGTCGATGGCCACGACCGAACCGAACGGCCGCACGAGGCGCGCGTAGACCGCCTCCTGGTGCTCGGAGTGCGACGTGAAGAGCCAGTCGACGCCTGTCGGCGCCAGGGCGTGGACCTGCGACACGACGTCGCCGTGGTGATCGACCACTTCGTGCGCACCCATCGACCGCACCCAGTCGGCGTTGGCAGCTCCGGCGGTGCCGATAAGACGGACCTTCGGCGCCCGGGCGCGGACGAGCTGGAGCAGCACCGAGCCCACCCCTCCGCTCGCGCCGACCACCAGCAGGTCGCCCTCCGTCTCGGCCGTGATGCTCAGCCGATCGAACGCGGACTCCCACGCCGTCAGCGACGTGAGCGGCAGGGAGGCGGCCTCGCCGAACGTCACGTTCGCCGGCTTGCGGCCGACCAGCCGGGCCTCCACTGCCTGGTAGCGCTGATCGGAGCCCGGACGCGCGATGCTCCCCGCGTAGAAGACCTCGTCATCCACGGCGAAGCCGCTCACGCCGTCACCCACCTCGGCGACCACGCCCGCGGCGTCGAACCCCAGGACGCGGAAGCCGTTGGGAGGCGTCGACCCGGCCCGGAGCTTCACATCGGCCGGGTTGACGGAGACCGCCTCCACCCGGACGACCATCTCCCCTGCGCGAGCACGGGGCACGGGCGCGGAGCGCACCTCGAAAGCCTCCGGGTCCGACGCGGGCCGATTCGCGGAGTAGCCGATCTGGATGTTGGTCGCCTCGGTCATGGGCTCAGGCTCGCATCCCCGCGACACCGTCGTCGACGGCCTGCGCCGACTCGGGCACGAAAGTGGCGAAACGTGACCGATTGATCGCTTCCGGGCTCACTCGCCCGTTCGGTAGCGTCCGTCGGGGCGGGGCCGCGCGGCGCCCGCACGGAGGAGGAGTCATGTCGACCGAAGACATCGTCGTCGCCGCCACCGAGCGGCTGTTCAACCGGAGGGACCTGTCGGCCGTCGACGACCTGTTCGGGCCGGTCTACGTGCAGCACTCGGCGCTGGCGCCGGATGGTGTCGACGGACTCCGCGGGCTCGTGTCGCAGCTGACCGAGGCGAACGGCTACGAACTCCGGCGCGTGCTCGCCGACGGCGACCTGGCCGTGACCGAGGGCGTCTTCACGGGCTTCGCTCCGGTGCCGCTCGTGGGTTACGACGTGTGGCGTGTCTCAGAAGGCCGCATCGTCGAGCACTGGGACGCTCTCGGGCCGGGCGCGGTTCCGGCTCCCTCTGCCTCATCCGCGGTGGCCGCCGACACCGACCGGGAGGCGAACCGGGCGCTCGTCACCTCGTGGGTGCGCGATGCGCTGATCGACGGCGGGGATGCGTCCGACGCGATCGCGCCGGACGTCGAGCGCTTCGAGGACGTCACCTACTCCGCCCTCCACACCGTCATCGCCGCCGGCGACCTCGTGTACACGCGGTCGGAGGGAGCTGCGGATGTGCCGGTCATCGTCAACGACGTCTGGCGGGTCGCCGACGGACGCATCGTCGAGCACTGGGGACTCGTGGCTCCGGTGCCGGCGAACCTCCCGCACGGCAACGGATCGTTCTAACCCGAATGGCCGTATCGTAGCCAGACGCTACGATCGTGTCATGACCAGCGAGACTCCCCACCGCGTCGTCGTGATCGCCCAGGAAGGCGCTTACCCGTTCGAGCTCGGTATCCCCGCCCGCATCTTCGGCGCCACCGACGGCGCCTACGAGGTCGTCCTCTGCACCGCGACGGGCGGCGCGATCACGACGAACGCCGGATTCGATGTGCTCCCCGCCGCCGGCCCTGAGGTGCTGAGGACGGCGGACACGGTGATCGTCGCTCCGGTCGACCCCGCGTACCTGACACCGGAGCTGGGCGACGACACGAGGGACGCGCTGTCGCAGATCCGCCCGGGCGCGAGGGTGGTCTCCATCTGCACGGGAGGCTTCATCCTGGCCGCCGCGGGCATCCTGGCGGGGCGCGTGGCCACGACACACTGGCAATGCGAGCCCCTTTTCCGTAAGTGGTATCCGGACGTCGAACTCGATGAGAACGTGCTGTTCGTCGACGCGGGCGATGTTCTCACCTCGGCCGGGGCGGCCGCCGGCATCGACCTCTGCCTCCACCTGATCCGCCTCGACCACGGCAGCGAGCTCGCCACGCGCGCGGCGAGGCGGTGCGTCGTCGCCCCGCATCGGGAGGGCGGGCAGGCGCAGTTCATCGAACGCCCTGTGCCCGATGCGCGAGACGCCTCCACCTCCGCCACCCGCGAGTGGGCGCTCGAGCGGCTCGGCGAGCCGTTGACCGTGTCCCAGCTGTCCCGGCACGCCAACATGAGCGAGCGCACCTTCGCCCGACGCTTCCGCGCGGAGACCGGTATGGCACCGCGCCAGTGGCTCACTCGCCAGCGGCTGGCGCTCGCCCGCGAGCTGTTGGAGACCACCGATATCGGGATCGACACGATCGCCTCCATCGTGGGCTACGCGACCGCCACCTCCCTGCGCAACCACCTCGCCGCCGCCCTCGGCGTGTCGCCGATGGCCTACCGCCACACCTTCCGGGCAGCATCCACTCGCCCGACCCCGACCCGCGCGACGCACCCCGGAAGGATCCCCATGGCGGGCGGCGTCACCGGCTGAACGCGCGCCAGACCTCGTTCCGCCGAATCGGCGGTACGGCGAGGAGGTGCTGATCGGAAACCGCATCCGCCGAGGCCGTGAGCACCCCTTCGAGGAGGAGTCGCAGCAGACGTCGCCACGCGTCCGGCGCGATGTCGCGCGTCCGCTCGATCATCGATGCGAGCGCGATCGAGACCAGCGCGAGATCCGTTTCGGCCAGATCCGGCCGCACACGACCCTCCTCGACGGCGCGGCGGACGAGCTCGTCGACCTGCGACTGCACCCGTTCGCGCAGGACGGCCAGCGACGACCCCGGACGGAATCGGGTGGTCATGATCCCCACGAAGCCATCCGGCCCGGCCTCCCGCTCACCCACTCCGACGAGATAGACGACGAGCGCTTCGGAGGCGCTGGAGATCTTCGCGGCTCGCTCGGCCAGCTTCAGGATGTCGACGAGCGGATCTGTGACGACCGCCTCCCACAGCGACTCCCGGTCGGAGAAGTTCCGGTACAGGGTGGCCCGCGAGACACCCGCGCGCGCAGCCACGCGGTCGAGCGGAGCAGCGAGGCCGTGGGCGGCGAAGACCTCCCGGGCCGCATCGATCACGAGGGCGCGGTTGCGCGAGGCGTCGCGGCGACGGACGACGGGTGCGGCATCCATGGTCACCACCTTAGGGAATAGGGCGCGGGATGGCCGGTTAAAACGTACATATATGTCCGTTTCGAGGGATGGGAGTCCTCATGTCCGCATCCGTCGCGCTGGAGATCACCACCGGCACGCTTACCGATCACGTGCGCACAGCGCACGACGGCCGCGTCGTCACGGTCGAGCAGCGCATACAGGAGGTGGTGGAGCTCGGTGCGCTGACCGAGGAGCTCGGCCTGGACGGTTTCGCCATCGGCGAGCACCACAGCCCCGACTTCGCCGTGTCCTCCCCGGCCGTCGTCCTCGCCGCCGTCGCAGCCCGCACGCGGCGAATCCGCCTGGGCACGGCCGTCACGGTCCTCGCCGCGAACGACCCGGTGCGCCTGCAGGAGGACTTCGCGACGCTCGACCTGCTCAGCTCGGGCCGCGCCGAGTTGACCGTCGGCAGGGGTGCGTTCATCGAGCCGTTCACCCTCTTCGGCATCCCGGTGGAGGGCTATGACGACGTCTTCGCCGAGCGTCTTGACCTCCTCCTGAGGATGCGCGACGCCGGACCGCTCACCTGGGCCGGCCGATTCCGCCCACCGCTGCGCGACGCCCTCATCGCGCCCGCCCCCGCGCAGCGGGAAATCCCCGTGTGGGTCGGCATCGGCGGGACGCCGGCGAGCGCCGAGCGAGCCGGAGCCCTCGGCCTCCCACTGATGATCGGTTCGATCGCCTCCTCGTTCGCCCACATAGCGCAGCTCGCCGACATCTACCGGACCGCCGGCGCGCGTGCCGGACACACCGACTCCCTGCGCCTCGGCGTCGGCCTGCACTCGTTCACCGCCGCGAGCGCTGAGGAGGCCCGCGCGATCTACCCGTACTACCGCGACTTCCTGGCGCCCAAGCGGCCGGGCGTGCCCGGCCTCCATGTGAGCCTCGCCGACTTCGATGCCGGATTCTCTCCGGACGTCGTGCGTGCCATCGGCACCGTCGAGGACACCGTGGACAAGCTGACCCGGCTGTATCGCGCGGTGCGGTTCGATCGCCTGCAGCTCCTGCCGGACTGGGGAGGAATGCCGAGGACTGTCGCCCGCGAATCGCTCACGCGCTTCGCCCGGGATGTGGCGCCGGAGCTTCGGATGGTCGCAGCGGGGTAAGCGGCCCTCGAGCGTCTTGCGGGGCATCAGGCGGCCGCCCGTCGAGACGCTGCGTTCGCCCAGGCGACGTATCCGGCGGCGAGGCCTGCGCCGAGGATCCCGCCAGGGACGCCGTAGATCACCGTAAACAACGGGTAGCTGCCGTGAGTGATGTCGAGCACGAAGCCGACGATGATGGACGCGAACAGCGTCCCGAGCGCAGCGATGACCGGACGCCTTCGTGAACCGCCGCGGGCGGTGTAGATCAGCAGTGCGACGGCCGCACCGGAGGCCGCCGTCGCGCCGACCGGCATGCCCAGCAAGAACGACTCGGCAGCGTCCCGCAAGAACCACGCCGGTATCCCCGCCTGCCCCCACGACGGGCCGTACGACAGGGACGAGGTCGTCAGCAGTGCGACGGCGAAGAGGCCGGCCGCCGGCACCGCGAGGACAGCGCCCCAGATCAGCAGCGTGAGCAGCCGACGGCGGACGGCCGGGTCGTCGGGCAGGCCGCGGAGCCGGCGCGCTCTCGTGTCGGTCGTCATCGTGCTCATCCTCCTACCAGCCGGTGTCGAAGGTCCACCAATTCCCGATGAGGCCGGGTCACTGCCGGTGGGCGACACCGACGCACAAACCTTCACGGATTCACATCGCGTCCCGGGAATGCCGACGCCCACCCCCGGTTATCGCGAACGTGACGACCAGACTGATGATCATCGTTGGAAGCGTCCGCGAGGGACGCGTCGGGCTCCCGATCGCGGAGTGGGTGCGGCAGGAGGCGGAGAAGACGGGGCGGTTCGAGATCGACTTCGTCGACCTTCGCGAGTTGGCCCTCCCCTTCATGGATGAGCCCAATCATCCCCGGCTGAAGCAGTACACCAAGCCGCACACGATCGCCTGGAGCAAGCGCGTGGAGGCGGCGGAGGCGTTCATCTTCGTGACGCCGGAGTACAACTACAGCTACTCGCCCGCGCTCAAGAACGCCCTCGACTACCTGAGCGGCGAATGGTGGCGCAAGCCCGTCGGCTTCGTGAGCTACGGCGGCGTGTCCAGCGGCACCCGCGGCGTGGTCGGCCTGCTCGCGACGACGACCGGCCTCGGCTTGGTGCGGGTCGGCGCGAACGTGGAGCTGACGTTCGGCGGGAAGCAGGTCATCGACGGGGTGTTCCATCCGGAGGCCAAGGAGCAGACCATCCTCGCGCACGAACTGGAGGAGCTGGACACGCTCGCCCACGCCCTCGCGCCCGTCCGGGCCGGCGCGGACACCTGACGGCAGCCGGGGCACCTCGCAAGCGTCGAGGTTCTACGGCCTCACCCTCGTGGAGGCCTTCTCACCGGCAGCGCCAGACGTCGGGCTGAACCCCGCCGCGCGCTGCCGCACCAGCCACACCGTGTCGCGTCCGAACGACTCGAGCAGCAGCGCCAGCGCCACCCCGACGGCGCCCGCGGCGATCGGCGTGGGCGCCCCGGCCGCCGCGAGGGCGAGTGCGATGCCCGCGACCGCGGTGACCACCTTGCGCCAGTAGCGGTACGGCAGGCGGGCGCGGAACCATGGCAGCATCCAGCCCACCGCCACGAAGGCGTAGCGCAGCAGGCCGATCGTGAGCACCCAGAGGCCGAGGTCGCGGGCGACGTAGGCGCTCAGCACGAGCAGCAGGAACGCGTCCACCTCCATATCGAACCGCGCGCCGAGTTCGCTGGTGGACCGCGTGCGGCGCGCGACCCACCCGTCCACCGCGTCGAGGGCGAGGGCGGGCACGGTGAGTCCGACGAGCAGTGGGATCGGGACCGGGGCGATGAACGAGGCGACGACCAGGCCCGTGATCAGGCCGACCAGCGTCGAGCGCAGCGAGGTGACCGCGTTCGCCGGGCCGAAGCGCGCTGCGCCGTCGCGGCGGAGGCCGCGCATCAGCAGCAGAGTGGTGACGACGAGGTACGCGGCGGCGGTCAGCCAGGCCGTCACGGGCAGCGACGACACCCCGCCGGCTGCGGTCGCCGCGAGGGGCAGGACCACGATTCCCCACAGCGCGGCCCATCCGATCGCTTCGCGTTGAACCGTTCTCACATCCACCTCGTGTTCCAGGAGAGCACCTTTTAGCGTTAACACGCGACCGGTGCACCGAAGGTTCATGGGAGGTCCGCAGATGCACGAGGCGACGGCGTTCTGGGTCGAGCGGCCGGGTGCCGGCGCGCTTCGTCCGGTCGCACTCGCCGCGCCGGGAGACGGCGACGTGCTCGTCCGCACCCTGCACACCGGGATCAGCCGCGGAACCGAGACGACGGTGTTCCAGGGTGGCGTGCCCCCGAGCGAGTACGAGCGGATGCGCGCACCGTTCCAGGAGGGTGCCTTCCCCGGGCCTGTGAAGTACGGCTACCTCAACGTCGGCGTCGTCGAGCAGGGGCCGACCGACCTGGTCGGCCGCGTCGTCTTCGCGCTCTACCCGCACCAGTCGGCGTTCGTCGTCGGCGCCGGCGACGTCGTCCCGGTCCCGGAGGACGTCCCCGACCGCCGCGCCGTGCTCGCGGGCGCCGTCGAGACGGCCGTCAACGTGCTGTGGGATGCAGCCCCGCTGGTCGGAGACCGGATCACGGTCGTGGGCGCCGGGATGATCGGCTGCTGCATCGCACGTCTGGCTGCGGGCATCCCGGCGGCGGAGGTCGTGCTCGTGGATGTCGACCCGGCCAAGGCCGCCGTGGCCGCCCGGCTCGGGGTCCCCTTCGCCACGCCGGGCGACGCCCCGCACGAGCGTGACCTGGTGATCGACGCGAGCGCTTCGGAGGCCGGGCTGCAGCTCGCCCTCGAAACCGTCGTGACCGAGGGCGAAGTGATCGAGGCGGGATGGTTCGGCGACCGGCCGGCGACGCTGACCCTGGGCTCCGACTTCCACTCCCGCCGCCTCACCATCCGGTCGAGTCAGGTGGGCATGGTCGCGCCGCGCCGGAGGGGGTCCAGAACCACCCGCGACCGGCTCGCGCTGGCGCTCGAGCTGCTGCGCGATCCGGCGTTCGACGCCCTCCTCACCGGCTCGTCGTCATGGCGGGAGCTGCCGGAGGTGATGGCGCGACTCGCGGAGGGACCCAGCGGGGAGCTGTGCCACACGATCGATTGGAGCGACGCCTGATGCCGTACACCGTGACCGTCCGCGACCACCTGATGGTCGCCCACAGCTTCCGCGGCGAGGTCTTCGGCCCGGCGCAACGGCTGCACGGCGCGACGTTCGTGGTCGACGCCTCGTTCGGCGCCGACGAGCTGGATGCGGACGGGGTCGTGGTCGACATCGGCCGCGCCTCCGCCGCGCTGGCGGACATCACCGGAGCGCTCACCTACCGGAACCTCGACGAGGATCCGGACTTCGCGGGGGTCAACACCACCACCGAGGTGCTGTGCAAGGCCATCGCCGACCGGCTGGCCGAACGCGCAGGCGAGCTCGGAGGCGCGCTGACCTCGATCACCGTCACCCTGCACGAGTCGCACATCGCGTGGGCGAGCTATGCGAGGCCGCTGTGAGCACCGTCTTCTTCGCCGTCCCCGATTCCATCGACGACCCGCAGCGGGTCAGCGGGGGAACGTCTACGACCGTCGCCTGCGCGACGGGCTGGCGGCGTCGGGGTGGGATGTGCGGATGGTGCCGGTGCCGGTGCCGGAGCGCACCGGTTCGCTCCGGCGGACGTTCGCCGCCCTCCCCGACGATGCGCTCGTACTGGTCGACGGCCTCCTCGTGGCGCGCGAGACGGGCGCGGTCGCTGCGGAGGTCCGGCGCCTGCACTTCGTGATCCTCACCCACATGATCGACGGCGAGCTCGGCGACGCCGAACGCGCGGACTACCGCGCCGCCCGCCAGGTCATCGCGACGAGCGGATGGACCCGCGCCGAACTGATCGCGCAGGATGCGGCGGAACCGCACGCGATCACGGTCGCGCATCCCGGCACCGATGAGTTCGCTCCGAGTTCCCCGTCCACCTCGGGAGGCCGGCTGCTCTGCGTCGGCGCTGTCGCCCCGCAGAAAGGCCAGGACCTGCTGGTGGAGGCCCTGAGCGCGTTCGCCGACCGGCCCGGCTGGACCTGCACCCTCGCCGGTTCGCTCACCACGGACCCCGGCTTCGTGGCCGCGCTGCGGGCGAGCATCGAAGCGTCCGGCCTCGGCGACCGGGTCGTCCTCGCCGGTGTGCTCACGGGCGATGCCCTCGCGGAGGCGTATGCGCGCGCCGACCTGGTCGTCCAGCCCTCCCGCCTCGAGAGCTACGGGATGGCGGTCGCCGACGCGCTCGCGCACGGCATCCCGGTGCTGGCCACCGAAGTGGGCGGCCTGCCCGAGGCGATCGGCGTCAACGATGCGGCGATGATCGTGCCGCCCGACGACCCCTGGGCGATCCGGGTCGTGCTGCAGCGGTGGTGGGCGAGCGCCGAACTCCGCCGCGCGCTGCAGGAGGCGGCGCTCCGCGCCCGGGGAGCGCGCCGCTCGTGGACGTCGACGGCGGATGCGGTCGCGGCGGCCCTGCGACGCACGGAGAGCGCGGAGTCCGATCCGGCCCGAACGACGAGGGCGGCGGCCTCGTGAGCGACGTCATCCAGGTCAGCCCCGACTGGCTCGCCCTGCGCGAGACGGAGGATGCCCGCGCCCGCTCCCTGGACCTCGCGCGCGCCCTGCCGGACATCCTGCCCGCCGGGCCGCTCACCGTGCATGACCTGGGCAGCGGGACCGGGTCGATGATGCGCTGGCTGGCTCCGCTGCTGCCCGGTCCGCAGACCTGGGTGCTGCACGACTGGAACGCGGCCCTGACCGCACAGGCGTTCGAGGGTCCGCGCCCGCGCGACCTGCACGGCGCACCGGTCGCCATCCGCACCCGCGTCGACGAACTCGACCGGCTCGATGCCGAAGCCCTGACGGGCGCGTCGCTGGTCACAGCCTCCGCGCTCCTGGATGTCCTGACGGCGGACGAGGCGCACGCGATCGTGGACGCGTGCGTCGCCGCGGGCGCTCCCGCGCTGCTCTCGCTGAGCGTCACCGGCGACGTCGACCTGCGCCCGTGGGACGCGCGGGACCGTCGCGTCGCCGAGGCGTTCAACGCACACCAGCGGCGGTCGGTGCAGGGCCGTGGCCTCCTCGGCCGATACGGCGCACCGATCGTCAACGGACTGTTCCGCCTCGCCGGATGGAGCGTCCGCACGGCGCTGACCACCTGGCGGCTCTCGGACGCCGAACCGCAGCTGCTGGACGAGTGGTTCGACGGCTGGCTGGGCGCTGCGGAGGAGCAGTCGCCGGAGCTGGCGGCCCGCATCGCCGGCTATCGCGAGCTGCGCACATCCCAAGCCCGACGCGGGGAGCTCTCGGCCGTCGTCTACCACCGGGATGTGCTGGCATGGCCGCGATGACCGACCTCCGAGAGCGCCCGATGCTGCGCCGGATGCTGCACTCCCGTCGGGTCGGTGTCGTCGTCCGACTCCTCCTGGGCGGCGCGGTGCTGGTCGCGGTCGTCCTCCGCTTCGGGGGCGCCCCGTTCCTGCACGGCCTCCGCAGCGTCGACGCGACGACGGTCGTCGTGGCGATCGTCCTCTGCGCGGTGGCGACGGCGGCGGCCGCATGGCGGTGGCGGCTGATCGCCGTCCGGCTCGGGGCCGAGCTGCGGTGGGGCACCGCGGTCGGGATGTACTACCGGTCCCAATTCGTGAACAGTGTCCTGCCGGGCGGGGTCGTCGGGGATGTGCAGCGCGCCGTGGACCACGGCCGCAGCACCGACCGCCGGGGCGCCGCCGCGCGCGCCGTCGCGGTGGAGCGCACCGCCGGCCAGGCGGTCCAGCTCGCGGTCACGGTCGTGGTGCTGGTACTGGTCGGCCCGCAGTTCGCCGGGTGGCTGCTCCCGGTGATCGGGATCGGCCTGGTCGCTGCCGCCGTCGGGGTCGCCGTCGCAGCTCTGGCCAGTGCCCGGGTGCGGGACGTGCTGCGTCACGAGGCGGCGGAGCTGCGGGCGGGTTTGGGCTCGCCCTCCGCCGCGGTGCAGGTCGTGGCGGCCTCCCTCGTGGTCGTCGCCTGCCACGTCACCACGTTCGCCGTCGCCGCGGTCGCCGTCGGCGCGCACGCCCAGCCCG
This sequence comes from Leifsonia poae, assembly GCF_050632865.1. GTDB lineage: Bacteria > Actinomycetota > Actinomycetes > Actinomycetales > Microbacteriaceae > Leifsonia > Leifsonia poae_B. The sequence continues at coordinate 977,217 of NZ_JBODSA010000003.1, read as the reverse complement.
CACAGGTGCTTGTCCTCGCGCTCGTGGTGCTGCTCGCCGCATCCATCCCGCTCTCGGTCGGCGGCTGGGGGCCTCGCGAGGGCGTCGCCGGCTGGGCCTTCGCCGTCGCCGGCGTCGGCGCCGCCACCGGTGTGTCGGCAGCCACCGTCTTCGGTGTGCTGGCCGTCGTCTCGGTGCTGCCCGGCGTGGTCGTCTTCCGGATCGCTCCGGCGGTCGCATCCTTTCTCACCCGTTTCGTCGCGTCCCTCGGCTCCGGGAGGAACCATGATCGACACCCCCTACGTCACTCTCAGCTGCGCGGTCTCGCTGGACGGCTACCTCGACACCGCCGGGCCGCCGCGGCTGGCGCTCTCGAACCCGGCGGACTTCGACCGGGTGGATGAGGTCCGCTCCCGCAGCGACGTGATCCTGGTCGGCGCGCACACCGTCCGGCTCGACAACCCTCGCCTGCTGGTGCGGGACCGCGACCGGCAGCGCAGGCGCACGGAGGCGGGTCTCGGCGACTCGCCCTGGAAGGCGACGGTCACCGCGAGCGGCGACCTCGACCCGCACGCCGCGTTCTTCAGCGAGGGCGACACCGCGAAGCTCGTCTACTGTCCGCGTGACGAGGCGCCGCGCATCCACCGGCGGCTGGGGCAGGCGGCCGAGGTCGTCCCGCTCGGCGAGACGGTGCGGATGCGCGACCTGCTCGCGGACCTCGGCGCGCGCGGTGCGTGCAGACTGATGGTCGAGGGCGGCGGGAAGACGCTGACGCAGTTCCTCGCGGACGACCTCGTCGACGAGCTCCATCTCACGGTCGCGCCGCTGTTCGTCGGCGACCGCCGGGCGCCGCGGTTCGTCGGCGACGGCGACTTCCCGTGGACGGCGGACAACCGCGCGCGGCTGGTGGACGCCCATCCGATCGGGGATGTTGTGCTGCTGCGGTACGCCCTGTCGGCGCGATTCGAGGAGGTCGACCTCCCTCCCTCGAATACGGCCGGGTGATGCGCTCGTGACCGCCTCCCGCGTCCGTCCCGTCCGATCCGCCCTCGCGACCGCGGCGGCCATCGTCGTGCTCTTCGCCGCAGCGACGGCGCCGGGCGTCATCGCGTCCGGGTCCGCGCTGGCGCTGGTCCGCATCCCGCTCGTCACCGCGCTCGTCCTCGCCGTGCTCGCCTTCATCCCGTGGCACTGGCTGCGCCGGACCCTCGCCGCGGTCGCCGCCCTCGTGCTGGTCGCGGCGATCGTCAGCGCCGCCCTGGACCGTGTCTTCACCGCGACGATCGGACGCCCCTTCGACCCGGTGTCCGGCTGGACCGAACTCGTCGACGGCTACGGCGTGGTGCAGGACTCGGCCGGACCCGTCGGCGCGCAGCTCCTGCTCCTCCTCGTCGCTCTGCTCGCGGTCGCCGCGGTCGTCGCCGTCACAGCCTCCCTGCTCCGGCTCGCGCGGCTGCTCCGCCGCCACCTCCGCGCCACTGCCCTCGGCGCGGCAGCCGTGACGGCGGGATGGCTCGTCATCGCCCTGGTCGGAGCCCAGCTCGTCCCGGGCGAGCCGGTCGCCGCGGCGGATCCGCTCCCGACCGCTGCGGCGCGCGTCGCCCAGATGGAGGCGGCCGGGCGCGACCAGGCGGTCTTCGCGCGCGAGGCCGCCACCGACCCGTACGCGGGCCTCCCCGCCTCCCAGCTCCTCACCGGGCTCCGCGGCAAGGACGTCATCGTCGCCTTCGTCGAGAGCTACGGCCAGGTCGCGGTCCAGGGCACCTCGTTCTCCCCCGGTGTGGACGCCGTCCTGCGGAACGGGGACGCGCAGCTCGCCGCCCACGGCTACAGCGAGCGCAGCGCGTTCCTCGACTCCCCCACCTTCGGCGGCGTCAGCTGGCTCGCGCACTCCACCCTCCAGAGCGGCCTGTGGATCGACACCCAGCAGAAGTACGACCAGATCACCTCCGGCGACCGCTTCACCCTGGCCACCGCGTTCCGGAAGGCCGGCTGGGACACCATCAGCGACGTCCCGTCCGACACCAAGCCCTGGCCCGTCGGCACCGACTTCTACCGGTTCGGGACGCAGCTCAACGCGAAGAACGTCGGCTATCACGGACCGAAGTTCAGCTACGCCCGCGTCCCCGACCAGTACACGCTGGCCCACTTCGACCGGACCGTGCTCGAGAAGCCCCACGCGCCGGTCATGGCGGAGATCGACCTCGTCTCGTCGCACACACCCTGGACGCCGCTCCCGAAGCTCGTCCCGTGGAACGCGATCGGCGACGGCTCCGTCTACGACGAGCAGCCGGGGGAAGGTCTGAGCCCCAGCGTCGTCTGGCAGAACCCGGCGCACGTGCAGCAGCTCTACGGGCAGTCCGTCCAGTACTCTCTCGGCTCGCTGTTCTCGTTCCTCACCGAGACCCACGACCCGAACCTGGTGCTCGTCGTGCTCGGCGACCACCAGCCCGCCACGGTCGTCAGCGGCGAGGGCGCGAACCACGAGGTGCCCATCAGCGTCATCGCCAAGGACGCTGCGGTGATGGAGCGCATCGCCTCCTGGAAGTGGGAGCCCGGGATGCTTCCCTCGCCCGCGGCGCCCGTCTGGCCGATGGATGCGTTCCGCAACCGCTTCCTGGACGCCTTCGGCGGGTGACGCCGGCGATCAGGGCTCGGACGGGAACGAACGCCGCGCCACCAGCACGATGACGAGCCCCACCAGCACGAGCGCGGCACCCGCGTACGGCAGCCACCCGGCCCCGGGCCCGGCGAGGACCGCGGCGCCGATCGCAGCCCCGCCGCCGATCCCGATGTTCGCCGTCGAGTTGACGAGCGCGCCGACCACCTCCGGGGTCGCGCCGCGCGTGCGGATGGCGGCGGTCTGGAACACGGACGCCACGCCGCCGAACGCGGCACCCCAGAACGCCGCCGCGGCGAGCGTCCCGCCGAGCGCAGGGAACACGAGCCCCACCGCGACCAGGGCCAGGGTCAGCACGCTGAGCAGCACCAGCACGACGAACCGCGGCCGCCGGTCGAGCATGGACCCGGCGAACCACGTCCCGAGCAGCCCGACCGCGCCGAGCCCCAGCAGCACCGGGCCGATTCCCGCCTCCGGCAGCCCGGCGCCGAGCAGCAGCACCGAAATGAACGTGTAGACCGTGAACTGACCCAGGTAGACGACGGCATTCGCGGTGGACACGATCCCGAGCCGCGTTCGACGCGCACCGACTCCGGCGCCCGTGTGCTCCGTCCCGCCGCCGGGGACCGCCGGCAGCAGGACCAGCACGAACACCACCGTGAGCGCGCACACGCCCGCCAGCACCCCGAAGGCCGCGCGCCAGCCGGCCGCGTTCCCCAGCGACGTCGAGAGCGGAACACCGAGCACGAATCCCGCCGCAGCACCCGCCGTGACGATGGCCAGCGCCCGCCCCGTGAACGCCGGTCGCACCAGCCGCGAGGCGTAGCCGATGCTGACCGAGAAGAACAGCGCGTGGGCGATACCGCCGAATGCGCGCCCTGCCGCCAGCACGCCGAAGTTCGGCGCCACCGCGACGAGCGCGTTGCTGATCGTGTAGCCCACGATCGTGGACGTCAGCAGGCCTTTGCGCGACACCCGGGCGGTGGATAGGGTCAGCGGCACCGCGAGCACGGCCACCATGAACGCGTACACCGTCACCAGCAGGCCGGTCACCGAGTCGCTGACCCCGATATCGCGCCCGATCGCGGGGAGCACGCCCACCGGGAGCATTTCGGTGGTGACCGCGAGGAACGTCGCGACGGTCAGCGCGATGAGTCCGCCAGCGGCCTGACGGAGGGTCCCGGGATCCCAGGCGGCGGCGGGCATGAGCCGATGCTAGCGGCCGGTGAACCTTTCCCGCTGCCGCCTCGTGTTCCCCATGACGCCTTCGCCGGGTGGAGGCGCGAAGTGGAAGCAGGTAGAGAAATGAGCGACACCCGTCAGGGCACCCAGGGTCTCCCCTGGATCATGCGCATCCTGAGCGCGATCCTCCTCGCGGCGGCGGGCGGGATCCACCTGTTCCTCGTCTTCGACGGCGTCGGCGGGATCCTCGGGGTCTTCTTCATCCTCAACGCGATCGCGGGCATCGTGCTCGCCATCGGGATGCTGGTCACTCGCGGCCGGCTCCTGCAGGCGGTCACCGTGCTCGGGTTGCTCTTCCTGATCGCGAGCCTCGCCGCCCTGCTGCTGGCCCTCACGGTCGGGCTCTTCGGCATCAGGGAGACGTGGTCGTTCACGCTCGTCCCCGAGACGGTAATCGTCGAGTCCATCGGCATCGTGGTGCTGGCGATCGCGTCGGCGATGATGCTGCGGGGGCGGGCGGTGCGGGCGGTTTCGTAGGGGTGCCCCTTGACGACCAGCGCGATGGCCGGGACGCGTTCGATGCGTCGCAGTCACCGATATGCGCGAGCCGCCACATCAGCCATCGCCGCGTCCCTCGACTCGTGTCGTGCTGCCGTCCGCAGCGCGACTTCGTGCTCGGCGCCGCCGCTCGAGTGCGGCGCCGCTGAAGGTGAGCAGGGCGGAGGCGACGAGGATGACGCATGCCGTCCACAGGAGCGCGCTGTGACGCTCCGCCGCGCGGATGCCCGCGTAGACGGCGAAGCAGAGAGCGACCACGCCACCAGCAGTGGCCCAGATGAAGAAGCCGGGTACGGAGACGTCGCGCCTGCTCACGTCACGCCTCCATCGTGGCGGGCGGCCGTGGCTTCGTCTGCCGGGAGCTTCCGGTACCAGAAGTAGCTTGCCCATGCCGCCACACCGAGAAGAAGCCAGACCACCGCGCTCACGAGGTTCCACCATCGACCCTCGACGAACCAGCCCACGAGGAAGACGACAGCGATCAGCGGGTAGAAGATCCCCAGGACCAACGCGTAGCGGCGGCTCATACTGAGCACCCACCACGGCTTCCTCGGGACACGCACCTCGTCCGCATGGATCGGTTTCATCGGAGGAAGGTCCTCTCGCCCTCCGTCGGATCACCAGCCACGACGTCCCCCGTCGTCGGACCGGCGATTCAGGTAGATGACCGCAGCCCAGGCGCAGACCGCGAGAAACAGAAACCCGAAGGCGAGGACGCCGGAGAACCAGTTCGAGCGGGTCAGCCACGTGAAGCCTTGGACGACCGACATGAGGCTGTACACGACGGCGAGAACCAGCGCCCAGCCTCGATTGCCGCCGGTGGGCCTCACCCACCAGGGGTACTTCATGACCCGCCGATGGGAGCAGGCCCCGCCGACCTGGCATCCTCGGCGAGCTGCCGCTCCAACTGCTCGATGCTCCGCAACTGCCGGCGCGAGTTGATCGGGTACCAGACGGCCAATGCCAGGAAGAATACGAGCGCGGCGTCCCAGAAGATGACTCGTGAGCCGTCGGTGACGATGAGGTAGACGGCGAGCGCGGCGAACAGGCCGAACTCCAGCGGGCCCAGCCAGCGCAGCAGTTTCGCTTGCCGGCGTCGCCTCTCCAGCAACGGCATCCACTCATCCGCGGAAGCGCCGTGAGGAAGCTCACCCCGCTTGACGGCGTTCGTCACGGACTGCGCCATCGACGTTCCACCGGACTTCCGCCGCTGGCGAGCGACCAGCAGTGCCATGACAGCACCGAACAGGACACCGCCGATCGCAGCGGCGACAGCGCTTGCCCAGCTCAGCCGCTGGATCCCGATGCTGACGTTCACGACGAACGTCCCGACGCCGAAGAACAGACCCATCAGAACCCCGACGACCCATGCCGGCTGCCGGTTCATCCACTCTCGCACAGCGCACCCCGCTCACACGCCCACGGCACCTGCTTCGTCGGGGCGCCACGGAGTAGACAACTCCGGTACTGAGCAAACGTCAACTATCAAGCCGAGTCGGAAAATGTGAGGGTGATACAGAGCCGCCCTTGCTACGCTTCCCGCCAGCGAGGAGGGGGCTCGATGAGACGGGATGCCAACGCGGTCGGCCGCGCGTTGCCGGCCGTGGTCATCGTGCTCGTCGCCGCCGGGTATGCAGCCTGTCTCGCGGGCGTGGCGGTCTCCCCGGCGCTCGTATCCGAACCCGACCGCTGGCTCGGCGTACCGAGCTCCGCCGAGCACCCGTGGCTTGGGGCGACGGTCGCGCATGCGCTCTACTGGCTGCTCGTTCTCGTGGCAGCGTCCGGCTGCATCGCCGCCATCACCTTCGCCGGGTCCGCAGCATTGCGTCAACTCGCCGAAGCCGAACGGGCTGCACAGGGGGACCTCGGCCAAAAGGCTCTGTTGCGGCGGGTGGACGGGCAGGTCTAGCGTTCAGCCATCGGGACGGCGGATCTGTTCCCGGGGGCTCTCTTGGATGGCACAGAACTTGCTCTACGGCTGAGCTACGACCTCGACGGCGTCACGGACCGTGAGGCGTTTCTCGATGCGGTGACGGAGTCGCTGGAGACGATGTTCCCGTCCGAATCCCTCGGGTGGGTGGGGTTCGATCCGGGGTCGCGTGAGCTGGAGATCCGTGGGACGGGCGAAGCCGGCAACCCGGAGGTCGTCGCGGCGGTCAGCCGGAACATGTGGAGGCACCCCCAGGTCCTGAGCTACACCTCGACGGCGACAATGAACCCGCGCCGCATGAGCGACATCATCGGAGACCGCGACTGGTTCAACCACCCTGTCTTCGCCGAGACGTTCGCGCGCTGGAATCTGTCCACGCAGTTGTCGATCGTCGTCACCCCGGTGACGCCGAACTCGTGGAACGGTTGGGCGTTCAACCGGTACCGCCGGGATTTCAGCGACGACGAGGTGGCGGCCGCGACGGCCATCCAGCCTCTCCTCGTCGCGTTCAACCGGCTGACAGGACTGGCGACTCCGCATCCGGAGTTCGTCGAACGGAACCCGCTGACGAGGCGAGAGACCGAGGTGCTGCAACTCGTCAGCGAAGGGTTCACCGCGACCGCGATCGGGTACATCCTCCGGGTATCGCCGTCGACGGTACGAAAGCATGTCGAGAACGCGTACACGAAGCTGGGCCAGCACGACCGGGTGACGGCGGTCACGGCTGCCGCCCGGCTGGGCATCATCCATCTGCCCCGGTAGGCCGAGCTGCACCGGCGACCATAGCGGCCCCCTGCCGTCAGCGCACCCGACCGAGGACCAACGGACGTGCTCCGACATGGACGAACGGGTCCGTCAGCACGGGCATCCGCGGGCATGTCGCGGCCAGATGCGACCACGCTCGAGCCGTGCTCAGGCAGCGTTCCGGTACCGCGTCCGCCGGCGCCGCGGCACGGATCGGCGTGTTGAACGCGTCAGGCGCGACGGGGATCTGCTCCGGCAGCGGTGTGGGGCTCAGGCAGAAGCAGGTTGCGACGACTGTCGCTGCGACTCCTAGCAGCATGGTGATCACCTCCCCTCACCGACGAGGGTGACGCCCGCGAGCACCGGCCGCCATTCGAACAATTGCCTACGCAGTTCTGCCCATACCGCGCAGAGTGCCGGGGCGCGAACATCGGCCTCGGAGGTGGATCTGATGAGCATGAAGCCCCGCACCACCGCAGCGACTCTCGCCGTCCTCGCAGCACTGGCGCTCACGGTGACCGCGCCGGCGACCGCGGACGCGAGAGTTCACGGCGGACCCGTCCAGATCGCGACGATCCCGGGCATCGACGAACAGCCGCGGGCACTTGTCGCGCCGGGCCAGCCGCCGACGCCCTGCACACCCGGTCGATGGAAGTGCCCACTCGGGAAGCGCATCCTCTGACCGGTTCGGAGGGGAAGAGCCCGCCGCTGCCCAGTCCCTCGGGCGGCGGCGGGTTCGAAGGTGCAACGGCAGCGCCGACACCGGGGCGACGGACATTCGTGCGCGGTCGGGGCCTGTGGGCGCGGGCGCCGCTGAGAATGCGCCATCGGTTCTGCTACGTTTCGACCGGGGGTAGGTCGATGCGACGACTGACATTCGGGATGGTGCTTGCGGCTGTGGCCGTCACGGTGGCGGGCTGTGTCGGGTCGGCGACGCCGTTCGATCAGGCGCGCACCTCCGACGACGCGGTGCCACCGGACGCGGTGAAGTACATCGAGAACGCGGATGTGAACTCCTCCCGGTACCAGGGCGACGCCGACGGTCACGCGCTGTACCTGCTCAGAGGCACCGGAGAGATGAAGACCTGCCTCGTCTACACCGACGGAACGGCGGACGGGTCCTTCTCCTCCTGCAGCGGAGGCGGGTGGCTGAAGTTCTCGCCGGCGGACGGTGCGGAGTTCGTGGTGCAGGTATCCGGGTTCAGCGACGAACCGGGTGCCGGTGAAGTCCAGGTCTCCCCGTGGGTGAGGCAGACGCGGCAAGGGCGGGACGAGTAAAGCGCGCACCTGAAGACCTCCTGCGCACCCTCTCCCAACCGCCTCAGAACCGCTTGATCCCCCGCGAGGCCGCGTCTACCGTCTTCGGCCGAGCCCGCGTCCCCCAGCGGGCTGCGATGGAAGAGGTACCGATGTCGTTACTGAAGAAGCTGATCGTCACCGCTGCGGCGGCCACCCTCGGGGCGTTCGCGCTCGCCGTCCCCGCGCAGGCGGACACCGTCTCCGTGTCGCCTCCGGGCGCGAACGACTGGTCGTGCGTGCCGTCCGCCGCGCACCCGTACCCGGTCATCCTGGTGCCCGGCACGTTCGAGAACATGGCCAAGAACTGGGCCACCATGTCGCCGACGCTCAAGCAGGCCGGCTACTGCGTGTACGCGTTGGACTACGGCCAGTACAACGGAGTGGACGCCTCGGGCCCGATCGCGCAGTCCGCTCAGCAGCTCGCGCCCTTCGTGGACGCGGTGCTCGCCTCGACGAAGGCCCCGCAGGTCAACATCGTCGGGCACAGCCAGGGCGGGATGATGCCGCGCTACTACCTGGGCTTCCTCGGCGGCGCCAAGAAGGTGCACCAGCTGATCGGCATCGCGCCCTCCAACCACGGCACCCGCGGCGTGATCGTGCCGGGACCCGACGGCCTCCCGGCCCTGACCAGCGCCGACCCGACCGCGTGCCCGGCGTGCGCCGACCAGACGGCCGGCTCCGCCTTCCTCCAGAAGCTGAACTCGATCGGCGACACGGTGAAGGGCCCGAGCTACACCGTGATCTCGACCACGCACGATGAGGTCGTCACGCCGTACCAGAGCCAGGCGCTGGCCGGCTCGGCGTCGCAGGTGACGAACCTCGTCATCCAGGACAAGTGTCCCGCCGACCCGATCGAGCACGACCAGACGCCGAACGATCCCGTGGTTCAGCAGCTGGTGCTGCAGGCGTTGAGCATGCCGAAAGGACCCGCGAACCCGGCATATCAGCCCAGCTGTCTGTAGCAGCGGAGCGCCTATCGGCGCGGAATCGGTTCCGGCGCTTTCAAAAACCTTCGGAATCCTTGGTCGGCACGCCTGAATGCAAAGCTTTTCGTCGTGCGGTGGATCGTCTACGATTTGCTCACCGACGAAGGAGCCCCGAGTGCCCGAACTGCCCGCTATCCGGTTGACGCAGCTGACCAAGCTCTTCGGCTCGGTCTCGGCCGTGGACCACCTGGATCTTGAGATCGCCGCGGGCGAGTTCTTCTCGATGCTCGGGCCGTCCGGGTCCGGCAAGACGACGGTGCTGCGCTGCATCGCCGGATTCGAGCAGCCCACCTCGGGCCGGATCGAGCTGTTCGGGCAGGACGTCACGGACAAGCCGGCCGCCTCCCGGCCGGTGAACACGGTCTTCCAGGACTACGCGCTGTTCCCGCACATGAACGTGCTCGACAACGTCGCATACGGGCTGCGGGTGCGGGGCGTCGCCCGGGCGGAGCGACGGCGGCGGGCGATGGATGCGCTGGCCTCGGTCCGCCTCGAGGGCTTCGCCACCCGCAAGCCTGCACAGCTGTCGGGCGGCCAGCGGCAGCGCGTGGCGCTCGCGCGGGCCACGGTGGTCCAGCCCAAGGCCCTGCTGCTCGATGAACCGCTCGGCGCGCTCGACCTCAAGCTGCGCCAGCAGATGCAGGTGGAGCTGAAGCAGCTGCAGCACGAGCTGGGCATCGCATTCGTCTTCGTCACCCACGATCAGGATGAAGCGCTGACGCTGTCCGACCGCATCGCCGTCTTCAACAACGGCCGGATCGAGCAGTTGGGCACGCCGCGCGAGCTCTACGAGCACCCGGTCTCCCGGTTCGTCGCGGATTTCGTCGGCACCTCGAACCTGTTCGACCGGGAGCACGCGCAGTCGGTGCTGCGCCGGGACGGGGAGTTCTCCATCCGGCCCGAGAAGCTGACGCTGAGCACCGTCCCCGACTCCTCCGGCTCACCGACCGCCAGCGGGACGCTGGTCGAGTCCGTCTACGCGGGCAACAGCATCCGTCGGGTCGTCGACCTGGATGCCGGACCGCGGATCTCCGTGCTGGAGCACAACGACCGCACCCACCGCGGCGAGCTCGACCGAGGCGCGCGGGTGCACGTCTCCTGGAACGACGACGACCTCCGGGAGCTGGCGAGCGCCGGCCCGGACACCGCAGACGTACCTCGCAGCAGAGGTGAAAAAGAGAGGCAGGAATCATGATGGGTGCAACCAAGCGCGTCCTGCGCCCGGCTGCCGCGCTGGCGGCCGCATCCGCGGCCCTCCTGGTGCTGGCCGCGTGCTCGAGCGGCGGCTCCGGCGGCTCCGGAGGCGGTTCGGCCTCCGTGCCGAACGTCCCGATGGCCAAGAAGCTGGGGTCGAACGAGGGACAGCTGAACATCATCGTCTGGGCGGGCTACGCCGAGGATGGCAGCAACGACCCGAGCGTCGACTGGGTCACGCCGTTCGAGAAGGAGACGGGCTGCCAGGTCAACGCCAAGGTCGCCGGCACCTCCGACGAGATGGTGCAGCTCATGCGCACCGGCGGTTACGACGGCGTCTCCGCCTCGGGCGACGCCACGCTCCGGCTCGTCTACGGCGGCCAGGTCGCGCCGGTGAACACCAAGCTCGTCCCGAACTACGCGACCATCTCCGACTTCCTCAAGAAGAAGGCCTGGAACTCCGTCGACGGGCAGATGTACGGCATCCCGCACGGCTGGGGCGCGAACGTGCTCATGTACAACAAGGCCACCGTGACGCCCGCGCCGGACTCGTGGTCGGCCGTCTTCGATGACGCGTCGAAGTACGCCGGCAAGGTCACCGCCTACGACTCCCCCATCTACATCGCCGACGCCGCGCTCTACCTGATGGAGCACGACAAGTCGCTGGGGATCAAGGACCCCTACTCGCTCACCGAGAAGCAGTTGGATGCCGCGGTCGACCTGCTGAAGAAGCAGAAGGCGAACATCGGCGAGTACTGGTCCGACTACACGAAGTCGGTGCAGTCGTTCGAGTCGGGCAGCAGCGTGGTCGGGACGTCCTGGCAGGTCATCGCGAACCTCATCCAGAGCGACGGCAAGGTCCAGGTCGGCACGACCGTCCCCAAGGAGGGCTCGACCGGGTGGTCGGACACCTGGATGATCTCGTCCAAGGCGAAGCACCCGAACTGCATGTACCGGTGGATGGACTGGATCACGTCCCCGAAGACGAACGCCCAGGTCGCCGAGTGGTTCGGTGAGGCTCCCGCCCAGACGAAGGCCTGCCAGGAGACCACCGACCCGAGCTTCTGCGACACCTACCACGCGACCGACGCCGACTACGCGTCCAAGATCCACTACTGGACGACGCCGCAGAAGAAGTGCGTGGACGGCAGCGGGACGAACTGCACCGCCTACAGCGAGTGGGTCAACAAGTGGCAGGAGATCAAGGGATGAGGGCACGCCTGGGCCTCGTGCTCGGGCCGCCCCTCCTCTGGCTCGTCGTCATCTACCTGGGCTCGATCGCCGTCCTGCTGGTCTCCTCCTTCTGGACGGTGGACGGGTTCACGGGCGCCGTCGTCCCGACGTTCACGCTGGAGAACTACGCGACGCTGTTCACGGATCCGCTCTACGGCACCGTGGCTTTGCGGACGCTGCTCGTGTCGCTCGGGGTGACGCTCATCGACGCCGTGATCGCCTTCCCGATCGCGCTGTACATCGCGAAGGTGGCCCGGCCGAGCCGCCGAGCCCTCTACCTGGTCGCGGTGACGACCCCGCTGTGGGCGAGCTACCTGGTGAAGGCGTACGCCTGGCGCATCCTCGTCGAGCCGGGCGGACCGATCGCGGTCGCGACCGGCGGCTACACGCCCGGCTTCGGGCTGCCCGCGACGATCATGACGCTGGCCTACCTCTGGCTGCCGTACATGATCATCCCCGTGTACGCCGGATTCGACCGGGTGCCGGACTCGCTGTTCGAGGCGAGCTACGATCTGGGCGCGTCCACCTGGCGGACGATCCGCACGGTCGCCTTCCCGCTGGTGTTCCCGGCGATCGTGGCCGGCTCGATCTTCACCTTCGCGCTCAGCTTCGGCGACTACATCGCGGTCGGGATCGTCGGCGGCAAGACGCAGCTTCTCGCCAACCTCATCTACGGGCAGCTCGTGACGGCGAACAACCAGCCGCTCGCCGCGGCGCTGTCCGTCATCCCGCTCGTCGCGGTCGTGCTGTATCTGCTCGCGGTCCGCCGCACCGGTGCATTGGAGAACGTGTGAAGCTCTTGTCGACGCCGGCCCGGATCATCACCGGGGTCTGCATGCTGCTCGGCCTGGTGATCCTGTACGTGCCCCTGCTGCTGATCGTGCTCAACTCGTTCAACAGCTCGCGGACGTTCTCGTTCCCACCTCCCGGGTTCACGCTCCAGTGGTGGGAGGACGCCTTCCACTCCCGCGGTGCCGCGGACGCGCTGGCCACCTCGGTGCTCTGCGGGCTGGCCGCGGCGGCCATCGCCCTGGTGCTCGGCACGATGGCGGCGTTCGCGGTGCAGCGCTTCCGGTTCTTCGGGCGGCAGAGCATCAACTTCCTGGTCGTGCTGCCGATCACGCTGCCCGGCATCGTGACGGGCATCGCGCTCGCGTCGACGTTCACCACCGTGCTCGGGCCGCTGGGCGTGACGCTGGGGATCGCCACGGTCATCATCGGCCACGCCACCTTCTGCATCGTGATCGTCTACAACAACGTGCAAGGCGCGGCTGCGGCGCATGGGCAGCTCGCTCGAGGAGGCGTCCGGCGACCTCGGGGCGCGCGGCTGGCAGACGTTCCTCTGGGTGACGCTGCCGCAGGTCCGCGGCGCGCTCGCCGCCGGCGTGCTGCTCGCCTTCGCCCTGAGCTTCGACGAGATCGTGGTGACGACCTTCACGGCCGGGCCGGCGGTGCAGACCCTCCCGATCTGGATCTTCCAGAACCTCTTCCGGCCGAATCAGGCTCCCGTGGTGAACGTGGTGGCGGCGGTGCTGACGATCCTTGCGATCATCCCGGTGTGGTTGTCGCAGCGGCTGGCGGGGGACTCGGTCACGAGCCGGGTGTGAGGGGCACCAACCCTTCGAAGAGCAGGTCGATGAGCCGGGACGCGAGTTCGCGCTGACCCTCGTGACCCGCGATCAGCGTGATGCCGCCGACTGCCATGAGCACGTCCGACGGGTCGAGGTCGCCGCGGAGGTCGCCCGCCTGACGGCCGGCGGTCACGAGGTGCGAGACCGCCTCTTCCAGCACCTCCCTGCTGTGGGCGCGGAGGCCGTCTCGAGTCGCGAGGATGACCGGCAGCGCGTCCGACATGCCCTGCTTCGTGAGCATGTAGTCGACGAACTGCTCCATCCACGATCGCAACGCCTCGCGCGGTTCCTGCTCCTCGAGGAGGCGCCCGGCCGCCAGCGACAGCCGCTCGGTCTCGCTGCGGTAGACGGCCTCGACGAGGTCTTCGCGCGCCGGGAATCGGCGGTAGAGCGTCCCGATCCCGACCCCTGCCTCCGCGGCGATCGCCTTCAAGGAGGCGTTCGTCCCCTCCCGGGCGAAGGCCGACGCGGCGACCTCCAGCAGCCGATCGTGGTTCGCCTGCGCGTCGGCACGCAGCGGTCGGGTCATGGCTCCTCCTTGCAAACGGACCCGGCTCCGTTTATGCTCGTACCCATAAGCGGACCAGGCTCCACTTAGAGCTTAGGGGAAGGATCCACGATGTCGGAACGAATCACCACGCCGTTCGGCGCCCAGTCGACCGCGGACGAGGTCATCGCCGGCGTCGACCTCACCGGCCGCAGAGCGGTCGTCACCGGCGGTGCAGCCGGGCTCGGCTACGAGACCGCCCGTGCGCTCGCCTCCGCCGGAGCGGACGTCACGATCGCGGCGCGCCGCCTCGAGGCAGCGGAGACCGCCGCGCGCGAGATCTCGGAGAGCACCGGCAATCCTTCCGTCCACCCGGCCGTGCTGGATCTCGCCGACCTGGAGTCGGTGCGCCGGTTCGTGGAGGCGTGGACGGGGCCGCTCCACATCCTGGTCGACAACGCAGGGGTCATGGCGACGCCGGAGCAGCGCACGCCGGAGGGCCGCGAGCTGCAGTTCGCCACGAACCACCTGGGACACTTCGCGCTGACGGTGGGCCTGCATGCGGCGCTCGCGGCCGCGGGTGACGCGCGCGTGGTGGTCGTCAGCTCCGTCGGGCACGTCAACGGCCCGGTCCGGTTCGACGACCCCGACTTCACCGCGGAGCCCTATGACCCGTGGCTCGCCTATGCCCAGTCGAAGACGGCGAACATCCTCTTCGCCGTCGAGGCCGCGAAGCGGTGGGCGAAGGACGGCATCGCCGTCAACGCCCTCAACCCCGGCCGGATCTGGGGCACCAACCTGGGCCGCCACATCGACACGCCCCCGCAGAGCTTCGACCCCGCCGGGGCGACCGGCGTCTCGGAGAAGACCATCGCCCAGGGTGCGGCGACCTCGGTGCTGCTCGCCGCCTCGCCCCTGGTCGAGGGCGTCACGGGAACCTACTTCGAGGACGCCCAGCAGGCGGAGCCGTTCACCCCGGGCGTGCGACGCGGGGTCACCGAGTACGCGCTCGACGCCGAGAACGCTCGACGCCTGTGGGACCTCTCCGTGGAACTCACGGGGGTCGACGCCTGAGCATTCACGACTCCAGGCTGACCGGAGGAGCCCCGGCGGGACGCGCGAACAGGTTCACGACGTTGCCGTCCGGGTCGCGTACGAGCGCCGAGCGGTTTCCCCACGGCATCGTGGTCGGCGGCAGGACCACGTCCGCCTCCTCCACACCCAGCCGCTGGAACTCGGCGTCGACGTCGCCGACCTCGAACTCGATGATGACCGAACGGTTGGCCGAGGTGCCGACGGCGTCGCCGAGCATGGCGACAGTCGCGGTGCTCGCGATGGCGAGGGTCGCGCCGTCACCCGCGAACTGGGCGAAGACCGGAGCCGGCCTCTCGGCGGGCCGACCGGTGACGCGCTCGTAGAACGCGGCGAGGCGGTCCACGTCTTCGGTGACGATGCGGATGGATGCGAACGACATGACGATCTCCTGACTGACGGTTGGCCGACGTTGGTCGACCTCTGCAGCCTGCGCGGGTGCGGCGACACCGTCCTGTCGGTGTTTCCGCAGATGGTCAGCGCCGTTCGTCAGCGCAGCTCGTCGACCACCGGGCGCAGCGTGCCGAACGGGATGTCCAGGTCCTCGCGGCGGAGGACGCGCCGCGGCGGCCGCTCGTCTGTCAGCTCGAGGGAGACGATGCGGTCGCCGCGGAATGCCCGAACGCCGTCCCGCAACCGACACCAGCCGATCAGGTACCAGGTGTCGCCCTTCACGATCGACCCGAGCGGTTCGACGTCGCGAAAGCTCGTCTCGCCCGCGCGGTCGCGGTAGGCGAGCCGGACGACGCGGTCCGAGCGGAGGGACGCGGCCAGCCCAGGGACGACCGGGGGCCGGTCCTCGTCGGGCTCGAGCAGGTGGACGCGGGAGGCGGCGACGGTCGCGCGCCGCGCCTCCTCGTCGGGCATGACGGCCAGGATCTTCCGCATGGCGGTCGTCGCAGCCGACTCGAACGGACCGCGCCGGAGCCGCCCCAGGCCGATCAGCAGCGCCAGGGCCTCGTCGGCGGTGAAGCTCGCCGGAGGCAGGGTGGCCGAGGCGTCGAGCGTGTACCCGCCGGCGCGGCCGCTCTCCGCCCAGATCGGCACGCCCGCCTCCTGCAGTGCCGTGAGGTCGCGCTCGATGGTGCGCGTGGACACGGCGAACCGTTCGGCGAGCCAGCGCGCGCTGCGCGGCCGGGGCGCTACGCCGCGCAGCTCCTCGACGAGGGCGTAGAGGCGATCGGTCCGGTTCACGCCTCCATCATGTCCGCGACCGCCGACGGCGTCACGCGGCCGACCGCTCCGGAACCGCGCGGCGACGCAGCGCGGCATCCACGATCGGGGGCGTGTTGTACTCCTGGTCCATCCGGCCGACGCCGGTCCCGGGCGGCACGATCTTGTCGATGCGGTCGAGGAGGTCGTCGGAGAGCTCGACGTCGGCGGCGGCGAGGAGGTCATCCAGCTGCTCCATGGTGCGCGGGCCGATGAGCGCGGCCGTCACGCCGGGGTGCGCGATCACGAAGGCGAGCGCGAGGTGGGTCAGCGGCAGCCCGGCCTCCTCGGCGAGCGGGATGAACCGCTCCACCGCGTCGATGCGGCGCTCGTCGCGCAGGGCGGCGAACAGCTGCGTGCGGCGGAGGTCGCTCTCCTGCCCGCGGCGGACGCGGCCGGTCAGCATCCCACTCGCCAGCGGGCTCCAGATCACGGTTCCCATGCCGTACTTCTGCGCCATCGGGAGCACTTCCCGCTCGATGCCGCGGTCCAGGAGCGAGTAGTGCGGCTGCTCGACGCGGAACCGCTCGAGTCCGCGACGCTCGGCCACCCACTGCGCCTCGACGATCTCCGACGCGGGCATGTCGGAGGACCCGATCGCCCGGACCTTGCCGCTGCGCACGAGGTCCGTCAGCGCCGAAAGGGTCTCCTCGATGTCGGTCGCCGGGTCGGGGCGATGCATCTGGTACAGGTCGAGGTGGTCGGTCTGCAGACGGCGCAGCGAGTTCTCGACGGCGGTCATGATCCAGCGGCGCGACCCGCCGCGGTGGTTCGGGTCGTCTCCGGCCGGACGCGCGAACTTGGATGCGAGGACGACGTCGTCGCGCCGTCCCTTGAGCGCGCGGCCCACCATCTCCTCCGAGTCGCCGTAGGCGTCGGCGGTGTCGACCAGGTTGATCCCGGCGTCGAGGGCGCGGCCCATCATCCGGTTCACGTCGTCCTGGTCGCTGTTGCCGAACGAGCTGAACATCATCGCGCCGAGCGCGAAGGGCGAGACGTGGATGCCGGTGCGGCCGAGGGGGCGGTACTTCATGTGGTCCTCCATTCGGTGTTCCCGCCTCGGACGCGGTACGCTCGACTAAGCGGAACACTCGTCCGCAACTATACGGAACATTGTTCCGTTTGTCACGGAGGAGCTGCATGTCCATCGCCGGCGAAGCGGAACCACGCCGCAGACGCGCCGACGCGGTGCGCAACACCGAGGCGGTGCTGGAGGCCGCGAAGACCGCGTTCGCCGAGCTCGGCGTGGACGCGCCGATGCGCGAGATCAGCGCCCGCGCCGGTGTCGGCGTCGGGACCATCTACCGCAACTACCCCCAGCGCTCGGACCTCATCATCGCGGTCTTCCGGCGCGAATTGGAGGCGACGGCCGCGGAGGCGGACCGGCTCGGCGCGGAGTACCCGCCGGCCGAGGCGCTGCGCCGCTGGGCCGGGAGCCTCGCCCGATTCGTGGCGACGAAGCGCGGGTTCTCCAGCGCGCTACACTCCGGCGACCCGGCCTACGCTCCGCTGCCCGGACAGTTCCTCGGTGTGCTCGCGCCGAAGGTCCAGCAGATCCTCGACGCGGGCGCCGCGGACGGTTCCATCCGTCCGGACGTCAAAGCCGAAGACCTCATCCACGCCTTGAGTCGCCTCGCCGACGACCACCCCGGCGACGCCGACGGCCGCGCAGGTCGGATGATCACGATCCTGCTGGACGGCTTGACCAGGCCGGCCGGCGACCCGGCACCGCGATGAGCATCGGGAGAGGCTAGCGGGCATCGCCCTCTCGCCGGCGGAGCGCCGCAGCAACGTGCTCGCGGCCGAGACCCAGGCCGATGAACCGCGCTGCGAGCGGGCGGATGAGCGGCAAAAACACCCTCAACGCGCGCAGCGCCCAGCGCGGAGCGATCCGATGGCCTCGCCGCTGCTTCGCGATCGCGTTCTGGCCGATCCGTTGCAGCCGCTGCATCGTCGCGACCGGCTTCTCGCGGCGCTTCTGCACCGCGGCCAGCGTGTCGGACGGTGCGAAGCCGAAGCGCAGGTCGCCGCTGATCGCGTTGGCGAGGGCGACGGCATCCTGGATCGCGTAGTTCACGCCGACACCGAACATGGGCGACATGGCGTGCGCCGCATCCCCGATCGCGATGAAGCCCGGACGCCACCAGCGCGGGATGCGGTTGATCTGCACCGACAGCAGCTTGATCTGGTCCCAGTCGGCGAGGGTGTCGACGACCGGCCTCAGGAGCGGTGCCGCGCCGACGATCCGCGCGCGCAGGTCGGCGAGCCCTGCTGACCGCAGTTCGTCGTACCCGCCCTTCCGGATCACCATTCCCGACTGATAGTTCGTTCCGCGGTCGATGGTCAGCACCATGCCTTCGGACGAGAGGTAGGCCAGGGTCGGCGGGGGCGGGTCGGCCGGCTTCGGCAGGTTGAACCAGAGCACGTCGATCGGCGACCCGGATTCGTCCGGCACGAACCCTGCGGCATCCCGCAGGACCGAGCTGCGCCCGTCGGCGGCCACGGTCAACGTCGCCCGCACCTCGAGCTCGCCCTCGGATCCGGTCGCCTGCAGGCCGCGGACCGCGCCACCTTCGACGATCAGGCCGGTCGCCTCCGTGCTCATGCGCAGGTCGAAGGTCGAGAACTCCTTCGCCTCATCGGCCAGGAAGTTCAGGAAATCCCACTGCGGCGCGAGAACGAGGAAGTCGTTCGGCTTCGGCAGCGTGCGGAAATCCACCATCGTCATGCGCTGCCCGTCGACGACCGCGTCCAGGCTCGGGATGCGGTTGACCGGCAGCCGAAGGAAGCGGTCCCTGAGGCCCAGCTCGCCGAGGAGGCCGATGGTGGCCGGATGGATGGTGTCGCCGCGGAAGTCGCGGAAGAAGTCGGAATGCTTCTCCAGCACGGTCACGCGCAGACCGGCGCGGGCCAGCAGGTATCCCAGCACCATCCCCGCCGGGCCGCCGCCCGCGATCACGCAGTCCCGTTCGATCGTCGTCGTCGTCACACCAGAATGGTGCCATGACGAGCGCACGCGTGACCGGGGTCAGCCGAGCGGCGGACCACCGCTTCTCCAAGAGCGCGGAAGACGCGATCACGCTCGTCGCCGGCCTCGGGGTCGAAGGGGATGCGCACTTCGGCGAGACGGTCCAGCACCTCTCCCGGGTGCGGAGGGATCCGACGCAGCCCAACCTGCGGCAGGTCCACCTCATCCACTCGGAGCTGTTCGACGAGGTGACGGCCGACGTCGAACCGGGGCAGCTGGGCGAGAACGTCACGACGTCGGGCCTCGCGATCCTCGACCTTCCCCGCGGCACCCGGTTGCGCCTCGGCCCCGAGGCCGTCGTCGAGCTCACCGGACTGCGGAACCCGTGCGTGCAGATCGACCGCTTCCGGCCGGGCCTGCTGAAGGAGGTCGTCGGGGTGGATGCCGCCGGTGAGGTCGTCCGGAAGGCCGGGGTCATGGCCGTCGTGCTCGCCGGTGGGGTCGTGAAGCCGGGGGATGCCATCGAGGTGACGCTGCCCGACGGGCCGTTCGAGGCGCTGGCGCCGGTCTGACCTCAGGCGACCGGCCCCTGCGCCAGCGTGACGTCGGCGGTGTGGGTGGAGCCTTCGGCGTCCGTCCACGAGACGCTGACGGTCTGGCCCGGCTTCAGTGCGGCGAGCGCGTCGGTCAGGTCCTGGGCGGAGCCGATCGCGGTGCCGCCGAGGGCCGTGATCGTTTCGCCGCCGGTCAGTCCCGCCGCGGCCGCCGGACCGCCGTCGATGACACCGGAGACGGCCGCGCCGGAGGTGGCGGTCGAGCCGTACGCGTACCCGTATCCTGCCCCGGACTCGTCGGCGGCCGACGCGACCTCGATCCCGAGGAACGCCGGGTACCCGATCGTCACCGTTGCCGACGCCTGCCCGGATTCGATCTGCGCCGCGATGGCCAGCGCATCCTCGATCGGGATGGCGTACCCCGCGGTCGTCGCCCCGCCCTGAGCCGCGGCTGTGTCGATGCCGATGACCTGGTCGGCCGCGTCGAAGAGCGGGCCGCCGGAGTCGCCGGCCTGGATGTCGGCGTCGGTCTGGATGAGGCCGTGCAGCGTCTCTGACGCTGCCGTCTGCTCGGCCTGCGTGGTGATGGTCTGCTCCAGCGCGGTCACCGTGCCCGGCGAAGCGGAAGGGGTGCCGCCGGTTCCGCCCGCGTTACCGACACCGGTCACGGCCTCGCCGACCGCGGTGTCGCCCGCGGTGTCGAGGTGCGCGGTCTGGAGGCCGGACGCGCCGGTCAGCTGCAGGACGGCGACATCGTCGGTCGCGTCGGTGCCGACCACGGCGGCCGTGTAGACCGCGCCGGTCGAGACGACGGTGACGCTGATGCTGGTCGCGCCCTCCACCACGTGGTTGTTGGTCAGGATGTCGCCGGTCGACGTGAGCACGATGCCCGTCCCCGCGCTCTCCGCCTGGTCGTAGGCCAGCTCGGAGGTGATGTCCACGACGCCGATCTCCTGCGCGGCGGTGGCGGAGCCGAGGGTGCTGGTAGAGGCGTCCCCGGATGCCTGGCCGCCGGAGCCGGAGCCGGAGCCGTATCCCGAGCCGTATCCTCCGCGTCCGAGTGCCGTGTGGATGTCGGGCGACGCGCTGGTCGACGCCACGGCTGAGGTCCCGGCCGCCGAGGCGGACACCGCCACCCCGAACGCCGATCCTGCGACGACCGTGGCCGCGACGGCTGCGGACAGCCCGATCCTGAGTCGGCGGTGGTTCGTGGTGGCGTTCATGGTGATCCTCTCGCTGGTGTGGATGGGGACAGCACACCGCGCGCAGGTCGGAGCGAGGCAGGCGCGGGTTATGCCTCCGCCGTGAGAAGGCCAGAGATTCCTATGAGGCTGCCGGGCGCTCGCTTGGAGCCGAGGCGGCGGCAGCCCCGCGCACTGTCACAGATCCGGACGCTGCCGTGTCTTAGCTCATGAACGAATCGAGCCGAGCCAGGGAGGCTGTGATGCCCGTCGATCGCAGGCACCGTCCGTCCGTCACCGCGCGCCTCTCCCGGCTGGTGTCGTCGACATCCGGCGGCCGCCGCGCCGCCGCGCTGCGCGACGAGCTCAGGATGCGGCGAGCGCCGCTCCACTGGACGAACCTCTTCGGGGTGGTCGCCCTCGCCTGTGTGGTCGTGCTGTTCGTGGCCGGCTTCATCCTGATGTTCGTGTACACGCCGTCGAGCGAACGCGTCACCTACGACGGTCCGTATCTGCCGTTGGCCGGCGCGGAGATGTCGAAGGCGCTGCAGTCGACGCTCGCGATCTCGTTCGAGCTGCCGGGCGGCCTCCTGGTGCGGCAGGCGCACCACTGGGCGGCGCTGCTCCTTCCGGCGGCGCTCATCCTGCAGCTGGCGGTGACGTTCTTCACCGGCGCGTTCCGGCGGCCGCGGCGGCTCTCCTGGGTGCTGCTGTTCGGCCTGCTGATCACGGCGCTCGCGGGGGCTGGAGCGGCTACGCCCTGCCCGACGACATGCTCTCCGGAACCGGCCTGCGGATCGTCGAGGGGATCGTGCTCGGCATCCCGGTCGTCGGCACCTGGCTATCGGCGCTGCTGTTCGGCGGCGAGTTCCCGGGCCGGATCATCGAGAACCTGTACCCGATCCACGTGGCGGTCGTCCCGGCGCTGCTGGTGGTGCTGATCGCGGCGCGGGCCCGCAGCGCGTACGTGAACGGGCCGGTGCAGTTCGCCGGGCCGGGACGCACCGAGGATCGCGTGGTCGGTCTGCCGGTGTGGCCGAACCTGGCCGTGCGGGCGGGAGGGCTGTTCGCCGTGGTCACGGGCTGCCTGCTGCTGGTCGCCGCGACCGTCACCATCAGTCCGGTCTGGTTGTACGGGCCGTCTTCGCCCGGCGACGCGTCGGCGGGGAGCCAGCCGGACTGGTACACCGGCTTCCTCGACGGGGCGCTGCGCCTCGTCCCGCCCGGCTGGGAGGTCGACTGGCTCGGGCGCACCTGGACGCTCGCCGTCCTGATCCCGCTCGCCGTCGTCGGGCTGTTCCTCCTCGCCGTGGCGGTCTACCCGTTCGTCGAGGAGTGGGTGACCGGCGATCACCGCGAGCACCGCATCCTGGACTGGCCGCGCAACGAGCCGACGCGCACCGGCCTGGGCGTCGGCGCGCTCGTCTTCTACGGCGCCCTGTGGGGAGCCGGGAGCGCGGACCTCGTGGCCACGCACTTCCACGTCACGGTCGAATCGGTCGTCGCGCTGTACCAGGGGATCGTCGTCGCCGGCCCGATCATCGCCTTCCTGCTGACCCGGCGCATCTGCCTGGCGCTGCAGAAGCGCGACCGCGACATCCTGCTGCACGGCTACGAGACGGGTCGGATCGTCCGGCTGCCCGGCGGCGAGTACGTCGAGGTGCACGCGCGGGTGCAGGCGGCCGAACGCTACCGCCTGGCCGGCCCGGTCGCCGCGCAGGCCGAGGACGCGCATCCGACCGAGGACGGCCGGCTGCGGATCGGCGACCGCGTGCGCGCGGCCCTCGCGCGCGTCTTCTTCGAGGACAGGCTGCAACCCGTGGACGACGGCGACCCCGGGGGAGGACGAACGGATGAGGCGATCGAACGCGGCGAACTGACGGCGCCCTGATGTGCCGCTACGGCGTCCGGGCCTCCCGGACGAGCTGCGGCCGCTCCCCCGGCGGCGGTCCGTACCGGAGAGGCCCCGCGGCGAACACCGCGCCGGCCGCGAGAGCGAGCACCGTGCCGGTCGCGCACACGCCGACGAGCACCGACGAGGTCCGCTCGCGGAACGCACCCCGAACGACCGCCAGCACGGCGACCCCGACGACAGCACCTGTGGTGTTCAGGATGACGTCCGTCACATCCGAGCTCCCCACCGCCAGCACGAACTGCAGGGTCTCGAACCCGACGCTCAGCATCGCCGCCGCGACGGCCACCTGCCACCAGCGGCGGCGCCGCGCGAGCAGTCCGGCGTAGATGCCGAAGGGGACGAACAGGGCCACATTGGCGACCATCTCCGGCAGGGTGTTGTCGCCGTAGCCGTCGCCGGCGACGAACGGCACGAGCTTCACCGCACGGGTGCCGCCGTCGAGGGTGGGCATCCCGAGCTTCCACAGCACCGCCCACGCGAGCAGGCCGAGGTAGACGGCGAATAACGCGAAAAGGACGACGCGGTGACGGGAGGCTGCGGCAGGGACGGTGGTGCTCATCCTGCGAGCGTAGGAAGCGGCACGGTGGCGCCGGATCGGCCGCGAGTCGCGACCGCGTACGACCGGAGGCTGATCGCGCGATGACGCCGGCCCGGCGGATTCCCAGCCGGGCCTCCCGCCTCGCCGGTACAGTGGAGGCATCAAGGGGAGTACTCCCGCTTGCAGTGAGTCCGTCATTACGGATGCGCCATCGCATCCCGGGCCGCTGGTCCCGCAGCCGTCGATCGGCCGGGGCGGAGGAGACCTTGGCGAGTCGCTACGCCTATCCCCTTGGAGTCCCGGTGCAGGTCACCCCGCTCATCTGGATCATCACGATCGCCGTCACGATCGCGTTCTTCGTCTACGAGTTCTTCGCGCACGTCCGCAAGCCGCACGAGCCGACCATCGGCGAGTCGGCGCGCTGGTCCGCCTTCTACATCGGTCTGGCGCTGCTGTTCGGCGTCGGAGTCGGCTTCGTCTCGGGCTGGAACTACGGCGGCGAGTACTTCGCCGGCTACCTCACCGAGAAGGTGCTCTCGGTCGACAACCTGTTCGTCTTCCTGCTGCTGATGTCTGCGTTCGCCGTGCCGAAGGCGTACCAGCAGAAGGTGCTGATGATCGGCATCATCATCGCCCTCGTGCTGCGTGGAATCTTCATCGCGGTCGGCGCCACGCTGATCCAGAACTACGCCTGGATCTTCTACCTCTTCGGCGCGCTGCTCCTGTTCCTGGCGTGGCGGCAGGCGTTCGCGTCGCATGACGCCGACCCCTCCGACAACCGGGCGATGCGCTTCCTGCGCCGCCACCTCCCGGTGACCGACGAGTACCACCGCGACCGTCTCACCGTGAAGAAGGACGGGCGTCGCTTCGTCACCCCGATGCTGCTGACCATCATCGCGATCAGCCTCATCGACGTCGTCTTCGCGGTGGACTCCATCCCGGCGATCTACGGCCTCACCAGCGAGGCGTACATCGTGTTCACGGCGAACGCGTTTGCGCTGATGGGACTCCGCCAGCTGTTCTTCCTCATCGGCGGGCTCCTCGAGCGGCTGGTCTACCTGTCGCAGGGCCTCGCGGTCATCCTCGCCTTCATCGGCGTGAAGCTCGTCTTCCACGCGCTGCATGTCAACGAGCTGCCGTTCATCAACGGCGGCGAGCCCGTGAAGTGGATCCCCGAGATCCCGATTTGGTTCTCGCTGACGTTCATCGGGCTGGTCATCGCGGTCGCGGCCGTGTTGAGCCTGCGGAAGACGCGGAAGACGGATGAAGGCCGGGAGACCGGCTCACTGACCGACGCCCGCGCCACCGCCGACTGACCCGGCCCCGCCGTCCCGCCGCGCCAGCTGCTCGCGCACCCGCGGGAGCAGCATCGACACGGCCTCGTCGACCACCGCGTCCACGCGGTCGGGGGCGAGGCGCCCGGCGACCACGAGCGCGCCGATGCCCTCGAGCGTTCCGGCCAGGACGTACGGCATGGGGCCGACCGGTTCGCCCGGTGCTTCGCCCAGCAGCTCGGCTCCCAGCGCGTAGAAGCGGGCTGCGGCCTCCGCATCGGGTTCGCCGGGGAGCGGCTTGCGGGCGAACATGAGCGCGACCAGGGGCCCGTTCTCGATCGCGAACCGGACGTGGGCGCGTGCGTAGGAGGTCAGGCGGTCCTCGAGGTCATCGTTCTCGGCGGACCGGCGGAGGTCGGCGGTCAGCTCATCGAACCCCTCCGCGGCGAGCGCCGCGAGCAGGGCATCCCGGTCGGCGAAGTGCCTGCTGGGAGCGGCGTGGCTCACCCCGGTGCGTCGGGCGAGCTCGCGGAGCGTGACGGCGGCGGGTCCCTCCTCCGCCAGCAGGCGGCGCCCCTCGGCCAGCAGCGCCTCGCGCAGCGAGCCGTGATGGTAGGTCGAGTCCACCTGTCGATCCTAGCGGGATGTAGTCATTGACAACAATGTAGTCATTGTCTACTTTTGCAGCCATGGCCGATTACAGCGCATCCCCTCTCCCCGATCTGACGAACCTGAACGCGATCGTGACGGGCGCCTCCAGCGGCATCGGCCGCGCTACGGCCCGTGCCCTCGCGGCCGCCGGCGCCCATGTGTTGCTCGCCGTCCGGGACGAGGCGAAGGGCGCCGCGGTCGCCGCCGACATGCCGGGTTCGACGGAGGTCCGAGCGCTTGACTTAGGCGACCTGTCGTCCGTCCACAGGTTCGCCGCAGACTGGAGCGGCCCAATCCATCTGCTGATCAACAACGCCGGCGTCTACGCCCGGGAGCTCACGCGGACGGCGGACGGCTTCGAGCTCGACTTCGGCACCAACCACCTCGGGCACTTCGCGCTGACCACCCTGCTGCTCCCGCACGTGACCGGCCGCGTCGTCACGCTCGCCTCGCAGGCGGAGCGGATGGGGCGGCTCGACTTCGACGATCTGAACTGGGAGCAGCGGCCCTACGATCCGGCGCGCGCCTACAACGACTCCAAGCTCGCCAACCTGCTGTTCACCGCCGAACTGGACCGCCGCCTCCGCGACAGAGGATCGGCCGTGCGGGCCGTGGCGGCGCATCCCGGACTGGTGACGACGGCGATCTACGACGCTCCGGCCGGGAGCCGCCGCAACCTGTTCGACCGCCTGCTCCCCCGGCTGGGCCAGGATGCGGAGCACGGCGCCCTGCCGGTGCTGTACGCGGCGACCGAGGAGGTGCCGGGCGGCACATTCGTCGGGCCGCAGCACCTGCTGCACATGCGCGGCGGCGCGCAGCCCATCGCACGGTCGGCGCGGGCGTCGGATCCGGCTCTGGCCGCTCGCCTCTGGCAGACCTCGGAGGTCATGACGGGCGTGGCGCTGCGGAGCTGAGCGGCGACCCCGACGAGTCATTGCGCCATGCCCGCAGCGTGTGGCGGAAGCCGACCAGCTCGTGGCCGACCACCTCGACGACCGCTCCGAGTGCCACGAGCCCGATCACGACGCTGAGCGCGGTCATCGAGCCCGGCTGCTCCAGGTCGATCCCTTCACCTGGATGCCACAGCGCGCCCACCACGACGGCGGCAGCCAGAGGCGCGAGAGTCACGAGCAGCAGCGGGAGGTGCGTCAGATCGAACGAGCGCAGCAGCACGCTCCAGGTGAGGAAGATCAGCACGATCGTCAGCGCGAGCGGCACGGCCAAGGCCAGCGCGACGCCGAGCAGCGAGACTCCGCCCTTCTCGACGGCGATCGTGGTCAGGTGCAGGCCGGCTCCGATCGCCGCGATCGAGCCGAACAGCGCAACGTGGGCGTAGCGCCATGGGAAGGCGCGTTCGGGCCGCCGCTCCAGGATGATCCGCGACGGCACCAGGAAGTACGTCCACCACACCGCTGCCGCCATCACCAGGCCCGAGGAGGCGATGAGCACGGCCTCCACCGACCATCCTTCCTCCGTGGTGAGCGCGCCGACCGCGGCCGTGGTCCCGGCGATGACCTCCCCGATCGTGATCAGCGTGAGGAGAGCGAAGCGTTCGGCGAGGTGTCCGGCGTTCCACGGCGAGAAGCCGTAGAGGCGGGTGGCCACCACCGGGGCGACCATCTCGAAGAGGGCGAGCACGACCAGCGCCGTCACCACGACCGGGACCGGGAGCGGGATGATCGCGGTCAGCAGCCAGCCGACCTGCGCGATCGAGATGATCACGACGTACGAGAGCGCGTTCGGGCGGTGGTCCGGATCCTCCCGCGCCGCCCGCAGCCAGAGCAGGATCTGCGGCACGCGCATGATGATGTAGCCGATCACCATCAGCAGGTTGTTCGGGCTCTCGCCGTGCGCCGCGCGATCGAAGCTGACCGGCAGCCCGTACGTGAGCACGATGACGCCGATCATCTGCACGATCGTCGCCAGCCGGAACAGCACGTCGTCGTTGCCGTACGCGGACGCGAACCAGGTGAAGTTGAGCCACGCCCAGCTGACCGCCCAGATCGCGAAGACGTACGCGCCGAGCGCCGGCCAGATGTCGCCGTGGCTCAGCTGCTCGGCCAGTTGATCGGACGCCGCGGCGAAGGCGACAACGTAGGTCAGGTCGTACAGCAGCTCCAGCGGGGTCGTCGTGCGGCCCCGCTCGCGCGGGTTCCGGCCGCGCATCGGGCGGATGCGGTGCCGCAGCTCCGCCCGCAGGTCGTCCGTCACGTCCGCCACTGTCCCCACCGTCCTCGCCCTGCCCGCCGACCGCCCGCCGCGCCCGATCTCGCGCCGAGTCTCGCGCATCCGGGAGGTGTGCGGTAGGTCTCCGGTCATACCCCGGGGATGCGCTCCTCGAGCAGCGCGAGCATGGCCTCCGCCGCACGCCCGGGACGCTGCCGTGCGATCGCGCTCAACCGCCAGTCGACCGGCTCCCGGAGCGGCCGCACCACGGCACCGGCGGCGGGGATGATGGTCAGCTCGGGCAGCGCCGCGACCCCGAGGCCGGCGGCCACGAACCGCGGGATCTCGCCCAGGTCGGACAGTTCGGTCGGGACGCGGCGGGTCAGCCCCAGGGCAGCGAAGGCCCGGTCGAGCGTCACCCGATTGCCGAAGCCCGCGCGCGCATCCACCCACGGCTCCTCCGCCAGGTTTGCCAGCGACACCGCGCGCGTGCGGGCGAGAGGATGCGCCTCCGGCAGCACCGCACGGAACGGCGAGAAAGTGAGCGGACGCGTCAGCAGGTCGGGCACCGCGTCGGGCAGGCCATGGAACGCGATGTCGAGTCGCCCCTGACGCACGTCCTCGACAAGACCCGTGGATCCGCTGGGTGACGGCCCGAGACGCAGGTCGACCCCGGGGTGGCGGCGGTGGAACTCGCCCATGATCCCGGGCAGGTCGACGGTCGTCAGGTTGGTGAAGATGCCGACGCGGACCGTGCCGCGCAACGGCCCGTCGCGGTCGGCGAGCTCGCGCATCCGGTCGACGCCGCGCAGCGCTACACGCGCCTCGGCGAGCACGGCCTCCCCCACATCGGTCAGACGGACGCCGTGCGCGTCCCGCTCGAACAGTGGTGCGCCGAGCTCCCGCTCCAGGCTCTGGATGCCGGCCGAGACGGTCGACTGGGCGGCGAACACGCGCTCGGCGGCCCGCGTGAAACTCTGCTCGTCGGCGACGGCGACGAGGTATTCGAGTTGGCGCGTGTCCACGCACCCAATCGTATTCGTCGATGCTCATCATCGTCTATTTCCGTTGGACTCGATGGATACGGCGAAGCATCATCGAAGCATGACCGCCGCACTCGACACCCCCGCAGACCTCCGCCGACCGTTCCGCCTCCGTCACGGAGCCGGCTTCTGGGTCATCGCCGCGGCGTTCCTCGCGGTGATGGCGTTCTCCACCATCCCCACCCCGCTTTACGCGCTGTACCAGGCGCGCGACGGGTTCCCCACCTGGGTGGTCACCGTGATCTTCGCCGCGTACGCCGTCGGCGTCATCGCGAGCCTGTTCCTGATCGGCCACCTGAGCGACTGGGCGGGACGCCGCCGGATGGTGCTCATCGCCGTGCTGGTCGAGATCGTCGCCGCCGCGCTGTTCCTGGTGTGGAACGACGTGGCCGGGCTGATCGTCGCACGCACCCTGTCCGGGATCGGCGTCGGCGCCCTCACCGCGAGCGCCACAGCGCACCTCAGCGAGCTGCGGGCGGTGGCCAAGCCGGAGGAGGGTCCACGGCTCGCCGGGACGGTGTCCACCGTCGTGAACACGGGCGGCCTCGCGCTCGGCCCGCTGATCGGCGGGGCGTTCGCGCAGTTCCTCCCCGCACCGCTGCTGCTGCCGTACGCGGTCTTCCTCGTGCTGCTCGCGGTCGCCGCGGTCGCCGTCGTGGTCGTGCCGGAGACGGTGGAGCGGGCCGAGGAGCGCCCGGCCTACCGCCCTCAGCGCATCTCGCTGCCAGCCGAGGCGCGCGGCGCCTTCTCGGCCGCCGCGGTCGCCGCCTTCGCCGGGTTCGCGGTCTTCGGGCTGTTCACCTCCCTCGCGCCGAGCGTCCTCGCCGGGACGCTGCACCAGACCTCGCACCTGCTCGCCGGCGCCGTTCCTTTCGCGGTGTTCGCCGCCTCCGCCGTGTCGCAGATCGTGTTCGCCCGACTCTCCGGACGGGCGCAGCTGGTGCTCGCGCTGGTGTTGATGCTCCTGGGCCTCGGCGGCCTGGCCGCGGGCGTGCTGCTCGCGTCGCTCGCGGTGTTCGTCGTCAGCGGCGTGCTGGCCGGAGCGGGTGTCGGGCTGCAGTTCCGCTCGGCCATCGCGGCGGCCGCCTCGCTCGCGGCGCCGGAGCGGCGTGGCGAGGTGCTGGCCGCGATCTTCCTGATCGCCTACATCGGCCTGGCGCTGCCGGTGCTGCTCGTGGGCGTCGCCCTCATCCTGTGGCCGCTGGTCCCGGTGCTCGTGGTCTTCGTGACCGCCATCGCGGTGCTGTCGGTCCCCGCCGGGCTGCGGATGCTGCGCCGGGCGTGAGCCGGACCGTCGGCTAGGCCAGCGCCATCCCCGGCACGCGGGCGCGGATGGCCTCCATCGTCGCCTCATCCGCGACGCCCTGGAAGTCGTACCGCGGCGTGTAGGACGCGAGCAGCGACCGCACCTCGTCGTCGGTGAGCTCGACGTCGAGGGAGGCGACCGCCTCGTCGATCTGCGCGATCGAGTTCGCGCCCACCAGCGGCGCGGTGACCACCGGCTGCCGGTGCAGCCACGCGAGCGCGATGGTCGCCCGGCTCACCCCGTGGGCCGCCGCCACCTCACCGACCGCGTCGATGATCACCCGGTTCGAGCGCTCCTGGTCGGGCGTGTAGAGCAGGTCGGCGTAGTCGCCGTCGCTCTGCGAGCGCGCGGTCGAGCGGGCGTCGTCCCAGCCGCGCGCGAGGCGGCCGCGTGCCAGCGGGCTCCAGATGATCGTGCCGACGCCCTCGTCGAGGCAGAGCGGGATCATCTCGCGCTCCTCCTCGCGTGCGAGCAGGTTGTAGTGGTCCTGCATGGTGACGAAGCGCGCCCAGCCGTGCTGCTTCTGAAGGTGGAGCGCCTTGGCGAACTCCCACGCGAACATCGACGAAGCGCCGAGATAGCGGACCTTCCCCGCCTTGACCACGTCGTGCAGCGCCTCCAGCGTCTCCTCCAGCGGAGTCGAATGGTCGTTGCGGTGGATCTGGTAGAGGTCGATGTAGTCGGTGCCGAGCCGCTGCAGCGAGTGGTCGACCTCGGTCATGATCGCCTTGCGCGAGAGGCCCTTCCCGTTCGGCCCCGGCCGCATCGGGTGACGGAGCTTGGTGGCGATCACGACGTCGTCGCGGTCCGCGAAGTCGCGCAGCGCCCTGCCCAGGATCTCCTCGCTGGAGCCGTTCGAGTACATGTTGGCGGTGTCGAAGAAGTTGATGCCGGCCTCGAGCGCGTGCTTGATCAGGGGACGCGCGTCCTCCTCGCCCTTGGACCAGACGGGATGGCCACGGTCGGGTTCGCCGTAGGTCATCGCGCCGATTGCGATGGGTGAGACGTCGAGGCCGGTGGTGCCGAGCTTGCGGTATCGCATGGGATCTCCTTGAATAGAACTCAGCGGAGAACTCTCCGCTTCCAGAAGGAACGTAACGGAGAATTCTCCGTTTAGCAAGGAGCCGCATGCCCGAGCCGATCACGCGCGCCGATGCCCAGCGCAATCGCGCGCGCATCCTCGAGGTCGCCGCCCAGGCCTTCCGCGAGGACACGGACGCCTCTCTCAACCAGATCGCCAAGCGCGCCGGCGTCGGCGCGGGCACGCTGTACCGGCACTTCCCGACCCGCGAGGCGCTGTTGCTCGGGGTTTACAAGGAGGAGATCGATGCGCTCGAGCGCTCGGTCGGCCCGCTGCTCGCCGAACAGGAGCCGCTGGACGCGTTCCGCACCTGGTCACGCGACCTGGCGGCGCTAGTGCGGATCAAGCACGGCCTCGGCGACGCCCTCGCCACTCCCGCCGCGCAGGCGGTGATCGATGCGACCTACGCGCCGGTGACCGCGGCGATCGGCGCACTGCTCGACGCGGCGGTCGCGCACGGCGACATCGGCCCGGGCGCCGATGCCGGCGATGTGCTCCTCCTGCTCAGCGCGCTCTGGCGGGTCCCGGAGGGTGAGGCCGGGCTCGTGCAGGCGGACCGCATCCTGGAGATGGTGGTCGGCTCGCTGCCGGCGCCCGCGTAGGGTCGGAGCATGCCGAGCACCGACACCGACCGCCCCATCGCCCTCGTCACCGGAGCCTCGCGCGGCATCGGCCGCGCCATCGCCGTCGAGCTCGGGCGGACGCACCACATCCTGGTGGGCGGGCGGGATGCGGACGCGGTGGCGGCGGTCGTGGCCGAACTACCATCGGCCGAGCCGTACGTGGCCGATCTGGTCGCCGACCTCAGCGGTGACTCGTTGCCGGCGCTTCCCGACCGGCTGGATGTCCTCGTCCACTCCGCGGGCGTCGAGGACGGCGGCACTGTCGAGGCGACGGATGCGGAGACCTGGAAGCACGTGTTCGAGGTCAACGTGTTCGCCGTCGCCGCGCTGACGCGCCGTGCCCTTCCCGCGCTCCGGGCGGCGCAGGGACTCGTCGTGTCGATCAACAGCGGCTCGGGCCTCGCGAGCGGTCCGGGCGGCGGGGTCTACGCCGGTTCGAAGTTCGCTCTGCGGGCCCTCACCGATGCACTGCGGGAGGAGGAGCGGCCGCACGGCGTGCGCGTGACGAGCATCCATCCCGGACGCGTCGACACCGACATGCAGCGCGCGCTCGTCGCCCGCGAGGGCCACGAATACGACGCGACGTACACGATCACGCCCGAGATGGTGGCCGCGACCGTGCGCGTCGCCGTCGACCTCCCGGCCACCGGGACGGTGGAATCGCTCAGCATCCGGCCGTTCCACCGCCGCTGAGGCGGACGGACGGGCGCGGTCAGGCGCCCTTCGCGTCCTTGTGCTCGTCGGGTCCGCCGCCCGAGGTCGTGTCCTCGCCGGGCTCGGACCGGCTGCCGTCGGAGTTGGAGCCGTCGGGCAGCTCGTCGGCGTCGGGGCGCTGGTTCTCGTCGCTCATCGCGTTCCTTCCGTTGAGCCCACCTTCGTGAATTGCTCGTTGTTGCGGTTCGATACGGCGTGTCGACCGCAACGACGAGCAACTGACGCGTGGGCGGAGTGTGCTGACCGCGCGAACGTACGCCGGTCGCGCGACGCCCGCTAGGAGAGCAGCGCGATGATCCCGGCGACGACGGTCGGAATACCGACGAGCACGGCGATGCCGACGGCGACGCGGCGCCCCCAGAGGTCGAGCGGATTGGTGCGTGCGGTGTGCTCGCCCGAGAGGGCGATGCGACGGAAGGCGGTCATGGTCGGCTCCTGCGGTTCTGCGCGCCCGCGGCTGTGCGGACGTACGACGAGCATCCGCCCGCCCGCACCCGCGCTGTAGGGCTTGACGGGACGAGCGGAACCGTACCGGAGGCACCCTCCGACAGGTCTAGACTCTCGTCGGAGACGTACGGAGGCCGCCACGAACAACCCGATCCCGGACACCGAGACCGTGCCCCGTCGCGCACTCGTGACGGGCGGGTCGCGCGGGATCGGACGCCGGATCGCCGAGACGCTGGCCGCCGACGGGGTGGATGTGGTGCTCACCTTCCGCCGCGAGGCCGACGCCGCGCAGGAGGTCGTCGACGGCATCCGCGCCGCAGGCGGGTCCGCCGGCGCCCACCGGCTGGAGCTGGAGAGCGAGGAGGACATCGACCGCCTCTTCGAGGAGGCCTTCCCCGCGGGCTCCGCCCTCGACGTGCTGGTGGCGAGCGCGGCCTCCTCCGCCTTCAAACCCGCCACCGAGCTGACCTCGCGGCATCTGGAGCGGTCGTGGGCGACCAACGTCCGGTCGTTCGTCCTGCTGGCCCAGCGGGCTGCCGAGCGGATGCGCGAGCACCGCGGCGGCCGCATCGTCGCCGTCACGAGCTACGGCAGCCACCGCGCGTTCCCCTCTACGGAGCGATCGGCTCGGACAAGGCCGCCGTCGAGTCGTGGGTGCGCCACCTCGCCGCCGAGTGGGGCGGCGACGGCATCACGGTGAACGCGGTCAACGGCGGCCTCATCGACACCGACTCGCTCCACTACTTCTACGGTCACGCCGGCGTGCCCGACCTCGACGTCATGACCTCGCGCATCCCGCTCGGGAGGCTCGGCACGGCCGACGATGTGGCCGCCGCCGTGCGCTTCCTCGCGTCCCCCTCCGCCGGGTACATCACCGGCCACACCCTCGTCGTCGACGGCGGGCTCACCGTCGTCGCGCCCCCGTTCTGGTCGGAGCTCCGCCAGGACGCCTCACCCATCGAACCGAGACGGAGTCGACGCCCACCGGACGCCTGAATCCCCTGCCCGAGGAGAACCATGACCCTCACCGACCCGACCGCGCACGCCATCGAGCCGAACACCGAGTACGACCCCAGCACCCTGCGCGCGGTGTTCGAGCAGCACTTCACCTACGCCTCCGCCGTCGAGCGGAACACGCACCGGTACGCTGCGCGCACCGCACTGACCGACCCGCCCTCCGGCCGCAGCTGGACGTACGCGCAGCTCGGCGAGGTGACCGGCGCCCTGGCGGCCGGGCTGGCCGAGCGCGGCGT
The DNA here is from genome assembly GCF_050632865.1 of Leifsonia poae. Lineage (GTDB taxonomy): Bacteria > Actinomycetota > Actinomycetes > Actinomycetales > Microbacteriaceae > Leifsonia > Leifsonia poae_B. The sequence continues at coordinate 943,356 of NZ_JBODSA010000003.1, read as the reverse complement.
CGGCGTGGGCGACATCGTCGCGTACCAGCTGATGAACACTCCCGAGTTCGCGTTCCTGTACGTCGCGGCACAAGGCCTCCGCGCCGTCAGCTCACCGATGAACTTCCGCCTCGCCCCGGGCGAGACAGCGCACATCCTGGACGACTCGCGTCCCGCCGTCTTCGTGTACGACGCCGCCGCGCGCGACTCGGTGGCGACCGCGCTCGAGCTCGCCTCGCACCGTCCGTCCGTGCTCGCCGCCGTCGGTGACGGACCGCTGCTGGATGGCGCCATCCGCTTCGAAGACCTGCTGGTCGAGGGCGCGCCGTCCTTCCGGGCGCCCGAGGGTGCCAGCGTCTGGGACGAGACCTCGCGTCTCTACACCAGCGGCACGACCGGCATGCCGAAGGCCGTGCCGCTGACCAGCCTCAACGAGGTGCTGACCGCGCACGACGTGATCATGCACTTCCCGCTCGCTCCGACCGACCGGACGATGAACATGTCGCCCTGGTTCCACCGCGGCGGCAACTACTGCGCCGGGCCCAACACCGCCTTCTATGTCGGTGCCGAGGTCGTCACGCTGCCACGGTTCGATCCGGAGATCGTGCTCGACAGCATCCAGGAGTACGGGCTCACCTACGTGATCGGCGCACCGACCAACCTGGAACGGCTCGCTGACGCGCAGGAGGCGTCACCCCGCGACCTGAGCTCGCTGCACGGAATCGTCACGATGGGTGCGCCGCTCGATCGGGCCGCTGCCCTGCGGTACCAGCGCGTCCTCACGCCGCGCATCGCGAACGGCTACGGGACCACCGAGGCGTTCTGGAACACCTACCTGCGCCCCGAGGACCTGCCGGATGCCGCCGGCGCCGCCGGTCGCGCCTGCCTCGACGACGACGTGGCGGTCGTGAAGGTGTACGGCGACGACCGCACAGCCGCCCCGGACGACCACGCCGCGAAGGACGGTCACGAGATCGGCGAGGTCATCATGCGCAGCGTCAAGAGCGGCTACGCCTACATGCACAACCCGGAGGAGCAAGGCCGCAAGTTCCGCGGCGGCTGGATGTACCCGGGCGACCTGGCCAGCTGGGACGAGAACGAGATCGTCACGATCATCGGCCGCAAGGACGACATGATCATCTCCGGCGGCGAGAACGTGCATCCCGTGCAGGTCGAGGAGACGCTGGCCGAGCATCCCGATGTCGCCGACAGCATCGTGGTCGGGCTGCCGGACGAGGAGTGGGGCGAGGTCGTCGTGGCGTACGTGCAGCCGCGCCCCGGCAAGCTCCAGGATCCGCAGGCGGCGGCCCGGGAGCTGGACGCGCACTGCCGCGCCAGCGTCTCGCTCGCCGACTACAAGCGCCCGCGGCGATACACGTTCGTCACAGAGCTCCCCTACACTGCCACCGGCAAGAAGCAGCACTTCGTGCTGCGCGAGCAGTCCAGCGGCGACGCCGCCGAGGGGCGGTTCGTGACGCCGTGACAGACCATGGAGGGGACCGAGGGATGACCGATACGGGGATCGACACGGCGGTGCCGCCGAGCGGACCCGGCTGCGTCGAATGCACGCAGACCGGCGACTGGTGGGTGCACCTCCGACGCTGCGCGGAGTGCGGGCACGTCGGCTGCTGCGACGACTCGCTGAACACCCACGCGAGCAAGCACGCGGCGAGCACCGGGCATCCGATCATCCAAAGCTACGAGCCCGGGGAGGACTGGTTCTGGGACTACCGACGCCAGACCTTCCTGAGCGGGCCCGAGCTCGCGCCGCCGGTCAGCCACCCGGAGGACCAGACCGTGCCCGGCCCTGCCGACCGCGTCCCCCGGGACTGGCAGCGGCTGCTCGAAGCGCGCCGCTAGCCGTCGAGCACAGGAAAAACGTCGCGGTCCGCTCAGAACGGCGACGTTTTTCCTGTGCTCGGGGGCTTGGGGCGGTAGCGCGCGGCGGGGTGCCGGTCGGGCAGACGACGGTTGCCCGCGCCGAAGAAGCGCTCGCGCAGCGTGACGGGCGCGTCGCCCTCGGCCGGCATCCGGCCGCGGCGCCGCAGCTCCGGAATCACCAGCTCGGCGAAGTCGCGCGCCGTGTCGAACGAGTGGTACTGGCGCAGGTTGATGCCGTCCAGGCCGTCCTCATCCAGCCAGCGCTCGATCTCGTCGGCGACCGTCTTCGCATCCCCGACGACGAGGAAGCGCTCGTCGCGCCCGTACTTCACGAAGTCGAGCGCTTGCCCGACCGTGCGGTCGAGCGGCAGGAACGGGACGCGCTCCGCCGGGAACTCCGCGCGCTCCAGCGCCTCACGCACGGTGATCTCGCGCGGGAACGCCGTCAGGTCGATCGGCAGGCTGGTGTGCGCGAGCATCCCGTCGAGGCTGACGTTCTCGCGGTAGAGGCGCCACTTGTCCTCCGCCTCCTCCTGCGTCCGGCCGACGATGACGCCGGCCATCGCGATGAAGCGCACGTCGTCGCGGTCGCGGCCCTGCTGCTCGGCCGCGTCCCGCATCCCCTCGGTGTTTCGGCGGAACTCGTCGCTCGTGCGTCCGCCGGTGAAGACGACCTCGGCGTGGCGACCGGCGAAGGCGATCCCCGCCGGCGACCCGGTCGCCTGGAAGAGCAGCGGCGTGCGCTGCGGCGAGGGATGCACCAGGTGCGGACCCGCGACCCGGTGCCGCTCGCCGACGTGGTCGATATAACGGACCTTCGACGGGTCGGTGAAGACGCCGGCCGCGCGGTCGGCGACCACCGCGTCGTCGTCCCAGGACCCCTCCCACAGCTTGTACAGCACCTCCAGGTACTCCTCGGCGTAGCGGTAGCGGAGGTCGTGCGGGATCTCGGCGTCGAGGCCGAAGTTGCGCGCCGCGTTCGGCAGGTACGACGTGACGATGTTCCAGCCGATGCGGCCCTTCGTCAGGTGGTCGAGCGTCGACATCCGCCGTGCGAATGCGAACGGCGGCTCGTAAGTGGTCGAGAAGGCGACGCCGAAGCCGAGGCGGTCGGTCACCGCGGCCATCGCCGGGACCAGCAGCAGCGGGTCGAGGTTCGGGATCTGCAGCCCCTCCCGCAGGGCGGTCTCCGGCCCATCGCGGAACACGTCGTACGCGCCGACGACGTCGGCCAGGAAGAGGCCGTCGAACCCGCCGTGCTCGAGCAGCTGCGCCAACTCCAGCCAGTAGTCGAGGTCGGCGAACCGCTCGCGGTTGTTGCCCGGCAGCGGCCAGAGCCCGTGCGTGATGTGACTGGGCGTCGCCATCTCGAACAGGTTGACGAACAGCTGCTTCGGCTCGGTCACGCAGGGCTCTCTTTCGCGAGGGGAGGGTTCAGGCCGAGTGTACGCAGCCGCGGCCCGCCCTCCCCATCGGGCGTCGCCTCAGTTCGCGTCCGGCACGACGACGACCTTGCCGCGGAGCTCCCCGGACGCCGCCTCGGCGTGCAGCGCGGCGACCTCGGTGAGCGGGATGCGGCGGTCGACCTGCACCCGCAGCTCACCGCGGTCCACGCGAGCGACCAGCTCGGTGAGTTGCGCCACGTCGCTGCGGACGAAGACGTCGACAGCGCGCACGCCGCGGTCCTCGTCGCCGGGTGCGGGCATCCACGCGGTGCTGCTGACCACGACCCCGCCGTCGCGCACGCGGCCCACCAGGGCGCGGAACTCGTCGGGCGAGATCGGGGCCAGGTTGAGCAGCACATCCACCGGCTCGGCGACCGCGTCGAGGACGTCGGTGCTGGTGTGGTCGATGACCTCGTCGGCGCCGGCCGCGATCACCGCGTCGCGGCTGCGCGGGCTCGCGGTCGCGATGACGGAGGCGCCGGCCTGCTTCGCGAGCTGTACGGCGTAGCCGCCGACCGCACCACCTGCGCCGCTGACCAGCAGGCGCTGGCCCGCCTCGAGCCCGGCATCGTCGAACAGCGCCTGCCAGGCCGTCAGGCCGACCGACGGGAGGGCCGCCGCGTCGGCGAGCGGGATGCTGGCCGGCGCCACGGCGAGGGCGTCGGCCGGGGCGAGGACGAACTCGGCGTCCGCTCCGTCAGCCACCATCGGGAGGAAGCCGATCACCGCGTCGCCCACCGTGAGTCCGTCGACGTCGGCGCCGATCGCGTCGACGGTCCCCGACACGTCGTAGCCGGGGGTGTGCGGGAGTGTCACGGGGATCGCGTCGCGCAGGTTGCCGCTCCGGATGCCGTTGTCGGCCGGGTTGAACGCCGCCCCGGAGACGCGGATGCGGACCTCGCCCGCGCCGGGCTCCGGAATCTCGACGTCTTCGTAGCGCAGCTCGTCGGGGCCGCCGTACTGGTGGAAGCGCACTGCCTTCATGGTCTTCTTCTTTCGTCGTCAGCTTTGCTTCGAATTCGAAGCACATTCGGGACTGTAACACTGCTTCGAATTCGAAGCAACATATACTTCTCGTATGTCCGATGCGTCCCCCGCCCTCGACCCGCGTCAGCTCGGCGCGTACTTCGCGCTCATCGAGACCGCGAGCCTCCTGCGCCACGCGGTCGAGCAGCAGCTCCGCGAGGCGGGCGACCTCAGCTACGTGCAGTTCCAGCTCCTCGCCCGCCTCGGCGACGCGCCGGACGGCAGCTGCGGGATGACGGAGCTCGCCGACGGCGTGGTCTACAGCCGGAGCGGCCTCACCTACCAGGCGAGCCTGCTCGAGAAGGCCGGGCTCGTCACGCGCGGCCCCTCGGCCGAGGACGAGCGCGCCACCACGGTCACCATCACCGACGCGGGCCGGGCGCGGCTGGCCGCGGTGTTCCCCGGCCACATCGACATCCTCAACCGGATGCTGTTCGACTCGCTCTCAGCCGACGGCACGGTCGAGCTGCAGCAGCTGCTCGATCCCGTGGTCCGTCACATGCGCTCGCTGCCGCCGCGTTCGGCGTCGGCACGGCGCGGCCGTCGCAGCTGAGGCGCCAGGAGGCCTGGTCGCCTCCTCGCTCGCCCGTTACCGTGAGCACCATGAGCCCTTCGTCGAAGTCGGAGACCTTCCTGGATGTGGACGGCGAGGAGGTGCGCATCTCCAGCCCCGAGAAGGTCGTCTTCCCGGAGCCCGGGCTGACGAAGCTCGACCTCGCGCGCTACTACGTCGCCGTCGCCGAGGGCGCGCTACGAGGCGCCGGTGGACGGCCCATGGTGCTGAAGCGCTTCGTGAAGGGGCTGTCGCAGGAGCCGTTCTTCCAGAAGCGCGTGCCGGAGGGGCACCCGCCGTACATCGACACGGCGACCCTGCACTACGCGCGCGGCACCTCCGCCGAGGAGGCGGTGGTGCGCAACGCGGCCGGCCTGGCGTGGGTGTCCAACCTCGGGTGCCTCGACCTCAACCCGCATCCCGTCCGCGCGGAGGACCTGGACCATCCCGACGAGCTGCGGGTGGATCTGGACCCCATGCCGGGCGTCGACTGGTCGCAGATCGTGGATGTGGCGTTCATCGCGCAGGACGTCCTCACCGATCACGGCCTCGTCGGGTGGCCGAAGACGAGCGGATCCCGCGGGCTGCACATCCTGGTCCGCATCGCACCCCAGTGGACGTTCGCCGACGTGCGTCTCGCAGCCGAGACGCTGGCCCGCGAGGTGGAGAACCGCGCGCCCGGTCTGGCCACCGCGCGCTGGTGGAAGGAGGAGCGTGGCGAGAGCGTCTTCGTCGACTTCAACCAGAACGCGAAGGATCGGACGGTCGCGTCGGCGTACTCCATTCGCCCGCTGCCCGACGCACGCGTGTCCACACCGCTCGACTGGGACGAGGTCCGCTCGCGGCGCCCGGAGGAGTTCACGGTGCGGACGGTGCTGGAGCGTTTCGCCGAGCGCGGCGACGCGCATGTCGGCATCGATGAGGCCGTCGGCTCCCTGGACGGGCTGCTCGCCCTCGCGCGCGAACTGGGCCCGGCGGAGAAGCCGCCACGCGCCGGCGACGGCGAGGGCCGCCGGGTGTCTCAGATGCCGCTGATCGAGGTCGCCCGCACCAAGACGAAGCCGGAGGCGCAGGAGGCGCTGGAACGCTGGAAGGCACAGCATCCGGACGCCGCCGGCAAGCTCCATCCCGCGGATGAACTGGTCGACGGCATGCGCGGCTCGAGCTCGCTCTGGTACCGAGTACGGATCAACCTGCAGCACGTGCCGGAGGCGGAGCGCCCGGAGCAGGGCGCGCTGCTCGCGGACTACGACCCGTGGGCGGGCCGTGGCCCGACGGGCGCCGGGCAGCGCTGACAGACCCCGCCTCCTTGTCGGCGGCGGGGTCCGCCGTGCTCCGCGTTACTTGCGGTCGAGCTTGTAGACGACCTTGCTGCCGGTGCCCTCGAGGGTGACGGTCCACTTGTCGTTGCTGTACTTGTCGCCACCCTGATCGGTGAGGCCGCCGGCCTTCAGCAGCTTGGCCGCCTCGGCCTTCGCGTCGGCGAGGGTCGTCTTGTAGGTGAGGGTGTAGTCACCGGTCACCTCGCTGCCCTGTCCGTCCGACTCGGTCACGCCGTCCTCGATGAACGGAAGCGACTTGGCGGAGGTCTCGAGGATGTCCGTCGCGGTGCCGACGGAGGAGGCCGTGCTTGTGGACGTCGGCGCGGCCGTCGACGCGGCGGTCTCCGTGGCGCAGCCGGCGAGCGCGGCGACGGTCAGCCCCGCGACCAGGGCGGCCGGGATGAGGAGGGTCTTCTTCAGAGTCATTGCTGTGTTCCTGTCTATCGATGGAGGAGCGGACGCGGTGCGCGCGAAAGGCTCCACTTCTCTAGACGCGAGAACCCGGCGGTCATGACGCGGCGGCGGGTATACCGTCGGCGCATGACCGCCTCCGACACCGTGCGCCGCTACGCGATCGACGCGCCCACGCTGCTCCGCATCGTCACCGACGACATGCCCGTAGCCGACGACATCCGGCTCGTCGCGCCGCACTCGATCCGGTCGGACGCGCTCGACGCCCTGCTGTCCGGCGACATCGCGGAGGCGGAGGCCCGACAGCTGCACACGCGGATGACCGAGCTGCCCATCCGCGTGCTCGGGGACCGGGTCTCCCGCTGGACCGCCTATCAGCTCGCCCTCGCGCACGGCTGGAGCACGATCGCCGATGCCGAATACCTGGCGGTCGCGAAGCTCCAGGCCGATACGCTCGTCACCGTGGATGCGGCCATGGCGGCCCGGGCCGACGGCATCGTCCCGGTGGCAACGCTGGAGGCCCTGCGAGCCTGACACGAGACCTCGATCCCGTCCCCCGTGCCACTCACGCTCATCGTCGCCTTCCCCGCACCCGTGCGTGCTACAGTTTCGCGCATGATCACGCGTGTGCACGCATATCTTCCGGCTCTGGTCAGAGCCGGCGACGTGTAGCGCGCGTTCTTCACCTGGTCAGAGCCCCGAGGCAAGGACACCCGTCCTTGCCTTTCGTGTATCCGCGGGAGGCTCTGGCCCGTCTACTCCTCTCGCCCGTAGTGAGAGGAAAGGCCATGTCCCGAGCGGATGACATCCTGGGCCCGATGTGGCGGACGATCGACTCGGTCGTCGATGAGGGAGCGCTGGGCCGGCGCCTGGAGGGCGGGGATCAGCTCCGTATCAAGTACGGCGTCGATCTGACCGCCCCCGATCTTCATCTCGGCCACGCGGTGAACCTCTGGCTGATGCGTCGCCTGCAGGATCACGGGCACAAGGTCATCTTCCTCCTCGGCGACCTGACCACTCAGGTGGGAGACCCGACAGGCAAGAGCGAGACGCGTCCCGTCCTCTCCGAAGAGGCGATCGAGGCCAACGCGCGGGCGTTCCTCGACCAGGTCTCGCTCGTGCTCGACACCGACCCAGGCGTATTCGAGGTGCGCCGGAACTCTGAGTGGTTCGGGCCCATGCCGGTCTCGGAATTGCTCGGTCTGTTCAGCATGACGACGCACGCCCAGCTCATGGCGCGGGACATGTTCCGGGACCGCGTTGCTGCCGGACGCGAGATCGCCCTGCATGAGCTGACGTACCCGGTTCTTCAGGGCTACGACAGTTTCGCGATGCAGAGCGACCTGACCATCGTCGGCTCCGACCAGCTGTTCAACGAGATGATGGGACGTCAATTCCAGCAGCGGCTCGGCGCGCGCCCGCAGAGCATCATCACCACGGTGATCACCCCCGGGTTGGATGGCGGCCCCAAACAGTCGAAATCCCTCGGCAACTACGTCGCGCTCACGGACACGCCGACCGACAAGTTCGGGAAGATCATGAGCCTCAGCGACGACCTCCTCCCGGCATGGGCGGATGCGTACACCGCCCTCGCGGAATCAGAACTCGCCGAGATACATTCGGACGCGGAGGCCGGCGGTACACGAGCCCGCGATGCCAAGCTGCGGCTGGCCCAAGCCGTCGTCGAGCGGTACCACGGCAACGTCGTCGCCACCCGGGAGCGCGACGCTTTCGTCGACGTCTTCTCGAGCGGCGCGGCTCCCGAGAACATCCGGGACGTATCGGTGGCTGATAGCGAGCTCACCGCGTTGAGTCTGCTCGAACGTGTCCGGCCCGACATCAGCCAGTCCGCCCGCAGGCGCTTGCTCGCTCAGAACGCGGTCCGCATCGACGGACGACTCGTGAGCGACCCGGGCGAGCGGATAGCGGTTCGCGACGGCAGCATCGTCAGGTCCGGGAGACGGGAATGGGCGCGAGTCCGGGTGACCCCTACGCCGTAGCTGGAATAGCGTTGAGCCATGCGGCTTGCTGATCTGGGCGACAGGATCTGCATCATCGGCCAGTCAGGCAGCGGAAAGTCGACACTGGCGGCCGCCATAGGGAAGCGCCTCGGTCTCCCGGTAGTCCATCTGGACCAGTATCGACACCTGCCGGGTTCGCAGTGGCAGCTCCGCCCGGACGACGCCTTCGCCGAGCTCCATGATTCCGCCATTCGCACCGAGCGTTGGGTGATCGAGGGGAACTACTCGAAGCTGATGCCGCAGCGTCTACAGCGAGCAACGGGTCTCATCGTCATCGACATGTCGACAGGGGCGAGCCTGGCGCGATACGTCCGGCGCGCATTGCAGCCGGCGGGCAGGCGGATCGGCGGTCTGCCGGGAACCAGAGACAGGCTGTCCTGGTCGATGATCAGATACCTGCTGCTCAACACACGCGCCAGCCGGCGGCGGCGCCGCGCTGTGTTCGACGAGTCGACCCTGCCGAAAGTGTTCCTCTCGGGCTCCCCGGCGACGCGACGCTTCTACGAGGGTGAAGGCCTCGATCTGCCGTGACCCTGCGCGCGGGCACGAGTCAGGCGGAGGCAGTCACCTCCACAGCCACCGCAGCGCATCCGGGAGGAGAACGCCACCGTGGTTGGGGCTGTGTCCGCCGTCGCCCACGACCAGACGCATGTCGTATCCGGCGCGGGCGAGTGCCGCCGCGGTCTCCAGGTTCTCGGCGAACCAGTTGTCCTCGGAGCGGTTCCAGTTGAGGTCCCGGCGCGCTGCGTGAACGAAGACGCGGAGGTTTCGTGGCGGTTCTTCGGCGAGGAGCTTCGGGTAGGGGTTGCCGTGCGGCATCTGCGCGAAGCTCGCGTTGAAGGTGATCACGCGCCCGATGGCATCCGGCCGGTTCCAGGCCGCCGTCAGGGCTGCGTTGCCGCCGCTGCTCCCGCCGCAGATGCCCCGCATCGACGGGTTCTCGGAGATCCGGTGCCGGGACCGGACGAGCGGGAGGACGTCTTCGATGAGGAAGTCCGCGTATCGGCTGTCGGCAGCGTCGTACTCGACGTTGCGGTTCTTGATCGCCTGTCCGTCTTCATCGCGGATGCCCGGATCGACGAAGACGCCGATGACCGGCGGGATGGCGCCTGCCGCGGACAGGTTGTCGAGCACCGTTCCGCCGCGGACGTCCCCGTCCGGGTCGAGGTACCACCAGCCGTCGTTGAAGAACATCACACCGGCCTCGACGTCGGACGGGAGTCCCGCGGGCCGGTGGATCCAGATCGTCCTCGACGTCCCCGGGTAGAAATCGCTGCCGGTGAGGCGGATCTCCTCGACGTCACCTCGAGCGACGGCGGGGTCGGGAACCGAATCCGGGCCGTACTCGTAGACGATCTCGGCTTGGTCCAGCGGTAAGGGTTGGAAGGGAACCGTCGTCGACACATCCCGACCCTACTTGCGACCGGATCGCACGCGTCTATGGCCACCCTCGTGGCCCTCTCCCATGGGCAGGAGGACTCAACCCGGCGGGAGTCCGCGCAGACCGCGAAGCCCGATCACCGCGGCGATCGGTTTGAGAAGGATGATCTCGCCGAATCGATGGTCCGACCCGCGACGCAGTCGCGCGGCGAGGTCGGGGCGCAATTTCCACAGATACGCCCTGCCCTTCTCGGCATGGAGCGAGTTCGACACGACCTTGATCGAGTCGGCACCTTCGAGCAGCGGAATCGCGTTTGTGATGTTCTCCCACGTGCTGAGGCTTTCGGTGTCGAGTCGGAGGGCGCCCGTGTAGCCCATCGTGCGTGCGTAATCCGCCATGAGCGTCGCTTCAGCGATGTCACCGGCGACCGGCCCACCGCACAGGATGAGGAGCCGTTCGCGGGCACGATCATCGAACGACCGGAGACCGGCGCGAACCCGGTACCGGTTGAGGTAGTTCGCGCGCGTGCCCCGATTCCTGTACCCGAGCACCACAACCGCTTCTACGAGCGGGTCGGCCTCGGCACGGGGGCTCAGCCTGCGCGTGGATGCCCGCGTGTGGACAGCCTCCGACCACACGAGGACCACGACAGCGATCGACACCAAGACCGCCGCCTTCACCGTTGTCCTCATCGTCAGTCGCGTCGCAATGCTTCGGCGAACATCTCCAGGTTCGTCTCCAGCACAGTCCGGCAGCTGCCGGCCCACTCGACGGCGGCGCGAGCGTGCCGGCGTCGCTGGTCACTGAGCCCGTCGTCGCCGGCGTTCGCCCCCTCGATCCGGATGAGCGAGTCCTGGCTCCGGAAGATCGCCTCGATCAGGGCGTCGCCCCGCAGGTCCGGGTCGTAGCCGTCGGCCAGCAGTCGCAGCCGTCGCGCTTGATCGACCACCGGGACGTTCCCCGTTGCGTAGATGCACCACGTCCACCCCGCGTAGCCGACGTCCTCCATCGGGTCGCCGGGATGGACGCTATCCCAGTCGATCAGCGCCACCGGCATCCCCTCCGCCATGATCACGTTGAAGGGACCGGGGTCACCGTGGACCAGGCACTCGCCGCCCGCGGCGAGCGGGGTACCGCGGCTGAACTCGTGAAGTTCGCGCAGGATCCCTCCGAACGCCGCATAACAGCGCTCGTCGCGCTGCGAGGGGTGATCGGTGGTGGCCCCTGGGATGTAGGAGAAGACGTCGCGGCCCTCCCCGTCGATGCCGAGGTAGGTGGGCGCCCACGGGATGCCGGCCTCATTCAGGGTGCGGAGAACTTCGCTCGCGAAGGCCGAGCGCCGGCCGCGCGGGCGTCGAACGGTACGGCCCGCTTTGACGACGCCCTCGGTCGTGTTGCCGCCGCCCAGCAGCTCCTCCATCGGGTCTACTCCACGCTCTCCCCCGGCACCGCCAGCCGTAACTCCACACCGCTCTCTGTTACAGTCCGGCGCCCCTCCACAGGGAGCCCGGTGTCGGAGACGATGAGGTCGAGCGCGTCCAGCGGCGCCACCTTGAAGCGTTCGTAGGTGCCGAACTTCGTGCTGTCGGCCACGAGGACGCTCTGCGCAGCGCGGAGGGCGGACCGCTTCACGACCACCTTGTCCGTCTCGGGCGTCGTGACGCCGTGGGCGAGGTCCCAGGTGCCGGTGCTGAGGAAGGCGATGTCCAGGCTGATCCCATCGAGCGTGTGGGCTGCCATCGGTCCGCTCGAGGACCCGCTCGAGGTGTCCACGACCCCGCCGGTGTGGATGCTCTGGATCTCGGGATGGTCGAGGAGCGCCGTGACGACGAAGAAGTCGTTGGTGACGACGGTGAGCCCTCTACGGCCCGCGAGGAAGGGGACGATCGCTTCGCACGTCGTCCCCGCATCCAGGAAGAGCGTCATGTCGTCCTCCACCAGGCCGGCGGCGAGTTCGGCGATCGCCCTCTTTCGAGGCAGCTCCAGGATCGCGCGCGAGCGTCGCTCCCGCGGGGGCTCTGTCCCCTTCCAGTCGGCCAGGCGCACGCCGCCCTGCACGGAGACCACCTCTCCGCTCTCCTCCAGCGCCGCGATGTCGCGCCGCACAGTCATGTGCGACACCCCGAGCAGTTCGACGATGTGGCGGATGCTCAGCACACCGGTGCTCCGAAGCAGACGAAGGATCTCCTGGTGGCGCTGCTCCGGGATCAGCGGCGGAAGTGAACTCACGATTGCAGCCTATCTCCCAATCTCGAACATGAATTAACAGATTCTCTCGCGTTCTGTGAATTTTTGAGATATGGTGATGCGCGATGTTAAGCAAATTCGAAGTTCTGAGCGCGATCCACTCCACCGGCGCGGTGCTGATCGTCCGGCTCGACAGTGCCGAAGAAGCACTGGAGGTGTCGCGGGCCGCCGTCGCCGGCGGCATCCGCGCCCTCGAGATCACGCTGTCCGTGCCCCGCGCGCTGGAGGTCGTCCGCACCTTGTCGGACGAGTTCGAATCGCAGGGTGTCGCCGTCGGCGCCGGGACGGTCCTAGACGGCCACGCCGCGTTCGCGTCCCTGCAGGCGGGAGCACGCATCCTGGTGTCGCCGAACCTGAACCGCGACATGCTCGCGACGGCGAACCGTTATCCAGGCGGTCTCGATCAGCGGCGCGTACACGCCGACGGAGATCGTCGACACCATGGAGGCCGGCGCCGACATCGTCAAGCTCTTCCCGACCGACGCGGTCGGGCCGGGATACGTCCGCACCGTGCGGGCGCCCCTGCCGCAGGCCCCTCTCCTCCCCGCCGGTGGTGTGACACCCGACAACGTGGGCGATTGGTTCGCCGCCGGCGTCGTCGCTGTCGGGGTCGGAAGCCACATCACGAAGGCCGCCCGGGCCGACGGCGACTACCGCAAGGTCACCGCCGCCGCCTCCGAGTTCCTGGACGCGATCTCCGCGGCCAGGACCTGAACCACCCCCGCAAACCCCAGCACCACGGCGACCCCGCCGAACCCGCACAAAGGAGTGACAAGATGAGTCAAACGCTGACCGAGGCGCCCAGCCTCACCCCGACGGAGAAGAAGACCGTGAGGATCCGCTGGTTCCTGGTGGGATTCCTGATCCTGGGTGGGGTGGTGAACTACCTCGATCGCTCGACGCTCAGCGTCGCCAACACGACCATCGCGGAAGAGTTCCACCTGAACGCGCTCCAGATGGGGTTGCTCCTCTCGGCGTTCTCATGGCCCTACGCCATCGCGAACCTGCCCGCCGGATACCTGGTCGACCGGTTCGGGCCGAAGCGGATGTTCGCCTTCGCCGCCGGCGCCTGGTCGCTCATCTCGATGATCACCGCGGCCGCGAACTCGTTCGGCTTCTTCTACGCCGCCCGCGTCGCCCTCGGCATCGCCGAGTCCCCGTTCTTCACGTCGGCCCTCAAGGTCAACGAGCGCTGGTTCAATGCCAAGGAGCGGGCCCTCCCCGTCTCGCTCGTGAACACCGGCTCGCAGATCGCCAACGCGATCGCTCCGCCGCTGCTCACGTTCCTCCTCCTCACCATGAGCTGGCGCGGGATGTTCATCATCGTCGGCGCGCTGGGCATCGTCATCGCCCTCGTCTGGCTGCGCATCTACCGCGATCCCACGCTGAAGGAGCAGGCGATCATCAAGGGCGCGCAGGCCGACGCCGTCGTGGCGGCACCGGTGGAGAAGGTCCACTGGGGTCAGCTGTTCAAGCAGCGCAACACCTGGTTCATGATCCTCGGAGCCTTCGGCATCTTCTACACGGTGTGGGTCTACCTCACGTGGCTCCCCAGCTACCTGCAGACCGCTCGCGGCTTCAGCCTCGCGGACAGCGGCTGGCTCGCCTCGCTGCCCTTCCTCTGCGGCATCATCGGCGTGATCTTCGGCGGATGGCTGTCCGGCCGGCTCGTCGCCCGCGGTGTGAACACCGTCCTGGCCCGGAAGATCCCGATCGTCGGCGGTGCACTCCTCGCCGCGGCCGCTGTGCTGCCCGTCGCGTACGTCGAGAACACACCGCTGGCGATCACGCTGCTCTCCGTCGGCTACTTCGCGTCCCAGGTGCCCATCGGGTGCCTCTGGACCCTCGCCTCCGACGTCGCACCGTCGAACCAGGTCGCGTCGCTCGGCGCGATCCAGAACTTCGGCGGCTTCATCGGCGCCGCGGTCGCGCCGGTGGTCACCGGAGCCATCCTCACGGCGACCGGCGGCAACTACACGCTGGTGTTCCTCGTCGGCGGCATCCTGCTGCTGGTCGGCGCGCTGTCCTACGGACTGTTCGTCAAGCAGCGCACGCCCGCCAGCCAGGTCGCCGACGCATCCCGCTAGCCTGACAGGGGCGGCGTCCACGGCGCGACGCCGCCCCGACCGGAGAAAGACCGCTATGCCCGCCAGACTCTACTTCGTGATCGGACCGGCCGGGTCCGGCAAGTCGACCGTGAGCACGCTCATCGCAGAGCGGACGCACGCCGCTTACCTGGACAAGGACAGCGTCGCGACCTTCTTCACCGAAGCCCTGCTCGAACTCGCCGGAACCGACAAGCACGAGCGCGACAACAACGAGTTCTACCAGCGCTCCGTCATGGACCTCGAGTACGAGACGCTGCTCCGGCTCGCCGGCGACAACCTGCGCCTCGGCAACTCGGTCGTCCTCGACGCCCCCTTCGTCCGCTACTTCCCCCGCCAGGACTTCCTGGAGGCCGCTGGAGCCCGCCACGACTGGCCCGCCGACGCCCAGATCTTCGTCGTTCACGTCACGGTCGAGGGCTCGCGCGTCCGCGACCGTGTGGAAGGTCGCGGCTATGAGCGAGACGCCTGGAAGCTGGCGCACTGGGACGAGTTCTGGGCGACCGCCCAGGCCGCCGAATGCCGCTGGCGGGGCGCCCACCACATCCTGTTCGACAACAGCACCGAGGGGATGACGGCCCCGAACCTCGACGCCGCGCTGGCGGAGTTCGCCTGAGCTGCAACGCCACCCTCGACTCGTGCTTTGATGGACGCGTGCTCCGCACCATGTTCAAGTCGAAGATCCATCGCGCCACCGTCACCCACGCCGACCTGCACTACGTCGGCTCCCTCACCGTCGACCTCGACCTCATGGAGGCGGCCGATCTCCTTCCCGGGGAGCAGGTCGCGATCGTCGACGTGACCAACGGCGCACGCCTCGAGACGTACCTGATCGCCGGCGAGCGCGGAAGCGGCGTCATCGGGATCAACGGCGCCGCCGCGCACCTCGTCGATGTCGGGGACACGGTGATCGTCATCTCCTACGCCCAGCTGGACGACGCCGAGGCCCGCACGTTCGAACCGCGGATCGTCCACGTGGATGCGCGCAACGCGATCGTCGCCGTCGGCCAGGATCCCGCCGAGGCGCTGACCGACGGGGTGCTGACGCCGCCGCACGCGGTCTAACCGGGTCAGAGCGAAGCGACGTCCGTGAACCGAGTCAGGACCGGCGATCCCGCCAGGTAGGCACCCAGGCCCGAAGCTCCCGGCCCGGCCCGCCAGGCGCGGTAGGCCTCATCGTGCTCGATCGACTCCCAGTGCTCGACCGCGACGACGTGAGCGGGGTCTGTCACGTCCGTGACGATCTCCACGCCGAGGCAGCCCTCGAAAGCGCGAGTGTCCGCGAGGATGTCGAGCAGCGCGCGCGGCCCATCCTCGAGGTGGTCGGCGGCGAAGCGCAGGTCGAGAAGAGAAGTGACAGTCATGACTCGACCAGGATCGCACACGCTCGCCGGACCCGTCGGAGCGGAAACGAGAGGCGGGGCCGGCTTCGCACCGGCCCCGCCTCCCGCCTCCCCTACTTGACGACGGTGACCGTCATCGTCTTGCTGCTCGTGGTGCCTGCCGCGTTGGTGAAGTCGACCCGGTACACGTACGTGCCCTTGTCCTTCCCCTGCACGGCGAGCGTGGCGGTCTGGGCGTTCGGCGTGTTCGCCGTCAGCTGGCCCTGCCCCACCGCAACGCCGTTCTCGTAGAACGTGTACGAGGTGGCGTTGGTGCCCCACCACAGGTTGGCCGTCACCGTGTAGGTGCCTCCGCCGTTCCAGTCGTCGTTGCTGAGCACCGGCGTCCCCGGGTTGGCGTCGGTGACCTTCACAGTGGTGCTGGTGGTGGCCGTCGTCCCCTGGCTGTTCACGAGCTCGCCCGTGTACACGTAGGTGCCGTTGGTCTTGCCGTGCACCGGGATGGACAGGGTCTGAGCGCCCGTGCCGCCGAAGGTCAGCTGCTTGGTCGCGATCAGTGTGCCGTTCTCGTACAGGCGGTAGATCGATCCGTCCTCTCCGCGCCACAGGTTCATCACGACGTTGTAGTCGCCGTCCTTGAGACCCGTGTCCCAGCCGTTGTCGTTCGACAGGACGGCCTGGCCCGGCTTGGAGGTCGCTCCATCGGGCACGACCACCGGCGCGCTCCACCCCGACTTCGCGCCCTCGCCCGCCGCGTTCACAGCGGAGACCGCGAAGACGGCGGTGTCGCCCGGCCAGACGCCGGTGACGTCGGCCGAGGTCGCGTCGGCACCGACCGTCGCCACCGGATCGGTGACGCCCTGACGGTAGACGCGGTACCCGGTCACAGGCGAGCCACCGTCATCGGTTGCGGGCGTCCAGTTCACCGTCACCGTCGAGGTCGTCGCGGTGGCCGCCACCCCGGTGGGCGCAGCCGGCGCGGTGACCGCGTGGAGCGTCCAGAAGTGATCGGCGGTCTGCGCGTCGGTCGCGGAGGTGTTCGTCGTCGAGGAGTTGCCCGGGACGACGGTGCCGTTGCGTCCGGCGCCCGAGGAGTCGACCAGCGTGGCACCGCTCGCCTCATCGAAGGCGTAGTGCACCACGTCGCCGCTTCCCGCCTGACCCGACGCCAGAGCACCGACCTCCGCGGCGCTGAGCGCGCGGCTGTAGATGTTGAAGTCGTCGACGGTGGCGTTCAGCGCCGGGTCGCCGCTGTACTGCGACTTGCCGATGTAGTTGCGCGTGCTCTGCCCGAACGCCGACGGGTGGATCGTCAGGTTCGCGTTCGTGGCGACGACCTGCCCGTTGACGTACAGCGTGCCGGTGGTCCCTGCGACGGTCACCGTCACCAGCGACCACTGGTTGAGCGGCAGGGTCTTGGTGCTGCTGTTGAGCCGCTGCTCGCCTCCCGCTCCGCTCGTGGTGATCGCGTACCGGAGCTCGGTCCCGTCGTTCAGCGTGAGGAACATGCTCGCGTTGCTGCTGGAGCCGATGTCGAACAGGCGCTGCCAGGAGGCGTTGCTCGCCGGGTTCACCCAGGCGGAGACCGTGTAGTCGCCGGTGAGCCCGCTCACCGAGCCGGTGGGCAGGGTGGCGTAGGCGGTGCTGTTGCAGAACGACAGGGCCGAGCCGATCTTGCCGGGCTGGCGGGGACCGGTGGCCGTGCACCCGGAGGTGACCGAGCCGTCCGTCCACTGGATCACACCGGCGCCGGCCACCTTGCTCATCCCGGCGATGCCGAGCACGAGCCCGGTGCCGTAGTTCGCGAAGCGGTAGTTCCCCTTGCCGTCCGGAACGACCTGCCACAGGTGGTCATCGGTCCCGCTGTCGCCCCACACCACAGCCGGTGTCCCGGTCGAGGTGGCCGCGCCCTGGATGCCGAGCACGAGCCCGCTTGCCGGGTTGACGATCTTGTACAGCCCCGACCCGGCGGCGACGAGCTGCCAGGTCTGGGTCGCGCTGCCGCCTGCTGCGGGAGCGGCCTGCACGGCCGCGGTGCCCGCCGCCGTCGCGGACGACTGGGTGTCGAGGGCGAGGCCGCTGTTGACGTTGGTGATCGTGTACGTGCCGGAGAGGTCGGTGGTGTCCGCCGCCGGGGTGACCACGAGGTGGTACCCGTACGCGGGGTTCATCACGACCGGCACCGTGATCGAGCCGTCGGCGCCGACCTGGTAGGTGGTCGTGGAGATGGTGGTGGGCGCGGCCACGGCCACGGTGCGGCCGTACGACGGCGTGAACTCGAGCTTCACGTTCACCTTCGAGCCGAGCGCCAGCTTGTCGAGCCCGGCGACGCGGATGCCCGCCGTACCGGACGTCCCGCCGGTGATGACGTCCACCTCCTTCTTGTCGGAGGTGACCGCCGCGGCGGCGTCGAAATTGTTGTTGCCCGGCGGCGTGGTGGTGACCATGTCGCCGTTCATGTCGGCGTACCACTTGTACAGCCAGTACGCGCCGTTGGGGTTGCCGCCCTGACCGGTGAGGAGGTCGCCGAGCGCGCCGGACTGGTTCCAGAAGGCGAGCTCCGCGCTGTTGATCCCGAGGCGTTCGAACTTCGCGATGTAGCCCACCAGCGAACCGGGGATGCCGACCTCTGCCGGGGCGGCGTACTCCTCGATGTCGATCGGGCGGCGCTGGATGCCCAGCGCGTCCTCCATCGCCTGCACCTTGGCGACGTCGCCGGCGATCTTCGACGAGGTCTCCAGTTCATGCCAGGCCAGGATGTCGGGCACCGTGTTCGTCGCGACGGCGTTGTTGAGGAAGTTCTGCATGTCGCCGATGTTGTCCGACAGGCTCGGACCTTGGATCGGCGTGGTGGGGTCGAGGCTGCGGATGAGCCGGTAGGTGTGTGTCCAGAAGTCCTCGAAGGTGCCGTTGGAGGCGAGCCAGGTGTTGTCGGACTCGTTCCAGGGGGCGTACGCGGCGAGGTTGGTCATGCCCGAGGCCTGCACCTGGTGGACCTGGTCGGTGACGACCTGATCCCAGGTGCTCCAGCTGAACTGGTAGGGCCAGCCGGCGTAGTAGTCCGAGAGCCGGTCGACGACCTTGGCTCCGGCGGCGGCCGCCTTCTGCCAGGTCACGCCGATGTCTCCGGTCGGCTGCTGCTTTCCGCCGATGGGCTTCATGACGAACTCGGTCGGCTTGATCGCCTGCACGAGCGCATCCGAGGGGGTGGTCGCGTTGGCCAGGCCGTAGAGGGAGCCGGTGGCCACGTGGCTCACCGGCCGGAAGGTCTGATCGGCGTTGACCGTCAGCGTGTTGGCCGCGGTCGGCGCGGCCTGGGCCGGGGCGGAGGCGAGCGCGCCCCCGGCGGCGAGGAGGGCGATGGTGGCGACTCCCGCGGTGATGCCGCGCACAGAGCTTCTGCGCGGCGGACCGGAGAGGGCGCCATCAGAGAGAGGCGACTTCATGGATGCTCCCTTGCATCGGGGTTCGAAGAGTCGAACCGGTTCGATAGCTTCAGGGGGAAATTAGACCCGTCGATTGCCGTCCGTCAAGTAATTCGAACGAATCGCTTGCACAATTCCGTGGTGGAGGCCCGCTGAATGGCCCAAAAGGGGCTTGCGGAGGCGTTTTAGGCGTCGAAGCGGTTCGAAGGATGGGTGCAGCCTTGCTTAACGTAACCATTACAGTTACATTGGCTTCATGCCGAACGAACTCCACTACGAGGTCACGACCGAACAGCGCGCGGGTGTCACCAGAGACCTCCCGGAAGGCGACGCCGACCTGCGCTGGGTGGCGAACTCCTCGACGCTGATCTGGGGCGAACGCGACGCCGTCCTGGTGGACACGTTCACCACCACGGAGCAGAACGATCGGCTGATCGAGTGGATCCGCGAGCACGACAGGACCCTTGCCGCGGTGTACATCACCCACGGTCACGGCGACCACGCCTTCGGCATCGGGCAGCTGCGTGCGGCCTTCCCCGGGGTCCGCGTCCTCGCAACGACCGGGACGATCGCCACGTTGCACACGCAGGCGGACCCGACGTACCTGGCCGGCTTCTGGGAGAAGCTGTTCCCCGGTCAGATCCCCCGGTCGAGTTTCCGGATGCGCTCGACGGCGACCGCTTCGAGCTCGAAGGGAACGAGCTGCGCGTCATCGAGACGGGCTACACGGACACGGACGGCAGCACCGCCCTGTGGGTGCCGAGCCTCGGCCTCATCGTGGGCGGCGACGTCGTCTACAACGCCACGTATCCATACCTCGCCGAAACCACGTCGGAGACCCGGCAGGACTGGATCGCCGGCCTGGAGCGGCTGAAGGCGCTTCAGCCGACCTTCGTCGTCAGCGGACACAAGCAGCCACAGAACGGCGACTCCCCGCCGACATCGACGCGACCATCCAGTACCTCCGCGACGTGGAGGAGATCGCGGCGACGTCGGCCGACGCCCTCGACTTCTACCGCCGGTTGCTGGCGGCTCAGCCCGGACGCGCGAACCCCGGCTCCGCCTGGGGGACGGCCAAGCTCATCAAGGGCACCCCCGCGGCGGAGGGCGACCGATGAGCGCGAACTCGCGATTGACGATCGCCATCCACTCGCTGGAGTGGATCGAACTCCACGCCGGGCACGGCGGTGGCCCGGCGACATCAGAGGGGATCGCGGGCAGCGTGAAGACGAACCCCGTGGTCATCCGCCGGCTTCTCGGGCAACTCCGAGAAGCCGGCCTGGTCGAGTCGCAGCGCGGCGCGAACGCTGGCTGGACGCTTGCCCGGCCCGCCGACCAGATCACGCTCGCGGACGTGCGGCACGCCCTCGCCGACGAACCGCTCTTCGGCCTCCACACCTCGCCGCCCTCCCAGGACTGCCCGATCGGCAGGAGCATCGGCCCCACCCTCGGCGAGGTCTACCAGGAGGCCGAGCGCGCGGCGGAGCGGCAGCTGGCCGGCGTCACCATCGCGGCGAGCCTCGCCGCGACGCTCGCAGCATCGGGCGAGAGCGCCCCCAGCGCCTGAACGCCCCCGGCGCCTGAACGGCCGGGCCCTCACCCGCGGGACCCGGCCGTTCACCGCATCACCCGGAGTAGGCGCCGCTCATCGCATTCGCCAGCGGCTTCACGGTCAGCAGCACGAGCCCGGCCGTCCCGCCGCTCGCAGTGAGGGCCACCCCGTTGCTGCCGGCGGCGGGGAACACCAGATCCGTCAGCGAGGCCCGGCCGCCCTGGGCGAAGGCCTCGATCGAGGTCTTGTCCAGGTACAGCTCCAGCCGCAGCAGGCCGTGATCGAGCGGGACGACCGTCCCGTCGACGCTCGGGAAGGCGCTGTTGAACCCGACGTCGCCCGAGTGCGTCCGGTCCACGCTCAGCGTCTTGGTCGCCGTGTCATACGACACACCGACGTACTGAGACCCGTCGGCCGACCGGAGCAGCTGCAGCCCGAAGCTCTTCGCGGAGCCGGCGGCGAGCACCGCATCCACCCGCACCGCGTTCGCCGGCGTCGTGACCTTCAGCGGCTTCGTCCCCGCCGGGATGGCGGTGGGCGGGGCGACCTGGAGCTTGCTGAGCTGCGCCAGCGCGCTCACCTGGGGGACCACCGACTGGACGATCCGCGGCTGCCCGTCGATCGTGCGCAGCGACAGCAACCGGGGAACGGATTGCGAGCCGCGCCAGCCGTCGGACGGGATGGTGTTCGCATAGTCCCAGTTGTTCATCCAGCCGAGCATTATCCGCTTGTTCGAGGGGGCGTCGTTGAAGGTGACGGCCGCGTAGAAGTCGCGCCCCTCGTCGATCCAGTGCGCCCGCTTCAGGGAGCTCAGCGCGGGCTGGTCGGAGAGCATGAACTGGTCGGCGATGAGGTGGCCCCACCCGCCGGTGCTGAGGTCAACGAGCTGGAGCTGCGCCTGCTGACCCTGGAGGTCGCTCAGGTCCCAGTTGGTCCAGTCGAGGGCGCCGCTGTCGTTGCCCGTGGCGGTGCGGACGACCTTCCCGTTCACGATCAGGTTCGCGCCGGTCTCGGTGTTCCAGGGGCGCGCGATGGAGTCCGAGAAGACGACGTTGTCGACCATCATGTGGCCCCAACCGGCGCTTCCGTCGTTCTGGTCGACGACCTGCAGGGTGGCCTGACGGCCGAGGTACGCGGACGCATCCAGGTACACCCAGTCCATGCTGCCGGAGTCGTTGCCGGTGACGCTATCGACGACGGCGCCGTCGACGATGAGGTTCACGGCGGTCGGGTTGCTCTGCCCCCACGGGTGCTTGCCGCCCGCGGTCAGCAGATCGATGTACGGGTGCGTGATGGTGAAGGCGGGGGAGGTGATGGTGCCCTCCGCGCTGTCGCAGCCCGACTGGCAGGTGTCGAGGACACCGCCGCCGAGCTGGCCGCTCAGGTTCTCCTTCGACGGCGCGATGCCAGTGAAGTCGCCCGTGCCGGTCCAGCCCGGGAGCGAGTCGCCCTCGAAGTCCTGGAACGTGTCACCGGCCGGTGCCGCGATCGACCCCCCTCGACGTATGGATGCTTCCCGCCCGCAATCAGGAAGTTGAGGTTCTTCTTGTCGATGGTGAACGTGGGCGAGGTCAGCGTCCCGGTCTCGGCGTCCGAGTGGTGGAACGTGTCCACGTACCCCGCGCCGAGGGCGCCCGAGACGCCCGTGTCGTGTGCGGGGCCGTCGCCGAACGCGGTGCCGGTCGCCGTCCATCCCGCCCCGTAGGTCGCCGCCTCGAAGTCGTTGATGACCGTGCCCGCCGGGGCCGTGTACGGAGCCTCACCGTTCGTGAACGTGGTCCCGTCGAAGGACCCGACGAAGTACTCCGCCTTCCCCGCCACGTTGACGGTGAGCACCCACTTCGTGGCATCCGCTTTGCCGTCCAGCTGCAGAGGGAACAGGTCGGGGCACTCCCACACCGCGGAGGTCACGCCGTCCGGGCCGAACTCGCTCTTCTCCGTCCAGTCCTTCAGGTTGGACGACCCGTAGATCGCGACCTTGTGCTGGTCCGAGAGCACGACCACCATCCGCCACTCCTTCGCCGGGGCGTACCAGAAGACCTTCGGGTCACGGAAGTTGTGGGAGCCGATGTCGATGACGGGATTGTCCGCGTACTTGGTCCAGGTGGTGCCTCCGTCGGTGCTGTAGGCGATGGACTGCCGCTGGACGCCCGTCGCGCGGACCGCGCTGGTGTAGACGGCCACCAGAGGGCCGGTCGTGCCGGTGCCGAGTCCGCTGGTGTTCGTGCTGTCGTTCACGACGCTGCCCGACCAGACCTCCTCGTTCGCATCGGAGGGGATGGCGATCGGCAGCTGCTTCCAGTGGGTCAGGTCCGTGCTGACGGCGTGACCCCAGGAGGCGTTGCCGCCCGTGTTCCCGGTCGCGTTGTACTGGTAGAAGAGGTGGTACTTGCCGCCGTAGTAGATGAGCCCGTTGGGGTCGTTCATCCAGTTCTGCTGCGGCGTGTAGTGGTAGTAGGGCCGGCTGTCGGTGGGGGTGGTTGCCAGGGCGGGCGTTGCACCGCCGGCGATACCGCCCAGAGCGAGAACAGTCGCGATCGCGACCGTGGTGAACCGTTGTGATGTCTTCATCGACTCGACTTTCGTTCTAGGTGGTGAGGTGCAGGCTCCGTGCTCTGGCCAGGGCCTCTACTTCGGGGAGGGTGGGCGGCATCGCTCCTGCCCGGCCCACCGTGAGCGCGGCGACGGCGGACGCCGTCTCGCCGATGGCCCGCAGCGATGTCTCGGAGACGTGGCCGGCGTGCAGCTCGGCGCCTGCGCCGGTGTGTCCCACGCCGGCGAGCAGCCCGGCCATGTAGGCGTCGCCCGCACCGATCGTGTCGACGACTGTCGTCGGTATGGCGTGGAGCTCCACCTCCGCGTCGCGGCTGCGGAGGATGCTCCCGTGCGCGCCGCGCGTGAGCACCGCCACGCGGGTGCCCTGTTCCAGAACCCAGTCGAGCACGGCGTGGTGCGCCCATCCCGGGAACAGCCACGCGGCGTCCTCATCGCTGAGCTTCACGAGGTGGGCGTGCCGGCAGTACCAGCCGACCAGGTCCCGCAGCGACGCAGCGTCGCCCATCAGCGCCGGGCGGATGTTCGGGTCGAAGCTGACGAGGGTTCCGGGAGCCACCGCCTCGACGAGCTGCCGGACGGCGCCGGATCCGGGTTCGCGGAGGGC
Organism: Leifsonia poae; assembly: GCF_050632865.1. GTDB lineage: Bacteria > Actinomycetota > Actinomycetes > Actinomycetales > Microbacteriaceae > Leifsonia > Leifsonia poae_B. The sequence goes on along the minus strand of NZ_JBODSA010000003.1, from coordinate 919,505 downwards.
GCCGATCGAGCCGGTATGGAACAGGTCCGCGGCCGGCACTGCGGGTGCTCGCAAGTCCCACGTCAGCGAGAAGTCGTATCCGGCCGCGCCGTCCGCGCCGATGTGCGCCGTGGCGACCGAGGTCGCCTTGCCTTCCGGGCGGTTGATGGTCTCCACGCCGGCCGAGCGGAGGTGGCCGGCGAGCAGGTCCCCGTACGCGTCGTCCCCGAATTCCGTGACGAACGTGACCGGGATCCCGAGGCGGGCGAGGCCGAACGCCACGTTCAGCGGACTCCCGCCGGGATGCGCGCTGGAAGACGACCCGCGCTCGACCACATCCACCAGCGACTCTCCGACGACGAGCGCGCGCGGGGCGGTGGCCGGGTTCACGTCAGCGGGTCCAGCAGCGTCAGACGGGATGCGCCGCCGACGACGAGCGGAGCCAGCGATTCGTTGAACCGCGCGCAGTAGTCGGCGCTCTTGTGGTCCTCGAAGGCGTCCTCGGACTCGTACTCCTCGTAGACGAAGAACTTCGCAGGGTCGCCGTCCGGGTTGAACGCCTCGAACTGCCGGTTGCCCGGCTCTTCGCGCACGCGGAGCCCGTAGCCGGTGAGCAGGAGGGCGACCTCGTCCTCCGACCCGGGCAGCGCGTCGATCTCGGCGTAGAGGAATCGGCGGTCGCTCATTCCTTCTGGGCTCCCGTCATGATCGCGACGGCCTCGGTCATGGAGTGGGACTCCGGCGTGATCGTCGCCGCACGCTTGCCGAGACGCTGGATGTGGATGCGGTCGGCGACCTCGAAGACGTGCGGCATGTTGTGGCTGATCAGGATCACCGGGACGCCCTTGTCGCGCAGGCGCTTGATCAGGTCCAGGACCTGGTTGGACTCGCGGACGCCCAGCGCGGCCGTCGGCTCGTCCAGGACCACGACCTTGGAGCCGAACGCGGCGGCGCGCGCCACGGCGACGGCCTGGCGCTGGCCTCCGGACAGGTTCTCGATCGGGACGGCGACGTCCTGCAGGGTCGAGATACCCAGCTCCGTCAGCTCCGCCTTCGCGCGCTGACGCATGGTCTTCGTGTCGACCATCCGCAATACGGAACCCAGGAATCCCGGGCGGCGGAGCTCGCGTCCGAGGTACATGTTCGCGGCCACATCCAGAGCGGGGGACACGGCGAGCGACTGGTAGACGGTCTCGATCCCTGCTTCGCGCGCATCCTGCGGTCGGCGGAAGTGGACGAGCTCGCCGTCGAGCCGGATCTCGCCCTCGTCCGGGATCTCGGCACCGGTGAGGCACTTGATCAGCGTCGTCTTGCCTGCGCCGTTGTCCCCGATGATCGCCAGGACCTCTCCGGCGTAGAGCTCGAGGCTGACGCCGTCCAGTCCTACGACGTGTCCGTAGGTCTTCACCAGCCGGCGGGCGGCCAGGACCGGGGTGCGGGTTTCGGTGATGGTATTCACTTTCGGACCTTTCGAATCCACTGGTCGATGGAGACCGCGACGATGACGAGGACGCCGACCGCGAGGGTCTGGTAGAGGACGTCGAGTCCGGCCAGCGCGAGACCGTTGCGGAACACGCCGACGATGAGAGCACCGAGCAGGGTGCCCCAGATGTTGCCGCGGCCGCCGAACAGGCTGGTCCCGCCGATCACCACCGCGGTGATCGCGTTGAGGTTGGCGTCGACGGCGGCGTTCGGGCTGGAGCCGAAGTCGCGGCCGATCTGGATCCACGCCGTCAGCGCGACGACGGCGCCGGCGACGATGTAGACGCTCAGCAGGACGCGGCTGACGCGGATACCGGTCAGGCGTGCCGCCTCCTTGTCGTCGCCCACCGCGTAGACGTGGCGGCCCCACGACGTGCGCCCGAGGACGAAGGACATCACGAGGTAGAGCAGGACCATCAGCAGCACGCCGAACGTGATGTCGACTCCGAAGATCTTGAGGGTCAGGCCGGTCCAGGTGAGGATGCCCGGCATCGTGTTGCCCTGGACGGTCGCGCCGCTGGAGATCAGAAGGGTCAGTGCGGTGAAGATGCTCAGCGTCCCGAGCGTGACGATGAACGGTGGCAGGTTGAGCCGGGTCACGAGGAGACCGTTGATGAGCCCGGTGGCGAGACCCGTGACGAGGCCGAGGAGCAGTGCCACGACGCCCGGGAGCCCGAAGCTCACCGCCGCGTTGCCCATGACGATCGAGCTCAGGACCATCGCCGCGCCGACCGAGAGGTCGATGCCGGCGGTGAGGATCACCAGGGTCTCTGCGACACCGAGGGTGCCGATCACGGCGACCTGCTGCGTGATCAGCGACAGGTTCGTCGGCGCGAGGAACCGCGGGTTGATCGCGCCGAACACGATGATGGACAGCACCAGGACGATCGCCGGGCTGATGGCGGGGTAGCGGTGCAGGACCGCGCGGACGCGCATCATCGGCGTCTGACGGTTGATGAACTCGCTGGCGAGATTCAGCGATGACGTGGGTGGCGAAGACGTCGCGTTGGTGTTTGACATGGGTACTCCAGAGATAGTTGTGGTGCTTCGAGAGGGGCACCCGACGGCGGGTGCCCCTCTCAGCGGGTCAGTTGGCCCAGCAGGTGGTCGCGCCCTTGGTCGCGTCCACGCTCTCCAGCCCGTCGACCGGCTTGTTCGTGATCAGGGTCGAACCCGTGTTGAAGAAGTCGAGGCCGTCGGAGGTCTTCGGCTTCTCGCCGCCGCGGGCGATCTTCGCGATCGCCTCCATTCCGGCCGACGCCATCTTCGAGGGGTACTGCTGCGCGGTCGCGCCGAGGATGCCGTCCTTCACGTAGCCGACGCCCGTGCAGCCGCCGTCGATGCTGACGATGGTGACGCTGTCCTGCTTGCCGGCGGCCTTCAGAGCCTGGTACGCGCCGTAGGCGGCGGGCTCGTTGATCGTGTAGACGACGTTGATGTCGGGGTTCTTCGACAGCAGCGTCTCCATCGCGGTGCGGCCGCCGTCCTCGGCGCCCTGCGAGGGCTGGTGGCCGACGATCTCGTAGTCGCCGCCGGTGCCGCCGGTGTACTTGCCGGAGGACTTCTCGCCGCCGTTCTTCTTCTTGTCGCCGACGTCGATGCCCATCCCGTTGAGGAAGCCGTGGTCGCGATCGACGTCGACCGAGACGACCTGGTCGGAGAACAGGTCGATCATCGCGATGACGGCCTTCTTGCCGTCGAGCGTCCCGGCCATCCACTTGCCGATGGACTGGCCGGCGGCGTAGTTGTCGGTGGCGTACGTGATGTCGACGGTGTCGGGCGGCGTCGGCACGGTGTCGAGGGCGATCACGTAGAGACCCGCGTGCCGGGCCTTCGCGATCTCGTTGTTCACCGCGGGGCCGGCCGGAGTGATCAGGATGCCCTTGTCACCGCGGGAGATGGCGTTCTCGATCGCCTGGATCTGGGTGTCGGTGTCGCCGTCCTTCTTGCCTGCGGCGAGGGTCAGCTTGACGTTGTTCTTCTTCGCGTCGGCCTTGGCGGCCGTCTCCATCGCGACGAAGTAGGGGTTGCTCGTGGTCTTCACGATGAGCGATACGCCGACCTCGTCGTTCGGGCCGGCCGTCGAGCCTGCGCCTCCGGCGGAGCACGCCGTCATGGTGGCGGCGACGGCCGCAGCCATCGCGAGGGATGCGAACACGACCGTACGAGGTCGACGCGGGAATCGGGTGGGCATCTTTGCGGCCCCTTTCTCTCCGAGGGCCTTCAGCCCTGACAACGGTGTCATCAGGGATAATGACACACGGCGAGAAGTTTCGCCACCTATTTGGGAAATCCAGGAGCCCTCGCAATGACATCGTTGTCGGATTCAGCCTCGACAAGCACCGGTCGAGTCACGATCCGGGACGTCGCCCGTCAGGCCGGAGTCGGCATCAAGACGGTGTCGCGCGTGATCAACGACGAGCCGAACGTCGCCGCGACCACCGCCGCGCGGGTCCGGGCGGCCATCGCCGAGCTGCACTGGGAGCCGGACAGCCACGCCAGCAACTTGCGGCGCGTCCACACCCGCACCAAGTCGATCGGCCTCCTCCTGGGAAGCGTCGACAACCCGTTCGCGGCCGCCATCCACCGCGCCATCGAGGACGTGGCGGCCCACCACGGCGTCGCCGTGCTGGCGTCCAGCCTCGACGAGGACCCGGTGCGCGAGGTCGCCGCCGTGGAGAACTTCCTCCGCCGGAAAGTGGACGGCCTCATCCTCACCTGTTCGACCGGCAGCCAGGCCTACCTCGCGGACATCGTCCCCAAGAAGGTCCCGGTGGTGTTCATCGACCGCGAGCCGGCGGACTACACGGCGGACGTCGTCCGCTCGGACAACGTCGGCGGAGCGGCGATGGCGGCCCGCCACCTCCTGAGCCGCGGCCACCGCCGGATCGCCGGACTCTTCGACAAGCCGCGCATCTGGACGGCGGGCCAGCGCAAGGCGGGTTTCGTGAGCGCGATGGACGATTTCGGCCTCGCCCCCGACGACTACCTGGTGGTCGAGGACGTCGCGACGTCGGCGATCGCCGAGAGCACGGTGCTGCGACTCCTCAGTTCAGCCCATCCCCCGACGGCGATCTTCAGCAGCCAGAACCTCATCACCATCGGAGCCGTGCGCGCCCTCCGCAAGCTCTCGCTCCAGCACCGGGTCGCCCTGGTGGGCTTCGACGACATCGAGCTCGGCGACCTCCTCGACCCCGGCGTCACGGTGATCGCCCAGCACCCGAACGAGATCGGCACCACCGCTGCGGAGCGCATCTTCGAGCAGCTGGAGAAGCACTCGAACGATGTGCCGTTGCCGAGCGGGGATTTCGTGCTGGGGGTGGATCTGGTCGTGCGGGGGTCGGGGGAGATCCGGGCGGAGTAGGGGCGCCGGTCTCGCTTCTCCTTGCCGCATGTAAACAACTCGTGACGTTTTGGACGGCGAGAAAGGCCGCAGGGCCGGATCTCCCTATGCTGCCCCCATGACCACAACCCCCACGGCCGCGTCGGCGCCGGCCGACGCTCAGCGCCCCCATGTCACGAGTGTCGAATCGGGCGGTATCGAGGCGATCCCGCCGGAGCGACGGCACGGTTCGCCGTGGCAGCTGTTCGCCACGTGGACGGCGCCGAATCTCGAGTTCGCGACGATCTTCGTCGGCGTCATCGCGGTCGCGTTCTTCGGGCTGGGCTTCTGGCAGTCGATGACCGCGCTCGTCTTCGGCACAGCGCTCGGCGCGCTCACGCAGGGCATCCTGTCGACCTGGGGTCCGCGCGAGGGGCTGGCCCAGATGGTCATCGGTCGCACGGCGTTCGGCAGCCGCGGCAACATCCTGCCGTCGGCCCTCAACACGGTCATGGCCGGCCTCGGCTGGTTCGCGGTCAACTCCGTCAGCGGCGCGTTCGCGCTCACCACGCTGACCGGTCTGCCCGCGGTGCTGTCGCTGCTCATCGTCGTGGTCGTTGAGGTCGTCGTGGCCTTCATCGGGCACGACCTGGTGCAGCTCTTCGAGCGGTACGCGACCTACATCCTCGGGGCGATCTTCCTGGTCGCCACGGTGACCGTCTTCCTGCACGCGGACCTGACCGGACCCGTCAAGGGCGGAGGCTTCAGCTTCGCAGGCTGGACGCTCACCGCGGCGGCCGCGTTCGGCTACGCTGCGGGCTGGAACCCGTACGCCTCCGACTACAGCCGCTACCTCCCCGCCGGCACCAGCCGCCGGGCCATCGGCTGGGCCGCGGGTCTCGGCAACTTCGTCAGCTGCGTGGTGCTGATGGCCGCCGGCGCCGCTGCGGCCACGATCGCCGGCTTCAACCCGGACGATCCCACCGCCTCCTTCACCGCGCACATGCCGGTGGTCATCCGCGACCTCACGCTTCTCGCGATCGCCGTCGGCGCGATCGCCGCCAACGCGCTGAACATCTACTCGGGCGCCATGTCGTTCCTCGCGGCGGGCATCAGGATCCCGTTCGCCTGGCGGAGGGCGATCGTCGCACTCGGCTTCGGCATCATCGGCTTCTTCATCGCCTGGAGCGCGCTGCCGGACGCCGGTGCCAAGTACGAGGGCTTCCTCCTCGTCATCGCCTACTGGATCGCCCCGTGGCTCGGCGTCGTGCTGACCGACCGCTGGCTCCGCCGCGGCACCGAGATCGCGAGCCTGGTCACCAGCCACGCCCGGTACCGCAACCCGGCGGGCTGGATCTCGCTCGTGGTCGCGGGCGCTGTGTCGATCTGGCTGTTCTCGGCTCAGACGTCCTACACCGGCCCGATCGCCGCTGCTGCGCCGATCGGCGACCTCACCCCGCTCGTCGGGTTCGTGCTCGCGGCCGTGCTCTACTGGATCCTGTTCCGCGCGTTCAAGGTCCAGCTCGGCGCAAGCCTCGACACCGAGCCGTCGGTGATCGTCGGCGTGGACGCCGCGGACGACGTCGCGTGAGCGCCGCCGACGCAACTCCCCGCCTTTACCCGACGGACGCGGACAAGCTCGCAGTCGCGACCGCGGAGGCGAGACGCGGCGCGGACGAGGGCGGCATCCCGATCGGCGCGGCGCTGTTCGACGGCGAAGGCCGGCTGCTCGGAAGCGGCCACAACCGGCGGGTCCAGGATGGCGACGCCTCCATGCACGCCGAGACCAACGCCTTCCGCAACGCCGGACGCCAGCGCAGCTACCGGGATACGGTCATGGTCACCACCCTGTCGCCGTGCTGGTACTGCTCGGGCCTGGTGAAGCAGTTCGGCATCGGCCGCGTGGTCGTCGGCGACGACCAGAGCTTCCTCGGCGGCCAGGACTGGCTGGCAGAGCAGGGCGTCGACATCGCCGTCGTCAACGATCCCGAGCTGATCGCCATGATGGGGGCTTTCATCGAATCCCACCCCGAACTGTGGAACGAGGACATCGGGGAGGAATAGCGATGCCTCTCCCGGAGCAGAAAGACAGAAAAGCGGCTCCGCAATCGCGGAGCCGCTACTTTCGGCGGAGACGGAGGGATTTGAACCCTCGGTCCCCTTACGGGGACTCCACCTTAGCAGGGTGGTGCACTAGGCCTGACTATGCGACGTCTCCAGCGCGACCGCGAGCGGACGCACGACAGCCATCATAACGGACGCGGCGGGGGCGTCCGGACACCGGGCTCTCAGGCTCCGTAGGGGACCTGGTGCGAGACGGTGCCCAGGATCTGCGACACCAGCAGGATCGTCCACACCATGGCGACCACGAACGCGGCGACCTGCACCCCGATCGCCACCCAGAGCGGGGCGAGGCCCCGCCCTCCGGCGACACCGCGGACGATCACGCTGCGGCCGATGGGGTACACGAGACCCAGGAACGACCACGCCCAGTGGAACGGGCGCTCGACGCCGCGGCGGACGAGCTCCCGGTAGTCCAGCCACGAGAAGACGATCACGGCTGCGGTGACCAGCCATCCGAGACCGACCAGCAGGAAGTAGCCCGGACCGCCGATCAGGGCGAACGGGTCGACCGTCAGCGTCGAGCGGCCGCCGACCGAGACCTCCCGGAACATCACCTGCGGTTGCACCAGGAACAGCAGCAGCACCGGGAGGATCGGCAGCGTCACGACCAGCCAAATCCATACCGTGTACACCGGCGTCCCGTCCGGCAGCGGGCGGCGGCCCGGCGGCGTGTACGGCGACGCGCCTGCCGAGGCGTGCTCGGTCCAGCGCACACCGTCCCACCAGCGGAGTCCGCCGGTGCCGGTCGGGTCCGGGTACCAGCCGGGAGCCGGCGCGTCAGGAACCGGCGCGTCTGGGGTGCTCACGAATCGCGGCCCACTGCGGGCTCGCCCACGAACTGGTGCGACTCGGAGGCCAGCTCCGGCCAGTCCTCGGCGTCGGCGATGCGCACCCAGGCGCCCTTCGGCTCGCTGCGGCCGGCCGGAACGGATTCGGCCACCTCGCGCGAGACCAGGTCCTCCGCGCGATCGACCGGGAGGTCGAGCGCGAGGTCGGTGCCGTCGAGGTAGGCGAACAGCCTCCCGTGCACGTGCAGCCCGGTGGCGGTGACCGAGACGTCGAGGTCCGGGTCCTCCAGCAGCTGCGCGGCGAGCAGTTCGAACGAGGGTACGGGGCTGTCGGTCATGCGGATCCTCTCGATCAACGGTCGGGATGGCGGCAAGGCGCTCGATTGAGACCCTACCCGCCCTGCTATCGCAGCGGACAGGGCACCACCCCTGGAACGCGGGAGAACCGGAGTGTACAGAGGAGGCACCAGCGCGCAGCGTCCCGCTCTCCGCGTTCGGCGAGGGAGGCGCACATGGGCGGTTTCTTCCGGTTCGCACGGGAGGCGTACTCGACCGAGGTCGCGGAGGCGCGGCTCCGGGACCTCTACGGCGACGTGCGGCTGGGCGGTCTCGGCGGCTACGAGGAGGCCGCCGTCGGCGAGGACCGCTTCACGATCGTCGACGTCCGCCTGTCCGGCGACTTCCAGGTCCAGGCGGACGTCGACACGATCACGGTGGCATACAGCACCCCGGGGTACGAGTGGCGCGTCGGCCGCGAGGAGGGCAGGCTCGACCGGGAGCCGGCGGTCTTCCAGCCCCGCGAGCCGATGGCCAGCCGGATCGGCGGCGCCACCCTGGTCACGACGGTGAACTTCGACCCGGGCGCGCTCTCCGAGCTCGCCACGGCGATCTACGGGATGAGCATGCGCCCGTGGTTCACCGCTCAGCGACCGGCATCCGCAGCGTCGGGGCGGCACTGGATGCGGCTGGTGCCGCTGATGCGGGACGCAGCCGTGCTCGAGAACGACCTCTCCCGCGCGACCGCGTACCACGCGCTGGCGCTCGCCGCCTTGGAGGGGTTCCGGCTGAGCGGCGATGCGAGCGAGCGCCGGCACGGCGCGCGGACGGGACTGGCCGCATACGGCCGCGCGTGCCGCTTCATCGACGAGCACCTGTCCCTCCCCATCACGATCGCCGACATCGCCGCCGCAGCTGGCGTCACCGAGGGCGAGCTGGCACTGGCGTTCCGCGGGCACTCGCCGCAGTCGTGGAGTCCCGCCGAGCACCTGCGCCGCGCGCGGCTGGCGGCGGCGCACCTCGACATCGTCAACGGGGACCCGACGCGCGGCGACACCGTGCAGGCCATCGCAGCGCGCTGGGGCTTCCCGCATCCCGGACGCTTCGCCGAGCTCTACCGGGACGTCTACCGCACCAACCCCCGATACGTCCTGGAGCGCTGAGACCGGAATTCCCGCTGCTTCTGCCGTATTGCCGGAGGCCGCCCGGGCGGAGCAGGCTACCGCCATGACGGACCGTGACGAATTCCTCAGCTGGTTCCGTGGACCACTGTTCGACGCAGAACTCGCCCTGCACAACGGCGATGCCGGCCCGCGACGCGCACTCTGGTCGCGGAAGGAGCCCGTGAGCGTGTTCGGCGCCTGGAAGGACGCGACAGGTCAGGAGGAGATCGACGCGCTCTTCGCGGACCTCGCGGCCAGCTTCTCCGACTGCACCTCCGCGACCATGGACCTGGTCGCCTTCGACGTCATCGGCGACATGGCCTATACCGCAGCGCTCGAACACACCTCGGTCTCCGTCTACGGGAAACCGCGCACGTACACGCTGCGAGCGACCCAGGTGTACCGCCGGGAGGACGGCCGGTGGATGGTCGCCCACCGCCACGGGGACACGGTGGTCGACGAGTCGGAGGGATGAGCGGAAGGCGGACGCCGCAGCAGCTCACCGCCGCAGCGTCTGCCTCGGGTACTCGCCGTACTCCTCGCGGTACCGCGCTGCGAAGCGCGGCAGGTGCACGAAACCCCATCGGCGCGCGATCTCCTGAACCGACTCCTCCGACGCGTCTCCACGTTCGAGATCCTGGTGCGCGCCGTCCAAGCGCACCCGCTGCAGATATCCCGTGGGGGTGAGACCGAGCGAACGGCGGAAGAGGTCCTGCACCCCGCGCGTGCTCAGCCGGGCCGCCTCAGCGATCTGTTCGACGCCGATCGGCTGCGTCGCGTTGTCCTCGATGAACCGCATGGCCCGGCGCAGTGTCGCCGGACGGGCCTCGTGGCCCGCGGCCGCCGCGTCCACCTCGACGGCGAAGCACGCCTGCGCGTTGGCGAGCAGCAGGTCGCTCACCGACCGGCGGATCAGGTCGTTGTTCAACAGGGCAGGATCGGCGAGCGTATCGATCGCGAATTGGTGCACGTGCCGCCACTGCTGATTCAGCGCCGGCGTCAACGGGGCTAAGGAGCCCAACTTCACCGACGAGACGCGGCGGCGCGCGTCGGCCGCCCCCGCCAACGCGTCGAGGTCGAGGTAGACCATGATCAGATCCAGGTCCGCGAAAGACGAAGCCGCCGGACCGGGGCCGAGCACGAACGCGCCGTCCGGGTCGACGTCCATCCCGTTGGAGGACGCCCGGTAGGTGCCGGATAACCGGGTGCCGATACCCAGCAGACCCTCGATGTCCACCGACACGTCCGCGCGGCCCTCGGCGCGGTAGTGGGCGACGCTCACCCGCTCGTCGCCACGGATCGACTGCTGGAACACGAACGGGTGCTCGGACTCCATGACCCGGGCCCGGTTGTACACCTGGGCGAGCAGCTTCTCCGCCTCGCCCACATCCGTCGTCCGGACGTTCTGGTCGATCACCATGGCAGCCCCTCACCGGATTCCCCCGGAATGCCCGCCAGCTTAATCTCGGAAGCGGGACCTTTCCAGGGGTGGCCCTGCTCCGTCAGCGGCCGGCCGACGGCACGGGACCCAGCCTCCCGACCAGCGGGACGCGATTGAGCACGATCAACCCCATCCGGTTCCAGAGACCGGTGAAGAAGACGGCGGCGGTGAGTGCGACGAGCACCGAGCCGAGCACATCGGTGAGGTAGTGGGCGCTGACGTAGAGGCGGATGCCGGCCATCCCGACGACCGCGATGACGCCGAGAACGGCGACCGGCCACTGCCAACGGGTGCCGCGGGCCAGCAGGTAGCAGGCGATCGCGTACGCGGCGATGTAGGTCGTGTGGCCGCTCGGGAAGCTGTCGTGCCCGGCCTCGGCGAGCAGCGGATGGTCGAGAAGCGCGGCAGCGGGACGCGGTTCGGCGACGATCAGCTTGAAGACCTCCGAACTCAGCCAGCCGAACGCGGCCAGGCCCGTGAACGCGAAGGCGTTGACGGGAGACCGGCGCACGACCAGCAGGAAGACGAAGGAGAGCGCGAGGAGCACGAGGATGCCGGGCGGTGAGAAGATCGCGGAGAGGGCGACGCCCACGCCGTTCAGCACCGCGTGCTGATGATCGGTGAGCTCTTCATCCCACGCGAGTTCGGTGGGCAGGACGCCGGGGATGAGCTTGGCGGAGAAGCCCAGCAACAGGATCGCAAGGGTCCCGATCAGGCTGACGAGCAGCCAGTGCCGGAGCTGCGGCAGCCGCGCCAGCCGCGTGCGCGGGTCCTCTCGGTCCAGCGGCGTCATCGCGTTCATTCGGCGGCTCCCGCGTCGGGCGACAGGATGCCGGCCGGCGCGTTGCCCCGCATCGTGTCGTACACGAGCTCGGAGTACCGGGCCAGGGTTTCCTCGCACTGGCGCAGGTGCTCCTCCGCCGCGTCCGCCTCGGGAAGCTCGAGGATGTCGCGCTTCTTGAGATCCCGGAACCAGCGGCGCAGACGGTCGAGGCTCTGCTCCTCCTCTTCCAGCTCGCCGAAGGTGAACTTCTGCTTGGCGATCTCGCGGGCGATCTCGTCCTCGTACTTGCCGCAGTCCGCCCGGAACTCGCTCCACTCGTCCAGCCGGGCCGCGACGAAGGCGTCACGGATCAGAGCCTGGCCGCTGTCGGTGCGCGGCGCGGCGTCGATGACGGCGAAGACGCCGCCGCCGGCGTTCGTCAGTTCTTCCGCGCGCTCCAGCGAGGCTCGGAAGGCCGGCGCATCCGGCATCGCCCAGGCGCCCTGCGATACCGGTACGGCGCCGCCCTTGCGGAGCTCGCGCCACACCGCCACGCGGTGCCGGGACGGCTCCGAGGGCAACTGCACGAAGATCAGGACCCACTTCACGTCTGTCGTCACGGACGCCAGCGTAATCGGCGTCACATGCGCGCGGCCCCGGAGGACGCTGAGCTATCTGACAAACAGCACATGTTGTCCTGTAACGACTGTTACACTCGACGTGTGACAACCAGACCGGAAAGCCGCGCGCTGATTCCGCTCTACCTCGCGGGCTTCACCACGGCGTTCGGCGCCCACGGCGTCGCGACGGGCCTGGGCGTCGAGGCCGGCGGGCTCGGCCTGTCGCTCCTCACCTTCGGCGTCATCCTCGCCCTGTACGACCTCGCCGAGGTCATCCTGAAGCCGATCTTCGGCGCCCTCAGCGACCGCATCGGCGTCAAGCCGGTCATCCTCGGCGGTCTGGTCGTGTTCGCGCTCGCCTCCGCGGCGGCGATCCTCGATCCGACTCCGCTGGTGATCGCGCTCGCGCGGCTGGGACAGGGCGCGGGAGCCTCCGCCTTCTCGCCCGCATCCTCCAGCGCGGTCGCGCGGCTGGCCGGCAGCGAGCGGTTGGGGCGGTACTTCGGCCGCTACGGAGCGTGGAAGAGCATCGGCTACGCAGCGGGTCCGCTCCTCGGCGCCGCCCTCATCACCGCGTTCGGGATCGGCGCCCTCTACGTCGCGCTCACGCTGCTAGCCGCGGGGACGGCCGTCTGGGTCGCCGTCGCCGTCCCGTCGCTGCCCGTGCGTCCCCGGCCCCGGTACACGCTCGCCGATCTGATCCGCCAGACGACCGAGCGCGGGTTCCTCCTCCCGACCCTGGCACTCGCCGCGACGACCGGCCTCCTCGGCGTCGCGGTCGGCTACCTCCCGCTCCTGCTCACCCGAACCGGGGTCGGTCCGATCGCCAGCGCCGCCTCCGTCGCCGCTATCGCGGTCATCTCCGCCGTGGCCCAGCCCTGGACCGGGCGGCTGCGGGATCGCGGCCGCGTCACCGTCCGCGCGGGTGTCAGCACCGCCCTGGCGACCGGCGCCGTCGCCGCCGTGCTGATGCTGTGGGAGCAGCCCGTCGCGCTCTACGCGTCGGCTGTCCTCATCGGCGCGGCTGTCGGGGTCGCGACGCCCCTCGCCTACGCGCACCTCGCGGCGACCACGCCGGAGGAAAGGCTCGGGCGGACGATGGGCAACGCGGAGCTGGGCCGCGAGCTCGGCGACGCCGGCGGCCCGCTCCTCGTCGGCGCGATCGGCACGGCGGTCGGCGTCTCGGCGGGTCTCGGGGCGCTCGCGCTCCTCGTGGGCGCTGCCGCGGTGACGACCGCTGTCACCTTCCGCGCCCCTCGATCCGGGACCGGTCAGGGCGTCCAGTCGCGCGAGACCTGATCCTCCAGTTGCTTGAGGTGATCGCCGAGCGTCCCGTCGACCGCCGGGTAGGTGGGGACCGGGTCGGGGACGCTGTGGTCGGCTGTCGACAGCGTTACACCGGCCAGGATGATCGCGATGACGGCCACGAGCGCATCCACCGCCAGGGCGAGGTCGAGGATGCGACGACGGCTCGGACGTCGGACGGGTCGCTCGGCTGCCGGCGCCGGTGCGGCGCGCTCCGTCAGCGGAACGGTGGCCGACGCGTCCTCCTGCTCGGAGGCGGGCAGCACTCGTGTCGGGCCGGTGGCCGGAGCGTCCTCCCCCACGGGCGCCGGCAGCAGCCGGGTCGGGCCGGTCCCGGCGGTCACGGGTGCCGTGGGTGGGTCCATCCGTGCCGTGGGAAGGTCCGCGGGATCAGGGATGCTGCCGACCCACGCATCCTGATCGAGAAGCGCTCGCAGCTGGGTGGCGACGGCCTCCGCTGACGGCCGCTGCTCAGGCTCCCGGGCGGTCATCGACACGAGGAGCGCGTCCCACCGCCGGTCGAGCGTGGACGGAACGGCGGGGTCGCGGGTGAGGCGCGCGGCGGCGGATTCCGCCACCGTGCCCGGGAATTCGCGTCGGCCGGTCAGGCACTCCAGCAGCACGAGCCCCAGCGAGTACACGTCGCTGCGGCCCGTCAGCGGACGGCCCAGCGCCTGCTCCGGGCTCATGTAGCTCGCGGTGCCCATCACCGAGCCGGTCGCGGTGATCTTGGTGTCGTCGACCAGCCGGGCGATGCCCAGATCGGTGAGCTTGGCGGCGACGCCGGTGGACAACGAGTCCGGCAGGAGGATGTTCGCCGGCGAGATGTCGCGGTGCACCACTCCCTGGCTGTGGATGTAGGCCAGGGCGTTCGCGATGTCGAGGCCGATCGCCGCCACGACCGGGCCCGGGAGCGGCCCGTCCTTGAGGCGGTCGCGCGCGTCGCTGCCCTTGACGTACTCCAGGACGAGCACGCCACGCCCGTCGCCGTCGGAGGTGGCGTCGAACAGCGTGACCAGGGAGGGATGCGACAGCCCCGCGAGCAGGCGCACCTCGACCTCCTGACGGCGCAGATCCTCGGCCGAGGCGAGCTCGCGGCGGAAGATCTTCAGCGCGACGTCGCGGCCCAGGGACTGGTCCTGCGCACGGAACACCTCGGCCATTCCGCCGTGACCGATCCGCTCGAGGAGGCGGTACCGGTCGGCGATCACCGGGGCGGCATCGTCCGGAGCGGCTGCGGGGATCTCATCGGTCGTCGACACAGTCAGCCACCCCCTTACCGTCGTCCTTCTTGCCAGGACCGCCCTTGTCGCCCTTGCCGTCCTTCTTGCCGTCGTCCTTCGGCTGCTGCTGCTGCTGCTGTTGTTGCTGCTGCTGGAGTTGCTGGATCTGCTGCTGCAGTTGGGCCTTCTCCGCCGCGTCCTGCAACCGGCCGAGGTCGGCCCGGATCGCGGCGATGGAGCGCGCGATCGCGTCGTGGCGGGCCACGCTGATGGAGCCCTTCTTGACGGCCGCGTCATTCAGCTGCTCCAGCGTGGCCAGTTTCGCCAGCGCGCCCGCGTAGTCGTTGCCGGCCGAGGTGGTGGCGACATCGAGCACCGCATGCTGCAGCTGGGACGCCGTCTGCGTCGAGTACGACTCGCCGCCGCTGCAGCCGGCGAGACCCAGGGCGAGCACGACCGCGGCCGCGACGAGGGAACGCGTCTGGTCATCTCGGCACTCCACTTCGTCTCGGGCACGCCGAATAGCGGCGGTCTACGGGTTCGCTGACACGGTAGCCGCGCCGTACGACGTTGTCGACCCGGTGGGCTCGGTGTGAAGCGGAGGGCGTGGGATTCGAACGTTGGCCGGCTGCCGTAGTGGTCCCGACTAGGGAAGGCATCGGACGCGGTAACCGCCAGGGTTGAGCTTTGCGGCGCAATTCAATGAATAGTCAGGCTTATCTGGAGAAGCTGCCGCCTGTCCGAATAGTGATTGTCGATTCATGTCTGTTGTTCGGCCGGTATATCGACGACGACAACCCGGAAGTATTCAGCGAGGGCAGCCCGAAGGTCGCTCCCTGCGGCGATGTGCTTGAGCGAGTGAGCCATAAGTTGCAAATCAGGGTCTTCGAGCCGAAGAGTACCCGTACATAAAGCGAGCAGAAACTCAGACATAGCGGAAGATTCGGCCGGGTCTGCCGAATTCAGAGACGCGTCCACTATGGCTTGCATTTGATGGCTCATGGCAGCATCCGTCGAGTAGTCAAGCTCGTATGGCAGAGCTGCGCGCAAGAGCGATGCTTGTATCACACCGTCGTTAAACCTCGAAAAATTGCGCGGATCTAGCACGTTCCAGTTGTGGTCACGCGTCAGGCTTGCTGACCGTCTGCTGTTCCTGAGAGCGTGCAATACCGAGGTCATTGTGAAGAACACGTCGGCTTGACTCGCTTTCGGGGTCGGCTGAAACGACCAAAACGCAAAGTTTGGACGCAGTTCGAGGTCGAATTCGTTGCCATCGGCGTCGATGCCTGGAAGGAACAATTGGCCGACGGACGGTCCCCTCAGTTCCTCGATTCGCTTCTTTATGGCAGCCAGCTGATCGGCTATCCGAGCGGATTGGTCCATCTTCTGAATACGTTCAGCGACAACCGTGAGGAATTTTCGCTCTCTATCCCAGGTCGACGCCTCCACTTCGCGTTCGTTCGGCACAAACACTTTGGTCACGGTGTGGACGTCGAATTGGGCGCCCCTAGGCCCCCAGGCCAGGTTCACCTCCAGATCGCGCGCTTCGGCCTCGCCCGGAGTGCGCATCAAGGTCACGAAATATGAGATTGGCTGATCCGGGTGCAGCGTACGAAGCGCGCGGCTGACATTGAGGAGCGCTCGCCCCGAAACCACCACGCTGGCGACAACGACTACCACGCCACCTGCAAGTGGCTGATGGGAGCCCTCCGTCAGGGCTCGCGCGCTGATCACATGGTCAGATTCGATCTTCACGCCAAGATTCGCTAGATGACTTTGAATGCCCTCCGCGAGGAGCTGCGAGTCCCGATCATCGAGCGGAACTATCCATTCGGTGGCCGCCGGGATATACCGTTCAATGGCGGCTGAGATGCGTTCGGAGAACATTCCGGCATCGCCAGAGAGAACCTTGCCAATCTGTAGATAAAACGTGCGATTGCCCAGGCGGCACGTGATGATGCCCTTTCCGGCGACGTCGCGCATGAAAGGGTTCAGCCAAGACGGCGCATCTTTGGTCCCGATCATCCTCCCCGTGACTGTGGGGCTAGCAGGCAGGAATTGGTCGCCCTGAATGATGACCGTTGACTGATTTTGATCGCAAAGCGGGCATTCCTTGGGTTCCCAGGACTGAAAAGGATCAATGTAACCGAGTTCGTTTGCACCGGACGTCAGGTCTTGTAAGACCAGCTGTTCAGACAGCGGAGGGCCGACGTAAAAGACGATGAGTTGTTGGTCCCGACTGATCTGCCGGGTGGACTCAAGCTCGTCCACAAGACCACCCGAAGTGGACGCCGAAATGAGGGCGAACGATTTCTCATCCGGTTCGATTATGAAGTCGCTTTTGAGCCCTTGGTAGCTGCTGAAGCTGTCTACGGATGGCCGCACGTCCCCGCGAAGCCGGGAAAGCAAGTCTGCCAACGACAATCCGAGAGAGTTTATCGACGAGGAGTCGGTATAGATTCTGTGTACTTGGCGCCCCGCCACACGCCTCAGAATTGCGGCAGCGATAAACTCCACCTCTGCGCCATAGAGCAGGACATTTGCAGTCCGCAAGAAATGGTCCGAATGACGCTTTGACGGCTTTACGTAGTGATAGCCGGCATGAGCATCGAGCATGCCATTGTGAGCTCGAAATATGGATACCAAGCCGTAACTGAAGACCGCCGCCACAACAGGTGGGGCAAGGGCTTGGCCATCGACGGATTCGATCCCCCCGTCCATGTTCACAACGAATGGCAGAAGAACCGGGGTGTCTCGAAATCTTGTGAAACCGGGCACTCGATCTTTGAGATCTTGATGGCGTGCCAGGTCGGCGACGGTCGTCCTGTTGTCCGCAATCCCGAGAATCCAAATCTCGTCTGGGTAGCTAACGCCGGCGAAATGTTCTGCTAGCAGTTGTCCGGCTTCTTGAGCGCTCAGCCGTGAACTAGAAACAAATAGCACTGTGATGTTTCTCTTTCGATCATCCACAGTGGGCAGGCTGGCATCGAATGCGAACGCCCCCGAAGAGATCCTCCTCATCGAGTTTGCTCGCTAGTCGGAAAGAGCAGCGTGATTGAGGTGCCGCGCACAGGCGCCAATGCGACTGGTTCGCCGAACTGTGCTCTGGCTCCCGGATGGTGCGGCTGGTCGACGTAGTCTCGCTCAAGCAATACTCTCCCCGTTCTGAGACGAAGCAGCCCACGGAGGTTGGTAAGTGCCATTTGAACTCGCTCTAGACCGAGCCCCCTTGCACCGTTACGCGACGTGGTCAGATGCTTCTCGAAACAATCGATCGAAGCGGACCACTCTTGGTCCAAGCTCGGGCGCCCAAAGCCGAGGTCTCGCAAACGCCTAGTGGCGAGACCCGGACCGCTGTCCCATATGGTGAGCTCAAGGTATTTCGACTTCCCGCTTCCGCCGGTTGCGCTCAAGTAAGCAGCCAGTCTTTCGTCGCCTGCAGCTTGGGCCAGCAAGTCGGACTCAGAGTTGTGCCACACTCCTTCGGCGCGCAGGAAGCGCACGGACCGCCGGACTGCAGAACCGTCGACCTCAACTCGCCCATGCTCATGCGAATTGCGGACGAGCTCATAGAGCAAGCTGCCGAGAGGACCAGCTGCCGGGGTGAGTCTTTCGGCGTCCATCCCTAGCGATGTTGCTCCTAAAATCTGCTTCGCCAAGAGTATGAAGCCAGCTTCAGTGCGGAGTGTCCCACCTCCTGCGCCGTTGGATGAATAGAGTGCCGCTGGACTTGCAAACGAGGTATCGTCTGCGGCGACGATCATGAGCTTCATGCCTCGCTTGGCGGTCTCCACTTTCTGGAGCTGTTGAAGGCGGGCTAGTTCTGCGCGCTTTGCGGCCCAGGTGATGTCAACGCCTGCCCGGTCCTTCACTTCACTCGCAAGCGAAATTGAGACAATCCCGTGGTCGGCGCCGAGCAAGTTGGACAAGTCGCGCTCAGGCTGATCGTCAGAGACATACGTGCGGAGTGCCGAGTCTGGGAACTTGTGGGCCCAGGTTGCACAAGCTTGGGCGAAAGTCGCCATGCCCCCAAATTCACGCGATTGAAGCTTTCTTGGCACTCTGAAGTCTCGTGGTACATCCGCGTGTGACAGCTCGGTCAATAACGACTCCACAGACACAGCGGACTTGGATCCAGCCAACGAAAAGACTTCCACGGCACGCTCCCCAGTCTGTGGACGGGCTCCAGGTCAGGTGCCCAAGATCCTAGGGTGTGACGCACGGCTGACACCACTTGAGTCGGTCGAGTGATTTCTCGCTCATTCATCGCGCTTAACTGGACTTCTTGTTGATCGCGGAGCGCGGAACCGTAGTTATCTACCTACGATCACGAGGATTCGTGAAGCGGAGGGCGTGGGATTCGAACCCACGAGACATTTCTGCCCACCAGTTTTCAAGACTGGCTCCATCGGCCGCTCGGACAGCCCTCCTGAGCGCCCGGCCGCGACCGGGCGCCTTGAGTCTAACGTCAGTCCTGGAACGGCTTCGAGCAGGTGTACTGCGCAGCGGTCTGGCCGTGGACGTCGGACGGCAGCTGGACGCCGGATCCGTCGCCCGCAGCCTGCGTGGAACCGTCGACCGGCGGGGTCGCCGGGTCCTGGGTCGCGGGCGCCTGCGTCGCCGGTGCCTGCGTCGCCGGCGTCTGGGCGCCTCCCGGCGCGTTCGGGTCGGCCTCCGAGCCCACGCCGGTGTCGCCGCTCAGCGTGACGGGCTGGTCGTTCAGCAGCGCGCCCATGAGCTGGGCCGCAGCGTCCTTCGTCGGGGAGACGCCGTCGCCGTCGTAGTGGTTCGGGTACTGCACGAACACCACCTTGCTGATGTCGATGTTCTTCAGCGCCATGGCCATCGAGACGATCGTGGTGGGGTTGTTGAGGCTGTCGGAGAGCGTGATGTTGCTCGTGGCCGCCTTGGCGATGCCGTACAGCTTGACCGGGTTGTTCAGCACGTCCGCGCTCTTGATGGTGCGCACGAGGGACGACAGGAACACCTGCTGGTTGCTGATGCGGCCGAGGTCGGAGCCATCGCCGACGCCGTGGCGGGTGCGGAGGAAGGCGAGCGCCTGCTGGCCCTGGAGGGTGTTCTGGCCGGCCTTCACATCCAGGCCCGTGTACGGGTCGTTGATGTCGCCCGCGACGCAGACCGGCACGCCGCCGACGGCGTTCGACATCTCGATCACGCCGTCGAACTGGATCACGCCCGCGTAGGGGATCTCGAGCCCCGTCAGCTTCTCGACCGTCAGCACGGTGCACGCCAGGCCGCCGTAGCTGAGGGTGTTGTTGATCTTCTGCCGGCTCATCGCGTCGAAGCTGCCGCCCTTGGGGTTCGGGCAGGACGGGATGGAGACGTACATGTCGCGCGGGAAGCTCACGACCGTCGCGTTCTTGTGGTCGGCGGAGACGTGCAGCAGCATCGTGACGTCGTTCAGGTTCTCACCGCGGTCGCCGTAGGCCGCGTTGCCGCCGCCGGAGTCGCTGCCCGCGAGCAGGACGTTGAACGCCCCGTTCATAGCGCCGACGCTCGGCGTGACCGCGTTGCCCTTGGAGTCGACGAGCTTGACCGATTTCTTGACGCTGGCCACCACATCCACTGCTGCATACGCCGCGAGGGAGACGCCCGTGACGCCGAACACGGCGATGACCGCGACGAAGATCTTGAGGAGTGCCGTGAGCGGACGGTGCTGCTTCAGTCGACCGTGGCGGACCGCTGGTCCTGCCGTCTTCTCCTGCGCTCGCGCTTGCGCGCGGGTGGGCATCTCGCTCATTCACTTCCTTCCGGTGCGGGGCCACACAGACTCGAGCGCACGCCCACGGAAGGCGCACGCCGGGTTAAAGGGTCCCACAGGGTGGCTGGAAATGCTCTCAGAGGGAGTCGAGCACGTCGGCGAGTCCATCCTCGACGACGGGACCGGTGGACCGCGTGGCCGCGGCCTTGACCTCGTCGGGCGCCTGTCCCATCGCAACGCTCAGCCCCTCGGCGCCTGCCCAGGTGAGCAGTTCGAGGTCGTTGCGGCCGTCGCCCACGGCCACCACGCGCGACCGCGGGATGTCGAGCGCGTGCCGCACCCGCTCCATCGCCGTGGCCTTATTGACGCCGTCGGGCGAGATGTCGAGCCACGCCGTCCAGCCGATCGAGTAGCTGACCCGCTGGAGGCCCATCCGGTCGACGATCGACAGGAACTCCTCGGTGTCGTGCTCGGGCGAGACCACGACGACGCGGGTGGCGGGATGCTGCAGCAGCTCCTCGAACGGCACCTGCTCGGCGTTCACCAGCTCCCAGTCGGTCATGCCCTCGGTGTAGCGGCGGAAACCGGTCGGCCCCTCCACCATGAAGCTGCCGCTCGGCAGGTGCGGGCGCATGGTCAGCAGTACGTCCGTCGGGTCGAAGACCTCGATGAACTCGCGCCGGTAACCGCCCTCGAGCGTCGCGTCGCGCTTCATCGTGAGTGCACCGTTCGCACACACGACGAATTCGCTGTCGAGCCCGAACGCCTCGTGGATGGGGCGCGCGGTCTCCCAGCTGCGGCCGGTCGCGAGCATGACCTCGTGGCCGGCGTCGCGCACGCGGGCGACCGCGAGGCGGACGGCGTCGCCGATCGTCTCGTCCTCGTGGATCAGCGTGCCGTCGACGTCGAGCGCGATCAGCAGGCGTTCGTCGGAGCTCACCGCGCGATCGGCTCCAGCAGCTCCAGCCCGCCCAGCCAGGGACGCAGCGCCTCGGGGACACGCACCGAGCCGTCCTCCTGCTGGTGCGTCTCGAGGATGGCGACGAGCCAGCGCGTCGTCGCCAGCGTCCCGTTGAGGGTCGCGACGGGAGCCGTCTTGCCGCTCTCGGTGCGGTACCGGATGTCGAGGCGGCGGGCCTGGAAGGTCGTGCAGTTCGAGGTGGAGGTGAGCTCGCGGTAGCGGCCCTGGGTCGGGATCCACGCCTCCACGTCGTACTTGCGCGCCGCGCTCGAACCGAGGTCGCCCGCGGCGGTGTCGATGACGCGATAGCTCAGGCCCAGCGCCTGCATCATCTCCTCCTGCCAGCCCAGCAGCCGCTCGTGCTCGGCCTCCGCCTCCTCCGGGCGGGTGTAGACGAACATCTCGAGCTTGTCGAACTGGTGCACGCGGATGATGCCGCGGGTGTCCTTGCCCGCCGAGCCGGCCTCCCGGCGGTAGCAGGTCGACCATCCGGCGTAGCGCAGCGGCGCATCCACCTCGATGATCTCGTCGGCGTGGTACCCGGCGAGCGCGACCTCGCTCGTACCGGTCAGATAGAGGTCGTCGTTCTCGAGGTGGTAGACCTCGTCGGCGTGCGCGCCCAGGAAGCCGGTGCCCTGCATGATCTCCGGCTTGACCAGCGTCGGCGTGATCATCGGGATGAAGCCGTTCTGCACGGCCTTGTCGAGCGCCATGTTCATCAGGGCGAGCTCGAGGCGGGCGCCGATGCCGCGGAGGTACGAGAAGCGGGCGCCGGCGACCTTCGCGCCGCGGGCCATGTCGATCGCACCCAGGAGCTCGCCGAGCTCCAGGTGGTCGCGCGCCTCGAAGGGGAACTCGGGGATGTCGCCGACGGTCTTGAGCACGACGAAGTCGTCCTCGCCGCCCGCCGGAACGCCGTCGATGATCGGGTTGCCGATGCTGCGGATCAGACGCTCGAAGCGCGCATCCGCCTCGTTCGCGGCCTGCTGCGCCTCCTTGACGCGGCCGGCCAGCTGCTGGGCCTGCGCGACGAGCTCCTTCTTCTGCTCCTTCGGCGCCTTCGCGACGGTCTTGCCGAACGCGTTCTGCTCGGCGCGGAGTTCTTCGAAGGCCGTGATGGACGCGCGGCGCTCGATGTCGGCCTGGATGGCCTCGTCGACGAGCTGCACGGAGTCGCCGCGCGCCTCCTGCGAGCGGCGGACGACATCGGGGTTCTCGCGGAGGAGCACGGGATCGATCACCTGACCAGCTTATCGACCGATGCCGAACAGGTAGCGTGAGCAGCGTGAACGCTCGGGGTGGGGACGCGGGGATGGTCGTCGCCGTCGTCTACAACCCCGTCCGGGTCGACGTCCCCCGGGTGCGCGCGGCGGTCGAGGCAGCGGCGGCGGAGGCGGAGGGCGTCGACCTGCTCTGGCTCCCGACAACGGTCGAGGAGGGCGGGCAGGCACAGGCCCGCGAGGCGCTGGACCGCGGCGCGACGCTGGTGCTGGCCGCGGGCGGCGACGGGACGGTGCGCGCCGTGGCGGAGGCGCTGCGCGGGCGCGACGCGACCCTCGCCGTCATCCCGGGCGGCACCGG
This sequence comes from Leifsonia poae, assembly GCF_050632865.1. GTDB lineage: Bacteria > Actinomycetota > Actinomycetes > Actinomycetales > Microbacteriaceae > Leifsonia > Leifsonia poae_B. The sequence continues at coordinate 896,755 of NZ_JBODSA010000003.1, read as the reverse complement.
CAACCTCCTCGCCCGCAACCTCGGCATCCCGTTCGGCAGCGTGGAGGCGGCGTGCGCCGTCGCCTTCGGGGGCGACACGCGCCGGATCGATGCCGGCGTCGCCTCCGCCCGCTACGCGGACGGGTCGCAGTCCGAGCACGTGTTCCTGGTCATGGCCGGGATCGGGATCGACGCGGCGATGATCGCGGGCGCGCGGCCGGAGCTCAAGCGGCGGTTCGGCTGGCTGGCGTACGTGGATGCGGCGTTCCGCACGTGGCCGTCGGCGAAGAAGGTGCGGGTGCGGTTCCGCCTCGACCATGGACACGAGCGCTCGGCGCACGTCAGCACCATTCTGATCGCCAACTGCGGCGCGCTGCCGGGGAACATCGAGCTGATCCCGGACGGCGCGATCGACGACGGCCTGCTCGACGTGGCCATCCTGCAGCCTGCGACCGTGTTCGGGTGGCTCGCGATCTGGCGGAAGGTGACGTGGGAGAACCGGGTGCTGCGCAAGTCCGCGCTCGGGCGCCGCATCATCCGGTTCACCGACCGGGCCGTGCGCGCCCGGCTCAGCTACCTGCGCGGCGCGTCGGTGCAACTGGAGGTGGATGCGCCCGAGCCGTTCGAGCTCGACGGCGACGCCTTCGGCGACGTGGTGGGACTGGACCTCGACGTCGACGAACTGAGCCTGCGGGTGCGGGTGCCCTCCGCCTAGAGCTCGTCGTCCGGCGACGCCTCCACCGGCGCCCTACGGCCGGCGAGGGCGTTGAGGAACAGCAGCCCGACGAGGGTCAGCAGGCCGACGGTGATCAGCGGGCCGGCGAGCATCCATCCGAGCTGCGCGAACACGAGCGAGCCGACGTCGCTGCTCGGCGTCGGACCGCTGTACGACGACGTGACCGAGATGCAGTAGAGCACGATGCCGAGCAGGACGAAGCCGCCGCCGACGATCCACAGAGCCAGGATGAGCGGGTTGCGCCGGGGGCTGACGTCGAGCCGGGCGAGCGCTCCGGGGCCGACGACGTACGCCGGGGCGGCCGACGCGGGTTCGAGGGCGGCCCCCGGCTCGCGGACCAGCGCTGCACGCACATCCAGCGGCGGAAGGTCGTCGTCGGCCTCCGTCTCCGCGGGGCGCTGCAGCAGCGACGACGGCCGGCGGTAGGCGGAGTCGGGCGCGTCGGCACGGACACGGGTCTGCGCGCGCTCCCCGGCTGCGGCTGGTAGCCGCGCTGGAAAGAGGGGTCGTAGCGCGGGTCGAAGGCGTCGCCCCGACCGCTGCCGTCCTGCTCCTCGCCGACCATGCCGACCTCCTCGCTGTGCTGCGTGTTCGCAGCCTACGCCGGAGCGGCTGCGTCGTGACCCGTCTCGTCGGTCAGCGACGCGAGCCACGCGCGCGCCTCGGTGAAGACGTCGTCGCGATAGCGCTGGTCGAACTCCACCGGCACCCGGTCCGCCCGCGGGTACGAGCCCAGGAACATGACCGACGGGCTGAACCGGCGGAGGCCGAGCAGCGCGTCCGCCACCCGCTCGTCGCGGATGTGGCCGTCGGCGTCGATGACGAACCGGTACCGGCCGAGCGCATCGCCGATGGGCCGCGACTCGATGAGGCTGAGGTTGACCCCACGGGTCGAGAACTGCTCCAGGAGGTCGAGGAGGCTTCCGGGGCGGTCGTCGGGCAGCTCGGCGATGAGGCTGGTCTTGTCGGCGCCGGTCGGCTCGGGGACCGTCCGGGACGTGCTCACCAGCACGAACCGGGTGACGGCGTTGGCGTTGTCGCCGATGTTCTCGGCGAGCACGACCACGTCGTGGTGGTCGACGATGCCGGGCGGCGCGATGGCCGCATCCGCCGTGCTGCCCTCGAACAGCGACGCGGCCGCCGCGACGTTGCTGGACGCCGGGAGGTGGCCGTGATCGGGAAGGTTGCGGTCGAGCCACTGGTGGCACTGCGCGTACGCGACGGGATGCGCGTTGATCGTCTTCACGTCGGCGAGCGTCGTGCCGGGACGCGCCACCAGGACGAAGGTGACCGGGACCAGGTACTCGCCCACGATCCGCAAGCCCGGGATGGTGGCCAGCGCATCCTGGGCCACCGAGACGCCGCCCTCGATCGAGTTCTCGATCGCGATCATCGCGGCCACGCTGCGGCCCTCGACGACGTCGGCCAGCGCCTCCCCCAGGTTGTTGACGGCACGCCACCGCTTGCCGCGCGCCTCGGGCACCTGCTTGAGCGCGGCCTCGGTGAACGTCCCCGACGGCCCCAGGAAGCTGTAGACGTCGTCCACGGAGGCGGGCAGCTCGGCGGGCGCGTCGGCGGGGTCGGAGGACATGCCGCTCAGCTTACCGAGGCCGCTGGCGTGGGCCGCCCGCCGTGGAAGAGTAGGGGCATGGACGAACGAGCCGGAACCCCCGCCCAGCCCTCCGACCTGATCGACGTCGACGCCCTGCGGCGCGCGTACTACGAGCTGAAGCCGGATGTCAGCATCCCGGAGCAGCGCGTGGTGTTCGGCACGTCCGGGCACCGCGGGTCGGCGCTCGATACGGCGTTCAACGAGGATCACATCGCCGCGACCACTCAGGCGATCGTGGAGTACCGCAACAGCCAGGGCATCACCGGTCCCCTCTTCATCGGCGCGGACACCCATCTGCTCAGCGAGTTCGCCACGACGACCGCGCTCGCGGTGCTCGTCGGCAACGAGGTGCGGGTGCTCGTGGACGAGTTCGACGACTGGGTGCCGACGCCTGCGGTGTCGCACGCGATCATCCGGTACAACCGGCAGGGCCACGACGACCAGGCCGACGGCATCGTCGTCACCCCGAGCCACAACCCGCCGCGGGACGGCGGATTCAAGTACAACCCACCGCACGGCGGCCCCGCCGACACGGACGCGACCAGCTGGATCGCCAAGCGCGCCAACGAGATCATCGCGAACGGCATGACCGAGGTGCGGATGGCCGAGCCGTCGGGTGTCGAGACCTACGACTTCCGCGGGCACTACGTCGACGATCTCGAGAACATCATCGACGTCAAGGCGATCAAGGACTCCGGCATCAGGATCGGTGCCGATCCGCTCGGCGGCGCGAGCGTCCACTACTGGGAGGCGATCGCCGAGCGCTACGGCCTCGACCTGACGGTCGTGAACCCGGATGTGGACCCGACGTGGTCGTTCATGACGCTCGACTGGGACGGCAAGATCCGGATGGACCCGTCCAGCCCGTCGGCGATGGCGTCGGTCGTCGCGCGCAGCGGGGACTTCGACATCCTCACCGGCAACGACGCGGACGCCGACCGGCACGGCATCGTCACGCCGGACGGCGGGCTGATGAACCCCAACCACTACCTGGCCGTCGCCATCGACTACCTGTTCCGCACCCGGACCGAGTGGAAGAAGGACGCCGCCGTCGGCAAGACGCTCGTGTCGTCGTCGATCATCGACCGGGTGGCCGAATCGCTCGGGCGACGGCTGTGGGAGGTGCCGGTCGGCTTCAAGTGGTTCGTCCCAGGGCTCATCGACGGGACCGTCGGCTTCGGCGGCGAGGAGAGCGCTGGGGCCTCGTTCCTGCGCTTCGACGGGACCGCGTGGACGACCGACAAGGACGGCATCCTGCTCGCCCTGCTCGCCAGCGAGATCCGCGCGGTGACCGGCAAGTCGCCGTCCGAGCTGTACCGCGAGCTGACCGAGCGCTTCGGCGACCCGGTGTACCAGCGCGTGGATGCGCCCGCCTCGCCCGAGCAGAAGGCCGCGCTGTCGAAGCTCGACGGCGACGCGATCAGCGCCACCGAGCTGGCCGGAGAGCCGATCACGGCGAAGCTGAGCCGCGCGCCGGGCAACGACGCACCGCTCGGCGGCGTGAAGGTGCAGACGGACAAGGCCTGGTTCGCCGCGCGTCCCTCCGGCACCGAGAACGTCTACAAGATCTACGCCGAGTCGTTCGAGGGCGAGGAGAACCTGCGCGAGGTGCAGGAGGAGGCCAAGCGGATCGTCGGCGACGCGCTCGGCGGCTAGACGCCCGAGGACAGCGTCCAGCGGTTGCCGTGCGGCAGCGGCTGGTGCGCGAACTCGTCCACGAGCAGGGAGATGAGCGCCAGGCCGCGGCCCGACTCGCCGAAGTCCTCGGGGTCGGGCATCGCCGCGGTCGACAGGTCGATGTCGGCGGGCTCGGCGTCGTCCGTCACGACGGCGCGCAGTCCGTCGGGGCTGTGTCCGAGCTCCAGCTCGACGCGGGTGCGCGTGCCCGCGACGCCGTGCTGCACGACGTTGGTCACGACCTCGACCACCGCCAGCTCGAAGGCGCCGCGACGGTCGTCCGGGAGGTCAGGGCGCCTCACGGCAAGCTCCTCGAAGAGGGCATGCACCCGCTCGATGGCCTCGGCGTCGGCCGGGGCGAGGAATTCCTCGCGGAACGCCTCAGTCACGGTAGGCGTCGTCAGGGCCGGGGTAGACACGGAGGATGCGGTCCAGGTTCGTCAGGCGCAGGACGCCGGCCACCTGCTCGGTCGCCGCGACCAGGCGGAGGTCTCCGCCCGCGCTCCGGGCCGTCTTCAGGCCGCTGACCAGCGCGCCGAGGCCCGAGGAGTCGATGAAGTCCACTCCGCTGAGGTCCAGCGCGAGCCGCGCGTGGCCGTCGTCCACGACACGCTGCACCTCGCGGCGGACGGTGGTCGCCGTCACCAGGTTGATGCGGCCGTTCGCAGCCAGCACGGCGACGCCGTCCGGTCGGATGGTCGTGGTGATGTTCATCGGAGCGGTGAATCCTTCCTGGCGGCGTGAGCGGCCGGTCCGCGGTAGAGAGCCGCCCTCGGGATGATGCTGAGCACGACGAGGTCGTAGATCACCCAGACCGTGTTGACCAGCGTGCCCACACCATCCGCGGTTCCGGCGATGACACGCAGGACGCCGACGATCGCCGCGATCACGAGCACGACGATGGCGGTCAACTGCGGCCAGATCTGCCGCCACGGGATGGGAGCGCGGCCTGCGCGCTCCTTCGGCGTGACGACGAACCCGAGCGACCGGCCGAACCACACGTTCGCCGCGGCGGTCCAGCATGCCCGGATCCAGAGCGGGAAGAGCGCGAGCGAGTACTGCTGGCCGCGCCAGGTGCGCAAGCCCCGCGCGGCGACGAGGAACATCAGCTGGCTCAGCACGAAGTAGGGGATGAAGCGGGCGAAGAAGTCGACGCTCCACGCGGTCACCGGCATGACGCCGGTCAGGAGGTAGACGACGGGGGCGGCGAGGTAGACGACCGACGCGAAGCCAGAGAGGTAGCTCCACATCGTCGCGAAGTACATGATGCGCTGGCCGCCGGATAGGCCCCGCTTGACCAGCGGGTTGTCCCGCAGCATCACCTGCAAGGTGCCCTGCGCCCAGCGCAGCCGCTGGCCCAGCATCGTGCCCAGATCCTCCGGCGCGAGCCCGGTCGCGAGCAGTTCGTGGTGGTAGACGCTCCGCCAGCCGGCGGCGTGCAACTGCATGGCCGTGGCCATGTCCTCCGTCACCGAGATGGTCGCCATCGGCATGACGGGCTGCGCCTGCCCGGGGCGGTCGACCGCGAGCGTGTCGGCGATGCGCTGCACCGACTCGATGGCCGCGAGGGGCGAGAGGTCGGTCTCGGCGAGACGGTCGAGGGCCACCTCGTCCACGACGAAGGCGCCCAGTTCGGAGTCGGCCTGGACCGGGAGCGCGGCGATGGCCCGCAGATCCTCCTCCATTGCGGCGATGTCGCCGCGGACGACGGAACGCGACACGCCGTCCACGCTCTGCTGCAGCCGGTAGGTCACCTCGCCGACGCTGTCGCCCGCCCGAAGACGGGCTGACGCCTCCTCCACGTGCGAGCGGATCTCGGCGATCAGCCGGGACGTCTCGGGATCGGAGCGCGACGAGCGCTGCGCCTTGGCGAGCATCCGCTCGGACGCACGCAGCGAGACCCGGACGGTGCGCTCCACGTCGCGGACATAGCCGACGATGCCGAGCTCCATGAGGGCATCGCGCCGCAGCACTGCGTTCGACCCGCAGAAGAAGGCGGCGTTCCAGCCGTCCTTGCCCTGCTGGATCGGACCGTAGAAGAGCGGCGCCTGGTTGCCGAGCGGATCGGCGTCGTCGACGTTCGAGAAGAATTGCGGGGTCTGGACCAGCGCGACCCGGGGATCGGCGAAGTAGCCGAGGGTGTTGTCTAGGATCTGCGGCTCGGGGATCTGGTCGGCGTCGAGGATGAGCAGGAACTCGCCGCCCGTCTGGAACAGCGCGTTGTTGAGGTTGCCCGCCTTGGCGTGACGCGGCTTGTCAACCCAGTCCTCGCTGCGGGTGACGTATCCCAGACCCTCCCGTTCGGCCGCGGCCCTCATCTCGGCGCGATCGCCGTCGTCCAGGATCCACGTGCTGTGCGGGTACCGGATGGCCTTCGCCGCACGGGCCGTGGTCAGCACCAGGTCGATCGGTTCGTCGTACGTGGTGATGAAGACGTCCACCGTGCCCTCGGCGGGCGCTTCTGGGCCGTTGCGGACCTTCACCCGCCACATCGTCAGCGCGAAGAAGAACGTGTCGATGACGCTGTAGGTCTCGGCGATCACGAGGGGGACGGCGATCCACCAGGCGGACCAGTTGACGGAGTCGAGCCACCGCCAGACGACGTAGTTCACGCCCGCGAGAACGGCGAGCAGGCACACCACCCGCAGCAGGAGGCGGTTCACCGGTCGCTCCGGCGCACCACCACGGCGGTCACATCGTCGATCGGGATGCCGGCGCGGGCGACGCTCAGGATGCGCGAGACGGCTCCGCCGGGCGTCGCGTTCCCGCGGACGATCGCCTCGACGATCGGGAACGCCCGTTCGCCGCCGATCGCGTCCAGCACGCCGTCGCTGATGCAGACGAGCGAGTCGCCCGGGCCGAGGTCGACGCGCTGCGGGATCCGGGGCTCCATCGTCGGAAGTCCGAGCGGGAGCGAGCCGCTGGGCAGACGGTCGACGCCATTCCGGTCCCGGACGACGAACGCGAGGCCGTGGCCCGCATCCACGTAGTCGACCCCGCCGTCGGGGTGGAGGCGCGCATGGAAGAGCGTGACGAAGGTGGCCAGCTGGTCCAGGTCCTCCTCGACCAGGCGGGATGCCGCGTCCACCGACTCCTCGAGATCGGCGAAGTCCATCGCGCTGCGCAGCGCGGTGCGGACCGACGCGCCGACGATGGCTGCGGCCATCCCCTTGCCCATCACGTCGCCGACCGTGATGCAGAAGTCGTCGCCCACGTCGTACCAGTCGTAGAAGTCGCCGGAGACGCCGCGCGACGGCTCACAGGCCGCCGCGACGTCGAAGCCCGGAGCGCGGGGTTTGCGGCGCGGAAGCAGCCCCTTCTGGGCGATCGCCGCACGGTCGAGCTCATCGTCGCGGTGGAGTTCGTCCTGCACCCAGTCGGCGAGATCGCGCAGCACGCGCTCCTGCTCGGGGCTCAGCGTGTGGGGGACGGTGTCGAGGACGCACAGCGTGCCGACCGCCTCTCCGCCGGGTGCATGCAGCGGCTCGCCGGCGTAGAACCGGAGATGCGGGTCGCCCACGACGAACGGGTTGTCGGCGAAGCGGTCGTCGTCGGACGCGTCGTCGACGATCAGCGCGGCATCCTGCCGCACCGTGACGTCGCAGAAGGCCTTCTCGCGCGGCGCCTCCTGGGTGAGCCCGATCTGCGATTTGCGCCACTGCCGGTCGCGGTCGAGAAGGGTGATGCTCACCATCGGCACACCGAAGAGCTGCTGGGCGAGGCGTGTGATGCGGTCGAACCGCGCCTCCGGCCCGGAATCGAGGACCCCGAGCCCGCTCAGCGCACGCTGACGAGCGACCTCCGTCTGCTGAACCGACTGCGCGTCGACGACCATGCCCCCACTGTACTGGCTGGTCTACGTCCGTCCAGGGTCAGCGGTACTGCTCGCCTCCGGCACAGCCGAAGAACTCCTCGAGGGTCGTCACACCGGTGGTGTGCAGCTCCGTCGCGAGCGGGACGCCGATGTACCGGAAGTGCCAGGGCTCGTAGGTGAAGCCGGTGACGGCGACCTTGTCCGCCGGATAACGGAGCAGGAAGCCGAAGCGCCAGGCGTTCGCGGCGAGCCAGCGGCCCTGCGGAGTCTGGCCGAAGCACGCGTCGAGCGAGCACCGCGCCGGCAGGGCGCTGATGTCGACGGCCAACCCCGTCTGGTGCTCGCTGTGACCGGGGCGGGCGGTGTCGGTGTCCGCGTACGCCTGGCCGTTGCGGGCGACGTCGTCGTCGTACACCCGCGTCTGCGAGTCGTAGGAGCGGTAGGCGCTCTGGACCGAGAACTCGAGGCCCGCCTCCCGCTTTCCCGCCTGGAACATCGCGACCAGGGCGGCTGCGGTCTGCTGCCGCATCGGCTGACGGTTCACGTAGGCGACGTCGGGAAAGACGAGGTCGCCGGGCGCGTACGTCGTGGGATGGAGCTCCCGCGGCTTGTTGACGACGACCCACGGGCTCGCGGGGTCGTCGTGCGACAGCGCGGCCTTATCGAAGCCCACGACGGTCGGAGTCGGCGGGATGGATGTCGTCGGCGTCGGCGTCGGACGCGGGGGCCGCGGCGACGGCGTGCTGCGATGCGGCGTCGGCCGGTGGCTCGTCGGAGCTGCGGAGACGGCGCCCGAGGCGCACCCGGCCAGCAGCAGCAGCACGACCGTCAGGACGCCGCCGATGCGGGCAGCGCGCGACCCCTGAACCCGCCTCCTGCGGGCACCCCCCAGACTCACGGGGCCGAGCATAGCTCACGCCCGTGAAGCCTCCCTGCAGGGTGGCCGGAATTACCTCGACAGGCTCCAGAAGTGCCCGATGCCGCCCGGGTGGTCGACGGTGATCGCCTCGTCGAGGTCGCGGTAGTCGCTGTCCTCATTGTGTCCGACCATCTTGATCTTGATCTGGCCGTTCACGTTCTGCACGGCGGACACGATCTGCACGTGGTCGAGCGAGTTGTTGTCGTTCCAGTCGAACATCACGATGTCGCCGACCTTGATCTTGTCGCGCTGGTCGAACGAGTACTCGGTGAGGCCGAGCTTGGCGGCGTTCTCGCGGAAGTAGTTGTCCATCGCCGGCACGTAGCCCCAGGCCGGGCTCCAGTCGGCGGCGGCGTCGTGGTTGTACCAGTCGCCGTTCATCTGCCAGCCGCGCGCGATGAGGGTCTGGCTCACGAAGTTGGCGCAGTCTCCGCCGACGGGGTTGAGGTCGCCGTACTGGGCGGTGTTGTAGTTCTTCCAGTACGTGAGCGCGTAGGCGAGCTGCTTGTCCACCGGCGTCTGCACCTGGTAGTCGTAGGTGCTCGTCGAGGTGGTGACCGGCTTGCCGCTCTTGTCGGTGACCGTGACAGGCACGCTTCCCGCCTGGAAGTTGGCCGCAGCCGGGACGTTCACCACGACCTTGTCGTCGGTGGCCTGGGCGACCGTGGCGGGCTGGCCGCCGATCTGGACGGCACCCACCTTCTGCAGGTTGGTGCCCTCGAGGGTGATGGTGCCTCCCGAGACGCTGCCCGCGGCCGGCTGGATGGACGACACGACCGACGAGGTCGGGCTGGCCGACGGAGCGGCGGCCTGGGCGACGGCCTTGGTCACCGGCGACGGCTCGCCGGCGCACGCGGTGAAGGCGAGCGCAGCGGAGGCGGCGACGGCCGTGAGCGCGAGCGTGCGCTGCAGACGACGGGAGCGGGCGGGAGAAGTCATCGCCTTGCACCATACGCCCAGAACTTCTGCGTCACCTGAAGAGGGGGCACATCCATTCGCTGAACGATCGCACACCTTTCGCTGGGAGCGAACCTGCTGCGTTGTCAGCAGTGTGGCACTGGGTGTAACTTTGCAGTCTCCGCAAAATTCTTTCACACACGCATTTCGCACCCGAACTCTCGACCCGGAGACAGATGTCCAGTCAAACCACCGCGGCAGGCGCCGCACCCAAGCCGATCATGTCGCATCGCGAGATCCTGTTCGTGATCTTCGGCCTGATGGCCGGCATGTTCCTGTCGGCCCTCGACCAGACGGTCGTCGGCACGGCGATCCGCACGATCGGCGACGATCTCCACGGCCTCAGCGAGCAGGCCTGGGTCACCACCGGCTACCTGATCCTCTCGACGATCTCGACGCCGATCTACGGCAAGCTGTCCGACATCTTCGGCCGCCGCCCCCTGTTCATCATCGCGATCCTCATCTTCATCGCCGGGTCGATCCTGGCCACGTTCTCGACCTCGATGCTCGAGCTCGCGGCGTTCCGCGCCATCCAGGGTCTCGGCGCCGGCGGTCTCATGTCGATGCCGCTCGCGATCATGGGCGACATGCTCGCACCTCGCGAGCGTGCCAAGTACCAGGGCTACTTCCTCGCCGTCTTCGGCATCTCGAGCCTGGTCGGCCCGCTGGTCGGCGGCCTGTTCGCCGGCGCGGACCAGATCCTCTGGATCGACGGCTGGCGCTGGGTGTTCCTCATCAACGTCCCGATCGGCTTCATCGCCCTGGCGATGGTGCTGCGGTTCCTGCACCTGCCCAAGCGGTCGCGGGGTTCGGCCCGCATCGACTGGTGGGGTGCGGCCGGCGTGATCGTCGCGCTGGTCCCGCTGCTGCTGGTGGCCGAGCAGGGCCGCGACTGGGGCTGGGGCAGCCCCGCTTCGATCGCGTGCTACGTCATCGGCGGCGTCGGCATCATCGCGTTCATCTTCATCGAGATCGCGATGAAGGACGACGCGCTCATCCCGATCAAGCTGTTCCGCTCGAGCACCTTCTCGATGGCCACGGTCATCGGCGTCCTGGTCGGCTTCGGGATGTTCGGCGCCATGCTGACCCTCCCGCTCTACCTCCAGATCGTCCTCGGCTCGACGCCGACGGAGTCGGGTCTGCAGCTGCTGCCGATGATCCTCGGACTGATGATCTCGTCCATCGCCTCCGGCCAGATCATCGCGCGCACCGGTCACTACCGGCAGTTCCCGATCATCGGAACGGCCATGCTCGCGGGCGGCTTCTTCTACCTGACCTTCCTGAAGTACGACGACTCCTACTGGTTCATCGCCGGCGCGATGCTGCTCATCGGACTCGGCCTCGGCCAGCTGATGCAGACGCTGACCATCGCCAGCCAGAACTCGGTAGGCCTGCGCGATATGGGTGTGGCGACCAGTGCGTCCACGTTCTTCCGCCAGATCGGTGGAACGCTGGGCACCGCGGTGCTCCTGTCGCTGCTGTTCACGGTCTTCCCGACGAACATCAAGACGTCGCTCACCGACACCCCGACGCTGACGTCCGCACTGGATGCGGCGCTCAACCCCGAGGTGGCGAACGCCCCCGAGAACAAGCAGATTATGAACCAGATCTACGACCCGATCGTCAGCAAGCTGGTTCCACAGGTGCAGGCGCAGGCCCACCAGGCGGGCGTCGAAGCGCTCGTCGCGAAGGGCATCCCGCAGGATGTGGCGGAGCAGCAGGTCCCGGCCGAGCCGATCGACTTCTCGAACGCCGACCAGCGCGAGCAGGTCGTCTCGAAGGCGGTCCCCGCCCTCCAGACGCAGCTCGAGAAGTCGAACGCCGGCTCCAGCAGCTCGGACATCAACGACACGTCGTTCCTCAACTCGGCCGATCCGCGGCTCTCGAAGCCGTTCCTCGTGGCGTTCAACGCCTCGGCGGTGCAGGTCTACTGGGTCGCGATGATCGTCGTGCTGGTCGCGTTCATCCTGTCGCTGTTCTTCAGGACCCCGCCGCTCCGTGCGAAGTCTGCGCTGCAGGAGGCGGCCGACGACGCCGCGGCTGCAGACGCCGCGAAGAACGCCGAGCGCGAGCCGGTCGGCGCGTATGCGTCGCTCTCGGAGGACGACGACGAGGACTACGACGTCGGCCTTCTCGCGAACCGCGCGGCGAACGACTTCGGCGCCCTCGTCGAGCCGGGCGCCGACACGGCCTCGACCCGGGCCCAGCGGCCGCGACCCGCGACCGACTGAGCGCCAGGCATCACGCCGAGACGGCCGTCACTTCTTCGGGAGTGGCGGCCGTTTTCGTCGGCGCGGCTCCCCGACGGGCGCGCTCCGGCCGAGGCGGTCGGCGCTCGCCCTCCGCGAGCGCGGCGGCGATCAGCGTCGTGGCGCACAGCATCCCGGCCAGGACGGCGACGACGAGGTGCTTCGTGTTCTCGATCGCCTCGCCGTAGGCGCAGGTGACGAACTGCGTCCAGGCGATGGCGAAGAGCAGCAGCGACACCGAGGCGAGACCGCCCTTGATGGTGCCCGGTTCGAGCCTACGCAGCGCGAAGATCGCCCCGACGAGCAACAGCACCGAGAAGAAGAAGAGGACCACCAGGCCGCCGCCCTTGAGGGTGGCCAGGGTTGTCGAGGCGACTACGAGCCGGCCGTCCTGCGTGCCCGCCTTGGCGCCGCTCTCCTTCGCGAAGTTGCCGAGATAGTCGGTACGCGCGGCGAGGAAGTCATTTGCGGCAACGTTCGCCATGGCGATCGCGCGATCAGGATGATGGAGCAGAAAGGCCGCCGCCGTCCCGTACGTCATCTTGTGCTCGACCGCAGGGAACAGCTCGTCGTTCTGCGGGGCCTCCACGCCGCGCCACCAGGAGTTGCCCGCACGGTCGGCGAGCCCTTCGGGCAGGTCCATCTCCCTCAGGTCGGCAGCCGGATCGTCACTGATGCCGAGGATGCCGACGAAGATCACCTCGGTGGGGTTGATGACGGCGAAGTCGTCGGGATTGCGGTCGTAGGTGTCCTTCGCCGAGACGCCGAGCAGACCCAGGCCGCTGAACCCGACACCGACGGCCACGACCGCCGCCGCAACCGCGAAGAACGTGCGCGCCCGGAAGACGTCGATCACGAGTCGCACCGCATGCCAGAGCAGGAACAGAGCGATGGGCGCGATGATCGTGATCATCTGCGTCTTGGCGTTGACGAGCAGGTAGGCGCATCCGAGGAACACGGGGAGGGCGAGGACGCTCGCCACGCGCTTGGCGCGGAAGGCGCCCAGATAGGCGCCGGAGACGGCCATGCCGATCAGCCCTACGATTCCGGCCGTCTCGGTGAACGGTGACGCGAGGTAGTCGGCGAACGCGGTGTCGCCGACCACGAGGACGAACAGGACGGCGACGATTCCCTGAATCACCGGCGAACGGAACAGGAGGGTCAGCGCGAGCACCAGGAGGCCCACGAAGATGGCGTAGGTCAGGAGGGCGAAGCGCAAATCGAGGCCCGCCGTGGCACCGGTCTCGTGCGAGAGATACGCCCAGAACTGCATCAGCAGTTTCGTCGTGCTGGGGTAGTTGAGGCACGACCCGGGGGTCACGTGCACCGTGAAGTAGTCCAGGATCGCCCAGCTGTTGAACAGATCCTTGCGTGAGGTCGCGTGGGGCCCGACTCCGACCTGGCACATGAGCCGCAGGCCGTCGCCGTTGTCGGCCATTCCGACCGGAACAGGCACGAAGAGGCGCAGCAGCATGATGCCGGTGGCGAGGGCGCCGAACAGCACGGCGAACAACCAGCGGAAGTCGCCGTCCATGATCCGTGTGCGCACAGCCCGGTCCTCTCTTGCGCTCGGAGGGGAATCCCTCACTGACGAAGACGCAGGAAATCCGCGGTTATGACGGGCGGCCAGCGGGATCCCGGCCACAAACCCGGAAACACGCGGATGAGAGCGCGACCACGAAAGACTTGACAAGCCCCGGCCGACCGTTTTACAGTCTCTCCAAACGCGTGAGAGCGCTCTCACGCTCGTCGCATGAGAGCGCTCTCAACGCGCACCAGGCGCACACCAGACACACGCACAAAGGAGTGACCCGTGAAGCTTTCACGACGCACCAGGATCGCTGCGGCCGTCGCCGGCGCAGCATCCTTCGCCCTCATCGCAGCCGGATGCTCATCGAGCGGAGGCAGCGGTTCCAGCTCGGACCCGATCACGCTGACCGTCACCACGTTCGGCACGATGGGCTTCGACAAGCTCTACTCGCAGTACGAGAAGGAGCACCCGAACATCAAGATCAAGGCCACCAACATCGACACCGGTGACAATGCGCTCACCGACTGGCAGACGAAGCAGGCGGCCGGCAGCGGCCTCCCCGATGTCCAGGCGGTCGAGGAGGGCTGGCTGAGCAAGGTCATGCAGGTCTCCGACCAGTTCAACGACCTGAAGGACTACGGCGCGAACGACATCAAGAGCCGCTGGGTCGACTGGAAGCTGAAGCAGGCCACCGACAAGAGCGGCCGCATCATCGGCTACGGCACCGACATCGGGCCGGAAGGCCTCTGCTACAACGGCAAGCTGTTCGCCGCGGCGGGCCTGCCGAGCGACCGCGAGTCCGTCGCGAAGCTGTTCGGCGGCGACAACGCCACCTGGGACGACTTCTTCAAGGTCGGCGAGCAGTACCACGCGGCCACCGGCAAGGCCTGGTACGACCAGTCCGGCTTCATCTGGAACGCCATGGTGAACCAGCAGCCCGAGGGCTACTACACCAAGGACGGCAAGCTGAACATCAAGGACAACAGCGACCTGAAGGCGCTGTGGTCCAAGCTGGCCGACGGAGCGGCGGCGGGCCTCTCCTCCAACCAGACCCAGTGGGACTGGGGCAAGGGCAAGGCGTTCACCGACGGCTCGTTCGCCACGTTCGTCTGCCCGGGCTGGATGCTCGGCGTCGTTCAGGGCCAGGTCAAGGCGGGCGGCGGCGACGCCACCACCGGCTGGGACTTCGCCAACGTGTTCCCGGGCGGCGCAGCCAACTGGGGCGGATCGTTCCTGACGGTCCCGAAGCAGTCGAAGCACCCGAAGGAGGCCGCGGCCCTCGCCGCATGGCTGACCACCGCGAAGTCGCAGGTCCAGACCTTCCAGGCGGCGGGGACGTTCCCGTCGGTGACCGAGGCGCAGAGCGACCCGGGCGTGACCGGCGAGAGCGACCTGACGAAGTTCTTCAACAACGCTCCGGTCGGCCAGATCCTCAGTGAGCGCGCGAAGGGCGTCGTCGCCCAGTACAAGGGACCGGACGACTCGGTGATCCAGTCGCAGGTCTTCGGCCCGTCCGTGCAGGAGCTCGACTCCGGCAAGGCGAACGGTCAGCAGGCATGGGACAACGCCATGAAGCTGCTCGACCAGCTGGTCGTCAACAAGTAACCCGACAACCGCAACCGGGCCCCCGCTGCAACCCGAGCGGCGGGGGCCCGACCCACGGGAGAACCGCAATGACCACCACCGCCACACGGGAGTCCGCCCCCGCCTCCACCGCGCCGCGCAAGCGGGACGACCGCGGAGGCCTCACCTTCAAGCAGCGGCTCAGCCGCTTCGATGTCAAGGCGTCGCCCTACTTCTACGTGGCGCCGTTCTTCATCCTCTTCGGGCTCGTCGGCCTGTTCCCGCTCGTGTACACATTCGTCGTCTCGCTGAACAACTGGAACCTGCTCACCGGTCCGGGCGAGTGGGTCGGGTTCAAGAACTACGCGACCGAGCTGACCGATCCGTTCTTCTGGAACTCGCTGTTCAACACGATCAGCATCTTCCTGCTCTCCGCCATCCCGCAGTTGATCGCCGCCGTCTTCATCGCCGCGATCCTCGACCAGAACCTGCGGGCCAAGACCTTCTGGCGGATGAGCGTCCTGCTCCCCTACGTCGTCACGCCGGTCGCCGTCACGCTGATCTTCTCGAGCGCGTTCGACGAGAAGTACGGCCTGATCAACAACATCCTTCAGGCGTTCGGCCTCGACCCGGTGATGTGGAAGACCGAGACCTTCCCGTCGCACGTCGCGATCGCGACCATGGTCAACTGGCGCTGGACGGGCTACAACGCCCTCATCCTGCTGGCCGCCATGCAGGCGGTCCCCCGCGACATCCACGAGTCGGCCGCGCTGGACGGCGCCGGGTCGTTCCGCCGCTTCTTCTCGATCACGCTGCCGAGCATCCGCCCGACCATGATCTTCGTGATCATTACGGCCACCATCGGAGGTCTGCAGATCTTCACCGAGCCGAAGCTGTTCAACCCGTCCAGCGCCATCCCCGGCGGCCCGCAGCGGCAGTACCAGACCACCGTGCTCTACCTGTGGGATCTGGCCTTCAACCGGCAGAACTTCGGCAAGGCCTCGGCCGTCGCCTGGCTGCTGTTCCTGCTCATCGTGATCTTCGGCGTGCTCAACTTCCTGATCTCGCGCCGGATCGCCTCCACCGAGACCCGCCTGCACCGCAAACGCACGGCGAGGCGCCTGCAGGCGTCGCGCATCCTGGCCGCTGCGAGCGAGGAGAAGAACCTGTGACCGCCACCGCCGCCCGCCCGGCCCGGGCGCCCAAGCGCAAGGCGCTGGGGATCGACCGCCGGCCCGGCTTCCTGACCTACGGCATCCTGCTCGCCATCTTCCTCGGCGGCGCATACCCGCTGTGGTGGTCGTTCGTCGCAGGATCCAGCGACAGCACGGTGCTGACCTCGACCTGGCCGCCGTTCCTCCCGGGCGGGCAGTTCTGGACCAACGTCGGCCAGGTGCTCGACACCGTCCCGTTCTGGCTGGCGCTCGGCAACTCGATCATCGTCGCGTCGGTCATCACGCTGTCGGTCGTCGCGTTCTCGACGCTCGCCGGCTACGCGTTCGCCAAGCTGCGCTTCCGCGGTCGCGAGGGGCTGATGGTGTTCGTCGTCGCGACGCTGGCCGTCCCGACACAGCTCGGCATCATCCCGCTGTTCATGGTGATGAAGCAGTTCGGCTGGACCGGGACGCTCGGCGCGGTGATCGTGCCGACCCTGGTGACGGCGTTCGGGGTGTTCTTCATGCGCCAGTACCTCGTGGATGTGATCCCCGAGGAGCTGATCGAGGCGGCGCGGGTGGACGGTGCGAACATGATCCGCACCTTCTGGCACGTCGGCGTCCCCGCCGCACGACCGGCGATGGCGATCCTCGGCCTCTTCACCTTCATGACCGCGTGGACGGACTACCTCTGGCCACTGCTCGTCGCCCCGCAGAACCCGACCCTGCAGGTCGCCCTGAGCCAGCTGCAGTCGGCGAAGTACGTCGACTACTCGATCGTGCTCGCCGGCGCCGTGCTCGCCACCATCCCCCTGCTGATCCTCTTCGTGCTCGCCGGCCGGCAGCTGGTCTCCGGCATCATGGCCGGCGCGGTGAAAGGCTGAGAATGAACCGCACCTGGCCCGCCGGCTTCCTCTGGGGATCGGCCACCGCCGCCGCGCAGATCGAGGGCGCCGCCCACGAGGACGGCAAGGAGGACTCGATCTGGGATGCGTTCGCGCGCGTCCCCGGCGCGATCGCCGGCGGGGACACCCCGAGGTCGCGGTCGACCACTACCACCGGATGCCGGAGGACGTCGCCCTCATGGCGTCCCTCGGCCTGCAGTCGTACCGCTTCTCCACGTCTTGGGCGCGCGTGAAGCCGGGCGACCGCTTCGTCAACGAGGCCGGGCTGGCGTTCTACGACCGGCTCGTGGACGAACTCCTCGGCGCCGGCATCCTGCCCTGGCTGACGCTCTATCACTGGGACCTGCCGCAGGCCCTCGAGGAGAAGGGCGGGTGGGCGAACCGCGACACCGCCTACCGGTTCCGCGACTACGCGGTCGCCGTGTACGACGCGCTCGGCGACCGGGTCGACAACTGGACGACGTTCAACGAGCCGCTGTGCTCGTCGCTGATCGGCTATGCGGGCGGTGAGCACGCCCCCGGGCGGCAGGAGCCGCGCGCCGGCCTCGCGGCGCTGCACCACCAGCACCTGGCGCACGGGCTGGCGGTCTCCGAGCTGCGCTCGATGGCCGGAGCGACCGGCCGGGCGGACTCGCTGCGCGTCGGCATCACGCTCAACCTGACCACGGCCGTCCCGAACGACCCGACGGATCCCGTGGACCGGGAGGCCGCCCGCCGCATCGATGGACTGTGGAACCGGATGTACCTCGAGCCCCTGCTGCTCGGCGCCTACCCGGCGGACGTGCTGGAGGATGTGCGCGAGCACCGGTTCGACGAGCTCGTGCACGACGGCGACCTGGCGACCATCGCGCAGCCGATCGACTTCCTCGGCGTGAACCACTACCACGACGACAACGTGAGCGGGCATCCCGCGCCGACGGATGACCCGGCGCCGGTCGTGCCCACGCCGCGTCCCACCTCCTCGCCGTTCGTCGGCAGCGAGTACGTGACCTTCCCGTCGCGGCACCTGCCGACCACAGCGATGGGCTGGGAGGTGAACCCGGATGGGCTGCGCGCGCTGCTCGTGCGGCTCACCCGCGACTATCCCACCCTGCCGCCGCTGTACATCACCGAGAACGGCGCCGCCTACGACGACGACGTGGCGGAGGACGGCGCGGTGCACGACGCCGACCGGACCGCGTACGTCCTGGCCCACATCGACGCGGTCGGCCGGGCCATCGACGAGGGCGCCGACGTGCGCGGCTACTTCGTGTGGTCGCTGCTCGACAACTTCGAGTGGGCGTGGGGATACGCGAAGCGGTTCGGGATCGTCTGCGTGGACTACGAGACGCAGGAGCGGACCGTCAAGGACTCGGGTCTGGCGTTCGCTCAGGTGATCGCGGCGGCGCGCGAGGGCGAGGTCGTCGAGGAGGCCGCCCCGTCCCGCGTCTAGCATGGACGCGAGCGACGAGGAGACCACCCGATGACGACGGAGCAGATCGCAGGGCGCGCGGTTCCCACCCTGGAGGCCGTCGCCGCGCGCGCCGGCGTCTCACGCGCGACCGTGTCGCGCGTCGTCAACGGGTCGCCGAAGGTGACGGCGGAGGTCGTCGCCGCGGTCGAACGCGCGATCGCCGACCTCAACTACGTCCCCAACCGCGCCGCCCGGTCGCTCGCCTCGCGGCGGACGCAGGTGATCGCTCTGGTGGTGCCGGAGTCGACGGCCAAGGTCTTCGCCGACCCGTTCTTCGCCTCCATCGTCCAGGGCGTCGCGCTGAGCCTCGCCGACACCGAGTTCACGCTCAACATGGTCATCTCGTCCGAGACGAACCCCGACAAGACGCGGCGCTACCTGATGGGCGGCAATGTGGATGGCGCGCTGGTGGTTTCCCACCACTCGGGTGACCACTCCTACGCCCAGCTCGGCGCCTCCCTCCCGCTGGTGTTCGGCGGGCGCCCGGTCAGCGAGAGCGAGCACGCGTCGTATTACGTGGACGTGGACAACGTCGCCGGGGCTCAAGTCGCCACGGCGCATCTGATCGACCGTGGCCGTCGAAACATCGCGCTGATCACGGGGCCGCAGGACATGCCCGCCGGCCTCGATAGGTACACAGGCTGGCGACAGGCGATGGATGCGGCGGGACTGGACGCGTCGATGGTCGCGTACGGCGACTTCTCGCCCGCGTCGGGGCTGGAGGCGATGCGCCGGCTGCTCGCGGAGGGGCGCCCGATCGACGGACTGTTCGCCGCGAACGACCAGATGGCGGCCGGGGCGTACTCGGCAATCCACGAGGCCGGGCTGAGCATCCCGGGCGACATCGCGGTGGTCGGCTATGACGACGACAGCTTCGGACTCATGTCGACGCCGCCGCTGACGACGGTGCACCAGCCATCGATCGGGCTCGGCGAGGCGATGGCCCGGGTGCTGGTGCGCCGGCTCGCGGGCGAGTCGGTGGAGCGGGTCACGCTGCTGCCGACCGAGCTCGTGGTGCGGCAGTCCAGCTGACGCGCGCTCTCCGCCCGCGCGCGCCCTCTCGCGAAGTGCAGGTAGTCGCGGAGCCCCGCGGCGTGTCGACCGCAACAAGCTGCACGTCGGTGCGGCGGTGGCGGGGTCACGCGCGGGCGGAGGGCCCGGCCCGAAGTGCAGGTAGTTGCGCAGCCCAGCGGCGTGTCGACCGCACTTAGCTACACTTCACGCGCGTAGCGCCCAGCCGCATCAAGAAGCGGAGACGCCGAAGTGCACGTTGTTGCGGTGCGACGCGGCGTGTCGACTGCAACTAGCTGCACTTCGGGGCGGCGGTGGCGGGGTCAGGCGCGGGCGGAGCGGCGGCGGGCTCGGTAGGCGGCGGCCTTGGCGCGGTCGCCGCAGCCGGCCATGCCGCACCAGCGGCGATTGCCGGCGCGGGACGCGTCGAGGAACGGGCGCGTGCAGTCGGTGCCCTCGCACCACTTGAGGTGCGCGGCGTTCTCGGGACGGAAGGCGTCCACGGCCGCACGGCCGACGGCGGCGAGGCAGGCGGCGAGGTCGCCGGCCGTGGCGACGGTGCGGTCGACGCCCAGCGCCGCGGCGGGGAGGGGCGCGGAGGCGTAGCGGTTCAGCTCGGCGACGGCGGTGCCGGCAAGAGGTAGGGCTGCGTCGGCGGTCAGGAGCGACCAGATGGTCTCGCGCAAGGCGATCGCCCGCCGGTAGCCGGGCTGGTCGATGGCGGGAGGCGCGTCCACGAGCCCGGCGTCGGCGAACCAGCGCGCGAGGGAATCGGGCGTCGGAACGCGCTCCTCGGCCGCCGTGCGCCGCTCGGCGACTGTCGCGACGAAGTCGAGCGCGAGGTTCCCGGCAACGAACTCGAAAGCCACGTCACCATCTTGACAGGTGACGCGAGGACGAGCAAGGTGTGCTGCATGAGCGGGCGGAGCGGCGGCGTCCTCGTGTACGTCTCGGCGGCGGTGGCCGCCCGGTCGGCGGACGCGGGCGCCATCGTGGCGGCCGTCCTCGCCGGGACGACCGTGGCGGGGCCGGCCGCAGGCGGACTGCTCGCTGCGGCGCTGACGGTGCCCCACCTCATCGGGCCGCTCGCGGGTCGGCTGCTGGATGGACGGAGCCAGCCGGGGCCGGTGCTCGCGGCGGCCTTCGTCTGGTACGCGGTGTTCGTCGCTGGGGCGGCGATGCTGCTGCCGGTGTCGGTGGCGGGAGCGGCCGTTGCGTTGGCGGCGGCGGGCTGCGCCGGGCCGCTGGTGACTGGAGGACTGAGCAGCCGGCTGGCGGGGATAGTGGCCGGCACTCGTGGCCATGACCGGCGCGACGGCACCGCGTCGGCGGACACCAGCGACGCGCGCAGCCGCCTTGAGCGGCGCGGCCCGGATGCCGTCGTCGCCACGCAAGAGCGCGACCGGCGCGACGGCCCTCCACCGGCGGCCGCCGGCGACAACCGCGGGCGCACCCAGCGGCGCGACGACACCGCGCCGACGGATGTCTCGGACGCGCGCAGCCGCATTCTGCGGCACGGGCAGGATGCCGAGGCCTCCCCACAAGAGCACGACCGGCGCAGCGGTACCGCGCCGTCAGACGCAGGCGACAACCGCAGCGCTACCGCGCCATCAGAGACAGGCGACACCCCCAGCGCTACCGCGCCATCAGACGCGGGCGACACCCGCAGCCGCACCCAGCGGCGCGGACAGGCGCTCGACGCGCTGACGTACGGCGTCTCCGCGACCGTCGGTCCCGCCGCCGTCGCGGTGCTCGCGGCCGCACTCAACCCGGTCGGCGCGCTCGGCGCGACCGCCGCGCTCCTGCTCGTCGCGGCCGCGATCGTGCTCTGGCTGCCCGCGAACGCTCAACACGGCCCGGCCCAACCGGAGGGGAGCGTCCTCCGCCTCCTCGTGACGTCCGCGCCGCTGCGCCGCACCACCGTCGCGACCATCGGCTCCGCGACCGCCCTCGCCGCGGCCCCGCTCATCGCGACCGCACTGGCCGGCCAGCGCGGGGCGCCCCCGGCCACCGCCGCCGTGCTCATGTCGCTGTACGGAGCGGGCGGGCTTCTCGCCTCCCTCCTCCTCATCGCCCGCCCGCTCACCGGCGACCCCGAACGGCTGGTGAGAACCGGCGTCGTCATCGCGGGCGTCGCGCTCCTCGCGCCGCTCCTCGCCCTCCCGTTCCCGACCGCGGGCGGCCTCATCGGCGGCGTCGCCTTCACGCTCATCGGCGCGGCGAGCTCGGCCCTGTTCGCTGCAACGCTCGCCGCACGCACCGAGTACTCGCCCCCGGGCGCGGCGGCCCGCGTCTTCGCGACCGTGGCCGGGATCAAAGTCGGAGGCAGCGCGCTCGGCGTCGCCGCGGCGGGGCTGGTCGCTCCGCTCGGGCCGGCCGTCCTCATCGGCTGTTCCGCCGCCGTGTGCGGGCTGACCCTTGCGGTTATAGCCGTGGATGCGGCCGTCGCAAGCCGTCGCGCCCGGCCGGCCACAGCATCCACGCCCTCCACCGCCGTGCCCGACCATCGAGTGGTGACGTCTCGTCGCCGATGAGCTGTCGCTCGCGAACGCGGGCGGCGGTTGCGGTCGACGTGTGCAGGCGTACCGTCGCGGCATGCCAACGTATACCGCCCACCGGCCGCTCGATGGTGACGCCGACGAGTACTTCGACTACGTCTCCGACCCGGAGAACCTGCCCGCCTACTTCCCGCGCGTGACCGAGGCGCATGAGCTGCCCGACGGCAAGGTCGAGACGACCGCGCACGTCGACGCCGACCAGGACGGGAGCGACGAGACGGTGACGTCCGAGGCCGCGTTCGACGTCGACCGCGCGGCCCGCGAGATCACCTGGTCGGCGCCCGGCCCGCACGACTATCACGGCTCGCTGCGGATCACCGACGACGGCGTCGAGCTCACCATCCACACCACGCAGGAGTTCGACGGGATGCAGCAGTCGCTCGACGGGTCCCTCGCGAAGATCGCGGAGAACCTGCGCGCGAAGGCCTGAGCCCGGGCACGTGTTCGACGGGTTCCTGACGACCGACGTCGACGTCGGCGACGCGCGCATCCACGTCCGCCACGGCGGCGAGGGACCGCCGCTCGTGCTGCTCCACGGCCACCCGCGGACCGGCGCGACCTGGCACCGCGTCGCGCCGCTGCTCGCCGCGGACGGCTTCACGGTCGTGGTGCCCGACCTTCGGGGCTACGGCCGGTCGACCGCTCCGGCGCCACGGCCCGACCACGCGCAGGCGTCGAAACGCGCCCTGGCGGACGACATCCTCGCCGTCATGCGCAGCCTCGGCCACGACCGCTTCGACCTCGTCGGCCACGACCGGGGAAGCTACGTCGCATTCCGGCTCGCGATGGACCACCCGGAGGCGGTGCGCCGCGTCGCCCTGCTCGACTGCGTCCCGATCGTCGAACACCTCGACCGCATCACGCCCGAGTTCGCCACCGCCTGGTACCACTGGTTCTTCTTCGCTCAGCCGGATGTCCCGGAGCGGGTGATCGGTGCGGACCCGGACTCCTGGTACGGCGGCGATCCGCAGGCGATGGGGGCGGAGAACTTCGCGGAACGCCGGGAGGCGGTGCACCGCCCGGAGGTCGTGCGCGCGATGCTCGAGGACTACCGCGCCGGGCTGACGGTCGACCGCGCCGACGAGGAGGCCGACCGTGCCGCTGCCCGGCGCCTCACGATGCCGCTGCTCGTGCTCTGGTCGGAGCGGGACGACCTGGAACAGCTGTTCGGCGACCCGGTCGCGATCTGGCGCGACTGGGCGGACGACGTCCGCGGGCACGGGATCGACTCCGGCCACCACGTCGCCGAGGAGGCACCCGAGGAGTTGGCCGCCGCGCTTCGCGAGTTCTTCACCCGCTGACGGGGATCTCACGCGGCAGCGTCGCTGCGACGAGGAATCCGTCCGGCGTGCGCTGCGCGCGCACCGTCCCGCCGTGCGCCTCCATGATGGCGCGCACGATGGCCAGCCCGAGGCCGGCACCCGACGATCCGGCCCGGCCGGGCGTCCGGGCCGGGTCGGCAAGCCAGCCGGCTTCGAACATCCGCTCGAGGTCGTCCCCGGGCACACCGGGGCCGCTGTCCAGGACGCCGATGACGACGTCGCCGGCGGACGGGACCGCCGAGATCTCGACCACGCTCCCGCGCGGGGCATGGCGGACGGCGTTCCCGAGAAGGTTCGTCAGAACCCTCCCCAGGAGGTACGGGTCGGCCCGGACCGTCGCGCCCTCCACCCGCCGATGGGCCACCCGCACGTCTCGGGCCTCCGCGAGCACCCGCACGTCGGCGACGGCGTCGGACACGGCGTCGAGCAGCACGACCTCCTCCTGCTGCGGCCGCAGCGTGCCGCTCTGCAGGCGCGACAGCTCGAACAGGTCGTCCACCATCCGGCTCATCGCGTCGGCCTGCTGCCGGATGCGACGACCGGCGTCGGCCGGATCGCCGGCCATGCCGTCCTCCAGCGACTCGGCGAGGGCCCGGACACCGGTCAGCGGCGTCCGGAGGTCGTGCGAGATCCACGCGAAGAACGCGCTGCGGGCCGCATCCAGCCGCTCCAGCTCAGCGCGCGCATCGGCGAGGCGGACGGATGTCGTGGCGAGCTCCGCGGACATCGCCGCGACCTCACGCGATGCGGCGGCGCTCTGCACGATCTCACCGTCGCCGAGGCGGCGCGCCGAGGCGGCGACCGTCGCCAGCGACCGGCGCAGCCCCCGGGCGACCAGCCAGGCGCCGGTCATGCTGAACACAGCAGACACGGCCAGGATCCACAGCAGCACCGTCAGATCGTGCGGCGTGAAGTACATGCCCACGGCGATCGCCAGGGTGGAGCACGCGATCGACACGATGGTGGACGCGACGACGATCGCGATCCGCCAGGCGAAGGATGCGCGCCGCGACAGCCGCAACACCACCGCCGCCACGATGAAGACGCCGGCAGTGCAGCCCAGCGTCACGACGACGATGAACCAGAAGTCCGAGCCGTTCACGACGTTTCTCCCGCGGTCGCGAACCGGTAGCCCTCGCCCCACACCGTGAGCAGGTGACGCGGCTCGTGCGGCGCGGGCTCGATCTTCTCGCGGAGGCGACGGATGTGGACGGTCACGGTCGAGGGGTCGCCGAAGTTCCAGCCCCACACGTCGCGCAGCACCTCCTCGCGGGTGACGACGCGGCCGGGGTTGGTCAGGAAGTAGTGGAACAACTCGAACTCGCGAGCGGTCAGAAGCAGCTCACGTCCCGCCGCCCAGACGGTCCTCCGCACCGGGTCGACCCGGAACGGACCGACCTCGAACGCGGCCGTCGGACGCGGTGCCCGCGCCCTGCGGAGCATCGCGTTGACCCGGAGCAGGAGCTCGCGCAGCGAGAACGGCTTGGCGAGGTAGTCGTCCGCCCCGTGCTCCAGCCCCTCGATGCGGTCGTCCACACGGTCGAGCGCCGTGAGCATGAGGATCGGGAGGCGGTCGTCGCGCTCGCGGGCGATCCGGCAGAGCTCGTCTCCGCTGACGCCGGGCAGCATCCGGTCGAGGATGAGCACGTCCGGCAGGCCCCCGGCGAGCGCGCGCCGCCCGCTCGCGCCGTCGGCGAACGCCTTCACCCGGTAGCCGGCGGAGGCGAGGTAGTCGCTCACGACGCCGAGGACGGTGGGGTCGTCCTCGACGATCATCGCCGTGAGCTGGGGAGCGGCGATCATGAGGTCATTCTCGCGTGGAGGGAGCCGCCGAAGCTGAGTTATTACGGGGATGAAATGTCTGATCCTCAGGGGCTTTCGCGTTGTTAGCGTCGTCACGCCTCGGCACCGCGCCGGGGCAGCACAAGGAGATACACAGATGCGCAAGACCCTCGCCCTCGCCGCGGCCGCCGTGGCCCTCGCCGCCGGACTGACCGCCTGCAGCGCAGGCTCCGACGCCGCGACCTCGACGCCGTCGGCCACTTCGTCGTCGTCCTCGACCACGTCCACGTCGGCGGCCACGCGGACCGGCACCTTCTCCGGCTTGAACGACAAGAAGGTCGCCGGCACTGTCACGATCAGCGGAGACACCATCACGCTCTCGGGCTTCTCGTCCGACGAGGGCCCCGACCTGCACCTCTACCTCGCCAACGGCACCGATGAGGCCGCGGTCGCCGCCGGCAAGGAGATCAAGGGCGTCGCCTACAACCAGGCGAGCCAGACCTTCGAGCTGAACGGTGTGGACGCTTCGAAGTTCACCGACGTGGTCGTGCACTGCGACAAGGCCAAGGCGGTCTTCGGGGCGGCATCCCTCTCGTGAGGACCCGTCCGACGACCGCGACCCTCGCCGCTCCCGCCCTCCTCGGGGGCGCGGCGAGGGTCGCCCTCGGCATCCTGTGGCTGCTGGAGGGCCTGCTCAAGTACCGCGCCGGCTTCGGCGCGGCCGACATCGAGTTCGTGATCCACGGCGCCGCGACGAACTCGCGCGTTCCCGGGTACTTCGCGGCCTTCGCGGATACGGTCATGCGCCCGGCGCCCGCTCTGTTCGGCGTCGCCATGCCCCTTCTGGAGACGGCGCTCGGCGTCGCGCTCATCCTGGGTGTCCTCACCCGGGCGGCGGCGCTGATGTCGGTGCTGACGCTGCTGCTGTACTGGTCGGCGGATCAGCTGATCTGGCAGTACCCGGTGATGCTCGGCCTCAGCGTCGTCGTCATCGCGTGGCCGAATGCCGCACGGGCGCTGTCCGTCTCCGCGCTGGTCGAGCGGCGCATCCCGTGTCTGCGCTCGGCCCCGGCGCCGCTTCGCGTCTGGCTGTAGGACCGGCAGGGCGCGGCCCGATCAGGCCAGGCGCCGGTACAGCCGGTTGCCGGTCGCCGCGATCACGAAGCCGGTCGCGACGATCGCCGCGACCCCGCCCGCGTATGCGATGAACAGGTGCTCGGTCCCGGACTGCGCCGAGAAATAGGTCACCGCCAACGCGATGACCGAGCCCAGCCCGCAGAGGCCGCCGACCCAGACGAGCGGCCACAGCTTGCTGCGCACGGGCGGCTCGGCGCCGGGCAGGCGCAGGCCCGAGAGCACTATGCCTGCCACGCTGCCCCAGAACGCGACCACCAGCATGCCGGCGACGACGTCGCTCGGCCGGTGCCACTGCTCCACCAGAGTGGACGCGCCCGCGGCGACCGTGAAGACCGAGCCGACCACCGCGGCGAGCGGACGGAACCGCGGGGACGACAACAGGAACACGACCAGCGCAGCGGACGCGGCGACCGCCGTGTGACCGGACGGGAGGGAGTTCGAGAGCCCCACATCCACGCCCTTCTCGGGCCGGGAGAGGACGGTGTACTTCAGCACCTGCGTGCTCACGTTCGCGGCGACCGCCGCGCCGACCGCGACCGCGAACACCAGCCAGTTGCGCCGCACCAGCACGATGACGATCGCGACGACCGCCCCGATGACCACGGACGCCACCGGCAGCGCGTCGAGGAAGGCATGTGCGAAGTCGATCACGTCGCCCTTCCACGCGTCCGCGCCGGCGAAGGCCCGCTCGTCGATCACCTGACCGATGTAGCTCTGCACGAAGACCAGGTACACGGCGACGAACAGCACCGCGGACACGAGCGCACCCCAGAGGAAGGGGAGGGCGCGGAGGCTCGATCGCATAGTGCCTTCAACCCTTCCACAACCGACCCTGAGATTCCCGGACGAACGCTCAAGAGGGGCAGAACTACGCTCGCCCGACGCCTGTGGAGAGGAGTAGACCAGCCGCATGAGACGCATCGAGAACACCATCGAGATCGACGCGCCGCCGCACGACGTGTACCTGGCGATCCGCACGCTCGACTCGTACCCGGGGTGGCTGCGGCCCTCGATCGTGTACCGCGGCACCCGCACGGGCGGCCCGCAGGGGTACGTGGACACCACGACGGTCGGCCGGATGAGCGGGCGCCTGATCGATGACGAGCCCGACCGGATGCTGCACTTCCATCAGGCGGTGCGCTCCGGCCGGGTGGATGCGGACATCCGCTACGCGG
Source organism: Leifsonia poae (assembly GCF_050632865.1). Lineage (GTDB taxonomy): Bacteria > Actinomycetota > Actinomycetes > Actinomycetales > Microbacteriaceae > Leifsonia > Leifsonia poae_B. The sequence goes on along the minus strand of NZ_JBODSA010000003.1, from coordinate 869,221 downwards.
TCCACGGCACGGCAGCGTCCACCCGGGTCACTCGCGTCGGCGAGCTGACCACGCACGGCGTCTTCCGTGCCATGCAGCCCGTGCTCGTGCGGATGGCCGCCGCCGAGAGCCGGAGGACGATGCGCGCCCTCAAGGCGCACGTCGAGCATCCGGGGTGATCCGAGTCAGACGAAGCGGACGCCGCCGTCGCCGCCGCCGAGCCGCGCGCGCATGACCTCGATCGCGGCCGGATTGCTGTCCACGAGAAGGAACCGCCGCCCGAGCCCCGCGGCCACCGCCCCGGTCGTGCCGCTGCCCGCGAAGAAGTCGAGCACCCAGTCACCCTCCCGGCTCGACGCCTGCACGATGCGCCGGAGCACGCCCTCCGGCTTCTGCGTCGGGTACCCGGTCTTCTCACGCCCGGTCGGCGACACGATCGTGTGCCACCACACGTCCGTCGGCAGCTTGCCCAGCTGCGCCTTCTCGGGAGTGACCAGTCCGGGCGCCATGTACGGCTCGCGCTCGACCGCGGCCGAGTCGAAGTGGTAGGCGGCCGGATCCTTCACGTAGACCAGGATCGTGTCGTGCTTCGCCGGCCAGCGGTTCTTCGGCTTCGCGCCATAGTCGTAGGCCCAGATGATCTCGTTGAGGAACGACTCCCGCCCGAACAGCGCATCCAGCAGCACCTTGGCGTAATGCGACTCGCGGTAGTCGAGGTGGAGGTACAGCGTCCCGTCGTCGGCCAGGACCCGCCAGGCCTCGATGAGCCGCGGCTCCAGGAAGCCCCAGTAGTCCTCGAACCGGTCGTCGTAGCTGAGCAGGTCGCCCTTGATCCGCTCGTAGCTGCGTCCCTTGAAGCCGATCACGCTGCCCGCGCCGCCCTCCGACCGCACCGAGGTGAGGGTCTGCCGCGCCTGCGGGCGCCCCGTGTTGAACGGCGGGTCGAGGTAGATCAGCCGGAACGCGCCGTCGGGCAGCTCCGCCAGCACCGACAGATTGTCACCCTCGACGACGGTGCTCGGCGCCTCCGGATGCCACAGCGGGGAGGCTGCGGGTTCGGGCTGCGACATGCGTCCATTGTCGCAGCGAGAGAATGGGACCGTGCACAATCTCGGCCTCCTCTTCGACGTCGACGGTCCGCTCGCGAGCCCCGTCACCCGCACCATCGCTATCCGCAGCATCGTCACCGACCTGGTGTCGATGGCCGCGGCGGGCGTCCCGATCGCGTTCATCACCGGGCGGTCGGGCGACTTCATCCGCAACCAGGTGGTCACGCCGCTGTGCGACGCAGGACTCGGCGACGCGCTCGGCCAGCACGGCGCGCGCATGTTCGGCGTCTTCGAGAAGGGCGGCGCGTGGGCGCCGATCACCGGCGACGGGATGGGAGAGGTCACCGTCGACGAGTCGGTCGCCTTCACGCCGGAGGCGGTGGATGCGGTGCGCCGCCTGGTGCGTGACAGCTTCGCCGACACCATGTTCTTCGACGAGACGAAGCGCGCGATGATCTCCGTGGAGCAGCGCACCGACGTGGACGCGGACACCTACGCCGAGGCGCAGGGCCGATTCCAGGACGCCGCGTTCGACGTGCTCACCGGACTCGGCGTCGGGCTCTCGTACCGCGATCGCGTCGCGCCGGACGCCTCCGGCGCCGTGCCGTTCCGCATCGACCCGACGATCATCTCCACGGACATCGAGTCCGTGCTGCTCGACAAGGACCGCGGCGCCCAGCGCGCCTTCGACTACTTCGCCGCGCGCGGCCCGCTGCCGCGGCGCTGGCGCTCCATCGGCGACTCCCGCAGCGACTACAAGATGGCCGACTTCGTGCACGACGCCGGCTACGAGGTCGCCCACGTGGACGTGCGCCCCGCCGACGGCGTGCTCGACCGGCCGTACGAGGTGATCACGATCGGCGACGCCATCCACGACGACGCCGGTGCGGAGTTCCTGACGCACTGGCGGCGGGAACTGGGGTTGGAGGCGGCCGGCTGACGGCCCCGGAGAGGCGACTTTCGAGATCGGCCCGTCCCGTGTTCGACTCTCCTTCGTCCCCGGCGACGCCGCCGGGCAGGAGGTGCACCACATGACCCGCAGATCCGCATCCGGGATGCGCTGGCTCGCAGCGGGAGGTGCGGTCGCGGTCGTCGCCGCCACCCTCCTCGCCGGCCCGGCCGCCACCGCCGCGACCACCGCGCCCGTGGGCTGGCAGCCGCAGCGCATGTCCGTCATGGTGCAGGTCTCGTCCGTCGCGAGCCAGACCGGCGGCAGCGCCCGGCTCGCCGCCGTGCTGGAGGACATCCGCCTCCACCACCGGGACCCGTCGCGACCCGGCTTCATCCAGAACCTGGTGCTGCAGGACATCGCCCCGGCGTCCGGCAACGGGTCGCCACTGTTCACGGGCGTGCTGGACGCGGTCGCGCCGTACCTGCCGGGCGGCCCGCGCGCTGCCTTCGACCACGTCTTCGTCGGGACCCTGCTCGAGCCGCCGGCGCCTGCCGGCGCCCCGTCGTATTGGAGCCCCTACGTCGAGGGCATCGCCTCCCCGGCCCTGCGGTCGGCGCACCTGGCCGCGTCCACCCGGGCGGCCGCGGCTTTCGTGGCGCGGTATCCGTCCGTCCGCGTCGACTGGTATCTGAGCTGGGAGGCGTTCCTCGCGCCGCTGATGTACGCCGACTCGTTCGCCTATCCGGCACCCCCGCGGATCGTCCCCTCCGTCCTGCGGGCAGATTACCTGGACTACCAGAAGCGCCTGGTCGCAGCCCTCTCCGGGATCCGGCCGGGCCGCGCCTTCCTCTGGTCGCCCGCTCTGGACCGCTCCTGGGCGCAGGTCTCGGTCGACGGGCAGGGGACGGTTGTGCCGGCGAACCTGCGGTCGTACCTCAGCGCGGTCCAGTCCGCGACCGGCGGACGCCTGTGGCTCGACCTCCAGGACGGTCTGTCGCGTCCGTGCCTGGAGGTCGGCGGAGCGGCCGGGAACACGATCGCCGATCGCGTGGACTGGTACCACCGCCTGGCGACGATGGGCCTGCCGCTCGCCGCGCTCCAAGTGAACGCCGAGACGTTCGTCAGCCCGTACTGCCCGGGGGTGTCGCAGCCGGCGCAGGTGCTCGGGCGGCTGTACGCGTATGAGCAGGGGAGCATCCCGATCGGGCCGAGCTTCGACATCTTCGGGTGGTCGGCCATCGCGACGCCGCAGACCGCGCCGCGTGCGGCGGTCCAGTGGCGGACCGGCCTCAGCCGTTGACTCAGCCCAACTCGCGCCCGCGGTTACGGCGGCGAACCTCGCGGGGCGCCCGCCCGCCCAGGAACGAGCGCGCCGGGTCGACGACGAAGCCCTGACGCAGCGCCTCGCGGCCCACGAGCATCCGGAACCCCATCTGGTCTCGGTTCGTCAGCGTGGTCTCGGCGAGCACGGTCCGGCCGCCGAGCACGAGGTCGAGCAGCACGACGATCCGCTCCTCGGTGTGACCGGACGAGCTGCGCACCACACGCCGGTCGTGCACCGCGCACTCGGCGGTCACCGCATCCCGGTCGGAGTCCTGCCACGGGTGCACCTGGAAGCGCACCCGGTCTCCGGGCAGCTCTTCGATGTCGAAGGCGTGGAGCGAGGAGCTGCGAGCGCCCGTGTCCACCTTCACCTTGATCCACGGCACCGGGATGCCGGGGAGGCTCACCCATTCACGCCAGCCGACCGTGCGTGAGGCTGCCGTGTCGATGTTCGAAGGGATGTCGGCCACCCCGCCATCTTCTCAGGAGCGACGCCGCGAGACACGCCAGCCCGCTGGATGCATGTGAATCGATGGGTCTTCGCGTTATCAATCGCCCGAGTACACGGTCTCTTCCAGTGAATGGCCCGGCCCACCGATGGCCACCTCTCATCCAAACGATCAGAAAGCCACACTCACTCATGAAGAAGACCATCACCCGCACCGTCGCCGCCGCCGTGCTCGGCACGACCCTCGCCGTCGGCGGCGCCGCACTGGCGGCCCTCCCGCCAGCGCGGCCACCACCGTGACGGTGGACGGCACCACCGGCAATTACATCGGCGCCGTCCCGCTGAACCCCGGGAGCCCGTTCAACCACTACGGGGTCTACAACTTCTCCGAGCAAGTCAAGTCCGTCACTTACACCGTCACCGGCACCGGCACCGGCTTCGCGCTGGACGACACCCAGTTCTCCAGCTATCCGCTCAACTGGGTCAACAACACGGCAAGTGTCACCGTAGGCTCCGGAAACAAGTACACCTTCACCAAGATCTCTCCGACCTCGCTTCGCGTCACCATCGACTGGGTCAACCCGGTGATGAACAAGGTGAATCTGTTCACCCTGAACTCGACAAACACCTCGCCGACGGCCCAGGGCACGTTCACCTGGAAGCTCGAGTCCGTGACGCCGGTCTCGACTGGTGTTGCAGTCAGCGCCGCCAGCGCTCCCACGGTGACCAAGGTCGTCACCTGGGGCAACTTCGTCGACACCCCGGTGATCGCACCGCTGATCGCGGGCATCGCCCTGCTGGGCGCCGCGGGCGCAGGCGGCGGCATCGCCCTCAGCCGCCGCGCGAAGGCCAAGGCCAACGCCTGACCTGCCCTCCTCCCTCAGCGGGGCGCCGGCCGGCGCCCCCGCTGTTTTGCGTGTAGTCGCCGCGGATATCGCTGAATGCAAGTAGTTCGACGGATCTTCGCGTTACCACTCGCCCGAGTGCACGGTCTCTTCAAGTGAATGGCCCGGCTCACCGATGGCCACATCTCATCCGAACGATCAGAAAGCCACACTCATGAAGAAGACCATCACCCGCACCCTTGCCGCAGCCGTGCTCGGCACGACTCTCGCTGTTGGCGGCGCCGCCCTGGCGGCCCTCCCCGCGAGCGCTGCCACCACCGTTACGGTGCAGGGCACCACCGGCGACTACGTTGGCACCGTCGCACTGAACCCCGGGACCAAGTTCAACCACACGGGCATCTACGACTTCTCCACCCCCGTGAAATCCGTCACCTACACGGTCCAGGGCGTCGGAACGGGCTTCGCACTCAGCGATGTTTTCGCAGGTCAGACGGTGAACTGGGATGCGAACAACAGCGCAACCGTCACGACGGGAACCGGAAAGTTCACGTTCACCAAGCTCTCACCGACGTCCACCCGAATCACTATCGACTACAACAACCCGGGGACGACGATGAATCTCTTCATTATGGACCCCATCAATACTTCTCCGACCGCTCAGGGCACGTTCACCTGGAATGTTGAGTCCGTCACCCCGTCTTCGACTGGAGTTGCCGAGGCGATCACTGGCGCGCCCAAGGTGACCAAGGTCGTCACCTGGGGAAACTTCGTTGACACCCCGGTGATCGCCCCGCTCATCGCGGGCATCGCCCTGCTCGGTGCCGCGGGCGCCGGCGGCGGCATCGCCCTCAGCCGCCGCAAGAAGGCCCAGGCCAACGCCTGACCTTCCTACTCCCACAGCGGGGGCGCCGGTCGGCGCCCCCGCTGTTTTCGTCATCGGGGCACACCGCCCGCCATGCCCACATGTCAAGCACCAAGCGGCGATCGTGCACCGCGCACTCGGCGGTCACCACATCCGGCCCGAGACCCGACGCGGATGCTCACCCTGCCCGTGAAATTCGCCGGAACCAGACTGCCAGACGCACCAGTCCCCGAAATGCAAGCAATTTTCGCATTTCGCGTCATCAATCGCCCGATCGCGCGTCTCTTCAAGTGATGGCCCGGCTCACCGATGGCCACAACGAATCCAACCGATCAGAAAGCCACACTCACTCATGAAGAAGACCATCACCCGCACGATTGCCGCAGCCGTGCTCGGCACAAGCCTCGCCGTCGGCGGCGCCGCCCTGGCGGCCCTTCCCGCCAGCGCCACTACTTCCGCAACGGTGAAGGATGTCGTCGGCGACTACATCGGCGCCGTCGCACTGAACCCCGGGCAGACGTTCAACCAGCAGGGCATCTACGAGTTCGATGCACCTGTCAGCTCCGTCACGTACACGGTCCAGGGCGTCGGAACCGGCTTCTCCCTCAACGACACGATCAACAACCAGCCGGTGACCTGGACGGGCAACGTGGGAACCGCGACGTCTGGCGCCAACGTGTACACGATCACCAAGCTCTCGCCGACGAGCGTGCGCGTCACCCTCGCCTACGCGAGCCCGGTGACCAGGGCGTACCTCAATGACCTCGCGGCTACCAACAGTTCCCCCACCGCGCAGGGCACGTTCATCTGGAAGCTCGAGTCCGTCACCCCGTCCTCGACCGGCGTCGCTGAGACCCTGACCGGCGCGCCCACGGTGACCAAGGTCGTCACCTGGGGTGAGTTCGTCGACACCCCGGTGATCGCTCCGGCGCTCGCGGGCATCGCCCTGCTCGGCGCCGCAGGTGCCGGCGGCGGCATCGCCCTCGGCCGCCGCAAGAAGGCCCAGGCCAACGCCTGACCTTCCTCCTCCCACAGCGGGGGCGCCGACCGGCGCCCCCGCTGTTTTGCATTCAGCCGGGCGAGCGTTCCAGTGTTTAGATGGGTGTCGGCCATTCCCCACCTTCGCAGGAGCTCCCCCAGTGAAACTCGCCATCCTCTCGCGCGCCCCGCACGCGTACTCGACGCAGCGCCTGCGCTCGGCGGCCGAGAGCCGCGGCCACAACGTGAAAGTGCTCAACACCCTGCGCTTCGCGATCGACCTCTCGGGCGAGGAGCCCGACCTGCAGTACCGCGGGCGGCTGCTGTCCGACTACGACGCCATCCTGCCGCGCATCGGCAACTCGATCACGTACTACGGCACGGCCGTCGTACGGCAGTTCGAGCAGATGGACGTGTACACGCCGAACACCGCGAACGGCATCACGAACTCGCGCGACAAACTCCGCGCGACGCAGATCCTGTCGCGCCACAACATCGGGATGCCGCGCACGGCGTTCGTGAACAGCCGTGCCGACGTGCAGATGGCGATCGAGCGCGTCGGCGGGGCGCCGGTCGTCATCAAGCTGCTGGAGGGCACCCAGGGCATCGGCGTCATCCTGGCGCCGGAGGCGAAGATCGCGGAGTCGATCATCGAGACGCTGCACTCGACGAAGCAGAACGTCCTCATCCAGAGCTTCATCGCGGAGAGCCGCGGGCGCGACATTCGCGCGCTCGTCGTGGGCGACCGGGTCGTCGCGGCGATGCGGCGCGTGGCGAGCGGCGACGAGTTCCGCTCCAACGTGCACCGCGGTGGAACGGTCGAGAAGGTGACGCTCACTCCGGAGTTCGAGGAGGCCGCGGTGCGGTCGGCCCAGATCATGGGGCTGCGCGTCGCCGGCGTCGACATGCTCGAGGGCAAGGACGGCCCCCTGGTGATGGAGGTCAACTCCTCGCCGGGTTTGGAGGGCATCGAGCGCGCGACCGGCCTGGATGTGGCGGGCGCGATCATCGACTTCATCGACAACCAGGTCGCTTTCCCCGAGATCGACGTGCGCCAGCGGCTCAGCGTCTCGACCGGCTACGGCGTCGCCGAACTCCTCGTTCACACCAACGCGGACCTCGTCGGCAAGATGCTCCGCGACTCTGGCCTCGCCGACCGCGACATCTCGGTGCTGACGTTGCACCGCGGCACCTCCGTCATTCCGAACCCGCGCAGCGGCGTGGTGCTGGAGTCGGGCGACCGCCTGCTGTGCTTCGGCCGGCTGGAGGAGATGCGGTCGATGATCCCGGACCGGCGCAAGCGGCGCACGAAGGTGCGGAAGCTGCCGAAGGAGGCGCAGGAGGCGCTGACGGAGGAGTGACCCGTTAGGGGGAGGGGGCTTCGCGGTCTCTAGGTATGAACCCGGCACACGAACCATCGGATAACCCGAGCCGGACGACATGCCTCCTCGAAAGGATCACCCGTGAAGATGTCCTTCAAGCGAACCATCGCGGGCGCGGTGCTCGGCATTACTCTCGCGATGGGCGGAATCGCGATCGCGGCCATCCCCGCCAACGCAGCCGTGAGCACCGTCATCCCGAACCCTCCGGCCGACCTGACCGAAGCCGTCGGCGCCAATTCGATTCAGTTTGTGCCTGCGACTTTCTCCGAGCCGCTGAACAGCGTCACGTACACGCAGACGATTTCCGGCAACAACGTCGCCTTCAGGAACTACTTCACCAGCACCGGCTACCCGATCACCTTCGACGGCAGCGGCAAGGCAACCCTCACGCTCGGTATTGCCACCTACCACTTCACGAAGGTCAACCCCACCACGATCGATATCACGATCGATTACCCGACACCTTCGATCCCGACCGGATTCCGCGGGTTCATGACGACGGCCGACGTGGACGCCCGGGGCACCACCACCTGGACCATGAAGAGCGCCACGCCCGCCTCGACCGGCGTCGCCGAGAACGTCGTCGCGAGCGTGTCCTACCTCACCACGTGGGGCAACCCGGTGGTGACCGTCGTCCCGAGCACTCCGGCCAACCAGGCCGAGGCGGTCGGCGCCAATTCGATTCAGTTTGTGCCTGCGACTTTCTCCGAGCCGCTGAACAGCGTCACGTACACGCAGACGATTTCCGGCAACAACGTCGCCTTCACGAACTACTTCACCAGCACCGGCTACCCGATCAACTTCGACGGCAGCGGCAAGGCAACCCTCACGCTCGGTATTGCCACCTACCACTTCACGAAGGTCAACCCCACCACGATCGATATCACGATCGATTACCCGACATCTTCGATCCCGACCGGATTCCGCGGGTTCATGACGACGGCCGACGTAGACGCCCAGGGCACCACCACCTGGACCATGAAGAGCGCCACGCCCGCCTCGACTGGCGTCGCCGAGAACGTCGTCGCGAGCGTGTCCTACCTCACCACCTGGGGTGACATCGTCGACACCCCGGTAATCGCCCCGGCCATCGCGGGCATCGCCCTGCTGGGTGCGGCGGGTGTCGGTGGCACGGTGTTCACCGTCCGCCGCAAGAAGAAGGCCGCGGCTGACGCCTGACCTTCCCGTCAAGACGAGGGGCTTCCGCAAGGGGCCCCTCGTTGCCGTTGTAGTGAGGCCGCTCAGACGATCGGCTGCTCCCTGAGCCGCGCGTGCTCGGCCCGACGGTAGTGCCGCAGGATCAGCCACAGCGTCAGCAGGCCGCCCGCGGCGACCACGACCAGCACCACGAAGTACAGGATGCCCGCCAGAGCCGTCACCGCATTCGCCGTCTCCGCCGTGAGTCCCCCGGCTGTCGTCAGTTCCTCCAGCGCGCGGCCGTTGGCGATCAGCGCGATGACGGCGGCGAGGTCTCCAGCCGAGTCCCAGAGCCCGTGCAGGACCGAGACGCCGAGGTACGTCACGACGATCCAGATCGAGAAGCGGAAGCGCGTGCGCCCGCGAGCCGCGCCGAACAGCACCGCGCCGAGCACGGCCGTCCACAGCACGTGACCCACCGGAGCGAGGATGGCGCGCAGCACCTCGGTCTGCAGCAGCGCGATGAGGTCGATTCCGCGGGAGGTGATCGCCGCGTTGAACGCGTATCCTGCCGACTCGAAGGCGGCGAAGCCTGCGCCGACGGTCGCACCTAGCAGTGCACCCTGCGTTGCAGTCTTCGGCACGACGCGCCAGCCGATGATGATCAAGAGCACCGCCTTGACGAACTCCTCGATGAGCCCGACGAGCAGGTAGAGGCCCCAGCTCTGGTGCAGGTTCACCTCGAGCAGGGAGGCGCCGAGGACGCCGAAGATGCCGCCGATGAAGAACGCGAGCACGAGCTGCAGGGAGCTGATGCTGCCGGTGACGCGCTCGATCGCGAACAGCACCACGCAGAACGGCACCAGGAAGCTGCCGAGCAGGATCAGCGTCGGGATCAGGTTCGTGTTGCCGGTGACCGCCGTGACGACGATCGTCAGAATCCACAGGGCGAGCCCGGTGAGCAGGGTTTTCCACCACCAGCCGTGATGGTGGTGCGGGTGCGGGGCGGGGGCGCTGTACGCCAGGCCGGTGACGGCGGCCGTCTGGGGCTCATCCATGGGGGTCATCATCCCACCGGGTAGGAGCGTGGCAAGCCCTGGAACACTCGAGTTTCGAGTGGGCGGAAAGGCTCACGCTAGCGCGCGGAAGGCAGCCACCCGCCCCCGCACCAACTCCGCCAGATCCAGCGCCGCGGGCGCGGTCACCCACCGCTCGAAAGCGAGACGGAACGCCGCCATTGCGAGCTTCAGCAGCTCGCGCTCCTGCAGGTGCGGTTGGCCGCGATCGCCGCTGGTCGCCCCTGAGGCTTGGGTCGCTTCCGCGGACTCTACGGCGCAGAACGGCAGCGTAGCTGCCGAGAAGGATCACCGTCACGAGCTGAGGTTGCTTGTAACCGCGATGACGAGATGGTCGCGATCCGCAGGGCGAGCCCGGTGCACGGCGTTTTCCATTCTCAGCGGTGATGGCGGGGCAAGCGGGACGAGCTCTCCAAAAGCGCAGCAGCCACCGAGCGCGAACCAATCTAAGAAATACATAGATCGGCGTCATAACGGCGCATCTGCTGCGTCTCTAGATATGAACTCGCATCCGGTCGCATCCCGAATCACTCGCACTGGATCCCTAGTCGTCCCGAAAGGACTCTCATGAAGAACTCACTCAAGCGCACCATCGCGGGTGCCGTGCTCGGCACCACGCTGGCCGTCGGCGGCGCGGCCCTCGCAGCCGTCCCGGCCAACGCGGCCAACCTGTGGGAGCCGGGCACCGTCTCGGTGACGCCCCAGACGCCGGGCACCGCCGGCGCGCTCAACTTCACCATGGTGTACAACGGCGCAGCCACCACCGCGTCGGGCGTCGATCTCACTTTGAACGCGCCCGCAGGCGTTCAGTTCCAGGCTGGCACCACCGGCGGATACAACGGCACGGGAGGAAACATCCGGATCACGCAGCAGTACACGGCACAGCCCTCCTACATCAAGTGCACCTGGATCTCCGCGTCGCAGGTCAAGTGCTCCGGCCCCGTGCTTGACGGCGCCGGTAACACGGCTTCGTACCAGGTGCCCCTGAACCCGGGCGACACCATCCTCGTCCGCACCACCGCCCTGGTTCCGGTGGGGTACAACGGCCCGGTGGAGGCTGTCACGGCCGGTGGCACCGTGACCACGGCTGCCGGCGTGCAGACCATCCCCACCACCGGCGTCGCCCAGATCGTCGGCACGCAGATCGTCGACATCCCGGTGATCGCCCCGGCGATTGCGGGCATTGCGCTGCTCGGAGCCGCCGGTATCGGTGGCGGCGTGCTCGCGCGTCGCAAGAAGGCCAAGGCAGCCGCGGCGAACGCCTAAGCAGTAACCACCCTCGGCGAGGGGTGCCCGCATCGGGCACCCCTCGCTTTCGCGTTTCGGAGGTTCACTGCCTCATGCTCGCGGCGGCATCGCTCAGCAGTCAGCTCGGGTGCGCTTGCATTCGAGCGCTCTCGCCTCACGCTAGCGCGCGGAAGGCAGCCACCCGCTCGCGCACCAACTGCCGCAGATCCAGCGCCTCGGACGCGGCCACCCAGCGCTCGAAAGCGAGCCGGAACGCCGCCATCGCGGCCTCCGCGGCGACGGACGCCTCCATCGCGGGCACGCCGCGTGACTCCAACGCGCGCGCCGACTCGGCCGCCACCGTCGCGAGCTTCAGCAGTTCGCGCTCCTGGAGGCTCCGATTGGCCGCGATCGCCGCGGCCCGGCGGCGCGGGAACTCGCGGTCGGGCCGGCTCTGCAGGAGGGCGGCCGCCGCCTCCATGCCGGCCGACGCGACCTCCAGCGGCGACAGCCCGGCCGGGGCGGCCTCGATCGCGGCGAGCACGCCGGTCTGGAACTCGTCGGAACCGGCGAACAGCACCTCGCGCTTGTCCGCGAAGTGGCGGAAGAACGTGCGCTCGGTCACGCCGGCGCGCGCGGCGATGTCGGCGACCGTCGTCTGCTCGAATCCGGGGTCCGCGAAGAGGTCGAGCGCCGCCTCCACGAGGCGTTCGCGTGCTCCCGGCTCCCAGCGTCCCACAGCTCCAGTGTAGTGATGACAGCGTCTGACATCGGTGTTATGGTGATGTCAGTCGCTGACGTCATTCTCTGACATGACATTGGGAGGAGCGCAGCATGCGCGTATTCGTCACAGGAGCATCCGGATGGATCGGCTCCGCCACCGTCCCCGAGCTCGTCGGGGCCGGGCATGAGGTCGCCGGGATGGCCCGGTCCGAGCGATCGGCCGCGAAGGTCCGCTCCGCGGGCGCCACGCCCGTGCTGAGCGACCTCGACTCGCTGGACACCCTCCGCGAGCAGGCCGAGGCGGCGGACGCGGTCATCCACCTCGGGTTCAAGCACGACTTCTCGGACATGGCGGGCGCGGCCGCCACCGAGCGCGCGGTCATGGAGACCTTCGTCGACGCCCTGGAGGGCACCGGCAAGCCTCTGCTGTTCGCCTCTGGCGTGGCCATGCTCACGCCCGGGCGCCTGGCCACCGAGGAGGACCCGGCACCCTTCAGCGGTCCGGACGCTCCGCGCGGCGGTGCCGAGGCGCTTGCCTTCGCGGCGGCCGACCGCGGCATCCGCCCGGTCGCCCTGCGTTTCGCGCCGACCGTGCACGGGCACGGCGACCACGGCTTCACGGCGGTGCTGACCGCGATCGCCCGCGAGAAGGGCGTGGCCGGCTACGTCGGCGACGGCTCCAACCGCTGGCCTGCGGTGCACCGCAGCGACGTCGCCCGCCTCATCCGCCTCGCGCTCGAGGACCCGGACGCGGCGCGGGTGGTGCACGCGGTCGCCGAGGAGGGCATCGCGGCCCGCACGATCGCGGAGGCCATCGGCGCGGCGGTCGGCGTGCCCATCGCCTCCATCGACCCCGCCGACGCGTCATCGCACTTCGGCTGGATCGGGATGTTCTTCGGGGCCGACATCCCCGCCTCGAGCGCCCTCACCCGCGCGCGCCTCGGCTGGGAGCCGGTCGGCCCGACCCTGCTCGAGGACCTGGCGGCTGGCGCGTACACCGCCGCTGCGGCCGCCTGACCGGCCCGCGAGCCCAGGGAAAGCGTCGCCTATTCAGCCGATAGGCGACGTTTTTCCTGTGCTCGGCGGCTGGGGGCTGGGCGGGCGCGGTTCGGCGTCGTCTCGCCGGGGTTGACCAGCACGTCGTCGAAGGTCGCCTTCTCCTCGGCGGTCCGCTGATCCCAGTGCGGCTTGCGCGCCGCGTAGAAGATGAGGGGAGGCACGCCGAGGATGACGACCACCACGGCGACCAGCAGCGGGTACGCCCATCCCGGAGCCCCTGCGGCGAACCCGGCCGGCGGGACGAACCCCAGCGCGAAGGCCGCGAAGCACGCGATGAAGCCGATCGTCGCGATGAGGCCCATCGCGGGGGTGCGGTAGGTCCGCTTCACCTCGGGATGCGTCCGGCGCAACCTCATGGCCGCCGCGAACATCAGCATGTACATGATCAGGTACAGCGCGGCCGCCATGTCCACGAGCAGGATGAACGCCGTGTTGATGTTCGGCACGAAGATGAACAGCGCCGCGAGCAGGGTCACCACGATCCCCTGCACATTCAGGATGCCGACCTGCACCCCGGCCTTGTTCCTCCGTTGCAGGAAGGTCGGCAGGTAGCCGGACCGGGCCGCCGCCAGCAGACCGCGGCTCGGACCGGCGATCCACGTCACGACCGACGCGAACGCGCCGAGCGCGATCAGCAGGGAGATGATCGGCGTCGCCCAGCCCATCCCCCAGGCATCGAAGTACGTCTGGAAGGCGAGATTGATGCCGGTGGTCAGCCCGAGCTTGCTCGACGGTACCGCGACGGCGATCGCGATGGTCGGGAAGATGAAGATGCCGAGGATCAGGATGGACGAGATCAGCACCGTCTTCGGGTAGCCGCTGCCCGGGTTCTTCATGTCGTTGGCGTGCACGGCGTTCACCTCCATGCCCGCGTAGGCGAGCACGTTGGAGACGATGAGCACGATGGATGCGATTCCGGTGAACGGCGGGATGATGTCGGACGCCTGCATCGGCGCCTGGCTGGTGTTGCCCGTCGCCAGCCAGATGATGCCGAACAGGATGAGCAGCACGCCCGGGAAGATCGTCCCGGCGAGACCGGACCAGGACCCGACCTTCGCGAACAGGTTGCCTCCGCGCAGGGTGATGAACGTCGAGAACCAGTAGATGACCAGGATCACGACCGCGGTATAGAAGCCGGAGTTCGCCAGGTTCGGGTCGAGGAAGACGAACGCCAGCGAGGCCGCGATGAACGCGATCTGCGTCGGATACCAGACGACGTTCTGCACCCACTGCAGCCAGATCGCCTGGAAACCCCAGCGTTCGCCGAACGCCTTCCTGACCCAGGTGAACACACCGCCCTTCCACCCCGTTGCGAGCTCGGCGGCGACCAGCGCCACCGGGATGAGGAAGAAGATCGCCGGGATGATGAACAGCGTCACCGAACCGAGACCGTACCCGGCCATGGCGGGCAGGCTGCGGAGCGAAGCCACGGCGACGACGGTCAGGATGGCGAGCTGCATCACGCTCATGAACTTCGTCGAGGTCGTGGCCGGCGCGCCGATCGCCGGCTTGTGCGTCACGGTGCCGAACGGGTGCGGCTTTACGTGGTCGACGGAGGGCGCAGGCGTACCGTCGGCGCGCTGCGGGGCCGCCGCGTGCTTGTGCGGCTCGGTGGGTGCGGTCATGGTCTGCTCCGCTCTGCGCTGCGAGCGCGTTCAGCACTCAGTGGGTGAAGGAGTGCGTCTGGCCTTCCGTGGGCATGGGCGCCTCGAGCGCGTCCAAGTAATCGGCCGCCTCCCGGATGTCGATCACCAGCGACTCGGCGAGGTTGCGGCTCAGGCCGTTGCGGACGACGATGCGCTGGACCGTGAGGTCGCTCAGGTCGTCCGGCATCGGGTACGCAGGGATGAGCCACCCCTTCAGCCGCAGCCGCTCGGACAGGTGGTAGAGGTTCCACTTGTCGGTGTGCCCTTTCTTCAGCTGCCAGGCGAAGACCGGGATGTCCGAGCCGTCGTTCCACAGCTCGAAGGCGGGCATCTTGGCGATCTCGCTCGAGAGGTAGAGCGCCACATCCTGAGACGCCTTCTGGACGCGGTAGTAGCCGTCGAATCCGAGGCGCAGGAACAGGTAGTACTGCAGCAGCACCTGCGCGCCCGGGCGGGAGAAGTTCAGCGCGAACGTCGGCATGTGGCCGCCGAGGTAGGTCACGTCGAAGACGAGGTCGGAGGGCAGGTCGTCGACGGTCTTCCAGACCACCCAGCCGAGACCCGGGTACACGAGGCCGTACTTGTGGGCCGAGGTGCTGATCGAGACCACGCGGTCGACCCGGAAGTCCCACTCCAGGTTCGGCTGCAGGAACGGCGCGATCATGCCGCCGGAGGCGCCGTCGACGTGGATCTTGATGTCGAGGCCGGTCTCCTCCTGGATGCGGTCGAGCGCCGCCGCGATCTGGTCGACCGGCTCGTACATCCCGGTGTAGGTCACACCCATGATCGCGACGACGCCGATCGTGTTCTCGTCGACGTACTTGTCGAGATCGTGGCCGTCGAGCACCTTGTGGTCGTCGCTGATCGGCACGTAGCGCGGCTCGACGTCCCAGTAGTTGCAGAACTTCTCCCAGCAGACCTGCACGGCGCTCGACATGATGAGGTTCGGCTTGTCGTACGGCTTGCCCGCGGCCTTGCGCGCGAGCTGCCAACGGCGCTTGAGGGCGAGGCCGCCGAGCATGCACGCCTCGGACGAGCCGATGGTGGAGGTGCCGATCGACTTCTCCGGGTCGGGGGAGTTCCACAGCCCCGCGACGATCTTCCAGCAGCGGGTCTCGATCGCGGCCGTCTGCGGGTACTCGTCCTTGTCGATCATGTTCTTGTCGGCGGACTCGGAGTAGAGGCGGGCGGCGTACTCGTCCATCCACGTGCCGACGAACGTCGCCAGGTTGAGGCGGGCGTTCCCGTCGAGCATCGACTCGTCATGGACGACCCAGTACGCGGTCTCCGGCAGCGACTCCGTGGGGGGAATGCGATCAACCGGCAGATCGGTGGCCTCACCCGGGCGGGCGAAGATCGGGTTGAGCTGCGTGCGGTCGTTGAACCCGGTGTAAGCGGTGGTGGGCGGTTTCGTGGCCGCCTTCTTGTCCTCGGCGATGGTCATTGCTTCACTCCTCGACGGCTCGTGATCCACCTCCCGGTCGGGCATGGCCGGGCGCGGCAGGCCACACGCTAATCACGCGGTCGTCGGTGTGGCTAGACACCGATTCGGCTCAGGACCCGGACCGCTTCAAGGTGCCGATCTTGCTTCCGCCGTCGTCGAGGACGGTCATCGTGTCGCCGCTGACGTTCCCCGTCGCGGCCTTGCTCAGCCACGTGTCGACACCCTCGCACGCCATCATCGTGGAGGCGATGGACCCGAAGGTGATCTCGTCGCCGTCGATCTGGCCCTGACCGCTCAGCCGGTTGCAGCCGTCACTGCCCGAGAACGTGCCGTCGTTCTGGATGTCGAGGTTGGGCTGGCCGGACGACGTCGAGCCCCAGCGGCCGACGACGGCGGCCCCGCTCGGGGTCCCTGCGCAGCCGGCGAGCGCGAGCACCGCCGCGAGGACGATCGTGGCCGCGGCTGCCCCACGGGTTCGGTGGACGCGGTCGTGCATGATTCCTCCCCGGTGGCCGTTCTGAGCGGCAGGGTAACGCCGGTGCCCCCGAGTGCGACAGGGGTCAGTCGGTGGCGGCCAGCACCTCGTCGACGACGGCCAGCAGCTCCGGCCGGGCCAGGATGCGAAAGTGGCCGCCGACGTCGAGCTCGATGTTGCGCGCGCCCTCCAGCCTGCTGCCGCCGGGGACGTGCGGGTCGAACCAGCCCCAGACCGACACGATCTGCGCGTTCACCGCCCGGCTGAGCGCCAGCCGCAGAAGGCCCGGAGTGTTGGGCATGAGCGCGCGGACGCTGGGGAGCGGGATGAAGCGTGCGAGCGACGACCCGGCGAACGGCGTCCCGACGGTGATGGCCGTGCGGATGCGCGGGCCGGAGTCGGGCATCCCCATGAGGTACTTCGCGACGAGGCCGCCCTTGCTGTGCGCGACGATCACCACGTCGTGGAGGTCGTGCTGCTCGAGGTGGCGGGTGACCAGGGCAGCGCCCTCCGGCACCGACATCCTGTTGTCGCCGAGGCCGGTGACGACGTGGACCGGGTGGCCGGTGGCGTGGATGTGCTGGCTCAGCGGACGCAGGAACCGCCAGGTCTCGAAGATGCCCGGCAGCAGGACGACGGGTACGCGGTGCCCGCTGCCGGCCACCAGCGCGTCCGGTGTGCTGCGGTCGAGCAGCGCGCGGAGCTGGTAACGGCCCGCGTACAGGTAGTCGAGGGCCACCACGCCCGCCTTGCGGAGGAGCGTCCGCTTCACCTCGGCACCGCCGCTCCCTGCCGGATGAGGGCGGCGGTGCGCCAGGGCGCGCCGTGCATGACGAGGTGGGCGACGCCGGGGACGGACGTGCCCGCCCCTCCGCTGCTCGTCGCCAGCTGCCCCACCCACGGGTCGCGCGCGATCGGGTCACGGGCCCCGCGGATGACGACGACAGGCACCCGGCACTGTTCCAGCTCGCGTTCGGTCTCGAACGCGAGCATGGCGGGGAGCGTGGCGAGGTACCACCGGATGCCGCAGTGCAGGTAATCGCCGATCACGATCCGGTTGCCGCGCGCGTCCTCCCGGAACATGTCGATGCCCAGAAGCAGCCCCGCCTTGAGCGCGTTGCGATCCTGCGGGGCCATCACCGGTCCGAGGAGGGCGAGGCCCTGGACGAGGTCCGGGCGGCGGTCGGCGAGCGCGATCGCCACCTGCGTGCCCATCGAGTGCCCGACGATCACCGCATCCACGATCCCGAGCCCGTCGAGCGCGAACGCCACCGCGTCGGCGAACTCCTCGATCGAGAAGCCCCGCACCCGCCGGAGCTCCCGCGCCTTTCCGAAGCCCGGAAGGTCGACCGCGACGACGCGCCCCTCCTCGGCGAGCGCCGGCACCAGCCGCTCGAAGTAGCGCGAGCTGACCCCGATGCCGTGGATGAGGACGAAGGTGGGCCCGTCGGCGGCGCCAGGACCGCGCTTGTCGACGGTGACCACGGCGGACAGCGTAGGCGAGGGCTCATGGTCGTCGGTCACGCCTCCACGGTATCCCCACCGATCACGCCGACGGGTCGAGGATCGTCTTCAGCCACCCCTCCTCGCGTCGATCGAAGCTCTCGTAGGCCTCGAGCGCATCCACCGCCCCGACCTCCTGCGTGATGAACGGCGTGGGGTCGAAGAGCCCGGCTGCGACGAGATCGATCAGCGGCGGCGTGACCGCCCGGTGGTTGCAGTTCCCCATGCGTACGGTGAGGTTCTTGTTCATCGCCGCGCCGATCGGGTAGTGCGCGAGCTGCGGCGAGTAGACGCCGATGATGCCGATGCGGCCGGCCTTCGCCACCGATTCGACCGCCCACTGCGAGACGAGCGTCGGCGCGTCGCCCGGCACCCACTGGTCGCCCTGCGGGTTGGTCTCGGGCGCGACCTCCTGCTGCGCTTCCTCGAACTGAGGCACCTGCTCGGCGGTCTGCTCCGCTGCCGGGCCGGTCTTGGGCCGCTGCGCGTCGACGCCGACCGCGTCGATCACGGCGTCCACTCCGGCGCCGCGGGTGAGTTCGAGGATGGTGTCGACCGGCGCCTCGCGATTGAAGTCGACGATCTCGGCGTTCTGCGCGAGCGCCTGAGCCAGGCGGGTCTCGATGCCGTCGACGGCGAACACGCGCCCTGCGCCCTGGCGGAACGCGGACGCGATCGCCAGCTGGCCGACGATCCCGGCGCCGAAGACCGCTACGGTGTCCCCCTTCTTCACACCGGCGAGCTCTGCCCCGAACCACGCGGTCGGGAAGATGTCGGACAGCAGGATCGCCTGCTCGTCGCTCACCGCCTCCGGCAGAGGGATGAGCGTGTGCTGCGCCCACGGCACGCGGGCGTACTGCGCCTGCAGACCGTTCACCGGGCCGGTCGTTTCGGGACCGCCGAAGAAGGACGTGCCCGCCGACGGGCCGTTCGGGTTGGCGACGTCGCACTGCGCCGTGTTGCCGGCGCGACACTGCGGGCAGACGCCGCAGGAGATGGTGGAGCAGACGATGACGCGGTCGCCGGGCGAGAAGCCGCGCACGGCGTCCCCCACCTCTTCGACGATGCCGACGGCCTCGTGGCCTAAGACGGTGCCCTCCTTCATGCCCGCCATGGTGCCGCGGATCATGTGCAGGTCGGTGCCGCAGATCGCGCTGGTCGTGATGCGGACGATCGCATCCGTCGGCTCCTGGATGGTGGGATCGGGAACGTCGTCGAGACGGATGTCTCCGACGCCGTGCCACACGATGGCCTTCATGTTGTCTCCCTCGGTCGGTCGTTCCAGACTGCAGCGGAGGGTACGCGCGCCTGCCGGGCGGCAACGAACCCGTTGAAAACTCGTCTGAGAGGGGTAGCTGTGGAGGAGTACTAGCCCCACCGGCGGCGGAAGGAGTACCACAGGATCATGCCCGCATCAGAGGAGCTTCCCTCCACCCTCGAGCGCTCCGAGAAGCACGCGCAGGCGCTCTGGTCGAAGGCGCACGACTCCGCGGTCAAGGAGTACGGCGAGGGCGAGCGGGCCCACCGCACCGCCTTCTCCGCGCTGAAGCACGAGTACGAGAAGGTGGGCGACCACTGGGAGCGCAAAGCGCAGAACGGACCCTCGGACCGCAAGGCCGCGGGGGTCGGAACACGAAGGCGAGCACGCAGGAGGGCGTCGACGCGAACGCGTCCAAAAGCCACCTGCTCGACGTCGCGAAGCGTCTCGACATCTCCGGGCGCACCCGGATGACGAAGGACGAGCTGGTCGACGAGATCAAGAAGGCCAACCGCCGCGAGAGCGCGGCCGCGCGAAAGAAGAAGTGACCTATGGGCGACGTGATCGCGTTCATCCTGTGCTTCCTGCTGTTCCTGGTGGGAATCTTCCTGCTCGGGCTCGCGGACACGCTGCCCGCGTTCCAGGGGCTGGTGTTCTTCGCCGGCATCCTGTGCATCGCGCTGTCGTTCGGGATCCCGGTCCACGTGCTCGGTCACGCGGACTGACTCGTCCCCTGGTCACTGTCAGGGGCTCGGGATAGCGTTGACGGATGGCTGATATCACGCGCCTGCACAGCCACACCTCCGACCCGGAGGAGGCGGATGCGGCGATGGCTGCCGCCGGGGGCGGTTCGAGTTCGCGCAGCTCCCCCAGAACGACTTCGCTTTCGAGGTCGATCAGGTGATCGATCCGTCGTTCTCGGTCGCCCGCTACGCGATCGGGGGTGAATGGGAGACGTCCGGCGACTTCGACGACGTCGTCATCGTCAACGTCAAGAGCGACGTCTACCGCTGGGAGATCGACGGCGAGCGCGGATTCGGTTCGCGCGCGCCCTTCCTCATCCGGCCAGGGCATGACTTCACCTGTTACGCCCGGGACAGCGACGTAGTGAACATCTTCCTCTCCCCTGATGTGCTGCGGGATGTGGCGGCCACCGCGTTCGGTCATGAGGGCCCGGTGGTCTTCGGCTCGGCCGAGACGATCGACCCGCGGCGCGCCGAGTACATGATGACCGCCGCGACGGTGGCGTCCGAATACATGGAGTCGGGCACGTTCCGCCACCCGTTGGTGCGGGCGAGCCTCTTCCACACGCTCGCCATGGCGGCGCTGCAGTGCTTCCCTCTCAGTGCCGATCCAGCCGAGCGGCCGCTCTCTGCGGCAGCGCTGCAGGAGAAGCACCGCCTTGCCGTGCGCTTCATCGACGACCACGCCTCGCTGCCGATCACGGTCGGCGACATCGCGAACGCGGCCGGCATCACGATCACCCAGCTGAATGCGGCCTTCCGCGCCCACCACGGCACGACCGCTCGCAGCTACCTCTGGACCGTGCGGCTGTCCGCCGCCCGCACCGACCTGCTGGTCTCCGATCCCACGTCCACCGATCTGGCGGAGCTCGCCGGACGCTGGGGCTTCGCCGACCTCGACCGCTTCACACGCGGCTATCGCGCCCAGTACGGCGAAGGCCCTGAGGCGACGCTCGGCCGCTGAGTCGAGCCGAGGCGCTGAGTCGCTACTCACTCAGTCGTGTAGGGGAAGCAGTGGCAGACGCTCAGCGCGCCGTGGACGATGATCTCTGGACCGATCCCACCGCGGAGATGGTCATCCGCGATGCGGGCGAACACCGCCCTGGGCACGTTCCACGTGATGCGAAGGTGCCGCATGAGGAGTGACGACTAGCCGTAGTAGCTCGCGCCTCCGGCGGTCGCCGCGGCGGCGATGAGGACGATGAAGAAGAAGCCGAGGACCGCTGTCAGCGCGAGGGAGCAATAGCCGATGATGACCGCGGCCAGTGCGAGGCCGCGGCCGCTCTCCCCGTCCGCTTGATCTGCGAAAGCGCGATGTGGCCGCAGATGATGCCGGCGAGCGCGACGACGAAAGAGCAGACGAAGGCGACGATCGCGAGCGCATTCGTCGAAGGACTCGCCGGCTGTGGCGCGGGCGGGTAGCCGGCAGCGCCGTACCCGGGCGCGGAAGGGATGGTCGGCTGCTTGGGGGCCGGCGGGACGGACGTCATGGTGTCTCCTCGTCGTCGGAAAGGGGTCTCACCCATTCAGACGACGAGGAAGCCGCATCATGACGCCCGCCCGCGCGGTCATTCCTTGTGCAGCTTGTCCTGGACCGCTCCGGCGACCTTTTCGACGGTGTTCGGCAGCTCGGTGGTGCCGTAGAAGCGCGAGTCCGGATGCGTCGGCGGCGGCATGGGCACCGTGGCCTGCGGCCCGTCGAGATACGTGAACTCGCCCTTGCCGTCGGGCGTGGGTCCGCTCGCCCAGCGCCCTTCCGCGGCGGCCGGGCCGTCGGAGAAGTTGATGTACTGGTAGGCGACGTCGCGGTCCTCCTTGCTGAGCGGGAAGTTGCTCGGCACCGGCAGGTCCTCCGCGCCCTCCTCGCGCAGTTCGGCGGCGGCGGCGATCCACTGGTTCTGATGCATCGTGTCGCGCGCCAGCAGGAACGAGAGCAGGTCACGAACGCCGGCGTCGTCGGTCATGTGGTACAGCCGGGCGACCTGGAGGCGGCCCTGCATCTCGGCGTTGGCGTTGGCGGTGAAGTCGGCCAGCAGGTTCCCGCTGGACGTGATGAAGCTGCCCTGCCACGGGTTGCCGTTGCTGTCGACGGGACGCGCACCCGCGCCCGCTACGATCGCGTGCTGCACGTCGGTGCCTCCGACGACCGCGGCGACCACCGGGTCGTCCTGGACGGCGTCCTCCGTGATCCCGAGCGGGGACTTCTCCAGCAGCTGCGCGATCATGACCGCCAGCATCTCGACGTGGCCGAACTCCTCCGCGCCGATGCCGAAGAGCAGGTCACGGTACTTGCCCGGGATGTGGACGTTCCAGGCCTGGAAGCCGTACTGCATGGCGACGGTGATCTCGCCGTACTGGCCGCCCAGCACCTCCTGCAGCTTGCGGGCGTAGACCGCGTCCGGCTTGTCCGGCTTCGCGGTGTGCTGCATCTCCTGTCGGTGGAAGAACATGGGTTCCCCTTTCTGGTGTGTGCCACCAGAGGAGCCCCCTAATCCGCCCGATCCCAGCCGTTGACAGGTCGTTCTACGGCGGGGTCAATGGGCACCAGTCTGATGCCCATCTAGTGGTCCCGACACGCCGTTATGGGTGGTGTCGTAACGGCGTGTTGGGACCAGTAGATGCCGGCGTCACGAAGGCGCGTCAGCGGGGGCGGCGGGCGGGCGCGGGCGCAGGCCCGGCGCCAGCGGGAGGAGCGCGGCGGCGACGGAGGCGACGGTCGCCGCGACGAACGGGCCGGCGGGGCCGAGCGCGTCGCCGAGGACGCCGGCGACGGCCGTTCCCGTCGCGGCGCCGATCAGGCCGGCCG
This sequence comes from Leifsonia poae, assembly GCF_050632865.1. Taxonomy (GTDB): domain Bacteria; phylum Actinomycetota; class Actinomycetes; order Actinomycetales; family Microbacteriaceae; genus Leifsonia; species Leifsonia poae_B. The sequence goes on along the minus strand of NZ_JBODSA010000003.1, from coordinate 846,366 downwards.
TGTTCAGCCAGCCGAACGCCTCCGGGGTGGACGACTCCGGCAGCGCGGCCGACACCATCGCGTAGAGCGCGGCGAGCGACGGCGCGAATCCCAGGCCCGACAGGAACAGCACGCCGTACAGCAGCGGGATGCCGGGCACCAGCCCGGCGGCGGCCGTCGCCACGGCGACCCCTCCCAGGATCGCGGCCAGGGCCCGCGGGCCGATACGCCGGTGGCCGAAGGCGATGCCGCCGACCAGGGAGCCCAGGCTCGAGACCGCGATCGCGACCCCGGCGAGGACGCTGTCGCCGTCGAACCGCGCGATGAGCGCCAGCTCGAGCGCTCCGAAGGACGCGATGAGCGCGAAGCTCGCGGCGGCCGCCAGCCGGACGGCCCGCGTAAGCAGCACCACGCCCGGGCGCGACTCGCTGCGCGGCAGCCGCACCCCAGCGATGTGCGGTGTGAGCAGGAACCACGCCGTCCCGCCGAGCGTGACAGCGGCGGCCAGCGCGAGCGGCGCCTGCGTCGACACCGCCCCGCTCAGCAGCGTGGCGGCGACCGGGCCGGTGATCCAGATCAGCTCCTGCGCCGAGGTGTCGAGCGCGAAGAGCGCCGGCACCGCCCGTCGCGGCACCAGCCTCGGGTACAGCGCGCGCACCACCGGCATGAGCGGCGGGACGGACGCCCCGATCACCCCGCCGAGCACCAGCATGAGCGCGGGCGACGGCGGCCCGAATGCGAGCATGAGCATCCCGGTCGCGTTCAACAGCGCGGCGGCGAGCACCGGCGTCCGGATGCCCAGCACGCCGACCGACCGGCTCACCAGCGGCATCGCGATCGCCTCGCCGACGCTGACGCATGCGACGACCAGCCCGGCCAGCGCGTACGACCCGCTCGCGTGCCGCACGTACAGCAGCACCGCCAGCGACAGCATCCCGAGCGGGAAGCGCGCGACGAGCTGCGAGACCGTGACCCGGAGAACGCCGGGGACGCGAACGAGTTCGAGGTACGTCCGCACCCCGCTACTTGCCCACGCCGCCGGCGAGACCGCGCACGAAGTAGCGCTGGCACACGAAGAACAGGATCACCATCGGGAGGGCGGCCATCACCATCCCTGCGAAGACGACCGGATACTGGGTGCCGTTCTTCGACATCATGTCGGCGAGGCCCACCGGCAGCGTCTGCACGCCGGTGCCGCTGGTGAAGATCATCGCGAACAGGTACTCGTTCCAGTTCTGCAGCACGTTCAGCACGATCGTCGTCGCGATGATCGGCATGCTCATCGGCAGGATGATGCGCCAGAACGTCGCGGCACGCGAGGCGCCGTCGATCGAGGCTGCCTCATCCACCTCGCGCGGCAGGTCGAGCATGTACGCGCGGATGAGGAACACCGTGAATGGGATGCGGAACGCCGTGTAGAGGATCAGCAGGCCGAAGAAGGTGTCGTACAGCCCCCAGGCCTGGAACAGCTTGACCAGCGGAATCAGCGCGACGGTCGGCGCGAGCATCAGGCCGGCCAGCACGATGACCGTGAAGGTGCGGTTGAGCGGGATGTTGATGCGGGTCAGCCCGTACGCGGCCCACGCGCTGATCAGCTCGGTGATGAGGGTCGCCAGCACGGTCAACGAAACGCTCGTGAAGACGAAGTCGCCGACGCCCTGGTTCCACGCCTTGCCGAAGTTCTGCCACAGCCACTCGGTCGGGAGCGCGAACGGGTTGCCGAACAGCTCGGTGTTCGTCTTGAGGGCGTTGGTCACCATCCACAGCAGCGGATAGAGGACGAGCACCGCGAGCGCGATCAGCAGCGCCCACATGAGGGCGGTGCGGACACCACGGCCGAGACGGGCGAGGGCTACCATTCCACTCTCCTCTTGCGCGAGTAGCCGAGCTGCGCCGCGGCGAGCAGCAGCGTGATGATGAAGATGGCGACGCCGATCGCGGCGGCCGAGCCGAAGTCGTTGGTGACGAAGCCGGCGTGGTACAGCCACGTGCCGAGCACCTGGCTGGAGTTGTTCGGGCCGCCGCTGGTCATGACCATGACCTCGTTGAAGACCTGGAAGGCGCCGGAGATCGTGACGATCATCATGAGGCCGGTCATCTCGCGCACGAGCGGCAGCGAGACCTGGAAGAACCGGCGCACCGGGCCGACGCCGTCGAGGTTCGCGGCCTCGTACAGCTCCTGCGGGATGCGCTGCAGCGCCACCGAGAACAGGAGGACGCTGTAGCCGAAGCCCTGCCACTGGCTCATCGCGATGATCGCGAAGATCGCCGTGCCCTCGTGGCCGAGCCACGCCTGCGAGAACTGGCCGAGGCCGAGGTTGGCGAGGAAGACGTTCAGGAGGCCGGTCTGCGGCTGGTAGATGAAGTAGAACAGCAGGCCGGCGACGGTCAGCGAGATCGCCGACGGGATGAAGTAGATCGCGCGGAACGCCTTGCGCCAGCGCTCGCTGCGCACGCTCTCCACGATCGCGGCGAGGACGAGGGCGCCGAAGACCTGGAAGACGATCGAGATCGCGGCGTACCAGGTGTTGTTGCCGAGGGCCTTCCAGAAGATCGGGTCCTGCGCCAGCTCGGCGTAGTTGTCCACGCCGACGAAGGTCTGGTCGCCGCTATAGATGTTCCACTTCAGGAAGCTGAAGACGATGTTCTGGAGGAGCGGCCAGTAGACGAAGATCGCCAGCACGGCCAGCGCCGGGACCAGCCAGATCAGGCCGCGCCAGCGGCGGCGCCCCGCTTCGCCGCCTTGGGGGCGACGTCGCCCGGGGCCGGGGCCGTCCGGCCGCGGTCGATCCGCGGCCGGACGGGAGCCTGTGGCGCCTGGGTGGTGGTCATTTCGCCTTCTCGGACGCCTGTCGCACGGCCTTCAACGCGGCCTCGGGGGTGAGGCTGCCGGAGACGAGACCTTCGGAGACGGAGACCCACGCGTCGCCGACGGACGGCACGTTGGCCATGTCCAGCCAGACAACGGTCGACTTCGCGTCGTTCACGAGCTTGGTGCCCTCGGCGACGGCCGGGCTCGACGTCTGGTCGGTCACCACATCCTTCACCGCGCTCGGCTGGCCGTAGGGCGGGGAGGACAGCGTGGTCGCGTTCTTCTTGTTCATGACGAACTTCATGAAGTCGAGGGCGAGCGCGGCGTTCTTGCTCTTCTTGTTGATCATGTAGCCCTCGGGCGCGGCCTCGAGCGTCGAGGTGTCGCCCTTGGCGCCCTCGGCGGCGGGGAGCTGGAAGATGCCGAAGCCGTCCTTCTTGAGCTGGCTGTCGTCGGTGTTCACCGAGTCGAACTCGATGAGCTCCTGGTAGTACATCGCCGCCTTGCCGGTCGACTGCTGCTGCTGGGCGGTCGTGTACGTGACGCCGTTGGAGTTGCCCGCGTCGCCGGTGCACTGGGTCACCAGCTCCTGGAACTGCTTCATGCCCTCCAGGTAGCCCTCGTCGGTGTACTTCGCGGTCTTCGGCAGCAGGTCGGCCTCGAGGGTCTTCTGCGGGACGTCGTAGGCGAAGAGCTGGCCGAGGTAGTGGAGGCCGGGCCAGCCGTCCTTGTTGCCGAATGCGATCGGCGTGATGCCCGCGGCCTTGATGGTGGAGCAGTCGGAGATCAGCTCTTCAAGCGTCTTCGGGACGTCGAGGCCGAGGTCGGAGAAGACCTTCTTGTTGTAGCCCATGAACTTGCCGTCGACGTACTGCGGGATGCCGTAGTACTTACCGTCGTACTTGAAGGCGTTGAGCGATCCCTCGCCGAAGGTGTCGCCCCAGGCGGTGCCCGGCGCGATGACCGAGGTGAGGTCGACCGCGAGGCCGTTGGCGGCGAAGTTCTCGCCCCAGTTGCCGGCGTAGCTGAAGTAGATGTCGGGCAGCGACTGCGAGCCGATCAGGACCTTCTCCTTGTCCTTGATCGCGTTGTCGTCGGTCTCCTGCGCGAGCGTGATCTTCACATCCGGGTGGAGCTTCTTGTAGTCCTTCACCAGGTCCTCGAAGTACGAGCCGAGCGGGTCGCCCGCGGCGGCGGTGAGGATGCTGATGCTGCCGGAGTAGTCCGGCTTGGCGCTGATGTCGGCGCTGGCGCCGCCGCCGGAGGAGCAGGCGGTGAGCGCGAGCGCCATGACGCCCGCTGCCGCTGCCGTGATGGTCCTGGTCTTCTTCACGCTCATCTCCCGTCGTGCGGGTCGGTGCGGTCGGGTTCGTCCGCTGACCCGTCTTTGGATCGTGGGTCGCATCGCGCGACCGATTGCGATGACTATACGGGATTTTGGTACCGGTATCAACACTGCCCAAAGGCTCGCATTCGCCTCCCTCCTTTTCGTCAGTTGCTCGTTGTTGCTGCGCGCGACGGCGTGGCGACCGCAACAACGAGCAAGTCACCGAGAGTGGGTGGGGTGGGGCGCAGGGGAGGGAGCGGCTAGGCGCGGGAGGGCGGCGGGGCGACGGAGTCGCGCTCGATGAAGTCGGCCTCGAGGACGTGGGTGGCCACGGGCGCCTCGCTGCCCGCGACGCGGGCGAGCAGGCACTCGGCTGTCAGCTCACCGAGCTGGTGCATGGGCTGGGCGACGACCGACATCGGCGGCGTCATCACACTCGCCCACGAGCTGTCGTCGAAGCCGATCAGCGACACGTCCTCCGGGCAGCGCAGTCCGCGCTGCCGCATGGCGCGCAGCGAGCCGGTCAGCGCATCCGTCTCGGTCGCGAAGATGGCGGTCGGCGGGTCGGACAGCGCCAGCATCCCCAGCACCGCCCTGGTGGCCTGCGACTCGTTCTTGAGCACGTGCGTGACAAGCGACGTGTCGAAGGGGATGCCCGCGTGCTCCAGCGCCTCGAGGTAGCCGAGCAGGCGCTCGCCGTCCGACCACAGCGCGTGGTCCAGGATGCGGCGCAGGTCGTCCGCGTCGGCCGCCGGCTCGTTGGTGACCGGACCCCAGACGAAGCCGATCCGCCGGTGCCCCTTCTCGATGAGGGACAGCACGGCCTGGCGAGACGCCTCGCGGTTGTTGATCACGACCGCGTCCGCATCCACCGTGTCCACGAGTCGGTCGAGCAGCACCAGCGGGATCTCGCGCTTGGCGACGATCTCCAGGTGCGGCAGGGACGCCGACCGGCCGGCTGCGGGCGCGAGCGCGATCCCGTCGACCTGCTTGTCGACGAGCACGTCGATCGCGGCCGCCTCCAGCTGCAGGTTCTCGTCGGTGCTCAGCACCAGCACGTCGTAGTCGGCTTTGCGGGCGGCGTCGCTGATGCCGCGCAGCACCCCTGCGAAGAACGGGTTTCCGACATCCGCGAGCACGACGCCCAGCGTCCGCGTCTCGCCCGTCGTCATGCTGCGGGCGATCGTGTTCGGGCGGTAGCCGAGCTCCTTGGCGACCGCGAGGATGCGGTCCCGCGTCTTCGGGCTCACCGAGCCGTAGCCGCCGAGGGTCCGGGCGACGGTCGCGCGGCCGACGCCGGCCGCGGCCGCCACCTCGGAGATCGTCGGCGAGGGAGTGCGGTGGTCCCGCTCCGTGGACATCGCCACCCCTTCCTGATCCGGGGCGGCCTTCGCCCTAGCCCGCGTCGCCCGCCGTCACCGGCGGCAACGAGCCGACCCGCGCCGCCAGGTCGACCGCGCGCCCGTGACCGAACGCGCCCTCGACCGTGCATTGCCGCGCGGCGTGCTGCGCCGCCCGCCGCATCGACCGATGAACAGCGGCGCCGCCGGCCCGCGCATTCCTGCGCCAGCCGGATCGGAGCAATTCAACCACGAACGCGCTGACGTACGCGTCGCCGCATCCCATCGTGTCCACGAACGGACCGGGCACCGGCGCCGCGTCCGAGTAGTAGTAGGCGTCGCCGTCGAACAGCACCGCACCATCGTCCCCCTGGGTCCCCAGCACGAGCGACGGCCCGTGCGATGCGATGCGTCTGAGCTCGGCCCACGTGTCCGTGCGGGACAGGCCGCCGAGCGAGACGAGGGCGAGGTCGATCCACGGACCGACGGCGTTCAGGTACTCCGTCGTGCGGTACTCCGGCTCGGACGAGAAGTCGTAGGACCGCAGCACGCGCGTGGGTGCCAGCTTCGGCAGCTCCGGGATGATGCCCGAATAGGCGCTGGAGTGCACCAGTGAGAAGCCGGAGATGTAGCGCAGATCCTCCTCACCCAGGCGCACCGGATCGCTGATCGTGACGCCGCCCTGGTTCCAGCCCAGGAAGCGGCGTTCGCCGTCCACCGTCTCGATCTCGGTGATCCCGTTCGGACCCGGGCGCACCGAGGACCGCGAGGTGTCGACCCCGCAGTCCTCGATGGCCGCACGCACGAAGCGCCCCTGCTCATCGTCGCCGAAGACCCCCAGGTACGCCGCCTCGGCGCCGAGCTGCCGGGCGAAGACCGCGACGTTCACCGCGTTCCCGCCCGGGTACTCGACGCCGCGGTCGACGAACCGGTCGACGATGTTGTCCCCGAGACCGAGGACGCGCACCGTGCTCATCGACGCCTGCTCAGTACGCCACGACGCGGTAGTAGCGGCGCAGGTCGAGCGAGTGGTCGCGCACCTTCGCGAGGTGCTTGCTGAAGCGGTCGACGACCGCGTCCACGACGATCGGCGCCAGCAGACCGCGGAACTCGTCGCTCACACCCGGGAGCGCGTAGTCCTTGGTGTCGATGACGGTGACGTCGTCGGAGTACTCCTTCGAGAAGGAAATGACGCGATCGGTGAGCGGCCGGGTCTCGTCCTCGCCGGCGAACACGATGATGCTCGTGTCCTTCTCGATCAGCTCGAGCGAGCCGTGGAAGAACTCGGCGGCGTGGACGCGCGTGGTGGTCAGCCACTGCATCTCCTCGAGGATGCACATCGAGTAGAGGTAGGTGAAGCCCCACAGCTGGCCGGCGCCGGTCAGGAAGTGGTAGTCGTTCTCGGCGTGCTTCTCGGCGAACGCCTGACCGATCGGGTCGGCCTGCTCGGTGACGGCGATCAGGGCCTCGGGCAGCGCCTCGAGGTCCTTGATCAGGCGGTCGTAGCCGTCGAACTCGCCCCGGAGCGAGAGGAACTTGGCCGCGAAGGTCAGGAACTGCACGTCGAACGGCCACGCCTTCGGCGCCGAGAGCAGCACCTCATCGACGGCGGACGCGATCGGGCTCTCCGGGTAGCCGGTGAAGCCGACGGTGAGCGCGCCCTTCTCGCGGGCGAACTCCACGCACTCGAGGATGTCCTCGGTGGTGCCGGACACGGAGGCGAAGATCGCGACCGAGTCCGGGCCGAACTGCGGGTCCGGCGCGAGCACGAACTCCTTGCCGATGACGGCGCGCACCGGGAAGGACGAGTGCGTCTGGAAGAAGCGCTCGTAGGGAAGCGCGGCGGCGTAGGTGCCGCCCGCGCCGATGAAGTAGATGTTCTTCCAGCGTCCGGCGCTGACGCGCTCGGCCAGCTCCTCGATCTGCGGTCGAAGCGCGACGGTGCTCCGAACCTGCTCCAGGTATTCCTCTTCGTTGAAGCCCAGCATGTGTCTCCCTCCACCGATCCAGTTTTTGGTACCGGTATCAATTCGTCTCAATGCTGGCATACGGGGACGAGATGCGCAATAGGGCCTACCCCTCGCGTCCACGTGTCGCCAGCCCCGGGACGCCGGGCCGGGTGCGTGCTTGCGTAGGGGCATGCCAGAGAACCAGTTCACCTTCGACAACCCCGTGGACCGCTACCCGGTCATCCATCCGGACGAGACGCAGGTGCCCGAGCCGGGCCTCGAGAGCGACCTGCAGCCGCGCGCCGACCTCGGCGAGGACAGCTACGTCGGCTCGGGCCGCCTGACCGGCCGCAAGGCGATCGTGACCGGAGGCGACTCCGGCATCGGCGGCGCCACCGCGATCGCCTTCGCCCGCGAGGGCGCCGACGTCGCGATCGTGTACCTCCCGGAAGAGGAGGAGGACGCGCAGCGCATCGCCGGGCTCATCCGCGATGCGGGACGCACCGCGGTGACCATCCCCGGCGACCTCAAGGAGCGCGCGTTCAGCGACGAGGTCGTGAAGCGCACCCTCGACGAGCTCGGCGGGATCGACATCCTCGTCAACAACGCAGGCAAGCAGATTGCGACCGAGAGCCTGACCGAGGTCAACGACGAGCAGTTCGACCACACGATGAAGACGAACATCTACGCGATGTTCTGGCTGACGCGCGCGGCGCTGCCGCACCTGCCGGCCGGCGCGACGATCATCAACACGACGTCCATCCAGGCCTATTCGCCCAGCGAAACCCTCGTCGAGTACGCGACGACGAAGGCCGCGATCAACGCGTTCACGAAGGCGCTCGCCCAGCAGCTCGCGCCGAAGGGCATCCGCGTGAACGCCGTGGCTCCGGGCCCGATCTGGACGCCGCTCCAGGTCAGCAAGGGCCAGCCGCCGGAGGCGATCCCCGAGTTCGGGCAGCAGACGCCGCTCGGCCGACCGGGCCAGCCGGCGGAGCTCGCGCCGGCGTACGTCTTCCTGGCCTCGCCGGAGTCGAGCTACGTGATCGGCGAGACGCTGGCCGTGACGGGCGGTATGCCGACGCCGTAGGCGCGGGTGTCGCGCGGGGCCGGGCAGCGGTGCTGCCCGGCCCTTTGTCGAGGAAAGAAGGAGAACAGGGCCGAAAACTCCTACGGAACGCGGTGTGATAGGAGAAGCGGGCGGAAATCGGCCGAATCTCCTTCGAACGCGAGGCGACGGGTCCGGTTCGCGGCGGTTGGTGGTCGGGGACGGGAGGGTCGTCAGACGCAGGCCCAGGGGAGGCGGAGGAGTTCGCCGTGGGAGCCGCGGATCATGGCCAGGTGCGTGGCCGCGGCGATGCCGCGCAGCATCCCGGACCGCTGGTGCGGCACCGGGGTGAGGATGCCGTCCTCGAGCACGCACGCGACGGCCCGCTCGCGGCCGTCGGCCGCTGCGATGCCGGCGAGTCCCGCGTGCAGCCCGGCGGTGCAGGGCGTCGCAGCGGGAACGTCGCGCCCGATCCTCGCCTGCAGCAACGGCCAGCCGACGGTCAGCAGCGCGATCACGGCTGCGAGCGGATTGCCGGGAAGCGACAGCACATGTCGCCCGTCGGGCAGGCGCGCGAGGAGCACCGATCCGCCAGGACGCAGGTCGACGCCGTCGATCAGGACGCGCGCCTCCAGCCGGTCCAGAGCCGCCCGCAGCGGATCGGCCGGCCCGTGAGCGGTGCCTCCCGAGGTGACGATGGTCTCGGTCCGGGCGCGGCGGATCGCCGTCGCGACGTCGCCCGGACGGTCGAGAGCGCGGGCGGTTGTGGCGCAGCGAGCGCCGAGAGCAGCCAGAAGCGAGGGCATCATCGGCGTGAGGCTGTCGGTCACATGGCCGGGATCGAGTTCGGGGGCGCCGAGCTCGTCGCCGATTGCGACGAAGGTCACCAGGGGAGGCGCCGACACATCCACCTCGGTTACGCCGGCCGCGGCGAGCAAGCCGATGCCGGGCGGCGAGAGGACGGCGCCGCGGGTCAGCAGCGTGTCCCCCGTCGCGGCCTCCTCGCCCTCGCGACGGATGTCGCATCCCGGGTCGGGCGTCCCCAGCGCGTCGATCACGCTGCCGTCACCCTCGGGCTCGCAGATCGCGTCCTCGCTCCGGAGCACCGTCAGCGTGCCGGGAGGGACCGGAGCGCCGGTCGCGATGGGCCGGGCCTGCCCGGGCTCGAGCGGTATCGAGGGCGGGATGCTGCCCGCGAGCACAGGCTCCCCGACCTGCCAGGGGCCGTCGCCCGCGACCGCCCAGCCGTCCATGGCCGAATTGTCGAAACGCGGCAGCGGGCGTTCGCAGCGTACGTCTCCGGCGAGCGTGAGTCCGGCGGCGCGGGCGAGCGGGACGGTGAGGACGCGCGTCGGCGCATCGCGGCCGAGGGCGGCGGCGATGTCGCGGGCCTCGTGCCAGGTGGTCACGACCCCTCCCCTTCCGTGCCCGCTTCGGACGGGCTGCCCTCAACCGCGCTTCGCCGCCCGATCGCATCTACCAGCGCGGCGATAGCCTCGGCGGTCGGCTGTCCGCGGCCCACCGCCATACCCGCGATGAAGGTGGTGAGCGGGGCGGCGGGACGCGCGACACCGTGTGCCGCATCCCGCGCCAGGTCGAGAACGGCGCCGATGTCGCCGGGCTGGAGGGTCACTCCTACCGCGGCGGCGGCCTCGGCGGCCCAGTCGTCGAGTTCAGACGGTTCCATGGATCAGCTCCCTCGTGGGGTCGGCCGCAAACGGCAGGGCGTGCGGCAGGTCGGACGGGGTGTCGATGTCGGCGCAGACCTGCGGGTCGACCGCGTGCCGGGCCTCGACCACGTCGACCAGCGCGGCGGCGGATGCGCCTGCGAGCGTCGGTCGGTCGGCACGAAGAGCATCGAGCCTCGCGCGCAGCGCCGCCAGGGGCGCCCGGGCCAGCAGCCACTGCGGGCGCCCGCCGGCCGTCAGCACGCCGGCTTCGAGCGCGAGCAACGCCGACAGGGCGGCGACGGGGTCGGCCAGGTCGGCGGACACGATCAGAGCGTCCCCCTCGATGCCGGGCACCGCTTCCACTCCCGCCGCGATGGCCGCGCACGGGCCGCCCCACCGCGGCCACTCGGAGACCCCGACGGCAACCCCGGGCGGCGCGTCGACCGCACCCACCAGAACCACCGGCGCGCAGGCGCCAGCCGCATCCACGGTCCGTTCGAGCAGCGTCCGTCCGCCGATCCGGTGCTGCAGCTTGTCCGCGCCGAACCGGCTCGACCGGCCGCCGGCGACGACGATCACCGCCGCGACGCCGTCCATCACTTCGCCGCGATCAGCGCCTGCGGCGCGGCCTGCTTCATCCGGGTGATCAGCCAGCGCAGCTGCACGGCCGTCTCCTTCTGGCAGCTCTCGACGATGTCGAGCAGATGGTGGTCGACCAGCGCCTCGGCCGCCTGCTTCACCACCGTCCAGGTGACGTCGGTGAGGCTGGCGAGCAGGTAGAGGTCCTGGAGGTCGCGGAGGACCCCGAGCGGACCGGAGCGCGGCTCCTCGATGGCGTCGGCGTGCAGGCGCTCGGGCTCGTCGTCGGCCGGCGCGCGTCCGATCCGCTCGATCACCTCGTCGAGCTTCTGCCGGTGGTTCTCGCACTGCTTCGCGAGCGTCAGACAGAGGAAGTGGATATCGGGCTCGTCGCCGTGCGCGTCGGCGACCTGCCGGTACGACCGGGCGAGCGTCGACTCCGACTCCGCGAGAAGCGTCACATAGACCGGGAGCTTCACGATGCCGCCCCTTCCTCGAGGCGCCGCACCTGCACGGCACCGGATTTGAACATCGGCTGTTTGGAGACCGGGTCCCATTCGGTGATCGTCAGCTCGTTCGCCGCCGTGGGCCGCCGCTCCTCGGCGCCGGGAGGCGCATCCCAGTACCCGTAGTGGAAGGGCGCGAAGACGGCGCCCGGCCGGATGTCGCTCACGCGCACCGGCGCGACGATGCGGCCTCGGCGCGAGACCACCTCGACGATGTCGCCCTCCGCGATGCCGCGCGTCTCCGCGTCCTCGGGCGCCAGCTCCAGCCACACCTCCGGCGCCGCCTCGATCAGCTCGGTCGTGCGGCCGGTCTTGGTGCGGGTGTGGAAGTGGTAGACGCTCCGGCCCGTGGTCAGGCGAAGCGGGTACTCGTCGTCCGGCGGCTCGTGCGGGCCGCTGTACGGCGCAGACTTGAGCATCGCGCGACCGTCGGGGCGGAGCGCCTTGTACGACTCCTGGCCCACGCTGCCGCCGGTGAGGAGGTCGTGCCCGTAGCTCTCGCAGTACTCGGGGTGCGACGGGAAGTCGGCGTCGGTATAGAGCCGCTGCACGCTCTCCGTCTCGCCCTCGCGCCGCGGCCAGCGGATGCCGGACTCGCGGCGCAGGTCGTCGTAGGAGATGCCGGTGTAGTCGCAGGGACGGCCACGGGAGGCGTCCTGCCAGGCGCGGTACGCGTCCTCCGGGCCGGCCCAGGGGAGCAGCGGGCTGCCGTCGTTGCGCCGGAAGCCCATCCGCTTCGCGTAGTCGAGGAAGATGTCGAGGTCGGCCCGCGCCTCGCCCGGCGGCTCGACCGCCTTCTCGGAGAGGTGGACGGTGCGCGTCGCGTTCGTGAACGTCCCCGTCTTCTCGCCCCAGCCCGCGGCGGGGAGCACGACGTCGGCGAGCGCGGCGGTCTCGGTCAGGTAGAGGTCCTGGACGACGACGAACAGGTCCTCCTTCGCCAGCAGTTCGCGGATGCGCGGCAGCTGCGGGAGGGACACCGCGGGGTTGGTCGCCGAGATCCAGAGGAACGAGATCGACCCCTGCTCTGCGTAGCGGAACAGCTGCATCGCGTGCGTCGGCGGCGCCCAGTGCGGGATCTTGAGCGCGTCGACACCCCACAGGTCGGCCAGCTGCTGGACGTGGTCCGGGTTCTCCCAGTTGCGGAAGCCAGGGAGGTCGCCGTCGGCGCCGCACTCGCGGTTGTTCTGCGCGGTCGGCTGCCCGTTCATCTGCAGGATGCCCCCGCCCGGCTTGCCGATCATCCCGCGCAGGAGGTGGAGGTTGTTGACCTGGCACGCCGAAGCGGTCGCCTGCGGAGCCTGGTAGAAACCCTGCAGCACCGTCGACAGCACGCGTGGGGACTCGGCGAAGATGCGAGCGGCGCGGCGGATGTCCTCCGGGTCCAGCCCGCACACCTCGGCGGCGTGCTCCGGCGTCCACTCGTCGACCTGGGCCTGCAGCTCCGTGAGGCCGACGGTGTGGGCATCCACGAACTCCTGGTCGACCCAGCCGTTGACCATCAGCTCGCGCTCGAGGCAGAGCAGCAGGGCGAGGTTGGTGCCGGGCTTGAGCGCCAGATGCACTTCGGCCTTTTTCGCCGTGGCCGTCGTGCGCGGGTCGATGACGACGAGCCGTGGCGGGTTGGGACCGGCGAGCCGGTCGAGCACCCGCGACCAGGTGACGGTCTGCGTCGCCGCGAGGTTGTGTCCCCAGAGGAACATCGCGTCGCACTCGTCGATGTCCTCGTAGCAGCCCGGCTGGCCGTCCGCCCCGAAGGTCTCCTTGAGCGCGGTCGCGGCGGTCGCGGTGCAGAGGCGCGTGTTGCCGTCCATGTGCGGGGTGCCGACGCCGGCTTTGCCCAGCACCGCGAGCGCGTAGTACTCCTCGAGGAAGAGCTGGCCCGAGGTGTAGAAGCCGTGACTGAGCGGACCGACCTCGTCGAGGAGCTGCTTGCTGCGCTGGACGATCGCCTCCATCGCCTCGTCCCAGGTCGCCTGCACCAGCTCGCCGTCGCGGCGAATGAGCGGATGCTCCAGCCGGTCGCGGCCCCGCATCCCCTGCCAGCTGGCGTACAGCCCCTTCGGCCCGAGCCTGCCGTGATTGATGTGGTCGTCAGTGCGGCCCCGGATGCCGACCATCCGCCCGTCCTTGACCGCGATGTCGCAGCCGCAACCGTTGCTGCACAGCACGCAGGCGCTGCGCACCCACCGGTCGACGTCGGCCTCGGTCAGCCCGGCCTCGAGCGCCTGATCGGCGCGCTCGGGCCAGAGATCTCCGCGCGCGTATGGGGTGCGCGCTCCCCAGACGTCCTCGATCCGGGACGAATCCCCGGCGGACGTCGTCGTTCGCTGATCCATGATGCGAGGGTGCGCCGGGGAAACGGGCGGCTCAACCCCTTGCGCGGGCGCAAGGACGGGTGTGGTGGAGGTGGGTGTGCGGGGGGCGAACGCGGTCAGCGGCCCTCGAGGGCGGCGGCGAGCGCCTTCTCCGAAGGGAGGGCTTGTCGCTCGTCCGCGGGTAATGCGTCGTAGGTGTAGGTGCTGACGGCGAGCGGTTGGTCGGTTGCACCGAGGCTGTACCTGACCACGGCTTCATTGCGATCGGTGCAGAGCAGGATGCCGACGGTCGGGTTGTGGATCGGGAGTCGCATCCGGTCGTCGACCAGCGCGACGTAGAAGCCGAGCTGCCCTGCAAATGCGGGCTCGAATCGCCCGATCTTCAGCTCGATGACGACGTAGCGCAACTGAGCCGTGTGGAAGAAGAGGAGGTCGATGTGGAAGTCATCGCCCTCGACGGCGAAGTGCTTCTGCCTGCCGACGAAGGCGAACCCTTCGCCGAGTTCCAGCAGGGTGCTTTCCACTTTGGCGACCAGCGCCTGTTCGACATCCTTCTCGGCAGCCGCCTCCGTCACATCCAGGAAGTCGAAGACGTACGGGTCCCGCGCGAGCAGACCTGCCGCTTGAGAATCCTCGAGGCCGAGCCGCTGCGAGAAGTTCGACGGCGCTGCGCCCGTGCGCTCTCGGACGCGGGCTTGGATGCGGTCGAGCAGCACGCTGCGCGACCATCCGTGTGCGGCCGCAGCTTCGGCATACCAATCGCGCTCTTCGCGGGTTGCCAAACGGTCGAGGAGGAGACGCACGTGCCCCCACGGCAAAATCCCCACAGGTTGTGGGAGATTTGCGTCCGGCCACGCGAGGGCGGCCGCGCGCATGTAGCGGAGGTTCGTGGATGAGAAGCCAGCGACTCCGGGAAAGGCTGCCGAGAGGTCCCGGGCCAGCTGGTTCACGACGCCCGCGCCCCAGCCTCGCTCGTTCTGCTCGGTGAGGATCGTGCGGCCGATCGACCAGTAGAGCGTCACGAGCTCGCTGTTGACCCGGCGCCGGGCGCTGTGCTGCGCAGCCCGGACCCGCAGCTTCAGTTCCGCGAGCACGCGACCGTAAGAATCGGGAAGCGTGATGGCGGATGACATGCGCGCAGCCTAGCCAGCGACGGCATGGCCGAAAGCCGATAACGGCGATTGCGGCCACGGCAGGCCGTGATTGCGGTCAGCGCCCCTCGACGTTCCTCCGGTGCTGCGCGCGCACCACGAGCGGGAGGACCGCCCAGATCACGATCAGCACCACGAACACGCATCCCGCCGCGATGATCCCTGCGGGCGGGGCGAGCAGGAAGTCAACGATGAACAGCACGATGCCGGTGAACAGCAGGGATGCCGCCGCCAGGCAGACGATCAGCAGCTTGCTGCCCAGCCCCACCAGCTCCGCCTTCGCCTTCTGCCGGAACAGCAGGCGATGGAGGCTCACCGGGGCGAGCGCCAGCAGCGTCACGGTCACCGCGAGGAACACGAGGACGAGATAGACGACCACGTCGAACGGGTGCAGCTCCGTGAAGCGCTGCTGGAAGGGCAGCGTCAGGAGGAACGCGGCGAGGATCTGCGTGCCGGTCTGGAAGACGCGGAACTCCTGCAGCAGTTCATTCCAGTTGCGGTCCGCGCGCTGAGTCGCCGTCTCGTTGCGGCCGTCGCCCGGGTCGGCGTCGACGCCCTCCGCTCCGCTCACCTCCGCGCCTCCTCGAGGTCATGGGCGAGGGCGTCCAGTGCGGCGTCCACGGTCGCGTGGACGACCTCCTCCGGGTCGCCGTCGAAGTGCAGCTCCTCGACCTGCAGCGCGTCCGGGCGGCCGTGGGCCAGGAACACGGTCCCCGCTTCGCGGCCCTCCTGCGCGCCCGGGCCTCCGGCGCCGGTGACCGCGGCCACGAAATCCGCGCTGAGCAGCCTCCCCACGCCCGCGGCCATCTGCTCGGCGCTGGATGCCGTGATCACCGGACCCGGCGTCACACCGAGCACATCGAACTTGACGTGCTCGGAGTAGGCGACCACCCCGCCGGCGAACCAGTCGCCCGCCTGCGGGGAGGCGCCGAGCGCCGACGCGATCGCGCCGCTCGTCAGCGACTCGGCGACCGCGATGGTGGTGCCGGCGGAGGAGGCCAGGTCGGCGATGCGCTCGCCGAGGTCGGTGGTTTCTTCCGTCGTCATGCAGGAACCCTAGCCGTTGTCGGAGTCGCCCTCGTCGCCCTCGGCCTGCGAGGGCTTGTCGACGATCTGCTGCTCCGCCTCGGTGTTCTCGTCGTGGCGGTCGCCTTCGGTGTGCTGGGGGTCGGACATGGTGTTCCCTCTCTCTTCCGTCAAACGTCCGTGCGGAAGTGCACGGCCTTGTGGCTGCCGTCGCAGAACGGCTTGATGGTCGACACGCCGCAGCGGCACAGGGCCACGGTGCGGCGGTGCTGCTCGATCGGTGTCCCGTCCGGGGTCGTCAGGTCGATGTGCCCGCGGACCAGGAGCGGTCCGTCCGGGCAGGCGACGATGACCGGCTCCTCCTCGTGCGCGGTCATGCGGGCACCGCCACGGGCTGGCGTAGCGAGCTGCGGCCGGCCTCGAAGCTCTCCAGCAGGTGCTGCCCGGCGAGGCCGTCGACGTACAGGCACGCAGCAGCGCCGAAGACAATGTCGGGTAGGAGCTCGGGATGCTGCTCCGCAAGGCCGCCCGCGAGGTCACGGCCGGCGATCTGCTCGTGCACCGCATCCGCCTCGACGTGCTCGTCGTAGTACCAGGTGACGTCCTCACCGTGACCGAGGCGCCGGAAGCCGTTGCCGTAGAAGCGGTTCGGGATCGACGAGGTCATCTCGAACGCGGCCAAGTGGCCGGTGATCGCGCCGCGCAGGCTCCGGTTGAGGCCGAACATCGACATCATCGTGAACGACGCCAGCGTGATCGCCGGGACGTTGTCGATGTACGCGCCGTAGGAGTCGTCCAGGCCCAGGTTCCGCATGGTGCGGCCGAAGATCTCGGCGTGGATCCGCTCCGGGCGACCGGCGCCGTATTCGTCGGACTGCACCTCGACCAGCGCGGCCTTCGCGCGACCGGTGAGGCGCGGGATCGCCCAGGAGTGCGGGTCCGCCTCCTTCCGCGTGTATATGGAGCGATGGATGACGAACTCCTGCGCCTGCTCCTCCGTGGCCTTCTTGGCCAGGAAGCGGGACAGGCTGGGGCCGCCGTCCTCGCTGGTCAGGTCGAAGAGATAGGCGGCGACCGCGTCGGCGTTCGGCTCGGGGAGGTCGCCGACGGGGACGCGTTCGCGGAGCTGCCGCTCGAACTCGCGCTCGATCGTGCGGCGCGTCCGCAGCAGTTCGGGATGCCACTCCCACTCGTCGTCGGCGTCGACGGTGTCGCCGTAGTGCAGGCCGTACAGGATGAACAAGGTCAACTGAAGGTCCTCGTCGGTGAGGAGGTCGGAGTGCGCCTGGAGCGCGCGGGCGGTGCTGTCGGCGAAGACGGCGACCTCGCCGGAGGCGGCGGACGGATCGGTCTGCAGCACCTCCAGCAGCGCCTCGCTCACCGGCCCCCTCGGGGTGATGCGTGGTGTCATATCCCGAGGCAACCGGCGTCTGAGAGGACTTTCAAGTGGTTGCCAGCGCGCCGGATCAGTGCTTGGGCGCGCCCTGGCGCCGCCGCAGCTCGCGCAGCGGAGTGGCCGCGCGCAAGAGCCGGCCGTCGGAGTAGCGGACGCCCCCGCGCAGCCGCGCGCCGACCGCCAGCCACACGCAGACGGCGCGCTCGGCGAGCCACGCGGGCGCCCACAGCGCCGCTGTCGCAGGGAACAGCCGACGGCCTCCCGCGCGCCGACGACCCACCTCGGCGAGCGCCACGACCGCGACAGCCCCGGCCAGGATGCGGCGCGGACGCCGGAGGGACACCAGCACCAGCGGCAGGACCGCCAGCTCGGCGATCAGCCTGACGGGCTGGGCGAAGTCGTCGTACGCCTGGCGCACGCGCTGGCGGAGGAAGTGGCGCAGCGCGGGAGGACGCCGGGCCACCCCGATCCGGTCGGCGGTCACGACGGCGCCGCCCTCGGCCACGATCGTCCTGATGAGCTCCAGGTTCTCGAACAGCACGTCGCCGTCGTAGCCGCCCGCGCCCACCAGCACCCGCCGGCGTAGGGCGAGCGTCCCGGGATAGTCGTGGCCCAGTGCTCGGTTCAGGAGGCTGCGGCCGGTATCCCAGCGCGCATGCCACGGGGCGGGCACGAACACGTTCTGGGGGCGGACGAGGTCGGCCGCGTCGAGCATCCCGACCACCGCCCGCAGGGCGCCCTCGTCGTATCGCACGTCGTCGTCCGCGATCACGACCCGGTCGTGACGCGCGGCATGGACGCCCGTCATCACGCCCGCGACCTTGCCGTTGCGACCGGGACGCGGCTCCACGGGGACGTGGCGCACCCCGGGCGGGAAGGCCCGGGCGTGCGCCGCGAACAGGTCGGGCGCCGACCCGTCGACGATCGTCACGTCGATCAGCTCCCGGAGCCCGTCGAGGTAGGCGACCAGTTCGTCGAGGCCGTCGTCGGACGCCCACCGCAGAGGCAGCACGTACTCCGCGTCGACCCTCACACGACCGCCCGCTCGGCGGCATGCCGTCCGGTCGTGCGCAGTCCCGTGACGATGAAGCCGCTCTTCGGACGGGTGGGGAACGTGCGAAGGCTGATCCGCAGGTCCTGCTCGGGGACGTCGTAGACGAGCTCGCGGGTCAGCATCCGGATGCCGACCTCGAGCAGGTCGACGGTCACCGGCTCGCCCGGGCAGCGGTGACCCTCGGCGTAGTCTCCGCCGCCCTGCGGGATGAGCGCGTTGCGGTCGACGGTCGCTCCGTCGAAGCGCTGCGGGAGGAACCGGTTCGGCTGATCCCAGAGCGCGGGGTCGTGCGTGGTCGCGTAGAGGTCCAGCAGCACCCAGTCGCCCTCCTGGACCGGCTCGCCCTTCCAGGTGAGGCGCTGCGTCGCCCGGCCGCCGACCACCGGGAAGAACGGGTAGAAGCGCCGCACCTCCTGCGCGAACCAGTGGACGCCGGCCTCGTCCCCGCCGGCGAGGTCGTCGCGCCAGCCGGGATGCCGGTGCAGGGCGAGCGCGGCGAAGGTCAGGTAGCGCCCGATCGCGACCGTCGGGCGCAGGAGGTTTAGGAGTTCGACCGCTGCGATCTCGGGCGGGAGGTGTCCGCCGGCCTCGACGTAGGACGCGACGACCGCCAGAGGCGACCCCGGCGCCGCGGTGGGCTGCGCCCGCTCGCGCTCGACAGCCTCCGCGATCAGCCGCTCGGCCCGTGCTCGGCGGGCGCGCGCCGCCCAGTTCGCAGGGCCGACCGTGCCCGCCGCATCCACCATCTGGGCGAGGACGCCGGTGCGCAGGAGGTCGTCGGCCACGTCGGCGGGCAGCCCGGCCCACGTCGTGACGGCGCGCGTGAGCACGTCGTGGAAGAAATCCAGCAGCACCACCCGCTTCCCTGCGACGGCGGCGCGACGGCGAAGCTCCTGGCCGAACCGAGCGGCGAGCGCGTCCCCCGACGCCCCGGTCAGCAGCGCGAGGAACATCTCCTTCCGGCGCCGGTGCACAACACCCTCGAGCGACTGGACGCTGCCCTCGTCCTGCAGCAGTGTCAGCACCGAGCGCGGCATGGCGCCCTCGCGCCGGAAGCGGCCGCCCTCGTAGAAGAAGCGCGCCGCCTCCGCCCCGCGCATGACGAGCACGGGACGGCCGAGCAGCCGTGTGCGGAACGAGTCGGCGCAGGCGGCCCGGAAGCCACGCGTCCCGAACAGGTAGCCGTCGCGGACGAAACGCAGAGTGCTGTCCCCCATCGGCCGCCTCAGACCCGGGTCGCGGGGCGGTCGACGCCGGCGCCGCGCGGGCTCAGGAAGATGCCGAGCGCGATCATCCCGACGGCGAGGATCAGGTGCAGCCAGTTGTCCGCGCTGTTCACGGGCACGAAGTTCGCGGGGTGATCGCCGCTGAAGAACAGGCCGTAGATCCAGATCAGCGCGTACACGACGCCGCCGATGACGAGGTAGTTGCGCGACCCCATGCGAGACCGGGCGAACGCGATCCCGGCGACGCCGTACAGGAGGTGCACCAGGTTATGGAGAACAGAGACCTGGAAAACGCCCAGCAGCAACGCCATCGAGTCGTGCCCGGCGAAGGACAGCTGGTCGTAGTTCGTCGTCAGCCCGGGGATGAATCCGGCGAGCCCGACGACGAGGAACACGATTCCGGCGATCAAGGCCGCCTTCTGGACGGCTGTCCCCGCATAGCGGCGGTCGTCGCGGTCGGCGAACCTCCGGTCGGAAGGATCTGCTGTGGTCATGATGGCTCCTTTGGGTCACCGTGAACGCAACACGCACCGGGCGGGCAGGTGGAGCCCTTGACAACCTGAGAGCTACACCTCTGAGTCGTCGAGCCGCGGCGAGTACAGCATCGCACCGGGGCGGAGGCGGATGACGTCGTCCGTGAACGACGCGAGGTCGGTCCACAGCACGAGGACCGACCCGCGGGCGCGCCAGCGCAGGTAGCGTGCGATGAGGGCGGGCGCATCCACTCCGGTGCGCTCGTAGCCGGCGAACGAGCTGCGGGAGTTCGGGCTCACCACGAGGCCGTGCAGGCGGGCCGCGGCGAGCATCCCGTCCGGCGGCCCGTCGAGAACGAAGCGCGCGTCGACCACCTCGCCGACGCGTTCGCCCTCCGCGGTGAGCACCGGGCTGCCGAGCAGGTCACTCAGGATCATGCTGACCTCCGGGGATGCGGCCGATGACGTGCTCGCTCATCCACCGCTCGGTCCAGCTCGCGTCGAGCGAGTCCGCCGGTACGCCGACGCTGACGACGATCCCGCAGTCCGAGACGACCCGCCACGGGATGCGGATGAAGCGCGAGTCGGGCAGGCGGCCGCCGAAGATGCGGGTGAGCAGCACGGGGCCGGTGAGCAGCGCCTCGATGACCGGCGGATGGTCGGGGTCGAGGTGCGCGAGGTCGTTCGGCGTGGTGATCTCCAGGTCGTCGACCGTGGTGACCGGCACGTGCTCCGGGTCGAGGATCTGGCGGTCGAGGAGGTCCAGGCCGGCGTCGAGGATCCGCCCCGCCACCTTCGGGGGCCGCGCAAGCTCGTGGTGCTCGGTCATGCTCCTGCTCCCGTCACGATCATCAGGGGTATGGCGGCGAGGGATGCGATCAGGATGATCCCCAAGAAGATCAGGCCGAAGAAGTTGGTGACCTTGCCGTTGACCCGCTTCCCCATGTACTTCGGATCATTCGCCACGATCAAAATGGGCAGGTAGGTCAACGGCAGCGCTATCGCCGAGAACACGACGGAGAACTCCGTCACCTGCACGGGATCCACGCCGGTGAAGAGGATGGCGAGCGCGACGACCAGCGACAGGATCATCGCCGCGTGGAAGCGCGACGCCGACGCCGGACGCCGGAACTTCCCCACGGCCACCCGAAGAACTGGGCGACGGTGTACCCGCTCGAGAGCGTCACCTCCAGCGAGGCGCCGAAGGTCGCGGCGACGAAGCCGAGGATGGCGACGATCAGTCCGATCTTGCCGAACGCCTGTGCCACCGGAAGCGCGGTCTGGTACAGCGACTCGACGGCGATCCCCTTGGGGAGCAGCACGACGGCGGCGCAGGCGGCGATGGACAACGAGAGCAGCGCCCCGAGCGGGAACCCGACGAGGACGTTGACCCGCGACTGCGCGAGATCCTTCGGCTTCCACTTCTCCTCGATCGCGCCGGAGGAGAAGAAGAAGACCTCGTACGGCGTCATCGCGGCGCCGAACAGCGCGACCGCGTAGTACCAGTAGGTCGCGGGCGACTCGTCGGTGTGCGGGGAGGGCTGCTGAAGCGCCTGCGATGCGAGCGACGACCAGTCGGGATGCAGCGCGAACAGCGCCACGGCGAAGACCACGAGCGCGAGGCCCAGGAGACCCGTCACGTTCTCCAGGATGGAGAACTTCACCCGCCAGACCACGATCCAGACCGCGATCGCGGCGACGGGGAACCACAGCGTCGGCTCGATGCTGGAGGCGAGCTGCAGCGCCAGCGCGATGCCGCCGACCTCCGCCGCAAGGGTCAGCAGGTTGATCAGGAACGAGGCGGACAGGTTGGCGAGGGCCATCCGCGCCCCCAGCCGCTCCCGGATGATCTCGAAGGTGGCGCGTCCGCTGACCGCCGCTACACGCCCGGACATCTGGGCGAACAGGCAGATGCCGATCGTCCCGAGGACCAGCACCCAGGTGAGCGTCAGCCCGAAACGCGAGCCGACCACGCTGCTGGTCACCAGATCGCCGATGTCGACGAAGCCGCCGATCGCAGTGAGGACGCCGAGTGCGACGGCGAAGAGCGCCTTCACCGGCTCTCCAACCGCTTGGACGCCGCATCCAGCTGCTGCGCCAGGCGGTCGAGCTCGCGACGCTGTTGCTGAAGGGCGTTGCCGGAGTCACGGTTCGCCGCGACAGCGCGCTGCGCAGAGGCGACCTCGTCCTGCGCGGCCCGGATGTCGTGGAGCACGCGATCCCGGCTGGCCCCGATCCCGCCGAGAGCCGTCATCGTAGCGACGGCCCGCGCCTCTGCGGCGAGCTTGTCGGCAGCGTCGGAGAGGCCGGTGTCGACGACGGTGCCGAGGATGCGGTCCTTCTGATGCAGGCCGAGCACGAGGCCTGCGGATCGGGCGCTCGCGGCCGCCGTGCCGGCCGACTGGGACAGGCTCCCGCGGGCGGTGGCGTCCGCCGAGCACCCGGCGAGCGCGCCGGCCACGAGAGCGGCGGCGAGCGCGGCAGAAGCTGCGCGCGCCGTCAGAGGGCGGTGGATCACGCCGGCGACTGTACGCGCGCTGTGAGGACGGTGACAGTGGCGGCCGCGCAACCGATCCTGAGAAGACCTACATGTCTGGTGCCGTGTGCGCCCGCTCGTCGCGGCGGAAGCCGGCGGTCGCCTCCTCGTACGTCGTGTGGCGCCGGGCGGGGTGCGACTCTGCCGGCGGCGGGACGTCGGCCTTGCTCAGTGCGTGGAGGACCAATTGCTCCACGAGCGTGGCGGCCGTGGTCTCCCGCGAGCGGGCGATCCGCACCAGCGCGGCGTACTCCCGCTCTCCGAGACGGATCGTGAGGGGCATCCCGGCCGGTGCCCGGCCCGGTCCGTGTACGGACGCGGGCTCCGTCGCATCGGTTCCGTGAGATTCCTTCATGTCTGAAGCCTCTCATAGGAGAGCGCTCTCGTGGCCCTTTTTCTTCGTTTCGCGCACAGTGTGGCGGGGTCGTTATTGCACCCGGACCGACGCAACCCGGATGATCGATGCGTCGCGTGTCTGGAGCAGCCCCGTCCCCCCGGTCCCTGGCTGAACCGCCGCGGCATCTATTCGGCGGGATCCTGGTCTTCGGGTGACCAGGATCCCGCCGTCAACAGATCCAGGCCCTCGCGAAGTCGCTGCCGCACGTCGGAGATCGGGATCATGCCGTCCCCGAGCGTCAGTGCCATCGACGCGGAGGCGGCCGCGCCGATGATGCTGTGGACGCGCGACTCGCGCGCCTTCTCGCCCAGCCGCTCCTGCGCGCTCTCGGCCGCCGCCGCGAGTCGTTCGCCCACTCGGCTGCGATCGCCGGGCTCGATGGACGCGTCGGACAGCACCGCGAGACCGTCGCGCAGTGCGGGCTCCAGCACCTCACGCAGCACCGCGTCGGCATCGGTCACGGCTGCGCCTGACGGGAGGCGGCGCGTTCCGTGAGCGCCGCATCCAGTGTCGCCAGCAGCGCAGCCGGGGTGAACGGCTTCGCCAGGAAGTGGGCGCCGTCGCGCTCGACCGCCGCGCGGGCGCCGGGACCGGGCAGCAGCCCGCTCATCAGCACGACGGCCGCCTGAGGCTGCTCGGCGGTCAGCCGGCGGGCGATGGCGTCACCCGCGACGCCGGGCATCATCACATCGGTCAGCACCGCGTCGAAGCGGCGGCCCTGGGTCAGCAGCTCGAGCGCTTCCCGACCCTGGGCGACCTCGGTCACGAACCCGCGCTGATCCAGAGTCTCCCGGACGAGCTCGCAGATCGCCGGCTCGTCGTCCACGACCAGCACGCGACGTCCGCGGCCCGGACCCGGCGCCGGCGCCTCCTCCGGTGGCGGCCACGCCTCCGCCTGCGCTATAGACGGCAGCTCGAACGCGATGCAGGTGCCGCGTTCTGGCGCCGTGTCCACCTCGAGCTCGCCGCCGTGCGCCTTCACGATCGCGGCGGACGTCGGCAGGCCGAGGCCCGTCCCGCTCTCCTTCGTGGTGAAGAACGGCTCCAGGATGCGACCGGCGGTCACCTCGTCCATCCCGGTACCCGAGTCGCGCACCTCGATGCGCACGTTGCCGTCGTGCTCGTCAGCGCGGAGCGTCAGGACGCCGCCCTCCGGCATCGCGTCGCGAGCGTTCGTGACGAGGTTGACCAGCACCTGGAACAGCTCCGTCTCATCCCCCGACACAGCGGGCAGCCCGTCCGCCGACTCCACGCGCAGCTCGATGGACTTCGGCAGCGTCTCGCGGCAGAACCGCGCCAGCTCCCAGAGCAGCGGCCCGACCTCGACCGGCGCTCGCCGTCCCTGCGACCCGCGGGCGAACGAGAGCACCTGCCGGATCATCGACGCCCCGCGCTGCGCGGCGGCGTCCAGGGCGTCGAGCATGTCACGGCGGCGGGGATCCTTCTCGTCCTGGCGAAGGAGCTGTACCGACATGAGGATGGGCGTGAGCACGTTGTTGAGGTCGTGTGCGATGCCGCCGGCGAGCGTTCCCAGGCTCTCCAGCCGTTGCGTCCGGATGCGCTGCTCCTGCTCGCGGCGGTGCTCCGTGATGTCGGAGTTGACGGCGAACACCGTGACCTGGCCGTCCTCGCCGCGCGAGAGCTGCCACCGGCAGTCCACGACGATGAGAGCGCCGTCGGCCCGACGCTGGCGCAGCTCGCCCACCCAGAAGCCGTCGCGCAGCAGGGCTGCGGCCGCCACGTCGAACTCGCGCGGGTCGTCGTAGAGCAGGTCGCGCACCGACCGGCCGACAGCCTCCTCCGCGGGTATGCCGTAGATCGTCTCCGCGCCATGGTTCCAGTACAGGATCACGCCGTTGAGGTCGCGTACGAGGATCGCGTCGCGCGCCGCGTCCAGAAGCGCCGCCTGCGCCTCCACGCGTCGTGTGTACTCGTCCAGCTTCTCCCGCGCGAGCTGGTCGTCGGTGACGTCGCGCACGATGATGGCGATGCCCTCCTCGGTGGGATGCGCGTCCACCTCGAACCAGCTGCGCCAGTCCGGCACGAACGCACGGGCCGACCCCGCGACGCCGCGGTCCATCGCGTCCCGGTAGATCGTCTCGAACGGGCTCCCCTGCGTGGTGGGGAACATCTCCCACAACGTGTGGTCGCGCAGTCGCGCCTCGTCGATCCCGGCGAGCTGCAGTGCCCACGAGTTGGCGAAGGTGAACCGCCAGCCCCGGTCGACGAACCCGATCGCGTCGTGCACCTGGTCGAGGGAGCTGCGCAGCAGTCGCGCCATCGCCCGGTGCTCCTCGCGGTGCCGCACCAGCGCCGTGACATCGTGGAACGCTCCGTGGACGCGCGCGATCCGGCCGCTCTCGTCGCGCTCGGCCTCGCCGACGAGGTGCGCGTGGACCTTCCGCCCCGAGGCGTTCACGATCGTCGCCCGCAGGTCCAGCGGTTCGCCGTGACGCATGGTCCGCTCGAATGCGTGGGCCACCTCCTCGCGGTCCGCCGGCTCGAAGAGAGCGAGCGAGTCCTCCTCGCCGGGAACGTGGCCCGGCTCCAAGCCGAGCAGGCGGAACAGCTCCTCGCTCCACTCGATGCGGCCCGTCTCGACGTCCACGGTCCAGCCGGCGAAACCGGCGATCCGCGCGGCCATCCGCACCAGCGCCTCGTTGCCCGCGGCCGCCGCGGCCGCCCGCTCCACGTCGCCGATATCGCGAGCGATGGCCAGGACCGCAGACACCTCGGCTTCGTCGCCACGCAGCGGGATGAGTGTCACATCGAGCAGGCGCACGGTGCCGTCGGGCGTGACGATGCGCGTGACGTACCGGCGGTTCTCCCCGGCGACGGCCTCCACGAACCGCGCCATCGTGGTGTCGACGTAGTCGGGATGCAGGAGGCGCGAGAAGGGCATCCCGAGAAGGTCCGCGGCGCGGTAGCCGGTCAGGTCGGCGAGGGTGCTGTTCGACTCCACGAAGACGCCGTCCGCGTCGACCACGCAGACACCGTCCGGATGGCCGTGGAACAGCGCATCCAGACCGTTGAGCCGGAGGGCTTCGGCCGGCGTCGTCATGGCAGGGCTTCGAACTGGCGGGGCATGGTGGGGATTGTAGGCGGATCGGGCGGCCTACACTGACCGCCATGAGCGAGTTGCAGCCCGCTATCTGCGTCCTCGTCGTCGACGACGACCCGCTGATCCGCCTCACCGTCGAGGCGGCGCTGACCTCGCACGGGTACCGGGTGACGACGACCGGCGACCCCCGGACTGCCGCCACCGGGATGGAGGCCGACCTCGTGCTGCTCGACGCGATCATCCCGGGCTGTTCGCTCAGCGAATGCCTGACGCTGCTGGGTCGCCGGGACGACGGGAGCGCCCGGCCGATACTGGTCATGAGCGGTTCCCTGGCCCCGCCTGCGGAGCTCGCCGGAACCGGGATCGGCTATCTCGCGAAGCCGTTCCCCCTCACCGAGCTCGTCGGCGCCGTCGACGGGCTCGTGGCGTCCACCTCTGGGACGGAGACAAAAGGGGCAGGAGCCAGCAGATGACCGACACTTCCGCACGGACGCGGACGCTGAGAGCCGTGGTGGCCGACGACGACGTCTTCACGGCGTCGATGGTCGCGTCCGCCCTCCGCTCCACCGGCATCGAAGCGTCCCAGACGACGTCGGCCGAGGAGGCCTGGACGACGATCCTCGAGGTCGAGCCGAACGCCGTCGTGACGGACCTCGACTTCGGCGGCGGAGGCTCGGGCGCGGAACTGCTGTGGCGCGTCCACCGCGACCTGCCCTGGGTCGGACTGGTCGTGCTCACGTCACACCTGTCGCCGGAACTCGCGGTGGGCGACGACGCGCTGCCTCCCTCGGTCGTCTACCTGGTCAAGTCGCAGGTGAAGGACGTGGATGTGCTGGTCGCGGCGGTCGACGCGGCGATCGTCGGCGGCGAGCACCGGCCGGCCGAGCCGACCGGGGACGTGCGCACCGTGACGCGGGCGCAGGCCGAGGTGCTGCGCCTGGTCGCCTCCGGGGCGTCGACACGACGGATCGCGAGCGAGCGCGGCACCAGCGTGCGCGCGGTGGAGACGATGCTCGCGCGGCTCTACACGGCGCTCGGGGTGGATGCGGACGAGCAGGCGAACCCGCGCGTCACGGCGGCGCGGATGTGGCAGCAGGGGCGGGTGCGGATCCGGTAGCTGTCGCTAGCCGCCCGCGAGCATGCGTAGGAATCGCCGCAAGGCTCCGTCAGCCTGTGTGCGCGACACCTCGGCGGCATCCTCCTCGGGATTGTCGGCATAGCCGGTGTAGCCGCAGGACTGGCACACCAGCAGGTCGGCGTGCACGGCCAGGCCCGCGCCGTAATAGGGATTGCGCACCAAGCGTGCAGCACCCCGGCACTGCGGGCAGCAGGCCTCGCGCATGGCGCCCCTTCCGACACTCCATCATGCGCCCGACATGGGCGAATCGCCGTGGCCCCTGTTCGCGGCGCGAACGGGCTGGGCCACTGTCTGTCCCCCTCTCGGGGGCGGCGCGGTGACGGTCCGGTGAACTCCGCGTGAAGACCGATCCGGGGGCTCCGACGCGCTCCTAGGATCGCTCACGCCGGGCGTCGTCCGGACCATGAATCCCCTCTGGAGGCATCCGCCGATGTCGTCTCGCGCCCGGCTGACCGCGTTCTTCGCGGCGCTCGCGGCGCTGGTCGTCGTGGCGTCGGTGCTGGCGATCGTGCTGCGGCCCGCCGCGAGCGGTGCGGCCGCGCCCGCGGCGTTCGACATCAGCGCGGGGCTGGACGACTGCGGCAGGGGATGGAGGTCGGCCGACGGCGCCGCAGCCACCGTTCCGGGCGGCGACCAGACCTTCAGCGTGACGAACACGACCGTCGGCGGCATCGAGGTCTACCTGCAGGCGGTCGACAGCAAGCGCGTCTACCTCGACCTCGAAAGCCTCGGCGCCGGGGCGCACGCGACCGTGCGGGCGTCCCTGGGCGCGGGTCGATACCGCTTCGTCTGCCTGCCCGCCGACGCCGACCCGGCGCGTGGGCCCACCGTGATCGTGGGCAAGGCACCTCCGGGCTCGGCGCTGACGCCGGGCATCGTCCCGGTCACCCGCAACGACCTCATCCCGGTGACGAAGGCGTACACCGCCTGGGTCGCGGGGCGCCTACCGACGTTGCAGCGCCAGGTCGCCGCTGTGGCGGCCGACGCCGAGGAGGGGGACTTACCGGCGGCGAAACGCGACTGGCTGACCGCGCACACCACTTATGAGACCCTGGGCGGCGCGTACGACGCCTTCGGCGACCTCGGCGAGGAGTTGGACGGGCTTCCCCGGCACGGGCTGACCGGATTCCACCTCCTCGAGTCGCAGCTCTGGCACGGCGCTCCCGCCCTCGACGTCGCCGCCTCCGCACACGCGCTGGTCGCGCTCGTCGGGAAACTGCAGGCGCAGTTCGCCGACGCCCAGCTCGATCCGGGCGACGTCGCACTGCGGGCGCACGAGATCGTCGAGGACGCGATCCAGGACGGGCTCACCGGCGCGACCGACGCGGGCTCCGGCACTGAACTCGCCGGCATCGACGCGAACCTGACCGGCGCGGCCGCCGCGCTCGCGCCCCTCCACGACGTGCTCGCCGGCCGCTACGACCGCCTGGCCGAGACCCAGCAGGCGCTGACGCAGGCCCAGGCGCTCGTGGAGTCGTTCCGAGCGGCCGATGGCACGTGGACGCCGCTCTCCGAGCTAGACCTGAACGCGCGGGAGCGGGTGGATGCGGCCCTCAGCCATGCCGCGGAACTGCTCGCACCCGTCGCCGCCATCTGCGACCCCCGGAGGGAATCATGACCCGCATCGACCGTCGCGGCTTCCTGCAGGCGTCGGCCGTCACCGCCGTCGCCGCGGGTGCGGGGATCGCCGCCGCCTCCGCTCACCCTGTGACAGCAGCGCATCCGACCGCGCTCGCGTTCCACGGCGCGCACCAGCAGGGCATCCTCACGCCCGCCCAGCGCGCTTCGGCCTTCGTCGCCCTGGATGTGACCGCCGGCTCCCGCGCCGAACTCGCCGACCTCCTCAAGACCATCACCGAGCGCGCCCGGTTCCTCACGACCGGAGGGACGCCTCCCGACCCCGGCTTGGCCGCGCCGCCGCGCGACTCCGGCGTGCTCGGGCCGACCGTCGTCCCTGACGGGCTCAGCGTCACCGTGTCCGTCGGTGCCTCCCTGTTCGACGACCGGTTCGGGCTCGCCGCCGCGAAGCCCGCCCGGCTGCGGACCATGGACGAGTTCCCCGACGACGCCCTGCGTCGCGACGTGTGCGACGGCGACCTCCTGCTCCAGGTCTGCGCCGCCGACCGGGACGCGGTCGCGCACGCCGTCCGCGAGATCGCCCGGGCGACCCGCGGGGCGATGCAGGTGCGCTGGCGGCAGGACGGCTTCGTCTCGCCGCCTCGGCCCAGCGGCACGCCGCGCAACCTGATGGGGTTCAAGGACGGGACGGGAAACCCCGACACGACCGACGCGTCCCTCATGTCCCGACTCGTCTGGGCGAAGGCCGGCGGCTCCGAACCCGCCTGGGTCACCGGCGGCAGCTACCACGTCGTCCGCGTCATCCGGATGCTGGTCGAGTTCTGGGACCGGGTCAACCTGCACGAGCAGGAGAACATGATCGGCCGCCGCCGCGACACCGGCGCCCCGCTCACGGCCTCCGCCGAGTTCGACGACCCGCACTTCGAGAACGATCCGACCGGCGATGTCATCCAGCTGGACGCGCACATCCGCCTCGCGAACCCGCGCACGCACGACACCGCCGACCAGCGGATGCTGCGCCGCGCCTACAACTACGACGGCGGCCTCGACGCCAACGGCAACCTCGACATGGGGCTGATCTTCGTCGCCTTCAACCAGGACCTCGACCGGCAGTTCGTCACGGTTCAGAAGCGGCTGGCGGGCGAACCGCTGACCGACTACATCCAGCCGTTCGGCGGCGGGTACTACTTCGCGCTCCCCGGAGCCCGCGACTCCTCCGACTGGCTCGGGCGCACGATGCTCGCCTGACCAGAGGAGGCCGCCCGGCGCGACCGTGCCGGGATCACAGAAGAAGAAGGAAGAAGGAATCGTGTTCAGACCCTCACGTCTGCGCCGCTCCCCCGTCGCCCTGGCCGGCGTCGCGCTCGCCGTCGCGGCCGCCCTCGCCGGCGCGGGAATCCTCGCGGGCGCCCCCGCTGTCGCCAACCCCGGCGGCCAGCACGGCGACCACTCCAACCAGACCGTCACCCCGATCAAGCACCTCGTCGTGATCTTCGACGAGAACATCTCGTTCGACCACTACTTCGGCACCTACCCGAACGCGGCCAACACCGACGGGACGCCGTTCACCGCGGCGAAGAACACCCCGCAGGCGAACACCCTCGTCAGTTCCGGGACCCTGACGAACAACCCCAACCTGTACCCGCCGAAGCGACTGACCCCGGCGCAGGCCGTCACCTGCGACCAGAACCACAGCTACAAGGCGGAGCAGCAGGCGGTCGACGGCGGTGCGATGGACCAGTTCGTCCAGAAGACGTCCACCGACACCTGCACCGGCGCGTACGGCGCTCCAGGCCTGGTCATGGACTACTACGACGGCAACACGGTCGCCGGCCTGTGGAACTACGCCCAGAACTACGCGATGAGCGACAACAGCTGGGACACCACGTTCGGTCCGTCCACGCCCGGCGCGCTCAACCTCATCTCCGGCCAGACCCACGGCGGCACCGCCTACGACCCGAAGACGGGAGCGGTGCTCACGGCGTCCACGGCCGTCCAGTCGCCGAACCCTCAGGGCGTCGGCACCGTGATCGGCGACCCCGACCCGGCCTACGACGACTGCTCCGACAACGACCACACCTCGACCTCCGCGGTCGTCGGGATGGCGGGCAAGAACGTCGGCGACCTGCTCAACCAGCGCGGCGTCACCTGGGGCTGGTTCCAGGGCGGCTTCACGCCGACCACCGCGTGGAACGGCCAGGCCGGTTCGTACGCCAAGTGCGACGCCACGACCGCGAACATCGCGGGCGCGACGCCGAAGGACTACTCGCCGCACCACTCGCCCTTCCAGTACTACAAGTCCACGTCGAACCCGCACCACCTGCCGCCGACCTCGGTGAAGGCGATCGGGCACACGGATCAGGCCAACCACCAGTACGACCTGACGTCGTTCGACGCGGCGCTGAAGGCGGACAACCTGCCCGCCGTCTCGTACCTGAAGGCTCCGGAGGCGCAGGACGGCCACGCCGGCTACTCCGACCCGATCGACGAGCAGAAGTTCCTCGTCAACGAGATCAACGCGCTCCAAGAGTCGAAGAGCTGGTCGAGCACCGCGGTCGTCGTGGCCTACGACGACTCGGACGGCTGGTACGACCACGTCGCGCCGAAGGTCACCAACGGATCGAACGACGCGGCCGTCGACTCGACGGTGTGCACGAGCGTGCAGCACGTCGCCGGCGGCTACGCCGACCGCTGCGGCCCCAGCCAGCGCCTGCCGCTGCTGGTCGTCTCGCCGTGGGCCGCGCAGAACCGCGTCGACCACACGCTGACGAACCAGGCCAGCATCCTCCGCTTCATCGAGAACAACTGGCTGACCGGCCGGATCGGCGACGCGTCGTTCGACGCCTCCGCCGGCTCCCTCGGCGGACTGTTCGACTGGTTCCACCCGCGGCAGCGCGAGGTGCTGCTCGACCCGGTGACCGGCGCTGTGTCGTCGGTCGTTCCGACGAAGCCGCACTGGCCGGCCCCGCCGCGCGGCGGCTGGGCCACGCAGCCGTAACCAGCTGACCCGGGAGGCGGTCCGCGGTGTGCGGGCCGCCTCCTTTGTCGTTCTGCGGCGGACGCTGTCTGTCGGGGCGGTGCGAATCGCGATAGCACTGGGCCATGGCACGGTAGCAAGCTGACCCGACCCGGCCATCGGTGCGGCCGGCCGACCTCCAATGGCTCGACACGTACGACGAGTTGCGCCACTTCCTCGCCGATCACGGGAGATATCCGAACGCTACCTACGCGAGCCCGGTGGAGCGTCGGCTGCGGAGCTGGATCTCCACCCAGCGGAACGCCCACGCCGGTATCGGCACCGCTACCCTGACCGCGGAGCGCGCCGCCCTGCTCGAAGACCTTCCCGACTGGCGCTGGTGACGCGGCCGTCCCGTCGTCAGAGGGTGTCGCGGAGGAGTTCGTCGAGCGAGAGCGGGCGCCGGCCGGTGACGCGCTCGACGTCGCCGGACACGCCGGCCAGCTCGCCCGCGGCGATGGCCGTGTAGGTCGACACCCAGGCGTCGACCTGCCAGTCGGGTGCGTTCCACTTGGCGCGGGAGGCGTAGGCCTCGGGCAGCGTCTCGTCGTGGAACGACACCGCCCGGCCGGTGTGCGCCGACAGCTTCTCGGCGACCTCGGCGAGCGTCAGCTCCTCGGGGCCGGTCAGGTCGTAGGTGACGTCGAGGTGGTCGGCGGGATGCTGCAGCGCCTCCGCGGCGACCCGCGCGACATCCGCCCGGGCGACCATCGCGGCGCGTCCGTCGCCGGCCGGTCCCCGGATGACGCCGTCGTCGCCGACGAGGAACTGTGCGAAGTCGAGGTAGAGGTTGTCGCGCAGGAAGGTGTGGTGCATCCCCGACTCCCGGATGCGCTGCTCGGTCGCGTAGTGATCGCGGGCCAGCGTGAACGTCGCATCGGGCGCCGCGCCGAAGAACGACGTGTAGACGACATGCTCCACGCCCGCATCGACGGCCGCCTCGACGAAGGCCAGGTGCTCTCCCAGCCGCTCCTTGTTCTCGGCGGCGGACACCATGAACAGCGTCTCGACGCCCTCGAGCGCCGCGAGCACCGCGTCCCGGTCGCTGTAGGCCGCGCGGGCCACCGAGCTGCCGGGATAGCGGGGCGCCTTCTCCGGCGAGCGCGCGAGCATCCGGAAGGGGACACCGGCGTCGGCGAGCAGGTCGGCGGTCATGCGGCCGACGCCGCCGGTCACGCCGGTGATGGCCAGGGACGGGTTCGAGTCGGTCATATCAGCCCCAGCATAGGCAGAAGGGGTGCCCGGAGGGATCTGCGTAAACCTGGAAACCCTCGACGGATCCGGGGTCGTCGGCCGCCCTCAGCAGCGTCGCACCGACCGCGATCGCGTGCTCGTGCGCCTCGCGGATGTCGTCGACGTAGAGGTCGACGTGGAGCTGCTGCTGCGGGCCGTCCGGCCAGGACGGCCGCTCGTGGCCCGGCGCGAGCTGGAAGCCGTATCGCGGCTCGCCGTCGACGTAGACGGTTCGCCAGTCCGCGTCGTCGCCCCGGACCTCCCCGCCGGTGAGCGCGGCCCAGAAGGACGACTCGCGCTCGAGGTCAGGGGTGTCGAAGACGACGATCTCGCGTCTGATCCGCATGGCAGCATCCAATCGCAGGCCAGCGACAGCGGCAAGGATCGTCAGCGCCCCAAGCGCTCGTCCAGCCAGTCGAACATCCGCTGCTCGGTCAGCGCCCGGGCGAGCGGCTGAACGTGGAAGTCGGCGCCCTCGGCCTCCGTGAACCGCACCAGCGTCGAGACGTTCGGCGTGAGGGCGGCCAGGCGCTCCGATTGGCCGGGCCAGAACTGCTCGTGCTCGGGGTCGGTGATCAGCAGCGGCGTGGTGATCTGCGCCGCCACATCCTGGACGGTGTACTGCATCACGGTCCGCATGGTCTCGGCATAGCCGGTCGTGCCGTAGGGGCGGGCCCGGAAGCGCCAGGTGTAGGCGAGCTCGTGCGAGAACTTCGCGCCCATCTCCATGTCGCGGTCGAACTTCTCGTCCTCGCCGTCGGCGAGCAGCTTCTTCATGTTGCCGGGCAGGTGGTCGGTCCAGGAGGTGGAGACGTCCACGACGCCGGGGTCGGCGATCGCCGCCGCGAACCGGTGCTCGAACGCGAGCGCGCGCGGCACCCAGTAGCCGGCCTGGCTGATGCCGTAGACGGCGACGCGGTCGGTGTCCACGCCGGGCTGCGACCGCACGAAGTCGAGCACCGGCGTCAGTACCGCCTCCCAGTCGGGACGGAACGGCACACCGCGTTCGAACAGCATCGACTGCTGGCCCGGACCGTCGAAGACGAGGGCGTCGTAGCCGCGGCGGAGCGCGCCCGAGACGGCCGATGCCCACAGACTGGTGAGGGGGCCGTCGCTTCCGTTGGCGACCACCAGCAGCGGGCGAGAGCCACCGGACTCGGCGGTGCCCGGTGCGCGGAACAGGTAACCGGGCAACGTGGTCTCCTCGTACGGGATGGCCATCCGCTCGATGTCGAGGTCGACCGCATCCACCCACGCGTCCCACGCCGCGCGGTGCTTGCGGAACGTCGGCAGCAATTCGTCCTCCGACGGGAGCGAGGCGACCGCATTGACCGCCGTGCCGTAGTACGACGCGGCGCGCAGGTAGGCGCTCGCGGCGCTCACCGCGTGACCCGCGGCCGCCGACGCCTCGGCCTGCGCAGCGATACGGTCGCCCAGCCCGAGCCACGCCCGGAACCAGCCCTCGTGGTCCTTCTCGCCGACCCCGTGGACGGCGGCGATCACCTCCCCGATGTCGGCGGCGCCGCTGAACGCCTGGCCGATCGTCGTGCGGATCTCGAAGTCGAAGTCGGGGTTGCCGGAGAACGTGAACTCGTGCGTGCGCGCCATGCGCACAGCCTGACGCTCCCCGCTGGGCCGCCGCCAGCCCTCATGCGGGGTGGATGCGGCCGAGCGTTCGTCAGTCGATCAGGCCCAGCTCGACCAGCCGGCGCAGCACCTCGGTGCCGGCGGGCGGACAGCGGTCGGCATCCGCGCTGGTGGTCCAGTGCACCGCGCCCACCTCGGCGGACGGCACCGGCTCGTCGTCGGTCCACCCGCGGAACACGCGCATGTGGACCATCCGGCCGTCGGGTTCGCCGTGCGCCTGCGTCCGCACCTCGAACAGCTCCTCGAGGTCGTCGGCGCGGAACGGGAGCGAGACCTCTTCGAACGCCTCGCGGGCTGCGGCCTCCGCAGCCGTCTCGCCGGGATCGACCTTGCCGCCGGGCATGTAGTAGACGTCGCGCCCTCGGGCCGTGACCATCAGCACCCGGCGATCACGAACCACCGCGACGGCGGAGACGATGATCGGATCGGAGGTCACCCTCCCACGCTAGCGGCCTCCCCGGCTCACGGGGTCTCGGCGACCTGCTTCAGCTTGCGCAGCCCCTTCTCGAAGTCGCCGCCGAGCAGCTTGTCCAGGTTGACGAAGCGCGTGTAGAGCTTGCGCGGCGTCTCCATCCGCCAGACCACGCGCGTCCCGTCGCCCTCGGGCGTCAGCACGAAATGCAGTTCGTTCGACGAGCGGAACGGACGGGTGAACTCCAGGTGGATGCCGACGCCATCCGGGTCCACGGCCGTGACCCGCATGGTCCCGGATCCGGCCTTGCGATTGCCCGACCACGCATAGGTCGAACCGATGGCGCCCGGCTCGCCGGTGTACTCACGCTGCAGGTCGGGATCGAGGTCTTCCCACGGCGACCACTGCGTCCACTCGGGCAAGCGCGCGATATGCGGGAGCAGCTGCTCGGGGGTGGCGTTGATGCGCTCGGTGCGTTCGACGACGACGGTTTCGGCCATGACGCGAACACTAGTGCCCGCGGGGTGCGCGCGGGGAGGCGTGCCGCGCGCGGCCCTCGCGTGGCAGGATCGTCGCGTGACCGGCCGAACGATGCTGCTCGACAGCGCCTCCCTCTACTTCCGCGCGTTCTACGGCGTGCCCGACACGGTGAAGGCGCCCGACGGCTCACCCGTGAACGCAGTGCGCGGCTTCCTCGACATCATCGCCAAGCTGGTCACCGACTATCGCCCGGAGGCGCTGATCGCCTGCTGGGATGACGACTGGCGGCCGCGCTGGCGCGTCGACCTCATCCCGAGCTACAAGGCGCACCGCGTCGCGACTCTCGTCCCCGGCGGAGTGGATGTGGAGGAGGTGCCGGAGGCGCTGGTGGCGCAGGTGCTGGTCATCCGCGAGGTGCTGGATGCGCTGGGCATCCCCATCGTCGGCGCGCCGCTGGCCGAGGCCGACGACGTGATCGGAACCCTGGCCACCCGCGCCGACGGACCGGTGGATGTGGTCACCGGCGACCGCGATCTGTTCCAGCTGGTCGATGACGAGCGGGACGTGCGCATCGTGTATACCGCTCGCGGCATGAGCAACCTCGAGGTCGTGACCGATGCCGTCGTCCAGCAGAAGTACGGCGTGCGCGGGGATCAGTACGCCGACTTCGCGGCGATGCGCGGCGACACGTCCGACGGCCTCCCGGGGGTCGCCGGGATCGGTGAGAAGACCGCGGCGGCGCTGCTGGCGGACTACGGCGACCTGGCCGGGATCATCGCGGCGGCGGAGGATTCCGCAAGCGGCATGAAGCCCGCGGCGCGGGCACGCTTCGCTGCCGCGGAGGACTATCTGGCGGTCGCACCGAAGGTGGTCGAGGTCGTCCGCGACCTCCCGTTGCTCGAAGTGGACGCTCGCTTCACTCCCCGACCGACCAGCAGCGTGAGACGTTGAGCGCCCTGTCCGAGCAGTACGGACTCGGCGGCTCGCTCGATCGGCTTCTCACCGCACTCAACGGCTGACCCCGCTCAGGCCTTCGGCGGCTCCCACCGCCACAGCTCCCGCTGTGCGAGCAGGGCGAGCTCGCGGAGCACGTCGAGATCCGCCTCCCCGTCCGCCCGGTCGCGGGGCGCGCGCCCGAACACGCAGAGCGCGCCGATCCGAGTCCCGTCCGGCGCCTCCACCGGGTACCCGGCGTAGTAGTGCAGCCCGGCGGGCCCGGTGACGAGGGCGTTCGTGGCGAAGCGCTCGTCCTCCTCGGCGTTCGGCACGACCATCCCGTCGTCGGTCTGGATGGTGTGGATACACGCCGACTGCTCGATCGGGATGCTGTCCAGCACGGCCCCGGTCGAGGCCAGCGGCCACTCGCTCCGGTCGTCCAGGACGGTGAACATCGCGATTTCGGTGCCGAGCGTGCGCTTCGCCGTGCTGACGATGCCGTCGAGCCGGGAGTCGCCGCCACGGCGGCTGAGCTTGAGGCGTTCGATGGCCTCCACGCGCTCGGCGCCGTCCGCGGTGGGAACGGCCCGCTGCGCCTCCCGCTCCTGCAGCGCCGGTGCGAGCGCGTCCACGATCTGCCGCGCCCAGAACAGGTAATCGGCCGGCGTCCGCCGCCGCCGCTGCTCGGAGTGCTCCGGCGCGGTGAGACCGACGTAGAGCGCGCCGGTCTCGCGGCACACCTCGCGCGCCACCGCGTTGAGCCGCTGCGCGTGCTGGTCGGCGATGCGGCCGCCCGCGTTGTCGTAGGACTTGATGGACAGGATGGGCTGCGCCCCCAGCCAGACCACGGTCCGCGGGCCGCAGGACCGGGCGCGCTCGAGGAGCTTCCGGAGCTCCGCCGCCCAGCCGGGCAGCTCGACCATCCTGAGGGCGTCGGCCACGGCGGCGCTCAGCACCACGGCGTCGTAGCGCTCGAACCCCGCCTGGTCGAGCAGTTTGCCCAGGCGCGCCACGCCCGCCGAGGGGTGAGGCACCACATCCACCACGGCGCCGCGACCGGTTGCCGCTGCGAGCGCCCGCGCCACCGCGCCGGGCAGTCCGAGGTCGTGGCTTCCGACGCCCCAGCCCATCACCGGACCGGAGCCGACGAGGAGGACGCGGATGGTCCTCCGTCCGGCGGCGTACGCCTGCCGTCCGTCCACGGGGCGAACCAGCCGCGAGCGCACGGCCGTCACATGGGCGCGCCAGAGTCGCATCGCCATCCTGTGCGACAGCGGCACACGATCGTCGACCACCTACCGACCGTAACCGGTCGCGGCGCCTCCGACGGACCGGGCGGCGTCGTCGTGTTCGCTGAGCCGCCGCCCGATCCTGAAGGACGGTTACGGGAGCGTGTGCCCCGCGGCCGTGAACAGCCGGTACCACTCGGGACGCGTGAGCGGGATCTCGGAGCCGGCCGCCGCGTCGCGCACGCGCTGCTCGTTCGTGGTGCCGAGGATCACCTGCATCCGGGCGGGGTGACGGGTGATCCAGGCCACGGCGATGGCGGTGGGCGTCACGTCGTACTTCTCGGCGAGCTCGTCGATCGCGTCGTTCAGCTCGGCGAAGTTCTCGCGATCGCCGAGGAAGACGCCGTCGAAGAATCCCTTCTGGAAGGGCGACCATGCCTGCAGCACGATGTCGTGCAGGCGTGCGTAGTCGAGGATGCCGTTGTCGCGGTCGATCGACTGGTCGAGCGCTGCCATGTTGACGGCGACGCCCTGCGCGATGATCGGCGCGTGCGTGATGCTCAGCTGCACCTGGTTGGCCACCAGTGGCTGCGAGAGCGAGCGCTGCAGCAGCTCGATCTGGCCGGGCGTCTGGTTCGAGACGCCGAAAGCGCGGACCTTGCCTGCGCTCTGCAGTTCGTCGAAAGCGAGGGCCACCTCGTCGGGCTCGACCAGCGTGTCCGGGCGGTGCAGCAGGAGGATGTCGAGGTAGTCGGTCTTCAGCGCCTTCAGCGACCCGTCGACCGCATGCAGGATGTGCTCCCGCGAGAAGTCGAAGTACCCGTCGCGGATGCCCACCTTCGACTGGATGACGACCTGATCGCGCTCGGCGGCGGGGATGGCGCCCGCGTCGCCGAAGCGGCGTTCGCAGCCGTGAGTCTCACCTCCGTAGATGTCGGCGTGGTCGAACATCGTGATCCCGGAGTCGCGCGCGGTGCGGACGAGGGTGCGGATCTGCTCGTCGTCGAGGTCGGAGATGCGCATGAGGCCGAGGACGATGTTCGACGCCTCGATGTCGGTGCGGGGGAAGGTGAACGTTCTCATGCCTTCCATCTAACTCCTCGTCAACCCCCTGGCGGCGCGGAATTCAGCGCCTACATTGCGTGATGGCAGTAAAGGAGCCACCGATGACCATGACGCCCGACTTCCATGTCGCTGTCGACGACTTCGCCGAGGAGGCGGGCCTCCGCCGCATCCCGCCGAAGACGTGCGGATTCATCGTGAACGCACTGGGCCGCGACTTCCGTGTCACCGACGAGATGGCCCGCATCTTCCTCAACCAGGTCGAGCGCGTCGCCGCGTCCGATTCGTCCGCCCTCGTGGTGCTGCGCCACGACAAGGGACTCGAGCTGCTGCTCGTCACGGACGACAACTCCTTCTCGATCCGCACCGCCTCGTAAGCTCGTCCCGTGCACTACGGGATGGATGAGGGCGCGGACGCGATCGCCCGCATCCATGCAGCGGTTCAGGACGCGGTGGCCGCGCTGACCGCCGCCGGAGCCCGCCCTGAGGCGCTGGCGGAGTTCGTCCCGGCACGGCGCACTCTCGGCATCCGGCGCGAACCGGCACTGCGCCGGATCGGAAGCGTGTGGCGGCTGGGCGTCTTCCTGCTCGACGAGGCAGGCACGCTGTACGCGACCGGCACGCTGGTGCGGGCCACGCCTCCCGGCCGGCCGCAGTACCAGTCGCAGTCCGCGGAGTACCGGCGTGCCCTGCGCGCCGCCGCCCAGCGCGGGCACTTCCGCGAGGGCGAGACGGTGAACTTCGACGCGCGTCCGACCCCGCTCGACCCGGACGCCCTGCGGGCGTCCACCGGCCCGCTGTTCCTGC
Organism: Leifsonia poae; assembly: GCF_050632865.1. Lineage (GTDB taxonomy): Bacteria > Actinomycetota > Actinomycetes > Actinomycetales > Microbacteriaceae > Leifsonia > Leifsonia poae_B. The sequence continues at coordinate 806,983 of NZ_JBODSA010000003.1, read as the reverse complement.
GGGACGGGCAGGCGCTGGTCCGTTGGAGCGCGGCGGCTGACGACGCGCACGCGCTGGCCTTCGAGGGCTACCTCTCCGAGCGGGTGGACCTGCTGGCCCACCCGCCCGAGGGAGCGTAGCGGGGACGGATCAGACGGCGGGCGACGGGGACGCGCTGCCCTCGTCGTTGCTGCTGCCGCCCTTTCCGGTGACCTGGTCGATCTTGGTCGACGCCTTGTCGGCGACCTTGCTGACGGTCTCGCTGACCTTGCCCCCGACGTCGGATGCGGCGCGCCCGGCGAAGTCCTTCACGTCGCCCTTCACGCTCTGGATGGTGTCCGACTCCGTGAACCCGCGCCACTTGCGGCGCAGGTCCTCGTACGCACCCCGCCCGGCGCGCGCTCCGATGATGAACCCGACGGCGACTCCTGCGGCAAAAGTGATGATCTTCATGGGGTGCACCGTACGCGCGGAGGCCGGGGCGCGACAGTGCTCGTCCGGCGCGTGGAGCACAATGTCAGCGTGAGCGGCAGGCGCGAGCACGGCACCGCCATCCTGGTGGAGGGCGCGAGCGATCGCGCCGCGGTACTGACGGCGGCCGGCCTGCTCGGGATCGATCTGGCGGGCGGCGACGTGGCGGTCGTGCCTATGGGCGGTGCGATGAGCATCCGCCGGTTCGTGGCGGAGCTGGGACCGTCCGGCGACGGCCTGAGGCTGCGCGGGCTGTGCGACGCGCGGGAGGCGGGGTACTACCAGCGGGCCGGCCTGCCGGATGCCGCGATCTTCGTCTGCCGCCCGGACCTCGAGGCGGAGCTGCTGCGCGCGCTCGGCCCCGAGCGGACCTTCGCCGTCCTGGAGCAGGAGGGCGATCTGCGCCTGTTCCGGATGTTCCAGCAGCAGCCCGCGCAGCGCACGCGCACGCTCGACCAGCAGCTTCACCGGTTCCTGGGCACCACCTCCGGCCGCAAGGAGCACTACGGAGCCGTTCTCACCGCTGCCCTCACCCCCGCGGAACTCCCCGCTCCGCTCTGCGGCATCCTGCACCAGCTCCCCTAGGGTGAGGGGATGCCCACGACCGATCCGGCGCTGCTCGCGCACCTCGCCGACCTGTTCGCCGCCCGTGACCGTGCGGACATGCAGCCGACCATCGGTGCCCTGCGCGCGGTGCTCGCCGAGCACCCCGACGACCCGCACGTGCTCTACGAGGTCGGCGGCGCATACGACACAGCCGGCGAGGAGGACACGGCCGCCGGGTACTACGAGCGCGCCCTGGAGGCGGGACTCGAGGGCGACACGCTCCGCCGCTGCCTCCTCCAGTACGGCAGCACCCTCCGCAACCTCGACCGGTTCGACGACTCGCTCGCAGTCCTCGACCGCGCGCTGACTCTGTTCCCGGAGTCCGAGTCGGTGCGCGTCTGGCACGCCCTGTCGCTGCACGCGGCCGGCCGCAGCGACGCGGCGGTCGCCGAGCTGATGGAGGTCGCGGCGGATAACATCCGCACCCCCGACCTGCTCCGCTACGAGGCGGCCATCCGCGGGAACGCGGCATACCTGCGCGAGGTGGATGAGGGGCGCTAGCCCCGGCGCCCAGGCCCCGGCCGCGCCACGCGCACCGCGAGCGCGATCAGCAGCAGCAGGGCGGCCGCCGCGAAGGCGGTGATCGCGACCGGCGCCGATTCCAGCGAGCCGGTCAGCCGCGAGACGCCGATCCAGACGAGGCCCCAGGCGGAGGCCATCGCCGGGGCGAAGCGTCCGCGGTCCCAGATCGCGAGCGCCCCGCCGATGACGGTGAAGACGGCGAGCAGGGCGATCGCCCACGCATGCGGACTCGCTCCGAAGCCGTCGAAGCCGGTCTTCTGCAGCCACGAGGTGACGTTCGCGACCGTCGCGATCATCACCCAACCCAGATAGAGGCCCATCACGCCGTCGAGGAGGACCGCGTCCGCCGTCGACTCGGAGGGGTGACGGCGGAGGATGACGAACGCCACGATGAGCACCACCAGCAGCGCGACGATGGCGACGACCGACAGGCCGAGCTGGCCGGCCTGGACGGACAGGATCCACGCCGCGTTGAGGAGCAGCGACGCGAGCACCCAGAAGCCGGCGCGGCGCTGCCGCTCCCGGGCCGCCTGCGACGGCATCGCCTGCCAGATCGCGTAGGCCACGAGGCCCGCGTAGATGACCGACCAGATCGCGAAGGCCGGACCGGCCGGCGCGAGGAGGGTCGCGTCCGCACTCAACGCCCCACCAGCCACCTCGGGGATGGGCGTTCCCCCGCGGCGCCGGAGCCCACGAACGCCCCCACGATCGCCACGACGGTGCCGGCGATCACGAGGGACTGGCGGACGCGGTCGGCCGGCATGGGCCGCGCGGCGGCGAGCGTGCTCATGCCGCGAACGGTAGTCCCGAAACGGGCGGCGTTGAAGGGAGGCGGGTCAGCGCGGGGCAACGGCGACGACGACCGTCGAGCCGGTGTCAACGTCCGAGTCGACCGTCGCGTCGAGGCCGGCCGTGGCGAACAGAGCCGCGGAGGTCGCGGCCTGCGAGTCCCCGGCCTCGATGAGGAGCGTGCCACCCGGCGCCAGCCAGAGGGCGGCCTCCGCGGCGATCCGGCGGTGCAGGTCGAGTCCGTCCGCGCCTCCGTCGAGCGCGACAGGCGGCTCGTGATCCCGCGCCTCCGGCGGCATCAGCGCGATGGCGTCGGTCGGCACGTAGGGCGCATTGACGGCCAGCACGTCGACGCGGCCGCGCAGCGCCGCCGGGAGGGCGGCGAACAGGTCGCCCTCGAAGACGCGGTCGGCGGGGAGGTTGCGCCGGGCGCACCGGACGGCGGCCGGGTCGATGTCGGCGGCGTAGACCTCGGCGGCGGGCACCGCGTTCCGCACAACCGCGCCGATCGCGCCGATCCCGCAGCACAGGTCGACCACCACCGTGCCACCGGCCGCCGCGAGCTCGGCCGCCCGCAGCGCCAGCCGGGACGTGCGCTGACGGGGGACGAAGACGGCCGGATCGACGTGCAGGCGCAGGCCGCAGAAGTCCACCCAGCCGAGCAGCGGCTCCAACGGCTCGCCGGCGACGCGACGGGCGACCAGCGCCTCCAGCTCGGCGGCGGAGCCCGCGGCCTCGGTCAGCAGCTGCGCCTCATCCTCGGCGAAGACGCATCCCGCGGCGCGGAGTCGCGTGACGATCGCGGGGTCGGGTGCGGGCACCCGGCCATGCTAACGACTCAGGCGGACCCGAACGGCTGCGACCGCAGCACCCGCGCGAGATGCGCCGCATTGTGCGCGACCGTCGCGTTCTGGCCCGCCACCGCCTCCGGGGTCTCGTCGAGGTCCTTGTAATCGACCGTCTGCATCGCCTCGCCGTTCCAATACGTCGACCCCTGCGACGGGATGCTGAAGCCCACGTCGTTGAGGCCCTGGAAGAGGTCCGCGATGATGCCGTGCGCGCCGTCCTCGTTGCCGACGACGCCGACGATCGCGACCTTGCCCTCCACGAGCGGACGGCCGTTGTCGTCGGTCTCGGAGAGCTCGGCGTCCAGACGCTCCAGCGCTCGCTGGGCGACGGAGGAGAGATGCCCCATCCAGGTCGGCGTCACCACGACGAGGATGTCGGAGGCGAGGACCTGCTCGCGGATCTTCGGCCACTCGTCGCCGTTCCCCTCGTCCTTGGAGACGCCGGGCTTGATGTCGTAGTCGACCAGGCGCACGGCCGTTCCGGTCACATCGTGGGTGGCCAGTTCGTCCAGCAGCTGCCGGGCCATCAGCTGGCTGCTCGACTCGCCGGGCGACGGCGTCAGCGTGCAGACCAGGGCGAGGGCGGTCAACGGGCGGTTCTGATCGGTCATGCGGTGGAGTGAACGCGCGGCCCTCTCAGAACGCAAGCGATTCGCAGGCAACCTTGACCTCCCGCATGAGGGATGTATTGATGGACTATGAAACGCATCCACTACGCGAGCGGTTCGCTGCTCACCGGCGACGACATCGCCGACGTCCTGGTGCGCTTCGCGGCCGCCCTGGCGCACAAGAACGACGCGGCCGAGGTGCACGCGCCGGCCATCATCGAGGGCGGCGACACCGGAGAAGTGCTGATGCTGCTCGGACCGGCCAGCCAGATCCTCGCCGAGGACGAGAAGTACGGCGGGAGCGAGCTGCACGACGAGGAGTTCGTGAACGAGTGCGAGGGCAAGATCGCCGCCCTCGCTCCGACTCGCGCCACCTTCGTCGAACATGGGACGGACGACCTGCCCGATCTCGACTACGACCTGCTTTAAGCCGCTCGATACACAGTTGCACTGGCGCTCTCACGGGCACCGCGTACTATCGGGCGAGTAACAGACGACCGGGAGAGGGTAATGCAGGTGTTCCACGTCTACATCGACGACCTGAGGTTCACCTTCGTCGACCGCGCCCCGGTCGAGGAACTGAAGAGCAGTGTCGTCGCCGCGAGCAGGAACGACGGCGACTTCGTCTCCATCACCCAGTCGAGCCGTCCGCCGAGCGAGATCTTCGTCACCAGCCAGACCAAGGTGCGGATCGAGACGGCCACCATCCCGCGCGACCCGGTCTCCACCGGTGCCGCCGCCGGAGAAGACGACGACGACGCCTTCTGGTTCGACTTCGACTCCCTCGCCTGACCGGCGGGACGCGAACACCGCGCGGAGTCAAGCACTACCGCCCGCCCATCCGGCAGGGGATGCTCGTGTCATGCCGACGACGTCCCTCTGGCTCCAGACCGCCCCGCCGATCGCAACCGACTCCTTCGAGTGGGACGGCCACTACGACACGATCGTGGTCGGCGCCGGCCTGACCGGGCTCGCGACAGCCCTCATGCTGGCCCGCTCCGGGATGCGCGTGTGCGTGCTCGAGGCGCGCAGCGTCGGCGCTGTCACCACCGGCAACACGACCGGAAAGGTCAGCCTGCTGCAGGGGACGACGCTGTCCTCCATCCGCCGCCACTCGTCCGACGCAGTGCTGCGCGCCTACGTCGACGGGAACACGGCGGGTCAGGGCTGGCTGCTCGACTTCTGCGAGGAGCAGCGTGTGCCGTTCGAGGTGCGGGACGCCGTCACCTACGCGACGACGCTGGACGGCCTGGACAAGCTGGATGCCGAGCTCGCCGCCGCCCGTTCCGCCGGGCTCGACGCGGCGGAGGAGCGCAGCACCGAACTGCCGTTCCCGGTCGAGGGTGCGCTGACGCTGGCCGGGCAGGCGCAGGTGCACCCGCTGAAGGTGCTGGCCGCGCTGGCCAAGGAGCTGCGGGCGCTCGGCGGACGCATCGTCGAGGGAGAGCGGGTGACCGACGTGTCGGCGGCGAAGCCGGCCGTCGTCACCAGCACCTCCGGCACCTCGCACGCGGACCACGTGATCCTCGCGACCGGCACGCCGATCCTGGACCGCGGACTGTACTTCGCGAAGGTGGAGCCGACGCGGTCGTACGTCGCCGCGTTCCGCGTGCCCGGCAGCATTCCGCGCGGGATGCACCTCTCGGCCGACTCTCCCACGCGCTCGCTGCGGACGGCGACCGCCGCAGACGGCAGCGAGCTGCTGCTGGTGGGCGGGAACGGGCATCCCGTCGGCCGCGCCCACTCGCCGGCAGAGAAGATCGCCGACCTCACGGCCTGGGCGGAGCGGATGTTCCCCGGCGCCGAGCGAACGCACTGGTGGGCGGCGCAGGATTACCGTTCAGCGAATCGGGTGCCGTTCGTCGGGTGGCTCCCGCGCGGACGCGGACGCGTCTACCTCGCCACGGGCTACGACAAGTGGGGGATGACGAACGCGATCGCGTCGGCACTGAGCCTCACCGCGGACCTCACCGGCGAAACGCTCGAGTGGGCGCGCGTGCTGCATCATCGCGTCACCCGGCCGGTGGACATCGCCTCCGGCGTCGCCATGAACGCGGGTGTCGGCAAGGCGGCGGTCACCGAGTGGGCCTCCGCGACGACCGGGCCGGAGCTCCCGGATGCGCCGGTCGGCGAGGGCACCGGGACGGTGGGACGCCGCGGACGCGCCCCCGTGGCCGTGTCGACGATCGACGGCGAGACGTGCGCGCTGTCGGCCGTGTGCACCCACCTCGGCGGGGTCGTGCGGTGGAACGACGCCGAGCTCTCGTGGGACTGCCCGCTGCACGGCTCGCGGTTCGCTCCCGACGGCAGCGTCCTGGAGGGACCCGCGACCCAGCCACTCGCTCCCGCACCGCCGGCACCGGAGCACCCCTGAGGGGACTCTAGTTCTGAGAGCCTGCTGGGAGTAGGTTCATAACATGACGAATCCTGACGACGAGAGCACGCCGCGCCCCGCCGGACCCACCGGGGCAGGCGAGCCGACGACCCCGCCGCCCGCTTCGGACGTTCCGGCCTCGACCGGCGCACCGACTCCTCCTCCCGCAGCGCCCGGCCCGGGCTTCCCGGCCGCGCCGCCGCCCCCTCCCGCCTACCCGGCCGGTGCCGGTGCCGGTGCACCCGCGGGCGCCCCTGTGGCCGCACCGACGGCTCCCCCGCGCACGGTGAACATCGCGTTCTGGCTGTTCGTCGCGGGCGCGGTGCTGAGCGTGATCAGCGGCATCATCACCATCGCCACCATCGGGAACCAGCGCGCCGACTTCATCGACGCCGTCCGCAACTCGAACAACACAGGCTCGGCCAACCCCCAGAGCATCGCGGACGCGGTCATCGCCGGCGCCACCGTCTGGGCCGTCGTGACGCTGATCTTCTGGGCCGTGGCGTTCGTCCTCTTCGCGTTCTTCATGCGACGCGGCGCGAACTGGGCGCGCATCGTGCTCACGGTGCTCACCGTCCTGTCGCTGCTTAACATCATCAACGGCTTCGGCACCGGAGCTCTGCAGGTCATCGCGACGATCATCGGCACGATCCTCATCTGGCTGCGCCCGTCGAGCGAGTACTTCGCCGCGGTCAAGGCCTCGAAGGCGCCGCGCGCCTGACGCCCATCCCTCTGCGGCCCGTGGACTCCGGTCCACGGGCCGCAGCCGTGTCCGGCACGCGTACACTCGCGGCATGGACCTGCGGGATGTCGCCGGCGAGCTCTACGCCGCCGCGCCGGGCGACTTCATCGCGAAGCGGAACGCGGCGGCGGCCGGGGCCGACCGTCCCACCGCGAAGGAGATCAAGGCGCTGCGGAAGCCGTCCGCGTCCGCCGCGGCGATCAACGCGCTCGTGCGCGACCAGCCCGACCTCATCGGCGACGTGCTGGACATCGGGGCTCGGATGCGCGACGCCTTCGCCTCCCGCGACCGCGCCGAGATCCGGTCGCTGACGCAGGAGCGGCAGCGGCTGCTGCAGCGCGCGACCGACGGGCTGGACCTCAGCCCCGCCGTGCAGCGCGAGGTCGAGGAGACGCTGCAGGCCGCAGTGATCGACCCGGCCGCTGCTGCGGCGGTCCGGAGCGGGATGCTGGTGCGCGCGCTCGAGTCGACCGGGCTGGAGCAGGTGGATGTGTCGGATGCGGTCGCACTGCCGGTCGAGATCGAGGACTTCCCGGCGCCGCGGCCGGGGCGGAAGAAGGCGGCGCCTGCTGCGGAGTCCGGGTCCGAAGACGAAGACGAGGCGGCCGCGGCCGAGCCGGCCGAGCCCGTCGAGACGCCGAGCGAGCGTCGGGAGCGCCAGCGCCGCATCCGTGCGGCCGAGAAGGCCGTCGAGCGCGCCCGAGCCGACGCCGACGCGCTCGACGACGAGCTCGATGAGACCGTCGACCGCCGCGGCGACCTGGAGGCGGAACGCGACCGCCTCCAACGCAAGCTCCAGCGCCTGATGGACGACCTCACCGAGACGCGCGCCTCCGAGAAGGAGCTGCGCTCGCGTCTCTCCGACGCGCAGCGCGCGGTCCGCGAGGCCGAGCGCGAGCTGCGCGACGCCCGCGCCGACTGACCGCCCTACGCGAAGGTCAGGCGACCCAGCGGGCGAGCAGCGCGTCCCAGTCGGCCTGGAAACGGCCGAGACCGAACCGCTCCAGCGCCCACTCCCGGGCGCGCAATCCGGCCTCCATCCCGCGGCCGGGGTCGTCCACGAACGCCCGGACGGCGTCGTGCAGCTCCGTCACGTCGGTCGAGATCGCCCCGACGCCCGGCACGACCGCGCGGCGCGCATCCGTCGTATCCAGCGCCACCACCGGCACCCCGGCGGTCATGGACTCGAGCAGCGCGAGGCCGAGCGACGTCCACCGGTTCGGGTGCACGTAGACGCGGCGACGGCCGATCTCGGAGAACAACCGCGGCGCCTCGATGTCGCCCGCCGCGACCACGCGGTCGGGCCCGACGCCGAGCGCCTGAGCGAGGCCATCGACCTGCATCCCGAACACGTCGACCGGTGCGACGGCGCTGAAGCCGCCCAGCAGGTCCGACCCGGTCACCCGCCAGCGGCGCACCGGCTCGTTGATGACGGCCGCCGCCCGCGGCAGCTCACCGGTGAAGAAGCTGCCGTAGTCCACGACACCGTGCTCGATGACCTGGGTTCGCGTAGATCCGGTGTCCCAGAACAGCGCGTTGAAGTGCGTGACATGCGCGATCAGCAGGTCCTCTCGGTCGGCGAGCGGATGCCGTGAGCGCGGCACGTCCTCCTGCGGCGTGTTGTGCTCCACGAACACGACCGGCACATCCACGCCGGGCTTGCGTCCGGTCAACCGCTCGACCAGCTCGAACTCCTCCAGCCGCTGCAGCACGACGGCGTCGAAGGGCGTCTCGGCCAGGTCGGCCTCCGGGACCTCCACCACGTTCTCCGGCCAGTCGCGACCGCCCACCCCGCCCTCGCCGGCCGCGTCCACCGGCAGGAGGTAGGTGTGACGGCCGCGGACGAACGCGTCCATCCAGCCGCCGTGGACCTGCCAGACGAGCAGCCGCAGCGCGCGGCTCACAGCTGCGTCCCGGAACCGGGGTGTCCCAGTTCCAAGGGGCCGGTGAGCGGAGCCGGCTCGCGTTCCTGACCGGCGGCGACCCCCGCGTGCGTGTGCCCCGCGACCCCGTGGGCGGCGGTGTGCGCTTCCTTCTGCGGGCACAGCTTGCCGCAGTACGAGCAGATGTACCCGTCGCCGATCCGCGCCTCGCCGTTCAGCCGGTACTCGAGCACGCCGCCGCCCGCCTGGAGCGTGAACTCGACGAACGCCGGGCGTTCGAGCGAGGGGATGGGCACCCGCATCGCCGCGAACGGCGCGCCGTCATCGTCCAGCGGCACCCACAGCTTCTCGGGCATGGGACCGAAGATCGAGCCCGCCTTGTCGACGCGGGCCGGCCGGTGGTCGTCCCGAACATGAAGGATGTGGCCGGCCCGGATCATGTCCCGCGGCATCGCCTGGTACAACTCCGGCACGCCGTAGGCGATCGTCCCGCGACGCAGGCGCGAGAAGCCCTCCTCGGAGTCGTCGCCCATCACGACGAACGGCGGCGCCTCCGAGCTGCGCAGCACGATCGCGGTGCCGCCCGACGGGCTGTCCGAGATGAGCTGGAGCACCGCCGTCGCCTCGACGAGCGAAGCCCCGGCGGACGAGGCGGCCTCAGGCATGTGCCACCGACACCAGTTCCGTCTCGCGGCGCCCGAGCTCGGCGTCGAAACGCGCGCCCCAGACACGGTCGGCCTGGTCGATCAGGCACTCGGCCAGGCGTCCGACCACCTCCACGTCGGCGAGCAGCGTCTCGCCGTCGGGCGCATGACCGACCTCCCGGCCGCGCAGCAGCCAGGCGAACCGCTCAGGTCGGGAGCCGTCCTGCGGGGCGTGCCGGGGGCCGGGAGGCGGCTGATCTGCCGAGCGATCCATTCGATCCGGGGCAGCGTCCACCATTCCTCCGCGTCGAGGGGATGCGCGGGGAGGCCGGGCATCGACAGCCCGCTCTCCGCATCCATCGATCCGGACTCGAGATCGGCGGCGTATCCTGCCGAGAACCGCACGTGAAGACCCGGGCCGTCGTCGAGCAGGCGCTCGACCTCAGAGAGCTGATAAAGCACGGGATCCTCCGGTCGGGACGGGCTCGTCGCGGTCGGCGACGCGGTAGCGGCACTCCATGCGGGTGCGGGTGACGAGCTCGTACTCGTGCCAGGACGGCCGGTCGAGCGACGGGATGGGGATGCGGACGCGCGCAGGCGCCTCGGCGTCGGCGTCCAGCGGGACGAAGACGACCACGTCCGACGCACCGAACACGGACGCCGAGCAGGCGAATCGGCCCTGGGCGTAGCCGTCGGCGGTGACGACGACGGCGGGCTCGGACTCCACCGGGAAGTCGTCGCGCGGCAGCTCGCGGTAGGGCTCGGCGAGTCCGTGCACGCCGGGTCCGCGACGCATCCGCACGAACAGGTCGCGGCCGCCGAACACATCCAGACGGAGCGAGGAGGGGACAGGACCGTCGACCAGCACGGCGACAGGCGTGCGGGCTCGGCGCGGGAGCATCATCAGCACCGCTGTCGCCGTCATATCGCCCATGCAAGCAAAGCTAAGGTGCGGGCGACCCTAATAGCAGGGGATTGACGATTGCGCGCGCGGGTGCGGGTGGTCAGGGGATGTGGTGCCCGATCTCGTCCTCGGGCATGATCACCATGCCGCCGGTGCGCTGCGACGTGTGCATGAGCGCTTCCAGCCACTGCGGGTTGATCGCCGGCGGACGGCTGCCGCTGAACTGGAATGCGAGAGGGACCTCGCGGCTGATCCAGAGCGAGACACGGCCCGAGCCCTGCTCGACCGGCACGTCCCAGTTCAGCAGGAAGCTCTCGTGGCGGCGGAGCTTGGCGACGATCGCGAGCTTGACGTGGCTGAGCACGCGGTCGTCGAGATCGTATTCCTGCCCCGGGCCGTAGACGAGTTTTCCCATAACCCTCATAGTGCCTCATGCGTGGCACCGAAATCCTCTTGTGTCAGGGGGATTGACACCGGTATCAGACCGTGGTTAAACCGGTTCGGCCCGCAAGCCTCCCTCCCGCAGGCGACCGCGGAGGACGTCACGCGGCACGTCCTGCGCGGCGACTCCGAGAGACACGGCGAGCGCGGCCGCCGTCCCGGCGGCCTGGCCCAGCATCATGTACTGCGGCTCCATCCGCACCGACGCGAAGGCGACCGCGGAGGCCGACAGGCAGACCGGTACCAGGAGGTTCGACGCATCCTCGCGCCGTGGCAGGAGCGCGCCGTACGGGATGCCGTAGATCGGCACCGGCACCGACAGGTACCCCTCTGTGAACACCGTGCCGATCGGGTCCGGATGCTCGTAGACCCAGCGCCAGACCCGTTGCACCTCGCGCACGTCGATGTGGTACGAACCCAGAGCGACCGAATCGGGCGGGACCGCGCCCGCGACGAGGTCGTGCTCGGTGAGGACCTGCGTCCCGACCATGCGCCGCGCCTCGCGCACGTACAGCTGGTGCGGGAGGTGACCGGTGTCGGCGAATTCGGTGCGCGGCAGGCCCCAGCGGGAGAGCTCGCGCCGGATCGCGACCGGAACAGCGGGGTCGTGCGAGAGGAAGTACAGGAAGCCGCGCGTGTGCGAGAGGTGGTGCTGCCGCAGTTCCTCGCGGCGCTGCGGCGATGCGTCCGGGTACTCCCACGCCGAGCCGTCGAGCACGCTCAGCGAGACCGGGCCGAGCGAGTTGCCGTCCGCCATCCCGCCCGGGAGGTTCGGTTCGAGTCCGAGCATCCGCCCGGCGGTGCGCTCCACACCTTCTCGGCGGTCGCGCGCGAACAGCCGGCGCCCGAGCTCCCAGTACTCGTCGTCGTAGTCCTCGGGCCTGTCGAACGGGATGCCGTCCGCGGCGGTGGTCAGGCACACCCGGTAGCCGTACGACATGACACCGCCGTCGCCCTCGCCGACCTGCGCGAGCGGCCGGTCGTGCAACTGCGGCAGGATGCGACTCTCGGCGCGCCCAGTGGGGTCGCCGGCGAAGGGCGAGACCCAGGGCGGCATGGCGTGCATCCCGGGCACCAGCTCCTGGCGGCCGGCGAAGCGTTCACCGTAAAGGGAGCGGTCTTCGCGGCCGACGCGGTACGGCACGCCGGCCGCTGCCAGTAGGTCGCCTTCGTAACTCGCATCCACGAAGACGGCCGCCTCGAGCCGGTCGCCCGCCGTCGTGGTCATCGCCCGCAGCTCGCGGCCATCGCGGCCCACGGCGGCCTCGACGGCGCGCAGGCTCGCGTCGAATTCGACCGTGACGCCCGCCTGCTGCAGCCATCGGCGGAAGATCGCCTCGGCGACATGCGGCTCGGGTCCGGCATAGCCGCCGGGCGCGGTGCCGTAGTGCTCGGCGATGTCCGAGCGCAGCCGGGCCGCAGCGCCGCCGAGCGCGCGCACGTCGCCGACGTCGGTGTAGCCGAGGCCGCCGGACGTCATCCCGCCGAGGTGCCGGCCCGGTTCGAGGAGGACCACCTGCGCTCCGCCCTCGGCCGCGGCGACCGCGGCGGCGACCCCGGCGGACGTGGCGCCGTAGACGACGACCTCGGCGGACCGGCTCATGCGTCCGCGAACTGCGGCAGCAGCTCGCCGCCGGTCTCGAAGAGGCCGCGCTCCAGGGCGGTCACCAGGTCCCACTGCTGCACCAGCGGATGCGCGAGCAGCGCCTTGCGCACCAGCCGCCGGTCGCCGGTCACGGCGGCGCGGGCTGCCAGCCGCTCGTACGCGCTCACGTGCTGGATGAGGCCGAGCAGTTCGGGCGCCACGGGCTCCTGCGGCAGCGGTGTCGCTCCCGTCGCATCCACCCGGCACAGCGTCTCGATCACGTCGTCATCCGCCAGCCCCGCGATCAGGCCGTTGTTGCGCACGTTCACCACGTGGTTGTCGCCGGTGCCCGCGACGAGCGACGCCAGCAGCGCCGTCGCCGCCTCGCTGTAGAAGGCGCCGCCCCGTGCCTCCAGCTGCGGCGGCTTGGTGTCGACGCGCGGATCCGCGTAGAGCTGCAGGAGCTCTCGCTCCACGTCCGCGACGACCGTCGCCCGCGGTGTGCCCGCGTTCATCTCGGCGACCGTGGCGTCGTGCGCGTAGTAGTACTTCAGGTAGTACGAGGGCAGCACGCCCAGGTCGCGGATGAGCTCGCCGGTCACGCCGCCGCGCCGGCCCAGCTCGTCGGATCGCTCCGCGATCATCCCGGGCAGCACATCCACGCCGTCGACCCGGATGTGACGCACCCAGGACAGGTGGTTCAGGCCGACCGGGTCGACCTCGACGCGCTGCGGCTCGACGCCGTGCTCGCGTGCGATCCAGCGCTGGACGCCGATCGCGAAGTTGCACAGGCCGATGGCGTTGTGCCCGTCGTCGAGCAGGGCCCGGGTGTTGATGCCGACGGGGTTGGTGAAGTCGACGACCCATGCCCCCGGCTTCGCGAACTCCCGTGCCTCCCGGGCGATGTCGAGCACGACCGGGACCGTGCGAAGTGCCTTGGCGAGGCCGCCCGCGCCGGTCGTCTCCTGGCCGACGCATCCGCAGGCGAGCGGGAACAGCTCATCCTGCAGGCGCGCCCGCTGGCCGCCGACGCGCAGCTGGATGAGGACCGCGTCCGCGCCCGCGATGGCCGCGGCGCGGTCGGTGGTCAGGGTCACCGGCACGTCCGCGCCCTGGCGCGCGAGCATCCGGCGCACCATACCGCCGACGATCTCGAGGCGCGGGCCGTCGATGTCCATGAGCCACAGCTCGCCGACCGTGAGGCGTTCGCGCTCGTTCCACAGGCCGGAGACGAGCTCGGGCGTGTAGGTGGAGCCGGCGCCGATGACCGTGATCTTCATCGTGGGTCCTTTCTGCGGTGGATGTGGGGTCAGCGGGACGCGGCGCGCTCGCGGAGCGCCCGCACGAGACCGTCGACCGGGCGGAAGGCGAGCGGCGACGGGTCGAAGCCGCGTTCTCGGAGACCGTCGGAGACGGCGGAGAGGAAGCCGGGGTCGGAGAACAGGCCGCCGGCGAGGACGGCCGGGGTGCCGGGCGGGACAGACGCCTCCGGCCCGAAGGCGCCGCGTGTCACGACCCCGGCGAGCAGCAGCGCCTCAGCCGCTGCCCGCGCCATGAGTTCGCTCGCGAGCGCGTCGCCGTCGGCGGCCGCCTGCGCGACGACCTGCGCCAGCGCACCCACCGCGTCCATGGTCACTACGCCGTCGCGGATGCCGCGCGCGAGCGCCACCGCGTCCGACGTGCCGGTCGCCGCGAGCACGAGGGGCAGCAGCTCCGTCGCCGGACCGCGCCCGTCCTCGGCGCGTGCGGCGGCACGCACCGCTTCGCGGCCGAGCGCGTGCCCGCCGCCCCAGTCGCCGCTCACCCAGCCGAGCGCGGGGACGGTCGCGAGACCCCGCGGCCCGCGGGCGACGGCGTTGAGGCCGGCCCCGCAGACGATGGCGAGCGCGTCGCCCAGGCCGCCGCCCGCATCCAGTACCGCGACCACGTCGCCCACCGCCTCGACGGCGGCGTTCGGAAAGGCCGCCGACAGCTCGGCGGCGTAGGCGACCTCGTCGCCCGCGAAGTCCAATCCCGCGACGGCCGCCGACACCTCGCCGACGAGCAGCCGGTCGACTCCGGCCTCTGCGAGCAGGGCCGTCACGACGCGGGCGACCGCCTGGGGGCCCTCGCCGCTTCCAGGCCCGATCATTCGCGCGCGCTCGATGAGCCCGGCCGGGGCACGGTCCAGCAGCACGACCTCCGTCTTGGAGTTGCCACCGTCGATCGCGACGGCGAACGGTGACTCGGTGCGGTCTGGCATGGTGACATCCTGCCGCAGATATGGGATCGTTTCCACCCAGCCGTGTCAGGCTGTGGAGAACTGCCCCAAGGCGTCTGTCAGAGCGCGCGCGGGGCGGCGGTCGAGCCGCGCGGGAGCACCTGTGCCTCGAGCACCGTGGTCTGCGGCTCGGCGCCGGGATCCTTCAGCCGCTCCAGCAGGCGGTCGAGGGCCGTCTCGCCGAGCGAGACCGCATCCTGCGCCACCGCCGTGATCCCGGGGCTGACCATGCTCATCCATTCCGAGTCGTCGAACGAGACCACGCTGACGTCCTCCGGGATGCGCAGCCCGAGGTCATTGGTGGCGCGCCAGACGCCCTCGGCGAGCAGGTTGTTCGCTGCGAAGATCGCGGTCGGGTGGTCCCGGCGGGCGAGGATGTCGATGGCCGACTTGCGGGCGCCGTCCGCGTCCCACCCGGTCGAGATGACGAGCGACGGATCCGCTTCGATGCCGGACCCCTCCAGTGAGGTGCGGTAGCCCGCGGCGCGCTCCCCACCGGTGGTCCACGTCGTCTCGTCGATGAACAGGGCGATGCGGCGGTGGCCGAGATCGATGAGGTGATCCGTCATCCGCTTGGCCACGCCCGCGTTGTCGATGATGACCGCGTCGCAGCGGCCGGCCGAGAACTGGCGGTCGGCCTCGATGACGGGGATGTGCTGGCGCACGAGGTAGTCGGAGACATCGCCCGACAGCGGGGTGACGATCACGCCGGCGACACGGGTGGCCACGAACGCGCGTGCCGCATCCATCTCCGCCTCGGTCGACCCCTGGTCGTCGACGAGCATCATCGTGTATCCCTCGCGGCGGGCGCGGGCGGCGATGCCGGCAGCGAGATCGGCGTAGAAGGCGTTGCGCAGGTCGGAGACCAGCACCCCGATCGTGCGGCTGTCCTGCTTGCGGAGACTGCGGGCCATCGCGTGCGGGACGTAGCCGAGGGATTCGGCGGCGGCGAGCACACGCTCTCGCACACCGGCGGCGACATACCCCTCGCCGCTCAGGGCACGGGATGTCGTCGACTGCGACACTCCTGCCGCCAGGGCGACGTCCTTCAACGTCGCGCGGCGCGGAGCCCCCTCCGCATCGTTCCCGATCATCGCACCTCTCCCCGGGCGCCGGAGCGCCGGAAGCCCGGCGAAGTCCACCATAACGGTCGCGGCGGCGTCCCGGCGCGCCGGAGGCCCGGTGACGCTGCCCCCGTCCGGGTGTACCGTGCGCCGCAACAGGCAGAACCCCCGCCGGCACGTCCGCACCCAGTGACCGGTCCGCATCGCGAGAGGCCGCCCGCCCGGGAAAGCCCTGGGCGCGGTTGCACCGCCTGCTCACGAGGACCTATAGTCGCTGCTATGTGGTAACGATGCCACACCGCGCCGATGGTGGCGGGGGACGGATCGAAAGGGTGGCGATGAGGATCACCGAGCTCGATGACGCGACACGGGGAGGCCGCTGATGGCTGTCCTCTCCGAGACGTCAGGCAGCGAGACCCGGACGGGTGACCGCAAGCCGGAGAAGAAGCGGGTCAAGAAGTACAACAGGCGCGAGGCGATCGCGGGCTATCTCTTCATCAGCCCGTGGATCATCGGGTTCCTCGTGTTCACGCTCGGCGCGATGCTGTACAGCCTCTTCATCTCGTTCAGCAACTACAACCTGGCGACCAACAGCGCGAGCCCGGCCGGCACCGACAACTACGCCGAGCTGTTCAACGACCCGAAGGTCGCGCTGTCGCTGGGCAACACGCTCTTCTACGCGGTGATGGCCGTGCCGCTGGAGATCATCTTCGCGCTCCTCCTGGCGCTCCTGCTCAACTGGGTGGGGCGCGGGGCCGGCGTCTTCCGCACTCTGTACTACCTGCCGAAGATGACCCCTGCGGTGGCGACCGCCTCCATCTTCCTGCTGCTGCTGAACGGCAACACGGGTGCCATCAACCGCTTCCTCGCACTGTTCGGCATCGAGGGCCCGCAATGGCTCATCGACCCGAACTGGGTGAAGCCGTCGATCGTTCTGATGACCCTGTGGGGCGTGAGCGGCACGATGGTGATCTTCCTCGCGGCGCTCAAGAACGTGCCGCAGGACCTCTACGAGGTGGCCTCGCTGGATGGCGCCGGCGCGTTCCGCAAGTTCTTCACCATCACCATCCCGATGATCTCGCCGGCGATCTTCTTCAACGTGGTCGTCCTGACGATCGCGGCGTTGCAGGTGTTCGACCAGGCGTATCTGCTGTTCTGGCGAGATCAGACGAACGCGTCCCCCGACTCCTCCCTGTTCTACGGCGTCTATCTGTTCCAGCAGGCCTTCCGCCAGTTCAACTTCGGCTTCGCCGCGGCGATGGCGTGGCTGCTGTTCGTGATCATCCTGCTGATCACCCTGGTCCAGGTGAAGGTCAGCAACCGCCTCGTCTACTACGAAGGAGACAAGTGATGTCGTCCGCGACCCAATCCGCACCGGCCGCGGCACCGCTCGCCTCCGAGCTGCAGGCCGCGCAGAACCAGACCGGCAAGACGCCGAACAAGGGCGACAAGCCCGCCGGCAGCCGCTGGTACCGCCCCAAGTCGATCATCGCGAAGACCCTGCTGTGGATCGTCGCGGTCGGCTTCGCACTGCTGTTCCTCTACCCCTTCGCCTGGCTGCTCGCGGCGAGCCTCAAGCCGCGGCAGGAGGTGTTCGACAACTCGCTGTGGCCCAAGACGTTCACGCCGCAGAACTACGTCGAGGTGTGGAACCAGCTGCCGCTGCTGTCATGGATCGGCAACAGCGTCGTCATCGCGATCCTCGCCGCGGGACTGGTGGCGATCTCGAGTTCGATCGTCGCGTTCGGCTTCGCGTACTTCAAGTTCCCGGGGCGGACGCTGCTGTTCGGCCTGGTGCTCGCGACGATGATGCTGCCCGGCGCCGTCACGATGGTCCCGCAGTACCTCATCTGGAAGAACCTGGGCCTGATCGGCACGTGGATCCCGCTGTTCGGCATGAACCTGTTCGGATCGGCGTTCTACATCTTCCTGCAGCGGCAGTTCTTCATGGGGCTCCCGCGTGAGCTGTTCGAGGCCGCCCGCCTCGACGGAGCCAGCTACTGGAGGCTGTTCACCCGGATCGCGATGCCGCTCAGCATCCCGTCGTTCATCATCATCTTCCTGTTCGAGTTCCAGGCCAGCTGGAACAACCTGCAGGCGGCGCTGATCTACCTGAACGCGGGAGGCGTCGAGGGCTTCACCGTCCCGCTCGGCATCTCGTACGCGATGACGACGTTCAGCCCGACCAACGGCGGACATGGCGACTACCAGTTCGTGATGGTGGCCGCGCTGATCGTGACGCTGCCCATGCTGCTGCTGTTCGGGTTCGGCCAGCGCTACTTCATCGAGGGCGTTGCGACGCAGGGCCGCAAGGGCTGAACCTCACCCTTTTGCCGGGCGCGGGTGGACTCCGGTCCCCGCGCCCGGTAATGTCTAACCCCCTAGCGACGATTTCCGGATCGAGCCGGCGGGTGGGAGGACCACCTGTTCCGGATTCGAAAGGCCCACGTCGTGACCTCCTCTTCTTCCCCCTCGTTGTTCGCGTCCCGCGACTTCCGGCTGCTGCTGGCCGGCCAGACGACCAGCCAGCTCGGCGCCCAGATCGCCGGCGTCGCCCTGCCGCTCCTCGCGGTGGTGACCCTGCACGCGACCCCGTTCGAGGTCGGGATGCTCGGTGCAGCATCCACGATCGCATTCGCCGTGCTGGGGCTCCCCGCCGGCGCCTGGATCGACCGCGTACGACGCCGGCCGGTCCTCATCGCGAGCGACGTCGTGCGCGCCCTGCTCCTCGCGACCATCCCGCTCGCCGCGCTGCTCGGGATGCTGTCGATGTGGCAGCTGCTCCTCGTCTCGCTGCTGACCGGGGTGGCGCGGGTGTTCTTCGACGTCGGCTACCGCAGCTACCTGCCCGCGGTGATCGGGCGGGAGAAGGTGCTCGCGGGCAATTCCTCGCTCGAGTTCGTGCGCGCCTCCGGTCAGGTCGCGGGACCTGCACTCGGCGGCGTGCTGGTGTCGCTGATCGGCGCGGCCTCGGTGCTGCTGGTGCAGGCGGGCACGTTCGCCGTGTCGGCGCTGTGTCTCGTCGGCATCCGCGCGCGGGAGGAGGCTCCGGCTCCTCGCCTGCCGGTCCTCGCCGCATGCGAACCGAGATCGCCGAAGGACTCGGCTTCGTCTTCCGCACGCGCGTGCTGCGCGCGACCGCGGTGGCGAGCGCGCTCAGCAACTTCTCGTTCGCGATCGCGTCTGCGGTGAACATGGTGTTCCTGTCGCGGCCCCTCGGCCTGTCGCCGGCCCTGATCGGCATCGTCATCGCTGTCGGATCGGTGACCGTGATGGTCGGCGCGGCGTTCACGACGCGCCTGTCGCGGGCGGTCGGGTCGGTGCGGATCGTGTGGCTGTCGCTGGCGGTGACGGCGCCGCTGTCCCTCCTGGGCGCTTTCGCGCAGCCGGGATGGTGGACGCTGCTGATCGTCCTCGGCATCGCCGCGGGCGAGTTCGGGCAGATCGTCTACGCGATCACGCAGGTGAGCGTGCGGCAGCAGGTCTGCCCGGACCGCATCCTGGGCCGCGTGAACGCCACCATGCAGGTGGTGATGATGGGGCTGTTCCCCGTCGGGGCGCTCGTCGGCGGCATTCTTGGGAACGTGATCGGTGCACGCTGGACGCTGATCGTTGCGGGCGTGCTGCTGCTCGCGTGCCCCGTGGTGCTGTGGTCCGCGCTGCGCGGCGTCCGCGAGGTCTCCGACCTCCCCGAGGCCGCCGCGGCGGCCGCGCCCGCACCGCCCGCGTGAGCCCGGTCCCCTCCCGCGCGAAGTGCAGTTAGTTGCTGGGCCACGGGGCGCGTCGGGCGCAACTAGCTGCACTTCGGCGGAGGACCGCGCCCGCCCGCGTGGCTGAGCCGCGCATCCCCTCCCCGTGAATTTGCTCGTAGGTGCGGTCGCGCGCGGCGTGTCGGGCGCAGCTACGAGCAATTCACGGAAGGGAGGGCCGGGCGCCCGGGCACGCAGAAGGGGCGGCCTCCGCGAGGAGGCCGCCCCTGGCAAGAGCGTGTTACTTGCTGCTCTTCGTGGACTGGTCGTAGGCCTTCAGGGCCGCGGTCTGCGCGTCCTTGAGGGCCTGGCTGGCCGATGCCTGACCCAGGAGGTACTTCTGGATCGCGTTCTGCAGCTCGGTCTGGATCTGCTGGCCGGCGGGCGACGCACCGAACGACTTGCCGTTGCCGACGACGTCGTAGTAGGTCGAGATGGCCTTGTCGAAGCCCTCGTTGCCGGACGGCTTCACGTACTTCTCGCGGAGCGTCTTGTCGGCCTCCGGCGAACCGGTGAAGAGGCCGGTGTTGATCGCCCCAGGGGTCTTCTCGATCGTCTTGGCGCGGGCCGCACCCGCAGCCTCCCACGCACCCAGGCTGGTGAGGTTCAGTGCCCAGGCGCACGCGGCGTCCTTGTTCTTGGCACCGGTCGGGATGACGAACGACGTGCCCGACGCGACGGTGAACGGCTGGCCGCTGCTGTCCTTGAACGGCACGGCGCCGATCTCGACCTTGTCGACGAACGGGGTCAGCACGTTGACGTACCACTGGGCGTTGACCTCAGCGCCGACCTGGTCCTTCACGTACTGGTTGTTCTCGCCGAAGAAGTCGAAGGAGTCGGTGAAGCTCTTCATCTTCGCGTAGCCGCCCTGGGCGTCGGCGATCTGCTTCAGGACCTCCAGGCCCTTCTCGTTCTTCGGGTCATCGAGCGTCGGCTTGCCGTCGCTGCCGATGACCTGTCCGCCGTTGGCGAGGAGCCACAGACCGGCCTGGCCGGAGGCCTGCGGGTCGAACCCGAGGACGCTCGGGTTGCCGCCCGACTCCTTGTACATCTTCTTGACGGCCGCGACGAGCTGGTCCGGCTTCGAGGTGTCGATGTCGGCGTCGGTGACCCCGCCGCCTTCATGACGCGCTCGTTGGTGATGATCGCCGGCGGCTGGTAGAACTGCGGCACGGCGTAGATCTTGCTCTTGTAGGTGATGTCGTCGACGACCGAGCCGTAGTACTGCTTCTGCGGGTCGACGTTGTGCACCGAGTAGCACTGGTCGAGCGGCTGGATGAGGCCCTGCGCCGCGTAGGTCGCGACGAACTGGCGGTCCATCTGCACGACGTCGGGCACGTTGCCGCCCGCGACACGAGTGGTGAACTTCTGCGCGTCGAAGGGCGTCTGGTCGATCTTGATCGTGACGTCCTTGAGCTGCTTCTTGGCGTAGTCGATGCGGGAGGTGCCGACCTCGTCGGCGTTGTCGAAGCCCCAGGCGTTCAGGCTGCCCTTGGCGTCCTTCGAGAAGTTCCCGCCGGAGGAGCTGCCGCCACTGGAGCTGCACCCGGCGAGGAGCGCCACCGACGCGGTGATTGCCAACGCGGCGAGGGCGGTGTGCCTCTTGTTCATCTGATTTCCCTTCAGTGGTGTCGCAGCGGGCGTCCTCGCCCGAGCGAAGAGGTACGGGATTCCCTACCGCCGGGGTTGAGGGCGACAGTATGGAAACCTTCCCACATCGCACGCTAATGCAGCGGTGCGGCTCTTCACAAGGGGACCGGGTACACGGAGCCGGTTTTCGTTACTTGATCGTTTCTTACGCTCGAGCGGGACGGTTCTCAACCCCTGTGCCCTTATGGCAACGATGCCACATCCGCGACCGGCGGATACTCTGCCGCCAACCTGGGAGACCCCTCATAAGGGGCACAAACTCCGAACCGATCAGCGCCCCGCTCCGGATGAAGCATCGGTGGCAGGCGTTTCCCTCCCCTCCCACTGACGGATGTGGCGCGCCGAATGCGACCAGGGGCGCCGCGGCGCGCCGCATCCCGAATCCCGGCGCGGCTAGGGTGGACCGACGGCGCGATCGAGGTGCGAACGCCCGGACGTGAGGGGGTGCGCGTGACGGAGGACGAAGGTCTCGCGATCAGGATCCGCGGGCTGCACAAGCGGTTCGGCGAGAAGGTCGCGGTGGACGGGATCGACCTGGATGTGCCGTCCGGCAGCTTCTACGGCCTGGTCGGGCCGAACGGCGCCGGCAAGACCACGACGCTGAGCATGGCGACAGGGCTGTTGCGCCCAGATGCCGGTCAGGTGCTCATCCACGGCGTCGACCTGTGGCAGCAGCCGCTCGTCGCCAAGGCGATGGTCGGCGTGCTCTCCGACGGGGTGCGGCTGTTCGACCGCCTGACCGGCCAGCAGCTGGTCGAGTACGCGGGTCTGCTCAGCGGGATGGACCGCCCGACCGCCCAGCAGCGCACCGCCGACCTGCTCCAGCTGCTCGACCTGCAGTCGGCGGGCGGCACGCTCGTCGTCGACTACTCGGCCGGCATGACGAAGAAAATCGCGCTCGCGGCCGCCATGGTGCACGCGCCGCGGGTGCTGGTGCTGGACGAGCCGTTCGAGTCCGTCGACCCGGTGTCGGCGGCGAACATCCGAGACATCCTCCGCACCTACGTGCAGGGCGGCGGCACCGTCGTCGTGTCCTCGCATGTCATGGACCTCGTCGAGCGGATGTGCGACCACGTCGCCGTGATCAGCGCCGGCCGGGTGCTCGCCGCCGGGTCGGTGGACGACGTGCGCGCCGGATCCACGCTCGAGGACCGCTTCGTCGAGCTCGTCGGAGGACGCCGCGTCGGGGAGGGGCCGGAGTGGTTGCGACACTCGTAAGGCTTCGGCTGCTGGTTCTGCGGAACTCGTTCCGCCGGAGCACCAGTCAGCTCGTCGCCGTCATCATCGGCGCCGTGTACGGCGTCGGCGGCCTGCTCGTCGTGCTGGCGGGGCTCGTCGGCCTGTCGTTCGCTCCTCCCGAGATCGCGACCACCGTCGTCGTGCTGGCTGGGTCGGCGGCCGTGCTCGGCTGGGCCGTCTTCCCGCTGCTGCTCTCGGGCGTCGAGCAGACGCTCGATCCCGGTCACCTCGCCGTTTACCCGATCGGCCTGCGGCCCCTCATGCTCGGAATGCTGCTCAGCGGAGCCGTCGGGGTCGCGGGTGCCGCCACCACGATCGCCTCGCTCGGGACCGCCCTGCCGTGGCTGCGCTCACCAGGCGTCGCGGTGATCGCGCTGGTCACCGGCGTGCTCGGCGCCGCGACCTGCATCGTCGTGTCGCGGGCGGTCACCTCCGTCGCGAGCGGCTTGGCCTCGGGGCGGCGGTTCCGGGAGGCGAGCGGGCTGCTCATCCTGATCCCGCTCATCCTGGCCGGACCCATCGTCATCGGCATCACCAGCGGTCTGCGTCGCTCGGCGGACGCCCTCCCGGCCATCGCGTCCGGTCTCGGCTGGTCGCCGCTCGGCGCCGCGTGGGCCGTGCCTGGAGCGGTCGCCGCGGGTGACCCGCTCGGCGCGCTGCTGCGGCTGCTGATCGCCGTCGCGACCTTCGTCGTGCTGTGGTTCGTGTGGCGTTGGGGGCTCGCGCGGTCGCTCGTGACGCCGGTGCGCGCGTCCTCGCGGGTGCGTGCTCCCGGAAAGTCGGGGCTGTTCGGCGTGCTGCCGGGGACGCCCGCCGGCGCGATCGCCGCGCGCTGCCTGACGTACTGGTTCCGCGACCCGCGCTATCTGCGCCAGCTGCTCGTCATCCCGCTGCTGCCGGCCGTCATGTGGTTCTACTCGAGCATCAACCACTCCACCGGGTACATCTTCGCCGTCGGCCCGGTCGTCGCGTTCGCCCTCGGCATCGGGATGATCGCCGACGTCTCCTACGACTCCACGGCCTTCGCGCTGCACGTGTCCAAAGCGGTGCCCGGACGCGCCGACCGGTGGGGACGCGCCTCCGCGCTGCTCTCTTTCGCCGTGCCGGCCGTCGCGATCATCACGCTGGGCTCGGCCGCGGTCGAGGGTGACTGGCTCCCGGCGCCCGGTCTGCTCGGTCTGACGCTCGGGATGCTCCTGAGCGGCGTCGCCGTCTGCTCGGTCACGTCAGCGCGCTTCGTGTTCCCCGTGCCGGAGCCCGGCGACAACCCGTTCGGCTCGCGGCCGGGTGCGAACATCTCGCTGCTCGGCCCGACCTTCGCCGCGTGGGGCGTGATCGCGGTGCTGTGCCTGCCCGAGGTGGTGCTGCTGGTCCTGTCGCTCGTGACGCGCGAGGCGGTGTGGGGCTGGCTGGGGCTCGCGGCCGGGGTGATCCTCGGCCCGGTTCTCCTGGTCGTCGGCGTGCGCCTCGGCGGCCGCGTCCTCGACGCGCGCGCCCCCGAGCTGCTGCAGCAGCTCCGCAAAGACGGCTAACGCCCGCCCGCTGTAGTTGACGCAACACGCCGCAATGCGCGCGTTGGCGACGGCGTGTTGCGTCAACCAGAAGGCCGCCGGCGGCGTGTCGCCGGCTGATGCCCAGCCCAGTCACGGAGTTTTCCCGACATGCCGTTATGCGAGTGGGCGTAACGGTGAGTCGGGACTAGTACATGGAAATACTGGCGGCGCTCTACTTGACGCAACACGCCGCAGGGCATGCGTTTGCGACGGCGTGTTACGTCAACCCGAAGCCCGCCGGCGCGGCGCCGCCAGCTGACGCCCCGCCCAGTCACCTAGTGGGCCCGACATGCCGTTATGCGACGGGTCGCAACGGCGTGTCGGGACCAGTAGGTGCAGAAGCGCCCGGTTGCGCTGCGCGGGAGGCGGGCTGATGCCCGAGCCACCCATCTACTTGACGCAAACACGCCGCTACGCGGATGGGAGTAACGGCGGGGGACCAGCAGATGCAGGGGCGTCGGGTGGCGCTGCGCGAGCGGCGGCCCGGCGCCTGGTTTAGTCACCCACTGGGCGCGGCGTGTTGGGGCCAGTAGGTGCGGGGCGGGCGGGGGCGTGCGAGGGTGGACGGGTGGAGCAGACGGAGGCGGGGGGCGCGGACTGGCGGCCGGTGGTCGCGGCGCTGGCCAATCGGGACGCTCGCGCGGTGTGGGCCGCGGTCGTGGCGACGGGCGAGGCGGATGCTGGCCTGGGCGCCGCGCGGACGCGGCGGGCGCTGGAACTGCTCGAACGGGTCAGGCTCGTGCGCCGGGTTGGCGACAGCGTGGAGGCGGATGACGGGGTGTTCCGGAGCCTCCTCGCCGCGTCGGCGGCGGTCCGGCCCAAGCCGACGGGGGTGGAGCGGTTCCTGCGGCCGGACGGGCGCATCGACCGGTACCCGTCGTCTGCGGACGACCGGATGGCGCTACTGCGCATGATCGCGCAGGACGTGCTCGGGGACGGCGAGGTCGTCGGGGAGCGCGCGCTGACCGAGCGGCTGGCGGCCCGGAGCGACGACCCGGTCGCCCTGCGGCGCTACCTCGTGGACGCAGGCCTCGTCGTCCGCACCCCGTCGGGCTCGGAGTACGCCCGCGCCTGAACGAGGGGACGCAACACGCCGTCACGCCGCGGCGATAACGGCGTGTTGCGACCCATGGATGACGGCTACGCGTGCGCGCGCTTCTGCATCTTGACGGCGTTGCCGCAGCCGGCCATAGTGCACCAGCGGCTGGAGCGGTTCTTGGAGTAGTCGTAGTAGGCCCAGCGGCACGTCGCGCGGTCGCAGACCTTTAGCCGCGACCAGCTGCCGTCCTCGCGGGACGCGCGCACCGCGTCGAGGACGCCGGCCAGCGCGTCCAGGACCCGATCACCACCGGCGGGAGCCAGGGAGAACGTCCCCGCGGCGCCGAAGGTCACCCGCAGCGGCAGCTGCGCCAGCGCCTGGTCGAGCCGGGCGACCGCGGCGTCGTCGACGTCGTGGCCGGCGTGGGCCGCCAGCACGCTGCGGAGACCTTCGCGGACCGTCTTCGCCAGCTCGAGGTCGCGCTCCGACGCCGCCGCTTCGCCGCCGAGCAGGTCCCGCGCACGCAACCACGCGGTGAGATCGGCCGGCCGCTCCCAGCCCTCCTCGTCCTCCTGGTACTCGACCGTGTTCACGAAGTCGCGGACGAGACGCAGCGGGACGGGGATGACCTCGTCCTCTCGCTGGAACGCCAGATCCGTCTGCCTACCCATGACACCAGCATAAGCACTTGACAGGTGTACGTCGAGGCGTCCATGCTGGCGAACACCAGCAAATAGGTTTAGCCGGGGTGGAGGTTATCGTGGATCAGGCAGCAGCGACATGGGCGGGCGGCGAACGACGGAGCAACGTCGAGGAGGAGGTGCAGCCGGCGGGGGCGGGGCGGTGGCTGTGGATCCGCTACCGGGCGATGCGCGCCCGCCGGTTCGCGCGGCGAGCGCACGGCGACCGCTGGGCCGACGGCATCTCACCGTGGGCATTCTGGGGACTGCACCGCTGAGCAGGCGCGCGATGCCCGCTCAGCCGGCGAGCGTCTGCTCGCACGCCAGCAGCGTCACGCCGACGCTCCAGGCGTGCGAGAGCGTCAGCAGCATCCCCTTCGGTTGGAAGCAGGCGGTCTGGTAGTACCGCTCGCTGACCATGCCGCGGTAGGCGTTGAAGTCGCCGTCCTCGCGAGCGATGAACTGCCGGAAGCAGGCCAGCGCCTCGTCGGCCCGTTCGGCGTAGTGCGGGTCGCCGAGGGCCGCGGAGAGCTCGCGCAACTCGGCGGTGCACACCAGACCGTAGGCGTGGAGGTGCTGGTTCGACGGCGAGGCGTTGTCCGCGCCGCGGGTGCGGAAGCGGTACGCGCCGAGGAGGGTGTGCTCGGGGAACGCGACGTCGTAGGTGTACCGGAAGGTCAGCATCCAGTCGGCCGCACGCCGGGCGACGTCGAGCCAGTGAGCGTCGCCGGTGGCGCGGTGCAGGGCTACGTAGGCCATGACCGCCGCGTAACCGTCTTCGGAGGTGGGGGCGAGGTCGACGTCCTCCGGGGCGCCGTGGATGAACTCGCGGTCGACGAACTGCTCGTAGTACCGGCCGGCGGCGATGGCGGCGGGGAGGTAGCGCTCGTCGCGGTCTGCAGCCTCCACCAGGGCGGCGATCCACGTGAGTCCGGACGCGCCGGACCAGGACAGCACCTCGCCGGTCTCGGCGTGGTGGACGGAGCCAAGGTTGCCGTCGGGGCGCTGGCGGCCGACGATCACCTCGAGGTTCGAGCGGATGGCGTGCTCCCACTGCGGGTGCGCGCCGAGCGCCTGCGCCCGCAGGAGGAACAGGGTCGCCTCGGCCAGCGTGCGTGAGTGGAGGCCGCGCTTCAGCTCGGTCCAGCTCTGCGTCCAGCCGTGGTCGCGGTACCAGACGCCCCAGAAGGTCCCGGAGGGCGAGAGGGACGCGGTGATGAAGTCGATGACGCGCCGGGCCGCCTCCACTTCGCCGGCGCGGTCGGTGCGGAGGCCGTGCGCGAGCAGCGCGTACGCCCACGGGATGCCGCTGACCCAGCCGACGTGCATGGCCTGCCTATCCACGGTGAGGCCGTCGCGGCCGCTGACCTCGCGGTCGAAGCCGACGGTCTCGAGCAAGACGCCGGGGTCGGGGTCGTAGTGCCAGGTGAGAAGCCCCTCGGCGGTCAGGTCCGCGGCGGTCGCCACATCCACCCACGGCGACTGCGGCGCGTTCGGGGCGGCCTCGGCGTGCAGCGCGCGCAGCGCAGGGGCGTAGGCGTGGCGAGACGCGTCCAAGGCGAAGACGCGTACCGACAGTTCGACGGTCTCGCCCGACTCGAAGCGGTGGGTGGTCTCCTCGGCGGGGCGCGGGTGCGCGTCACCGTAGTAGGTCACCGGGAACTCGCGGAACGGGAAGCGCAGGCTCACCGTCGCGTCGCCCCAGACCGCGTCGTGCGACAGGCCGAGGCCGGTGAGGCCCAGCGCAGATGTCTCGTCGGTCGCCAGCGCGACGCCCCCGCGGCCGGGACCCGCCCAGGCGAAGACCGCGGGCGTCGCGGCCCGGTCGGCCCGGAACTCCCAGGCGTCGCTCACCAGCGCGTCGTGCTGCTCGGGGGTGTCCGCACCGATCTCGAAGCGGGGAAGGCACGCGTATTCGCGGCCGGCCGGTTCTCGCCGTAGAAGGCGCCCGGGATCAGCCACCACGGGTCGTCGGCGCCGTGGACCGGCGCCTCGACGAGCACCGAGCCGTCGGCCGGCGCATCGCCGGTGAACGTCGCCCGGACGGTGAGACGCCAGCCGAGCGCCGCCTCCTCCCATTCCTCGTCCAGGTGGAGGGAGTCGGCGGCGGGACCGACCGCGCTGATGCGTACCTCGGGGCGCGGGTTCACGGCTGCGGCGGCTGCGAGGTCTGCGACTTCGAGGGGTCCTCCTGCGAGGTCTGCGCCTCCGACCTCTGCGACGTCACGGGCGACTCCGGCTCCTGCGCGGGGGCCGAGGGGGCCGACGACGCTTCCGACGCATCCGAGGGTGTCGGGGCCGACGACACCGGGGCACCGAGCGGCCGCTCGATCAGGTCGACCTCGCGCACGGGCTCAGCAGGATGCGCGGGCACGACGAACGTCCGCAGCTGCGACGGCCCGAAGTCCTCCTCGATGACCCGTCCGAGCAGGGGCAGCTCGATGCGCGATCGTCCGGCCTCGCCGCGGGTCTCGACCGCACGCACCACGACATCCGCTCCGCCCGGCGCCTCCGTCGCGTCCTCGGTGCCCTTGAGCGCGGTCACCAGGACGGACGAGCCGCCGTCGCTCGCGAACGAGTGCACCGGCGGCAGCGCGCCGTCGTGGAACGACTCCTGCTGCGCCCGCACCGGGTTGCCGAGCACGAGCGCGCGGCGGATCGGGTCGGCTTCGCGCCAGTCGCCGGCATGCGGGACGAGCTCGTAGCTGAAGCGCTGGATGCCCTGGTCCTGGAAGGAGTAGATGCCCTCCGGGTCCAGCAGCCGCGGGTCGTGCCACGAGTAGACCGGGCTCCGGACCGCGGTGACGCCGATGCTCGGCTCGTCGCCGTTGTCAGCGGAAGCCGGGGACACGTCGTAGGCGTGCTTGTTCGTCGTGATCACCGTCAGGCCCGCGGCCGCGCCGTCGACCGTCCCGGTCAGATCCACCCACGACTGGGCAGGCTCTTCGGCGCCGTCGACAGGTCGTTCGAGGTGGCCGAACGGGATCTCGTAGGTCGCCGTCGGGTCCTCGAGCACGGTCGGGAAGCGCAGCTTCAGGAGGTGCGCCTGCTCGCGCCAGTCGAGCGTCACGTTCACCCGCAGTACGGGCGAGTCGTGGTCGAGGATCAGTTCCTCGACCAGGGTGGATGCGCCCCACTCCCGCTCGACGCGGACCCGCGAGCGCAGCGGACCGGTCTCGCGCACCACGATGCGCTTCAGCGCCATGGTGGCGCCCGGCCAGGCGTAGGAGACGACGCGGTGGCCCCAGGTGTCGGTGGGGTCGTCGTTGATCTGCGTGTGCTGCGTCCCGTCGACGCCGGCCATCACATCCACGCCGGTCGCCTTGACGAGGTAGGACGAGATCCAGCCCGTCTCCTGGTCGATGCGGATGCGCACGTGATCGTTCTCGAGGGTGTCCTCGGTGACGGTCAGCCCACCGGACGCGGCACCCGGGCCGGCGCCAGGCCGCAGCCGGTAGAGGCGGTAGCCGAGCGCCGGGACGTCGGCGCGGAACACGACCGCGCCCCGCGACACGTCGTCCGTCGTGGCGGTCGACTGCGAGTTCTGGAACACGACCGGCGCACCGGTCTCGTCGACCACGTGCACGCCGGCGCGCTGCGCGCCGTACTGGAAGTCCACATCCACCGACACCGCCCACGGGTGCGGGTTGAACACGAGGACCGGCTGTGTGCCGTCCTCGCGGTCGACCTGCACCTGGCGGGCGAGGACGTTGTGGGCTCGGGTGATGATCCGCTTCGAGATGGACACGGCCTCGCCGAGCTGATCGCGGGCGTCGTCGTACGACGGCTCGATCGCCGAGCCGGGCAGGATGTCGTGGAACTGGTTGAACAGCACCTGCTTCCAGGCGGTCTCCAGCTGCTCGCGCGGGTACTCGACGCCGTCGTGCGCAGCGACCACGGCCGCCCAGCGCTCGGCGTTCAGCACCGCGACCTGCGCGCGCCG
This sequence comes from Leifsonia poae, assembly GCF_050632865.1. Classification (GTDB taxonomy): domain Bacteria; phylum Actinomycetota; class Actinomycetes; order Actinomycetales; family Microbacteriaceae; genus Leifsonia; species Leifsonia poae_B. The sequence goes on along the minus strand of NZ_JBODSA010000003.1, from coordinate 777,410 downwards.
CTGCCAGGCCTTGATGCCGGAATGCGCCGAGTAGCAACCGGGCGCGTGGTGCTGCAGGTCGTCGCGACGCACGGGCAGGCCGTCGAGGAACGCCTCGCCGCGGCCCAGGACCTCGTCGAAGTAGGTGCGCGGTGAGGACATCGTCATCCTTCCGAAGGAGCCCATCCGGTCGTAGCGGTGGATGGACTCGATGTTCGCGATGGTCGGGCCGCCTCCGTGGTTTCCCACGCCGTAGAACACCATGGCCGTGGCGTTCTCGCCGAAGCCGACGGTGCGGTCGAGTGCCGCCAGCGACTTCTCGGTCTGACCGTCGACCGACCCGGGCGGGCTGCCGTATTCGAACGGGATGCGGTACGCGAGCACGCGGGAGCCGTCGGGCGCCTCCCACCAGAACAGCGAGGGCGCGAGGTCGGACTCGTGAGGACCGGGGCGGAGGAACGTGTAGGAGTCCATGCCCTGGCCGCGCAGGATCTGCGGCAGCATCGCGTTGTGACCGAACGGGTCGACGTTCATGCCGACCGTGGCCGGGATGCCGAAGCGCGACTCCAGGTAGCGCTGCCCGTACAGGCCCTGGCGGACGAAGCTCTCGCCCATCGGCATGTTGTTGTCGGGCTCGACCCACCAGCCGCCGACGTTGACCCAGCGACCCTCGGCGACCCGGCGCTTGATCTGCTCGAACAGCTCGGGGTCGGACTCCTCGACCCAACTGAGCAGCACGATCTGGTCGCAGGTGAAGACGAAGTCGGGGTACTCCTCCATGCGGTGGATGGCCGACCAGAAGGTGGCGCGCGCCTCCTGGTAGCCCTCCTGCCACGGCCAGAGCCACACCGGGTCGAGGTGTGCGTTGCCGATCATGTGGAGGGTGCGCTGCGGGGTGGCGGCCGGCCGGTTCGCGGGCGGCAGGTCGCGCGGCTGGATGCCGGCGGGCGCGTTGGCGACGGGTGCCTGGCGGGCGTCGGTCACAGTGCGTACTCCTCGTCGCCGTCGGCCCACGCGTCCACGATCTCGGACAGCACGTGGAGCATGAACGTGTGGAACTCCTGGATCCTCGGGGTGGTCGTGGACGGGCTCAGCAGCGCGTAGTCGGCGAACGCCTTGGCCGGTCCGCCGTCGCCTCCGCCGAACAGCACCGTCGTCGCACCGGCCGACTTCGCCGCCTGGAGCGCTGAGACGATGTTCGCACTCCGTCCGCTCGTCGTGAAGGCCGCGACCACGTCGCCGGGTCGCGCGAGCCCGAGCACCTGGCGCGAGAAGACGTCGTCGTAGGAGTAGTCGTTGGCGATGCAGGTCATCGTTGTCGGGTCTGTGCTCAGTGTGACGGCGCCGAGCGGACGGCGGTCGCGCTTGTAGTGGCCGATGATCTCGCCGGTGAAGTGCTGGGCGTCGGCCGCGCTGCCGCCGTTGCCGAACGTGTACAGGATGCCGCGCTCGGCGAAGGCTTCGCACAGCACCTTCCCGACCTCGCGGAGGGCCGGCAGCAGCTTCTCGCCCTGCTCGGCGACCTCGATATGGGCCTGCAGCTGGTCGCGCATCCACTCAGACATGCGGGGTTCCCTTCGGTGCGACGCCCGCGCCGGCGAGCTGGTCGAGACGGTCGAATGCGACGGCTCCTGCGCCCACGACGCAGACGACGTCGCCGAGGCCGGCGAGCACCACGGTGGAGGCGGCGGCCGCGGGCGGCATGGCGTCGGCCGCGACGCGCTCGCGCACGGGCACGAGCAGCGCATCGCCGGAGCGGGTCACTCCGCCCCCGAGCACGACGAGGTCGGGCTCGAAGACGTTGACGAGGTCGGTGAGGGCGGTGGACAGGACGTCGACCGTCTCGTCCCACAGCTCGACCGCGAGCGGGTCGCCCGCGGCGGCGGCCGCCACGACATCCTCGGCGCGGACGACGGGGAGCTGCGCGAGCGACGATCCCTCGCCGCGCTCGGCGACGGCCTCGCGGGCGCGCTGGGCGATGGAGGTGCCCGAAGCGTAGCCCTCCAGGCAGCCGCGGCGGCCGCACAGGCAGGGGCGTCCGCCGGTGCGGACCATGACGTGACCGAACTCGCCGCCGTTGCCCGCGGCTCCGCGGTGCAGGCGGCCGTCGATGACCGCGCCGCCGCCGATGCCGGTGGAGATCGTCAGGTACACCATCGTGTCGGCGTCGCGTCCCGCGCCGTAGCGGAACTCGCCCAGGGCGCCGGCGGTCGCGTCGTTCTCGAGCACGGCCGGGACCCCGAACTCGCGCTCGGCGAGCTCGACGATGGGGAGGTCGATCCAGCCCGGGAGGTGCAGCGGGCCGGTCAGCACGCCGGCCTTCGCATCCAGCGGGCCTCCGCACGAGATGCCGACGGCCTCGACCTGGAGGCCGGACTCGGCGATCGCGCGCTGCCCCATGGCGAAGAGTCTGGGAACGATTACACCCGGACCCTCTTCGCGCCGCGTGGGTTCGACGGTGAGTGCGTGGGTTCGTCCGTCCTCCGTGACGACACCGACAGCGAGCTTGGTGCCGCCGATGTCGAGTGAGAGGACGGCGCGGAGGCCGTTTGCCATCATGTCCTTCCGGGGATGCACGACCGCGCCTGCGCTGGTGGATCGTGTGGGATCGTTCCCACAGATACTAGAGGGCGGTGGGGAGGCGGGTCAACCTGACACCGAGTCGTCGAACCTTTCGCTTCTCGCAGCACATCCGGGCGGTGCTCCCGTGCGGCTGCATTACAGTGAGGCCGCCCACCCACCTCGAACGGAGACCCGATGGCGCACGCCCACGCGCATTCCCACGGCGGCCCCCTCCGCACCGGCCCGCGCGGACGAGTGCTCCGCACGGTCGTCGTCGTCATCCTGGCGACCGCGGCCGCCGCGACGCTCGCCGGCTTGGCGCTGCTCTGGCCCGACCATGGCAAGGTCGTCGCGGCCGCCGGCGGTGTCGAGTTCGCCGGAAAGGGGACGACCTTCCCGACGGGCCGGATCGTCGCGATGTCCGCCTCGTGCCCCGGGTACATCTCCTCGGACAAGGCCCCGTCGTCCGCCCCGGGCGACACGCGTGCGTGCCAGTTGGCCCAGGTCCGTCTGCTCGACGGCTCCTCCGCGGGGAAGACGGTCACGCTCCCGCTGCTCTGGCCGTTCTCGAGCGCCGGCCTCAAGCCGGGCGACACGCTGGAGCTCGTCGTCCCCCCGCACGCGACCCCGGCCAAGACGTCCGGACTGGACGCCCAGACCCTGGCGACCGAAGCGCAGGGCATCACGGTCAACGGCGTGGTGAGGGACCAGTCGCTGACGGCGTGGGTCATCGTCTTCGCCGTCATCGTCATCGCCGTCGGACTGCTCCGCGGCCTGATGGCGCTCGTCGCGCTGGGCTTCAGCGGCTTCATGCTGGTGGAGTTCATCCTCCCGGCCCTCGTGTCCGGCCGACCGGGACTCGCCGTGGCGGTGGTCGGCGGCTCGGCGATCATGTTCGTCGTCCTGTACCTCGCGCACGGCCCCTCGATGCGCACGAGCGTCGCCCTCCTCGGCACGCTGCTCGGGATCGGCCTCACGGCGGGGATCGCGCAGCTCGCGGTCGGCACGACGCATCTCACGGGCGTGACCGGTGACGTCGGAGGGATGCTCGCCAATGTCACACAGCTCGACTTCCGCGGCGTCCTGAGCTGCGCCATCGTCATCGCGGGACTGGGCGTCCTCAACGACGTGACCGTGACCCAGGCGTCGGCGGTCTGGGAACTGCGCGCCGCGTCGCCGACGCTGACGCGCAGGCAGCTGTTCGCCCGCGCGATGCGGATTGGCCGCGACCACATCGCGTCGACGATCTACACCATCGCCTTCGCGTACGCCGGCGCCGCGATGGTCACGCTCATCGTGATCTACCTGTACAACCGGCCCGCGGTGAGCCTGCTGTCCCAGGAGGACCTGGCTTCGGAGGTCGTCCGGACCCTGTGCAGCGGTATCGGGCTGGTGCTCGCCGTGCCGGTGACGACGGGAATGGCCGCCCTGCTGGTGCCGCAGGAGCTCGTGCGCCAGGAAGAGAACCGCTTCGTGAACGCGATGAAGCTGCGCTGGTACTCGTTCATCCCGCGCCCCGCGCCCGACCTCGCGACAGGGGGCTTGCGGGACTCTGCGGTCGACCGCTAACGTACAACCAAATGGTTGTAGATGAGCTGACGGACGCAGAGGTCGATCGCATCTTCCACGCGCTGGCGGATGCGACCCGGCGGGACATCGTCGCGCGGTCACTGCGCGGCGACTACTCGGTGAGCGAGCTCGCCGGGCAGTACGACATGAGCTTCGCTGCCGTGCAGAAGCACGTCGCCGTGCTCGAACGCGCGAGGCTCGTCCACAAGCGGGCGCGCGGACGCGAGCGAGTCGTGACCGGCGACCCCGAGACCATCCGTCGGGCGACCGAACTCCTCGAAGCGTTCGAGCAGCTGTGGCGTCACCGCGATGCAGCCATCGACGGCATCCTCGCCGAGGAGGCCGGGCAGAGACGCACCACCCGCACCACCGAACGAGAGAGGAGCGACCGATGACGGTCATCGAATCGACCAAGGATCCGGAAGCGCTGACGCTCACCATCGTCAGCGAGTACGACGCACCGCAGAAGCGGGTCTGGCAGCTGTGGTCCGACCCGCGCCAGCTGGAGCTCTGGTGGGGCCCTCCCGGGTATCCGGCCACCTTCGAGGTGTTCGAGTTCGAGCCGGGCGGACGCGCGACCTACTACATGAGCCTGCCCGAAGGCGGGAAGGCGTGGGGTTGGTGGCGGTTCGTCGAGATCGAGCCGACCGGGAGCCTGGCGATCGACGACGGCTTCGCCGAGGAGGGCGGCGCACCCGCGCCCGGCGAGCCCGGTCGGATGGTCACGACGCTGGAGGAGCGCGACGGCCGCACCCGGATGACGATCCTCAACCAGTTCGCGAGCACCGCGCAGATGGAGGAGCTGCTGGCGATGGGTCAAGAGCAGGGCATGACGATGGCCCTCGACCAGATCGACGGAATCCTGGCCGGCACCTTCACGCGCTAGGGGGCGTCGAGGAAGGCCAGCAGGTGGGGGAGCGTGCGGCGTAGGGCGGCGGGGTCGCCGCCCGCCGCCAGCCGTTCGCCCAGGTAGTCGCCGTGGATGCCGGGCACGATCAGGAGCCGCCCGTCCGGCAGCAGTGAGGCCAGCTCCACGAAGTGGTCGGCGCGCACCACGTCGTGGTCGGCGCCGACCACGAGCACGGGCGCGTGGATGGACGCGAGCAGTTCGTCCGGGAAGTCCTCGAACCCGAGCATCAGCTCCCGGTCGAGCTCGAACATCCGCCGGGCGTGCTCGGGGTCCCGGCTGACCGCACGGTCCGCGTCGCGGTACGGCGCGGGCAGGTCGTCGAAGGTGCCGGCGGCGAGGCCGTCCCAGAATCCGTCGACCATCGCCTCCCGTCGCACGGGCGCGGACGCGGCGATGACCCGTCGCACAAGGGAGGGATGGCGCGCGGCGAGCTGCAGCGCGACCTGCCCGCCGTTGCTGAAGCCCAGCACATCCACCGGCCCGAGCCGTAGCTCGTCGAGGACGGCGGCGACGTCGTCCGCCGAGCCCTCGAAGGACGCGGGGCGATCGCCCGACGCCGTGCGCCCGTGCCCTTGCAGCTCCACGCAGAGCACCGACCGCGTCTGCTCGACGAGCGGAAGCAGCAGCCCCCAGTTGGTCTCGATGGTCGAGCCGCCGCCGTGGATGAGCAGCAGCGGCGGGTGCGGCGAGTCCGGGTCGCCGTGCCAGCGACGGTAGAGCGGAATGCGGTCCACGCCCGCAGGCTAGCCGAGGGCGGGAGCGCTGTCGAGGAGACCGTGTCGGCCACCGCGTCCCCGGCCTGGCCGAGACGGACCGCGCCGACCGTGACGTCGGCCGCGAGCCGCTGGCGTTTGCGGGGCGCGTCGCCGGCCCGCACGTCGAAGCGCAGGCGGACCGTCTCCCCGGCCGCGGCGACCGTCGACGCGGACGACGGATCGCTCCACCCCTCGGGCGTCACGAGTCGCGCGACCACCTCCCGCGGCTCGTCGTACGGGTTCACGACGACGACCTCGTACTCCAGCGCCGCGCCCGGCTTCACGCGCTGGTAGAACGGCTCCACCAGCACGAGGTTCCCGTCGGCCGGCGGCAGCATCCCGTCGTCCGGCAGCAGGCCGTTGTGGATGGCGGCGAGCTCGTCGCCCTGCTCGGTGAGCAGCTGGAGGTAGTCCTCGTCGACCTCGCGGCCCTGCCAGTGGCCGGTGATCATCAGACCGGGAGCCACCCGACGGTAGAGCGCTGCACTCTGGATGAAGTCGTCGCGCCGGAACCGGTTGCGGTACTGGTAGTTCAGGATCTCGCGCTGCACCCCCAGGCGCCCCTCGGCGGTCTGCTGGTCGCCGGTGGCGAGCACCCGGACGCCGTCCACCTCGAACTCGAAGGCGGCGGCATAGAGCGTGTGCCCGGGCAGCTCGTGCGTGACGAACTCGTACTCGCGCCAGCGCACCGTCTCCCCGAGCGGCAGCACGCGATCGGCCGGGATGGGCTCGAACCATTGGCAGGGCAGGTCGGTGCGCATGGGGTCGGCCATGATCGGGGCGACGTTCTCCGGCAGCCACACCTGGGTGCCCTCGACGTCGCGCAACAGGTTGAGTCCCGCGATGTGATCGTCGTGGTAGTGCGTGCCGAGCACGACCTCGACCGAGGTCACGCCGAAGTCGCGCTTCAGCGCCGGAAGGCTCGCGAGCCACGGCCGCCGGGCCGCGCGGTCGGTGCCGGCCGGCCATCCCGTGGACATGTCGTAGCCGTAGTCGATGAACAGCGCGGCGCCGGAGTCGCTGAGCAGCACGTACACGCAGGAGTTCGCGGTGCGGTTGAGCAGCAGGTGGTCGGTCAGGCGGACGAAGGGACGCTCCAGCCAGTCCCGCAGGTCCCACGGGTGGGTGCGGCGGGAGTCGACGTAGCCGGCCATCCGGTCGGCCAGCTGCTCCAGCGCATCCCTCGCGTCGGGCATCGGCTCGCCGTGCGACGGCAGCAGGATGCCGGGCTGCTCCTCCTGGAGGATCAGGCAGGAGAGCACGTTCATCGCCGGACCCTCGTTCTCCGTGTACGACCACTGGGTGGCCGCGAGCGACCAGACCTTCCCCGGCGCGTAGATGAGGTCGCCGGTGAACGCGATCCGCTCGCCGTCGCGCTCGACCAGGTAGGTGACCGAGCCCATGGTGTGTCCGGGGGTCGGGAGGGTCTTCACGGCCACGCCGCCGAAGGTCGCGGTGCGGTACTCGGGCACGGTCCCGGCGACCGGCACGGGGTCGAGCAGCGAGAAACGGTCCTGCCGCAGGTTGTAGTCGTTGTAGAGCGCCCGGGACGACCACATCTCATCCACGCGGGTGAAGAGGTCCTGCTCCACCGGCGGCACGAAGATCGGGATGCCCGCGGCCACCGCGCGCGGCAGGCCCTGGCCCTGGTCGCGGTGGTGATGCGTCATCAGCACCGCGTCGAGCGTGTCGAGGCCGAGCTCGGCGAGGTGGTCGAGCACGTCGCCCGACCCGAAGTCGATCGCGATGGCGCCGCCGGCGGCCCCGGGCGGCGGGGTGACGACGTAGACGTTGCACGTGTCCGCGAACCGGTGGACGCCGGGGGCGACCTCGGTGAACGCGCTCATACCGTGCTCGGCTCCTTCTGGTGCTCGTCGTCGCGGGCCGCGCGGTATGCGCGCCACAGGGCGGCGATCTCGTCGAGATCGCCGTCGGTGACATCTTCGCGGCTGTTGTCGATCGATTCCACGTAGTAGAGCGCCGGCACGCCGAGCTCGGGCTGGATGCGCGAGTAGGCCAGCCACTCCTCCCGGCTCGGCATCGGCCACTGGTCGGTGTCGATCGGGTGGCCGGGGAGCGACGCCGCGGCGATGTCGTGGCGGAAGCGCAGCTGGTCGCCGACGGGGACCGGCTCGCCGTGCACCGAGTCCTCGAGCACGTCGTTGAGCCGCACCATGTCGGTGACGTCCGAGAACGAGGGATGCACGGTGTGCGTCACCACGAGCGCGTCGGGCTTCGCGGCCTTGGCGGCCTCGTGGATCGTGCGGATGATCGCGTGGAGGGCGCTGATGCCCCAGACGCCGTCCGCGTGCGTGCGGAGGGTGACGCCGGAAGGCGCGCGCTGCGTGAAGTCGACCTTGAACCCGTCGGCGTCGAGGCCGTCGGGCGAGAGCATCCGCGTCACCTGCTCGGCGAGCGCATCGAGGTAGGCGGGGTTCGACGGGTCGACCGCGACCGGGCGTCCGAAGGCGTCGCGGACGGTCAGCTCCGGCGGCAGGCCGCTCGGGTCCCAGGCCTTGAACCACAGCAGGACGCGCTGCCCGGCGGCGTGCCGCTCGTCGATCCAGCCGCGCAGGTCGGGCCACTTCTCAGTGTCGACCGTGTTGGTGCCGTAGTCGGCCTGCCAGCGGTCGTCGATGACGACGGTCCCCGGGCGCAGGTCGCGCTCGGCGAGGCGGCGCAGCCACCGGTCGTACAGGTACTGGCGGGCGAGGTCGGGCGCGAAGGCCGCGCCCGACGGCAGGACGAAGCCGTCGGCGTTGTCGGTCGCCAGCGCCTCGCCCTCGTGGCTCATCCGGACGGCGAGCGCGCACTGCGCGCCCCAGCCGCAGAAGATCGGCTCGTGCCACCAGGCGACGGGCTCGGGGGCGGGCGCCGCCCATCCACGCGCCGCGAGGTCGTCGCGGTAGTCGCGGATGAGGGTCAGCGGGGCGCCGCCCGGTCGCAGCACGAATTCGGGCGAGACCCAGCCGCCGGCGCGGACGCGGGTGTGGCCCTCGTAGGTGAGCCGGAACAGGAAGCCGCCGTCGAGCACGTCGTAGCGGAAGGTCGTGAAGCCGAGCTGCGCGATCGGCGCGACTACCGAGACGCCGAGCCAGTCGCCGACCGGCATGTCGGTCGGGCCGTGCGGCGCATCGGCGGCGATGGACGGACGCCCCAGCCCGAACACGAGCGGCGGCGGCGAGAAGATGCCGTGGAGGCGTCCGGGCTCCGCATCGCCCACGACGCCGAGCTGCGCCTGCGTGTTGGACGGCCGGACGACCTGGATGGGCTCGGTCGGCGTCGGCACGAACAGCGAGGGGAAGCGGATGCCCGAGCGGAACGTGCCCGCCGCGCCGGTCGGGAGCGCCGCCTGGCCGCCGAACATCGTCAGGTCGGTGATCCGCGCGTCGTCCTCCTCGGTGGTCACCTCGACGCGCGCGCGCACCTCGGTCGGCGTGCAGTGCAGGACGATCGCCTTCGTCGCCCACGCGCTGGAGTCGGTGAGCACGGTGACGCGCACCGAGCCGTCGTCCTCCTCCTCGACCGTCACCGCCGTCGGGCCGGACGACTCGTCGGGCACGCCGAGGCGGTCGACGCTCGCGAGCAGGGAGAGATCGCTCCACAGCTCGCCGTCGGGGCCGGCGATGGTCGCGCGCGGCCGGGCGAGCGCGACGCCGAGAGTGTAGGCGGGGGCGACGAGCACGACCTCGGTCGCGCTGCGGGTGACGGTGATGTCCTGGGTGGTCTGCATGGTCCTCGGGGTGGGGGGAAGGTGAGGTCGCGGGGTGGGTTCAGAGGGCGGCGAGCGCGGCGACGGAGTCGGCGGTGAGCGTGCCGTCGGCTCCCTGGAGGTGGATGCGGAAGCGCGGTTCGGGGGCGAACGCGACCTCGAGCGTCGCGCGCTCGTCGCCGAGCGTCCACTCGAGCACGAGCGCGTCCGCCTCCACACGGTAGCCGAACTCGCCGGTGAAGGCGGCGTGTGCTGACCGCATCCGGACGAGCGCGAGCTGCGCGCGGGTGACGTCGCTCTCCATCGCCGCGTCGAACTCCTCCGGTGTGTACACGTGCCGGTTGACGTCGCGGCCCTGGCCCGTGCGCTCGAACAGGGCGACGTCGTCCAGACCGCCGAGCAGGCCGACGTAGTACAGCTGCGGGCGCCCGGGCAGCCAGAGCTGGACGGCGCGGGCGAGCAGGTAGGCGTTCGCATCCGCGCCCAGGGCCGAGAAGAACGTCGCGTTGATCTGGTGCGGCAGACTCATCCACGCCGGGATGACGGAGGCGATGGTCGAGTGGCCGTGGGTGGCCTCCGCGGCGCGTGCGAAGATCGCGGCCATCTCGTCCTGGCTGATGAGGCCCGGGCGGTCGCCGGACGGACCCGCGTCGATGATGCCGATGCCGTCGTGCGTGTCGAGCACGGTGATCGCGTTCTGCGGGCGGATGCGCAGCCACTCCTGCAGGCGGTCGGAGGTGCCGGTGCCGAGGCTGTGCAGCAGGAGCGGGGCCAGCGCGAAGTCGTAGACCAGATCGACGAGCGGCGCGATGGCGAGCTGCTGGCTGTAGTGCGCGTGGACCTCGACGAGCACCCGAAGGTCCTCCTCGCGAGCGAGCGCGACGATCTCGCGCACGAACTCCAGCGTCTCCGGCGTCATGAAGCTGTCGGACCCGGGGGTCTTGACCGCGTAGCCCACGGCATCCAGCCGGACGGTCGTCACACCGCCGTCGCGGAGCGTGGCGAGGATGCGGCGGAGGTACGCCCGGGCGCGGTCGTTCGCGACGTCGAGGTCGACCTGGCTGGGCATGAAGGTGGTCCAGACCAGGCGGCGACGGCCGTCCGACATCCGGTACGCGGTGAAGGGCAGACCGGGGCGGGGGCGGTAGAAGGCGGTGATGTCGTCCTCCGAGGCCCGGTCGGGGAAGACCGTGTCGAAGGTGAGGAACATGCCGTCGTGCGCGGACTCCTCGCCGAGCGCCAGCCAGTCCACGAACTCGGCCGACTCGCTCGAGACGTGGTTCACGATGAGGTCGGCGGTCACCTCGCGGTTCGCCGCGATGGCGCGGACGTCGTCCCAGGTTCCGAGGCGCGGGTCGACCGACCCGTGGTCGATGGGGTCGAAGCCCGCGTCGGCGCCGTCGAACGGCACGAAGAACGGCAGGAGGTGCACGCCGGCGAAGTCGCGGAGCGGGCTGTCGAGGAGGGCGCGCAGGCGCGGGAGGTCGCCGCCGAGGCGGTCGGCGTAGGCGAGCAGGTCGACGCCGGTCATGAGGTCGCTTCCGTTGCGGCGAGGGTTCCGCCGGATCCGGGGGCAGCCGCACGGTTCGCGCTGGCGTCCGGTGTCCCCGGATCCGACGGGGTCAGGGCCTCCGCGAGCCGGGCGACGCCGCCCGCCGGGGAGGTGAGCACGGGGATGTCGACGCCGGCCGACTCGGCGGCGGGCGCCATCGAGGCCTGGGCGAGCACGAGCGCAGCGGCCGCGTCGCCGTCGGCGGGGGTCGCCGCGGCACGCACGGCGTCCGCGATGAGGCGGTCGTGGGTGGCCTGATCGCCCTCGGCGCGGGCCGCCGCCGCGCCCTCGACCACCGTCGCGGTGACCGTGGCACGGACGCCCTGCGCGGCCGCCTCCCGCTCGATCAACCGCGTGGTCGGTCCGAGCGTCGCGGTGTTCGTCGCCAGAACCGCAATGCGCGCGGGGGCGCCGGTGCTGTCGGCGGCGAGCCGCGCGGCCTCTGCGGCCATGGCCGCGTCCACGCGGATGACCGGCACCGCGAGGTCGGCGGCGGCCTCCTCAGCCGCCTCGCCGATCGAGGAGCAGGTGACCAGGATGGCGTCGGCGCCCGACTCCGCGAGGTGCCGCAGGTGGGACGCGACGCGCTCGCGCACCGCCGGGGTGACGCCCTCCGCGATGGCGGTCTCGAGCATCCACGCGTCGACGACGTGCTCACGGCTCGTGCCGGCGACCGCGGCGGCGACGAGGGCGTCGAAGGTCGGCGCGAGCGCGGGGACGGTGTGCAGCAGTCCGGCGATCATCGAGTCTCCCGCCACGGACGCGCCTCGCGGTCGACGACCTCGATCAGAGCCTCGAGCCGCGGCACCGACAGCTCGCGCAGGGCAGCGGGGACGTCGTCGCGGCCGACCACGTCGCTCCAGAGCGCGCGACCCGCGAGGAAACCGCTCGCGCCTGCGCGGCACGCCGCCTCGACGGCCGGCAGGAACGCAGGACGCTCGACGCCCTGCGACAGCACCACCCACGGTCCGGTGATGGCGGCGTTCAGCCGCTCGCTCGCCTTCCGCTGCGCAGCGGCATCGCCGGTGCCCGACAGCGGCACCTGCACCTTGTACAGGCTCTGGCCCGACGGCGACAGCTCGGCGGCGGCCTCGCGGATGGCGACATCGAGGTCCCAGGTGCCTACGTCCAGCTCCTCCGGCGTCGCCCGTACGACGGGCTCCAGCACCGACAGGACGCCGCGGGCGCGGCACTCGGCAACGAACCGGTGAACAAGCTGGACGCGCTGCTCGCGCTTCGCGTCGCGGCGCCAGATCACGAGCAGTTTCAGCGCGGAGACGCCGTCGAGGTCCGTCTCCGTCAGCACAACCTCGTCGAGCGCGGTCTCCTCGACGGGGCCGCCGTCCTCCTGGGTGAGGTCGTCGGCCGCGAGGATGAGGCCCGTGTCCGAGGGCAGGGTGTCGCGAACCGCCTCCCAGCCGAAATGCCGGTCGATCAGGAACCCGGAGGCCAGCGGGCCGAGCGCCGCGGCGACGTCCAGCTTGAACCGGATGAGGACGTCGTCCGCCGGCCGGCCGGCGCCGGCGAGGTCGAACATGTGGCGAAGGCTCTCGCGCTGGTCCATCGCGACCATCGCGAGGGATCCGCTCGGGCGGGCGATGGCGTCGAGGTCGAGGGCGGGACGGGAGGCGGTGTCGGTCATGCGGGTTCCTTGCTTGGGAGCGTCGCCGCCTCCACGAAGGCGTCCAGCAGAGCCGGATCGCCCGCGGAGGCGACGTTGGGAGCGCTGCCCGGGTCGTGCGGGTGCACGGGCAGCGAGGTCGTGATGCCGGCCACGCGGTGCGCGGCGAGCAGGGCGGCACCGGTGGCCACCGGTTCGGCGGCGTCCACGCGGCGGAGTCGGCCGGGAAGGAGGCGCTGTTTGAGTCGCCACCAGGCGGCGTTCGCGGCACCCGGGCCGCCGAGCACGGTCAGCTCCGGGCGGCGCGGACCGGCGAGCCCGGTCTGGGCGGCGTCCATCCAGGCGAGTTGGAGGGCGAGGCCGGTCAGGACGGCGGTGAGCGTCGCGGCGGGGTCTGCGAGACGGCCGGAGGTGTCGTCGTCCGCCAGCTGGACCAGGCGCACGGACGCGGCGGCGTCGGGCGCCGGCGACTGTCTGCCGCGCAGGAAGGGCAGGAGGAACGCATCCAGCGGACCGTCCGCCCGCACGCGGGCGCCCTCGAGGGCCGCGTCCCGGTCGGCACCGGGAAGGAGCTCGGCGAACGCCCACTCGACCAGGGCCCCGGCCGTGGGATTGCCGGCCAGGAGCGTTTCGTAGCGTCCGTCGATGCTCCGGGCGAGGCTCATCCCCTGCCGCCGAGCGGCGTCGCGCGGCACGCTCTCGGCGATCCGAAGCAGTGCTTCCGCGGTGCCGATCGAGTCGGCCGCCTGGCCGGGCTCACGCGCACCCGCGGCCCAGGCGCCGACGGCGTGGTCGTGGCCCGCTGCGACGACGGGGACGCCGGCGGGCAGGCCGAGCGCGGCTGCGGCATCCGCACCGAGCAGACCGGCGGTCTCGCCGGGGAGCGCCACCCGCGGGAAGCGGTCAGGCGTCAGCCCCACCAGGCCGACGAGGTCGCGGTCGAACTCACGCGCGAGGGATTCGCCGGGGGCGGGCAGCCGGTAGGCCATCGTGCGCGCCGCCAGCGTGTGATCGGTCACGGCTTCACCGGTCAACGCCGCCATCACCAGCGCATCGGCGCCGAGCCAGCGGGCGTCGACGAGCCGCGCATCCTGCTGGTCGGCCAGGCGCTGCCAGTGCACCAGCGGCGACTTGTGCGGCGTCGGCACTCCGGTCGCCGCGTAGAGGGGTTCGGCCCCCGCGGCAGCCACGAACCGATCGGCGGTGGCGGCGTCCCCGTCCGCCCAGCGCAGCAGCTCGCCACGCGGTTGGTCGTCGGGACCGGCGAGCGACCCGGTCTCGCCCATCGAGCCGACTCCGATGGCGACGATGGGATGCGGGCTGTCGATAACCACGTCGCGTACGGCGCCCAGCACCACGGTCTGCAGCGCGGCGCCCGACGAGGGCGTCGGGACCGACAGCGTCCGCTCCACCCGCACGGCGTCGTCGCCGAGCACGGCCAGCGCCACCTTCGTGTTGGTGGTGCCGACGTCCACGCCGAGAGCGGCGAGAGGAGCGGAGGTCACGGACTCCATTCTGTTCACTTTTGAACATTCGCGTCAAGATTTGTCCGTTTGTTGACAAGCGCACCGAGCAGCCGGTTGGATGGACGCCGTGCGCTACACCGACGCCCCCGCCCGCCGCGACGAGCTGATCCGACGACTGTCCGTCGAGGGCTACGTGTCGTCATCGCGCGTCGCGGAGGAGTTCGGCGTCTCCGAGATGACCATCCGGCGCGACCTCCGCCAGCTTGAAGCCGACGGCCTCGCCCGCCGAGTCGTCGGCGGCGCCAGCCTGCCGAACCTCGGCCACGGTCGTCCGTTCGACGAGCGCGCGGTCACGGGCAGCGGCGAGAAGCGCTCCATCGCCGAGGCCTGCCTCGACCTGCTCGACGGCGCCGTCACGGTCGCCCTCGACGCCGGTACGACCGTCGCGAACCTCGCCGGAATGCTGCACTCCGGCTCGACGATCATCAGTCACTCGGTGCCGGTGATCCAGGCGGCGATCGCGCGCGACGACGTGGAGCTGGTCGCCGTCGGCGGCGTCTACCAGGCCGAGACCCGGAGTTTCGCCGGCGCCACCGCCCGGCGCACCATCGCCGACTACTCGGTCGACGTCGCGGTCCTGTCTGCCACGGCGGTCGACACGCGCGGCATCCTCTGCGCCAACGCCCTCGACGCGGAACTCAAGCAGGAGCTGGCGGGCGCCGCCCGCATGACCGTGCTGCTGGTCGACCACTCCAAGCTCGGCGCCCGGGCCCCGATCCGCGTGGGCGGGCTGGATCTGGTGGATGCGATCCTCACCGATGCGGGCGCCGATCCCGACGACGTCCGCGCTCTGCGCGCGGCCGGTGCGACCGTGATCGTCGCGGGCGAGCCGTTCGACGCGTCCGCGCTCTGCAGCGGCGCGAAGGCCGACGTCGCCCAGGACGAGCCAGGGGTCGGCGTCTCGTGATGCGGCTCGGCGCCGTCGCCGACGATGTCACCGGCGCCTGCGACCTCGCGGGCCGCGTCGTCGAGGCGGGACTCCCCGCCACCGTCCTGCTCGGGACGCCCGATGCACCCGACGGACTGTTCGACGGCGGCGCGGGATGCGCGGTCATCGCCCTCAAGGTGCGCACTGCGCCGGCTGCTCAGGCCGCGTCCGCCTCCGCCGCGGCCGCCCGCGTGCTTCTCGCCGCCGGGGCGACGCAGCTCTATCAGAAGTACTGCTCGACGTTCGACTCGACGGCCGCCGGGAACATCGGCCCGATCGCCGACGCCCTTGCGTCCGTGGCAGGAGCGACCACGACCCTCGGCACACCGGCCACGCCCGGCGCCGGACGCACCCAGTACCAGGGGACGCTGTTCGTCGACGGCGTGCCGCTCGCCGAGTCGTCGATGCGCGACCATCCGCTGACTCCGATGCGCGACTCCGACCTCGTGCGGCTGCTGTCGCCGCAGACCGCCGCTCCCGTCGGGCTCGTGCGCTGGCAGGACGTCCAGCGGGGCGCCGACGCGGTGGCGGAGCTGGTCGGGGACGGGCACGTCCTGGTGGACGCACTGACCGAGGCCGACCTCGATGTGATCGCCGAGGCGATCGGCCGGGTTGCGGCCGATCGGCCCATTGTGGCCGGTGGCGGCGCCGGCGTGGCGACCGCGCTGGCCCGCGCGGCGTCGGCAGGCGCGGGCGACGCGCCCGCCACGGCGGAGCTCCCGGCCGTCCCGGTCACCGGCCGCCTCATCCTCGCGGGGAGTGCATCCGCCGCTACGCGCGGCCAGATCGCGGCCTTCCGCGGCGAGCGCCACGTCCTCGACCCGCTCGAGCTCGCACGCGACTCGCATGCTCTGGCCCCGATCCGGGATGCGCTGGCCGCGCACGCCGACCCGCTCGCGCCGGTCCTCATCCACGCTTCCGGCGATGTCGCCGCCGCGCAGAGCGCGCTCGGCGCCGAACGGGCCGCGTCCCTGATCGAGGACGCCCTCGCCGAGCTGGCCGCTTTCGCCGTCCACGCCCTCGGCCGCACCCACCTCGTCATCGCCGGCGGCGAGACCTCTGGTGCGGTGACCGTCCGGCTCGGGCTGTCCCGGCTGCGGATCGGCGCGCAGGCCGCGCCGGGCGTCCCGTGGGCGGTGTCCTCGTCGGATGCCGGTGACGGACCGCGCACCATCGCCGTCCTGCTGAAATCGGGCAACTTCGGCGGCCGCGACCTGTTCACCGACGCCTGGGAGGTGGCGCCATGACCACCATCCGCACCGAGGCCGAGGCGCGCGCCGCGATCGTCCGCGCCTGCCGCCAGCTGTCGGCGGCGGGGCTCTCGCCGGGCAGCTCCGGCAACGTCAGCGTCCGCGTCGGCTCGCGCATCATCGCGACACCCACCGGCTCGTCGCTGCGCGCGGTGACCGAGGACGAGGTGGCCGCGACGCCGGCCGACCAGGAGGGCGCCCCGCGTCCCACCAAGGAGCTTCCGCTGCACGCCGCGATGTACGCCGCGCATCCGGACGCGACCGCGGTCGTCCACCTCCATTCGCCGTACGCCACCGCGATCGCGTGCCTGCCCCCGGCGGACAGCGGGTATGCGCCGCTTCCCCGCTCACTCCCTACCGTGTGATGCGGCTGGGCGACGTGCCGCTGGTGCCCTACGCGTCACCGGGCAGCGCCGAACTGGCCGCGGGCGTCACGGCCGCCGCACCCGGACATCCGGTGCTGCTGCTCGCGAACCACGGACCCGTCGTCGCCGCGGCCACGCTCGACGCGGCGATCGACCTGGCGGAGGAGCTGGAGACGGCCGCGCAGCTCACGTTCCTGCTGAGGCAGGCGCCCGCGGTCGCCCTGGACGCCGCCGCGGTCGCAGCGCTCACGCCGCCGGGTCGCTGAGCCGCCTCCCCCTCCTCTCTCTCACCGCTCGATCCCCCCAGGAGCACCGAAGATGTCCAGCGTCCGCGCTGCCCGCCCGTCGCCCCCGCGCACACCGCGCGGGGCACGCATCCCCTCCGTCCGTCCGACCGAGAAGCACCTGTCGTCGGTGCCCCGCTTCCTGCTCTGGCAGGCGGCCCGGCAGCCCGCGACCCTCACCGCCGGCGTGCTGTTCGGCGTCGTGTGGATGCTGTGCCAGGCCGTCTGGCCGTACCTGCTCGGCCGCGCCGTCGATGAGGGCGTGTCCGGCGACCCGTCCGCGCTGTGGGCGTGGTGCGGTGCGCTGCTCGTCGTGGCCGTGATCCAGGCGGTCACGGGGATGCTGCGCCACCGGATGGCCGTGTCCAACTGGCTGCGCTCGTCGCTCGGCGTTGCGCGACTGATCGGCTACCACTCGGCCGAGACCGGACCGGCGATCACCGCGACCACGTCGTCAGGCGAGATCGTCGCGACCGTGAGCACCGACTCCCTCCGCCTCGGGGCGATGTTCGACGTGACCGCACGGCTCGGCGGGGGCGTCGTCGCGTTCGTCGCGGTGTCGATCATCATGCTGAACGCCTCCCTCCCGCTCGGCCTCGCCGTGGTGATCGGCGTGCCCGCGGTCGCGCTCGTGCTCGCCCTGCTGCTGCGCCCGCTGCGCACGCGTCAGGCGGTGTGGCGCGAGGAGGCCGGCGGCCTGACCACGCTCGGCGCCGACACCGTCGTCGGCCTGCGCGTGCTGCGCGGGATCGGCGGTGAGCATGAGTTCGTGGAGCGCTACGCGAAGCAGTCGCAGCGGGTGCGCGCGGCGGGGGTCGGGGTGGCGAAGACGCAGAGCTGGCTGGACGGGTTGCAGGTGCTGCTGCCCGGCGCCTTCCTGGTGTTCATCGTCTGGTTCGGCGCGCATCTGGCCCTCGACGGCACGATCACCCCCGGTCAGCTGACGGCGTTCTACGGCTACGCGACCTTCCTGGTGCTACCGCTCCGCACCGCGGTCGAGGCCGCGCAGACCTTCACCGCGGGCGTCGTCTCCGCGCGCCGGGTGCTGTCGGTGCTCCGCACCCAGCCCGCCGCCCGGGACACCGCCGAAGCGGCCGAAGCTCCGGCCTGGGGTTCGGCGATCGAAGACCTGGCGTCCGGCGTGATCATCGAGCCCGGCCGGTTCACAGCCATCGTCGACGCCGACCCGGACGAGGCGGCCGGCATCGCGACGCGCCTCGGCCGCTTCGACGACAGCGTCCACGAGGAGGCGCCCGTGCTCTGGGGAGGCGTGGACCACACCCGCGTCCCGGTGCGGGAGGTCCGCGAGCGCATCGTCGTGAACGACGCGAACCCGCACCTCTTCGGCGGCAAGCTCCTCGACGGCCTCGACACGCTGCCCATCCGCGACGAGGAGTTCACGGACACCTCCACCGGTCGCCTCCGCCGCGTCTCGGCCGCGCTCGACACCGCCGCGGCCAGCGAGACCGTCGAGGCGCTTCCCGAGGGCGTGCACGAGCGCGTCGCGGAGCGGGGGCGCACCTTCTCCGGCGGCCAGCGCCAGCGCCTCAGCCTCGCCCGGGCGCTGCTCACCGACGCGGAGGTCCTGGTGCTGATCGAGCCGACCAGCGCAGTGGACGCCCACACCGAGGCGCAGATCGCCGAGCGGCTGCGGGAGGCCCGCGACGGCCGGACCACCGTCGTCGTGACCGCCAGTCCCCTGCTGCTCGACCGGATGGACACGATCGCCGTCGTCCGGAAGGGCCGCGTCGTCGGCACCGGTACCCATCAGTCCCTCCTGCGCGAGGACGACGACCTCGGCGACCTCTACCGGGCGATCGTCTCGCGCACCATCAGCGCAGCCGAACCCGCCGACGGCGAAGACCTCGACGCGGCGTGGACCGGGTCCATCGACGCGCTGTGGACGGCCACCCATCCGGTGTCCGCCCAGCGCCCGGCCGGCGACCGCAAACGCACCAAGAACAAGAAGAAGACGAAGAAGGCGAAGAAGGGGACGGACGATGCTGCTTCCGATCGCTAGCACCGCGACCGTGCGGGCGACCGGCGCCCGCCTCATCCGCCAGCACCGCGGCGGCCTCTCGGTCGTCCTCGTGCTGCACACGCTCGCCGCCGTCGCTGGACTCGCCGGGCCCGCGCTCATCGGCCTCATCATCGACGGGATCACCGGCGGCAGCCTGCGGTCCTCGGGGATCGACACGATCGCGCTGGTGCTGCTCGGCGCGATCATCTGCCAGGCCGTGCTGATCCGGTTCGCGCAGCGGCAGTCGATGATCCTCGGCGAGGGCGTGTTCGCCCAGCTGCGGGAGGAGTTCCTGGCGACCGTCGCACGACTCCCCTCTCGACGGTCGAGGCGGCCGGGACGGGCGACCTGCTCGCCCGCACGACCAACGACATCCAGTCGGTCGCCCAGACGGTGCGGTTCGGCGTGCCGCGCATCCTCGTGGCCGCGGTGACCGCCGTGCTGACCGTGGTCGCCGCGTTCCTGGTGAGCCCGCCGGTCGCCGTCGCCATGTTCGCCGGGGTGCCCATCCTGGTCTTCGCCACGCGGTGGTACCTCAAGCGTTCGGGCCCCGGCTACCAGCGGCAGCTCGCGTCGTACGCCACCCTCGGCGGCACCATCAGCGAGACCGTGGACGGCGTGCGCACGATCGAAGCGCTCAGCCTCGCGCCCGCACAGCGGACGAAGATCGACGCCGCGCTGCGAGAACGCCGCGAGTCGGAGTGGTACACGCTGTGGCTGCGGTCCTGGTTCTTCCCGAGCACCGATATCGCCTTCCTGCTGCCGGTGATCGTCGTGCTCGCCTGGGGCGCCTACCTGGTCGGGGCCGGCGTGGTCGGCATCGGCGCCGTCACCGCCGTCGCGCTCTACGCCATGCAGCTCGTCTCGCCGGTCGACGAGCTGATCAGCTGGCTCGACGAGATCCAGGTCGGCACCACCGCCCTCTCGCGCATCATCGGCGTCGCCGACGTGCCCGAGGACCGCCACGCGACCGGTGAGCAGCCGGCCGACGAGCACGTCGAGGCGTCGGACGTGCGCTACTCCTACCGCGAAGGCACGGAGGTGCTGCACGGCGTCTCGCTCGACCTCGCCGTCGGCGAGCGGCTGGCGATCGTCGGCCCGTCGGGCTCGGGCAAGTCGACGCTGGGCCGCCTGATGGCGGGGATCACCGAACCGTCCGGCGGCCGGATCACCGTCGGCGGCGTCCGACTGGTCGACCTGCCGCTCGACGACCTGCGCAGCCACGTCGCGCTGGTCACGCAGGAGCACCACGTCTTCGTCGGCACCATCGCCGAGAACCTGTCGCTCGCCAAGCCCGGTGCCGGTCGCGACGAGCTCGCCCGCGCCCTGCGGGTCGTGGATGCACTGCGCTGGGTCCGCTCCATGCCGAAGGGCCTGGACACGGTCCTCGGCTCCGGCGGGGTCGTCCTCACCCCGGCGCAGGCGCAGCAGCTCGCGCTCGCGCGGCTCGTGCTGCTCGACCCGCACACGCTCATCCTGGACGAGGCCACGTCCCTGCTCGACCCGACCGCCGCACGCGACCTCGAGCGCGCGATGAACCGCGTGCTGGAGGGGCGCACGGTCGTCGCGATTGCGCACCGCCTCCACACCGCGCACGACGCCGACCGGATCGCGGTGGTCCGCGACGGCCACATCGACGAGCTCGGCAGCCACGAGGAGCTGGTGGCCGCGGGCGGCGCCTACGCCGAGCTGTGGTCGTCGTGGCATGGCGGCGGCCGGTGAGCGGCCTGACATGGCGCGGCGTCGTCGAGGGCTTCTACGGCGAGCCCTGGTCACACGCCGACCGGCTCGCCTGGTTCGAGCGCGGCGGTGCCATCGGCCTCGACCATTACGTCTACGCGCCGAAGGACGACCCGTGGCACCGTGACGCGTGGCGGGAGCCGTATCCCGCCGACCGGCTCGCCGACCTCGCGCGGCTGAGCGACGAGGCGGCCGCGCGCGGAGTGCGGTTCGTCTACGCGATCTCGCCCGGGCTCTCGATGCGGTTCGACGAGGACGCCGAGCACGACGCGCTTGCGGTCAAGTGCCGGCAGCTGCTCGAGGCCGGCATCCGGTCGTTCGCACTGCTCTTCGACGACGTGCCCATGGACGACCCGGAAGCGCTCGGCCGCGCGCACGGTGCCGTGGCGGCGCGGTTCCAGGACGCGTTCCTCCGGCCGGCCGGGATCGACGAGCCGGTGCTGCTCTGCCCGACCGACTACGCGGGACTCTCGCGCACGCCCTACCGCGCCGGGCTCTCGGAGACGCTGCCCGCCGACGCGCGTGTGCTGTGGACCGGGGCCGACATCGTCGTCGGCGAGGTGACCGCCGACGACGTCGCACAGGCCGCGCGCAGCTTCGGCCGTGACCTCGTGCTGTGGGACAACTTCCCCGTCAACGACTTCGACCGCTCGCGGCTGTTCCTCGGACCGCTGACCGGGCGGGAGGCCGGACCCGGTCTCGTCGGCGTCGTCGCCAACCCGATGGTGGAGGCGGCGCCGTCGCACTTCGCGCTGGAGACGGTCGCGGAGTGGGCGGCGGATCCTGCCGTGTACTCTCCGGCCGCCGCTGCAACGCGCGCATACGAGGCGGTCGCCGGGCCCGATGACGGCCTGCGGACCCTGGTCGACGCGTGCAGCGCCTGGCCACCTGGAGCGGCACGCTGGCCTCGGCTGGACGAGCTGGTCGCCGCCGAGCGATGGCGCGACGCCGAGACTCTGCTCGCCGAATTGGCCGACACGCACGCCGGCCCCTCGACGCCGGCCGACCTCGCCGCGCAGCTGGCGCCCTGGATCGCGGCTGCGCGTGCGGCGGGAGCCGCCGGCGTGCTCGCCTGCCGTGTGCTCGCAGGCGACGACGTGAGCGCGGGCGCCACCGATCGCCTCCTCTCCGCCCGCCGTACTCTGGAGGCCGAATTCGCCGACGTGGCCCGCGCGGCCGTCCTCGTCCTGGTCGACACGGCTCTCGGCCGCCTGGGCGTCGCTCCCCACCGCCCGCACGGCGAGGGCGCCCGCATCGCAGTCCTCACGGGCGCGAACCCGGCGCCCGGCGACCGGGAGCTGGTCGAATTCCTGGGCGGCGCCGGGATGCGCGCGCACGTCGGTGACGATCCGGACGCCGACCTCGTCATCGTCACCCGCCAGGCTCCTGAGGAGGTCGCGCGGGCCGCGGCGGCGCGCCCGGTCCCGTTGCTCGCGTGGGCGCACCTCGTGCCGCTCGGGCTGGCGTCCGCGGCCGCTGTCCCGCTGTCCGTGGACCGCATCCGCATCTCCGACCCGGCGCACCCGGTCGCCGCCGGGTTGTCCGGCGAGGTCGTCGTCTACCGTGGCCGGTCGAAGCTGACCGTCGGGGATCCGCCGGAGGAGGCCGCGGTCGTCGCGCGCGAGCCGGAGTCGGGCCGGGCCGTGATCGGCCTCACACCGGCCGGCGCGCGGATGGCCGACGGGAGCGTCGCGCCGGCCGCGCGGGCGACCTTCTTCCTCTCCGCCGACGGCTTCGCGCCGTGGCTGGTGACGCCGGAGGCGCGCTCTCTGCTGCTCGCGACCGTGCGCGACCTGCTCGGCTGAACCGGCCGTACGACCCCGCGGCGGGTGGCGCGCCGGGAGCGGCCTAGAGTTATGCATGTAATGGCTGACCTTCCTCCCGCATCCCTGTCCGACCAGCCCGAGCCCGTCGTCGTCACCAGCGACCCCGGCATCGGCGTGCGCCGGTTCGCCCGCGACGACGTCGTGCTGCGCAAAGGCCTCTACACGCTGGTCAGCGGGCCGTTCACGCCGCGGGAGTCGATGATCGAAGACCTCCTCGCCGTGCGCGACGCCCTCGACGAGGCCGGGCTCGAGTACCTGCTCGTCCGCGACGACGACAACCGCCTGATCGTCGCCCTCGACCGGCGCAACCGCAAGCAGGCCGCCGCAGCCCTCGCCGCGGCCTTCGCCGACGAGCCGTTCTACGCGCGCAGCATCGACCCCGAGAAGGGCACGGAGGACGGGGACCTGCTCATCGCCGACGGCCGCCTCTCGCGCCGCAAGGCAGACATCCTGCGCATCTTCCGCCCGCGGCTGGAACCGATCGGACGCCTCCGCTACGGCGCGGAGACCGCCTTCCAGCTCGAGTTCTGGAAGTTCGGCGACGACGAGATCACGGCGCCCTGCCCGAATGCCCTGATGCGTCCGCGCCTGCCCCGCAGCGAGGCGGTCGAGGCCGAGGTCGAGCTGTACGGACGCCGCTGGCGCACCCTCCAGCACATGTTCGACCCGCTCTCGAGCGACATCGCCTTCGACATCGACATCGTGTTCTCGTGGGTCGACGGCTCGGACACCGAGTTCCAGCGACGGCGGGCCGCGCAGATGGCGGCGTACGTCGTCGGCGAGGGCGACGACAACGAGGCCCGCTACCGGCAGATCGACGAGCTCAAGTACGCGCTCCGCAGCGTCCACATGTTCGCGCCCTGGATCCGCAACATCTACATCGCGACCGACTCCCCGGTGCCGTCGTGGCTGGACCCGGAGCATCCGCGCATCCACATCATGCGGAGCGAGGACTTCTTCTCCGACCAGTCGGGCCTGCCGACCCACAACTCGCACGCCGTCGAGAGCCAGCTGCACCACATCCCGGGGCTGTCGGAGCACTTCCTGTACTCCAACGACGACATGTTCATCGGGCGGCCGCTGTCACCCGACGTGTTCTTCTCGCCGGGTGGCGTCACGAAGTTCGTCGAGGCGGGCACGCGCATCGGGCTCGGGGAGACCGACCCGGCGCGCAGCGGGTTCGAGAATGCGGCGCGCGTCAACCGGCGGCTGCTGTGGGAGCGCTTCGGTGCCGTCACCACCCGCCACCTGGAGCACTGCGCAGCGCCGCTGACGATCAGCGTGCTGCGCGAGATGGAACGGGAGTTCCCCGAGGACTTCCGCCGCACGGCGACGAGCCCGTTCCGCTCCGCGACCGACATCTCGGTCACGAATTCGCTGTATCACTACTACGCGCTGATGACCGGCCGCGCGGTGACGCAGACGCAGGCGAAGGTGCTCTACATCGAGACGACGCTGCGCCAGGCTCCGGACATGATGCGCCGCCTGCTGAAGAAGCGCGACCAGGACATGTTCTGCCTCAACGACGGTTCGAAGCCCGAGATCGACCCGGCCGAGCGCACGCGCATCGTGACCGACTTCCTCGAGCGCTACTTCCCGTTCCCCGCCCCGTGGGAGCGCCCCGCCTGATCCCCGCGCCGCCGGGCGTCAGGCGAGGATGCTGATCGGCTCGGTCGGCGCCTCGCGGCGGGCGGCCGGCGGGATGCGGATGCCGTCCGCGGCCAGGCGGCGGGCGGACTCCTCCGCGTCCACGTAGTCGAGCGTCGGGTAGTGCCCGAGCGGGACGACCGAGTGCAGCACCGTGTTCGGGTAGACGTGCACGAGGTTGAACGCCAGCGCCCCGTCGCGGCCGCGCGTGCCTCCGACCGGCACGTTGAGGTCCTGCGTGTAGCAGCTGGCCGACGCGACGGACACCGGGATGCCCGCGAACATCGCCGTCGACGAGTAGTGCAGATGCCCGGCGAGGATGCTGCGCACGTCGCTGCCCTCGAGCACTTCGCGCAGCTGGGACTGGTCGCGCAACTCCACCGACACGGCCAGGTCGAGCACGCTCGGGATGGGCGGGTGGTGCATCGCGAGGATGGTGCCCTCGGGCGCCGCGGTCGCCAGCTCGGCCGCCAGCCAGTCCAGCTGCGACTCGCTCACATCGCCGTAGTGGTGACCCGGAACGGTCGAGTCGAGCACGATCACGCGGAGGCCGCCGATCCAGTACACGTCGTCGATCGGAGACACGTCGCCGAGCTCGTCGCGCAGGCCCTCGCGGAACGAGGCCCGGTCGTCGTGGTTGCCCATCACCCAGATGACGCGGGCGCCCATCCGCTCGGCCGCCGGATCCACCAGCGCGCGCAGGCGGGCGTAGGCGTCGGGCTGGCCGCGGTCGGCCAGATCGCCCGTGAAAACGATGGCCTCCGGGCGTCCGCCCGACTCCTCCACCTCGGCGAGCAGGGCCCGCAGGTGCTGCTCGCTGTCGACGGTGCCGTAGAGGCGTTCGCCGCCCGCCAGGAGGTGGGTGTCGCTGATGTGCAAAAGGAAGTGGTCCGGCCGCGGGTACTCCGCGATTCGCGTCTTCACGGGGCTATCACATCATCCGGATCTGAACGCGCCGTGAACGGACGCGGTGTGCCGCCTGGATCGGCGGGCGTCGCGTTCCACGCCTCCACCAGCACAGGGACGCCCGGAGACGCCGCCAACCGCCGCGACTCCCCAGGCAGCAGGGGGCGCGGATCGCCTCCCACGGAGAGGATGCCTGGCTCGGCGGCAGGACGCGCATCCACCACCCGCAGCGTGAGGGCGGCGAGCCCGCCGACGTTGCGGACGACCACCGTGCCGTCATCCTCGCGCGCGGTCTCGAGTGTCGGCGCAGGCAGGTCGAGCAGGGCGGCGAAGTCCGACGTCGCCGTCGCGATCATCCGTTCGAGGTCGATCACACCGTCAGCATGCCGCCATTCCGCCTCCCAGAGAAAGACCCCATTCAGGGCTCTGACCGGCACCTCCAGTGTTCCGACCGGAAGGGGATCCGCCACCGATGGCGCCACGAACTCCTGCTCGGCCAGCACCATCCCGTCGAGCGAGCGGACGCGCAGCGCGACGGAGGAGCCGGCCGCGACCGGATCCTCGGCCCACAGCCACGCCTCGACGGACGCGGTCCGCTCGCCGGCCCATGCCGCGCGCGAGACCTTCAGCGTCACCCGCCGCCGCTCGAACGCGCGCGCCACGGCGAAGAAGGCCGGCTTCGGATCGCCGCGGAAGTCGACCGCCGCCGTGCACCACGCGTTCGGGAAGCTCTCGTTCAGCTGCCACGGCAGCACCATGCTGCAGCGGGGGGCCCGTCGCCGGTCCGCCTCCACCGAGTACTGCAGCCCCGTCGCCTGCAGCAGCTGGGACGCCCGGTTCAACGTCTCGAGCGTGTCGGGGCGGCCGCCGAACAGCTCCGTCACCTGATCGGCGTTGTTCCACCACTCGCCCAGGTGCCGGTAGACCGGGTTGGTGCGGTCGGCGGGCCAGCGGTCACCCTCGGGGATCAGTGCCGTAAGCGATCGCAGGTTCGTCATCCCCTCGACGCCGAACTCTGTGTGGGCCAGGCTCGTGCCGGCGTTGGCGAGCGTGTAGTGCCCCACCAGCCCCTGGTGCTCCCACGGTCCGTGCACGTCGTGCTGGCCGTCCGGGTCGGCCTCGATGCGGTCGAGCCGGTTGTGGAACTCCGGCCCCGTCGGGGAGGTCGGCAGCCACCCGCGGCCCGCGCCCAGGCGTGCGACCGTCTCGGACAGCGCGGCGAGCACCGGCGACCGATCGTCCGACAGCGGGACGCCGCCCTCGTCGAGCTCGTTCCCTCCGCCCCAGAGCAGCAGCGACGGATGGTGAACGCGCGTCGGGACCAGCGCCTCCGCCTCGGCCCGCATCAGGGCGACAAACCCCGGGTCCGTGCTCGGCGCGCTCTGCATCCCCGAGCTCGACTGCGAGAACTCCTGCCACACCAGCAGGCCGAGGCGGTCGCACGTGGCGTAGAAGTGCTCGGTCTCGATCAGCCCGCCGCCCCACACCCGCATCAGGCGGGCGCCGGACGCTGCGGCGAGGCCGAGCAGGTGCTCCACCTTCGCCTCGTCGATCGAGCCGAAGAGGGAGTCCGCCGGGGTCCAGTTCCAGCCGATCAGGTCGACCCGTCGCCCGTTCACGACGGCGGTGTACGGGAGGGCGCCGGCGGGAGCGCCAGGATTCGGCGCCAGCTCGGCGGTACGGAAACCCACGGTCCGGGTCGTCGCGTCGGCATCGGCCAGGGCGACCGTCACCTCGTAGAGCGGCTGGGCGCCCACGGTGCTCGGCCACCACAACTCCGGGTCCGGGATGCGCACCTGCGCCGACCCGTCGGCCGCCCGAGCGTCCTCGGAGGCGAGCAGCTTCCCGTCCAGGGCGATGGAGACCGTCACCGCCTCTCCCATCTCGGCACCGATCGGCGGTTCCCACGACGCCTCGACCACACCCTCGCGCCCATCGACCCGCGAACGCACCACGACATCCCCGAGCAGCGCCCGGCCGAACCGGAGCCGCACGCCCTTCCACACGCCCTGGTGACGCAACCGCGGCGAGAAGTCCCAGCCGTACCCGAGCCGCGGGGTGTGGACGCGCACCCGCTCCGTGCGACCCACCTGCGGCTCCGAGACCGGCGCGGGATGCACCCACAGCGCCAGCTTGTGCCGCCCCGCCGTGCGCTGCTGCGGCGTCAGCGCGAACCGGCCCCGGTGATACAGCCCGTCGACCGAGCCGAGCCGTTCCCCGTCCCAGTAGACGTCCGCTCCGGGGTCGACGCCGTCGAGCTCCAGCACCGCCACGCCCTGCGCAGCCGATGCCTCCAGGTCGACAGGCCGCCGATAGACCCACGACCGCTCGGCGACCCACTCGGACGCTCGGCTGTTGCGGCCCACGCGCGGGTCCGGCACCTCCCCTGCCCGGTGCAGGTCGTCGATGACGGCCCCGGGCACCCGCGCTGGCAGCCAGCCCGGTGCCGCGGCGATCGCCGCGGACGCCTCCGCCACATTGTTGCCCGCCTCCGGCAGAGGTGCCCCGAGGTACCACTCGGCGGTGTCGCCCAGGGCCTCCCGGATCGTCCAGCCGTCGCCATCGAGATGCATCGTCGCGTTGCTCACCCCTCGATCATGCCGAATCTGGGAACGATTCCAGAAATCCGCACAAAGGTCTTCCGACTGCTCGGGAGCAGAAGGTACGCTTTCGAAGTTCGCGCGCATCGAATCCATCTGGCAAGGAGGCCTTGACAGGCATGTCCCACCAACTCGCTGTCGCAGCGATCGGCTTCTGGCACGTCCATGCGGGCGACTACGCGCGCAACGTCCAGCAGCACCCCGACACCACCCTCGTCGCCGTCTGGGACGACGACGCCGACCGCGGCCGCGCGGCCGCCGAGGAATTCGGCGTGGAGTTCGTCGCCGACCTCGACGAACTGCTCGCGCGTCCGGAGCTCGACGCCGTCACCATCACGACGGCGACCGACCAGCACCGCGACGTCATCGGCCGCGCCATCGCGGCGGGCAAGCACGTCTTCACCGAGAAGATCCTCGCCCCCACCGTGGAGGAGGCGCAGGAGCTCGTCGACCTCGCCTGCGAGGCCGGCGTCGCGCTGGTCGTCTCGCTCCCGCGCCTCTACGACGACTACACCGTCGCGATCGAGCGCGTGCTCGATGAGGGGACGCTCGGCGAGCTCACCTACTCGCGCGTGCGGCTGGCGCACGACGGCTGGGTCGCGGGCTGGCTGCCGGAGCAGTTCGCCGATCCGGATGCCGCGATCGGCGGAGCGCTCACCGACCTCGGCTGCCACCCGGCCTACCTGACCCGCCTTTTCCACCGGGCGGAACCGCTCAGCATCACGGCGAGCTACGGCAGCGTCACGGGACGCGCCGTCGAGGACAACGCGGTCGTCACGGCCGCCTTCCCCGGCGGGCGCCTCGGCGTCTTCGAGGCGAGCGTCGTCACCACGCCGGGCGCCTTCACCGTCGAGCTGCGCGGGACGGAAGCCACGCTGACGTTCGGCTTCGGCGGCGAGCGCCTGCTTGCCAAGGGCGGCGCGTTCGGCGAGGACTGGCAGGAGCTGCCCCTCCCGGACCCGCGCCCTGGCGCCTTCGCGCAGTGGGTGCAGCACATCCACGACGGCACGACAGCCGACGAGAACCTGCGCCACGCCGTCGAGCTGACCCGCATGGTCGTCGCCTCGAACGAGTCGGCCGCGACCGGTCGCGTCGTCGAGCTCGCGCCCGTGCCCGTCGCCTGACGCCTGACCCCTTCCTCTTCCCCCACCCTCTTCCTCTTAGGAGCACGTTCACCATGCCCAGCAACACGGTCCGAATCGGCCTCATCGGAGCCGGCGGCATCGCCGGAGCCCACGTCGCCGGCTACCTGCGCAATCCCGAGACGGTCACCTTCGCCGCCGTCGCCGACCCCGTCCGCGAGTCGGCGGAGAGCCGCGCGGGCGACTCCGGAGCCGCGATCTACGCCGACTACGCGACCATGCTCGCCGAGGCGGACATCGACGCGGTCGACATCTGCCTGCCCCACCACCTGCACAAGGACGCGATCGTCGCCGCCGCCCGCGCCGGCAAGCACATCCTGTGCGAGAAACCGCTCTGCCTCACCCCGGAGGAGGCCGCCGAGGTGGACGCCGCGGTCGCCGAGGCCGGCGTCACCCTGATGTGCGCGCACAACCAGCTGTTCCTGCCCGCCGTCGCGAAGGCCAAGGAGCTCATCGACGCCGGCGTCCTCGGCCGCGTGTACGAGGTCCGCACCACCGACAGCTTCTTCAACGACTTCGACCCGTCGAACATGGGATGGCGCGCCCACGCCTCCACCAGCGGCGGCGGCGAACTCATCGACACCGGCTACCACCCGACCTACCTGCTGCTGCACCTGGCGGGCGGATCGCCGGTCGAGGTCACCGCGATGCTGGCGACGCACCGCCTGACGTTCATGGAGGGCGAGGACTCCGCTCAGGTGCTCGTGCGCTTCGACAACGGCGTGATCGGCAGCCTGGTCACGAGCTGGGCGTACCAGCCGGCGGACGGCACCGAGAAGTTCTCGGTGGTGGGCGAGTCGGGGAGCCTGACCAGCGACGGGACCGCGCTCACGTTCCGTGGTCGCGGTGACGACGAGCCGACCGTCTACGAGCTGGAGCCGGTGCACGAGTTCGGCGAGGAGATCGCCCACTTCGCACGCAGCATCCTCGACGGGACGCGACCCCTGCACACGCAGAAGGAGGGGATCGAGGTGCTGGGCATCATCCTCGCCGCCTACGAGTCGGCGGAGCACCGGACAATCGCGCCGGTCCGGTCCGTGCGCGAGCTGGTGACGAGCCCCGCGGACTGAAACCCGAGGGGCGTCTTGCCTGACGCAGATATCGGGGGTATATCCAGCGGGCCTGCGCCGGAGTTACAGTTCGCACATGAGCATGCAGCGGACGGGGGCCCGCAGCGCACCGGAGCCCCACCGTCAAGATGATTTCGTCGCGGTCCCGTACCTGCGCCAGGGCCAGCTCATCTCCCTGATCCGGTGGAATCTGGTGAATGGGGAGTGGAAGTACACCACCATCCTCGCCGAGTACCTTCATCGCGACGAAGGCTCCTGGTACCTCGTCATCAACGGCAACCGTGCCCGACTCGACCGATCGGAGTGGGCGATCTTCAACTGAGGTCGCCCACTCCCTGGGTAACCTGCGGATGTGACCCAGACCGAGAAGAGAGCGGACCGCGGAGCCGGAGCATCGCTGGCCCGCCGTGATCGCCACCGTGATCGCCCTCGCCGCCTACGCGTTCCTGCCGAGCGTCGTCCCCGCGATCGAGCGGTACGCGGTCGTCGGCATCTGCCTGCTGATGGTGATCGCGTTGGTGGTCTACAACCCGCACCGCCTCACCCGCGAGTCGGCCTGGTCGCGACGGGCGGAGATCGCACTGGCGATCTTCATCCTCGTCGCCAACCAGATCGCGCTCGGCGAGACGATCGTGCGACTGCTCAACAAGAACGGGAACGGCTACGAACTGCTCCTCGCCTCCCTCCAGGTGTGGATCACCAACGTGATCGCGTTCGCGCTGATGTACTGGGTGCTGGATCGCGGCGGCCCGGTGGCGCGCGCGATGGTCCCGCGCCCGAAGCTGGCGCTGGCGGACTTCCGCTTCCCGCAGGACGAGGACCACGACGCGGTCGACGAGGTCGCCCGCGGGTCGAGCAAGAAGGCCGACTGGGTGCCGAACTACATCGACTACTTCTACTTCTCGCTGTCCAACTCGATGGCCTTCAGCCCGACGGACACCATGCCGCTCACGCACCGGGCGAAGCTGCTCATGGCGCTGGAGTCGTTCGCCGGGTTCGTCCTTCTCGCGCTGGTCATCGCGCGGGCGGTGTCCCTCATCGGCTGAACTTTTCGTCTCATGCTCTGCCACCCACCGTGTCCTCGAGAGTAGGAAGAGGGCGAAGGGATCGGCGGATGCGAATCTTCGGGAGCACACGGGCCACGCGGGTCGCGGCGGCGACGGTCGCGACGGTCGCCGCCCTGTGCCTGACGGGCTGCTGGGCACCGAGCCCGCCGACAGCCGGTCCGCCGACACCGGGCCCGCACATCCCGGCGACCCCGGAGCCCGCTCCGGCGGCGAACTCGGGATGGCGCGCGCCGACCGTTCCGAGGATCGTCTTCCGCAACACCGCCCCCGGTGCCGACTTCGGCAAGGTCTCCTCCGTCGCCCTGTCCGCGCCGAGAGGGGAGCGCACCGTCTCGCCGCTCACCTGCGAGCGCGTCGCCGCTACGCACACGGCGCTCTCCTGCCTGAGCCGGCTCGACACCCACCCCGTGGGCTACCGCGCGACGCTCTACGAAGCCGACGGGTCCGAGAACGTGTTCTGGTCGCTCCCCGGCCCGCCGAGCCGCACCCGCCTGTCCCCCGACTCGCAACTCGCGGCCTGGACCGGCTTCGTCGACGGCGAATCGTACGGGGGTGTCGCCTTCTCGACCCAGACGATCATCACTCGGGTGCACGGCGCCTACTACGGCCCGCTCGACGCCTTCACCTTCCTGCTGGACGGGAAGCCGTACGCCGCCGCCGACCTGAACTTCTGGGGCGTGACGTTCGCCGACGACGGCAATACCTTCTACGCGACGGCCGCCTCCAACGGGCGGACGTGGCTGGCCCGCGGCAACATCCGGGGTCGCACGCTCGTCGCGGTGCGCGAAGGAGCGGAGTGCCCGTCGTTGTCACCGGACGGCACGCGGGTCGCCTACAAGAAGAACCTCGGAACGGCCGGTGCCCCACGGTGGACGCTCGCGGTCTACGACCTCGGCTCGAAGGCCGAGACCGTCCTCCCGCTTGCGGGACACGTGGACGATCAGGCGGAGTGGCTGGACGACCGGACGCTGCTGTTCGGGCTGCCGGTGGCGGGCTCCGATGGGGACTTCACCGTGTACTCGGCGCCGGCGGACGGCTCGGCGGTGGAGTCGGTGTTCCTCGAGCACGCCTGGTCATCGTCTGTCGTGCGCTGATGGAGCGGCCGTCTCCGCGGCCATCGGGTCATGCCGTGTGAAGGAAGAGCGCGACCACCAGGTTGAGGCCGACCAGGGCCAGCAGCAGCGTCGTGAGGTACCCGATGATGATCGACATCTGCGCGACTCGACGGTCACGACCGTCATGCGACCTGCGCAGCACGGAGTGCCCGAGCGGGATCGCGACGAACGGGACCACGAAGGCGAGGAGCAGCGCGAGGATCGCGAGCGGCCGGACCGGCTGTGGCATGACGGTCGGCATCGCGAACTCGGCTGCGAAGCCAGAGGCGCCGTTGGGCTCCGGCGCACCGGTGACGCATTCGTCGAGCCCATCGACCTCATCGTCGGCGAAGGCCACGGCTCTCAGATCGGGCATATCGTGTCGGGGATGCTGGAGAACGTCTCCCGGCCGGAGGGTATCGGCGCGAGGTGGTTCAGGGGCCAGAACGTCGCAGCTGCCTGACCGACGACGTCGGCGATCGGGACGAAACCGC
The DNA here is from genome assembly GCF_050632865.1 of Leifsonia poae. Lineage (GTDB taxonomy): Bacteria > Actinomycetota > Actinomycetes > Actinomycetales > Microbacteriaceae > Leifsonia > Leifsonia poae_B. Next base: position 744,791 of record NZ_JBODSA010000003.1, on the reverse strand, counting down.
GCGTCGGGAGGTCCTGCGTCCGGCTCGAATCGCGGGACTGCAGACGGTTGTCACCGAGCACCCAGAGCGATCCGGCCGGCACCGTCACATCGAACGACGATCCGGCAGCCGGCTGACCCGCCGGGATGACCGCGTAGGCCTCCGACAGCTCACGCCCGTTCACAGTGACACGGCCGCCGTCGCTGCAGCAGGTCACCTTGTCGCCGGGGATGCCTATGACGCGCTTGACGAGGAAGTCGCCCGTCGACGCCCGAGCCCGTGAGCCGTCCAGCCAGCCACCCGGATCGCGGAAGACCACGACATCGCCGCGCTGGATCGGGGCGGACGCGTAGGCCAGCCGGTTGACGGCGATGCGGTCGCCCGGGAACAGCGTGTTCTCCATCGAGCTGGACGGAACGGTGAACGGCGTGACCAGCATGGTCTGGACCAGCAGTGTCACTGCGAAGGCGACCACGAGGACGACCGCGCCGAGGACGGTGCGGCGCCGGGTACGACGCCGCCGCAGCTTCGCCCGGCGGGGATGACCATCGTCTACGCGGAGCCGCCGGGCGCCGCGACCTTTCGGGACGAGGGCGACGTGTCGGGACCGCCGGGCATGACGCGTCCGCTTCGGAGAGTCGTCGGGCGGTGCCGGTCGCGCCGCGGGGACGGGGGTGGGTGCCGCATCCGGGCTCGGCGCTGCGACCGGCGGTGCACCGACCGGCGGCGCAGCTGGCATCGGTGCAGCCGGCCCCGGCGCGGCAGCCGAATACGCGGTCGGCGTCGGAGTCGGTGCTGGGTCCGGCGCGGCAGAGGACGACGCAGACGGCACCGCCTGCGTGGGGTCCGGCCGCGGAGCCAGCGACACGTGATCAGCGGTCGAGGCCGGGACGAAGCTCGTCTGGATGGTCCCGAAGTCGTCGTCCTCCGCGCGGAAGGAGCGCTTGTCCCACCACACCACCCCGAGCTGCGGAACCTCTTCCCACGGCTCCGCCTGCGCGAGGTCGATGATCCCGTACGGTCCCGCGTCCACGACCGTGCGGCCGGAGTCCGTGACGCTCGCCGCGCTCCAGGCCGCCGGTCCCTTCGGTGGCGTCCCTCCCTCGACGCCCTTCCGCCAGGAGAGAGCGTCGGGAACCATGGACGACCCGTTCGAGGGCGCGACGAAGGACGATCGATGCGTCGTGCGTCTCGACGCGGTGCGGGTCGCCGCGGCCATCGCACTCCTTCTGGGGCTCGGACTTTACGGGTTCATACCCATAGACGAGCCTGTCCCGCGGATCGTGACGCGGAGTCGCAGAGAAGTTCGCGGGAGCCGGCGGGTCCGTCATGCCCGAAAGGCGGGCCCGCCGACCTGCATCCGTCCCGCGCCGGATGAGGGGAGAGCAGCGGGGACGATGTCCTTAAAGCTCAGCAGGTCGACGCGATCCGCGATAGACAGCGCGGTCTGTTACAGCCGCCGCCAGTCGTCCGAGGTCAGGTGCGAGCCGGCCTGCGGGCCCATCTGCAGCATCCCGCCGTCGACCGCCCACGACGCGCCGGTCACGTAGGACGCGGCCGGTGAAGCGAGGAACGCGATCACCGACGCGACCTCGCGGGCGTCGCCCGGACGGCCAATCGGAACGCCGGGCCGATGCACCTCGCGCGGGTCCTCGTCCTCGGCGTCGTTCATCGGCGTCGAGATCTCGCCGGGCGCGACCGCGTTCGCGGTGATCCCGTACTCGCCGAGCTCGAGGGCCAGGGTCTTGAGCAGGCCGCCGAGGCCGTGCTTCGCGGCGTCGTAGGCGGCGGACCCGACCCGCGGCTGGTGCTCATGGACGCTCGTCACGCCGATGATGCGTCCGCCGCGTCCCGCATCCACCATCCGCCGCGCCATGCGCTGGATGCAGACGAACGCGCCGTCGAGGTCGCCGCAGATGGTTTTCCGCCAGATGTCCCAGTCCGTTTCGAAGAACGGCGTGCCGCCATTGATGCCGGCGTTGTTGACGAAGACGTCGCAGCCGCCGAGCTCGTCGGCCAGCCTGTCGACGACGTCGCCGCAGGCCGGGGCGTCCGTGGTGTCGAGCTGGGTGACGACGGCGCGGCGCCCGGCCTCGCGGACCAGGCGGGCGGTCTCCTCTGCGCCCTCCTCGTCGGAGTGCCAGGTGATGCCCACATCCATGCCCGCCTTCGCGAGCGCGACGGCGGTGGCGCGTCCGATGCCGGAGTCCGAACCGGTGACGATGGCGGTGCGCGGGTCGGTGAGCTCGGGGTAGGTGTGATCGGCCATGCCGGGCACGGTGCACCCCATCCCGCCGGCGCGCAAGGGGTGGTAGTCGTGGAGCCATGACCATCTCCGCTGTGCTCTTCGACGTCGACGGCACCCTCGTCGACTCCAACTTCCTGCACGTCGACGCGTGGAGCCGCGCGTTCGCCGAGATGGGCACGCCGGTGGATTCGTGGCGCATCCACCGGGCCATCGGGCAGGACTCCGCCCGGCTGCTGGAGCAGCTGGTGGGCGAGCGCGACGAGGAGTGGATCACGCGCGCGAAAGACCTGCACTCGCAGCACTACAGGGAGCAGTCGGGCCGGTTGCGGGCTTTCGACCAGGCGGCGGACCTGTTGCGCGAGCTGTCCGGGCGCGGCATCCGCGTGGTGCTGGCGACGTCGGCGCCCGAGGACGAGCTGGCGCTGCTGATGGACACGCTGGACGCGGAGGACGCCATCCACGCGACCACGAACGCGGACGACGTGGCGACGGCCAAACCCGAGCCCGGCATCATCGAGGTCGCCCTGGAGCGCGCCGGCGCCCAGCCGTCGGACGCCCTCTTCATCGGCGACTCGGTCTGGGACATGATGGCGGCGGCGCGGGCGCACGTGCGCTCCGCCGGGCTGCTGTCCGGCGGAGTGGGTCCCTCCGAGCTGCTGGAGGCGGGCGCGGTGTCGGTCTTCGACGACCCGGCCGACCTGCTCGCCCGGATCGACGGCGTGCTGAGCGGGCGCCGCTCCGCCTGACCCGGGCCGGACGCCCTCTTGCCAAGCCGCAGCGCACGGCGTTCCATAGGACCGACGGCCCAGGAGAGGAGTCGCCATGTCGGCGAGCGAGCTCGAGATGTCCAGCGTGCGGTACCCGTACCGGGACCGCATCTTCCACGTGGAGAAGAAGTCGCCGGGGGTGTGGGTCGTCCTCGACGAGTCGCATGCCGAACTGGGGACGCTGGTGCGCATCGCCGTCGAGGGTGAGGAGCACGAGCCCGTGTTCGGCGCGGTCCCACCCGGCTACACCGAGACACTGCACGAGGGGTCGGACTGGCGGATGCTGGTCGCCTCCCTCATCAACGAGTCGCTGGACGCGGAGACCGCGGCGACCGGGAACCAGGGCGAGGCATGACCATCCACCTGAACAAGAAGGCCCTCGAGCACGCCAGGAAGCTGGTCGAACAGGGGAAGGTCGTGCACGACGAGCGCGACGACTGGAGCGAGCACGCGCCCAGCGCGGACGACGAGAACCGCTTCATCGAGAAGAACGGCTGGGACGACTACGCGCTCTGGCACCTCGGCGAGGACCCGGATAAGTCCGAGGAGACGAAGGGCCGCTTCAGCTTCCCGTACGGCGACTTCACGAAGGTGCACCGCTGCGCGGTCATCTCGCTGGAGAGCCGGGCGGCGCAGAACGACCACGACGACATCGCCCGAGAATCCAAACGCCTCCGCGAGCTGATCGACGGTGAGTAACGCCCGGGATACGATTCCCGGGATGAACGCGACGCTGCGCACGGCGCTCGGATGGGTCGCCGCCGTGCTGCTGAACGTCGGCGCGTTCCTCGTCGTCGTCGGACTGCTGCTGCCGCGTCCGGGTGGGGACGCCCCGGTGCTCCTGGTGGGCGCGGTCTGCTGCGCGGTCGGACTCGGCGCCGGCGCCGGATGGCTGGTGGGGCGCGGGCGCTGAGCACGGCCCGCTGACCACGGAAAACAGCCCCGCCCCGGGATGAAGAGGGCGGGGCCGTCGCGGTACCGGCGCGGGGCCGGTAGCTCGTGGGCCGATCAGTCCGGCGGCTCGCTGGCGTCGGTGCCGCTGACGAGGTCCGGGTTGGACGGTTGATCGGCCGGATCGAAGTCGGCGGGCGGGGGCTCTGCACCCTCCGTGTCGCCTCCGGCGTCCGCCGTGGTCACGTCCTCTGCGCCCTCGGGCGCAATGCCGGTCTCACCCGGCTCGGAGACGCCCGACTGTCCGGGCTCGGTCTCCGCCGGCTCCGCCGCCTGGGCGTCGCGGTCGCCGGCGCCCTCTTCGAAACGCTCCGGCTTCTCCTCGGCGGGCACGCCCTCGGCGTCGGTGTTCGGCAGTCCGCTGGTGTCGCTCATGCTTCGCTCCTTCCCGGCAGCCTCACGGCTTGCCCTCTTCGCTGTACGAGGTCGCGGAGTCCTCATCCGGGTCCGCACCCGCGTCCGCGCCCGCTGCGAGACGGTCACCGTCGGGGTCGGCGATCACCTCGTCGAACAGGCTGCGGTTCTCGGTCGGCTCGACGGCGCCGCCGTCGTCGCCCTCGAGATCGCCGGCGAGACCGTTGGTCGGGTCGTTGCCGGTGATCGGCTCCTTGTCATCACGCGAATCGGTCATGCGGCACAGAGAACGCCCGCTCGCCCTGACCCGCAAGGGGTTATCCGCGCGGCGGCCCCGGCGTACGGTGAAGCCTCTCGATCACATCCAGCAACGCCACCCGGTACTGCGGGGCGGACTGGTAGTCGGGATGCGTCGCCACCTTCACCAGGTAGCGCGGCGGGCCGAACTCGTCGGCGCCGCGATCCAGATCGTCGGGGCGGCGGTCGTCCAGCCGGTAGCTGTTGATCGGGAAGCCCAGGTAATCGGTGCGCCGCCACAGGTTGACCCAGGCGACGGATCCATCCGGCTGGGTCAGCAGCTCCACGAGCGACGGGTCGTCGGCATCCGACGGGGTGATCACGACCGGCTCGCCGTCCTGGTCGAGCTCGACCTGGCTGAACCACGGGTCGCCCTTTCCGAGCAGCGGACGGCGCGAGCCGAGCGTGCCCAGCGCATCCGGCCCGAAGAGCTCGGGGAAGAAGCGGCCGAAGTAGACGCGCAGCTGGGCGCCGTACGTGAGAAGCCCGACGTTGCGCAGGTGGTCCGCATGGTCCGGCCGCAGAGTGAACAACGTGGACACGGCGAGCACGGCGCCCAGGCTGTGGGCCGAGAGCACGACGCTGAACGGGCGGTCGTGGCTGAGCGCTTCATCCTCCTGGTCGTCACGCCAACGCAGACGCGCAGCGAGGTCGAGACCGTCCGGTGGCACCAGGTCGTGCGTGAGCCAGTCCGTGACGCGGTCGCGCAGTTCGGGGACCACCCGCTCGGCGTAGCAGGGAGGACTGAAGGGGTGGCCCGCCCGGGGGAGGAAGCACATGAGGTCCCACATCACGCTGATGGGCCGTTCCTTGGCAGTGAGCGCGTTCTCGACGACCACCGCCAGGATGGCCGCCGCGATGACGACGAGGGCGGGTCCCACGAGCGCATCGACCGCCCGGAACACCGCGGAGTACGACACCGCGAGCGCGACGACGAAACCGACCGCCAGGAGGCCCGCGAGGATGCCGAGGATGGGCTCGCCACGATGGACGAGCGCGGCGAGCCGCCGGGCCCGAAGGATCTTCAGTGCCAGGCGGTCGGCCGTCGTGCTCGCGTCGATGCGGCCGTCGCGGTAGGCGTCGACCTGCTCGAGCAGGGGCCGGCGGCCGTCGCGCGTCCGCGGGGTGGTGAGGAGCGGCATCCACCGCAGAAGGGAGAGCGCGATGCCGGCGGCGATGAGCGCCAGGGCCAGCGCGATGAAGGGCAGGACGTCCCCGAAGTTCGCGTAGACGATCGGGGGCGGAGCACCTGATGCGGCGCCGCGGTGATGCATCCGCACGGCGGGGAGCCGCTGACCAGCCAGCCCTCGACCCCGAGCACCAGCAGGGTCGACAGGATCATCGCCGCGCCGAGCGACAGCAGCATGATGATCCCCGGACCCATGCCCGCCCAGCCCTCGGCGCGGAATCGCTCGGGCGGTCCGGAGCGGCGCCCCGACCGCGAACGGGGCCACCACCAGACGAGGACCAGCTGCACCGCGGTGAGGAGGGCGGAGACGCCGAAGAGCGGAAGGCGCAAGGGGCCGGGGTGGCCCGACTCGGTCGTCGGGTTCTGTGCCACGGCCGCGAGGAAGGTCAGGCCGGCCACGGTCATGATCGTGATCGAGAGCCAGTGCGGCACACCGCGACGCCAGCCGAGTGCCGAGATGCAGATGGCCGCGAGCACGCCCAGGATGATGGACGGCGCGGTCGCGAGCCCGAGGAACGCGCCGCGCCCGGGCACCTCATACTGTCCGCCGAACCACAGCGACGCGCCGACGAACACGTACACGATCACCGCCGCGACGAGGATCCACGCCGTGACGGTCCCGGTGCGGCGGAGACGGTCGCGCAGGTACTCATTGACCGGCCCATCCCCGGGGTTCGTCGTCTCGGCCAGCACGCCGACGCACGCGATCGCCACCACGAGCCCCGCGGCGGCGACGATGCCGCCGACGAGGACGGGCAGGTCGCGCGTCTGCGCCGCGCCGCCCAGGCACTCCGGGGTCACGAAGGTCTGCAGCTTGGCGCACGCCTTCACCGTGGCGAACATCCGGTCCCACGCGAGGAGCAGCGCGATGAGCAGGAACGCTGCCGCGAGGTGCAGCCGCTCCGTCGGCGATCCGACACGCGCCGTTCGCCAGAAGCCCTCGGAGGCGAGCGGACGGAGGCGGCGGTCGTCGGCGTCGCGTCCGCGCCCGCCCATCCGGTCCGCTGCGTCGAAGATCGCGGCCTCGTAGCGGGTGCGAGCACGCTTGGAGACGACGAAGAGCAGCAGCACGCCCGCGATCGGGACCAGCGAGAGCAGGGCGAGTTGCGGTCCGCGCCAGCTGAGCGGAGGGAGGCTGAAGAAGTCGTGGAAACCGCCTGGAAGCGCGGTACAGGCGGTCCCGGTGATGCATTGCACGCCGAGATCCAAGCTCACGGAGCCGAGCGCGCAGACGTAGAGCAGCGTCAGGCCGAGGGCGAAGATGCGCAGGGAGGCCCCGCCGACTCCCGATTGCCACTCCCCACCGGGCCGCTGGGTCGGGATGCGCCGCGTCCAGTACGCCGTGTTGGCGAGTCCGAAGGGTGCGAGAAGCAGCCATGCCAGCTGGACGAACAGCTGGCCGATGAAGAGCAGCGGACCCGAGCCGTACCGTGCGAGACGGCCCCAGGAGTACGCCTCGGTGCGCACGTCCGGCGGTGGGACGGCGGGGTCGATCGTCCCGGGAGCGTCATCCGGGTCGCGGTCCGGCTCGTCCTGGTTCGGTGCCCACCAGAATCCGCCGTTCTCGTCGCCCTGCGTTCTGCCGCAGCTCGCTCTGCTCGCGGCCCAGGATCTCGGTGGGCGGCGTGTTCTTGATGCCGTGGATGCGCAGCTCCAGCACGTGGTGCGGCCACACGTCCGGCTGTGCGTCTTCGCTCATCGGTCCCGCCCATCGTCGTTACGACGCGCGCAGACTACTCCGCGGTGGACGTGCGCGGCTACGGCGCGTCCACCTGTAGCCCTCGACGGCGCTACGGCGTAATGTCCGTCGTATGAGCAACCCAGAGCAGCCGATCGGCGACGCACGCGACAACCTCGAGGGCAGCTACACCGAGGCCGACGGCGAGGCGCCGCACGAGCGCACGGTGCACGGCCAGTACACGGAGACGGACGGCGTCGGGCCCGAGACGGCCACCGAGGGCACGTACACGGACTCGGACGAGCCCGCCGACGCACCCGAGGGCGAGTACACCGAGGGCGACTACGACGAGCCGTGAGCACCGTTAGCCGGCGCTGCCGTTAGCGGTGCCGGCGACCGGACGCCGGTCAGGCGTAGCGCTTGCGCGCCTTCTCGGCCTGCACCTTGGCCTTCTTGCGGGCCTTCTTGACGTCGGGCGAGTTCCAGAACGAGGTCACCGCACCGGTGATCTGCTCGTAGCGCTCGCGGCCCGCGCGTGCGCCGAGGAGGTACGCCGCCGCGACGGCGATGAGGATGACGAGAGTCTTGGGTCGCATGCCTCGACGGTATACCTCAGGCCGGGGTCTGCGTAGGTCCGTAGACGAGCCTGCGGATGAGCGCGTGGAGCGGTCCGGCGAGGAACAGCAGGAACAGCCAGAACATGTTCACGGCCGGAATCAGGACAGCGAGGACCAGCGCCAACGCCATGAGGATGAGCTCTGCGATGCCGGCGGTCTTGTCGATGGTCGCGCGGCCCTCCTCGGTCATCAGCTCCGGGTGCCGCCACAGTTCCACCCCGATCAGGCGCATCGCCAGGGACGCGACGATCATGTTGCCGATGTACAGCGCGTACACGTCAGGACGCTCGCCGGCGCCGTTGGACAGCACGTTCGCGCTGAACGGGATGGACACGATGGCCAGCAGCCAGAGGAAGTTGTACCAGACCATCGCCCCGTCGTAGGAGCTCACCACCTCGAAGACACGGTGGTGAACCACCCAGAACCGGGCGATCACCGCGAACGAGATCACGAACGCCAGGATCTCCCAGAAGTTCTCCGCGACGAAGTCGCCGAAGGACTGGCGCCCGATCTGCGACGCCGCATCCACCAGGGGCAGGATGAGCAGCGTGATCGCGATCGCGACCGTCGCGTCGGAGAAGTTGACGAGCCGGTCAAGCCCGCGCTCGGTCCTGATCGGCGCCATGCGGACATTCTGCCGCACCGGTCAGCCGAGCGGGCCCAGCTCGAGCGCGCGGCGCAACGGTCACCTCGCGCCTTACTCCGGGATCACGGCTCCGAGCACGCAGGAGAGGTTCTGAGCGTCCGCGGGGACCGTGGATTCGATGGTCCAGTCCTTCTTCTCGCCGGGCTTCGGGTCCTTGAGGGTGGCCACACCGCGGTTGTAGACCGACGAGTTGGTGGAGTCGACCCAGCTGACCGAGATGACGATGTCCCCCTTCTTGTCCTCGGGCATCGTCACCGTGCCCTTGGCGGCGACGTTCGTGCCCTTCGTATCGCACGACGTCATCGTGGTCGCGGTGAAGATTCCCGTCCCGCTGGGGATGTCGGGGATCGTCCCATCGTCGGACGACGCTGTGTCGGCAGCAGAAGTGGTGGGGCTAGCGGTCGGGATCTCAGACGTCGCCGTCGGCGACGCGCACCCGGCGAGGGTGGCGAGCGCGAGGGCTCCCAGCGCAATCGGCAGGAGAACGGGGTGGCGCTTCTTCATTTGTTGTCCTTTCGCAGGAGCTTGTTTCGAACGGGTCCACTCTGGAGGACGAGTGGCCACGCGCGATCGTGACGTCGAGAAGCCCGTGAAGGCCCTGTGAGCCACGACCGCGCGAGGCTCACGCCAGCCGGCGTCGGCGTCGCAGGCTGTGCCAGGCGGCCAGGACGAGCACGATACCGAGCAGCGCCAGACCGGTGATCGTCAGCGAGTCCGTCCCCAATCCGCCCGTGAAGGGGATCACCGGAGCGGGCTGTTGCTCGTTCACGACGTCGGGCACGACCACGGTGCTGGTGATGGCGCCGACGGTCACGACGATCGGGGTCGAGGTCAATACGAATCCGACCGGCGCGCGCGTCTCCACGAGGTGATAGGTCCCGGGTTCGACTCCGGTGAGGTGGAACAGCCCGCCCACCGGGTCCATGTCGGGTCCGGCGCAGGGCGTGCCGATCGACTCGGAGCAGTCCGTGACCACGACGGCGGCCCCGGTCGCACTACCCGACTCGTCCACCGCCGTGAAGGTCCACTCGGCACCCGCGAGCAGGTTCTTCGCGGGGGTCGCGTCGATCTTGCGCCAGGTGACCTCGGAGAGCTGGACGGCGTCCTCCGGAGTCAGCGGCACGTCGACGGTCGACTCGTCCGTCACGCCGTCTCCGGTCGGCGGCGTTCCGGTGATCGTGGCGGCGTTGGACACGTGACCGTCCCGAAGGTCCTCCTTGGTCACCTGGTACGTCGCCGTCGCTGTGACCGACTGCCCCGGCAGGAGGGTGCCCGCAGAGCCCGGCCAGGTGTAGGTCAGCACCGAGAGACCCGGCAGCGGGTCGGCGATGGTGACCTGCAGCAACGTGGTCGTGCCGGTGTTCGTTCCGACGAGGGTGAAGGTGATCACGTCACCCGGTTTCGTCGGCGTCTGCACTTGCGAGGCGTCCGCGCTCTTCACCAGCGTGATTCTCGCGACCGTCTCGACGGGCGAATCGACTGTCGACGTGTCGGTGACGGGGTCTCCTGTCGGAGGCGTTCCGGTGACCGTGGCCGCGTTTGAAACGTGACCCGCGTCGATGTCCGCCTGTGTGAGCAGGTAGGTCGCGGTGGCGGTGAGCTGCTGGGTCGGAAGCAGGGTGCCCTCGGGCCCCGGCCAGATGATCGTCAGAGCGGAGAGCCCCGGCAGCGGATCGTCGATGGTCACGTCGGTGAGCGTCGAGGTCCCCGTGTTCGTCGCGACGAACGTGTAGGTCACGACATCACCCGGCGCTGCCGGCGTGTGGAGGGCCGTCAGATCCGCACGCTTCTCGATGGCGATGGCCGAGAGGGGCGACAACGGCGTATCCGTCGACGAGGGTGGCGTGGTCGTGGACCCGGTCGGGGTCTTCCCGGTCGCGGTCGCGGTGTTCGAAACGTGTGCTGCGTCGATGTCGTCCTGGGTCAGGACATAGGTCGCCGTCGCGGTCACCACTTGACCCGGCTGAAGGGTGCCCACCGCTCCCGGCCACGTGTAGACCAGCGCGGAGAGCCCCGGCAGCGGGTCGTCGATCACGACTTCCGTCAGCGTGACGTTTCCGGTGTTGGTCGCCGTGATCGTGTACGTGATCGTCTCTCCCACCTGGGACGGGTTGGAGACACGGGAGGCGTTCGCAGTCTTCACCACGCTCAGCCCGGGGGCCTGCGTCAGCGGCGTGTCCGTGGACTTCGGTGGGCCATCGACGGTTCCGCCTGTGGGAGTCGTGCCCGACGACGTCGCCGTGTTGGCCACGTGGCCCGCGTTGATGTCCGCCTGGGTGAGGCGGTATGCGTAGACGGCCGTGACGACCTGACCGGGCAGGAGCGTGCCCGCGACGCCGGGCCATGTGACGGATTCCTGCACGAGGCCCGGGAGGGGGTCGACGATACGCACCGAGGTCACGGTGACGTTTCCGGTGTTCGTCACGGTGATCGTGTAGGTGAGCTTGTCGCCCACCTTCGCGGGCGTCGAGACGAGGCTCGAGTTCACCGTCTTGGTCATCGTCAGGCCCGGCGTTCGGGTCAGGGGGTTATCCGTGGATTTCGGCGGGGATGTCGACGTGGACCCGGACGGGTCCTTACCCGTCGCGGTCGCCGTGTTCGCCACATGACCAGAATCGATGTCCGCCTGCGTCAGCAGGTGGTAGGCGGTGATCGTCACCACCTGACCCGGCGCCAGCGTCCCGGCCGTGCCGGGCCACGAATACACATGCCCGGCCAACGTCATCGGCTCACTCAACGCGACGTTCGTCATGGTCACGTTCCCGGAGTTCGTGATCGTGAACGTGTAGTTGACCTTGTCCCCTACCTTCGGCGGGTTGGACAAAGCGGTAGTGCTGGCCGTCTTCGTCAGCGTCAGCGCGGGGGTTCGCGTCACCGTCGTATCCGTCGACTTGGGCGGAGATGTCGTCGTGGAACCGGACGGGTTCTTACCCGTCGCGGTCGCCGTATTCGCCACATGACCGGAATCGATGTCCGCTTGCGTCAGCAGGTGATAGGCCGTGATCGTCACCACCTGACCTGGTGCCAACGTCCCGGCCGCACCGGGCCACGAATACACGTGCCCGGCCAACGACATCGGATCATTCAGGGCAACATTCGTCATCGTCACGTTTCCGGAGTTCGTGATCGTGAACGTGTAGTTGACCTTGTCCCCCACCTTCGGCGGGTTCGACAAAGCCGTCGAGCTGGCCGTCTTCGTCAGCGTCAGCGCCGGGCTCCGCGTCACCGTCGTATCCGTCGACTTGGGCGGAGACGTCGACGTGGAACCGGATGGGTCCTTGCCCGTCGCGGTGGCGGTGTTCGCGACGTGGCCGGCGTCGATGTCCGCTTGCGTCAACAGGTGGTAGGCGGTGATCGTCACGACCTGACCTGGGGCCAGAGTCCCGGCCGTACCGGGCCACGAATACACCTGCCCCGCCAACGTCATCGGATCATTCAGGGCGACGTTGGTCATCGTCACGTTTCCCGTGTTTGTGATCGTGAACGTGTAGTTGACCTTGTCCCCCACCTTCGGCGGGTTCGACAAAGCCGTCGAGCTGGCCGTCTTCGTCAGCGTCAGCGCCGGGCTCCGCGTCACCGTCGTATCCGTCGACTTCGGCGGAGACGTCGACGTGGACCCGGACGGGTCCTTACCCGTCGCGGTCGCCGTATTCGCCACATGACCAGAATCGATGTCCGCTTGCGTCAGCAGGTGATAGGCCGTGATCGTCACCACCTGACCCGGTGTCAGAGTCCCGGCGGTACCGGGCCACGAATACACGTGCCCGGCCAGCGTCATCGGATCACTCAACGCGACGTTCGTCATGGTCACGTTCCCGGAGTTGGTGATCGTGAACGTGTAGTTGACCTTGTCACCCACCTTCGGCGGGTTGGACAAAGCGGTAGTGCTTGCCGTCTTCGTCAGCGTCAGCGCCGGGGTCCGCGTCACCGTCGTATCCGTGGACTTCGGCGGGGATGTCGACGTGGACCCGGACGGGTCCTTACCGGTCGCGGTGGCCGTGTTCGCGACGTGGCCGGCGTCGATGTCGGCCTGCGTCAGCAGGTGATAGGCCGTGATCGTCACCACCTGACCCGGCGCCAACGTCCCGGCCGTACCGGGCCACGAATACACATGCCCGGCCAACGACATCGGATCACTCAAGGCCACGTTCGTCATCGTCACGTTTCCCGTGTTTGTGATCGTGAACGTGTAGTTGACCTTGTCCCCTACCTTCGGCGGGTTCGACAAAGCCGTCGTGCTCGCCGTCTTCGTCAACGTCAACGCCGGGGTCCGCTTCAGGCTCGTATCCGTCGACGACGTCTTCGAGGGTTTCGACCCCCACGGGCTCGTGCCTTCCGCCTTCGCCGTGTTCGCCACGTGAGCCGAGTCCAGCTCCGCCTGTGTCAGCGTGTGATACGCGGTGACTGTCACAATCTGACCCGGTGCCAACGTGCCGGCCGTGCCCGGCCACGAATACACATGCCCGGCCAACGGCAACGGATCCGTCAACGTCACGTTCGTCAGCGTTACGTTTCCCGTGTTCGTGATCACGAACGTGTAGTTCACCCGTTCGCCCACCTTCGACGGGTTCGACAAAGCGGTCGTGCTCGCCGTCTTCACCAGTGACAGCTCACCCCATCGGTAAAGCGTGGTATCCGTCGACGACGACTTCGAGGGTCGCGACCCCCACGGGGTCGTGCCGGCCGCGGTCGCCGTGTTCGCCACGTGAGCAGAGTCCAGCTCCGCCTGGGTCAGCAAGTGATACGCGGTTATCGTCACAGACTGACCCGGCGTCAGGGTGCCCGACGCACCCGGCCACGAATACACATGCCCGGCCAACGGCAACGGATCCGTCAACGTCACATTCGTAATCGTCACGTTTCCCGTGTTCGTGATCACGAACGTGTAATTGACCCGTTCCCCCACCTTCGGTGTGCTCGACAACGCGGTCGTGCTCGCCGTCTTCACCAGCGCCAGCTCGCCCCACCGGTAGAGCGTGGTGTCCGTCGACGCCGACTTCGTGGGTCTCGACCCCCATGGGGTCGTGCCGGCCGCGGTTGCCGTGTTCGCCACGTGAGCCGAGTCCAGCTCCGCCAACGTCAGCAGATGATACGCGGTGATCGTCACAGATTGACCCGGCGTCAGGGTGCCCGCCGCACCCGGCCACGAATACACGTGCCCTGCCAACGGCAGCGGATCCGTCAACGTCACATTCGTCATCGTTACGTTTCCGGTGTTCGTGATCACGAACGTGTAGTTCACCCGTTCGCCCACCTTCGGCGTGCTCGACAACGCGGTCGTGCTCGCCGTCTTCACCAGCGCCAGCTCGCCCCATCGGTAGAGCGTGGTATCCGTCGACCTCGACGGGGATGTCGTGGTGGAGCCGGACGGCGTCTTGCCCGTCGCCGTCGCTGTATTCGCCACATGAGCCGAGTCCAGTTCCGCCAGCGTCAAGGCGTGATACGCCGTGATCGTCACGGACTGCCCGGGCGCCAATGTGCCGGCCGCGCCCGGCCAGGAATAGACGTGGCCGGTCAGCGGTAGCGGATCATTCAACGTGACGTTCGTCATCGTCACATTGCTCGTGTTCGTGATCTTGAATGTGTAGGTGACCCGCTCCCCCACTTTCGGCGTGCTCGACAACCCGGTCGTGCTCGCTGTCTTGAGTTAAGTCCAAGGTGCACGCGGGGGCGTTCGGCTGCACGTTGAAGGTCGCCAGCCCTGTCGAGTTGCCGCCCGGCGAGTCGCTTCCTGCGGTGGAGGACGTGACGGCATTCGCGCTGTTCGAGACGGTCGTGCTTGTCACGTCGCAGCCGTACGACGGCACAGTGGTCTGGAAGCACATCTCGGGTGGGTCACCTTCCCACGAGACTGCGATCTGGGCGTTCTGCACACCGGTCGGATTGTTGACGCCGTTGATCCTCACGGTCGCCCGAATCCACGTCACGGAAGTGGGAACCTGCGAGAGATTGATCGAGCCACCCGCCGCCAGCGTGTAGTTGTTGTAGGTCACCCCGCCGGCCGTGATGATGTTGTTGTTCTGATCCCGCAGGGTCACCGTGGAGTTGACGTACGTCCCGCTGACGAGCCCGGGGAGCGACATCGTGCCCCACGCGCGGAAGGCCGACATGCCGGAGCCGCAGTAGTAACCAGAGGGGCTCATGTCGAGAGTCTGCGTGTTCGAACTCGTCAGGCAGGCTCCGCCCGAGATGGCGTTGAAGATTGTGATCTGCCCGCCATCGCCGGTAGCGATCAGGCAGTTGGGGGCGATGTCATTCGCCGGGCGAACGGTGTAGTTGCGAGTGTTCGCCACTCCCAAACCGGTGAACCCGCTGCAGGCGAAGGGAGTCGTATCCGCAGCGACGGACGCGTAGTCGAAGCAGTAGATGGATCCCTGGTAGTTGGAATAGATCCTGGTGCCGCTCGTCCACACGTCGCCCGCAGATCCGGGGGAGGTGTTGTAGTAGGCGAAAGTCGTGTATTTGGTCGAGCTGACCGATCCGTCGAGGTTCCAGCAGGGGTACGAGTACGCAGTGGTGGTATTCCGGACGCTACAAACCTGTGTGAGCGCACCGCTCGTCGAAAGGCGAGGACCCAGTACGGGCGGCGCGCCGTCTCCGGAAGGCGCGCCCGTCACGGGCCACGTCCCTGAGCAGGCCCCGAGGCCTGTGGTCCGACAGCTGGTCAGCCAGGAACTGGTGTCGGTGGTCCGATAGCTGGCGAAGACGTATCCGCCGAAATTGTGCACCGTGAACGCACTCGTCGTCGTCACGCCGCTCGCAAGTGTGTACGAGCCGCAGACGGAGTTGCCGGCCGGCCTGACGCAGTAGAGAACCGCCTGGGATCCTGTCCGCATGACAGCGTAGATGTTCCCGTCAGAGGCCGGGATACCGGTAGAACCGATCGAGCCCCCACTCGTGGGATTCGGTATGTTCGTCGCGATCGAGTAGAAGCCGCAGCTGGTCGGCGTGGTGGGGGCGAGATCAAGACAGGCGACTCCCGCCTGGGATCCGTCGGTCCGGTTGGCGAACCAGTACATCCTGCTGCCGTTTATCCACGTGCCGTTCTGCCACGCGGTGTAGCCGGCGAACGATGTGCCGGTGCCGATCGCGGCACCAACTGTTTCCGACCAGTACTGGGCGTTGGCGTTCGGCCAGCCCGGGCATGCGGTACCGTTCTGCTGGGTGCAGTAGACCACGCCACCGGTGCGATGGTGGTAAACCTCGTAGATCAGACCATTGCGCGTGACCGCGTTGTACGCGTCTCCGCCGGTGGAGTTGAGGGTGGAGCTTCCGCCCGAAACAGTGAACGGGGTTGAGAGCTGCTGCCTAGCTGTAGCGATCGAAGTGCCCGTGTAACCCACACCATTCGCGTTCGAGGGTGGCGTGCCCGTAGCCCACGAACCGCCGCCGTTGGTCGTGTACTGCGCGGAGATGCTGCCGACCGGGTTGTTGAGCGGCGGTAGCTGCAGCGAATTCGGAACGTACGTCTGACCGCCGGTGATGACGTCTTTAAGGTTGACGGACGCCGGCGCGTGCGTGTTGTTCATGTAGTTGACGACCCACTTGATGGTGTCGCCAGGCTTCGCCGTACCCGTCTTCGCACCACCCGGAGCGTCCGAAGAGGCCGCGAAGGACCCGTTCGCGGTGTTCGTACCCGTCTTATAAATGGTCACAACCGTGTTGCTGCCGGCGTCGGAGAAGTACTGGGGGAGGATCAGCGTGCCGATGAGTGCCCCGAGGGCCAGCACGGCAGTGAAAACCATGAGGCCGCGCCAGCGCGCGCGCGCCCGCCGAAGCCGGGCGCGGTGTCCGGCGCACCGGCTGCGCTCAAGACGCGCATGAACCGCCTGCGGGTGACAGGACTCTTCATCACACTCTTCCTCACGGTCGAATAGGGCTCGGGTGTAGATGCCCTTACCTATTCGGACGCGAGGTTCAGCGATTTATGACGCGACCACCCACTCCGGCCGCAGCCGCTCGACCCCGTCGAGGATGAGGTCGAGCCCGGTCTCGAACTCCTCGTCGTAGTCGTAGCCGGCGCGGCCCAGCTCGGAGACGACCTCCAGAAGGTGCGGGAACATCGCCGCGAGCTCCGGAGGCGTTGCCTCCAGCTTCTCGGCGGCAGCCTCCCCCGACTCCTCCGCCGTCGCGAACGGCAGTGTCTTCTCCTGCAGGGCGAAGCCGTAGACGTAGGCGTCGAGCATCGACGTGACGTGCACGGTCGTGCGGAACGAGAAGCCGGCCCGGCGCAGGCAGCCCATCATCGCGTCGTGCTGCCGCAGGTTGGCGAAGCCGGGACGCATCCGCGCCTCCATCAGGCCGACGGCCCAGCGGTGGCGCAGCATCGCAGCGCGCAGCGACACCGAGCGGCGGCGCATCGCCTCCCGCCACGGGAGTTCCGGATCGGGCGCCTCCACCTCGGTCCAGACGCTGTCGACCATGCCGTCGATCAGCTCCTCCTTGTTCGCCACGTGCTTGTACAGCGCCATCGGGACCACGCCGAGCCGCTGGGCGAGCGTGCGCATGGTGAGCCCGTCCAGCCCCTCTGCGTCGGCGAGGTCGACGGCGGTCCGGACGACGCGCTCGACGGTCAGCGTCTGACGCGGGACCGACGAGGGGCTTGACATGGTGTACAGCGTACACCTATCGTCAGACTCAGCAGGTGTACGCCGTACACCCGAAAGGACCCGATCATGGACGACGACCGTCGCCGCTCCCTCGCCACCGGCGTGCTGTTCCTCCTGACGTTCGCCACGTCCATCCCCGGGGCGCTGCTCTACGGGCCCGTGCTCGGCGACCCGGACTTCGTGGCCCGCCATGCCGGTTCGGGATCGGTGCTCGCGGGGGCGCTGCTCGAGATCGCGCTCATCATCGCGAACCTCGGCACCGCGCTCGTCCTCTACCCGGTGCTGCGACGCACGACCCCGTCGCTGGCGCTCGCGTACGTCGTGGCCCGCCTGATGGAGTCGACGCTGATCGCCGTCGGCATCCTCAGCCTGCTCACCGTCGTCACGCTGCAGCAGGACGGCGTCGCCGGCGCCGGGCCGGTCGCGGCCGCACTCGTGGCGTTGCACGGGTGGACGTTCCTGCTCGGCCCCGGCTTCGTGGTCGGGCTGGGCAACGGGCTGATCCTCGGTTGCGCGCTTTACCGGTCCGGTCTCGTGCCGCGTGGCTGGGCGGTGCTCGGGATGGTCGCAGGTCCGCTGGTGTCGCTGTCGGGCGTGGCGGTGCTGCTCGGCGCCTACAGCCAGGTGTCACCGTGGTCGGCCCTGCTCACGCTGCCGGAGGTCGTATGGGAGCTGTTCCTCGGCATCTACCTCACGGTGCACGGCTTCCGACGGACCGCGGCGCGCGCAGGCCACGCCCCGCTCAGAGCCCGAGCGACTTCTTGATGAGCGCTTCGGCGTCGTCGGTTCCGGCGGCGCGCTCGGTCGCCTCCTGGTTGGCCTCGGTGACCGCCTTCACGACCTCGTCGCGCTGGATGCGGATGCCGCGAGGCGCGTCGATGCCGATGCGGACGCCGTCCCCGCGCGCATCGAGGATCGTCACGACGATGTCGTCGCCGATGAGCACCCGCTCCCCGCCTTGCGCGTCAGTACCAGCATCGTCCCAGCCTATCCGCCGGGCGGTGCCTCCAGCCAGAGGACGGGCAGACCGAGCGCGTGGACCGAGTCGGGCGAGACGGTGAGGGAGGCGCCGGTGGCGACGACCGCGTCCACCGCAAGCACCGCATCCACGGCCCCCACCCACAGCGCCGTGTCGTCGTGCTTGCGGGAGACGTCCACCACGACCCAGACCTGATCGGGGGCGGTGGCGGCGAGATCGGCCGCGACCTCGGGCACGGCCGCGGGGCTCGGGAGCGGGAAGGCGGCGACGATCGGGATCTCGCGGCGGACGCCGTCCGCGCGGGCGGCGAGGGCGTCGCGCCGGTCGGCCACGACCTGCACCTCGGCGTTCGCGTCGGCCGATGCGGCGAGGATGCGGGCAGCCTCGTGCACGTCGCCGCCCACGCCGACCACCAGGGTGAGGTCCCCGCGGCCGCGGAGGCGCGCGGGCGGCGGTCCCACCGGGCGGGCCGGCTCGGGAAGCACCTCGTCGAACGGTGACAGCTGGTCACCACTCGGCCCGGGTTCGAGCGACGGCTCACCGCTCGCCGGGGTGGGCGGGATGGAGGGGACCGACGGGATGGACGGGACTGCCACGGAGGATGGCACGGACGGCACGGCCGCGGCCAACTCGGGCGCGTCCACCGCGCGCACGAGGTCGTCCAGCACCGCCTGGAACGCCAGCGACGACGTCGACACCGCCGGCAGCACCTCCTCCTCCGAAGCGCCGCCGCCCAGCCACTCAGGCCGCGATCGACTCCGCACCGCGGACCACCCCCACGGTCTCGATCGCCGCCTGGACGGCCGTCACCTCCTGGTACGACAGCACCGCGAGTCCCGCGATCTGCCCGGCGACCAGCCGCCGGATCGCCGGTCGCAGCGCCGGCGCGCACACCAGCACCGCCGTGACACCGGCGTCGTCGAGCCGCCCGGCCGTGTCCCGGATGGAGGCGAGCACGGCCTCCAACCGCACGGGGTCGAGCACGATCTGCGTGCCGCTCTCCGACGGCCGCAGGCCTTCCAGCATCGACTGCTCCAGGCCGGGGTCGATCATGATGACGCGCAGCGTCCCCCGTCGATGTGCGGCGCGACCACCGCCGGGCCGAGCGCCGAGCGCGCCGCCTCCACCAGCCCCTCCGGGTCGTTCGACAGCTTCGCCCGCAGGGTCAGGGCCTCCAGGATGCGCGGCAGGTCGTTGATCGGCACCTGCTCCGCGAGCAGCCCCTGCAGCACGCGCTGCACCTCGGCGAGCGAGAGCAGGTTCGGGATCAGCTCCTCCACCGCGGGCGGGTTCACCTGCTTGACGCCCTCGGTGAGCAGGCGGACGTCCTCGCGGGTGAGCAGGCGGCCGGCGTTCGAGGTGATGATCGACGACAGGTGGGTGATGAGCACCGAGACACGGTCGATCACCGTCGCGCCACCCAGCTCGGCGCTGTGCCGCATCTCGGACGGGATCCACTTGGCCGGCAGCCCGAACACCGGCTCCACCGTCGGCGTGCCCGGCAGGTTGTCGAGCGCGTCGCCCAGCGCGAGCACGCGGCCCGACGGCGCCTGGCCGCGTCCCGCCTCCACCCCCGCGATCTTGATGACGTAGGTCGCCGGCGGCAGCTCGGCGCTGTCGCGGGTGCGCACCGGCGGGACGATGATCCCGAGCTCCAGCGCGATCTTCCGCCGCAGCGCACGCACGCGGGCGAGCAGGTCGTCGGACGCACCGCTCACGATGTCGACCAGATCCGGCGCCAGAGTGATTTCGAGGGCGTGGACGCGCATCTGCTCGATCAGGTCTTCGGTCGTCTCGTTCTTGGTCGCGCTGGCCACCGCGTTCTTCGCGGCCTCCGCCTTCTTCTGAGCGGCCTGCGCGGTCTTGATCCGCTGCGAGGCGAGGATGAGGAACGCCCCGACGAGCACGAACGGGATCGGCGGCATGCCGGGGATGAGCGCGAGCACGATCGCGGCGCATCCCGCGATCATCAGCGCGTTGCGTGACTGGCTCAGCTGGTTGCTGGCGGTCGTGCCCATCTCCGACTCGGCGTTCGAACGCGTCACGATCATGCCGGTCGAGACCGCCATCAGCAGCGCCGGGATCTGCGACACCAGCCCGTCGCCGATGGTCAGCAGCGTGTAGTGGCTGACCGCGTCCATGAGGTCCATGCCGCGCTGGATCATGCCGATCGCGATGCCGCCGACCACGTTGATGACGATGATCAGGATGCCGGCGATTGCGTCGCCCTTGACGAACTTCGAGGCGCCGTCCATCGCGCCGTAGAAGTCGGCCTCCGCCGACACCTCGGCGCGGCGGCTGCGGGCCTGCTCCTCGGTGATGAGGCCCGCGTTCAGGTCGGCGTCGATCGCCATCTGCTTGCCCGGCATGGCGTCGAGGGTGAACCGCGCGCCGACCTCGGCCACACGCTCTGCTCCCTTGGTGACGACGATGAACTGGATGACGACCAGGATGAGGAACACCACCGCGCCGATGATGATCGACCCGCCCACGGCGACGTGCCCGAACGCCTGGATGACCTGTCCGGCGAACCCGTCGCCCAGCACCAGCCGCGTGGACGCGACGTTGAGCCCGAGCCGGAACAGCGTCGCGACGAGCAGCAGCGACGGGAAGACGGAGAAGTCGAGCGGCTTCTTGACGAACATCGTGGTGAGCAGGACGACCAGCGCCAGCATGATGTTGACGATGATGAGGAGGTCGAGCAGCCACGCCGGCACCGGCACGACCAGCAGCATCACGATGCCGACGACGCCGATCGGCACCGCGACCTTGGCGGCGAGACCCTTGTTCTGCTTCACGACAGCCCTCCCAGCTGGGGACGCATGGTGTGGATTCCGGCGGACGAGCCGCGCTTCTTGAGCGACATGACGAAGGCGAGCACCCGCGCCACGGAGTTGTAGAGCTCGACGGGGATCTCGTCCCCGACCTCGCATCCGGCGTGCAGCGCCCGCGCGAGCGGGATGTCCTTCACGATCGGCACGCGCTCCTCCTCCGCCTTCTCACGGATGCGCAGCGCGATCGCGCCCGCGCCCTTGGCCACGACGCGCGGAGCCGACTTGCCCGGCTCGTACTTCACGGCGACTGCGATGTGCGTGGGGTTGACGAGCACCACATCCGACCCTCCGATCGCCGCGATCATGCGGTTGCGACTCATCGCGAGCTGGCGCGAACGCCGCTGCGAGCGCACCAGCGGGTCGCCCTCGGTGTTCTTGTTCTCGTCGCGGACTTCCTGTTTGCTCATGCGCGTGTGCTTGCGGTTGCGGCGCATCACGACGAGCACGTCGAGGCCCGCGAGCACGAGGCCGGCGCCGACCGCCGCCTGCAGCAGCCCCGCCGTGCCTCCGGACGCGGCGGAGAGCAGCGACGCGAGCGGCATCGAACCGGAGGTCAGCAGCACCGGCATCAGCCCCTGCACGACGAGGTACAGTCCGACCGCGACCACCGCGGACTTGAGCAGGGTCTTCGCGCCCTCCCAGAGCGCGCGCATCCCGAACACCCGGCCGAGACCCTGGACGAGGTTGAACTGCTCGTACTTGGCCTCGAGCTTCTTGAAATGGATGCCGCCCTGCACCGCTGCCGCGCCGACCACGGCGAGTGCGCCCACCGCGAGCAGCGGCCCGATGGTCGCCATGATGCTGCCGAAGCCGTCGCCGAGTGCCGCGACCGCCTTCGCCGGGTCGGGGCTCTCGATCACCGAGCGCACGGAGAACAGCTGATCGATCGCCGCGGTCGTCCCCTGCTGCAGGGTGAAGGGGAGCATGACCGCTGCGGCGCCGACGCCGACCCAGGCGGTGAGGTCCATCGACTTCGAGAGGCGGCCCTTGGAGCGGGCTTCCTTCATCCGCTTGTCGGTCGCCTTCTCGGTGCGTTCCTGCGCGTCGCTCATCGGCCCACCCCCAGCATCGTCTTGACGGCCGTGTCGGTGAGACCCGAGACCACGCCAGGCAGCGCGACGAAGACGATCGCCGAGAGGACGACGGTCAGCATGATCTTGAGCGGGAAGCCGAGCGAGAACGCGTTGAGCGCGGGGGCGACGCGCGTCAGGAGGCCGAGCCCGACATCCGCCAGGAACAGCACCACGATCAGCGGCCCGGCGATCTGCAGGGCCGCGAGGAACATCTGCGTGACCCCGTTCACCATCTCCTTCGCGGGGTCGGCCATGCTGAGCCCGGTCGCGAGCGGGATGGCGTCGAACGACCGCACCAGGCCGCCGATGATGAGCTGGTAGCCACCCGACGCGAACAGGAGCGCGAGAGCCGTGAGCTGGAACATCCGGGTGAACTGCGCGCCGTTGATCATCGCCTGTGGGTCGAACGCCTGAGCGAGCTGAAAGCCGCCGAACAGGTCGATGAAGCTGCCCGCCGACTGGATGGCCGCGAAGACGAGGAAGACGAGGAACCCGAGCGTCGCCCCCACCGCGAGCTCGCGCACCAGGTCGAGCAGGAACGCGCCCGTGTCACCCGAGTGGTAGCCGGCGCCGACGCGCGGCGCGACCGCGATCGCCAGCCCGATCGCGAGCATCCCCTTCACCTGCGCCGGGAACCCGTTGTACGAGAAGGGCGGCGCGATCACGAGGAAGGCGACCATGCGCAGCGATGCGAGCGCCACGGCTTCGATGGCCGCGATGTCGATCGGGATGTTCATCAGCCACCGCCCAGCAGCAGCGGGATCTTGTCGAACAGCACGTGCGTGAACGAGACCAGCTCGGAGATCATCCACTGGCCGCAGATGATCAGCGCCACCGCGACCGCCGCGGCCTTCGGCACGAACGAGAGCGTGACCTCCTGGATCTGGGTGATCGACTGCACGAGCGAGATCGCGAAGCCGACGACCAGCGCCGTGATGACGATCGGCGCGGCCAGCTTCGCGGTGACCATGAGGCCCTGCATGGCGATGTCGAGGACGGCGGCCGGGTTCATCCGCTGCCTCCGTAGCTCGTGATCAGGCTCTGGATGATGAGCCCCCAGCCGTCGACCAGCACGAACAGCAGGATTTTGAACGGAAGCGAGATCATCACCGGCGGGAGCATCATCATGCCCATCGACATCAGCGCCGCGGACACGACCATGTCGATGACGAGGAACGGCACGAAGATGACGAAGCCGATGATGAACGCCGCCCGCAGCTCCGAGATCATGAACGCCGGGATCAGCGTAAGCATCGGGACGCTGTTCATGGTGCTCGGGTTCGGCCGCCCGGCTGCGCGCGTCATGAGCGCGATGTCCTCCTCGCGGGTGTGCGACGCCATGAAGTGCCGTAGCGGCCCCTCGGCGGCCTGCACGGCGCCGGTGAAGTCGATGTGGCCGGCCAGGTAGGGCTGCACGGCCGAGTTGTTGATGTCCACGAGCACCGGGCTCATGATGAACAGGCTCAGGAACAGGGCGAGACCGGCCAGGACCTGGTTCGGCGGGATGGACGGCAGCGCGAGCGCGTTCCGCGTGATCGCGAGCACCACGAAGATCTTGGTGAACGACGACATCATCAGCAGCAGCGCGGGCGCCACCGACAGGACGGTGATGCCGACGAGGGTGAGGATGGCGGCGTTCGGCGTGCCGTTCGGGCCGTTGATGTCGACGGTGATCCCGCCGGTGCCGCCGGGACCCGCCGGACCGGACGGGGTCGGGACGGGCGTCGGGACGGCGTGGGCGGCGTTCGCGCCGAGCAGCACGATCGCGACGGCGACCACGGCCACGAGCGCGCCCGCGACGGCCAGACGGGGAAGCCTCCCCGTTCCCGCCGTCACTTCTTGGGCCGCACCGCCGAACTCGCCTGCCGCCAGGTGGCCGGGGACAGGATCGAGCCTTTGAGTGCCTCGTCGAAGAGCGAGGCGCGTCCCTGCGCCGTGAGGAAGTCGGCATCCTGCCTGGTGGTCGTGGTGGTGCTGGTGGTGCTCGCGCTGAGCGCTGGGGCGTCGTCCGTTCCGGTGCGGACCTCGGCCTGAGCCTCGGTCGCCGCCTCGGGCACGCGGACGAGCGGGGTGACGTCCGCATCCTGCGGACGGTCGGAGGTGTGGAGAACGGAGACCTGGCGTTCTGTCACGCCGAGCACGAAGCGGTTGCCGTCCACATCCACGACGACCACCGACGCCTTCGGACCTACACCCTGCCGGCCGACGACGGTCACCGCGTTGCCGCGGCGCCTCCGCGCGGAGGTGCGCCCCTTGGTGACGCGACGCTGCACGAACCACAGCAGCGCCACCATCACGCCCAGCACGACGAGCACGCGCAGGGCGATGAACAGGGTCTCCACGAACCGCTCTATCGGCCGGCGCAGGCTCCCCGTTAGGCGCGCGCCGACGTGACAGGCTGGATGCGTGGACATCGAACTGGCGCGCATCCCGGCGGGCTCCGTGCAGCTGCACGACGCCCGGCTCAGGCGGCGCTGGACCGTCGAGCTGGAGCCGTTCGAACTCGGAGTCTTCGCCGTCACGGAGGCGGAGGTCGCCGAGCTGATCGGCGAGCCGTCGGCGCACCCTCGACGCCCGGCGACCGGCATCAGCTGGCAGCGCGCGATCCGGCTCTGCAACGCCGCGTCGGAGTGGGAAGGATTCGATCCCGCGTACACCTTCGACGGTGAGGACGTCACCTGGCACGTGGACGCGGACGGCTACCGTCTGCCGACCGAGGCCGAGTGGGAGTTCGCCTGCCGCGCCGGCTCCACCGGCCCCCACTACGGCCCACTGCCGGAGGTCGCCTGGACGAGCGCCGACGGGCTGACCGCGCCGGCCGACGTCGGTCTGCGCCTGCCCAACCTGAACGGGCTGTTCGACACGCTCGGCAATGTCTGGGAGTGGTGCTGGGACCTCCTCGATCCCGGACGCTATAGCGACTACCGGGTGTTCCGCGGCGGGGGCTTCGCCGACGACGCCTGGAGCGTCCGGGCATCCGTCCGTCGCGGCGGCCCTCCGCGCACGCAGCACCCGGACGTCGGCGTGCGGTTCGCGCGGGGCGGGTTCGACGCCGAGGGCGCCGCACAGGGCTGGTCGGCGGCCGCCGACGCGGAGCGCGCGGGACTCGACGGGCCGCTGCCCCGGGATGGACGCCGCTGCGCTGAACCGCGACGCTCGTCAGGGCAGTCGGTTCACAGGCGAGTCCGGCGCACCCGTCTCCAGCACGGTCACCGCGTTCTGCGCCTGGATGCGGACGTACTCGATCTCGGTGCGCCGCGAGAAGTAGGCGATGTGCGGTGTGAGCACGACGTCGGATCGGCCGACGAGCGGATGCCCGGCGCGCGGGGCTCCTCGTCGAGGACGTCGAGCGCGGCTCCCGCCAGGTGGCCGGAGTCGAGCGCCGCGACGAGCGCAACGTGGTCGATGAGCCCACCGCGCGAGACGTTGAGCAGGGTCGCGCCCTTCGGCATCCCGTCCAGGAACGCGGCGTCGACCATTCGCTCGGTCTCCGAAGTGAGCGGGACGTGCAGCGACAGGGCGTCCGAGGCGCGCCGGACCTCCTCGAGCGTCGTCCGCTCGATGCCGAGGGCCGAGAGTTCGGCGGCGGTCTCCGGGGTTTCCGGAAGCATCGGGTCGTAGCCGAGCACCCGACCGAACAGCGGTCCCGCGACCTGGGCGAACGCCCGTCCGATCCGGCCGAGGCCGACGACCCCGAGGGTCAGCTCGCTGAGGCGCGGCGGCGCGGAAACGGCCCGCTCGTTCCACCGGTCGGGGGTCGCCGACTCCGTGTAGAACGCCAGCTGCCTCAGGCTCGCGAGCAGCAGCGCGAGCGCGTGCGTCGCCACCTCCTCGGTCGCCGCTCCCGGAA
Source organism: Leifsonia poae (assembly GCF_050632865.1). Classification (GTDB taxonomy): domain Bacteria; phylum Actinomycetota; class Actinomycetes; order Actinomycetales; family Microbacteriaceae; genus Leifsonia; species Leifsonia poae_B. The sequence continues at coordinate 718,720 of NZ_JBODSA010000003.1, read as the reverse complement.
CGTTGGTGACCCAGACGCCGTGCTCGGTCGCCGCGTCCACATCCACCTCGTCGAAGCCCATGGACATGAGCGCGATGACCCTCAGCCGCGGCAACGCCTCGATGACCTCGCGGGTGACCGTGGCGTAGCCGGGCAGCAGGGCCACCGCATCCTGCGCGCCCGCGATGATGGCCGCGGGGTCGCGGGTGCCGAGCACCCGCACCTCGAAGCCGTGCGCTTCGAGCAGGGCGATGCCGGGTGCGGGGTCGGTGTCGTCGACGTCGGTGTAGACGGCGACGGGCCGGTCGGCGGAGTCAGTCATCGCTGCCCTGGCCGCGCTCGCGGACGATCACCTGGGCCATCGCGGTCATCAGCTCGTAGGCGACGTGGGACGCTGCGATGCCGGTGACCTGGGCATGGTCGTAGGCAGGTGCGACCTCCACGACGTCTGCGCCGACGATGTCGAGATCGGTGAGGCCGCGCAGGATGCGCAGCAGCTCGCGACTGGTCAGGCCGCCCGCCTCCGGGGTCCCGGTGCCAGGCGCGTGCGCCGGGTCGAGCACGTCGATGTCGATGGAGATGTAGAGGGGCCGGTCGCCGATCCGCGTCCGGATGCGCTCGAGCGCGGCGGGGATGCCGTGCTCCTCGATGTACTCGCTGGAGACGATGGAGAAGCCCAGGCGCTCGTCGTCCTCCAGGTCCTGCTTGCTGTACAGCGGGCCTCGGGTGCCCACGTGGACGGACGCGGTGCGATCCAGGAATCCCTCCTCCGACGCGCGACGGAACGGCGTGCCGTGGGTGATGGGCTCGTCGAAGTAGGTGTCCCAGGTGTCCAGGTGCGCGTCGAAGTGCAGGACGGCGACGGGGCCGTGCTTCGCGCTGATCGCCTGGAGCAGCGGGTAGGCGATGGTGTGGTCGCCGCCGATGGTCAGGATGCGGTCGGCGCGCGTCCCCAGTTCGGTGGCCGCCTCGGCGATCTGTCGCACGGCCTCGTCGATGTGGAACGGGTTCACGGCGATATCGCCGGCGTCGGCGACCTGCACCGCCTCCCACGCGGAGAAGTCCTGCGCCGGGTTGTACGGGCGCAGAAGGCGGCTGGAGGCGCGCACGTGCTCCGGCCCGAACCGCGCGCCCGGGCGGAAGCTGACGCCGGTGTCGAACGGGATGCCGACGACGGCGAGGTCGACGGACGGCACGTCCTCGATCCGCGGCAGCCGGGCGAACGTCGAGAGACCGGCGTACCGGGGCGTCTTGGACGCGTCCGACGGTCCGATGGGGGTGCTCATGGATGGTTCCTCACTTCTCGAACGCGGACTGCGGCACGTGGATCAGCTGCAGGCCGCCGGCGCCGACCGCTGCGGCGATCGCATCGGCCAGCTCAGGCGCGGACGCCGCGCGGCGCCCGGTCCCTCCGAAGGCTTCGGCGAGCGCCACCCAGTCCGGCTGGGCCAGGTCGACCGCGATCGGCGCGATGCCCGCGTCCGCCTCGTTCTGCTTGATCTCGGCGTAGCCGCCGTTGTCGACGACGATCACCGTGATGTCGAGCCGCTGCTCGACGACGGTCATGAACTCCTGGAGCGAGAACATCAGCGCGCCGTCGCCCACCACGGCGACCACCGGCCGCGCCGGTGCGGCGACTCGGGAGCCGATCGCCGCCGGGAGACCGTAGCCCAGCGTTGCGTACGTGGCCATGTAGGGCGTCGAGTTCGGCCGGCCGACCCGGAGCCTATTGAGCAGGCCCCAGTAGCCGATCTGCGACGAGTCGGTGGTGACGATCGCGTCGGCGGGAAGGGCTGCCGCGATCGCGTCGGCGATCGCGGTGTTGACCGGCGACAGCTCGGCGCACTCCGCGGCGACGGCCGCACGGGTCTCGGCTACACGGGCATCCGCCGCAGCGCGCGGCTCGCCCGACCCCAGGGCGTCGAGGATGGCGGCGAGCGCCACGCGGGCGTCGGCGACGATCCCGACCTCGGCGGCCTGGTTCTTCTGCAGCTGGGACTCGAGCACGTCGATGCGGATGACACGGCCGCGAGCCTCCAGCCGCTCGACCCAGAGCTCCGCCTCGCCGAGCTTGGATCCGACCACGAGCAGCACGTCGGCGTCACGGGCCCGGTCGCGGGCGGCGGCCAGACGCAGGTTCGAGCCGAGCGACAGGGGATGGTGCTCGTCGAGCACGCCTTTGGCGTTGAGCGTGGTGACGACCGGAGCCCCGAGCCGTTCGGCAAGGGCGCGGAGCTCTGCTCCGGCGCGACGCGATCCGCCGCCCGCGAGGATGACCGGGTCGACGGCGCCCGCGAGCAGCCGCGCGGCCTCGGCGACCGCCGCGTCGTCCGGCGCCGGACCGCTCGCTGCGGCACGCGGGGTCACGGCGGACGTCGGCAACTCGGACACCTCCTCCAGGAGGTCGAGCGGCACCTCGACGTAGACCGGCCGCGGGCGTCCGGTCGCGAACAGTGCGAAGGCGTCGTGGATCGCCTCCACCGCCTCCTCCGCCGTCTGCACGCGGCGCCCCCACTCGACGATCGCCGAGGCGGCGCCCAGCTGGTCCTTGGTCTCGTGCAGCGTCCCCGCGTCCGCGAACTCGTGCCCGCGCGCAGGGCCGGGCGACAGGATGATCATGGGCCGCGACTCGCAGTACGCGGTGCCCGCCGCCGAGAGTGCGTTGAGCAGCCCCGGACCGCTGGTGGTGATCACCACGCCGGGCTTCCCCGTCTGCAGCGACCAGCCGTCGGCGGCGTAGCCGGCGCCCTGCTCGTGACGGGTGGTAACGGGATGCACGCCGAGCGCCGCCAGCGGACGGTAGAACTCGAGGTTGTGCGTTCCCGGGATGCCGAACACGGTGTCGATTCCGTAACCGCGAAGCGTCTCGATGACGACCCACCCGGTCGTCCGCACGGCGCGGGTCTGCGTCTCAGCGGGCATCGGCACGGAACCTCTCGCTGCCGTCCACCCACGTCGCCAGAACAGGGATGTCCGCGATCGCGTCGCCGTCCACCGCCAGCGGGTTGTCACCCAGCACGACGAAGTCGGCCCGCTTGCCCGCGACGAGCGAGCCCAGCTCGTTCTCGCGTCCGAGCGACACCGCGCCTTCAAGCGTGTGTCCGCGCAGCGCCTCCTCGGCGCTGATGCGGAGCGAGTCCGGCCCGAGCTTGTGTCCGCGACGCGTGACCCGCGTCACCGCGGCCTGGATCGCCTCCAGCGGCCGCGGCTCGGCGACCGGGGCGTCCGAGGAGATGGTCACCGGCACGCCCGCCTCGACGAACTCGCCCAGCGGGTTGAACCGCTCGCCCGGCGTCCCGATCGCCTGCTCTACGCCCTCGCCCCAGTTGTAGTAGTGCTGGGTCTGGTTGACCGGGCGGATGCCGAGGCGCGCCATCCGCCGGATATCCTCCGGAGCGGGCAGGCCGCAGTGCTCGATGCGGTGGCGCGCGTCCGGATCCGGGCGGTCGGCGAGCACCTGCTCCACCGCGTCCACCACCATCGCGATCGCCGTCGGAGACTGGGCGTGCGTCGCGGTCTGCAGACCTGCCGCGTGCGCCTTCGCGACGAGACCGGCGTACTCGGCGGGCTCGTGATAGAGCTGCCCGCGCCGGCACGGGTCGCCGACATAGCCCTCGGGGAAGTACGCGGTCCAGCCGCCGAGCGTGCCGTCCGCATACAGCTTGATGCCTGCGACCGACAGGAACGCGTTGCCGAAGGGCCCGGTCAGCCCGAGGTCGAGAACATGGTCGAGCAGATGGGACAGGAAGTACATCGACACCCGGACGTTCAGCTCACCGCGGTCGGCCATCGCCAGGTAGGCCGCGAGTTCGCGCTTGGAGACCTGCGCGTCGCCCAGAGCCGTCACTCCGGCGGACAGGAACTCGCGCTGCGCGATGTCGAGCTGCCGCTGGTGCTCCGCCGGCTCGTCGCCGAGGTGGAAGTTGGGGCCGTGGTGGCCGATCTTCACGCCGTGCAGCCCGGTCAGGACGTTGCACGCCGCGTCCGACAGCTCGCCCGTGAGCTCGCCGTCCGCGTCCCGGAAGAACTCCCCGCCCTCGGGGTTCGGGATGTCGCGGGTGATGCCGTACTTCTCGAGCGTGAAGGTGTTCACCACGCCGCCGTGACCGGAGGCGTTCATGACGTAGACCTCGCGGTCGGTCGCGATCTCGTCGAGCTCGAACCGCGTGGGGTGGCGTCGCTCGGCGAGGTTGCGCTGCTCGTAGCCGTAGCCCCGCAGCGGGACGCCCGCCGGCAGCCGCTTTGCGCCCTCGCGCATCAGCGCCACGATCTCGGGGATCGAACCCGCCTTCTCCGGGTTGACGTCGACCCAGGTGAACAGCTGCCCGAACATCAGCGGATGCGCGTGCGCGTCGATGAAGCCGGGGACGATGGTCGCGCCGGGGAAGTCGGCGCGGACCGGGTCGAGCCCGGCCCGCTCCGCTTCCGCCTGCACCTGGCCGACCGTGCCGACGGCGAGGATGCGGCCTCCGGCCGTCAGCATCGCCTCCGCGCGCGGAGCGTCCTCGTCGACGGTCAGGATGAGGTCCGCCGTGACGATGGTCGGTGCCGAGTCGCGGGCGTCGTAGGTGGCCAGGTGTCGCATGGGTCAGATCCTCGTGGTCTTGATGGCGGTGGTGTCGAGGCGCGGGTTGAACGAAGCGGTCACCGGCGCGTTGTCGGAGTGCTGCGGGGCGAACCACGTCCCGATCACCGCGATGAGGGCGAGCGCTCCGAAGAACCAGATGGCGGACCAGAAGGTGCCGGTCGCCGCGATGAGTCCGGCGGCGATCGCGGGAGACAGTCCGCCCCAGACCGCGGCGCCGATCCCGTACGACAGCGACATCGACGTGTAGCGCGCCTGCGGCCGGAACATCTGCGTCATCACCGTCGACAGCGGGGCCCACGCACCGCTCAGCGTCACCCGGATCACGCTGACGAACACGTAGATCAGGAAGACCTGGTGGTTCTGGATGACCAATACGAGCGGGATGACGGCCACGAACGAGAGGACCGACCCGAGGATGATGATCCGCTTGCCGCCCCACTTGTCGCCGAGCATGGCGAGCGGCAGGGTGACCAGCGCCTCGATGAACGACGCGATCGTCATTGCTCCCAGGATGACACCGGCGTCGAGGCCGACCTCCGGGCTCGTCGCGAAGTTCTGCACGAAGGTGGTCGCGATCACGTAACCGCCGGAGGACATCGCGATGATGCAGAAGCCGAGCAGGATGGGCAGCCAGTTGTTTCGCAGCGCGAACAGGATGGGCGTCGACTGCGTGTGGCCCTCGATCTTCTCCTCGAACACCGGGGTCTCCTCGACCTTGAGGCGCACCCAGATGCCCACGCCGATCAGCACGATGCTGAACAGGAACGGCACGCGCCATCCCCAGGTGAGCAGGACGTCGTCGCCCATCGCCGCGAGGATCCAGAACGCGCCGGAGGCGAGCAGGGCGCCGAGCGGGTTGCCGAGCTGCGTGAAGCCGCCGTAGAAGGTCTTGTACCTGGCGGGCGCGCTCTCGACCGACATCAGACTGGCGCCGCCCCACTCGCCGCCGACCGCGAGGCCCTGCGCGATGCGGAGGAGGATCAGCAGGATGGGCGCGGCGATCCCGATCGCGGCGTACCCGGGCAGGCAGCCGACCAGCACGGTCGCGATGCCCATCACGAAGAGCGTGAGGGTCAGCGCGCGCTTGCGGCCCAGCTTGTCGCCGATGTGGCCGAAGATGATGCCGCCGAGCGGTCGCATGAAGTAGGCGACCGCGTACGTCCCGAAGGACGCCAGCGTGCCGAGGGCGTGGTTGACCTCGGGGAAGAACACCTGCGGGAACACGATGGCCGCCGCCGTCGCGTAGACGTAGAAGTCGTACCACTCGATGGTGGTGCCGACCACGGCGGCCATACCCGCCCTCAACGCGCGGGCGTGCCCCACGGGTTGCGTCGCTGAAACAGACACACACAGCTCCTTTGCTCGTTTGTCGTGAAGATCGACGGAAGTTCGACGTGCAGTCTCACGCCGCGGGACGGGATGCGCAAGCGCGATTCGGCGCCGGGAGCGACGTGCCGCCGCCGATCTGTCGCCGTTTGTCGCCGGAAGTGCTGCGGATGATCGCTCCGGACACTCATCAGCCTACGATCTGCGGTCCGGAGGCGGCGTTTCCGGGTATTCTGCCGGATGTGCCGATCCGCCATGAACGAAGTGCGCCGGAGCGCGACGACGCGCTCGACGCCAGCCTCGTGCGCGCGCTGCAGGCGGACGGCCGGGCGAGCATCCACGAGCTGGCGCGAGCGGTGGGCGCCTCCCGGGACGTGGTCTCGCGCCGCCTCGGCACGCTGATCGGACGCAACGGGCTGCGTGTGGTCGCCGCACTCGACCCCGGCTTCGCGGGTCTCAACGTGCTCATCCACGGACTGGTGGAGGTGGACGGGCCGGCCCGACCGGTCGCGGAGCGCATCGCCGAACTGCCGGACACGGTGTTCGTCTCGCTGGTCGCCGGCGGCTCGTCGCTGGTGTTCGAGTCCCGCCACGGCGACGGCGACGAGTTGTCGGCCACGCTGACCGCAATCCGGCAGCTCCCCGGCGTCCGGCGGGTGCGCGTGACCACGTACGACGCCCTGCTGAAGGAGTTCATCACCGCCGCGTCGGTCACGGACGTCCGCCTGGACCGGCTCGACCACGACCTCATCGCGATCCTGCAGGATGACGGCCGCGCGAGCTACCGCGCCCTGGCCGACGCCGTCCGCCTCTCCCCTCGTCGGCCCGCGCCCGCGTCCGTCGCCTGCTCGACGCCGGCGTCATCCGGATCGCGGCCATCGACGCCGGCGGCCTCTCCCGCAACCGCGTCGCCGTCGGAGTCGGGATCTCGCTGCGCGGCGCGCCGGATCCCGTTCACCGCTACCTCGTGGCGACGCCCGCGGTCGACCTCGCAGCGGCGGCGCACGGCGCCTATGACGTCATCGCGACGATCGTGGGCACCGCGACGGCGGGCGTCCTGGCCGTGATCGAGGAGCTGCGGTCGCTGCCCGAGGTGGGCTCGCTCGACACCTGGGCGCACCTCGACATCATCAAGGAGGACTACACGCGCACCCTTGGTCGGATCATCCGGCCGTGACGGGTCAGTCCAGGTCTTCGGCGGTGTCGAGGATCTTCGTGATCCGAACCGCGTAGTCCTGGTCGACGACCACGATCTCGCCGTGCGCGATGAGGCGTCCGTTGAGCAGCACATCCGCGGGCGAACCGGCGGAGCGGTCCAGCTCGATGACGGCGCCCGGCTCCATCGCGAGAACGTCGCGGACCGCCATCCGGGTGCGGCCGATCTCGACCGTGAGCGCCATCTCGACGTTGCTGATGCGCGCCAGCTTGCCGCCGAGTGCGCCGCCACCCGGTCGCTCGGTGACCGCCGCGCGACCGCGGAGCGCGAACCAGCCTGCGACCCCGGCCGGACCGGAGAGCGCGAAGACGGTGGTGGCCGGGTCCGCGAAGAGCGCGGCTGCGTCCTCGGCACGCGCGTCGTCCAGCACCCCGGCGCCGAGCGTGTCGCTCGCCGCCTCGAGGGCCGGCTGCAGCACATCCTGGAGCGCTACGACGGGCGAGCCGTCAGCGCCCTCGTCCACCAGGTGCGGCGCCTCCAGCAGCACCACGGCCAGATCGGCGGAGACCGCGCCGACGAAGGTCGCGACGACCGCCTGCACGCCGACGGGCACGTCCGCCCCCTGCGCGATGAGCGGGGTCAGCGGCGTGCCGGTGGGCAGCACGCGGGCGAGCGCTTCGGCGGCGGCCTGGGCCTGGCCGAGGGAGAGTCCGGAGGCGTTGGCGATGCTGGTCATGCTCATGGTTCAGTCCTCTGTGTCGATGATCACGCAGGCGAGACGGGAACCGCTCGAGCCGAGGCCGGCCGAGGCGACGGTCTGTCCGCCGACGGTGAGGTCGAAGGGTCGGTGCTGCGCATGCGGCAGCGGAAGGATGTCGCCCACCGACAGCCCCAGCACCACGCTGGGGCGGACGGTCGCGGGGGCGAGCCGCAGGGCAACCTCCACCGGGACGTGCGCGAGCTGCGCGTCGACCAGCTCGCGGGCGTTCTCGGTGCTGTGGGTCGGGTTCGTCTCGCCCAGCTGTGGCAGCAGCGCGACAGCGGGAAGCGCGACGGTCGCGCGCGCCGTGTTCTCCCCCACGCGGAGCTCGAAGCCGGCCACGATCATCAGCTCGTTGGTGGCCGCGGCCTGCGCGAACTGCGAGTTGTACTGGATGGCGTCCACGCCGATCGCGGTCGTCAGCAGCGAGCCGAGCGAGTAGTGGAGGTCTTCCAGCGCGTCGTCCATCAGCCGCCGCACCAGCGCATGCTCGATCTGCGTGAAGGTGCGCTCGTGGTCGACGGGCGTGCCCTGTCCGCCGAGCATCGCATTCACCCACGAGAGCGCGGCGATCGTGGGGAACTGGATGACGGCCTTCGGCACGACGTTCTCGAGCTCGCACAGCACCATCGCGGTCGTGGCCGGCAGCGACGCCGCGTACTCGTCATACGTCTGCATCTGGACGGTGTCGCACTCGACCTGGCTGAGGACGCGCACCTTGGCGGTCAGCTGCGTCCCCCACTGCCGAGCGAACGTCTCGAACGCCAGCTCCAGCACCCGCGAATGCTCACGCGCGAGCGTGGTCGGCCGCCGGAAGTCGTAGACCGGCGCCTCAGGGGCGTCCGGCACGGGGGCCTGCAGGATGGTCACGGATGCGTCTATCGGCAGGTACGGCCGTCCCGTTAGGCGCCGCGCGAGGATACCCGGTCCCCCTAACGACCGACCGCGGCGCGCCGATAGTGGGCTCGTGACGGCTCACCCGGAGCCGAGACCAGGATTCGCGCCCATGATCGTCGTCACCCGACTGAACGACACCCAGTTCGCGGTCAACCCCGACCTCATCGAGCGCATCCACGCCAGTCCGGACACCACTCTCGTCATGGTCGACGGGGCGAAGTTCATCGTCACCGAGTCCATGTCCGAAGTGATCGAGAAGATCGCCGCGTACCGGGCGCGTGTGATCTCACTCGCCCACGATCTCCCCGCCGCCGGCCCGCGCCCCGTGCCCGCGCCGCCGCTGGGGCTCGTGACGCTGACCGGACTGGAAGACGACGAAGCGGTTCAGGCTCACCCCGAAGCCCTCCCCGTCCCCCTCCGAGCAAGGAAGAAGTAATGGACCCGGCAACCATCATCGGCATCATCCTCGCGTTCGGCTCCGTCGTCGCGATGGTGACGATGGAGGGCGCGCACCTCAGCTCGCTCCTCCTCCCCGCTCCCATGGTGCTCGTCTTCGGGGCGACCATCGCGGTGGGCATCGCGAGCGGGACGATCAAGGACTTCCTGACCGCCGTGAAGTCGCTCCCCCGCGCCTTCCGCGGCAAGATCGAGCCGCCGCAGCAGGTCATCGACCAGGTCGTCGGCCTCGCCGAGAAGGCGCGCGCCAACGGCCTCCTCGCCATGGAGCAGGAGGCGGAGAACGTCGATGACCCGTTCCTCAAGCGCGCCCTGCAGAACATCGCCGACGGCACGGACGGCGACGAGCTGCGCGTGCTGCTGGAGGACGAGATCGCCACCCGCTCGAAGAAGGACCGCGTCGCCGCCAAGTTCTTCAGCGCGCTCGGCGGCTACGCCCCCACCATCGGCATCATCGGAACCGTCGTCTCGCTCACCCACGTGCTCGAAAACCTCGCCGACCCGGGCGAGCTCGGACCGCTGATCGCGAGCGCCTTCGTCGCGACGCTGTGGGGTCTGCTGTCGGCCAACTTCCTGTGGCTGCCGCTCGGCGCCCGCCTGCGCCGGCTCTCCGAGTTGGATGTGGAGCGCATGAACCTGCTGATGGAGGGTGTGCTCGCGGTGCAGTCCGGAAGCCAGCCGCGCCTCCTCGGCGAGCGCCTGCGCGCGATGATCCCCGGTGGTGACGCCGACAAGTCCGGGGCGAAGCCGGCCAAGGCGGCGCGCCGCTCGAAGGATCCCGTCGAGGAAGCCGCCTGACATGTCCGCCCGCCGTCGGAAGAAGCACGAGGAGCCTGAGGAGCACGAGAACGAGGAGCGCTGGATGGCCTCCTACATGGACATGGTCACCGTGCTCATGTGCATGTTCATCGTGCTGTTCGCCATGTCGACGGTCGATGCGAAGAAGTTCGAGCAGCTAAAGGACTCCCTCGCGACCGGCTTCGGGCAGGTCAAGACGCAGAAGGTCGACACCGCGAAGGGCGTGGTCGTTCCCCCGAAGCACGTGGACGAGTCGGGCAAGTCGACCGACTTCGCGCTCGCGCAGCAGGAAGCGCAGAACCTGAAGCACCTGAAGGACCAGATCCAGGCCGCCCTCACCCGCGACGGCCTGCAGGACGCGGTGGAGCTGAAGATCGACTCCCGCGGCCTCACCATCGGCCTGGTCGGCAACTCCACCTTCTTCGACTCGAACCGCGCGGAGCTGAGCGCTCGCGCGGTCGCGGTGCTCAACGACATCGGCCCGGTGCTCGCGCCCGCGTCCTACGACGTGTCGGTGGAGGGCCACGCGGACCTCCGCCAGCCGGGAGCGCCGTATCCCACCAACTGGGAGCTGTCGGCCGGACGCGCGACCAGCGTCCTGCGCCACCTGGTCGAGACGAACGGCTTCCCCCAGAACCGGATCGCCGCGGTCAGCTTCGGCTCGGCCCGTCCGGTCGACGGCTTCACGGGCACGACCGACAACGACTTCGCCCAGAACCGCCGGGTGGATGTGGTGGTGCTGTCGGCGCAGGCCGACGACGTCCGCAAGCTGATCCCTCAGGCGCTGCAGTCGCCCTCGCCCGAGCCCGGGACCGCGCCGGCGTCGGCCGCCGGGAACGGCTGAGCGGCCGCTCGGGTCAGCCCAGGGAGACGCCGGTCCAGGAGACGGGCGGGAGCTCCAGGGTGAGCAGGCCGTCGGTGAGTGTCGCGGACGGCGTCGGGCGGAGTCCGACGCGGGTCTGGTCGTCGATGGTGTTCTTCGCGTAGACGTCGTCATCCCAGAGCGACAGCGCCTCGCGGACGGTCGTGACGCCGAGGTCGCGCACATCCACGGTCACGGTCTGCGTCTCGGTGAGGCTGCGGTTCACGACGAACAGCGCGGCGGCACCGGTGGCCTCGTCGAAGGTCGCGACCGCATCCACGACGTCGGCCTCGCCGTAGACCGCGGTCTCGTACGTGCCGGTCGCGATCGTCGGGCGCAGCACCTCGCCGGCGGCCAGGCGGCTCGTCACCGAGAAGGGGAAGAAGGTCGTCTGCCGCCATGCGTCGCCGCCCGGCTCGGTCATGATCGGCGCGATCACGTTCACGAGCTGGGCGAGGGACGCGCTGGTCACCCGGTCGTGGTTCTTCAGCAGCGTGATGAGCAGGTTGCCGAGCACGACGGCGTCGGCGACCGAGTAGACGTCCTCCAGCTGACGCGGCGCGTAGCGCCATTCGTCGTTGATCTCCTCCGACTCCTTGTGCTCGTCGAGGTACCAGATGTTCCACTCGTCGAAGGAGATCTGGATGCGCTTCTTGTTCTTGAGCTTGTTGCCGACGTGGTCCGCCGTGGTGACCACCGTGTCGATGAAGTACTGCATGTCCACCGAGGACGCGAGGAACGAGCCGAGGTCGCCGCCGCGCTCCTGGTAGTACGCGTGGGCGGAGATGTAGTCGACGTGGTCGTAGGAGTGCTCGAGAACGATGCGCTCCCAGTCGCCGAAGGTCGGCATCCCGGAACCGGACGAACCGCAGACCACGAGCTCGAGGTCCTTGTCGGCCATCTTCATCGCCGCCGCGGTCCGGGCGGCGAGCTTCCCGTAGTCGTCGGCGGTCATGTAGCCGGTCTGCCACGGGCCGTCCATCTCGTTGCCGAGGCACCACATCCGGATGTCGTGCGGCTCGGGCGTCCCGTTCGCGATGCGCTGGTCGCTCAGCGCGGTGCCGGACGGGTGGTTGGCGTACTCGAGCAGGTCGAGCGCTGCCTCGATGCCCCGGGTGCCGAGGTTGACGGCGAGCATCAGCTCGGAGCCGGTGAGCTTCAGCCACCGCGAGAACTCGTCGAGGCCCACCTGGTTGGGCTCCAGCGAGTGCCACGCCAGATCGCGGCGCACCGGACGCTTGTCGCGCGGGCCGACCGAGTCCTCCCACCGGAAGCCGGAGACGAAGTTGCCGCCCGGGTAGCGGATGGTGGTGGAGCCGAGCTCGCGCACGAGGTCCACCACGTCGAGGCGGAAGCCGTCCTCGTTCGCGGTCGGGTGGCCGGGCTCGTAGATGCCGTCGTAGACGCACCGCCCCAGGTGCTCGACGAACGAGCCGAAGATGCGGCGGTTGACCGTCGCCACACGCGCGGACCGGGCAAGGGCGATGTGCGTCTCGGACATGCGACTCCTGTCTCTACAACGTTGTATCTACAACGATGTACATACTCCGTGATCGGCGAGGATCATGTCAAACGGGATCGACCGAGGGTGGGATCGGCGCAGGCAGATCCCGCGCCGATCCCATCCGTGGACGAATCAGACGAGACGGCGCCGTCGGATCAGCTGCCACACGCCCAGGCCCACGGCGAGAGCGAGCACTGTTCCTCCGGTGAAGCGGAAGAGGTCGGAGCCCGCGCCACCCGTGAACGGGATCGCCGGGACCGGGACCTGCTGATTGACGATGTCGGCCAGAGCCACTGTCGTCGACGTACGGCTCACAGCCACCGTGATCGGAGTCTTCAACAACAGGAAGCCGGCGGGCGCTCGCGTCTCAGTCAGCTGGTAGGTGCCGGGACCCAAACCGCTGACGCGGAACTCGCCGGCGACAGGATCGCGATCGGCGCCCGAGCATGCGGACGAGGAGCCTGCCACACAGTCCGTGATGGCGATGGCCGCCCCGGTCGGCTTCCCGTTGCCATCGACCGGCGTCAGGGTCCACTCGGCACCCGACAGGAGATTGTGGGCGGCCGTCGCGTCGACTTTCTTCCAGAGCACGTCGGTGACGTCGACCCGCACGGTGACGGTGCACGCCGGGTCGGTCGAACCCGCGCCGCAATTGCTCGCCGGCGACGGGGAGACGACGGCATTGACCATCGACAGATCCCCCGCATCGGGGCTCCGCACGGTCACGCTGTAGGTGATGGTCGCCGACGCCGACGGCGCGAGCGCACCCGACCACGACAGCACCGGAGCCGAATAGGCGACGACCCCGGCCGTCGCGCTCTGATCGTTGTTGTAGGTGGCGTCTTTCAGCACGTCGGTCAGGTCGTCGGTGAACGACGCCTGGCCATACGCCTGGGTCCCCGAATTCCTGACGGTCACGTTGTATGTCACCCTGTCGCCCGGTCGTACGACCTGAGTGGGAGACGTCTTCGCGATGGTCAGCCCACACTGGGAGGCGGCGGTCTGCACCCTGAACGTCGCCGGCGCCGTCGAGTTGCCGCCTGGGCCATCGGTGGTCGCGCCGACAGTCGTCACGGCATTCGCGGTGTTCGAGAGCGTCGAGGGGCCGCGTCGCATGCCTGCGGCGGAACGACCGTTTGGAAGCACATCTGCAGCGGGTCGCCCTTCCAGGTGACTACGACCTGCCCATTCGCGACGCCGTTCGGGTCGTTGACCCCGTTGAGCACGACCGTGACCGAGACCGACGTCACCGAGCTCGATAGCGTCGATAGGTCGAGGGATTGGCCGGGCCGCAAGGTCCCCGTTCGGACGACGGTGCCGTTCTGATCCTGAACCGTGACCGTTGCGTCCGTGTAGGCGCTCGACGTCAGGCCGGCGAGGGACACCGTATCCCAGCCTCGCAAGCCGGCCGCCCCGCTTCCGCAGTATCCGTCCACCGGTGAAACCGCGAAGATCCCCGGGCTCGCCGCGGTGGTGCAGGCTCCGCCCGTGAGTCCGTTGAAGAGGGTGATCGAGGCCGCGTCTCCGTCTGCGACCAGGCAATTGGGAGCGATGGAGGCCGCGGAGCGAACCGTGTAGTTCTTGCCATTGGTCGGATTGGTGAAGCCGGTGCATGCGGGTACCGCGCCCGTGCCCGACCAGCGCGAGAAATCTCGGCACGTGATGGCGTCTCCGGTCGAGACGTACACCTTCGTACCGGTCACGAAGACATCGCCCGAAACGTTCCCGCCCGTAGCCCAGTAGTTGGCCCCGGTCCCGGCGTACGGGTTCACGGGAGCGACCGCGCCCGTGAAGGTCCAGCAGTCGGAGGACGTCCCGGGACCGTTGGCGATTGTGCAGATGCCTGTCGGAGTACCGGTCGTCGACAGAATCGGCGCGAACACCGCGCCACCCTGGGTGTTCGTCCCTGCGTTGGTCTGCGGCCAGCTCCCCGTGCACGGTGTCCCCGACGTCGTGTAGCAGAACACGTTCCACCGTGCGCCGTTCGTCTTCTGGGCACTCACGAACACGTAATTTCCCACGGTGTACGTGCTCGGAGCGTTGCTCGTCACCACGCCGGACATCAGCGCCGTCTGCCCGCAGTTCGCCCCGGCCGGGGTGACGCAGTTGAGATACAACGTGGTCGTGCCCCCGTCAGATTGCCGAGCGCCACGATATAGATGTTGCCGTTGCCTGCTGGAACACCCGAGGAGCCGAGGTTCGCCAGCGGCTGCCAGGGGCCGCTCGCCGTGGTGATGGGAGAGTATCCGCAACTGGTCGGTGTCAGCGCCGTCAGGTCGAGGCACGCGATTCCTGTACTGGACGCATCGGTGAGCGCTGCCAGCCAATACAGCTTGTTGCCGGAGAGCCACGTCCCGTTCTGCCAGGCCGTCGTCATATTCGGGAACGGGCCGGTGCCGATGGCGGTACCGGCGACGGACGACCACTTCTGGGCGTTGGCGCCCGTGGGCCAGCCGGGACACGTGGCGCCGGACGGCTGCGAGCAGTAGACGTAATTGCCGGAATTATGGTGATAGACCGAGTAGATCAGGCCGTTGCGCACGACGGCGTTGTAGCCGTCACCGCCAACGGTCGAGACGGCGGAACCGACGTTGGTCGAGAACGCCGGTGAGCGTGCTTGAGTGCCCGAGGGAACCAAGATGCCTGTGTACCCGACGCCGTTCACACCCGACGGCGGCGGTGATCCCTGTGTCCAGGTCGATCCGCCGTTGGTCGTGTATTGCGGCGATATCGAGGTGGCCGCGTCCGACGTTCGCGGAATCTCGAGCGAACCGGGAACGAAAGAGCCGGCTGACGAGAACACGTCCTTGACGTTGACGGAAGCGGCGCTCTGGTTGTTGTTCGCGTAGTTCACGACCCACTTGATCGTGTCACCCGGCTTGGCCGTGCCGGTCAGGGAGCCGCCCGGCGTATCCGAAGAAGCCGCCTTCGATCCGTCGGTGACGTTGGTGCCTGTCTTGTACACCGTGGACAGAGCGGTGGACGCGGCTGATGAGATCCGAGACGGGACGACGAGCGCGGCCGAGACAACGCCCGCCGCCAGGCACAGGACCGCGAGCGTCCAGACGACCAACCGCCTGGATCGGCGCGGCCGGGAAGGAGTCGAGTTGTTCATCGGAGTGGTGTCCAAGCGTGCAGGTTCGTTACACCTTGTAAGACGAAGCGGCGACGCTTTTATGACGCGGAAGCGCTCGTCGGCGTCAGCGCAGCGCCGCCGGCTTCACCCGCACGGGGGCAAGCCAGGCGGAGACGATCACCGCGGTGATCGCGCCCGCCGCCATGATCGCTGCGAGCACGACCACCTGGAACCGTCCGGCCTCCAGCGGCGACACTCCTCCGAAGATCGCGCCGACGAACGCGCCGGGAAGGGTAACCAGTCCAGTCGTCTTGGTCTGGTCGACCGACGGGATGAGCGCTGAGTACACCGCACTGCGCGCCTGCTCGAGCGTCGACTGCCGGGGCGTCGCCCCGAGCGCGAGCCAGCCCTCGACCTCGTCCCAGTGGTCGCCCACGGCCTCGGTGAACCGGCGCCCTGCGAGCGTCGCGATGCTCATCGAGTTGCCGATGACAATGCCGCCGATCGCGAGGGCATACCGCGCGTTGAAGGCGATGGCGCCGGTGAGGAAGACGACCGAGAACGACACGATTACGCCCGTCGCCATCGCGGTCGCCATCATCAGCGCGTGCTCGCGCGACCAGCCGATCCGGTGGGTAGCGGTGGATGCGGCGACCGAGAACATCACGAGCAGCGCGAGCGCCACCCAGAGCGGATCGGTGATGACCCCCGCGAGAATGACGCTGATGACCGCGAGCTGCGCCGCCCCACGCAGGATGGCGAGCGCCGGCGCCCAGCGGTGCGGGACGCGGTACAGCGCCAGCACGCCGACGGCGACCAGCGCGAGCACCGCCACGCCGAGGATCGTCGGCGCGAGCTCTCGCAGGATGGGCACCCTCCGAGCCTAGAACCTGCGCCCATCCACTCCACGAAGTGCAGGTAGTCGCGGTGTGACACGGCGTGTCGACCGCAACTACCTGCACTTCGGCGGAGGTTAGCGCTTGAGGTTGGTGAGCTCCTGCAGCACCTCGTCGGAAGTGGTGATGATGCGGGCGTTCGCCTGGAAGCCGCGCTGCGCGACGATCAGGTTGGTGAACTCCTGCGACAGGTCGACGTTCGACATCTCGAGCGAGCCGCCCTGCAGCTGGCCGAGGCCGTCCTCGCCGGGGCCGCCGAGCTGGGCCGCACCGGAGTTGACGGTCGCGCGGTAGGTCGAGCCGCCGCCCTTCTCGAGGCCGCCCGGGTTGACGAAGGTCGCCAGCGCGATGCGACCGACGGCCTGCTTGTCGCCGTTCGAGAACAGTCCGGTGATGGTGCCGTCCTTGTCCAGGGTGAAGGACTCGAGGGTGCCGCGGCGCGGCCGTTCTGGTCCTTGAAGGCGACGCTGGTGATGCCGGAGAAGCCGGTCACCGAGCCGAGATTCACCGCGACGCCGCCGACGGTCAGCGCACCGCCGGCCGTCAAGACGCCGTTGTTGAAGGTGAGGGAGGTGTTGCCGGTCGCTCCCGCGGCGTCCGTTCCCGCGACATCCCAGCCGGCCGCGGTCTTCGTGAAGGTGAGGGTGAGCTTGCGGGCGGTGCCGTTGGCGTCGAACACCGAGACGTCGCGCACCAGCTGGTCGCCGTTGGCCGCGTCCGACGGGAGGTTGCCGGTCACGTTGGCCGTCGTCGTGGCCGACGCGGGGGTCACGGCCTTCAGCGGGATGGTGATGTCGCTGAGCGCGCCGCCCTGCTGGACCACGCCATTCACCGCGTTCCAGCCCTGCAGGATGGCGCCGCCGGGGCCGACGAGGCGGCCGAGCGAGTCCGGGTCGAGCGAGCCGGCGCGGGTGTAGACGGTCTCGCCGCCGACCTTCATGACGAAGAAGCCGTCGCCGTTGATCATCATGTCGGTGGAGCGTCCGGTCGCCTGAGCGGCGCCCTGCGTGAAGTTGGTCGAGATGCCGGCGACCAGCACGCCGAGGCCGATCTGGGCCGGGTTCGTGCCGCCGGTCTCGGCCTGCGCGCCGCCGGCGCCCTTGACCAGCTGCGACAGGGTGTCCTGGAACTGGACGGCCGACGACTTGAACGCCGTGGTGTTGACGTTCGCGATGTTGTTGCCCGTGACGTCGAGCATGGTCTGGTGCGAGCGGAGGCCGGAGATCCCGGAGTAGAGCGAGCGGAGCATGAGTGGTTCCTTTCGTGAGGAAGAGCGTGAGGATCAGGCGGTCGGCGCGGGCGTCGGCGCCGGGCTGCTGGTGGGGGTGACGACGCCGAGGATGGCGTCGAGCGCGATCTTCTGGTCGCCGATCGAGACGATCGGGACGGATCCCGCGTACGAGACGGACGAGGCGACTCCGGTCTGAGTGTCGCCGCTCTTGTCGATGTAGCTCACGGTGTGGCCGATGAGGGCGGCCGCGGCCTGCCGCATCTGCAGGGCGAAGCCCTCCTGCGCGGTGGTGTCCATGCTGGTCAGCTTCTCCATCGTCGCCAGCTGGGTGGTCTGCGAGATCATCTGGTTGGTGTCCATCGGAGAGCTGGGGTCCTGGTTGCGCAGCTGCGTCACGAGCAGCTGCATGAACGCCTCGCTGTCGAGCGACTGCTTCGGCGTGCGCGTGGGTGCGGTGGAGTAGATGCCGCCCGTAGAGGCGGTATCGGCTCCGGTGATGGGGTCGACGGCCACGGTGGCTCCCTTCTAGACGATCAGGTCGATGGTGTGCGTGGACCCGTCCGCGGGCGCGGCCGGGGTGGATCGGGTGGATGCGGTGGGCGTGGCCCGACGGCGAGGCTCGTCGTGGGCGGTGCCGGGATAGCCGCGCCCGTCGCCGGGAGCCTCGCGCTGCGGCGAGGGCTGGTTCTGCGACGAGAGGTCGAGCGAGCCGCTGAGACCGGCGCCGGAGAGATCGCGACGGAGGTCGGGGAGGATCGCGCGCAGCGCATCCCGGCCGGCGTCGGTTGGGGCGAAGAGCTCGACCCGGACGCCCTCTCCGCCGACATGGGCGCGGACCGTGACCGGGCCCAGCGTGTCAGGCGTGACGTGCACGGTCATGACGTGCTCACCGGCGCCCGCGGCCGCGAGGGTGAAGACCGGTCGGGCGAGCTGGTTCGCGAGCGGCGGCGTGGATGCGGCCGGCGCGGCCGGCGCCGCGGGTTGCGCCGGGATGGGGCGGTCGACGGCTACGGGAGCCTGCGGTTGCGCCGGCGTCGCGGGGGCCGTCGCAGGGGCGCTGACGGGATCGGCGAGCGACTGGCGCGGCCGGGACACCGGGGTGGTCTCCGCCGGCTGGGTCTGAGGCGTCACGGAGACGGCTGCGGCTGCCGGAGCCGCGGGGGCGCGGGTGTCGGCGGCATGCGCCTGCACCTGTGCTGTGGGCGCCGGTGAGGGCGCAGCCGCAGTCGACACGGTCGCCGTGCCGTCGGCAACGGGAGCGGACGCATCGGCGGATGCCTGCGCCGGGCCGTCGGCGGTCGGCGTCGCCGCTGCACCCGTTGTGGCTGTCGGCGTCGCGGCGGTCGGAACCTGCTCGGGGGCGGCAGCCGTGGACCGGCCGGCGCGCGTGGCAGACGGGTCCGCCGCTCCGGCGGCCTTCGGCATCACGACGGACGCTGCTGCCTCCGCCGTCACCGCTGCCGAGGCCGGAGCCGCCGGTCCGGCCGCTTCGCCGAGAACAGAGGCCGGTGCTGCCGTCGCGGCGGCGACCGTCCCTGTGGCGCCGACGCCCGGCGCGGCCGGAACGGGCGCGCCCTGCGTGACTGCGCTCCCCGCCGCCGGCGCGGCAGCGGTCATGACCGTCGGCGTACTCACGGGCACAGCGCCCTGCTCGGGAGCGGGCGCAGCCGTCAGCGCGCTCGCGCCGGCATCCACCGCGTCCGCCGCCGCATCGGGCTTCCCTTCCGCGACGGCTGCGCCGTCGACCGGAGTCTCCGCAGGCGCAGCGTCCTTCGTCTGATGCGCCTTCGCCGCCCGACCGCGATCGTGTCGCACCTCGTGCGCACGGTCGCCTTCCGCCTTCGCGCCGGGCGCAGCATCCTGGCTCGCCGCATCCGTCGCCCCGCGCAGGAACGCGCCGAACGCGTCCCCGGAACCCTTCGTCGGCGCCGACCCACGCACCGCGGGCTGCGCGGCCGGTGCCGCCGCCGCGACCGCCGCCGGGCTCACAGCGAGCCTCCCTGTGTGAGCGACGCGAACAGCGAGCGCAGCATGTCGGCCTGCGCGGAGGACGTCGTCCCGCCGTAAGGCGAGAGTGGCGCGGTCGTGTCCGGCGCCGCCTGCGGCACCACCCGGCGGATCGTCACGATGTCGGAATCGCTCATCCAGTTGTCCACGAGGCTGACGTTGCGCCCTTCGCTCGGTGCGTGGATGACCTTGCCGTCCCCGGCGTAGATGACGATGTGCTCGCCCCCATTCGTCACGATGATGTCGCCGGGCTGGGCCTGGGCGAGCGACGGCACCTCGGTGCCGACCGTCGACTGGCCGGAGACCAGCCGCGGCACGTCGATCCCGAGGTCCTTGAAGACGCGCTGCACGAGGCCGGAGCAGTCGAGCCCGGAAGCGCTGGTTCCGCCGAACACATAGGGGACGCCGAGGTACTTCTTGGCGTCGGCGACGACGTCCGCACCGGTCACCGTTCCCGTGGAGGAGCCGCCCAGTGCGCCGGAGAGCGCCGAGGCGAAGTCGGTCGCCGACGTGCTCGACACCGCGGGCGCGGCGGACGACGCGGAGGACGACGACGAGGCCGCCGAGGTCTTCCCTCCGTCCAGCTGCACCAGTGTCGCCTGGATCTGCGCGATCCGGCCGATCGCATCCGTGACGGTCATGCCTCTCCCCTTCGCGTGCGCGCTGCCACGCGCCGGTCGCGATCTCGTCGATGGCGGCCTGCTCGGCGCTCAGGTCGCCGGCGACCACGCCCTCGCGGTGCCGCGTCTCCAGCTTCTCCAGCCCGACCGCGCGCTTCTTCGCCTCGGTGAACGCGTCCTGCGCGACCGACGCCTGCGCCTCCGCCTGCGCTGCGAGCGCGGTCAGGTCGGCCAGCATGCTGCGGCTGGAGGCGCGCGCCGCCGCCATCGCGAACAGCGTGCTCGCGTCCGTCGCGTCGACGGGAACCGCGTGCAGTGCGGCGATGGCGCGCGCCTGCCGCTCCCCCGCGTCCCGCCGCAGCGCGTTGGCCGCGGCGAGGTCGCTCGCCGCGTGCTCCTTCTCGATCTGCCGCAGCCGCAGCAGTCCCGCCAGTGCGAACGCCCGTGCCATCACGCTCCTCCCAGCATCCCGATCAGCGCCTCCAGGCGCGCCCACGACTCCGCCGGCACGGCCGGCTCGCCGATGCCCTGGCGCAGGAACGCGTCGATCGCGTCCGCGTGCGCGACCGCGGCATCCACCTTCGGATTGGTCCCCGGCTTGTACGCGCCGACGTCCAGCAGGTCCTGCGCCGCGACCCTGGCGGCGAGGATGCTGCGCAGGGCCACCGCGGCGGCGCGCTGCTGCGGCGTGGTCACCCGCGACGCGAGCCGCGAGACGGAACCGAGCACATCCACCGACGGGAAATGGCCGATCACAGACAGTTTCCGGTCGAGAACGACGTGTCCGTCCAGGATGGACCGCGCCGCGTCCGCGATGGGCTCGTTGTGGTCGTCGCCGTCCACGAGCACCGTGTAGAGCCCGGTGATGGATCCCGTCTCGCCCGTGCCCGCCCGCTCCAGGAGCTGCGCCAGGAGCGAGAACGTCGACGGCGGGTAGCCGCGGGTGGCCGGCGGCTCTCCGGCCGACAGGCCGATCTCGCGCTGGGCCATAGCCACACGGGTGAGCGAGTCCATCATCAGAACGACGTCGGCGCCCTGGTCGCGGAACGCCTCGGCGATCCGGGTCGCCGCGAAGGCCGCACGAAGCCGCATCACGGCGGGCTCGTCGGAGGTCGCGACCACGACCACCGAGCGTGCGAGGCCGGCCGGCCCCAGGTCGTCCTCGAGGAATTCGCGCACCTCGCGTCCGCGCTCCCCCACCAGGGCGATCACCGAGACCTGCGCCTCGGTGCCGCGGGCGATCATCGACAGCAGCGACGACTTGCCCACACCGGATCCGGCGAACAGGCCGAGACGCTGTCCGCGTCCTGCGGTCACCATCGTGTCGAGCACGCGGACGCCGAGGCCGAGAGGCTGCAGGATGCGCGCGCGGCGCATCGCGTCGGGCGCGCGGTTGCCGAGGGGACGAAGCCGTCGGGCTCGATCGGGCCGCGCCCGTCGACGGGACGCCCGAGGGCGTCGATCACGCGGCCGAGCATCCCGCGTCCGGTCGGGACCAGGAGCGGCGCCCGGACCGCGCGCGCCGGCGCACCAGCCGCCACCCCGGTCAGCGGACCGTACGGCATGACCCGCACACGATCGGCCGTCGTCGCCACGACCTCCGCGTGCACGCCTGGCCCCTCGCCGATCACGACCACGTCGCCGATCGCCGCGGGAACGCCTTCGATCTCGGCACCGAGGCCCACAACGGCGGTCACACGGCCCACGCGCTCCACATCCGCTGCGGCCACGGCGTCGTCCCAACGGGTCAGCACGGCGTTCACGAAAGCACCTCCCGGGCGCGCGCCAGCGCCTCGCGGACACGAGCGTCCAGCCATCCGCCGGGCAGCTCGCCGATCGCGTCCCCGCGGGCGAGCGTCGTGTCGGCCACCAGGCGCACATCCTCCGGGGCGAGCCCGGCCCCGCGCAGCTCCGCGATGTCCGCGGGGTTGAGCCGGACGACCGGCACCGCTCCCCGTCTGCCGCCGCCACCACGCGCTCGACGGCCGCGCGCGCCGCAGCGATCCGGTCGCTCAGCGCGACGCCGACGACAGCGCTCGCGAGTTCGAACGCCGCCTCCACCAGAGCGGACTCCGCCTCGGCGAGCACCGGAACGGTCGCCTCCCGCAACTCCACGGCGGCGCTGCGGAGCGCCCGCGCGAGCACGGCGACGTGGTCGGCCGCCTCCGCGCTCTCGGCCGCACGCGCGTCCTCCGCGCCGGCGAGCCACCGCGCCTGCTCCTCCGCCGCCGCGCGCCGCCCCTCGGCGAAGCCGGCGGCGTACCCGCGGGCACGGGCGGCCGCCATCGCGGCGCGCTCCTGCTCCGTCTCGGCGAGCACCGGGACGGTCAGCGGCTCGAAGGCGAGAGCGGCGTCACTCGACATACGCGTCCTCGTCCCCGCGCTGCACGGTGATCGCGCCCGTGGCCTCCAGGTCGCGGATGGCGCGCACGATCTCGGCGCGCGCGTCCTCGACCTGCGACACGCGCACCGGGCCCAGGATGCGAACCTCGTCCTCCAGGATCTCCCGGTTGCGCTCCGAGAGGTTCATGGTGATGACCTCGGTGACCGCCTCCGTCGCGCCCTTCATCGCGACGGCCAGCACCGCCGCGTCCACTCCGCGCAGCACCTGCTGAACGTCGCGGGATTCCAGCCGCACGATGTCGTCGAAGGTGAGCATGCGCGAGCGGACCTCCTCGGCGAGCTGCGGATCGCGCTGCTCCAGCGCCTCCAGCAGGGCCTTCTCGGTGGCCGCGTCGGAACGGTTGATGATGTCGACCAGCGGCTGCACTCCCCGACGGCGTCGGATGAGGTACGGGACGAGACGACCGCACTCGCCCGCTGCTTCAGCGTCTCGGCTACGACACGGACGGCGTCCGGGCTCGGCGAGCCCATGGTCGCGATGGCGTGAGCGACCTCGGTGCGGGTCCCGTCGGGCAGGCCGGCGAGGATGCGGGAGGCGTGGTCGGAGCGCAGGTGGGCCAGCACGAGGGCGCAGGTCTGCGGCAGCTCGCCCGAGAGCAGCATCTGCACCTGCGCGGGCTCGACGGCGTCCAGGAACTCGAACTGCTTGCCTGCGAGGTTCGATGCCACGCGATTCAGCACGCCGGTCGCGCGCTCGGCGCCGAAGGACGCCTCGAGCAGCCCGACCGCGATGTCGCGGCCGCCGCGGGTCGTCACCATGCCTCGGGTGGCTAGGTCGTGGAACTCGTTCAGCGCGTTCTCGGCGACGTTCGGGTCCACCCGCCGCAGTCGCAGGATCTCCGCGGTGATCTCGTCGGCCTCCTCGTCGGAGAACTGCTTCATCACCTGTGCCGCGCGCTGCTGGTCCATGTTCATCAGCACCACGGCGACCTTCTGCGCGCCGGTCAGAGTCGCGTTCATACGCCGGCCCGATCATCCATGAGGCTGCGGAGGAATTCGGCCGTGCGCTGCGGGTCGCGCTCGGCCAGCGCCTCGATCTCCGCCTTGCGGCGGGTCGCCTCCAGCTCGCCCGGGTCCGGGAGGTCGGGCACCGGGTCGAGCTGCATCGGCACGGTCGGTGCGGCCTGCTCCAGTGCGATCGGGAAGAGTCCGCCCTCGAGCGCGAGCGTGTCCGCGTCCTGCGCCAGTTCGGCGCTCTCGGCGGCGCGGCGGCGTCCGCGGCGGATGAGGATGAACGCGATGATCGCCACGGCGACGACCGCCGCCGCGATGACCGTCGTGCGGATGATGCTCGTCAGCTGCTCGGCGGCCGCAGCATCCTTCGCCTCCTGCAGCGCCTTGGCCGCCTCGGTCGCGCCGGCCTTGCTGAACGGCACCATCTCGACGCTGACCGAGTCACCGCGTTTGATGTCGATGCCGGCAGCCGCGTTGACGAGGCTGCGGACCTCGTTGGCGCTGACGCCGCTCACCGCGTCGGAGTTCAGCGCGACGGACACCGTCTGCCGGTTGATGGCGCCGGCCGGGATGGTGCGCTGCTCGGTCACCTTGTCGACCGCGTTGTCCTTCGTGCTCGACTCGGAGTTGAAGGTGCCGTTGCCGTTGCCGCCGTTCGGGACGGCGATGTTGTCGGGGCCGAGCACGCCGGCGCTCGATCCGCTGCCCGAGCCGGTGTAGGTCTCCTTCTGCGTCGACTCGCTCAGCGACGGGGCGTTGGTCGGAGCCGTGAACGACTCCTCGGTCCGCTGCGCCGACTCGGTGCTGACGTCCGCCGCTACGGCAACCGTCGCGTTGCCCGCGCCGACCACCTTGTCCAGCATCTCCTGCACCGCCGACTTCACGCGGGTCTCGTAGTCGCTCGCCTGCTTGTCCGCTCCCCCGGTCGCTCCGCCGCCGACCGTGCTGAGCACCGTGCCGTCCGCGTCCACGACGGCCACATCGGTCGGCTTCATGCCGGGGACGGCCGCGCTGGTGAGGTGCACGATAGCCTGCACCTGATCCGCGCTCAGCGTCACGCCGCTCTGCGGCTCCACGAAGACGGAGGCGGTCGGGTCCTTCTTCTCGGCCGCGAACACCGTCTCCTCGGGGATCGCCAGGCGCACCGAGGCGGTCTTGACGCCCTTCATCGCACCGATGGTGTTGCTGAGCTCGCCCTCCATCGCCCGCTTGTAGGTGACGTTCTGCTGGAACTCGGAGGAAGTGACGCCCATCTTGTCGAGCAGCGAGTAGCCGCCCGTGTTCGACGCCGGCAGGCCCGCCGAGGCGGCCTTGATCCGCTCGTCGTACACCTTCTCCTGGGGCACGAGGATGGTCGAACCGCCGTCCGTCAGCTGGTACGGGACGTTGTCGGTGCGCAGCTGATCGACGATCGCCGAGACGTCCGACGCGGCCACGCCGGAGAACAGCGGCGTGTACGACGGCTGCGATGCCCACAGCGCCAGACCGGTCGCGCCGAGGCCCACCACGGCGATGCCGATGACGGCGATGACCCGCTGGGCCACGCTGAAGCCGCGGATCGTGTCGCCGAGCCGCCGGAAGAAACTGGTCACCTGCTGGGGCATCAGGCCTGCATCCGCATGATCTCGTTGAACGCGTCGACGGCCTTGTTGCGCACCCCGGCGACGAGCTCGAGGGTGACCTGGGCGCGGGTGGACGCCAGGGTCGCGTCGTGGATGTCGTCGAGGTTGCCGGTGACCGCCTTGATGGCGAGCGTGTCGCTCGTGCTCTGCAGCTGCTGCAGGTTGTCGACGGCTCCGGTGAGCGCGTTGCCGAACGACGCGGCGCCGGTCCCGGTGGTGGCCTGGGTCGCGGAGAGCCCGCTCGCGGCGCTGACGCCCGAGACGGCTCCGATGGCGGGGATGGGCATCAGTTCCTCCCGATCTGGAGCGCTGCCTGGTAGGTCTCCTTGGCGCGGTCGACGACGCCGGCGTTGGCCTGGTAGCCGCGCTGCGCCATGATCAGGGCGCCCATCTGCTCCGACAGGTCGATGTCGGGGTACCGCACGTACCCCTTCGCATCGGCGACGGGGTTGTCGGGCTCGTACACCATCCGTCCCTCCGCGCTGCCGTACGCGGCGCCGGCGACGTATGCGCCCGAGACGCCCTCCCCCTCCTGAGCCACGATGTACCGGGCCTGGAAGGCGGCGCCGTCGGTCGGCTTGGCCGTGTTGATGTTGGCGAGGTTGTCCGAGATGGCGTCCAGCCACTTGCGGTGCAGGGTCAGGCCGGTTCCGGCGATCCCGATGGCGTCGAAGGTCATGTTCAGCTCCTGGAGGGATCGGTCAGGTGGTCTTGAGGGCGGCCCGGACGGCCGAGAACTGGTTGCCGGCCGCCTGGGAGGCGAACTGGAAACGCAGGACGGTGTCGACGTTCGACAGCGTCTCGGTGTCGAGGTTGACGTTGTTGCCGTCGAGACGCGTCGGCTCGAGGGAGCGCGCGGTGGACGCCGTGACGTGCCCGTCATGATCGGCGACGGAGGCGGCGAGGGCGTCCTCGAAGGAGACGCGCTCGGCGGTGTAGCCCGGCGTGTTGACGTTGGCGATGTTGTTCGCGATGGCGCGTTGACGCGCGGCGAGGCCGTCGAGGGCGCTCGCGAGGGCGGCACTGGTCACGGATTCGAGCACAGCTGCACTCCAGGGTCGTGGGGCGGCCCATCCGTGGCCAGTCGATGAGCGATCCGTGCTCAGGAAGAGCTATCGGCCGCTTCTCCCCCGCCGTTAGCGCCCTAGTTCGGGGGACGTTCGGTGGGCGATTCTCACAACGTCATCCACAGCTTGTACCCCGGTGTGAATTACAAGCGTGTGTTTTCGAAGAGACCTTCGAATCGGCGTGGGACGCCAGAAAATCCCTGATCAAGGTATCTTTTACAAAGCTGGGAATCTGAATGTCCACACATCCCGCGCGTGTCCTCCACACCGATAATGCATTCATCCACGCGTTCTCAACAGAGTTATCCACAGGTGGACAACGTGTGGGGGAGTCAGCCGATCAGATCGAAATACACCGGGTGCGGCCCGACCTCGGACCGGGGTACAGCGCGGACGGCGGCCAGGTGCCGCGCCGTCGTCTGACGGACGTCCTCCAGGTACCGGATGGTGTGCAGCTGGGCCTCGAGCAGACGCGCCGCGCGCTCCTGCAGCTCGGGCGGGATCGGGCCGAGAGCGATCGGCGGACGCCAGGGGACAGGGTCCACCTGCGCGAGAGCGCCGTGCAGCTCGCTCTCCATCCGGTCGAGGGCGTCCGACCAGCCGAGACCGTCGTCGCGCACCGTGTCAGGCGACACCGAGGTCCCGCCCCGCGTCGGTCGCACCCGCCGCCGGTAGCAGCCCTGCGGCTTCGTGCCAGGTCTGCCGCAGCGGCTCGGCGAGCTCGATGGCCTCACGCACCTTCGCCGGGTCGCGCTCGATCATCCCGCCCACGATGAGATCGGCGAGGTAGCCGTAGAGCTGGAGCAGGCCCTCTGCGCCGTCCCACAGGTCGACACGGAGGCTGCCCGCCAGCTCGGCGACGATCTGGTCCGCGTGCCGAAGGTTCTCCCACGCGGTCGGCCACTGCTGCGCCGAGAGCGCGGCCTCGCCGCGGGTGAGGTCGAGCAGCAGGCGGTCGTAGAGCATCGTGAGCAGGCGCGCCGGGCTGGCCGACAGGACGCTGTCGCGGTTGTAGGCCGACAGCTTGGCCGCCGCGGAGGTGAGGACGTTCATCATGCGCTCGCAGAGGGAAGAGACGAAAGCTGGCCGGTCAGCCACGAGGACTGGGACTGCAGCTGCTGCAGCTGGACTTCGAGGTTCGCATAGGTCTTCTCGAGGGTCGAGCGGCGGTCGGCCAGCCGCGTGTCCCAGTCGGTGATCTGGTCGTTGAGGTCTTTGACTGTCGACTGCTCGCCCTTGATACGCAGCGAGAGCGAGCCGGTGTAGGTGTCGCTGGCGGCCGTCGAGGCGTCGGCGACGCGCTGGGCGATCGTGGTGAGGGCGCCCTTCACCGCGTCCGGGTCGGCGGCCATCGCTGCGGTGAACGTGTCCTGGTCGAAGGTCACCGTGCCGTCGCGCTGGATGCTGATGCCGTAGGTCGACGGCGAGACCCCGTTGACGGGGCCGCTGATCGCATCCACCAGCTTCTGGTTGACGTCGCGCGTCGTCGAGTCGCCGGTGAACGCGCCGCCCGTCACGACCGTTCCACCCGCCGAATCGGTGGTGGTGGCGACGGCCTGCTTGTCGGCGATCAGCGTGAAGATGTCGTTCACGCTGGAGACGAGGGACTTCGCCGCCGCGGCGAGGCTCGCGTCGTCGCGTGCCACGGTCAGCGTGACCGGAGTGGTGGAGGCGGCGGTCACCGAGACCGAGACGCCGGGGAGCACATCCGAGAACGTGTTGGTCGAGCTGGTCACGGTCTGCGCGGCGCCGGTGCCGGCCCAGAGGGTGAGCTGCGCATCCTGAGCGGCACGCACCTGCGCGGCGCCGGGATCGGAGAGCAGGTTGGTCGCGGTGCCCGCCGTCACGTCGGCGGGGGTGCCGCGGTACGCCGTGAAGGCGCCGGCGGCTCCGGTCTTCGTCGAGCTGAGCTGCAGGCGGTAGAGCTGCTGACCGGTCGCGGGGTCCAGGCCGGCGGCGACCTGGGTGGCGCTGACGCCCACGCCCGCCTGGTTGATGGCCGCGGCCACATCTGCGAGCGAAGAGCTGCCGGCCGTGACCTGCTTCATCGTTCCGTCGGCGGCGACGAAGGTGAGCGTCGGCGGCTGGTCCGGCCACTGGGTGAGCGGACCGGTCACCGTGACCTGGGACTGCGCCAGCTTGTCCACGGTGAAGTCGATGGTGCCGTCCACGGCGCCGGTTCCGGCGGTCGCGGTGACGGCGGTGGAGGTGGAGGTCGCGGTGTGCAGATCCGTTCCGGCCGGCTTCGCCAGCTTCCCGGCGGCGTCGGCCAGAGCGGCGACCTTGCCGTTCAGGGTCTGCATCGCCGTGATGTAGGTCTGGGAGTCGGTGACCTTGTTCTTCAACAGGGTCTGCGGGATCGCCTCCGCCTGCATGAGGCTGTTGATGAGGTCGGTGGTCTGCAGGCCGCTGATGAGCCCGTCGACAGCCATGCCCATGCGGTGGTCTCCCTCCTACGACGTGGTGCGGTGTGGTGCGGCGGCCGGGCGCGCTTTGGGGTCAGCGCCCGGCCGCCGTGCCTATCAGCGGAGCAGCTGCAGGACGCCCTGGTTGGACTGGTTCGCCTGAGCGAGCATCGCCGTGCCGGCCTGCGACAGGATGTTGGAGCGGGTGTACTTCACCATCTCCTCCGCCATGTCGGTGTCGGTGATGCGGCTGGACGCGGCCGACAGGTTCTCCTTCGAGACGTTGAGGCTGCGGACAGCCGACTCGAAGCGGTTCTGCGAGGCGCCGAGGGTCGAACGAGCAGTCGAGATCGCGTCGATCGCCCCGTCGATCGCGGTGATCGTCGTCTTCGCAGCCGCGTTGTCGGTGACGTCGAAGCCCGTCGGGTTCGCCACGCCGTCAGCGGAAGCCAGCGCGCCGACCGAGGTCGCCACGTTGGCGAGGTTGACGTCGATGCTGTCGTTCGCCGTCGAGCCCGCGCCCACCTGGAACGTCAACGTACCGCCCTTGAGCAGGTCGATGCCGTTGAAGTTCGTGCCGTTGGTGATGCGGTAGAGCTCCTTGCCGAGCTCGTCCGCCTCCGTCTGGATCGCCGCGCGCGAGGTCGCGTTGTTCGAGTCGTTGCCGCCCTGCACAGCGAGGTCGCGCATGCGCTGCAGGATGGAGTGGACCTCGGTGAGCGAGCCTTCAGCGGTCTGCACGACGCTGATGCCGTCCTGAGCGTTGCGGGCGGCGACGGTCAGACCGCCGACCTGCGACTTCAGGCCCTCAGAGATGGCGAGGCCGGCCGCGTCGTCCGCCGCACGGTTGATGCGGAGGCCGCTGGACAGCTTCTCGAGCGACTTCGAGAGGTCGCTCTGCGTGTTGTTCAGGTTGCGGTAGGCGTTGTTCGCCGCGATGTTGGTGTTGATCTGCATACCCATGATGTTTCCTCCATGACTGGGTGGTGGTCCGCGGCCCTTCCGTGGTCCGCATCAGCCTCTATCGGCTGTCGCTGCCGTCCCGTTAGCGAAGCGTCTCAGGACGCTTTCGCCGAGGTCGGCGACGTGGGGAGAGGCGGGACACGTTCGCGACGGCGCGCTGCGCAAGGCGCGCGAGATACGCGCTGCGCCGGGCCTGCGAGGTCTTCGCCTCGATGACGACGGGGTCTCCTTCGTCGGCGTAGTGGGTCGCCATCCCCTCGCGCATGAGGCGGATGGCCTCGGAGCGCTGCTGGGAGACGGCGGAGTGGGTGATGCCGAGCTCGTCGGCGATCTCGGTGACCGTGCGGTCGTCGAAGTAGATGGCCTCGACGATCATGCGCATCCGGTCGGGGAGGGCGGCGACCGCGGCGCGTACGTAGGCGGTCTGCTCGTCGGCGAGGAGCGCGTCGGCGGGGCCGGGGATGTCGGCCACGAGCAGCGGCTCGATGGTCTCGTCGAGGGCGCTGACGGTGCGAGAGGCGTCGGCCAGGCCGGCGGCGGCCGTCTCGCGGTCGACACCGAGCGCGTTGGCGATCTCGTCGACGCTCGGCGCGCGGCCGAGGGAGGCGGTCAGGCTCTCCTGCACCGCCAGCGTCTCCTTGATCCGCTTGCGCGCGCCGCGGGTGGCCCAGTCGGACGCGCGCAGCTCGTCGGCGAGCGCCCCCACGATCCGGGTGCGGGCGTACGCGCCGAACGGGACGCCGGTGCCGGCGTCATAGGCGTCGGCCGCCTGGACGAGGGCCACGGCTCCGGCGGAGGCCAGGTCGTCGCGGGACAGGTGCGTCGCGCGCGAGCACAAGTCGGAGACCAGGTAGCCGACGAGCGGCAGGTTCTCGACGACGAGCGCGTTGCGTTCGTTCCGGTTCACGCTGGGCGACCCCTCTTCATCGGACGGATACGTTGCGACGTCCTCTTTCGGGAAGGACGTCTCTCGGTACTCGGGCGGTGCGGTGGACGCTCGGGCTTAGTCGGGTGCCGAGCGAAGGTGCTAGGGGTCTTTCGTTGTTCACGGTAACAATTCGGGTCTGCTCAGAATGCATGCTTCCTGCCCCCATTACGGGGCAGCACGTACCCCCAGTACGGGGAATGCTGGCAGTGTCCGCAGTCCGGTAGGTCGTGATCGCCGCGCGCGTGCCGCCGCGCCTAACATCGGGCGCAAGCGTGCCGATGGTCTGGTGTGGCGGGGATGACATCCACCGCCTTTCAGACCCGAGGAGACCAGGTGCGCACATCGACTCACGAGGAAGTTGGTAGCGACATGGCCGCGAGCGAGCTCTCTGCCCAGCTGTGGAAGGAGCGCGAGCTGCTGGAGCTCCTGCTCTTCAAGCTGGAGGAGGAGCAGCTGCTGCTGATCGCCGGCAAGTCCCGGTGGATCTCGCACGCCACCCGTGAGGTCGAGCAGGTCATCGAGCGCATGCGCGCCGTCGGCCTGGCGCGCACCGTCGAGGTCGCCGCCGTCGCCGAGGAGTGGGGGCTGGGTCCGGATGCGACCCTCCGCGAGCTCGCCACCGCCGCGCCCGACGGCATCTGGTCCGACATCTTCGGCTCGCATCTCGCCGCCATGACCGAGCTCACCGCCCAGATCGCCGAGGTGCGCGACACCAACGAGCGTCTGCTGCGGGAGGCCGCCCGGTCGACGCAGGAGACGCTGAGCTCGCTCTCCGGCGCCGGCGACGACCCCGGCGTCTACGGCGCGGGCGGCACCGGCAGCCTGGGCGACACCGCGCGCTTCTTCGACACGGAGGCCTGATGAGCACGTTCAGCGGCCTCAACACCGCCTACACCGGGCTCGTCGCCGCCAAGGCCGGGCTGGATGTGGTGGGCCAGAACCTGGTCAACGCGAACACCGCCGGCTATACCCGCCAGCGGGTCAACACCTCCGGCGTCCCTGCGCTGAACACGGTCGGACTGTTCAGCGGGGAGTCCGCCCCGGGCAGGGCGTCAGCGTGGACGGCATCCAGCGGCTCGACGACGCCGCGGTAGACGCCCGCGTGCGCAGCACCACCGCGCTCTCGGGCTACACGAACACCCGGGCGGCCGCTCTCGACGCGCTCGAGACGTCGCTGAACGAGCCCGGGACCAATGGGCTCTCCGCCTCCCTGCAGAAGTTCTGGTCCGCCTGGGGCGACGTCGCCAACCAGGCGGGGGAGCAGGCACCCGCCGGGGTGCTGCTCGGGCAGGCGGGCAGCCTGGTCACCCAGCTGCAGACCGGCTACCGCGCGGTCGACGATCAGTGGACCGCCCTCCGGTCGAACGTCGACGGCATGGTGAACGACCTCAACAGCGCCGCCACCGAGGTCGCGGACCTCAACGGGCGCATCCGCTCGGCCCTCGCCGGTGGACAGTCGGCGAACGAGCTGATGGACCGCCGCGACCTGCTGACCACCTCCATCGCCAAGCTGGCAGGCGGAGTCGTGCGGCCGAACGACGACGGCACCGTGGATGTGCTGGTCGGCGGCAACGCGCTCGTCTCGGGCACCACGGCCAACGCCGTCAAGGCCGCCGGCGCGAACCGGCTGGCCGATGCCGCCGGCGACCCGCCCCGGCTGGAGTGGGCGTACCGTCCTGGCGCGGCTATCGCGATGGAGGGCGGCTCGATCGCCGGCGCGCTCTCCACCCTCGCCCCGGCCGACGCGAACGGAACGGGCGGCGTACTGGCCGAGGCGGCGGCCAGCTACAACGCCTTCGCGGTCACCCTGGCGCAGCGGGTGAACGCGGTCCACCAGACCGGCACGACGCCCACCGGCGCCACCGGCCTCGACTTCTTCGCCATCGACCCGACCAAGCCCGCCGCGCTCGGCCTCTCCGTGGTCCCAACCGGCGTCGGGCAGATCGCCACCGGCGCCGCGGGGGCCGGGGGAGCGGACGGCAGCATCGCGGACGCCATCAGCCAGCTCGGCACCGGCACCAACGCGGTCGACAAGCAGTGGTCGGCCTTCGTCGTCCGCGTGGGCGTCGCCAGCAAGACCGAGCAGCAGCAGTCCGACCTCGCCGACATGGCCACCAGCTCCGCCACGAACGCGCAGCTGGCCGGCGCCTCCGTCGACCTGGACGAGGAGAACATGAACATGCTGTCCTTCCAGCACGCCTACCAGGGCGCCGCGCGCGTGATGACCGCCGTGGACGAAGCCCTCGATGTGCTCATCAACCACACCGGACTCGTCGGGAGATGACCGTGATCAGCCGAGTGACCAACGCGACCCAGACGCTCAACGCGCAGCGCAACCTGCAGCTCAGCCTGCAGCGGCAGGCGCAGCTCTACGACCAGGCGACCAGCCGACGGCTCCTCAACAAGCCGTCGGACGACCCGACGGCCACGGCGAGCGCCATGGGCGTCCGCTCCGACGCGGCCGCGACCTCCCAGTACCAGCGCAACGTGAGCAACGGCGACGCGTGGCTGACGACGGCGGACTCCGCGCTGACGTCGGTCGAGACGCTGATGCACCGCTTCCGCGACCTGACGGTCCAGGGGGCCAACGACGGCTCGATGTCGACCGAGGCGAAGGAGTCGATCGCGACGGAGCTCGACGGCATCAAGCAGAGCCTCCTGGGGCTCGCGAACACGACCTACCTGGGCCGCACGGTCTTCGCGGGCAACTCCGACGCGGGCGTCGCCTTCCAGCCCGACTACTCGTTCACGGGTGCGGCGGGAAGTACAGTGGAGCGCAGGATCGGCCCCGACACCACGGTGCGGGTGGATGCGGACGGAGCGGCGGCCTTCGGAACCGGCGCCTCCTCGGTGTTCGCGCTGATCGACAACGTCGCCAGCGACCTGCGGAACGGCGTCAACGTCACTCCGCGGCTGGCACAGATCGACGACAGGATGAAGGCGATCGTGGGAGAGCACGCGGAGGTCGGCGGACGCCAGACCCGCATCGATAAGGCGAAGGACGCCCTCGCCGTCGGCGCGAACGCTCTCGAGGGCCAGCGCTCGTCGCTGGAGGATGTGGACCTCAGCAAGGTCATCCTCGACCTCAAGACCCAGGACGTGAACTACCAGACCGCGATCGCCGTCACGGCGCGCGTGCTGCAGCCGACGCTGATGGACTTCCTCCGATGAGCGCGGTCCGCTTCCTCGCCCCGCCGCCCGGCCTGGAGCCGCTTGACGTCTTCACCCTGGAGCCGGTGGCCGGCGCCGACGGCCTCTACACGCTCGCCTCGGTCGAGCGACCGGAGATCCGGCTGTTCACGATCGACGCCTCGCGGCACCTTCCCGGCTACTCGCCCGAACTGCCGGACGACCGCGCCGCCGAGCTGGGCATCTCGGAGCCCGAGGAGGCGCTGCTGCTCGTCGTCGTGACGCCGTCGCACGAGGGCAGCACAGTCAACCTGCTCGCGCCGGTCATCGTCAACCGCGCGACAGGAGCCGCCCTGCAGCTCGTACTCGAGGACGACGCGTTCCCGGTGCGTGCCGAGCTGGCGGCCCTGGCGGGCGCTTAGGGCTCAGCCAGCCTTCTTGGCGGGGCAGGGCGCCGTCTTCGTCATGGCGTCGATCGTCTGCTGCTCCGACCAGGGCAGAGACGCCACCGCCTTCAGGCCCTTCTGCTTCGGCGGGAGCTTGGACGCGATGGATGCCAGCCGCTGCGCCAGCGACTGGGCGAACGGCGCACCCGGAGTCGAGTTGTTCAGGGCGACGACGATCGTCAGCCCGGACTTCGGGTCCGAGAAGACGGCCGACAGGTAGCCGGGGACGGCTCCGCTGCTTCCGCGCAGAGGGCCGAGCAGCTGGACGCCGAGACCGTAGCGCTGCCACGACTCGCCGTTGACCACGGCGTCCACCTGGGCGGCGCGCGACTTCTCGCTCAGAAGGCTTCCCTTCGCGAGCGCCTGGCCGAACGACCGGAGGTCGTCCAGGTTCGAGACGACGCCTCCCGAGGTCCAGCCGAGCGACGGCGACATCTTCGTGACGTCCCGCATGGGCTTGCAGACGACGGCGCCCGCTCCATCCAGGCCGACCGAGTATCCGGCCGGGTGGGGGCCGGGGGAGTCAGCGTGCCGTTGTCGGGCAGCACGCTCTTGGTCATGCCCAGCTTGTCGAAGACGTACTCCTTGTAGAGCTGCTGCCAGCTCTTGCTCGTCGCGTTCTGCAACGCCATCCCGACCAGGATCGCGTTGGTCGCCGAGGGGCCGTACTTCTCGCCGGGCGTGCCGTAGCGCTCCATGGCGATCCCATCGCTGGCGAGCTCCAGCGGGGGCCACTGACGGGTCGGGTTCATGAGGAACTTCGGGTTCAGCGCGCCCGTGTGGTCGTTGATGCCGGAGGTGTTCTGGCACAGTTCGCGCATCGTCACGCCGTCGACGCCGACCATGCCGGGCAGCCACTTGGTCAGGGCGTCGTCCAGCTCGATCCGGCCCTCGTCGACCAGCTCCAGCAGGACGGTACAGGTCATCGGGGTCGTGTTCTGCCCGATGCGGAACGTCATGTCCGTCGTCACCGGCGTCGAACCGGCGCGGGTGGTCGTCCCCTGCGCCGTCGTCCAGCTGCCCGCCCAGGGCGCCCAGACGCCCGCGAAACCGGCGGAGGCATCGGCCAGCGTCATCGCATCCGTCACGGCCGTCTCCAGCCGCTTCTCGACGTCCTTCGAGAAGCCGCCCGGCTGCTGGGACGGCGCGTTCGCGCTCCCCGGCGACGACGTGCAGCCCGCCAGGACGAGAGCCACGAGCCCCGCGGTCGCCGCGAGCGCGAGTCGCCCGAACCTGGTGTCTCGTCGCATCCGTACTCCCCGCCTTCGGTGCTGCGTGTCCAGCGATTGTAACGTGCGGCAGATTCCTTGCCGTCGCGCAAGGGGCTTTGGCCGCAATCCGATTCGGACGACGCTTCGAAGGGAAAGTGAGGCGCGCGTCCGTGCGCCGTCCTAAGGAAGGAACGACACAATGCGCAACTCACCGAATCGTCTGGTGGCCACCATCTTCGGTGCGGTCTACCTGCTCGTCGGTCTCCTCGGCTTCGCGGTCACCGGCGGCGTCGGCTTCGTCGCCACCAAGGGCGGCCTGCTGCTCGGCATCTTCGAGGTGAACCCGCTGCACAACATCGCGCACCTCCTCATCGGTGCCGCTCTGCTGATCGCGGGCCTCACCCGGGTCGCGGCTGCGAAGGCCGTCAACATCACTGTCGGCGCCGTGTACCTGCTGCTCGGCATCGTCGGCTTCTTCCTCGTGGGGACGGGCGCCAACATCCTGGCCCTGAACACCCCCGACCACTTCCTCCACCTCGTGAGCGCGATCGTCCTGCTCGGCACCGGCCTCGGCGCCGACCGCGCGACCCGCGCCACCCCGGCCGCCGCCTGATCGGCGGGGCCACGGCTCCCATGAGCAGGATCACGGAGACGCTGCGCGTCGCCCCCGTCGCCTCGGCCCCTCGGGCCGTCGCGGTGGGCCCGGCGACGCGCGCGTTCCTCGCCGTGGCCGCGCTGGGGGCGGGGCTGCTTCACGCGGCCCTCGCCCCCAGCGCACCCCCTGCTCTGCTCGCAGCCTTCCTCGTGCTCGCCGTCGGCGAGCTGGTGTGGGCTGCGGCGACGCTGGCGAAGGACTTCCCCCGGCGTTCCGCCTCATCCCGGCACTGGCCCTCCTGCCGGTCGGGATGTGGGCCGCGCTCGCCATCGCGGGCGCAACAGCCTCCGGCGGCACCGCCATCGCCCTGCCGCTCGTGCCGATGGGCGTCGCCTCTCTGCTCGACGTCGCGGTCGCCGCGACCGCCGCAGTGGTCGTCCGGCGGCATCGGCCCACCAGCGGTCGGAACAGCTTCCTGCGCTTCTTCCTCGGACTCGTGCTGAGCGCGTGCGCGGTGAGCGCGATCACCATCCCCGCGCTGACGCTCACGGATGCGGGTGTCGCCGCCGTGACGGTGCACCACCACCACTGACCCCGCTGGGCGGCGCGGAGGGCGTCAGCGCCGCGTCAGCGCGAACGACACGCTCCCGAAGCGCACGACCGATCCCGGGTCGACCTCGTGCCGGGTCTTCGGATCGCACGCGAACGTCCCCTCGCCCGGGTAGGTGATCGTCGTGCCGTTCGCCGAGCCCAGGTCCATGACCCAGAACACGCCGTCGTACTGCCCGAAGGCCAGGTGTGCGCGGGAGACCGACTTGGCGTCGTCCTGGACCGTGATCAGCTCGACGTGACCCGGGTCCTCCATCTCGGTGCCCGG
Organism: Leifsonia poae; assembly: GCF_050632865.1. Lineage (GTDB taxonomy): Bacteria > Actinomycetota > Actinomycetes > Actinomycetales > Microbacteriaceae > Leifsonia > Leifsonia poae_B. The sequence goes on along the minus strand of NZ_JBODSA010000003.1, from coordinate 681,964 downwards.
GGCGTGAACGGCCGGGTTGCGGCCGATGACGCCGTTGCCGCTGGTCTCGACGTGCTGGCCGTCGCTGAAGTCCATGACGAAGGTCACCGCCACGTCCGTCCCCTTCCGATCATCGGGCCGCCGCCTGGGCGACCGGCATCGTCACCGGGCGCGCGTCGCGCATGAAGCGCTCGACGTCCGGGTCCACGGTGATGTCGCTCGGCCGCAGCGGCCGGGTCAGGTACAGGCCCTCGAGCGTCGTGATCCGGCTCAGCGCCACATAGGTCTGGCCCGAGGTGAAGGCGCGCGTGCCGAGGTCGATGATCGCGGCATCGTAGGTCTTGCCCTGCGACTTGTGGATGGTGACCGCCCAGGCCAGCCGCAGCGGGAACTGCGTGAACTCGGCCACGACGTCCTTGGTCAGCTTCTTCGTCTCGGGCGACCAGGTGTACCGGAACTTCTCCCAGATCGCCGGCTCGACCTCGTGCACCTCGCCGTCGACTTCGACGTAGACGTTGGAGTCGATCTTCGTGACGGTGCCGATGGTGCCGTTCACCCAGCGCGGCCCGTCGCCCTGACCGACGTCGTTCCGCAGGAACATCACCTGCGCGCCGACCTTGAGCTCCAGGGTCTCGTCGGCGGGATAGTTCCGGCCGCCGAAGTCACCGCTGACCTCCGCCTTCGCCGTCAGGGCGCGGCCGGGGAGGCGGCCGAGCGCCTGCGCGTTGATCCGGTTGACGGTGTCGTTGCGGGTGGCGAGCGTGATCGTCCCGTCGTCCGGCGCCGGGCGTGCGCCCACCTCGTTCAGCCGGTCGGCGATCTCCTTCGTCACCTGCCCGTGACGCACGGCGTTGAGCATGAAGCGGAAGTCGGACTCGTGCTGACGGTGCACCTGCAGCAGCTCCACGATCCGCAGGTCCGTCTCCTGCCAGACCTTCGCGTCGAAGAACCACATCGACCGGTAGGTGTCGGCGAAGTAGGCCCGCTCCTCGCTGTCGCCCGGCACGGGCGCGAGCTGGTAGGGATCGCCGAACAGCACCACCTGCACCCCGCCGAAGGGCTCGCCCGCACGCTGCCGGGCCTGCCGCAGGCTGCGGTCGACCGCATCCATCAGGTCGGCGTTGACCATCGACACCTCGTCGATCACGAGCGTGTCGATGCTGTTGAGCAGTTTGCGCAACTCGGCGCTCTGGTCGATCGCGTGATCGGCGATGACGCCGATGGGCAGGCGGAACAGCGAGTGGATGGTCTGCCCGCCGACATTCAGCGCCGCGACGCCCGTAGGCGCGGAGATGACGAGCGACTTCTCGGTGTTCCACGACAGGTGGTTGAGCAGCGTCGACTTGCCGGTGCCGGCGCGGCCGGTCACGAAGACGTGCTCGCGCGTGTTCTCGATGAGGTCGAATACGGCCTGCTGCTCGGACGAGAGGGAGAGACGGCCCATGCCTTCCCCTTTCCGTCTCGCCCGGCGTGCCGGACTACTCTAACCCCGCGGGCGGCGCGGCTGCCGCTCATCCACAGGACCCTAGGATGGCTGCATGGCTGTGGGGGACTCGCGCACGCTCACGCGCGTCGTCCTGCTCTGGTCGGGGATCGGCGTGCTGCTGATCGCGGCATTCGTCGCGGCGCTCGGCGCGGTGCAGCGGGCGTACTACAGCCCGACGGGGTTCGTCGGCGCGTTCGCCTCCTCGATCGCCGCCCACAGCCTGCCCGAGGCCCTGGCGATGCCCGGCGCGGCGCCGACGGCGAGCGCCTTGCGGGCCGCCGGGCTGTCTCCCGCGGCGTCGCGGGAGCTGCTGCGCTCGGACATCCTTCCCACCATCCGGGACGTGACGGTCGCTTCCGACACCGAGGGACCGGACCACGTCCACACCGTCGTCGTGAAGGCGACAGCGGACGGACGGCCGGTGACCGCGTCCTTCCGCGTGCGCCAGGCGGGGTCGGTTCTCGGGGTTCTGCCCACGTGGAGGTTCGACTCCACGCCGGTCGGCGTGTCCCGGATCACCGTGGCTCACGCCGACGACTTCCGGGTCGGCCGGCACACGGTCCACCCCCGCGCCGCCTCACCGGATCAGCCCGGCACCTTCAGCGTCTCCGCCGACTACGTCGTCCTGCCCCTCGCACCGCTCGAGCTCTCACACGCGTCGAAGTACGTCCGCGCAGCCCCCGTCGTCACCGCTCCCGCGCCCGGGACGGTGACCGAGACGGTCGTGGATGCGCAGCCGACGCGCGCGTTCACGGCCGAGGTGCAGAAGCAGGTGAACGCCTTCCTGGACGCGTGCGCCGCCCAGAAGGTGCTGCAGCCGGCGGGCTGCCCGTTCGGCGTCGAGATCGACGACCGCGTTCAGGGCGACCCGGCGTGGTCGATGGTCACCTACCCCGCGGTCCAGCTCCGCCCTGGCGACGACGCCTGGGAGACGGGGCAGATGGTCGGCGTCGCCCATATCGATGTGACCGTGCAATCGCTGTTCGACGGGACCGTCTCTCAGCGCAGCGACGACGTGCGGTTCTCGATGGAGCTCAGCCGCGTCACCATCCGCCCGGACGGGTCCCTGGCCATCGTGGTGGCGCAGGGTCCTTAGCGGACGGCGCGATCGCGGTCGGCCATGCGTGCCAGCCGCTCGTTGTACGCCTGCAGCTCGGCATCGCCGGTACGGTCGGCGTTGCGGTCGCGCCGCTTCGTCTCGCGCTCGTCGCTGCGACTCCACTGGACGGCCACCACGATCGCGAGAATGACCGTCGGGATCTCGCCGATGCTCCACGCGATGCCGCCCGCGGTCTGCTGGTCGACCAGCGGGGAGTCGCCCCAGGTGCGGCCCATCGCCCCGAACCAGTCGGCGAGCATCAGGCCGTGCATCTGCATGATCGACAGCCCGAAGAAGGCGTGGAACGCCATCGTCAGCAGCAGGAGCAGCAGCCGGAACGGGTACGGGAGCCGGTACTTGACCGGATCGATCCCGATCAGCGACTGCACGAACAGGTACCCGGTGATGAGGAAGTGCACGATCATCCACTCGTGCCCGATGTGGTCGGTCGTCGCCCAGCGGAAGATCGGCGTGTAGTAGAACGCCCACAGCGATCCGGCGAACAGCACCGCCGCGACGATGGGGTTCGAGATCACGGCCGCGAAGCGGGAATGCACAGCGAGCAGCATCCACTCGCGTCCGCCGCGCGAGCCGTCGCGCCGCTTGCGGATCGCGCGGGCCGCAAGCGTCACCGGCGCGCCCGGGACGAGCAGGAGCGGGACGGCCATCGTGAGCACCATGTGGGCCGACATGTGCGCCGAGAACAGGTACTTCTCGTAGACGTTCACGCCGCCGTTGGTGATGTAGAAGAGGAGCGCGATGCCCAGCGTCCACAGGACCGTGCGGTAGATCGGCCAAGCGTCGCCGCGCTTGCGAAGGCGCCAGACGCCCGCGAAGTAGAAGAACAGCGCGAAACCGCAGGCGAGCACCCAGAGCAGGTCGAAGTTCCACGAGGTGAACAGGCGGCCCCAGGTCAGCTCCGGCGGCAGCTTCTCGCCCGTCAGGATCTCGGCGGGCGTGGGCGTCGCCGCGCGGGTCTGCGGCACCGGCGTCACCGTGCGCGCGAGCGCGGCCGCCACACCGGAGGCGATGCCCATGAACGCGAGCTCGGCCACGACGATCCACCAGAAGCTGCGCGGCTCGCCCGAGGTCTTGAGGCGCCCGATGAGGTAGCGGCGCTGGGTGAGTCCGAACAGCCCCAGGGCGACGAGCGCCGCGACCTTGATCAGGACCAGGATGCCGTACGGCGTCGCGAGCTCGGCGAGCGTGCCCACCCGCAGCTCGGCGTTGACGTAGCCGGAGGCCGCGACCACCACGAAGCAGACGAGCGCGACGGTGGAGTATCGCTCCAGTACCGTCACGAGGCGGCCGTTGCCGAGGGTCTGCTTGACGACGATGAGCGTCACCAGACCGCCGAGCCAGATCGCGGCGAAGAGCACGTGCAGACCGAAGGAGGTCACGGCGGCGTCGTGGCCGGCGGCCTCTGCGCTGTGCCCCTGCTGCGCCATGGGAACGACGGTGGCCATGGCGAGGAGCGTCACGAAGACGATCGCGGTCTGATTGCGGACGGCGAAGCACAGCACGGTGACGGCGGCGGCGATCAGGGTGATGCCCAGCCAGGCCTGACCGAGGGAAACGCTCGTGACGAACGAGCTGAGGCCGTTGGTGAAGGTCGCGTCGAACGACCACGGCACGTTCGAGACGCTGACGAAGGTGAAGAGGCCGGTCACGGCCGAGGCGACGGTCATGACCCCGGCGCTGCCGGCGGCGAAGTCGAGCGCCTTGCCGTACTCGTCGCGGTCAGGCGCGAACGCGAAGCACGCGAGCACGAGCGCGCCGACGGTGCCGGCGAGGCTCAGGTTGACCACGAGGGTCGCGGCGGGAAGCCCCCAGCGCACCAGCGCGCCCGGGTCCGCGAGCAGGGGAGCGTTCGCCCCGCCGCCGAACGCGAGTGCGAGGATCATGGCCGCGACGCCTGCGAGGAGCAGGGCGGCAGGGCCGATCACGCGGAGGATTCGTGGCACCCGTCCAGCCTACGTCCATCCTCCTGGACGGCCGCCCACAGCAGGGAAGGCCGCAGACACGACGAGGGCGGCACCGCAACGCGGCACCGCCCTCGACAAGCGTTGCGAAGACTACTTGACGGCAGCCTTGAGCTTCGAGCCCGCGGTCAGCTTGACGCGGTGGCCGGCCGGGATCGAGATCTCCTCGCCGGTCTGCGGGTTGCGGCCGGTGCGGGCAGCGGTCTCACTGCGCTCGGCGGCGAGCCAGCCCGGGATGGTGACCTTGCCGCCCTTGGCGACGGTCTCCGAGATGGTGCTGAAGAAAGCGTCGACGACGCTCGAGACGGTGGCCTGGCTCTGACCCGACGCCGCAGCGACGGCGGCAACGAGCTCGGTCTTGTTCAGGTTGTCAGCCATTGAGTGTCCTCCTCGGACCTTGTGCTGGTTCTACAGCTTTCTTGTGGAACGGTTGAGGCCACGCTGGGCCATTACGTTTGGTCGGTTGACCGCCTCGAATGTATCAGAAACCCCCGGAAACACGCGGATTTCCGGGGGTTTTGGGCGCGGAAGGCAGCAAAAGGGCGCCCGGCGGATGCCGGACGCCCTCAGAGCATGCACTCGGGCCGGATTACCAGCTCGACTTGGTGATGCCGGGCAGCTCGCCGCGGTGCGCCATGTCGCGGAAGCGCACACGGGAGATACCGAACTTGCTGAGGTTTCCACGGGGACGGCCGTCGACGGCGTCACGGTTGCGGACGCGGATCGGCGAAGCGTCGCGGGGGAGCTTCTGCAGGCCGATGCGGGCGGCCTCGCGGGACTCGTCGGTGCCGTTCGGGTCGACGAGGGCCTTCTTCAGCTCGGCACGCTTCGCGGCCCAGCGCTGAACGATGACCTTACGCTGCTCGTTCTTGGCGATCTTGGACTTCTTGGCCATGTTTAGCGCTCCTCTCGGAAGTCGACGTGCTTGCGCACTACGGGGTCGTACTTCTTGAGCACGAGGCGGTCGGGGTTGTTGCGACGGTTCTTCTTGGTCACGTAGGTGTAACCGGTGCCCGCCGTCGAACGGAGCTTGATGATCGGACGGATGTCCTGCTGCTTCGCCATTGTTAGATCTTCTCCCCACGGGCCAGGAGGTCCTTGACCACGGACTCGATGCCACGGGCGTCGATGACCTTGATGCCCTTGGCGCTCAGGGTCAGGGTGACGTTACGGCGAAGCGACGGAACGTAGTACGTCTTCTTCTGGATGTTCGGGTCGAACCGGCGCTTCGTGCGTCGGTGCGAGTGCGAGATGTTGTGACCGAAGCCCGGAACGGCTCCCGTCACCTGGCACACTGCTGCCATTGCTTTCTTCTCCAATACCGTGGTGCTGAAACGGCACCACCCAAGGTCACTTGTCGGCGCACGACTTCCCATTCGATGAGGGATGGGGTTTCGTACACGGCTAACGGAGTGGGAGGAGCCCACTCAGCCAAACAACCATGCTACGGCATGGATGCGGGGGCGGCCAAATCAGCTTTCGCCGTGCACGCCGCGCAGAGACCGAAGACGTCGACCACGTGCTGCGCCTGCGTGAAGCCGTGCGCGGCCGCCGCCTGGCGGGCCCACAGCTCCACCGCGTCCGCCTCGATCTCCACCGTCAGTCCGCAGTTGCGGCAGATCAGGTGGTGGTGGTGCCCGGTGGTGCACGCCCGGTACAGGCTCTCGCCCTCGGGAGACTGCAGCGAGTCCGCGTCCCCCTCGGCCGCGAGGTCGGCGAGCGCGCGGTAGACGGTGGCCAGCCCGATCGGGGAGCCGGCCTCGTGCAGGCTCAGGTGGAGTCCCTGCGCGCTGATGAAGCCCTCCGTCGAGGACAGAGCCTCGCGGACGGCCTCCCGCTGCCAGGTGTTCCGCTTCACCATCCCAGGCTAGCCCGCCTGGCTCACGAGTCGCCGTGAAGCCGCGGACGACCTGCGACGCGCACGGCGGCCGCCGACGATGCGGCAGACCACGTAGATGAGGAACGAGATCGTCGTCACGTAGGGGCTGATCGGGAGCGCGCTGCCGAGCGCGAGCAGGATGCCTCCGACGACTGACACGAGGGCGAACACCACGCTGATGATCGGCACGCCGAGCGGCGACGACGAGATGCGCATCGCCGCGGCGGCCGGAGTGACGAGGAGCGACAGCACCAGCAGGGCGCCGACGATCTGCACGGAGACGGCGACGGCCAGCCCGAGCAGGATCATGAACGCGAGCGCGACGAACCGGGTCGGGATGCCGCGGGCGGCCGCGACATCCGCATCCAGGCTGTCGAAGGTCAGCGGGCGCCAGATCAGCAGCAGGGCGATGAGCACGATCGCGCCGATCACGAGGAGCGAGCCGAGCTGCGGGTCGTCGACCGACACGATCTGCCCGGTCAGCAGGCCGAACTTGTTGGCGCTGCGGCCGGGATAGAGCGCGAGCGCGAGGATGCCCAGTCCGAGCCCGAAGGGCATGAGGACCGCGATGATCGAGTTACGGTCGCGCGCCCTCGCTCCCAGGACGCCGATCAGCACCGCGGCGATCAGAGAGCCGACGAGGGACCCGGCGACGACGTTCACGTCACTCCGAAGAGCAGCGCGATCGCCGCGCCGGCGAACGACAGCTCGCTGATGCCGTGCACCGCGAACGCCATGTCCCGCTGCATCACGAAGACGCCGATCAGGCCGCCCACGATCCCCAGCACCGCGCCCGCGAAAATCGAGTTCTTCACGAGCAGGAGCAGCTCGCCGTAGTCGGTGAAGTCGAACAGCTGCGACCAGAGGTCCATGTGCGTCATGCGGCAGGCTCCGGGTGCGCGTCGCGCGTGTGCGCGTGGTGGTCGTGGGTCTCGGCGTCCGGGATGCCGACGACGACGATGCGTCCGCGGCTCCGGATGACGTCGACCGGCGTGCCGTACAGGTCGGTCAGAACGTCGCTGCGCAGCACCTCGTCCGGCGTGCCGGTGCGGAACCGGCCGCCGGCCAGGTAGAGGACGCGGTCGACCATCCCGAGGACCGGGTTCACGTCGTGCGTGACGAAGACCACCGCGCTGTCGTGATCACGGCGGCGGCGGTCGATCAGCTCGCTGACGCCGCGCTGGTGTTGGAGGTCCAGCGAGAGCAGCGGCTCGTCGCACAGCAGGAGGGCGGGGTCGCCGGCGAGCGCCTGCGCGACCCGGAGCCGCTGCTGCTCGCCGCCGGAGAGCGACCCGACCGGGGCGTCGGCGTAGCGGCGGGCGCCGACGGCGTCGATGAGGCGGTCGACCTGCTCGCGGTCGCTGCGGCGCGGAAAGGGAAGGCCCCAGCGGTGCCCGTTCACGCCGAGTGCGACGAGGTCGCGGGCGCGCATCGGGGTGCCGGAGGGGATGAGCTTCTGCTGCGGGATGTAGCCGATGCGCCGGTCGCCGCGGCGCACAGAGTGCCCCTCGAAGGCGATCTCGCCGGAGTCGAGGTGCTGCTGACCGAGGATCGTCTTCAGCAGGCTCGTCTTGCCCGATCCGTTGGGGCCGAGGACGGCGACGAACTCGCCGGCGTGCACGTCCAGGTCGAGGCCGCTCCACAGCGTCCGGTCTCCGAACCCGAGGGAGGCGTCGCGCAGCCGCAGGACCACCTCGCGGTCGGAGGGCGGCGTGACGAGGTCGAGGGGTTCGGTCACTTCGCCAGCGCCGATCCGATGGCGTCCAGATTGGACTGCATCCACCCGATGTAGTGCTTCCCCGCGGGCAGCGTCTCCGTGACCGGAACGACCGGGATGCCGTTGCTCTTCGCCGCCGCGAGCACCCGCTCGGTCTCGGCGCCGGTGGTCTGCTCGTTGTAGGCGAGCAGCTTCACGCGGTGGCCGCTGAACAGCTCGAGCGTGGCCTTGAGCACGACAGGGGAGACATCGTTCTCCTCCTCGATGGCGGCGCTGAACTTCTCGGGTGTCTTGTTGACGAGGCCGATCGCGTCGAGCAGGTAGAGCGGGACCGGCTCGGTGATCGCGACGCCCTCACCGGCGTGCGCGGCCTTGAGCTTCGCCTCGTCGGCCTCGAGCGCGTCGAGCTTCTGCGTGAACGCGGCGGCGTTCTTCTCGAAGGTCGGCTTCTGGCCGGGGTCGACCTTGGAGAGCGCGCTGACGAGCGCGTCGGCGAACTTGTGGATGGTGGGGAAGTCGTACCAGACGTGCTCGTTGAGCTCGCCGTCGGTCGCCGTGAGCCCCGACAGCTCGACGACGTTGAGCACCGTGGTGCCGTCGTTCTTCGAGCCCTTCAGCAGCGTCTGCATGTAGTCGTCGTAGCCGCCGCCGTTCTCGATGACGATGTCGGCCTTCGACACGGCGAGCTGGTTCTGTGCGCTCGCTTCGAACGAGTGCGGGTCCTGCGCCGGGTCGTTCATCAGGGAGGTGACGTGGATGGCGTCGCCGCCGATCGTCTCGGCGATGTCGCCGTACACGTTGGTGCTCGCGACGACCCGGAGGGTGCCGTCGTCGGACGCCGACGACGGGGAGGAGCAGCCGGCGAGCGCCAGCGCTGTCACGGCCGCGAGGGCCAGGGTGGAGACGAGGGAACGCGTCTTCATGGAGGAGCCTGTCTAAGTCGCGGAAGCGACGTCAGAGGAAGCGCCCGCGGACGCGGGCACCGGCTCAGGCTACGTCTTATTGAAAATGATTGTCAAATTCAATCGAGGAGCAGCGCCGGTTCCTCGATGATGGACGCGACGTCCGCCAGGAACCGCGACGCGACGTCCCCGTCGACGACGCGGTGGTCGAACGACGCGCCGAGCGTCGTGACGAAGCGTGGACGCACCTCGCCGTCGACCACCCACGGCTTCTGCTTGATCGTCCCGAGGGCGACGATGCCGACCTCGCCCGGATTCAGGATGGGCGTGCCGGTGTCCATCCCGAACACGCCGATGTTCGTGACGGTGATGGTGCCGCCGTTCATGTCGGCCGGGGGCGTCTTGCCGTCGCGAGCCGTCAGGGTGAGCTGTTCGAGGCTGCGGGCCAGCTCGAGCAGGGTCATGCCCTGCGCTTCCTTGATGTTCGGCACGATGAGGCCGCGGGGAGTCGCAGCCGCGATGCCGAGGTTCACGTAGTGGCGGACGATGATCTCCTCGTCCGTCCACGTCGAGTTGACGGTGGGGTTGCGGCGCACGGCCCAGATGATCGCCTTGGCCATGATCAGCAGTGGCGACACCTTTACGCCGGCGAAGTCGGGCGAGTTCTTGAGCCGCTTGACGAACTCCATGGTGCGCGTCGCGTCCACGTCGACGAAGAGGCTCACGTGAGGGGCACTGAACGCGCTGGAGGTCATCGCGTTCGCGATCGCCTTGCGCACGCCCTTGACCGGGATGCGGTCCTCGCGGTCGTCGGGCCACTCCGGCGTCTGGATGTTGCGGAACACGCTCGCCTGCGTCGCCTCGCGGAGCACGTCTTCGCGCGTGATGTCGCCGATCGGACCGGTCGGGGTCACCAGGGAGAGGTCGACGCCCAGGTCTTTGGCGAGCTTGCGGATCGGCGGCTTGGCGATGACCGGGCCGGACGGACGCAGCGACGGTGCCGAGGGCTGCGCGGGTGCGGCGGGAGCGGCCTGGGGTGCGGGCGCGGCGGCCGGGGCAGGAGGTGCCGGCGGCTGGGCGATGCTCCCCGAGAACGAGACGGGAATGGACGCGGTGCCCGGGTGCGTCACCCGGCGGCGACGGCTCGCGCCGTGCCCCGCGGATCCGTAGCCGACCAGCACGGCGCCCGCCTTGGGCTCCTCCTCGCGCGAGACGGTGGCGGCGGCGTCCGCGGCGACCTCCTCGGCGGGCTCGGGCTCGGGCTGCGGCGCCTCGGCCGCCTGTCCACCGGCGGTGACGGTGAAGATCGGCGTGCCGACCTCGACCGTCTCACCCTCGGTGACCAGGAGCTCCCCGACGGTCCCCTCGAACGGCGACGGCAGCTCGACCAGCGACTTGGCTGTCTCGATCTCGACGATGACCTGGTTCACCGCGACCTGTTCGCCGGGCGCGACCTTCCACGAGACGATCTCCGCCTCGGTCAGGCCCTCGCCCACGTCGGGCAGGAGGAACTGGGACTCGCTCATGTGCGACTTCTCTCTGTCAGGGGGCGCCCGGATCGGGGCGCGGCGTCAGTACGCCAGCGCCCGGTCGACGGCCTCGAGGATGCGGTCGGCGTCGGGGAGGTACAGCTCCTCCAGCTTCGCCGGCGGGAAGGGGACGTCGAACCCGGCGACGCGGATGACGGGCGCCTCCAGCGAGTAGAACGCCTTCTCCGTCACGGTGGCTGCGATCTCGGATCCGACCGAGACGTTGCCCGGCGCCTCCTGCGCGATGATCAGGCGGCCGGTCTTCTGCACGGAGGCGACGACGGGCGCGTAGTCGACGGGGAGATCGAGCGCAGGTCGACGACCTCGAGGCTGCGGCCCTCCTCGGCGGCGAGCTCGGCCGCGCGGAGCGCGACGCTCACCATGCCCGCCCACGCGACGATCGTCGCATCGGTGCCAGTCCGGACCACGCGGCTGGCGTGCAGCGGCGTCGGGTTCTCGTGCAGGTCGACCTCGCCCTTGGGCCAGTACCGGCTCATCGGCTCGAAGAAGATCACCGGATCGTCCGACCGGATGGCCTCCTGGATCATCCAGTACGCGTCGTGCGGCGTCGACGGAGCCACCACGCGCAACCCCGCGGTGTGCGCGAAGTACGCCTCCGGCGCCTCCTGGTGGTGCTCGACCGCGCCGATGTGTCCACCGTGCGGGATGCGGATGACCACCGGGAACGGCATGCGGCCGTTGTGCCGGTTGGTCATCTTGGCGAGCTGCGTCGTGATCTGGTCGAAGCCGGGGAAGACGAATCCGTTGAACTGGATCTCGAGCACCGGACGGTACCCGCGCATCGCGAGGCCGATCGCCGTGCCGACGATGCCGGCCTCGGCGAGCGGGGTGTCGATGACGCGCTGCGGACCGAACTCCTGCTGCAGACCCTCGGTGACGCGGAAGACGCCGCCCAGCGGGCCGACGTCCTCGCCCAGGATCAGCACCTTGGGATCGTCGGCGAGCGCGCGACGCAGGCCGGCGTTGAGCGCCTTGACCATCGGGAGGGACTGAATGCGCGGTTCGGGGAGGGCGTCCGCGGGCGACTCCGCGCCGACGTGGTCGGCCGCGGCCGACTCCGGGCCGACCTCGGCAGCCGCTTGGGCGTCACCGTGAGCCGTTGCGCCGTCGTCCGCCGCGTTCTCCGTCGTCGCGTTCTCGGTCGCCTCAGCGACCTCCGCGGCCTCGTCGTCGATCACGAACTCACGCGTCCACTCCTGCTCGGCCACATGCTCCTCGAGCACGCGCGAGCCGGGCTCGCTCTCGATGATCTCGACGACGTCGATCGCCTGGGTGTCGAGCGAAGTGCTGTCGATCGACGACTCGCTCGTGTCGTCCGCGTCCGTCTGGCCCTCGATCAATTCGGCCTCCACGTACTCCGCGTCGCTTCTCACGTCGCTCATGCGCCACCTCCGAACGACGCCTCGTAGTCCTCGAGCCAGCGTCGCTGCTCCTCCGTCACGGGATGCGGCTCACTGTAGACGTGCTCGAACATCGAGGCGACCGACGGTGTGCCCAGCTGCAGCGTGCGGCGGCGGACGTCGGCAGCGAGGTCAGCCGCCTCCTCGTCCGCGCTGTCGAAGAACGCCTGCCCCACGCCCTGCTGCTCGAGGAACACCCGGAAACGCACGATCGGGTCGCGCTCGGCCCAGTAGGCCTCCTCGTCCGCGGTGCGGTACTTGGTGGGGTCGTCGCTCGACGTGTGCGCGCCCATCCGGTAGGTCAGCGCCTCGATCATGCTCGGGCCCTCGCCGCTGCGTGCGTCGTCCAGGTGCTTGGCGGTCACCGCGTAGGCGGCGAGCACGTCGTTGCCGTCGATCTGCACGCCCGGGATGCCGAAGCCACTCGAGCGCAGATAGAGGGGAGTGCGGGACTGCGTGCTGACGGGCACCGAGATGGCCCAGTGGTTGTTCTGCAGGAAGAAGACCTGCGGCGTCTGGTAGCTGGCGGCGAAGACGAACGCCTCGCTCACGTCGCCCTGGCTGGTCGCGCCGTCGCCGAAGTAGACGATGGACGCGGAGTCGCGGGTGTCGTCGCCCGTGCCCACCGCGCCGTCGAGCTTCATGCCCATCGCGTAGCCGGTGGCGTGCAGCGTCTGGGAGCCGATCACGAGCGTGTACAGGTGGAAGTTCCCCACCGCGGGATCGGTCGGGTCCCACCCGCCATGAGTCGTGCCACGCAGGAGCTCGATGATGCCGACCGGGTCGATACCCCGGATCATGCCGATCACGTGCTCGCGGTACGACGGGAACAGGTGGTCCTGCGGCTTCGCGGCGTGCGCGGAGCCGACCTGCGCGCCCTCCTGGCCGTGACTCGGAACCCAGAGGCCGAGCTGACCCTGCCGCTGCAGGTTGGCCGCCTCGTGGTCGAAGGTCCGCACGCGCACCATGTCGCGGTAGAAGCGTCGGTAGTCGTTCTCGTCGAGTCGTTCCAGATACGGAAGGTACTCGGCCGACGTCTCGCTCGGCTGGAAACGGCCGTCAGCAGTGAGCAGCTGGACCGTGTTCGCCGGGCGCGGGATCTCGTTCGTCGCAACCACCGTTCTAACCTAACCGCTTGCCGGGGTGCCCATTTGGTAGGTTCCGCACAATATCCCCGGCGACCCGGAGGAGTTTGTCTACAGACTCCTCTTCGCCGACGCTGATGCGGATGCCCTCGGGCGGGAACGCACGGACCGTCAGCCCGGCGTCGAAGAACGCGTCGTTGGCGGCGGCAGTCTCTTCACCCGTGGCCAGCCAGACGAAGTTGCCCTGCGCCACCGGGACATCCCATCCCTGCTCGATCAGTGCGTCGCGCAGACGGTCGCGCAGCATCGCGATGCGCGCTACCCGCTCCATCAGCTCGTCCTCCGCGTCGATGGACGCGAGCGCGGCCACCCGGGCCGCGTCGGTGACGGAGAGAGGGATGGCGGCCGAACGGGCGGCGTCCAGCACCGCCGCGGGCCCCACCGCGTAGCCGACGCGCAGCGCCGCCAGGCCGTAGGCCTTCGAGAACGTGCGGAGCACGACCAGATTCGGGTAGCGGGAGAGCAGCGGGATGCCGTCCACGGCGTCGTCGTCGGTGACGAACTCGTAGTAAGCCTCGTCGAGCAGCACGAGGAGATCGGAGGGCACGCGCTCCATGAACGCCTCGAACTCCGCGCCGGTCACGACCGTGCCGGTCGGGTTGTTGGGCGAGCACACGATGACCACGCGGGTGCGGTCGGTGATCGCCTCGGCCATCGCCTCCAGCTCATGACTGCCATCGGCGCGCACCGGCACCTGCACGCTCGTCGCGCCGGATACCGTCACCAGCCCCGGGTACGCCTCGAACGACCGCCACGCGTACACGACCTCGTCGCCGACGCCGGCCGCCGCCGCGATCAGCTGGGCGAGAAGGGCGACGGATCCACTGCCCAGATGGACCTCGTCGACGCTGACGCCGTGCCGCTCAGCAAGCCGTGCGCGCAGATCGCCTCCGGTGGCGTTGGGATAACGGTTCAGCTGACCGAGGGTCGCCGCCACGGCGTCCACCACCGAGGGGAGCGGCGGGTACGGGTTCTCGTTGCTCGACAGCTTGAAGCCGTCGGCCGGTGCCGGTCGGCCCTGCTTATAAGGCGGGACGCTGACGATCTCCGGGCGGAGCTTCACGCCGAGCGTGTCTTCGGAACTCACAGACCCAACTTAGCCGCGCCCGCATACCCCGAGGGGAATTACCCGGATCTGTGGATAACGCCACCCCTGTACCCCACCCGGCTCGCACTGCCAGGATGTGGGCATGCGATTCCTGCTCAGACTGATCATCAACGCTGTCGCCCTGTGGCTCACGACGCTGATCGTCAGCGGCGTCACCGTGAAGCCCTACGCGCCCGACACGACCGCGCTCATCCTCACGTACCTGCTGATCGCCCTGATCTTCGGCGTGGTCAACGCGATCGTCGGCACGGTCATCCGCATCGTCGCGTTCCCGCTGTACATCCTGACGCTGGGCTTGATCTCGTTGCTCGTCAATGCGTTCCTCCTCTTCATCGTGTCGTGGATCAGCGACGCTCTGGGATTCGGACTGCACATCGACGGCTTCTGGGCCGGTGTCCTCGGCGCGCTCGTCCTCGGCATCATCGCGTGGCTGCTCGGGCTGATCTTCCGGCCCGCCCGCCGGGACTGAGGTCCACGGCCCGCTCGCGCGTGCGGGAGAATGGTGGGGTACCCGCCGCCTGATCCCGCGAGGAGCACCATGTCCGCCCTGCCTCCCCAGCCGCTCAGCCCGCTCGACGGCCGCTACCGCTCCGCCGTCCTCGGACTCGGCGACCACCTCTCCGAGGCCGGTCTGAACCGCGCCCGCGTGCAGGTCGAGGTGGAGTGGCTGATCTACCTGACCGACCACCGCATGTTCGGCTCCTCGCCCCTGACCGACGAGCAGAAGCGGGCCCTCCGGGCTCTCGCCGAAGACTTCGGCCAGCCCGAGATCGACCGTCTGGCCGAGCTCGAGGCGACCACGCGGCACGACGTGAAGGCGGTCGAGTACCTGGTCCGCGAGCGCCTGCACGCGCTGGGACTCGACCACATCGCCGAGCTGACGCACTTCGCCGCCACCAGCGAGGACATCAACAACCTCTCCTACGCGCTCACGGTGAGCGCGGCGGTGCGCGAGACCTGGCTGCCGAAGTTCCGCGCCGTCATCGGCGAGCTGACGGCGCAGGCGAAGCAGTATCGTGACGACGCCATGCTCGCCCGCACGCACGGCCAGCCCGCGACCCCGACGACCATGGGCAAGGAGCTCGCCGTCTTCGTCCACCGCCTTGAGCGCGTGCGCACCCAGATCGAGTCCGGAGTGCACCTCGGCAAGTTCAGCGGCGCCACCGGCACCTTCGCAGCGCACCTGGTGGCGGACCCGGACGCCGACTGGCCCCGCATCTCGCGTGAGTTCGTCGAAAGCCTCGGCCTCGACTGGAACCCGTTGACCACCCAGATCGAGTCCCACGACTGGCAGGCGGAGCTGTACTCGCGTATCTCGCACGCCAACCGCATCCTGCACAACCTGTGCACCGACATCTGGACCTACATCTCGCTCGGCTACTTCCGCCAGGTCCCGGAGCCGGGGGCGACCGGCTCGTCGACGATGCCGCACAAGGTCAACCCGATCCGCTTCGAGAACGCCGAGGCCAACCTCGAACTGTCGAGCGCCGTCCTCGACTCCCTCGCCGCGACGCTCGTGACGAGCCGGCTGCAGCGCGACCTCACCGACTCGACCACGCAGCGCAACATCGGCGTCGGGCTGGGCCACTCGCTCCTCGCGCTCGACAACATCGAGCGCGGCCTCGGGCAGATCGCCATCGACCGGACCGCGCTGGCGGAAGACCTCGACGCGAACTGGGAAGTGCTCGCCGAGGCCATCCAGACCGTGATCCGCGCCGAGGTCACCGCCGGCCGGTCGACGATCTCGGACCCGTACGCGCTGCTCAAGGAGCTGACGCGCGGCAAGCGCGTGGACCACGCTGCGCTCACCGAGTTCGTGCGGGGTCTGGAGATCGGACAGGCGGCGAAGAACCGCCTCCTCGCGCTCACGCCCGCCGGGTACGTCGGGCTCGCCTCGGAGCTGGTCGACTACCTGTAGTCGAGGTCAGTGGCCGCGCGGGCGGTCCTCCCCATCGGGACGGGCCTGCGCGGCCTTGGCGCGCGCTTCCGCGTCCTGCTCGTGGATGTCCTCCACCTCGGCCTCGGTCGGCTTGAACGCGAGCGCGAACAGCGCCAGCAGCACCAGCGCCACGATGAACGTCACGCCGAACGCCACTCCGGCGAGCACGAATTCTCGCGTCGCAATCAACACGATCAGGCCGACGAAGACGGCGAGACCGGCGGAGATGGCGAGCAGTTCGACCGGCAGGAAGCGGTCGCGGCGGGAAGGCTGCAGGTTCTGGGTCACTCGGGGGTCTTTCTTGTCGCGCGAGGTCACGATCCGCTCTCCGCTCCCCGGGATGCGTCGCCGGTACGCGTGGCGCCACGCAGGGTGACCGCGCCGATGCCCTGGAAGACACCGACGACCACGGCCCACGCGCCGAACAGCCCGATGGCGAGCACGGCGTCGGCGGGGATGAACAGCAGCACGAGCGCGAGGATCGCGGTCAGGGCGCCGATCGTGAGCCAGTCACGCGCGGCGGCGTCACGGCGGCGCTCGCGGATGCCGTTGTAGAGCTCGAGGAAGCCGGTGAGCGCCGCCCACACGGTCACGAGGTAGAGGAAGAGGCCGAGGCCGGCACCCGTGAGGGACAGGGCGAGCACGCCGGCGAGCACGCCGATCGCTCCCTGCACCGCGAAGAGGGTGCGGGTCAGCCGGCGGCCGGCCAGCATCCAGCTGAGGATGGCCGTGGCCAGCCCGTCCACAAGAGCGAAGACGCCGAAGACCACGAGTCCGAAGGTGGCGGTGTGGGCGTCCCGGGTGAAGGTGATGACCGCGCCCGCGGCGAGCGCGACGAGCGCCCGGACGGCGGGGACGACCCAGTACCGGCTGTGCGCGTGGATGCTCGGACCCTGGGCAGGGACGGCGGTAGCCATTCGGCGACCTCTTTCGTACGGATTCGCCCTCCAGTCTAGTCGGCGGGTTCCTGCGCGTTCGCCCCATCGGGCAGCCCTCCGCCGCTAGCATCGCGGCATGCGGATCGGTTTCGCGGCGCTGCGCGCGGTGGTCTTCCTGCTCATGGTCGCGGCCGTCGTCGCCCAGCTGGCCACCAGCATCCGGAACACGAGCGATCACGGGGGCAGCGTCCCCGCACTGCTTGTCAACTTCTTCAGCTTCTTCACGATCGACTCGAACGTGCTGGGGATCGTCGTGCTCGGGATCGGCGCCGTCCTGCTCCTCGTGCGCACGGGTGACGACCCCGCCTGGTTCACCGGGCTCCGGGCCGCCGCCACCACCTATCTCGTGACCACGGGCGTCGTCTACAACCTCCTGCTGCGCAACATCCCGCTCCCGCAGGGCACGACCGTCGGATGGTCGAACGAGGTGCTGCACGTGATCGCGCCCGCGTATCTGCTGATCGACTGGTTGTTCGCGCCGGGCCGGACCCCGCTGCGCCTGCGGGCCGTGTGGGGATCGCCGTGTTCCCGATCGTGTGGGCGGTCTACACCCTGGTGCGCGCACCCTTCGCGATCGAGCCCGTGACCGGGAAGTCGCCGTGGTACCCGTATCCGTTCCTCAACCCGGCGACCAGTCCGAACGGCTACCTGTCGGTGGCGTTCTACGTGGTGTTGATCGCGGTCGTCATCCTTGCGGCCGGCTACGGGGTGGTCTGGGTCTCGCGTCGCTGGGGTGTCAGACGGCCTTCGCCTTCGGGCGCGGGTGACGCGGCTCCCGATCCTCGGCGCGCGCCCACAGGATAACCGCCGCGAGTCCTCCGACGGCGAGCAGGAAGGCGCCAGTCGGCGTGACCGTATCGGCGACGCCGTGCTGGGCGAGCATCGCGGAAGCGATCCCTGCGAGTGTCCCGCCGGTCGCGACGACCGCGAACGCGGAGGACACGGCTCGGGTGGCGCCACCGACCACCAGCCCCCGGATGACGAGCGAAACCGCACCCACGAGCCACAGGGTCGCGACAGGGAAGGCCAGAAGCAGACCGAGCGGATCGCGGAGCAGAACGCCGGGGATGACGTAGATCACGGCTGCGGCGAGCAGGAGCACGACGCCCAGAAGAGCGAAGGCACCCGCCCGCGCACCCTCGGTTCGGAGTCCGAGGATCGGCCGCAGCAGCGACGGCCAGGTGAACGCGAGCGCGAACGCCACCAACGCGAGCGCCACGCTGCCCGCACCCTGGAGCAGGGGGAGGAGGATCTCCGTCATATCCCTATTGAACTCCCGGGATGGAGAAGGCGGCGTCCTTCGCGAGGATGATCTGGAAGGAGCCCGGAGGGCTCGCCTAGGCTGAAGGGGCCCGCCGACCGGAAGGACCGCATGCGCACCGAACTCGCCGTCGACTCCTGGCAGGACACCCGGGACACGCTCCACATGTGGACGCAGATCGTCGGCAAGATCCGGATGGCACTGACACCGCCGGTGAACCACTGGTGGCACGTGACGCTGTATCTGAGCGCGCGCGGGCTCTCCACTGGGCCGATCCCTGTGGCCGCCGGAATCCTCGACATCGAGTTCGACCTCGTCGAGCACCGGCTGGTTCTGCGGACCAGCGACGGCGACGGCCGTTCCCTCCCGCTCGCCGGGCAGTCGGTCGCGTCGTTCTACGCGGCGACCATGGACGCACTGGGCGAGCTGGGTGTCGCGGTCGAGATCCATCCGGTCCCGAACGAGGTGGAGGTCGCCATCCCGTTCGCCGACGACACCGAGCACTGCACGTACGACGCCGAGCAGGCGCAGGCGTTCTGGCGCCAGCTGATCGACGCCGGGACGCAGCTCCAGCGCTTCCGGTCCCGGTTCATCGGCAAGGTGAGCCCGGTGCACTACTTCTGGGGCGCGATGGACCTGGCCGTCACCCGCTTCTCGGGCCGCACGGCGCCCATGCACCCAGGCGGTGCGCCGAACTGCCCGGACAGCGTGATGCACGAGGGCTATTCGCACGAGCTCAGCAGCGCCGGGTTCTGGCCCGGCGGAGGCGCGGAGGGGGCGTACTACTCGTACGCGTACCCGGCGCCGGCGGGCTTCGCCGAGGCCGAGGTGCCGGAGGGCGCGTACTTCAGCGAGGAACTGGGCGAGTTCCTGCTGCCGTATGAGGTGGTCCGAGCTGCTGACGACCCGGACGCGCTGGTGCAGGCGTTCCTGGAGGCGACGTACCGGGCGGCCTCGGACCTGGGGGAGTGGCCCGCGCTCACCGCGTAGGGCGGTTACATCAGCTCGACGTCGGAATAGTGCGGCCGAGCGTACTGTTCGGCCCAGAGGCCGTTCGGGAGTGCACCTGTCGCATCCGACCGGCCGTCTCGCTTTCCACTACCGAAAGGCATCCTCTCGATGGATCTGTTCTCGCCCGTCTCGCTCGGCGACCTCCACCTTCCCAACCGCGTCGTGATGGCACCGCTCACCCGCACGCGTTCGGGCGACGCAGGCGTCCCGGGTCCGCTGGTGGCGGAGCACTACGCCCAGCGGGCGAGCGTGGGCCTGATCATTTCGGAGGGCACGTATCCGAGCCACGAGTCGCGTGCATACCCCGGACAGCCCGGCATCGTCACCGACGAGCAGATCGCCGCCTGGAGCGCCGTCGCCGACGCCGTGCATCGCAAGGGCGGCCGGATGGTGATGCAGCTCATGCACAGCGGACGCGTCTCGCATCCGTCGATCAACGGCCAGGACCGCGTCGTCGGCCCCAGCGCCGTCGCCATCCACGGTGAGGCCCACGGCCCGAGCGGCAAGGTCGCCTACCCGGTGCCGCACGCGCTCACCACGGAGGAGCTGGCGATCGTGCGCGACGAGTTCGTGACGGCGGCGAAGAACGCGATCGCCGCGGGGCTCGACGGTGTGGAGGTGCACGGTGCCAACGGTTACCTGCTGCACCAGTTCCTCTCGCCGGTGTCGAACGTCCGCGACGACCAGTACGGCGGCAGCCCGGAGGCGCGGGCCCGTTTCGTCGTCGAGGTGACCACGGCGATCGCGGAGGCTGTGGGTGCGGGCCGGGTGGGCATCCGCCTGTCGCCGATGCACAACATCCAGGATGTGTTCGAGACGGACCTCGCTGACGCCACCGCCACCTACGAGGCCGTGGTCGACGGGATCGCACCGCTCGGCCTCGCCTACGTGAGCGTTCTGCACAGCGAGCCCACCGGCGTTCTCGTGCAGGATCTCCGCGAGCGCTTCGGCGGCCCGTTCATCGTCAACAGCGGCTTCGGTTCGGTGACGAGCCGCGACGAGGCGATCGCGCTGGTGGAAGATGCGCACGCGGATGCCGTGGCCGTCGGTCGCCTGGCGATCGCCAACCCGGACCTCGTCGAGCGCTGGAAGGGCGAGCACCCCGAGAACGAGCCCGACGCGTCGACCTTCTACGGCTCCGGCGCCACGGGCTACACCGACTACCCGCGGCTGAGCGCGTGACTGCAGGGTCGCTGGAGGGCCGCGTCGCCATCGTCACGGGTGGCGGCCGGGGGCTGGGTCGGGCGATGACGTACGGCCTGGCCCGCGCCGGTGCGCACGTCGTCATCTCGGCGGCACGTCAGCCGGAAGAGATCCAGGCGGTCGCCGACGACATCAACGCGGCTCTCGGCGCCCAGCGCGTCCTGGCGATGCAGGCGGACGTCACCCGGGAGGGGACTGCCGGCGCTTGGTCGTGGACACTGTCGCCGCGTTCGGGAGCCTCCACATCCTGGTCAACAAGGCCGGGCGCGGCATGAAGTACGTGAGCGACGCGTTCCTGACGGAGCCCACACGCTTCTGGGAGGTCGACAGCGATACGTGGCGGACGATCGTAGACACCAACGTCAACGGTCCCTTCCTCATGGCGAGGGCGGCGGTGCCATATCTGCTGGACCAGGGTTGGGGTCGCATCGTCAACATCACCATGAACCACGACACCATGCGCCGCGCCGGCTTCTCGCCGTACGGTCCGTCGAAAGCCGCGCTCGAATCGGAGACGGTGATCTGGGCTCAGGACCTGGCCGGGACGGGCGTCACGGTCAACGGACTGCTGCCCGGCGGCGCCACCGACACCGGCATGATCCCCGAGGGCGTCTCCGAGGCGGTGCGCACACGTCTGCTTCGGCCCGAGGTGATGGTCGAGCCCCTGCTGTGGCTCGCCTCCGATGCCTCCGCAGCTGTGACCGGCGCCCGCCTGGACGCCGCACGGTGGGACAGCACTCTGCCGCCGGAACAGGCGGCCGCCGCCGCGCTTGAGCAGGCGGGCTGGACGACCCGGTCGCACTGACCGGCCGCTCGGCTGCGGATGCGGATCCTCTAGACCGGCGCCATGTCGGTGAAGCGCGAGTAGTGGCCCTGGAAGGCGACCGTGACCGTGCGGGTGGGGCCGTTTCGGTGCTTGGCGACGATGAGGTCGGCCTCGCCGGCGCGGGGGTTGTCCTTCTCGTAGGCGGACTCGCGGTGGAGCAGGATGACGACGTCGGCGTCCTGCTCGATCGAGCCCGACTCTCGGAGGTCGCTCAGCGCGGGGAGCTTGTCGGCGCGCTGCTCGGGGCCTCGGTTCAGCTGCGACAGCGCGATGACCGGGACCTGGAGCTCCTTCGCGAGCAGCTTGAGGGCTCGCGAGAACTCGCTGACCTCCTGCTGGCGGCTCTCGACGCGCTTGCCGCTCGTCATCAGCTGCAGGTAGTCGATGATGACCATCTTGAGGCCGACGCGCTGCTTGAGACGACGGCACTTGGCGCGGATCTCGACGAGCGTCATGTTGGGGCTGTCGTCGATGTAGAGCGGGGCGTCGTTGATGCGGCCGCGGGTGGAGGCGATAGTCGTCCAGTCGCGGTTGTCGACCGTGCCCTTGCGCATGTTCTGCAGGGGGACGGATGCCTCGGCGGAGAGGAGGCGCATCGCAATCTCGCTGCGCCCCATCTCGAGCGAGAAGAAGATGGTGGGCATGTCGTGCTTGATCGCGGCGGCCCGGGCGAAGTCGAGCGCGAGCGTCGACTTTCCGAGAGCGGGTCGCGCGGCGACGATGACCATCTGGCCGGGGTGAAGGCCGTTCGTGAGCTCGTCCAGTTCGGAGAAGCCGGTGGGGACCCCCGTCATCGAGCCGTCCTTGTGCTTCGCCGCCTCGATCTCGTCGATGGCGACGGTCACCGCCTCGGTGAGCGGGACGTAGTCCTCGGTCTCCTGTGTGCCGGTGACGGAGTAGATCTCGGCCTGGGCGTTGTTCACGAGGTCGAGGACTTCACCCTCGGCCTTGTAGCCCATCTGCGTGATGCGGGTGCCCGCCTCGACCAGGCGGCGGAGGAGCGCCTTCTCGGCGACGATGTTGGCGTAGTAGCCGGCGTTTGCCGCGGTGGGGACGAGGCTGGTGAGGGTGTGCAGGTACTCGGCGCCGCCTGCGCGGGAGAGCTCGCCGATCTTGGTCAGCTCGTCGGTGACGGTGATGACATCGGTCGGCTCGCCGTGCGAGTACAGCGTCAGGATCGCGTCGTAGATGATCTCGTGCTTGGGGATGTAGAAGTCCGTGCCGCGTACGACCTCGACCACATCGGCCACCGCGTCCTTGCTGAGCAGCATGCCGCCGAGGGCGCTCTGCTCAGCGAGCAGGTCGTGCGGAGGGGTGCGCTCGGGAGAGCGGGCTTCGCCCGGGTCACGACCGTCGGCGAGACCGATATGGGCGATCGTCACGTTCTCTCCTCACTGTTCGCACTGGTTCCCTCGACTCATTCTCGGGACGACCTCCGACACCCTATGAACGTCGGTTCACCATCCACAACTCAGCCTGTGGATAAGACTGGGGAAAATCTGCGCGAAACGCCGTGGAGTGTGTGTAGAAGGTGTGTGGAAACCTGTGGACAACAAATGAGCTTGTCCGCATAAATCGCTGTTGACCGGGCTTTTTGATTTCCCCAGGCTGTGTGTAAAAGTTCTTTCGAGCCTGTGTTCAAGCTCTGTACCGGGTGGGGGAACCTGTGCACAAAGTCCCCTTAACGAGAAGTAGCGGCGGGACTCGCCCGCCGCTACACTCGTGCCTATTTGTCTTACTTGGCAGCAACCACCTGCAGGGAGATGACGGCCGAGAGGTCGTCGTGCAGACGCACGGTCGCCTCGTGGTCGCCGACCACCTTGATCGGGTTGGGGAGCTCGATCTTGCGCTTGTCGAGCTCGCCGATGCCGGCCGCCTTCACGGCGTCCGCGACATCGCCGGTCTTGACCGAACCGAACAGACGGCCCTCGCGGCCCGCCTTCACGGTCAGCTTGACGCGGGTGGCCTCGAGCTTCGCCTTGAGGTCTTGAGCCTGCTCGATCGTGTGCAGCTCGCGCGCGGCGCGGGCGGCCTTGATCTGCTCGACCTGCTTCTCGCCACCGCGGGTCCACGCGATCGCGAAGCCTTGAGGGACGAGGTAGTTGCGGGCGTAGCCGTTCTTGACGTCGACGACGTCACCGGCCGAACCGAGGCCGGTGACCTCGTGCGTGAGAATAACCTTCGACATGTCGTTGCTCCTTAGCGGCCAGAGCCGGCGTAGGGGAGGAGCGCCATCTCGCGCGCGTTCTTGACGGCGCGGGCGATGAGGCGCTGCTCCTGGACGGAGACACCGGTGATACGGCGGGCGCGGATCTTTCCACGCTCCGAGATGAACTTGCGCAGGGTGGCGACGTCCTTGTAGTCAATGACGCCCACGCGAACGGACTTCGCGGGAGCGGCGTTCTTGCCGTCCTTGCCCTTGCGGATCGGCTTGCGGCGGTCGCCGCTCGACTTTCCAGCCATGGTTTCCTTTGCTTTCCGCCCGTCCGATGCTGTCACCGGCGGGCTGATGATGTGTGCCCCTCTGCGGAGAGGCGAGTCTCGTTAGAAGGGGGTCTCGTCGTTGTAGGAGCCCGGAGTGTTCCAGACATCCGCACCGGCGGACGGGTCCGCCGGAGCCGACGCGGCCCACGGCTCCTCGACAGCGGGCGCACCGCCGCCGAAGCCGCCCGGACGACCGCCGGAGGACTGGGCGCGGGTGACCTGCGCGGTGGCGTAACGCAGCGACGGGCCGATCTCGTCGATCTCGAGCTCGATGCTGGTGCGCTTCTCGCCTTCCTTCGTCTCGTAGGAGCGCTGCTTCAGGCGGCCCTGCGCGATGACGCGCGACCCCTTCGTCAGCGAACCAGCGACGTGCTCCGCGAACTCGCGCCAGACGCTGGCGCGGAGGAACAGAGCCTCGCCGTCCTTCCACTCGTTCGCCTGACGGTCGAACGTGCGGGGGTGGACGCGATGGTGAAGTTGGCGACTGCCAGCCCGTTCTGCGTGTAACGCAGCTCGGGGTCGGCCGTGAGGTTGCCCACCACGGTGATGACGGTCTCGCCGGCCATGGGACTAGGCGCCGGCCTTCTCGGAGGTGGCGGCCTTGCGGGCGGCCTTCTCGTCGGCACGCTTCTGAGCGGCGGCGACCTGAGCGATCGCCTCCTCGGCGCGGAGGACCTTGGTGCGCATGACGGCCTCGCTGAGCTTCAGCTGGCGGTCGAGCTCCTTCGTGGTGTCGCCCTCAGCGGTGAGCTGGACGACGGCGTAGATGCCCTCGGACTTCTTGTTGATCTCGTAGGCCAGGCGACGACGTCCCCAGATGTCGACGTTGTCGATCGTTCCGCCGTCGTTGCGAACCACGTTGAGGAACTTGTCAAGGCTCGGAGCCACGGTGCGCTCATCGATCTCGGGATCGAGGATGACCATCAACTCGTACTGATGCATGACTAACCCACCTCCTCTGGTCTCAGCGGCTGCAGACGTTCTGCAGCAGGAGGGTGTCATAGACGCGCCCAGGGCAGGCTTCCGCCCGGGCAACTTATCAAGGGTAACGGATGTGTCGGTCATGCTCCAACTCTCGCCGGGGCAGACCGCGCCGGAGACGGTCGCCGGAAATCTGTGGATAACGGGGAGGCAGCCCCACCTGTGGACAGGCGCGGCTCAGCGCGACTGCCACCACGCGAGCAGGCGACGCGTGGCCTCCTCCTCGCCGACCGGCCCTTCGTCGAGGCGGAGCTCGAGCAGGAACTTCATCGCCTGCCCCACCTCTCTTCCCGGCCGCAGACCCAGGATGCTCATCACCTGTTCGCCGTTGAGGTCGGGCCGGACGGCATCCAGCTCCTCCTGCTCCTGCAGCTCGCGGATGCGCGATTCCAGGTCGTCGTAGGCGAACCCGAGCCGGTCGGCCTTCCGGCGGTTGCGCGTCGTGACGTCGGCGCGGGTGAGCATGTGCAGGCGCTCCAGCTGGGGCCCGGCGTCGCGGACGTAGCGCCGCACCGCGGAGTCGGTCCAGGCGGCGTCGGCGTAGCCGAAGAACCGCAGGTGCAGCTCGATCAGGCGGGCGACCGCGTCGATAGTGGCCTTGTCGAAGCGCAGCGCGGTGAGACGCTTCTTCGCGAGCTTCGCGCCGACGACGTCGTGGTGATAGAAGCTGACGGCGCCGCCCGGCTCGAAGCGCCGAGTGGCCGGCTTCCCGATGTCGTGCAGAATGGCGGCCAGGCGGAGGACGACGTCGGGCGCCTCTCCCGGATGCCGCTCCTTCTCGTATCCGATCGCCTGGTCGAGCACGGTGAGGCTGTGCTGGTAGACGTCCTTGTGGTGGTGGTGCTCGTCGGCCTCCAGCCGCAGGGCTGGGATCTCGGGGATCACGAGCTCGGCGAGACCGCTCTCGACCAGCAGCTCCAGTCCGGCCCGCGGCTCGTCCGCCATCAGCAGCTTGCCGAACTCGTCGCGGATGCGCTCCGCGCTCACGATCTCCATTCGGTCGGCCATCGCCGCCATTGCCTCACGCGTCTCCTCGTCCACGGCGAAACCGAGTTGGGCCGTGAAGCGCGCGGCGCGCATCATCCGCAGCGGGTCGTCACCGAAGGAGATCTGCGGAGTGCTCGGCGTGCGCAGAACCTCGGCGATGAGATCTTCGACACCGCCCGACGGGTCGACGAGTCGCACCTCGGGGAGCCGCAGGGCGAGTGCGTTGACGGTGAAGTCGCGACGCATCAGGTCGCCTTCCAGCGTGTCGCCGAACTCCACCTCGGGTTTGCGGGTGGTGCCGTCGTAACTGTCGCTGCGGTACGTCGTGATCTCGACCGTGTCGTCGCCGAGACGCGCGCCGATCGTCCCGAACTGGCGACCGACGTCCCACACGGCGTCGGCGATGGGGGAGACGATGCGCAGGATGTCGTCGGGCCGCGCATCCGTCGTGAAGTCGAGGTCGTGCACCGGACGGCCCAGGAGCGCATCCCGAACCGGTCCGCCGACCAGGGCCAGCTCGTGCCCGGCGGCCGCGAAGGCGTCGGCGAGACGGGCGACCGACGGCGTACGAGCGAGGTCGCCGAGGCGTTCGAGGGATTCGGCGACGCTCTGCATGGTGCCCCAGTTTAACGGCCCCGCTCGCCGGCCTCTCAGGGGGTGGCCTCTACAATCGTCGTCATGGAGGCCGAGTCGGGATCGCGCGTCGACGCATGAGCGCAGCCTCCTCCACCCTCCGCGGGGGTGCGTCGTTCCGCGCCCGTGTCCGCCTGCTCGCCGCCACTCTGGCCGTCGGCGCACTGGCGACGCTCACCGCCGTGACGGGCTCGCCCCTGCCGGGGACGGCCGCGACGCCGAGTCCGACTCCTGCGCCCTCCGTCTCCGCTTCGGGCTCCGCCCTGACCGCGACACTCACGGCCGACGACGGGGGAGTGATCACCGCCGGCAAGGACCTCGGTGTCTCGATCACGGTCTCCAATCCGACCGACACGGCCTACACCTCCGGCTCGGTCAGCCTGTGGATCGACCCGACTCCGCAGGAGGGCCGAAAGGCGCTGGCGACCTGGCTCGCGTCGACGGACAAGCCGGCGGACGCGGTCCCTGTCGGCCAGGCGCAGCTCAACACCCTCGAACCGGGCTCGAGCACGGTGATGCGGGTCACCGTCCCCGCCGCCTCCCTCCCCTTCTCGACCCGCACATCCTCTGCGGTGTTCGGGATGGGCGCGACCGTGCGGGCAGGACAGGCGGATGCCGAGCCGCGCGGCTCCGTCGTCTGGTACCCGGGTGGGACCGCGACGCAGTCGAGCATCAACGTCGCCCTCCCGATCGTCACGCCCTCCGGCTCGGACGGCCTCATCGCCGCCGACGACCTCGCCACCTATACGGCGCCGAACGGCATCCTCACCCGGGAGCTCGACGGTCTGGTCGGCCACACCACGGTGACCGTGGGCATCGATCCGATGATCATCGCGTCCATCCGGGTGCTCGGGAACGCCGCTCCGGCGAGCGCGCTGGATTGGCTGACCCGCCTGTCGGAGCTGCCCAACGACACCTTCTCTCTCGGTTACGCGGATGCGGACACCGTAGGGCAGATCCAGGCCGGGCTTCCCGCGCCGCTGGCGCCCACCTCGCTCGCGTACGCGATCGACCCCAAGAACTTCACGCCAGCGCCGACTCCCGTCGGTGAGCCGTCCACGGCGAGCCCGACGCCCACTCCTCACACGACCGGTTCGCCGACGCCCTCGCCGACGGCGACGCCGGGTCCTGTGCTCCCCGACCTGAAGGCGCTGCTCGCCTGGGACTACACGCTCACCGGGATCACCTGGCCGGGCGACAAGACGGTCCGCCGCGCCGACCTCGCTCCGCTGGCGGCTGCCGGACTCACGACGACGATCGTGTCCGGCAACAACACGAACGCATCCGACCTGGCGACGACGCCCTCCGCGCCCGTCGGCGGTGGCAATGACCGCATCCTCGCATCGGATCAGGCCCTCAGCGACGCCCTGGCGCAGGCCGTCTCCGCGCCGAGCGACATCGCCTGGAACTCGGCGATGACGAAGGTCAACGCCCAGCTGGAGCTGATCAGCCAGGAGTCCGGCGACGCGCGGCGCCTGCTCGTCGCCCTCGACCGCTCCTGGCCGTCGAGCGGCACGCAGCTGGAGCGGACGCTGAACGCCCTGTTCTCGTCCCCCTGGTCGGCGCCTGCCTCGTTCTCGTCGGTGGCGCAGGCCCCTGCGAGCGCCGGTCTCGATCTGGTGGATGCCCCCGAGTCGGCCGACCGTGTCGCGGGCATCCGGGCGCTGGTGCAGGACGAGGGATCGCTCGGCCAGTTCGCCACGGTGCTGGACGACCCGACGCGGCTCACCGGCCGCACCCGGGCCGAGCTGCTATCGCTACTCGCGGTGTCGTGGCAGAACCCGCGGGCGGACTGGCCCGCGGCGGTGGCGGCCTCCCGGAAGGCGACGGTGGCCACCCTCCACTCGATCCACATCCTGCCCACCGAGAACGTCAACCTGGTGAGCGCTCAGGGTTCCATCCCGTTCACGGTGAGCAACGAGCTGCCCGACGACGCGGCGACCATCGTGCTGACCGCCTCACCGTCGAACAGCCGCCTCGAGGTCGACCAGTCGACGACCAAACGGATCCTCAAGGATTCCCGCGCGACGGTCCTCATCCCGGTGAAGGCCAAGGTCGGCAACGGCCAGGTCGTGCTCTCGCTGCAGCTCTACAGCCCGACCGGGGTGCCGATCGGCGACCCGACGTCCGTGACAGTGGACGTGCACGCCGACTGGGAGGGCATCGGCGCGCTGATCTTCGGCATCCTGCTCGTCCTTCTGTTCGGCTTCGGGATCGTGCGCAACATCCTGCGTCGGCGGTCGAAGAGCACTGAGGACGGGGACGCAAAGACCGATGAGACCGATGAGACCGCCGATCGTGAGGCGACCGATGGCTAGCGTCGGCCGCGCCAGCGCGCTCCTCGCCTCCGGCACGCTGGTCTCGCGGCTCCTCGGCTTCGCCAAGGCGTGGCTCCTGGTCCAGGCGATCGGCGTCGTCTCGTTCGCCGCGAACGCCTACGGCACGGCCACCGCCATCCCGAACAGCCTCTACGCGATCATCGCCCAGGGCATCCTCAACGCCATCCTGGTGCCGCAGATCGTGCGCGCCTCGGTCAACCCCGACGGCGGTCGCGCGTACATCAACAAGCTCGTGACGCTCGGGATGGTCGTCTTCGCGGGTGTCGCTCTCGTCGCGACCTTCCTGGCGCCTGTTCTCGTCGCGCTGTTCGGTGTGCCTGAGTCCCAGCGCGCGCTGGCGACGGCGTTCGCCTACTGGTCGCTTCCGCAGATCTTCTTCCTCGGCCTCTACACGCTGCTCGGTGAAGTGCTCAATGCACGCAAGTCCTTCGGCCCGTTCACCTGGGCGCCGGTCGTCAACAACATCGTCGCCATCGTCATGCTGGTGGCCTTCATCCTGGCCTTCGGGGCCTTCGCGACCGGTAACTCCCATAGCCAGTGGTCGTTCGGGATGATCGCCCTCCTCGCGGGAGGGGCGACCCTCGGCATCGCGGCCCAGGCGCTCATCCTGTTCGTCTTCTGGCGCCGTGTCGGGCTGCGGTTCCGCTTCGACTTCGGCTGGCGGGGCGTCGATCTCGGCACCGCAGGCAAGGCGGCCGGCTGGACGTTCGCCATGCTGATCGCGACGCAGGTCGCAGGCGTCATCGAACTGAACGTCTCGAACTCCGCGGGCGCCGCGTACGCCGGCTCCTTCGCCATGCAGAACGCGTGGCTCATCTTCATGCTGCCGCACGGCATCATCGCCGTCTCGATCGTCACGGCCTTCTACACGCGGATGGCCGAGCATGCGCACCGCGGGTCCGTCCAGGACTTCCGCCAGGACTTCTCGTCCGCCGCCCGAACGATCATGTTCCTGATCGTGTTCTCGTCCGCGGCCCTCATCGTCACCGCGTACCCGATCGCGCGTGTGTTCACCTCGGACTACCAGGCCATGGGCCTCGTCCTCATCGCCTACCTCGTCGGGCTGGTGCCGTTCTCCCTGGTCTTCATGGCCCAGCGTGCGTTCTACTCCCTCGGCGACACGCGGACGCCGTTCCTGTTCACGCTCGCGCAGGTCGCTGTCATCGTCGTCGGTGTGCTGCTCTGCTTCCTCGTTCCGCCGGAGACGCGCGCCGCCTCGGTCGCGCTGGTCGTCTCCCTCGCCAGCGTCGTGCAGGCGGTGCTCGCGTTCGCGCTGCTGCGGCGGCGGACCGGGGGAGTGGACGGCACCCGCATCCTCGGATCGCTGTGGCGCTTCGTGCTCGCCGGCCTCGCGTCCATCGCCGCCGGCGCCGGGTTCCTCCTCATCCTCGGCGGCGTTAGCCATGGCGCCTTCCCGGTCAGCGGCCCGATCTCCGCGATCATCGCGACGGCGGTCATCGGCGTAG
Source organism: Leifsonia poae (assembly GCF_050632865.1). Taxonomy (GTDB): domain Bacteria; phylum Actinomycetota; class Actinomycetes; order Actinomycetales; family Microbacteriaceae; genus Leifsonia; species Leifsonia poae_B. The sequence continues at coordinate 651,649 of NZ_JBODSA010000003.1, read as the reverse complement.
TCATGCTGGTGGTGTACGTGGGCTTCCTCGTCATCCTCCGCTCGCCCGACCTCGAGGCCGGTCTCGCGCCCATCCTGAGCCGCCTCGGAGGGCGCACTCGCGCGTCCAGGTGACACGGAATAGCATCCGCCTAGGATGTGTTCTACACGTCGACACCTCCAGACGAAGGTGTCAGGACAGATCAGGAGTTCCGCTGTGCGGCAGATCATCATCATCGGTTCCGGCCCTGCCGGTTACACCGCGGCCATCTACGCGGCCCGCGCCAACCTCAAGCCGCTGCTGATCGCCTCCTCCGTCGAGGCCGGCGGCGAGCTCATGAACACCACCGAGGTCGAGAACTTCCCGGGCTTCCCCGAGGCGGTCATGGGACCGGACCTCATGTTCAAGATGCAGGCGCAGGCCGAGAAGTTCGGCACCGAGATCGTCCTCGACGACGTCGTGTCGGTCGACCTGACCGGCGAGGTCAAGAAGGTCACCCTCGGCTCCGGCGCGGTGCACGAGGCGCTGGCCGTGATCTTCGCGACCGGTTCGGCCTACCGCAAGCTGGGTCTGGCCGACGAGGAGCGACTGTCCGGACACGGCGTCTCCTGGTGCGCCACCTGCGACGGGTTCTTCTTCCGCCAGCGCACGATCGCCGTGGTCGGCGGCGGCGACTCGGCGATGGAGGAGGCCACCTTCCTGACGCGCTTCGCAGACAAGGTGTACATCATCCACCGCCGTGACAGCCTCCGCGCCTCCAAGATCATGCAGGACCGCGCGTTCGCCAACGACAAGATCGAGTTCATCTGGAACTCCGAGGTCATCGGCATCGGCGGCGACGAGCAGGTGCAGGATGTGAAGCTCCGCAACCTGGTCACCGGCGAGGAGAGCGAGCTGCACCTGCAGGGTCTCTTCATCGCGATCGGCAACGACCCGCGCGTCCATCTGGTCCACGGTCAGCTCGACCTGACCCCGGAGGGTACGATCGCCGTTCAGGGCCGCACCTCGAAGACCAACCTGCCGGGCGTCTTCGCCGCGGGCGACGTCATCGACCCCACCTACCGCCAGGCGGTCACCGCCGCGGCGTCCGGTACGGTCGCCGCGCTCGACGCGGAGCACTACCTGACCACACTCCCTAAGAACTTGCTCGACAGCGCAGCGGATGGCGCGTCGGGTGACCTCGAACTCACGACCACCGCATAAGGAGAAACAAGACAATGTCAGCAGCACGTTCGGTCACGGACTCCAGCTTCGAGCAGGACGTCCTCAACAGCGAGAAGACCATCCTCGTGGACTTCTGGGCTGAGTGGTGCGGTCCGTGTCGCGCCGTCGGCCCGATCCTCGACCAGATCGCCTCCGAGCACGCCGACAAGATCGAGATCGTCAAGCTCAACGTGGACGAGAACCCGCAGACCGCTGCGAAGTACCAGATCACCTCCATCCCCGCGATGAAGGTCTACCAGGGTGGCGAGGTCGTCAAGACCGTCATCGGCGCCAAGCCGAAGCCCGCCCTCGAGGCCGACCTGGCCGCCTACCTCGCGTAGCGCGACCCGTCCTCTTCAGACCCGTCCGGCGCTCACCCGCCGGGCGGGTCTTTTTCGTACCCGCTGACGGTCACCGATTTTCCCGCCGGTGCACCGCCCCCATAGCATTGCTGAACGGCAGAGAAACGGAATCCACACGTGATCGAACAGGGGACCTCGCAGCAGCGGGGCAACAATCTGGACCCGTGGTACAACCACTACGCGCAGCGCACCAGCGGCCTGGCCGCCAGTGAGGTCCGAGCCCTGTTCGCCGTCGCCAGCCGCCCCGAGGTGGTCTCGCTGGCCGGCGGCATGCCGTACGTCTCCGCCCTCCCGCAAGACCTGGTGGTCGGAGCGATGGATCGGGTCATGCGCGAGCAGGGGGCCGTCGCGCTGCAGTACGGCTCCGGGCAGGGCGTTCCGGCCCTTCGCGAGCAGATCCTGGACGTTATGGCGCTCGAAGGTATCAGCGGCAGCGCCGACGACGTCATCGTGACGACCGGCTCGCAGCACGCGCTGGAGCTGTTCAGCAAGCTCTTCCTCGACCCGGGGGATGTCGTCCTCGCCGAGGGTCCGAGCTACGTGACCGCCATGGTCATCTTCAAGTCCTACCAGGCGGAGGTCGACCACGTCCCCTCTGACGAGCACGGCCTCATCCCGGAGGCGCTGCGGGAGCACATCGCCCGTCTCAAGGCCGCAGGGCGCACCCTCAAGTTCCTCTACACGGTGCCGACGTTCCACAACCCGGCCGGCGTGACCCTCACCTGGGAACGCCGCCTCGAGATCCTGGAGATCGCGCGCCAGAACGACATCCTCGTCCTGGAGGACAACCCGTACGGGCTCCTGTACTTCGACGAGAAGCCACCGGCGGCCATGCGCTCGGTCGAGAAGGACGGCGTCGTTTACCTGGGCACGTTCTCGAAGACGCTCGCCCCCGGCTTCCGGGTCGGCTGGGCGCTCGCCCCGCATGCCATCCGCGAGAAGCTGATCCTCGCCAACGAGGCGGCGGTCCTGAGCCCGAGCTCGTTCAGTCAGCTCGTGATCTCGCAGTACCTCAGCGACGCCGACTGGAAGGGGCAGATCGATACCTTCCGCGGCGTCTACCGCGAGCGCAAGGAGGCGATGGTCTCGGCGCTGTCGGAGCACCTGCCCGAGCTGAGTTGGACCAACCCCAACGGCGGGTTCTACGTGTGGGTCACCCTGCCTCCGCACCTCGACTCCAAGGCGATGCTTCCGCGCGCCGTCACCGAGCTGGTGGCGTACACGCCCGGCACCGCGTTCTTCGCCGATGGATCGGGCGCCCAGAACATCCGACTGTCGTTCTGCTACCCGACCCCGGAGAACATCCGGGTCGGGGTCCGGCGGCTCGCCAACGTGATCGGCGGGGAGCAGGACCTGCTGGACACCTTCGCCGGCACCGGCCCGCTGGACGCCTCGCGGCGTCGCAGCCGCACCAGCGCCAACCCTCCCACCGATCTTCGCTGACGAGCCGGTCCTTAGCGCCGAGAAAGGCCTGATCATGGCACAAAATGACGTACTGGAGATCGTCGTTCTCGCTGGCGGCATCTCGCATGAGAGGGATGTCTCTCTGCGCAGCGGGCGCCGGGTCGCGGACGGCCTGAATGCGCTGGGCCACCGGGTTTCCCTGCGCGACCCGGATGCGTCCTTGCTCGCGTTCCTGGATGAGAGCCGCCCCGACGTGGTGTGGCCGGCGTTGCACGGAGCGAGTGGTGAGGACGGCGCTCTTCGTGGGCTCCTAGAGCTGACCGGCGTACCGTTCGTCGGTTCGCGCGCGGCCGCCTCCCGCCTCGCGTGGTCGAAGCCGACCGCGAAGACCATCGTGGAGCGAGCCGGCGTGCCCACTCCGGCGTCGGTGACTCTTCCGCAGGAGACCTTCCGCGAGCTCGGTGCCGGCAGTGTGCTCGAGACCGTGCTCGCCGGGTTGACCCTTCCCGTCGTGGTCAAGCCGGCGCAGGGCGGCTCTGCCCAGGGCGTCACGATCGTCACGGCTGCGGAGGAGCTTCCGCGGGCGATGGTCGACGCGTACACCTACGCTGATGTCGCCCTGATCGAGCAGAAGGTCGACGGAGTAGAGGTGTCTGCGGCCGTGGTCGACACCGGGGACGGACCGTCCGCGCTGCCGGCGGTCGAGATCGAGCCGGTCGAGGGCGCGTACACGTTCGACGCGCGGTACAACGCGGGGGAGACCCGGTTCTACGTGCCCGCTCGCCTGGACTCGCGAGTCTCCGAAGCTGCCGCGCAGGCCGCTGTCGACGCTCACATCGCGCTGGGCCTGCGGCATCTGTCCCGTATCGACCTCATCGTCGACGCGGAGGGGACGCCGTGGTTCCTCGAAGCGAACGTCCTTCCCGGGCTCACCGAGACGTCGATCATGCCTCAGGCGATCACCGCGTCCGGTCGCGAACCGGGCGACGTCTACGCCGCGCTGGCTCTCGCAGCGATCGCCGACGCCTGATCAGCTGTAGCTCGGCTGGCCGATCTCCTCGAGGATGCGGTTGAGGTCCTGGATCGTGGCGAAATCCACCACGATCTGGCCTTTTCTAGCTCCCAAGGTGATCTTCACGCGCGTGTTGAGGCGGTCGCCGAGGGTGCCGGCGATCTCATCCAGGTGTCCGCGGTGGCGACCGGCTGTCGCCTTCTGGCGGGCCGGCTTCGGCGTCTTGCTCGCTGCCGCCTCCGCCTGTCGCACCGACAGGTCCTCGTTGACGATCTTGTCCGCGAGCCGGATCATCGCCTCGTGGTCGTCGCCGAGCGACAGGATCGCCCGCGCGTGACCCGCGCTGAGCACGCCGGCGGCGACGCGGGCCTGGACGACGGCGGGCAGCTTGAGGAGGCGGATCGTATTGGTGATCTGCGGGCGCGAGCGGCCGATCCGGGTGGCGAGCTCTTCCTGCGTGATGCCGAAGTCGGCGAGCAGCTGCTGGTAGGCGGACGCCTCTTCAAGCGGGTTCAGCTGGCTGCGGTGCAGGTTCTCGAGCAGCGCATCCCGGAGCATGTCCTCATCGGCGGTGTCCTTGACGACCGCCGGGATGCTGTCGAGGCCCAGCTCCTTCGTCGCGCGCAGGCGCCGTTCGCCCATGATGAGCTCGTAGCGCCCCGGCTCGTCGGAGATCGGGCGCACCACGACCGGCTGCAGCACGCCGACCTCGCGGATGCTCGCGACCAGCTCGTCGAGTGCTTCGCGGTCGAACTCGGCGCGCGGCTGCGCGCGGTTCGGGACGATGTCGTCGGGGGAGAGGCTGGCAAGGCGGGCGCCGGGTACGGCGACCAGGTCATCCTCGCGCTCTGCAACGGCGGTAGCGGTCCCCATCCCCGCCGAGTTGTCGGGGAAGAACACGTCCACCGGCCGGCTGGCCTGGTCGCTGGTGGGGATGAGGGCGCCGATGCCTCGGCCCAGTCCGGTGCGCTTCGCTGCCATTAGCGGGGTACTCCTCTGCGTGCGATCTCCGCGGCCGCTTCCATGTAGGAGAGAGAACCGCTGGAGTTGGTGTCGTAGCTGATGACGCTCTGTCCGTAGCTCGGGGCCTCGGAGATACGGACCGAACGGGGGATGATCGTGTCGAGCACTTCGTTGGGGAAGTGCTCCCGCACGTCGGCCGCCACCTGGTGAGCCAGGTTCGTGCGCGAGTCGTACATCGTCAGAAGGATGGTCGAGACCCGCAGCTTCGGATTCAGGTGCCGCTCGATCAGCTGGATGTTCTTGAGAAGCTGGCTCAGGCCTTCGAGCGCGTAGTACTCGCACTGGATCGGGATGAGCACTTCGGTCGCCGCGACGAACGCGTTGATCGTGAGCAGCCCGAGCGACGGGGGGCAGTCGATGAGAACGTAGTCGATGTCGTACTCGTCCAGGAAGCGTCCGAGCGCACGCGAAAGTCGCTGTTCACGCGCGACCATCGACACCAGCTCGATCTCAGCGCCCGCGAGATCGATGGTGGCGGGGATGACGAACAGTCCATCGAACTCGGGGCTCTTCTGAATGACCTCTTCGAGTTCCCGGTCGTTCACGACCACGTCGTAGACGCTCGGCGTGCCCTCGCGGTGTTCCACACTGAGTGCCGTGGATGCGTTCCCCTGCGGATCGAGGTCGATCACCAGAACGCGCGCACCCGACTTCGCCAGGGCTGCGCTGAGGTTGACGACGGTGGTCGTCTTCCCGACGCCGCCTTTCTGGTTGGAGATGGTGAAGATGCGCGTCTTCGAGGGAAGTGGGAGGGTCGTTGCAGCGATCGCCTGCCGCCGGCGCGCGAGATCCTGAATCTCCTGAGCGAGGGGAGTGGTCCCGTCGAATGCCACCGGCGTCTCCGTCTCCATCTCGCTCCCGATCTCACCTACTCCGCCGCGGTCGTCGGCGTGGGGTTGTTTCACGTGAAACCTCGTCGCTCCTTGGTGCTTCGCACCGGCTCTGGGTCGGTCGTTCGGCACACCCGCAGCGCAACCGATGTTCAACTCTAACCCGGGCATCCGACGCTTCTTTACACGGCGCGCGATGCGTGTGGGGTGCGGGGAGGAACTGTGGTGTTTCACGTGAAACGAGCCGGGTCGATCCGCGGAGGTCGGTGTCCTGCGGGGTCTGGGCCGACACGAAGTCGATCACGCGAGAGGAAGGGCGAGTCCGTCGGTGGCCCCGTCGGATATGTGAGGCCGGAGCCGCCCGATATCCCGACTCGCCTCAATCGCGGCCCAGCCACTGGGTCCACTGTGGGCTCATGCCTTCTGCGTCCGGCTTCGCGTGAATGTCGCTTGGCGTGGTCGGGACACTGCCGCGCGTCCCGCACTACAGCTTGGAGCGTTTCACGTTAAACAGGAGTGTTGGCGGTGCGGGCGGCGGGTTGCGATGAGGGAAGCACGTGGTCGATCGACCTCCACCTCCAGCGCGGTTATCGTCATCACTCGGGCCCGCAGCATCGTTGCAGCCAGGTACCCGAGCCGCCTCGTTTCAGGTGAGACACCCCGCCTCCCAGGGCGGAAGTAGGGAAGCGCGGAGCTTGCCGCTTCCGGCTCCTTCGGTGAGTCCGGCTCACTCCCTAGGGCTTACCGCCCACGCCTTCCGACCGCCGGCCCACAGTCGCGACGCGTGATTCAGGACGGGAGTGTTCCAGGGCAGTGCTGGCACCCTGGATAGGTGAAGTCTGCGGGCCGGTGCCTCAGATGACTGGCGTTCGGTGGGTAACCATTCACCTGAACCGCGGTCGCTGTGGTCAGTGGGGCGAAGGTGGGTCACCCATAGCCTCGGTCCAGGCGGGAAGGCTGCGCTGAGAATCGTGTGCGCTGCCGCGGGGGAGCCTTATCGCCGCGTGGATACCCCTCAGGCAGGCGTCGCCCTAGGACGCCTGCGCTAAAGTCGTCTTGGCGGGTCCAAGCGACCGCGTTTCACGTGAAACGACATCCTCCCGGCCGGCGGGGTAATGATCCTGGGAGTGTGGGGTCGCGTCCGATCATTGGGGGATATTGACCTTCAGGGCTGCGTCCTCTGAAGGCGATCACTGGTCGATCCAGCCGCGGCACATGCACGGGCCCGCGCGGCATGACGCTCGCGTCTCCTATGACATGCGGCTGAGTCGTGCCCTGGTTTGATCTTTGTGCGCCGATGCCGAGACCGCTGTACCTCCCAGTAATCTCCTTGGCACGAACCCGGGCGTGAGCCGGGGAACGGCAGGCATGCTGCAGGTCAGCACCTTTTGGACCGGCTGCGCCTCGTGGTGCGGTCATGACTTGCCGGGGGAGTCGCTGCCGACCGACGCGTTTGCCGGGAGCGGCGGTTGCGGCAGATTCCTGGCCGTAATCGCGCGGGACGGGCGAGCTCTATGTCCCTTCGAAGGACCGCCGCGGGATGTGGCGCTTCTCGCCAGCGTTTCACGTGAAACGACACCCCGGGTCTGCTTCCGCGACCGCTCCCACATCCCGAGGCGTGATCGGACCCGGACAGATGCGTTTCACGTGGAACTAGCGCACGTCGAGTTACCCAGTCGACACCCGGGGCGCAGCGTGTCACAGGATTGGCGCGGAGCGATCCGGTCGATCGACGGGCCTAACGGGGACGTTCTGCGCAATGGTCGCGACGTCGGGGTGAGCTCCCGTCGCCGGTAGAGGCGCAATAACCTATCGGACCCGGCCTCGGGAGAGCGCCGTTTCACGTGAGACGGTGAGTATCGACGTATGCCGGATCCGCGCAGCCCAGCCCCAAGATCCACATACCGACGCCGGCCGACCTTCGTGTACCCGTGGCAACCTCGTCGACCGCGTGCATGCCGGACCGCAAACTGCGCCCCGATCATCGCAATGGACAGCTCACGGCGACGGTGGCTGCGGTCTTCATTGGAAAGGAACCGACTGTGACCACCGGAGTCGTTGGAACCCGAGGGCAGAATAATCGGGCGCGAACACGATCGTTGCCGCGATTCTCAAGGCTAGCTGTTTGGCGCACCACCGCTTTCAAAAGCCCGCATCCGAGGAGCGCATATCCGCCCGCGAAGGTCTGATTGTCAGTTGTGGAAGGCAAAGCCAACCGTCGTGGTCATAGCTATCGCCAGCGTGTCGGTCCAGCCATGGCCGAGTGGTCCTCCTCCGCGGCGAGTTACCCGAATCCGTCCACCTCCACCGTCGGAAGGCCCTTCTTCTCCGCACTCGCACGACTTGCATCGACGCTTAGAACGTCTCTCAGCGAACAGAACTCACCGCTTCGGCGTCAGGAGCGGCACCCTAAGCGCCGTTCTCCGAGTCGGGATCTACCGAACAGTCGCCCGAATAACCCTCGTGACCTCGTCCAGCACACCTTCGCCGAGGGTCAACACCTCGATGTCGTGCACCTTGAACTTGCGGATCTCCTTAGTCGCGGCTTCCACCTCGGCCGGCGCGCCGGCGCCCTTCATGAGCACGAGTTCTCCGCCGTCCCTCAGCAGGGGAGCGGTCAGCGGGAGGAGTTTCCGGAAGGCGCTCACCGCGCGGGCGGTCACCTGGTCGAGGGGCGACGCGAGGCGGACGTCCTCGGCGCGCGCTCGAACCACTTCCACGTTGTCGAGACCGAGGTCGCCGACCTGTTCGCTCAGCCAGGCGATGCGACGCTCCATCGGCTCGATCAGAACGAACGAGACATCGGGTCGCGCGATGGCGAGCACCAGCCCGGGGAGGCCTGCTCCACTGCCGACGTCGCCGACCAGACCGGGCCGCAGAAGGGGAGCGACGATCGCGCAGTTCAGGATGTGACGAGACCACAGACGCGGGAGTTCAAGCGGTCCGATGAGGCCGCGCTCCTCGCCCTGATCGGCGAGGTTCTGCGTGAAGCGGCGGGCGACCTCGATGCGGTCGCCGAAGAGAGCAGCGGCTGCGGCAGGCTCGGTTTCGACGTCTGTCACTGTTTCACGTGAAACTACGCGGCTGTGATGACGGTGTGGCGGTCGCGGCCCTCGCCGCGCGAGTTGGAGACGTAACCCCGCTCGGAGACGATGTCGTGGACGAGCTTGCGCTCATACGACGACATCGGCGGGAGGGCTGCCTCGGCAGCACCCTCGTCCAGCTTGGCGATCGAACGGTCGACCAGAATGCCGAGCTCGGCCTGGCGCGCATCGCGCGAGCCGGCAATGTCAAGGATGAGTCGCGAGTACCCGCCGGTCTGGTTCTGGACCGCCAGGCGGGTCAGCTCCTGCAGGGCCGCAACGGTGTCCGCCTTCGCCAGGAGTGACAGGTTGGTGCCATCCTCGGCGTTCACCGAGATGTAGGCGCGGCCGTTACGGGTGTCGATGTCGATGTCACCGTCGATGTCGGCGATGTCGAGCAGTTCCTCGATGTAGTCGGCCGCGATGTCGCCCTCGCGGTCGAGATCCGCCGGCTCAGCGGACTCCGCATCTTCCGAAACCACGGCATCCACAGAGTTGGAGACGTCCTCCGCGTCCACAGCGTCCGTGCCGGTCAGGTCGGCGGGCTCGGGGGAGGAGGTCTGAAGGTCGGTCATCGGTGCGCGGTCCTTACTTTCCTGCTTGCTTCTTGGCGCGCGTCTTGCTCACGGGCTGAACGCGCTGCGTCGGCTGCTTCTTGGGCTGCTCTTCGACGGTGAGCACCGTCGCGCCATCCGCCTGAACCAGCTTGCCCTTCTTGGCCAGACGGGCCTCGCGGGCCTTGGCCGCGTCCGATCCGGGGGTCGGCATGTTGCGGATGACCAGGAACTGCTGACCCATGGTCCACAGGTTCGAGGTGAGCCAGTAGAACATGACGCCGAGCGGGAAGGCGAAGCCGGAGAAGAGGAAGACGAAGGGGAGCAGGTACAGCAGGATGCGCTGCTGCTTGAACTGCGGGCTCGCCTTGGTCTCCGGCGACATGTTCTTGGACACGATCTGCAGCTGCGTGAGGAACTGCGAGCCGGTCATCAGAATAACCATAACGGCCGCGATGATCATGACGGCGACCTGCGGCGGGTTGGCGTTCATCGCGCCCTGGAAGCTCTGGTGCAGGGGAGCGACGCCGAACAGGGTGGCGTTGCCGAACTGCTGGGCGAGCTCTTCGTTGAGCGGGCCGACACCGGCGTGGCCGCTCTGCGCTCCGTTGAGCACCTGGAACAGCGAGAAGAACACCGGCATCTGCAGAAGCAGGGGGAGGCACGAGCTCAGCGGGTTCGTACCCGTCTTCTTGTACAGCTCCATGGTCTCGCGCGACATGGCCTCGCGGGAGAACTGGTCCTTCTTGCCCTTGTACTTGTCCTGGATCTTCTTCAGCTGCGGCGCGATCTCCAGCATCCGTCGCTGGTTCTTGATCTGCCGAACGAAGATCGGGATGAGTGCCGCGCGGACGACGACCGTCAGGCCGACGATCGCGAGAACCCAGGTGATGCCGGCCGCGGGGTCGAGACCCATCTGGGTGAACAGCCAATGGAAGGCGACGAGGATCAGCTCCACGACCCATTTGATGGGCCAGAGGACGATTCCGATGAGATCAGGCATGACGCGTTGCTAAGCCCTTCGATGGCTGGTGAGACGAGAGGTGGCCTGTCGGCACGACGAAACCGAACGGAGTGACCCGGTACCGCTGCTTCCTGGCCGGCGGGACGTCGTCGACTCCGCCCGCTGCCCACGGATGGCAGCGGAGGATCCGACGGATCCCCAAGTACGACCCCACCACGACACCGTGCTGCTGGATGGCCTGCAGTGCATAGGACGAGCAGGACGGGTAGTACCGGCAGACGTCACCGTAGAGCGGGGAGATCACGGCCCGATACGCGCGCAGCAGGAGAACCGCGGCGTTCCGCGGCGCAAGGAGCACTGCTGCGATCGCGGTGTTCATGGACGGACGCTGCCCTTACTGAGATGACTGCGGCTGGTGAAACGGGCCGAGGCCCGGGAGAGCTCTTCGTGCAGGCTAGCCCACGGCGCTTGTACGGAGGCTGGCAATGCACGCACGACCACATCCAGGCCGGCCGACTGCGACTCCGCCGGTGCGAACCGGGGAGCAGGTCGTAGGCCGCGGCCTTCAGCCGGCGCCGGATGAGGTTGCGCGTGACGGCATTGCCGACCGCCTTGCTCACGATGAAGCCGAACCGCACGGTGTCGGAGTCGGGATTGGGGCGGATGTACGTCAAAGTGCTCGCTCCGGAGAAGCGAGCACCACGACGAACGGTCACCCGATAGTCCGCCCCCCGCGTGATGCGATTGGCTTTCGCGAGCACCGAGTGGCCCCCTGCCGGAAGAGGATCAGGCGGAGAGCTTGGTGCGGCCCTTGCTGCGGCGCGCGGACAGGATGGCACGGCCGGCACGGGTGCGCATGCGGAGGCGGAAACCGTGGGTCTTCGCGCGCTTGCGGTTGTTCGGCTGGAACGTTCTCTTGCTCATATCTATCTCCGTGGGTGATCTCTTCGCAGGCCTGTGCTGAGATGGGATGCCAGCACGGGGACCAGGAAAGTTTGAGGGCAGCCGCAATGGCTGCAAGTCAACTGATTAAAACTACGGCCTCACAATGGATGAGGTCAAACCGATCGACTCAAATCCACTGATTATGCACGGTATTGGCAGGGAAGCGATGTCCGACGCGCCGACGTATGCCGCGGATCGGATTTGATCGAGCTTCTGTGGACAAGTTACCGTGAGGTCGAAAGTTATCCCCAGGCCATGCCAATTCTGGCCGGAGATCGCTACGGTATTGCTCACACAGCGGTGGATAACTCTGTGAATACCCACCGGCGGCATCCGAAGCCGCCAACCCGACGAGAGTCACCGGGGGTCGACTCGTCCCCACGTCGGGCTGACGGCATCCGCAAAACAGACGAAGACGGGGAACGATGGCAGGCAGCGAAGAGCCCATAGCTGCGGCATGGCAGGACGTGCTCGGAAAGCTCGAGACGGACGATCGGATCACCCCGCAGCTCTACGGGTTCCTCAGCCTGGTCGAGCCGAAGGGCATCATGGCCGGCACCTTCTATCTGGAGGTGCCCAATGAGTTCACGCGCGGGATGATCGAGCAGCGCAGCCGGCTTCCCCTCCTGAACGCCATCAGCGGACTCGACGACGCCCTGGCGGTCAACACGTTCGCGATCGTCGTCAACCCGGAGATCCAGCAGGAGTCGATGAGCGCGTCGGTCGAGCCGGAGTCCGCCCCCGCCTATGTCGAGCAGGTCGCCCCGCCGCTGGTCAGCCAGCCCGCGCCCGAGATCACCGCGCCTCCGCGCGGCGGCGACACCCGCCTCAACTCCAAGTACAGCTTCGACAACTTCGTCATCGGACAGTCCAACCGCTTCGCGCACGCCGCGGCGGTCGCGGTCGCCGAGGCGCCGGCGAAGGCCTACAACCCGCTGTTCATCTACGGCGACTCCGGGCTCGGCAAGACGCACCTCCTCCACGCCATCGGCCACTACGCGATGAGCCTGTACCCGGGGATCCGCGTCCGATACGTGTCGAGCGAGGAGTTCACCAACGACTTCATCAACTCGATCGCCAACAACCGCGGCTCGTCCTTCCAGGCGCGGTATCGGAACATCGACATCCTGCTGATCGACGACATCCAGTTCCTGCAGCGGGCGGTGGAGACGCAGGAGGCGTTCTTCCACACCTTCAACACGCTCCACGACCACAACAAGCAGGTGGTCATCACCTCCGACCTGCCGCCGAAGATGCTCACCGGGTTCGAGGACCGCATGCGGTCGCGCTTCGAGTGGGGCCTCATCACCGACGTGCAGGTACCCGACCTCGAGACCCGCATCGCGATCCTCCGCAAGAAGGCGCAGAGCGAGAAGATCCAGGTTCCGGACGACATCCTCGAATTCATGGCGACGAAGGTGTCGAGCAACATCCGGGAGCTCGAGGGTACGCTGATCCGCGTCACGGCCTTCGCCAGCCTCAACCGCACCCCGGTCGACATGCCGCTGGTGCAGACGGTGCTCAAGGACCTGATCACGCTGGACGACGACAACGTCATCGCGCCGACGGACATCATCACGAACACCGCCGAGTACTTCAAGCTCAGCGTCGACGACCTCTACGGCTCCAGCCGCTCGCAAGCCGTGGCCACCGCCCGGCAGATCGCTATGTACCTCTGTCGTGAGCTGACGAACCTGTCGCTGCCGAAGATCGGCCAGCTGTTCGGCGGCCGCGATCACACCACGGTCATGTACGCGAACAAGAAGATCAGCGAGCTCATGAAGGAGCGGCGCTCCATCTACAACCAGGTCACCGAGCTGACCAGCCGGATCAAGCAGAACCACCGCTACGGCAAGTAGGCGCGCCGTCCGGTTAGCGCATCACTTATCCACAAATCCATCCCCAGAGTGGGGACAATTCGTTATTAACACGTGTGGATAACTTGTGGAGAGCTTCCGGACAACGGGGCCGTTAATGGGGACGACGATCGACGTCCTGTGAATTGCACCGCCTCGGCGCCATCCCGCCCCTCGCCTGTCAACAGGCGGAATCCTCAGGTCATCAACAAGTCACCGGGCTGTGGTTCCCAGTGTTCGCCTGGCATCAACAGAGTTATCCACATTTTCCACAGCGGTTAACACGATTACTCTTTAACTCTTCTCATAGAGGGGCAGACGACAACCTTCGGGGGTCGAGCGCACCGCCGCCTCGCCGTCACAGGCCAGGCGCTAGGATTTGTCACGTCCGACCGTCAACCCGCCAGAGGAGACTTCGTGAAGTTCCAAGCCAATCGGGATGTGTTCAGCGAGGCCGTCTCCTTCGCGGTGAAGCTCCTTCCGCAGCGGACGACCCTCCCCATCCTGAGCGGTGTGCTAATCGAGACGACGGACAACGGACTCCAGCTGTCGTCCTTCGACTACGAGGTGTCGGCACAGACCGAGATCGCGGCGGAGGTCGAAGAGCCGGGTCGCGTGCTCGTCTCGGGCCGGCTTCTGGCGGAGATCGCCTCCAAGCTTCCGAACGCGCCCGTGCGGTTCTCGACCGAGGAATCGAAGATCGTGGTGCGCGCGGGATCGGCGAACTTCACGCTGCTCTCCATGCCTGTCGAGGAATACCCGAGCATTCCGCAGGTGAGCGGAGAAGCGGGACTCGTTCCCGCCGAGGAATTCGCCGAAGCGGTCGCTCAGGTGGGCGTCGCCGCCTCCCGCGACGACGTCACACCGGTCATCACCGGCGTGCAGCTCGAGGTGGGTAACAACACCCTCGGCCTCGTGGCGACCGACCGCTACCGGGTCGCCGTGCGCGAGATCGATTGGGACAACGGCACCACCTCCGGCGAGCCGGTGACCGCACTGGTCCCCGCCCGCACGTTGACTGAGATCGGCAAGACCTTCGGGCACAGCGGGAACGTGTCCATCTCGATCACGAACCGCGACGACCGCGAGCTGATCGCGTTCACCGCCGACCGCAAGACCGTCACCTCGCTGCTGATCAAGGGCAACTTCCCGCCGGTGCGCCGGCTGTTCCCCGAGCAGGTCGACAACTACGCGGTGATCAACACCGCCGAGCTCATCGAGGCGACCCGCCGCGTCGCCCTCGTGCTGGAGCGCGAGGCTGCGCTCCGCTACACCTTCACCGCCGACGGGCTGACGCTGGAAGCGATCGGCTCCGAGCAGGCGCAGGCTTCCGAGAGCATCGACGCTCTTCTCACTGGCCAGGAGACGGTGGTTTCATTGAAGCCGCAGTTCCTGCTGGACGGTCTGGGGGCGGTGCACTCGGAATTCGTGCGCATCTCCTTCACCAAGACCGAGAACCCCAACAAGCCGGGCCCTGTGCTCATCACGAGCCAGACCTCGAAGGACCAGGCAGGAGCGGATTCCTACAAGTACCTGCTCCAGCCGAACCTGCTCCTCCGCTGACCCGGCGCCGGTACGAGGAAAGAAGAGAAGGACAATCATGCACATCGGCCTCATCGGTCTCGGACGCATGGGCAACAACATGCGTGCCCGTCTCGAGAAGAACGGCATCGACGTCACCGGATACGACACGAACCCGGACGTCTCCGACGTTCCCACCGTGGCCGACCTGGTCGCCGCCCTCCCCGCGCCCCGCACGGTGTGGGTCATGGTGCCCGCCGGCGAGATCACCGACTCGGTCATCCGGGAGCTCGAGCCGCTGCTCGAGAAGGGCGACCTGGTCATCGACGGCGGCAACTCGAAGTTCACCGAGGACTTCAAGCACGCCGAGCTCCTTGCGCCGAAGGGCGTCGACTTCATGGACGTCGGGGTCTCCGGCGGCATCTGGGGTCTCGAGAACGGCTACGGCCTGATGGTCGGCGGCTCCGCGGATCAGGTCCAGCGTGTGATGCCGGTCTTCGACGCGCTGCGTCCGGAGGGTCCGCGCGACGAGGGCTTCGTCCACGTCGGCGAGGTCGGCGCCGGGCACTACGCCAAGATGGTGCACAACGGCATCGAGTACGCCCTCATGCAGGCCTATGCCGAGGGTTATGAACTGCTCGACACCCGCAAGGACATCATCAAGGACGTCACCGGCACCTTCAAGGCGTGGCAGCGCGGCACGGTCGTGCGCTCCTGGCTGCTCGACCTGCTGGTGCGCGCGCTCGAGCAGGACCCGGAGTTCGAGCACATCGAGGGTTACGTGCAGGACTCGGGCGAGGGTCGATGGACCGTCGAGGAGGCGCTGAACAACGCCGTCCCCGTGCCGACGATCAGCGCCTCGATCTTCGCGCGCTTCGTCTCCCGCCAGGAGGACTCGCCCGCGATGAAGGCCGTCGCCGCTCTGCGCAACCAGTTCGGCGGTCACGCCGTGAAGGCCGTGGACTGAAACCTTCTTGCGTGTCACACACCTCTCCCTGACCGACTTCCGCAATTACCGCACCGCGGAGGTGCCGTTCGCGGCCGGCGCGAATCTGTTCGTCGGCCGCAACGGCCAGGGAAAGACCAATCTCGTCGAATCGCTCGGTTATCTGAGCACCCTCGGGTCGCACCGGGTGTCGAGCGACCAGGCGATGATCCGAAAGGATGCCGACGCCGCCATCGTGCGGGCGCGCATCCAGCACGACGGACGCGAGCTGCTGGTCGAGGTGCAGCTCAACCGGTCGTCTCCGAACCGGGCGCAGGTCAACCGAGCGGCGATCAAGCCGCGCGAGTTGCCCCGGTACTTCTCGAGCGTTCTCTTCGCTCCGGAAGATCTCGCGCTCGTCCGGGGGAGCCCGGCATCCGCCGCCGCTTCCTCGATCAGCTGCTGATCCAGCGGAATCCGCGCTTCTCCGGCGTGATCGCCGACTACGAACGGGTGCTCAAGCAGCGCAACACCCTGCTGAAGTCAGCACGTGCGTCGCGCGTGCGCGAGGACCAGCTCGGCACGCTCGACATCTGGGACGAGCGGCTGATCCAGCTGGGCTCCGAGCTGATGGATGCGCGGCTCGACCTGGTCGGCCGGCTGAGCGATCCCCTGGTGGCCGCCTACCGCTCGGTCGCCGGCGACGACCACCATCCTCGGCTGGCACCGCAGCTGACGATCTTCGGCGCTCACGTCGAGGACGACGACGACATCGCCAGCGATGACGCGGTAACGGGGTCAGCCGGTGTCGCTACCCCGGACGCCTTCCGGCGTGCGCTCACAGCCGTGCGCCGCAAGGAGCTCGAGCGCGGTCTCACCCTGGTCGGCCCGCACCGCGACGACGTGCTCTTCGAACTGAACGGCCTCCCGGCCAAGGGGTACGCCAGCCACGGGGAGTCGTGGTCGTTCGCCCTGGCGCTCAAGTTGGCCTCGGCCGAGCTGCTGCGCCGCGAGTCGACGACCGGCGATCCGGTGCTGATCCTCGACGACGTTTTCGCGGAGCTCGACCAGGCCCGACGCCGGATGCTCGCAACCGCCGTATCCGGTTACGAGCAGGTGCTCATCACAGCCGCGGTCTACGACGACGTTCCGGACGAGCTCACCGCTCACACGGTCCGCATCGAGGCCGGCACGATCGTGGAGCCGGCCGGTGCCTGAGCGAGTGAGCGAGGCATCCGCCGTCTACCTGCGACTCAAGTCGCTGTTCACCGGCACACCTGCGCGGCGCAAGCGGGCCACGCGAGACGATCAGGCGGACGGGCTCAGCCGCCCCTTCGGGTCCGGTCGCGATCCGCATGGCGTCGGCGATGTGGTGGACGCCCTCGCCGCTCAGCTCGGCTGGACCTCGGCGCTCGCCCAGTCCGACGTCCTCGAAGGGTGGCGCGAACTGGCGGGCGAAGAGACAGCGAAGCACGCCGTCCCGGAGCAGATCTCCGACGGCGTCCTCGTGGTCCGCTGCGAGTCGACCGCGTGGGCGACGCAGTTGCGGATGATGCGCTCGGAGCTCCTGGCGCGCATCGCGGAGCGGTTCCCGCAGGCCGAGATCGAGTCGATCCGTTTCCAAGGGCCGGACGCCCCCTCTTGGAAAAGAGGCCCCAGGTCGATTCCAGGGCGTGGCCCGCGCGATACTTACGGCTGAGGCCACAAAGAGGTCGACCTGACGCAGAAAATGCGTCAGAAGGCCGTTTCCGGGACTTTTGACCCCCGGCTCTTGGTAGAATGGATTGTCACTACTGAGTGCGGTCAGGAGCCTAATTTCATATGACGATGGAACCGAACGCGGCCGGGACACAACACGAGTACGGCGCGAATGAGATCCAGGTCCTCGAGGGTCTCGAAGCCGTCCGCAAGCGACCCGGAATGTACATCGGTTCCACCGGTCCCCGCGGCCTCCACCACCTGGTTTACGAGATCGTCGACAACTCCGTCGATGAGGCGCTGGCGGGTCACGCCGACAACATCGAGGTGACCATCCTTTCCGACGGCGCCGTGCGCGTCGACGACAACGGTCGTGGCATCCCGGTCGACGAGCACCCGGTCGAGAAGAAGTCGACAGTCGAGGTCGTGCTGACCATCCTGCACGCCGGCGGCAAGTTCGGCGGCGGCGGATACGCGGTCTCGGGCGGTCTGCACGGCGTAGGCAGCTCGGTCGTGAACGCGCTGTCGACCCGTCTCGACGTCGAGGTCCACCGTCAGGGGTACGCCTGGCGTCAGAGCTACCGCAACGGTGTTCCGCAGGCGCCGCTCGAGCAGGGCGAGGCATCGGACCGCACCGGCACGATCATCACGTTCTGGCCGAGCCCCGACACGTTCGAGACCGTCGAGTTCGACTATGAGACGCTGCGCACCCGCTTCCAGCAGATGGCGTTCCTCAACAAGGGCCTCCGCATCGCGCTCACCGACGAGCGGCCGCCGGCGATCGAGCCCGTCGAAGGCGAGGTCGACGACGAAGAGTTCGCCGCGCGGCACGACGTCTTCCTCTACGAGCGCGGTCTGACCGACTACGTGGAATACCTCAACTCGGCCAAGAAGGCGGAGGTCGTGCACGACGAGATCATCTCGTTCGAGTCGGAGGACACCGAGCGCAAGATCGCGCTCGAGGTCGCCATGCAGTGGACGACGAGCTACAACGAGAGCGTCTTCACCTACGCGAACACGATCAACACGCACGAGGGCGGAACCCACGAAGAGGGCTTCCGCGCAGCGCTGACGACGCTGG
The DNA here is from genome assembly GCF_050632865.1 of Leifsonia poae. Lineage (GTDB taxonomy): Bacteria > Actinomycetota > Actinomycetes > Actinomycetales > Microbacteriaceae > Leifsonia > Leifsonia poae_B. The sequence continues at coordinate 633,209 of NZ_JBODSA010000003.1, read as the reverse complement.
TCAACCGGTATGCCCGCGAGAAGGGCATCCTGAAGGACAAGGACGACAACCTCTCCGGCGACGACGTGCGCGAAGGTCTCACCGCGGTCATCTCGGTGAAGCTGTCGGAGCCGCAGTTCGAGGGCCAGACCAAGACGAAGCTCGGCAACACCGAGGCCAAGGCCTTCGTACAGAAGGTGGTCGGCGACCAGCTCGGCGACTGGTTCGACCGCAACCCGAACCAGGCGAAGGACATCATCCGCAAGGCGCTTCAGGCGGCGACCGCACGCATCGCGGCCCGCAAGGCCCGCGAGACCGCCCGCCGTAAGGGTCTGCTCGAGAGCGGCGGGATGCCCGGCAAGCTCAAGGACTGCCAGTCGAAGGACCCGACGGTGTCGGAGATCTTCATCGTCGAGGGCGACTCGGCCGGCGGTTCCGCCGTGCAGGGTCGTAATCCTGAGACGCAGGCGATCCTTCCGCTGCGCGGCAAGATCCTGAACGTCGAGAAGGCCCGGCTTGACCGCGCACTCGGCAACAACGAGGTCCAGGCGATGATCACGGCGTTCGGCGCCGGCATCGGCGAGGACTTCGACCCGGAGAAGGCGCGCTATCACAAGATCGTGCTCATGGCCGACGCCGACGTCGACGGCCAGCACATTACCACGCTGCTGCTGACACTCCTGTTCCGCTACATGCGCCCGATGATCGAGCTTGGCTACGTGTACCTCGCGCAGCCGCCGCTCTACCGACTGAAGTGGTCGAACGCGGAGCACGAGTACGTGTACTCCGACCGCGAGCGCGACGCCTTGATGGCCGAGGGACTTGCCGCCGGTAAGCGCATTCCGAAGGACAACGGGGTGCAGCGCTACAAGGGTCTGGGCGAGATGGATTACTCGGAGCTGTGGGAGACCACGATGAACCCCGAGACGCGGACCCTGCTTCAGGTGACGCTCGACGATGCGGCGGTGGCCGACGAGGTCTTCGCCACCCTGATGGGCGAGGACGTCGAGTCGCGTCGCTCCTTCATCCAGAAGAACGCCAAGGACGTGCGGTTCCTCGACATCTGACGCGCGAGCGGCAGAGGCGGGGTACTACGAGGAAGAGAAGACTGTGACGGACGAAGAAAACGTGTCGGGCGACGGAGCCGGCTTCGGCATCCACGGCAGGATCGACCAGGTCGACCTGCAGTCGGAGATGCAGCGGTCGTACCTCGACTACGCGATGTCGGTCATCATCGGCCGCGCGTTGCCGGAGGTCCGCGACGGCCTGAAGCCGGTGCACCGCCGCGTGATCTATGCGATGTTCGACGGCGGGTACCGTCCCGACAAGGCGTTCTCGAAGTGCGCCCGTGTCGTCGGCGACGTGATGGGCCAGTTCCACCCGCACGGCGACACCGCGATCTACGACGCGCTCGTCCGCCTCGTCCAGCCGTGGAGCCTCCGCTATCCGCTGGCCCTCGGCCAGGGCAACTTCGGTTCGCCGGGTAACGACGGCGCCGCGGCGCCGCGATACACCGAGACGAAGATGGCCCCGCTCGCGCTCGAGATGGTGCGCGACATCGACGAGGAGACCGTCGACTTCGTCGACAACTACGATGGCCGCACCCAGGAGCCGGCCGTCCTCCCGAGCCGCTTCCCGAACCTGCTCGTCAACGGCTCGGTGGGCATCGCGGTCGGCATGGCCACGAATATCCCGCCGCACAACCTCCGCGAGGTCGCCGCCGGGGCGCTCTGGCATCTGGAGAACCCGGATGCTCCGCGCGAGGAGCTGCTGGACGAGCTCATCAAGCGGATCAAGGGCCCGGACTTCCCGACGGGCGCGCAGATCCTGGGCACCAAGGGCATCCAGGACGCATACCGAACCGGACGTGGCTCGATCACGATGCGTGCGGTCGTCAACATCGAGGAGATCCAGGGCCGCGTCTGCCTCGTCGTCACCGAGCTGCCGTACCAGGTCAACCCGGACAACCTGGCGATCAAGATCGCCGACCTGGTCAAGGAGGGTCGCATCGGCGGCATCGCGGACATTCGCGACGAGACCTCCGGACGCACGGGCCAGCGCCTCGTCATCGTACTGAAGCGCGATGCCGTCGCCAAGGTCGTACTGAACAACCTGTACAAGCACACGCAGCTGCAGGAGAACTTCGGCGCGAACATGCTCGCGATCGTCGACAACGTGCCTCGCACGCTGTCGCTCGACGGCTTCATCACCGCCTGGGTCGCCCACCAGATCGACGTGATCGTGCGCCGCACCCGGTTCCGTCTGCGCAAGGCGGAGGAGCGCGCACACATCCTGCGCGGCTACCTCAAGGCGCTGGATGCCCTCGACGAGGTCATCGCCCTCATCCGCCGGTCGGCAACGGTCGACGACGCGCGCGAGGGTCTGAAGAGCCTGCTCGATGTCGACGACGTGCAGGCGGACGCGATCCTCGCGATGCAGCTGCGCCGGCTGGCCGCCCTCGAGCGCCAGAAGATCATGGAGGAGGCCGAGGCGATCGAGAAGCAGATCGCCGAGTACCACGCCATCCTCGACGACCCGGCGCGTCAGCGCACGATCGTCAGCGAAGAGCTCACCGAGATCGTCGACCGCTTCGGCGACGACCGCCGCACCGAGATCATGTTCGGCTACGACGGCGACATGAGCATGGAAGACCTCATCCCCGAAGAGGAGATGGTGGTCACCGTCACGCGTGGCGGGTACATCAAGCGCACGCGGAGCGACAACTACCGCAGCCAGCACCGCGGCGGCAAGGGCGTCAAGGGCGCCCAGCTGCGCGGTGAGGATGTGGTCGACCACTTCTTCGTCACGACCACGCACCATTGGCTCCTCTTCTTCACCAACCAGGGACGCGTCTACCGCGCGAAGACCTACGAGGTGCAGGAGGCCGGCCGCGACGCCAAGGGCCAGCACGTCGCGAACCTGCTCGCCATGCAGCCGGATGAGCAGATCGCCGAGATCCTGGACATCCGCGACTACGAGGCAGCGAAGTACCTGGTGCTCGCCACGCGCGAAGGCCTGATCAAGAAGACGGCGCTGTCGGAGTACGACACCAACCGCACCGGCGGCATCATCGCGATCAAGCTCCGCGAGGGCGACGAGCTCGTGTCGGCGCTGCTGGTGGAGGAGGACTCGGACCTCCTGCTCGTGTCCCGCAAGGGCATGTCGATCCGCTTCACCGCTTCGGATGAGGCCCTGCGGCCGATGGGCCGCTCGACCTCGGGCGTGATCGGAATGCACTTCCGTGGAGAGGACAGCCTGCTCGACGCATCGGTCGTCTCCGACGAGGGCTACGTCTTCGTCGTGACCGAGGGCGGGTACGCGAAGCGCACGTCCGCAGACCAGTACCGACTGCAGAACCGCGGCGGTCTGGGCATCAAGGTGGCCAAGCTGAACGACGACCGGGGCGACCTGGTGGGCGCTCTCATCGTCGGCGAAGACGACGAGGTCCTTGTGGTTCTTGCCAGCGGCAAGGTGGTACGCTCTGCCGTGGCCGAGGTACCCGCCAAGGGCCGTGACACCATGGGTGTCGTCTTTGCACGTTTCGCCGAGTCGGACAAGATCATCGCTCTGGCGAAGAACACCGAACGCGACCTCGAGTCCTCCAGTCCCGCGGAGGACGCCGAGGCGGTCGGGAAGGAAGAAACCGTAGATGAGCAGTAGCGTCGCCGACAAGCTCGCCAAGAAGTCGACCCGCCGACCCGCATCCGCCAAGCAGGTGCGGCTCAAGCTGGTCTACATCGACTTCTGGTCGACCGTGAAGCTCTCGTTCCTCGCCGGCATCTGCCTGGCGATCATCGCGATCGTCGGCACCTTCCTGGTCTGGACCGTGCTCGACCGCACCGGCATCTTCGACCAGGTGAACAGCCTGTTCAAGGACATCTCCGGCGCGGGCGGCAGCGACCTCCGCTCGATCCTCGGCCTCGGCCAGGTCATGGGCTTCTCGCTGATCGTGGCCATCCTCGACATCGTCGTGGTGACCGCTCTCGGCGCGGTGTTCGCCCTGCTCTACAACCTCTCGGTGAAGATCACGGGCGGCTTGCTGGTCGGGTTCACCAACAACTGACCGATTTCGCAATGACAGGGCCGATCGGGTAGTCTCGTATCTGCCCATTCGGGGATATAGCTCAGGCGGTTAGAGCGCTTCGCTGATAACGAAGAGGTCCGAGGTTCAAGTCCTCGTATCCCCACCATCACCTTCTACGGGGCCTTAGCTCAGTTGGTAGAGCGCCTGCTTTGCAAGCAGGATGTCAGGAGTTCGAATCTCCTAGGCTCCACACTTTCCCCTCATCAGTCTCCCGGCGGCACGATCGGCCGCGTCGGGAACGGACTCGAGTACGAGACGCTGGTCGTCACGCTCCCCAGGGTACCGACGCGTCCGCTCACCTGCTCCAAGTGCCGCATGGACGTCGCGACCACCTTCAGGATGAAGCAGTCGTCGCCGGTGACATGGTGCGCCTCCACGACCTCCGGGATGTCGGCGAGGAGGTCGTGCAGCGGCTGGTACTGGCTGCTCGGGTACCGCAGGCGCAGGAACGCCAGGATGCCGTACCCGAGCCGGTCGGGATCGACCACCGCTCGGTAGCCCGCGATCACCCCGGCCTCCTCGAGCCGGCGAATACGCTCGGCGACCGCGCTGTTCGACATGTGGACGCGTCGGGCCAACTCGGCGATCGACTGCCGGCCGTCGCGCTGGAGTTCGGCGAGGAGCGCACGATCGACGCTGTCGGCGGTGAACGGAAGAGTGACGGCCATGCCGCGATTCTGGCACGGAATCGACGGCGGGAAGGTGAGAGTGCCGTGGATCATCTGTTCCATCGGGCCGATCGCCTTTCTAGGCTCGATGCATGATCACGACGACCTCCGAAGCCGCCCGCCACTTCGCCGCGAAGCTCCAGTTCGAGACCGACCCCTCCGATGTGAAGGCGGCCATGGACGCGGGGGAGCACTTCGTGCTGGTCGACTCGCGAGGCGAGGCGGCCTGGCAGCAGGGGCGCGTCGCAGGAGCCATCCACCTGCCGACTGCCGAGATCGCCGACCGGGCGCCCGAGCTGATCGCGCCGGACACTCCGGTCGTCGTGTACTGCTGGGGTCCGGGTTGCAACGGGTCGACCCGCGCGGCACTCGCGTTCTCCCTGCTCGGCTACGAGGTGCGCGAGATGATCGGCGGCTTCGAGTACTGGGCGCGCGAGGGATACCCGGTCGTGGATGACGCCGGTCCGGTCGTGCGCGCGATCGACGAGCTCACCGCCCCGCTCGGCGGTATCGACTGCGCGTGCTGACTACTTGAGCAGTCGGCTCAGGACGCGGTCGGCGAGAGGCTTACCGCCGGTCTGGCAGGTGGGGCAGTACTGGAACGTCGAATCGTGGAAGATGACCTGACGGATCGTGTCTCCGCACACCGGGCACGCTTCTCCGGTGCGGCCGTGGACGCGGAGGTTCGACTTCTTCTCGCTCTTGAGCTCCGACGCGGCGAGGCCGTCCGCGCGGGCTAGCGCGTCCCGCAGCGTCGACTGGACGGCCTCGTAGAGGCGCGCGACGTCGTCCGCGCCCATGTTGGCCGGCTTGTACGGCGACATCTTGGCCACGTGCAGGATCTCGTCCGAGTACGCGTTGCCGATTCCGGCGATGAGCGACTGGTTGCGCAGCACTCCCTTGATCTGGGCACGGCCTTGCCCGGCGAGGATGTCGGCGAAGACCGCCTCGGTGAACGCGGCGTCGAGGGGATCGGGGCCGAGGCGCGCGATGCCCGGCACCTCCGACGGATCGGGGACCACGAGGATCGCGAGACTCTTCTTCGTCCCCGCTTCGGTGATGTCGAGGCCGGAGCCGTCGTCGAGCACCAGGCGCGCGGCCAGTGGCCCCTTGCCCAGGCGCCCGGTCGGCGGGGGCGGCGGCTTGTCGCGCCAGCGGATCCAGCCGGCTCTCGCGAGGTGGATGATCACGTGCAACTCGCCCGCGGCGATGTCGAGGAACTTGCCGTGCCGGCTGACGCCGTCGATGGTCAGGCCGTGCAGGGCGTCGGCGGGCGGGTCGAAGGTCTTCAGCGCGGAGAACGCGACGATGCTGAGCCGATCGATGACACGGCCTTTCAGCCGACGGTCGAGATCGGCGGCGAGGGCGGTGACTTCCGGGAGTTCGGGCATCACCCCTAGTCTGCCCCCGACCACCGATAACGGCAGTAGTGTGAGGCGGTGGATATCCGAGTCGCGGCCTACGGCGTCATCACCGACGGCGACCGCATCCTCCTCGCGCACTGGAACGAGAGCGGCCGATCCGGCTGGACCCTGCCCGGGGGCGGGATCGATCCAGGGGAGGACCCGGCGGACGCGGTCGTGCGAGAGATCGCGGAGGAAACTGGGTACGCGGCCGAAGCCGGTGACCTGCTCGGGATCGACTCGAAGGTGATCCCGCCCGAGCACCGCTTCATGCCGGATGCCGGCCCGCTCCACGCGCTCCGGATCATCTACCGGGCGAGCGTCGTCGGAGGCACCCTCACGAACGAGCTGGACGGCACGACCGACGAGGCGGCGTGGTTCCCGCTCGGCAGCATCCCGAAACGCCGGGTGGAACTGGTCGACATCGCGCTCCGGTTCGCCGGACTCGATCAGGCCTGAGTGTTCGCGGGGCGGCTCTGCTCGGACGGCATCAGGATCCACAACACGATGTAGGCGAGGAACTGCGGGCCAGGAAGCAGGCAGGACAGCAGGAACAGGATGCGCACGGTCCACGGGCGCAACCCGAACCGCCAGGCGAGGCCGGCGCAGACGCCGGCGAGGATGCGCTCATCACGGGGTCGGAAGAGAGTGTTCATGCTCTCCAGCCTCGCAGCGGGCGTGCGGCGTCGCCATCGGGGAAACCCCCGAATCGACCCTGGGGTCGGCTGCCGCTACTGCTGCGGCTCGGCCGCGGAGTCGGTGGAAGACGCGGGAGTCGTCGGCTCCTCGTCGGCCACCCACAGCTCGTCGTCGGCGCGGAAGGTCTGCCAGACGGCGTAGAGCAATCCCACGGCCGCAATGAGTCCCAAACCGATGGCGATGACGCCGCCGGCGCCGGGGCCCGACTTCTGAGGTTCCACCTTGACCTTCTTCGAGAGCTCCTTGCGCGCCTTCTGGAAGTCGCCGGCGAATGCGGCGGACCGGGCGGCGCGCGCGTGGTCGACCACCGAGAGCGCGGTGCCGACGACGGTGCCGACGGCCGGGATGACGTCGCGGACGACCTTCTCCCGAGCCTGACCGGCGTAGCGGCCCGCGGTGTCCTTCGCCGCCTGTGCCGTGGGAACGACGTACTGGTCGTACCCTTCACGGACGCGGGGCCCGATCTCCTCGCGGGTGTAATAGGCCGCCTGCTTGCGGGCCTCCGCGGCAAGCGCGTTGGCGTTCGCCAGGACCTCCTGCTGCTGACTCCACAGCTCCTCGGCTCCGCTGCGCAGTCGCTTGAGTTCCTTCTGGCGCTTCCGTGTCAGGCTCATCTGTTCCTCCGTCGAGTCATCGGTGGCGACTGACTCCATCTTGCCACCGAAAGGGCTGGGGATGGCCCGAGAGCTCTTCCGGCTGCCCAGGTCGCCTATACGCCCTGTGCAAGAATTGGTGCCATGTCTAAGCACACCGCTGTCGCCACGCTCCACACTAACTACGGAGACATCAAGGTCAACCTCTTCGGTAACCATGCACCGAAGACGGTGCGCAACTTCGAGGGTCTGGCGACGGGCGAGATCGAGTGGACGCATCCCGCCACGGGCGAGAAGACGAACGCTCCTCTCTACAACGGTGTGGTCTTCCACCGCATCATCCCCGGCTTCATGATCCAGGGCGGCGACCCGCTCGGTCAGGGCGTCGGCGGCCCGGGCTACCAGTTCGACGACGAGATCAACCCGGAGCTCGACTTCACCCAGCCGTACATCCTCGCGATGGCGAACGCCGGCGTCCAGGGTGGCCGCGGTACGAACGGATCGCAGTTCTTCATCACGGTCGCGCCGACCACGTGGCTGCAGGGCAAGCACACGATCTTCGGCGAGGTCGCCGACGACGCGTCGCGCAAGATCGTCGACAAGCTCGCGGAGGTTCCGACCGACGCGCGCGACCGGCCGCTGGACGACGTGGTCATCGAGTCGATCGACATCGAGAAGGTCTGAACAGAGAGGCGGGCGGAGTAGAACGATGACTCAGCCCGTCGGCGCGCGCGCCAATTACTGCTACCGCCATCCCGATCGCGAGAGCTATGTGGCCTGCCAGCGGTGCGGCCGCACCATCTGCGGTGAGTGCCAGACCCCTGGCGCGGTCGGTGTGGTGTGCCCGGAATGCATGGCGCAGCAGCGCGCTTCGCACCCGCACACCAAGCCTGCGTGGATGACGCGACTCACCGGGCAGAACGCGCCCGTTGTGACCTACGCGATCATCGGTGTGTGCGTCCTGGTCTTCATCGTGCAGACCGTCGGCGATCTACTCGGCTTCCAGGTGACGAACGCCCTGCGCTATGCGGGCGCGTACTCGTATCCCGCCTCGGTGTCCGGGGCGTTCGAACCGTGGCGGATGTTCACGAGCATCTTCGCGCACGCCAACATCCTGCACCTGCTGCTCAACATGTACACGCTGTTCATCTTCGGCTCCGTGCTCGAGCCGATGCTGGGACGTGTCCGCTATCTGGCCTTGTTCTTGATCAGCGGCTTCGCCGGTTCCCTCGGCGTGCTGCTGATCGCGTCACCCGTCGTGCCGGTGGTCGGGGCGTCCGGCGCCATCTTCGGACTCTTCGGCGCCTTCTTCATCATCCAACGACGACTGGGGGCAACGCCACCCAGATGCTGGTGCTGCTCGCGATCAACCTGGGCATCGGGTTCCTCCCCGGGTTCAACATCGCCTGGCAGGCCCATGTCGGCGGACTCATCGGCGGCGTGCTGGTAGGCCTGATCTTCGTGGAGACGCGGCAGGTCCAGCGGCGCCGGTGGCAGCTGCCCCTTCTCGTGGCGCTGTGCGTCGTCTTCGTGGCGCTGAGCCTCATCCACTTCTTCGTGTAATTACCCACATCGCGTGGATAAGTTATCCACAGGCTTATTAACACTGTGGGTAATTACACGGCTGTAACTCTCCACAGGCTTATTAACACTGGGGAAATCGCAGGCGAACCGGCGGCAACTGTTCACAGGTGTCCTGTGGAGAACTGTGGAAAACACGAAGCCCGGGCCGGCTCAGTGCCGACCCGGGCTCGGGGCACGGGATGCGAGAGGTCTACCGCCAGCGGGTGGTCATGAGGAAGCCGATGAAGGCTATCCCGAAGCCGACGAGGATGTTCCAGGCGCCGAGGGCCGGGATGGGGTACTGGTTCTGGCTGACGTAGAAGACGATGATCCAGATGAGGCCGAGCAGCATGAAGCCGAACATCAGCGGCTTGAACCACACAGGGTTCGGCGCCTCTTCTCCGGACGCCGCTGCGGTGCGCTCAGCGCGGGCGGGTCGCTCGGGTTTCGTCTTCGACTTGCTGCGTGCCATAGCACCACAGTGTAGCGGGGAAGGCGGGGGCTTCCTGAGGCCCCCGTACGGGGGAGGGGCCTGTGGACTGCGTGTCGATTCCCAGTCACCGCTCTCTAGAATGTGACACATGACCACCGAGGAGACGCGCAGGAGCCGGCGACGCCGGCCGCGGCGGCGTCCCACCGTGCTCGGTGTGCTGGGTGAACTCCTCATCACCGGTGGCGTGCTGGTCCTGCTGTTCCTGGGCTGGCAGATCTGGTGGAACAACCTCGTCACCTCCAACCAGCAGACGTCGGCCGCCGCGCAGCAGAGCCAGAAGTGGATCGATGACGCGATCAAGGCGCCGAAGCCCACGCCCGATACCGAGGCCGCGCAGGCCGATCCTCCCGTGTTGGCCAAGCCGGCCCCGTACGAGCCGTTCGCGGTGATGTACGTGCCGCGCCTCGGCGGCGACTGGAAGCGCACCATCCGGCAGACCGTCGACACGGAGCGGGTTCTCAACAGCTACACCGCCGGCGTGGGTCACTACATCGACACGCAGATGCCCGGCCAGGTCGGCAACTTCGCCGTCGCCGGCCACGACTCCGGGTGGGGCAACACCTTCATCAACCTGTCCAAGCTGCGCATCGGCGACCGGATCTACATCCAGACCAAGGACGGCTGGTACACGTACACGTTCCGCAACTTCGAGTACGTGCAGCCCTCGGCGGTCGGCGTGCTGCTGCCGGTCCCGCGGCAGCCCGGCGCGACCCCGGTCGAGCGGTTCATGACCATCACCACGTGCAACCCGCCCTTCGCCGCGGGCGAGCGGCTGATCGCGTACAGCGTCTACCAGTCGTACTCGCCGCCGCAGGACGTTCCGAGCGAGATCGCCGCCGCGGTCGGACAGGGAGGCTGACATGTACGCAGCGCTCTGGCGCCTCCTGCCCGGACCCTGGTGGGTGCGGCTCCTGCTTCTTTTGATCCTCATCGCGGTCGTGCTGTTCGCCCTTGTTACCTGGGTGTTCCCTTGGGTGGATTCGCTCGTCGGTCCACAGGAAGGTACCGTGGGCACGTGACCCGCGTCCTCGTCATCGACAACTACGACAGCTTCGTGTACACGCTGAACGGCTACCTCCAGGAGCTCGGCGCCGAAACGGAGGTCGTCCGCAACGATGACATCGCGGTCGAGGATCTTCCGGCGAAGCTCGCCGAGTACGACGCCGTCCTCATCTCTCCCGGGCCGGGCAAGCCGGCCGACGCGGGCGTCTCCATCCCGGTCGTCGAGCAGGCGCTGTCCACCGGACAGCCGCTCCTGGGCGTCTGCCTCGGGCACCAGGCGATCGCCGAGGCCTTCGGCGGCGTGGTGACCAACGCCGAGGAGCTGATGCACGGCAAGACCTCGCAGGTCGGGCACGACGACAGCCCGCTGTTCGACGGTGTCGCGCAGCCGTTCACGGCGACGCGGTACCACTCGCTCGCGGTGGTCAACGGCACGCTCCCGGACGACCTGAACGTGACCGCGCGCACCGCGGGCGGCGTGATCATGGCGCTGCAGCACCGCGAGGCGCCGATCTACGGTGTGCAGTTCCACCCGGAGTCGGTGCTCACCGAGGGCGGCTACCGGATGCTGGGCAACTGGCTCGAGGTCGCCGGACTGGCCGGCGCCGCGGAGGCGTCGCGCTCGCTCAGCCCGCTGGTCAAACTGGGCTGAACCCGGAGCGCTCCCAGCGCGTCAGCCGGAGCAGTAGGTCAGGTCGACCGTCGTGCCCTGCGGCACGTCTCCCGGCGCCACCGACTGGGTGTGCACCATCGTCGCGCCCTTGTCCTGTGGGCAGCTGGGATCCGGCTTCGGGTTCGCGGTCAGGCCCAGCTGCGACAGGATGCCCGTCGCCGCCTGGATCGTCTGACCGGTCAGGTCGGTGAGCGTCACCTTGCCGCTCGACACGTGCAGACCGATGGGATCGCCCTCGTGCGCGGAGGCGTTCGGTGCGGGATCGGTCGTGATCACGACGTTCGCGGGCACGCTCGGCGAGTTCTCCGACGTCGTCGGACCGACGGTGAGGCCGGCCTGTTGCAGCGCTGCGGTCGCGGCATCCACCGTCATGTTGTGCACATCCGGCACCGTGACCGTCTTCTTGCCCGTCGACACGTACACCGTGATGGTGTCGCCGGTGGCGACCACGATGCCGGCACCGGGATCGGTGCGGATGACCTGGCCCTGCGCGTACGTCGGGCTGGACTCGGTGGATTGGACCCACTTGAGCTTCATGTCGTCGAGCTGGGCCGTGGCCTTGTCGAGCGTCTGACCCGAGAGGTTGGGGACCTTGCGGGAGGTGTCGGGCATCGTGGTGCTCGGCGCGAGACGGAGCACCCACGCGAGGACGGCGACGATGACCACGGCCATGATCGCGATGCCCGCCCAGATCCAGATGACCGGTGGGCGCCGCTGCGTGCGCGTCATGGTCTGGTCCTCGGCCAGCTGACGGAACGCCGCCTCCGGGCCGGAGACGGAACTCGGCGGAGCGCCGAACAGCGTCTCGGCGAACTCGTCCTCGTGCTTGCGCTTCGGGATGCGGCCGGCGGCGGCCTCCTCGAGGTCGGCGCGGAACTCGGCGACGGTCTGGTACCGCTCGAAGCGGTCCTTGGTGAGCGCTCGGGCGACCACTACATCCATCGCCGGCGACACCTTGGGATTCACGGTGCTCGGGGCGACCGGGGTCTCGCTGACGTGCTGGTACGCGACGGCGACAGGGGTGTCTCCCCGGAACGGCGGGCGGCCGGTCAGCATCTCGAAGAGGACGACGCCGGTGGAGTACAGGTCGGTGCGCGCATCCACCGACTCGCCCTTCGCCTGCTCGGGCGAGAAGTAGCTGGCCGTGCCGAGGACGGCGGTCGTCTGGGCGACGGTCGCGGACGAGTCGCTGATCGCGCGCGCGATGCCGAAGTCCATCACCTTGACCTGACCGGTCTTGGTGATCATGACGTTGCCCGGCTTGATGTCGCGGTGCACGACGCCGGCGCGGTGCGAGTACTCGAGGGCGGTGAGGATGCCCTCGGTGATTCGCACGGCCTCCTGCACCTCGAGCGGGCCGCGCTTGATCAGGTCTTTGAGGAGGACGCCGTCGACGTACTCCATGACGATGAAGGGCAGTTGCGCCTCGTGGCCGTTCGGCTCGCGCACCGTCTCTTCGCCGGCGTCGAACACGCGGACGATCGTCGGGTGGGTCATGCGCGCGGCGGCCTGCGCCTCCTGACGGAAGCGCGTGCGGAACGCCGGGTCGGTCGCGAGCGAGGGCTTCAGGAGCTTGATCGCGACGGTGCGGCCGAGCCGCGAGTCGGTGCCGCGGTGCACGTCGGACATGCCGCCGCGACCGATGAGTTCGCCCACCTGATATCGGCCTGCGAGCAGGCGGCTATCTGGGCTCAACGCGGACTCCTTCTCGGTGCATGACTCCGGATAGTGTAGCGGGGCGTGGCTGGGTATCTCCCCGAGGGGAGACCCGCGTCACTTCCCGTTGCCGCCGGGGTTCGGCGTCGAGGTGGAGGCGACGACCTCGTACGGCAGAGCGGGCGACTGGCCCGACTCGACGGACTCACCGCAGAAGATCGTGTAGGTCAGCTGGTAGTTGCCAGCGGCGCTCGGCGACCACACCATCTTGGTGTCGTTGACCGGCGTCTGCGGCTGACCGTTGACGTACAGACGGCGGCCGACGAGGTTCTGGCCGGCCGGGCACGTGGCCGAGCCGAAGTTCACCGTGACCTGCGACTGCGGGGTGCCTTCACCCGACGGCGGGTTCGCTGAGACGGTGTCGGTCGGGGTCGGTATGGGCGCGACGGGGCCGTAGACCTTGACCGCGATCGTCGAGCCCTTCGGCACCGGGCCCGTCGGGTTGACCGAGTACACCTTGTTGGCCTGGTCCTGCGTCGTCGCCGCGTTGCCCTGCGAGACGTCGGCGACCATCCCGAGGTCCTGGAGCTTCTGGCGCGCCTGGTCGGCGGTCAACCCGAGGAAGTCGCTCTCGGTGATCTGCACCGTGTTGCTCGTGGGCGTCGGGGTCGGCGACGGCGTGGAGGACTGGGTGACCGGCGGGGCGGTCGGGGTGGGCGACGGTGCGGCCTTCGGCTGCGCGACCAGGGTGATGATCGTGCCGATCAGGATGAGCGCCAGCAGCGCGATGAGCGCGATCAGCGGCCACGTCCAGCGGCTGCGCTTGCGCTCCTCGACGGGCTCGCTGGTGGTGGTCTCCTCGACGACCGGCGCGACGGCGGTCGCCGGCAGCACGGTCGTCGCAGCGGTCGGAGCCGCGGGCGGCGACTGCATGAGCACGGTGGCCGCGTCGGTCGCGGCGGCGCCCCCGAGGATGGCCGGGACGGACGCGGCGGCGGCGCGGATGTCTCCCCGGCGCAGGGCCTGTGCCGCGCGCGCGAGGTGCGCGGCCGAGGCCGGGCGATCGGCCGGGTTCTTCGCGATGCAGGCGAAGACCAGATTGCGGACCGGCTCGGCGACCGTTGCCGGGAGCTCCGGCGGCGCCTCGTTGATCTGCGCCATGGCGATCGCGACCTGCGACTCGCCGGTGAAGGGGCGACGCCCGGCGAGGCATTCGTACGCGACGATGCCGAGCGAGTAGATGTCGGTCGTCGGCGACGCCGGGTGGCCCGACGCCTGCTCCGGCGAGAGGTACTGCACGGTGCCCATGACCTGGCCGGTCGCGGTGAGCGGGACCTGGTCGGCGATGCGGGCGATGCCGAAGTCGGTGATCTTGACGCGGCCGTCCGGCGTGATGAGGAGGTTGCCGGGCTTGATGTCGCGGTGGACCAGCCCGGCTGCGTGGGCGGCGTGCAGCGCGGCGGCGGTCTGGGCGACGATGTCGAGCGTGCGGTCGGTGCTGAGGACGTGCTCCCGCTCCAGGATGCTCGACAGGGCCTCGCCGGGGACGAGCTCCATCACGAGGTAGGCGCTGCCCTCCTCCTCGCCGTAGTCGTAGACGTTGGCGATGCCCTCGTGGTTGACGAGGGCGGCGTGCCGCGCCTCCGCGCGGAAGCGCTCGAGGAAGCCGGGGTCGCCGAGGTACTCGTCCTTCAGGATCTTGATGGCGACGGTGCGCCCGATGACGAGATCGGTGGCCTGCCAGACCTCGCCCATCCCGCCGATCGCGATCCGCGACTGCAGCTCGTAACGTCCTCCGAAGGTGAGCCCTGCTGTGGGTCTCATTTATTCAGCACCGCCTCTAGTACTTTCCTCGCGATCGGAGCGGCGATGGAGTTTCCCGTGCCGCTCTGACCCTGTCCACCACCGTTTTCGACAACTACAGCCACAGCGAACTCCGGGTCGTTCGCCGGCGCGAAACCGGTGAACCACAGCGTGTAGGGATCGTCGTTCCCGTTCTGCGCCGTGCCCGTCTTACCGCCGACCTGAACCCCACCTATTCTTGCATTGCTCGCTACGCCGTGATCGACGCCGTCGACCATCATCTGCTTGATGGTGTCGGCGTTCTGCTGGCTCAGCGGGCGGGAGAACTCCTTGGGCTGGAAGCTCTCCTCGGTCTGCAGATCGGCCGACCGGATCGAGTCGACGAGGTTGGGCGTCATGAGCGTCCCGCCGTTCGCGATGGCCGCGGAGACCATCGCCATCTGCAGCGGCGTCGCCCGGTCGTCCTTCTGGCCGAAGGAGCCCAGCGCGCGCTCCGCCGCATCGGTGTAGAGCGGATAGACGCTCTTCTCGACCGGGATGGGGATGCTCAGCGGCTGGTTGAAGCCGAACTTGTCCGCCTGGTCCTTGATGACCTCGGGCTTCAGCTGCATGCCCAGCTCGGCGAACGGGATGTTGCACGAGAGGATCTGCGCCGTCGCGATCGAGACCGTCGCGCCCGGTCCGCAGGTGGTCAGGGAGTCGTTCTTGACGACGGTGGGGGAGCCCGGGAGCGGCAGCGACGCCGGGTTGGGGAGCTGGCTGTCCTTCGTGTACTGGCCGGTGCCCAACGCGGCCGAGCTCATCACCGGCTTGAAGGTCGATCCGGGCGGATTGAGGTCACCGCCGATCGTGCGGTTGATGAGGGGGTCGCCGGGAGCGGCGAGCAGTCCCTGATACGCCGTGTCGACCGCCTTGCCGTCGTGCGAGGCGAGCTGGTTGGGGTCGTACGTCGGCTTCGAGACCATCGCGAGGATCTTGCCCGTCTTGGGCTGCAGCAGCACGACGGCCCCCTGCAGGTCGCCGAGCGCATCCCACGCCGCCTGCTGGGCGACGGGGTCGATCGTCGTCTCGACGGTCGCGCCCTGCGGGTTCTTGCCGGTCAGGATGGCGTTGATCCGGTCGAAGAACTGCGAGTTGGCAGAGCCGCTGAGCTTGGCATTGAGCGCGCCTTCGAGACCGGTCGGCTCTCCGTTGATCGGGAAGAAGCCGGTCACCGCCGAGTAGAGCGGACCGTTGCTGTAGACCCGCTGCCACTTGTAGACGTCGTTCGACGGCACGGACTGCGCGATCGGCTGACCCTTGACGAGGATCGCGCCGCGCTGCGCCGAGTAGCTGTCGTTGAGCGCACGGGTGTTGCGTGCATCCGTGTTGAGGGTGTCCGCCGAGAACACCTGCAGTATCGAGGTCGATACGAGCAGCGCGAGGAACATCCCGAGCACGATCGTGCTCACGCGCTTGATCTCACGGTTCATGTCAGCTCACCACCAGCCGAGGTTGATTGCGGACGGTGTCCGACAGGCGCAGCAGGAGCGCCACGATGATCCAGTTGGCGACGAGGGATGACCCTCCCGCTGCGAGGAACGGCGTGGTGAGGCCGGTCAGTGGGATGACGCGGGTCACACCGCCGATGACGATGAAGCACTGCAGGGCCACGGTGAACGACAGGCCGACCGCGAGAAGCTTGCCGAAGTCGTCCTGCCCCGCGAAGCCGATGCGCAGACCGCGCGCGACGAACACCAGGTAGAGGGCGAAGATCGCGAACAGGCCGGCGAGGCCCAGCTCCTCGCCGATACTCGCGATGATGTAGTCGCTCTGCGAGATCGGCGTGATCCAGGGCTGACCCTGGCCGAGTCCCGTGCCGATGAGGCCGCCGTGCGCGAGGCCGAACAGCCCCTGGACGAGCTGGTAGCTGCCGCCGAGTTCCGCGTCGTACCGGCCGGTCGTGAACGGCGTGAGCCAGTTCGCGAACCGGTCGTGGACGTACGGGAGGATCTGGCTGGCGACCACGGCTCCGCCCACGACGAGCAGGAGACCGAGGATCACCCAGCTGATGCGCGAGGTGGCCACGTACAGCATCACGAGGAAGAGTCCGAAGATCAGCAGGCCGGTGCCGAGGTCGCGCTGGAAGACGATGACCGCCATCGATGCGAGCCAGACGACGAGGATCGGGCCGAGATCGCGGGCGCGCGGGAACCGGATGCCGAGGAACTTCTTGCCGACGACCGACAGCGAGTCCCGCGTCTGCACGAGGTATCCGGCGAAGAAGATCGCCAGGCAGAGCTTCGCGATCTCGCCGGGCTGGAAGCTGAACGGTCCGATGCCGATCCACACGCGGGCGCCGTTGATCTCCTTGCCGATGCCCGGGAGCATCGGGAGAAGCAGGAGGATCAGTGCCGCGAAACCGAACACGTAGGTGTAGCGCTGCAGGATGCGGTGGTTGCGGATGAGGCTGACCACGAGGATGGCGGCCACGATGGCGATCGCCGCCCACACGATCTGCTTGACCCCAGCGCTGTCCCAGCCCGCATCCTTGTAGTGGATGTCGATGCGGTAGATCTCGGCGATGCCGATCCCGGTCAGCAGCGTCGCGATCGGCAGGAGGAACGGGTCGGCCTGCGGTGCGACGAAGCGCAGCGCGATGTGCATGCCGATCACGAGCGCCGACAGGCCGGCGCCCAGATAGACCAGGGTGAGGTCGACGTGGCCGAGCGCGCCGAGCTGGACGAGCACGACCGCGGCGGCGTTGATCGCGCAGGCGATGACGAGGAGGAAGAGCTCCAGGTTGCGGAGCTTCGCGGGCAGGCGCAGCCGTTTGACCGGACCGGTGGCGGTCCGGGGTCGCTGGGGCGCCCGGGCGCTACTGCTTGCCGGCATCGCTCAGCTGCTCCACGATCGTTTTCGCCGCCTGGAGGTCGTCGGCGTTGATGGTCTGCTCGACCTGCTGCTGGTCGTAGGCCGGGAGGTCGTCGACCGTCACGTCGGACTCCTGGTACAGGTGCGACAGGCTGATCGGCCCGATGCCCTGCTGCACGCCCTGGTAGATCGCAACCTTGCCGTCGGGTGACATCCCGACGTAGTAGCGGGACTGCGTCCACTGGTACCCGACGACGATCGCCAGGACGATCGCCAGGACCAGGAGGATGAGCCCGATCATCCAGGTGAGTCGCCGGCGGCGGGCGCGGCGCGCATCCTCTTCGATGAGCTCGTCGAGGTAGTCCTCGGACTGCGGCTCGAAGTGCGTGGGACCGGTGGCCGGGCGGATGGGGTGCAGTCGGAGGCCGGGGAGTCGCGCGGCACGGGTGGTCGGCTTCGGCTCGGCGCCGAACTGCAGCGGCGAGGCGGCGGACCCGACCGTCACCGGATCCTTCATGACCTCGCCGCGGGCGGTGTCCGCGATGTCGAGCACGACGGCGGTGACGTTGTCGGGCGCTCCCGCATCCAGGCTCTGCTTGAGGAGACGTTCTGCGACCTGCTTCGGGCCGTCCTTCGAGGCGAGAGTGGCGAGCATGTCGTCGTGCTTGACCACGCCGCTCAGGCCGTCCGAGCAGATCAGCCAGCGGTCGCCCGGCTTGGTGTCGAGGGTCCAGGTGTCGATCTCGGGGGACGCGTCCACGTCCCCGAGCACCCGCATCAGCACGGAGCGGCGGGGATGGACCATCGCCTCCTCCTCGGTGATGCGTCCGGAGTCGACGAGACGCTGCACGAAGGTGTGGTCGGTGGTGACCTGCTTCAGCTCGCCGTCGCGGAAGAGGTAGATGCGCGAGTCGCCGATGTGGGCGAAGGCGATCTGGTCGCCGACGCGCACCATCGCGCTGACGGTGGTGCCCATCCCGGTGAGCTCGGGATGCTCGAAGACGGTCTCGGCGAGGAGCGAATTGGCCGCGATGAGAGCCGACTGCAGGGCGAACTCCGCCTCGGAGGACGACTCGTACTCACGGTCGGCCTCGCGGATGCGGTTGACGGCGATCGCGGAGGCGACGTCACCGCCGGCGTGGCCTCCCATGCCGTCGGCGACGACGAACAGGTCCCGTCCGGCGTACCCGGAGTCCTGGTTGTTCGAGCGGATCTTCCCGACGTGGGAGACGGCCGCCGCCTTGTTCGCCGCCACCGGTTACCGCCGCAGCTCGAACGTGGTCGTGCCGATCTTGATCGGCGTGTCGAGCGGGACCTGGGTCGGGACGGTCACCCGGCGGCCGTCGAGGAACGTGCCGTTGGTGGAGTCGAGATCCTGGATCATCCACTCGTCGTTCCAGAGAAGCAGGCGGGCGTGGTGGGTGGAGGTGTAGTCGTCGCGGATGACGAGGTTGGACTCG
Source organism: Leifsonia poae (assembly GCF_050632865.1). Classification (GTDB taxonomy): domain Bacteria; phylum Actinomycetota; class Actinomycetes; order Actinomycetales; family Microbacteriaceae; genus Leifsonia; species Leifsonia poae_B. The sequence continues at coordinate 614,280 of NZ_JBODSA010000003.1, read as the reverse complement.
CTGGACCGCCCGATCGTGATCGGGTCGCGACCGAGCGGGAGCTCCGTGCTGGCGCGCGGCCCGGACGTGATGACGAGTCGGCCGGCGGTCTGCACGCTCGCGTTGGTGTGCGTGCTCGCGCGGTTCGCGCCCGACGGGAGCGACGAGACCGGCGCGGCCTTCATGACCGGCTCGGTCGGTCCGGCCGGGATCGTGGAGGGAACGGGGGCGGGGGCGGGCGCGGGGCTCGACGGGAACGGCCCGGCCGGCGCCGCGGCCTGCGACTCCGGCAGCTTGCGGACGCGCTGCCCGAACAGGTCGGTGCGCAGGGCGTAGACGATGCCGAAGACGAACAGCCAGAGCAGGAGCAGGAAGCCGAACCGCAGCACCAGCAGGGTCAGCTCACTGGGGTTCACGACGGACTCCAGAAGTTGCCGGCGTCACTGCGTCGCGCTCCGCCGGGCGCCGCCTGCGGGAGCACACGGAAGACGATGCGGGTGCGGCCGAGCGTGATGACCGACTCCGGCTCGAGGATGGCCTTCCGCAGGGGCTGTCCGTCGAGCTTCGTGCCGTTGGTCGAGCCGAGGTCTTCCACCTGAGCGCGGTTGCCGTCCCAGGTGATCATGACGTGGCGGCGGGAGATGCCGGTGTCATCGACGGTGATGTCCGCGTCCGCCCCCCGACCGACGACCGTGCGGGAGTGCGTGAGCGGGTAGTGGGTGCCGTTGACGTCGAGCACCGGAGTCCAGGCGACGTCGCCCTTGACGTTCTCGGACTCGACTTGCAGCATCCCGACGGAGAGGTCGTCGTCCTTCTCGAGGTCGATCGAGATGCCGCCGGCGAACTGGTAATGCTGTGCGGCGGCGTGCTTGGTGACGAAGTCGATGAGCTCGTCGGTGAGCGCAGCGCCCATGGAGCGCATGCGCGTGTAGTCGTCGCCCGACATGCGGAGCACGAAGCGGTTGGGCGCGAGGACGCGGTCGCGCGCGACTACGGCAGCCTTCGTGTCGAGCTCTTTGCGGAGGGCGCTGGTGAGCTCGACCGGCTGCAGCCCGGAACGGAAGGTCTTCGCGAACGCGCCGTTGACGGCACGCTCGAGCCCCCGCTCGAAGTTGTCCAGAATGCCCACGCTCTCCCGCTTCCGGCTCGATGACTACATGCATGTTAGTCGGAACCCTGGAAAACCCCCTGGCGATCGGGTGAAGATCAGCCTCCGGACGTACGCCCCGATTCGTGAACGGTCCTGGCGTCGTGTTAGAGTTCCTGGGTTCGCGCGAGTGGCGGAATTGGCAGACGCGCTGGCTTCAGGTGCCAGTGCCCGCAAGGGCGTGGGGGTTCAAGTCCCCCTCGCGCACGGACGGACGAAAGGCCCCCGATAAGTCGGGGGCCTTTTTCTTCGTCTAAAGGGTCACGACGACCTTTCCGCGAGCCCGTCCCGCGCCGATGTGCTCGACCGCTTCTGCAGTCTGCTCGAGGGGATAGACGGTGTCGATCACCGGGCGGAGGGTGCCGTCGGCGAGCAGGCCGGCCAGCGTTTCGAGGTCCTGCTGCCGCTCGTGGGCGATCAGTCCGACGAGGTGCTGCCGGGTGAAACGGTCGAGCAGGCTCGCCACCATCGTGCGCTGGATGCCGCCGAGGAGCGGTCCACCGGCCTCCCCGCCGACGAGCACGACCGTGCCTGTGGGGGAGAGGATGCGGCGCAACGCTGAGAGCGGACGGTTGCCCGCGGTGTCGATGATCGCGTCGAACCGGCGCCCGGAGGTGAGGATGTCCATGGTGGTGTAGTCGACGACCTCCTCGACGCCGAGGGAACGCACGAGGTCGGCCTTGGGGCCGCTGCAGACGCCGGTGACGCGCGCTCCCCGCGCGACGGCCAGCTGGACGGCGAAGTGCCCGACTCCGCCTGCCGCCCCGATGACGAGGATGTGGTCGCTGGGCGAGGGTGCGGCCGCATCCATCGCCTGCAGTGCGGTGACCGCGGAGATCGGAATGGCCGCGGCCTCCACCTGCCCGATGCCGTCTGGGATGCGGACCAACCCGGTCGATTTCGCCACCACGAACTCCGCCAGGGCGCCGTCCGCGGAGCCGAAGACAGGGTCGCCGACGTGCCACGGAACGGTGGGGTTCCCGGTGCCGACCGCCTCGACCTCACCGGCGAACGCCAGACCGCGCACGCGGGCTTTCGGACCCCGCCATCCGAAACCCATGAGCCGCATGAGGTAGGGCCGCCCAGTCGTCAGGTGCCATGTCCCGGCGTCGACGCCGGCCGCGCGGACGCGAACCAGCACCTCGCCGTCGCCGGGTGTCGGAACCGGGATTCTGCGTTCGCGCAGTTCGCTCGGCGGGCCGTACGCGTTCTGAACGACGGCACGCATCGTGTCCTTCTGCATGACCGCTTCCCCTCACTGCTCGGGGTATTGGAAGACATCGTCGAGCGGGACCCCGAAGACCCGTGCGAGCTGGAATGCCATCTCGAGAGAGGGGAGTAGCGCCCCTGCTCGATGGCGATGATGGTCTGGCGCGTCACCCCGACCCGATCGGCCAGTTCGGCCTGGGTCATCTCCCCGGCGGCGAAGCGCAGCGAACGGAGCGAGTTGGTGACCCGCGTCGGCTTCACCATGCGGGCATCCCGCGGCGGTAGGCGGCGAGCCGGGGAGCGCGCTCGTGACGGCAGAGAGCACGAACGCCAGGTAGACGGCGTTGGCGATCCAGAACCAGGGCGCCTCGACGAGCGCGAGGATGAGCGCCGCGATCGCACCGATGACGACGAAGGCGTTGCCGACGCGCTCGCCGAAGGCGTAGACCTCTCGATCCCGCTGGTCGCGCTTGCCCGCGTCGCGCCGATTGGCGATGCCGATGGCGATGTTCGCGACGATGTTGACGAGGATGGCGCCCCCGACCGTCGCGAGCAAGAGGGGGACGTAGGCGGCAGGGCCGAGGACCGCCAGCAGGATCAGATACACCGCGTACCCGACCACGGCCGTGACCAGGAACACCCAGGTCTTCTTCTCGTCGTAGGACACGACGTACCTCCTGTCAAACTTTGTTTACATGGTGACTGTAAAGCGCACGTGACATCGTGTCAAGGATTATTTACATCAGCGATGGCCGTCGGGCGGCCGATCGGGCAGAGTAGCGGTGTGCAGACTCCCAGCGTGCCGACCGCCCGCCATGTGGTGCGGCCGCCGGGGCTGCACCGGCTCGGTATTCGGCCGCCCGTGTGGGTGAACGACTCGGGCGACGAGGTTCGAGATGCGGCCACTCTCGCCCGGCTCGCTGCGCTCCGCATCCCGCCGGCATGGACGCACGTGTGGGCGGCTCCGACCGGCGACGCGCCGTTGCAGGCGACGGGCGTGGACGCGCGCGGGCGCACGCAGTACCTCTATTCCCCGGAGGCGGTCGCGCGGGCGGAGGGCCACAAGTTCGCGGCGCTGATGGACTTCGCGGCGGTGCTCCCGGCGTTGCGCGAACGGGTGGAGGCGGACCTCGGCGCGGCGGACGCGCCCTCGCCCGCGGTCCCGCTGACCGCCGCGGCGGTCCGGCTGCTCGACCAGGGACTGTTCCGTGTCGGCACGGACCGGTACGCGCGCGACAACCACACGTTCGGGTTGACCACGCTGACCCGGGCGCACGTGAGCGTCGATGGCGATGCGCTCGCCTTCGACTTCGTCGGAAAAGAGCACATCGCGCACCACATCGTGGTCGAGGATGCGGCGGTCGCCGGGGTGATCCGGGGCCGGCTGGCCTACGACGACGGAGACGACGCGGCGCTGTTCTCCACGGCCGAGCGACCGACACCGCGGCGCATCGACAGTGTCACGGTCAACTCCTACATCCACGCGCACTCGGGCACCGCGTCGAGCGCGAAGACGTTCCGCACGTGGGGCGCCACGGTGGCGGCCGCTGCGGTCGCCGGAGGGGCGCGGTTCGACGCGGAGAAGCGCGTACGCGACGATCTCGCGCCGTACCATGCGGCCGCGCAGTTGCTCGGGGACACGCTCGCCGTCGCCCGGCGCTCGTACGTGCACCCGTCGGCGACGCTCGTGGGCGGTTCTGCACCCGTGAGAGAGGCGGTGTCGGCGGCCTCGGCCGAGGCGGGCACGGATGCGCTGCAGGCGATCCTGCGCGCGGAAGTTCTGCGCAGGGCGGTGTACGAAGGGCTTCTTTCCACAGATTCATGACCTGCTCCCCGCGGGGCGATCCCGCCGCCTAATCTGAGCCTGAACAGCGAAGGGAGGTGCCGGATGCGTATCGTGCGCTGGCTGGGTCGGCACGATCCCGGCTTCAGTGCGCTGCGGCGCGCCGGGCGAGCGGCGATCGTGATGCCGCTGCTGTTCGCGCTCGGAACGCAGGTGGTCCGCAACCCGGATGTCGCCTTCTTCTCGGCGTTCGGGACGTTCGCGATGCTGCTGTTCGTCGACTTCGGCGGCACGCTGCGCGAGCGTGTGCAGGCGATGGTCGCCCTCGCGCTGGTCGGCGCGGCGCTGGTGTGCCTCGGCACGCTCGCCTCCGAGCCGGTCTGGCTGTCCGCGATCGGGATGGGGGTCGTCGCGCTGCTCGTGCTCTTCGCGGGGTCCGTGAGCTCGGTGACGGCATCCGCGAGCACGTCGCTCCTGCTCGCGTTCATCCTGCCGGTCACGTTGCCCGGCACCGTCGCGTCGATACCGCCGCGGCTGGCCGGGTGGGGGATCGCTTCGGTGGTCTGCATCGTCGCGGTCACGGTGCTCTGGCCTGCGCCGGCGCGAGAGCCGCTTCGAGGCCCGGCCGTCAAGGCGATCGACGCGCTCGCCGCGCGGCTGCGGGCGGAATCGGCGTTCCTCCGTGGCGACGGGGACGCGGCGCTCGCCGCCGAGCGCGACCGCGCGACCGCCGAAGCGGACTCCGCGGTCGGCGCGCTGCACGAGGCGTTCCTCGCCGCGCCCTACCGTCCGACGGGACTCAGCACACCGGCGCGCACGATCGTTCGGCTGGTCGACGAACTGGTGTGGCTCGACACGGTCATGACGCAGTACGACCGGCTCGATGGTCCGCGGGTGGCGATCCAGTCGGCCACGCACGCCGCGGCGTGGACGGTGAAATCCGCCGCGGCCGACGTTCTCGACGCCGGCGCTCTGGTGCTCGCCCAGCACGGTGCGGACCCGGCGCCGCTGGAGGACGCGCTGCGCCGACTCTCCGAGGCGCGCGTCGCCGTAGAGGCGGCGATGCTGGCTCAACCGGCGGTCCCGGCGGGCGCCGGTGGCGTCGCGCAGGAGATGATGACGACGCTCGATCCCGGGTTCCGCGCGCAGGAGCTCGCCTACGCGGCCGCGATGGTCGGGCGGAACATCGTGCTCACTGCCCGCGCAGAGCGGCGGGGCTGGTGGCAGAGGATGCTCGGGCATCAGCCGGGCGGACTGAGCGGGCCGGTCGCAGCGGCGGCCGAACGGGCGAGCGGATTCGTCGTGTGGAACTCGGTGTGGCTGCGCAACAGCATCCGCGGGGCGATCGCGTTGGCGCTCGCGGTGCTGCTGGCGAAGCTCACCGGGGTAGAGCACTCGTTCTGGGTGGTGCTCGGCACGCTGTCCGTCCTCCGGTCCAACGCGTTGAGCACCGGGCAGAACGTGCTCCGCGGGGTGCTCGGGACGGTGGTCGGCGTGATCCTCGGCGCCGGCCTCCTCCTGCTGATCGGTAAAGAGCCGGTGGTGCTCTGGATCGTTCTGCCGATCGGGATCCTGATCGCCGGGGTGGCGCCGGCGGCGATCTCGTTCGCAGCCGGCCAGGCGGCGTTCACGGTCGTGCTCGTTCTCCTCTTCAATATCATCGCGCCGACGGGATGGACGGTCGGGCTCATCCGGATCGAGGACGTCGCGCTCGGCTGTGCGGTCAGCCTCGTCGTGGGCGCTCTATTCTGGCCGCGGGGTGCGGCGGCGTCGCTACGACGCGCGCTCAGCGACGCGTACCGGGAGAGCGTGCAGTACCTCGAGTCGGCGGTGGCGTACGGCGTGGGGCAGCGGGACGCGTCGAGCGACCCGCGGGCGCAGGAGACCCGAGCGGCAGCGGCGTCGCGGCGGCTGGATGACGCGTTCCGGACCTATCTCGCGGAGCGCGGGGCCAAGCGGCGTCCTCTTGCGGAGGTGTCGGCATCGGTGACCGGGGTCGCGGGCGTACGGCAGGCGAGCGACGCCATCGTGGAGTTGTGGCGCGGTCAGCCGGCGGCGGACGGCCACACGGCCGAGGCGAAGGAAGCGCTCGATGAGGCGCTGGCGCGGCTTCGTTCCTGGTACGCCGAGCTCGCGGACCAGCTGCTCGCTCGAGGCGTCCTGCCGGAGCCGCGACCGGCCGACCCGGCGATGGTGCAGCAGCTCGCCGGGGCGGTGCTGGATTCGCAGCGCACCAGCGCGGACATGCACGACACCGCCACGGCGGTCAGGCTCATCTGGACGGCTGACTACCTGGAGGTGGTCAGTCGCCTCGAGACGGCGATCGTCGCGCCGGTGGGCGTGCTCAGCGACGACGTGTCCCGCTGATCAGCGGAGAGCGGCCGTCAGCGACGACGTGTCCCGCTGACCGGCAGCGCGCGAGCGGTCAGTCGGCGCGCGGCAGCCGAACAGTCACCACGGCGCCGCCCTCCGCAGCGTTGGCGGTCGTGACGGTGCCTCCATGCCGGCTCACCACTTCCGACACCAGCGCCAGTCCGAGGCCGTAGTGGCGGGTGCGGTCGCCCGCGGGTTGCGCATCCCGGGCGGTGGCGAAGCGCTCGAACGCCCGGTTCTCCATGCCCGCCGTGAAACCCGGCCCGTCGTCCTGCACGGTCAACTCGACACGATCCCGTGAGACCGTCACGGACAGCAGCACCCGCGAGACGGCGTGATCGAGGGCATTGTCGAGCAGGGCGACGACCATGCGCCGAAGCGAGACGGGCGCGCCCGTGACGACCGCATCCCGCGCGGCTTCGACCTCGACGCGGAGGCCGCGCTCGGCCGCGCTCGGCTCAGCCGACCGGGCGACGGCACGGGTCACCTCTCCGAGGTCCACACCCTCGCTCTCGGCGGTCTGGCGCGGGTCGGCCGCGGTCAGCAGGTCCTGCACGATCTCGGTGAGCGCCCGGCTGTCGTCGACGATCTCATCCAACCCCGACCGCACGTCCTCCTCGGACGCGGCGCCCCCGGCGACCTGTCGACGCAACAGCTGGGCTCGGGTGCTGAGCAGGGTGAGCGGGGTGCGGAGCTCATGGCCCGCGTCCGCGACGAACCGCCGCTGCAGAGCGAGCGCGTCCGCGAGCGGACGGATGGACCTCCGTGCCAGGAACAGGCCGATACCCGCCGCCGCGATCGTCGCGATCAGACCGGAGATGATGAGCGCGGCGACGAGGCGGTTCAGCTCCTCCTGCTGCTCGCCGAGCCCGTACGCGATCTGCACGACCTTGCCGCGGCGCAGGTCCGTCTCGACCAGGTAGCGCTGACCGCCCGCCTCGACGGTTCCGGAGACGGAGCCGCCGTTGGCGATGACCGACTGCAGGGCCGCCTCGTCCGGGAGCCCGTCCGGCATGTTCGGCGAGCTGTCGCGTCCCTGCGGCATGACGACGGTCACCAGGAGGTTGCGGGGCGCGTCGTGCACCGAATCCACCATCGAGGCGTCCTCGAGCACACGCTTCGCCGCCTCCGCCTGGCCCGCGGCGACCACGGTGTACACGACGACCCCGAGAGCGACGAACAAGCCGAGGATGATGAGCGCGAACTGCAGCGCCAGGCGCCGTGACGCGGAGCGCAGCTCCTGATCGTCGCGCACGCCCGTCACAGCGCCCCCATCCGGTACCCGACGCCGCGCACCGTCTCGATCAGAGATCGGCCGAACTTGCGGCGCAGGTGGTGCACGTACGTGTCCACCACACCGGGGTCGTCGGCGTCGGCGAATACCTCCTCCAGCAGCACGGCGCGGGAGAACACCTGGGTCGGGCGACGGGCGAGGCGTTCCAGTAGTGCGGACTCACGCTCGGAGAGCGCAGTGCGCTCCCCATCGTCGAGGGTCACCGTACGGCTCTCTGTGTCGAGACGCCCGCCGGCGAAGCGAACGGTCGGCACGACCGCGGACGCCCGGCGGGTGAGGGCGCGGACGCGCGCGACCAGCTCGTCGATGTCGAACGGCTTCGCGAGGTAGTCCTCCGCACCGGCGTTGAGCCCGTCGACCCGGTCCGGTGCCGTGCCGAGGGCGGACAGCACCAGGACCGGCGTGGTCACGCCGCTCTCGCGGAGCCTGCGCAGCACGTCCAGCCCCTCCAGAGCGGGGAGGCCCCTGTCGAGCACGATCGCGCCATAGGCCGAGGTGAGCCCGAGGTGAAGCGCCCGCTGGCCGTCGCGCGCCAGCTCGACGTCGAACCCCTCCGACCGGAGCAGGGCGTCCAGCATCCCGGCGAGGCGGCTGTCGTCCTCGGCGATCAGAACACGCACCCGTTCGTCCACATCCACAGTGTAGGAGCGCGGGTCCGAGAGGAGCGGTTCGGCTGGAGCGTTCATGCGCTGCGGGCGGGCGGCGCGAACGTCAGGTCGCCGACGCCGACGAGGCGGCCCGAGGACTCCAGCGCGAGCACCCCGCGCGCACCGTGCTCGAGCGCCCAGCGTAGGCCGGTTGGCCCCAGGACGAAGACGGCTGTCGCGAGCACATCGGCGGTCGCCAGGTCGTCCGCGACGACGGTCGCGCTGAGGAGACCAGTCGGGATGGAGCCGTCCCGCCCGTCCACGATGTGCGGTCCGCGCTCGTACAGCCCAGAGGTCGCGACGCCCGCGTCGGTCACCGCGAGCACGGCGAGCATGTCGCCGGGGGTGTGCGGCGAGCGTATGCCGACGCCCCACGGGCGGCCGTCGCCCGGGCTTCCCGACACGACGACATCGCCGCCCGCGTTGAGGCAGTAGTCGCGGATCCCCGCGGCGTCCAGGACGCGTGCGGCCCGGGCGGCCGCCCACCCCTTCACGACGCCGTCGAGGTCCCAGGTGCCGTCGGGCCGCCGGATGCGGAACGCGCCGTCCGACGCACGGGCCACCTCCTCGCCGAGGGCGACGACCTCGCGGAAGTCCGCGCTGGGTTCGGCCGACGCGCCGCCCGCCTCGTTGGCCCGGCTCACCTCGCTGTCGGGGCGGTAAGTGCTGAAACGCGCGTCCGCCTCCCGCAGCACCGCGAAGGCGCGTTCGGTGGCGGCTGCCGCGTCCACGTCGCCACGGAAGTCGATCGACATGGGGATGCCCATGACGGTCTCGAGGAACCTCATCGTCGGTCGATCGCCGACTGCAGAGACTGAATGTAGCCCTCCGACGTGTAGGTCGCACCCGACACGGTGTCGATGTTGGCGGACTGGGAGGACAGGGCTTCCTGCTGCAGGATCGGCAGCGCCTGGTCGTTGATCTCCATGTCGCGGCCGTTGCTGTTCGGTGCCTGCACGGTGTCTACGGCGGTGATCGTCGTGCCGGAGAAGGTCACCTTGACCTGCACCGGCCCGTAGCGCGTGTCGACGGCGTCCCCGGTCACGGTCTTCGTGCCGGTCGAGGCGGAGCCACCCGCCGAGGGGGTCGCGCTCGGGGTCGAGGAGTCGCCGGACGACGCCGAGGAGGTGTCCGAGTCGCTGCTCGTGCTGCCGGAGGTCGTCGACCCGGCCGTGGTGGACCCGACGGGTGCGGCGGCGACCTGCTCGCCCACCCCGTAGAGCTTGAGACCGACCGTCGCCCCCATCACGACGAGGATGACGGCGAAGAGGGCGGTTCCGCGCCAGTTGCTGCTCATGACATGCTCAGTTCTTCTCGGTGGATGAAGCGTTTCGGCATCCGCAGGGTTCGCAGGGAGGCCTGGACGCGGTCCGCCATCCCCGCGGGGCCGCAGATGAAGGCCTCCCAGTCGTGGACGTCGGGGATGAGGCGGTGCAGAGGCTCCGCGGCGAGCGGGTCGTAGCCCAGTTCCGAACGGCGGCCGACCAACGGGATCACGGTCACGCCGGGCATCGCCTGCAGTTCGCCGAGCAGGGCGAGGTGTCGAGCGGAGCGGGCGCGGTACAGAACGACCGGTTGTGCGCCGCGCCGCACCAGCTCTTCGGTCAGGGCGCGGATCGGTCCGATGCCGGCGCCCCCGGCGACGAGCAGGATGCGCGGGCGGCTCGCGCGGTCGGCGGTGAAGCGGCCGAACGGCCCCTCGGCGAAGACGAGCGAACCCGGCCGGAGGTGCGGCAGGCGGCTGGAGTGGTCGCCGAGTGCCCCCACGGTGATCCGCAGGTACCCGTTGGCCGGCACCGCCGAGACGGAGTACGGATGCGCGGTGCCCAGGTGGCCGCGGCTGACGAATCGGAACAGCAGGAAGTTGCCCGCTTGCACATCCAGGTCGGCGACGCGCGGCCCGGTCAGCCAGACGCTGTTCACGCCCTCGCTCTCGGGCACGACGGCGGCGACCCGCATCCGTCGGCGCCAGGCGTCCAGTCCGGGGAGGATGAACCGCCAGGTCAGCACCGCCGACGCCGTTCCGAGGTAGAGGACGAGCCACAGGACGCGGTTCACCGGCTGGGTGACGAAGTGCGCCCCGCCGCTCAGCTGGTGCAGGAACGTGAGGAAGATCGAGACGTACGTCGTCACGTGCAGCCAGTACCAGACCTCGTACGACAGCTTCGTGCGGATCAGCCGGGCGCTGGTCAGGCCGACGACCAGGAAGGCGATGGTGCCGACGAGCGCGGTGGTCATGTCCGGGTAGGAGTTCAGGATGGAGACGAACTCCGTCCACGGCGGGTTCCGGTCGGCGAGCTCCCCGCCGAGGACGAGGAAGAGCACGTGCGCCACGATGAGGAACAGCACGGAGGCGCCGAGCGACCGGTGCCAGGAGACCAGCTTGTCGAGGCCGACCGCGTTCTCGAACCACGGCACCCGGGCGATCAGCAGCACCTGCGCGCAGACGAGGAACCCGCCGACCATGCCGGCCAACTCACCGAACGACGTCAGCGCGTTCGCCGGGGTGGCGGCGTACCCGGCGGGGACGGTGAACCACCACATTCCGAGCACCACCACGACGCCGAGGGCGAGCGCCGCGCGGACTGCGAACGCGCCGCCGCGGCGTCGTCCCATCCGGCCGTTCGGCCGGCGGCGCATCTGCGGGGCCGGCGCGGTGGCGCTCAACGTGTGATCCATGCCTCCAAGAATGCATGCGCATTCTTGCGGGATTCTTACGTCGGCTGTGGACGGGCTGAAGGAGGCCTATGGCCTCGCCCAGACCGCGAGAGGTCAGACCGCCTTGTTGAAACCGGTCACCGGCTGGTTCTCGTCGAAAGCGGCGACCGGCCGGCGGAAGCCGCGCGTGAGGAACAGCAGGTACGCGAAGCCGACGACCGCCCAGACGATGCCGCCGATCAGGGCGTCCGCGTGGAGGTTGACCCACAGGATGCCGGTCAGCAGCATCCCGATGCCGGGAAGGACGATGAAGCGCACGATGTCCTTCGCCGTGTGCCGCCGACCCTGGCGGATGGCGAACCAGGCGATGACCGAGATGTTCACGAACGTGAACGCGATCAGCGCGCCGAAGTTGATGAACGCGGAGATCAGCTCGAGCGAGAACGTCGCCGCCAGCAGCGAGATCACGCCGACCAGGATGATGTTGAACGTCGGCGTCTGCGTCTTGCCGTCGATGTGGCCGAAGAAGCGGCGCGGCAGCACGTTGTTGCGTCCCATTACCAGGAGCATGCGCGACACCGAGGCGTGCGAGGCGAGCCCGGACGCGAGCGTGGCGGCGAAGCCGGCCGAGACGAAGATCGCCTGGAACACCGGGCCGCCGACGATGAGCCCGATCTGGGGCAGCGGGTCGTCGGTGAACTCACCGAAGGGTGCGTTGGTCGGGAACCGGAGCTGCGCGAAGTACGCGGCGACCAGGAAGATCGCGCCGCCGATGAGCACGGTGAGCAGGATGGCGCGCGGCATGACCCGCGGCGTCTTGGCCTCCTCCGCGTACATGGTCACGGCGTCGAAGCCGATGAACGAGAAGCAGACGACCGTGGCGCCGGTGAGCACCGCGCCGAGAGTGACGCCGTCGTGGAAGAACGGCTTGACGGACGCGACCGTGCCGTCGCCCGCGCCGTTCGCCAGCTGAACGACCACCATGGTGACGAAGACCGCCATGACGACGATGGCGAACACCAGCAGGATCATGTTGACGTTCGAGGTGCCGCGCATCGTGAAGTAGATGAGCGTGGTGACGCCCGCGCAGTACAGCACGACCCAGATCCAGCTCGGCACCGCCGGAAAGACCTGCTCCAGGTACAGGCGGATGATCAGGCAGTTCACCATCGGCAGCAGTACGTAGTCGATCAGCGAGGTCCAGCCGACCATGAAGCCCAGGTTGGGGTGGATGGATTCGCGCACGTACGTGTACGCCGATCCGGCGCTCGGGATGGCGCCCGCCATCTTGCCGTAGCTGACGGCCGTGAACAGCATGACCACCAGCGCGACGAGGTACGCGGCCGGGACGGCGCCCTTGGTCTCGTCCGACACGATCCCGAAGGTGTCGAAGACGACCGTCGGCGTCATGTACCCGAGGCCGAGTCCCACGATGGCCCAGAGGCCGAGGCTTCGCCGGAGCGAGGCCCCCTTGGTCGCGGATGCGGGCGCGGTCGTCGTCACGGGCTCTCCTTCGTCGCTGTGAGGATGTTCAGAGAACGTTATCCGATTCCGCGGGCCTCCCTTCACCACCGCTGTTCGCCCTGCGATGCTGGGGATGTCGGAGGGAGACGGCAGTGGACGACAACGCGTTCTTCGAGCGGGCGATCCTCGCGCACGCGGCGGGGCCGGACGACGAGGATGCGGTGCGCCGACTTCGCGAGGAGTTCACGGCCGACGAGTTCGCGGCGTGGGAGGCGGCGGCTCGTTCCGAGCATCCGGTCGTGGTCGCGGTGGAGCACGACGACCTCGCGGACCGGTATGTGGCGCACTGGGGCGAGTTCGGGATCCGCGGAGCGTCGCCCGACTCGTACGACGCCGCCATCGCCGACCTCGTCGGCCACGTGCGGGCCTGGGCCACCGAGCTGGGAGAAGGCGGCCGCCGCCTCGGTGCGACTCCGGAGCTCACCGCGCTGGTGAAGGAGATCTCGCGGCTCGACGACGACGCGCTGCGCACCTACCTCCTGGTCCGCGTCTCGTTCGACCGCGGCGGACTCTCCTTCCGGCTGGCCGACTTCGTGGAGGAGGACGGGACGACCACGCAGCGCGCCGTTCCGTTCGCGGACGGCGAGCCGCCGGCCGAGATGGAGTTCCCGGTGGACGGCCGCAGGAAGCTGTACCAGTCGAGCACTCGCGGAGAGCGCGTCGCCTTCTCGCCGGTGGGATCCGGCCCCAGCATCGCCGACACCCTTCGCCAGGAGGAGCCGACCGGGGACCTGCGCGCCGACTTCCCGCAGCAGGGCTTCGGCCCGGAGGAGCGGGAGTTCCGGACGCGATGAGCGGACGGCATGCCGAACCGCGCGTCGCCCTCGCGGAGCTCACCTCTGTGCGGACCCTCCACGGCCCACGTGTACGACTCGACCCTCTCGGACCCGAGCACTTCGACGCCGTCTGGCCGGGCCTCGCGGACGGCGAGATGCTGCGTCTCACCGGCACCCGTGCCACGTTCACCGAGGCCGGGGTGCGCGCGCACCTGGAGCGGATCGGCGCGTCCGACGAGCGTGCCGACTGGGCGATCATCGATGCAGCGAGCGGCGACTTCGTGGGCGAGATCGTGCTGAACGAGCTCGATGAAGCGAACGCGTCGATGAACGTCCGGATCGCGCTCGCAGCGGGGCAGCCGGGACGCGGCTACGGCACGGAGGCGATGATCGTGGTCCTCGACCATGCCTTCGGCGCCATCGGACTGCATCGGGTGCAGCTCGACGTCTACGCCTTCAACCCGCGGGCCATCCGCTCTTACGAGAAGGCCGGTTTCACCGTCGAGGGACGCCAGCGCGACACGCTGTACTGGGACGGCGAGTGGACCGACTCGGTTCTGATGAGCGTCCTCGCCGACGATCCACGAGCCACCTACGCCTGAGGGGACGCACAGACCGACCCCGTTGACAGCGTGCCCACCGTCCGGTTCTATCGCAGGGACCCTTCGGAGGAGGTTGCGGGTGACGACGGCTGAGCTGGATGCGCGCGAGCTCGCGCACGCGATCGAGACGGAACAGCTGCGCATCGACGTCCAGCCGCAGGTCGATCTCACCACCGAACGTGTCGTCGCCGTCGAGGGACTGTCCCGCTGGACGCACCCCACCCTCGGCCCCATTCCACCCGCCGAGTTCGTGGCGCTCGCCGAGTCCACCGGCCTCATCCACGACCTCGGTCTTTTCGCGCTGCGCGAGTGCTGCCGCATCGGCCGGCAATGGCGTGAGCGCGGGTTCGCCCTGGCCGTCGCCGTGAACGTCTCGCCGTTGCAGCTCCAGACGGACCGCTTCTTCGACGAGTTGGAGCGCCAGCTCGGCGAATCGGGACTCGCGCCGGCCGAGCTCATCGTCGAGGTGACCGAGGCGGAGCGCATCGCCGACTACGGCACGGTCGCGGGCCGGCTCGACATCATCCAGCAATGGGGTGTGACCGTCTCGATCGACGACTTCGGCTCCGGCCACTCCTCGATCGAGCGCGCGGTCGCCGTCCACGCCCGCGAACTCAAGATCGACCGCACCCTCGTCGCGTCCGGCGACTGGGACCAGGTCGCGGATGCCGTCGCGCTCGCGCACGAGGGCGACATGCGCGTGGTCGCGGAAGGGATCGAGACTGCGGAGCAGCTGAATCGCGTGCGCGAGGTCGGCTGCGACCGAGGGCAGGGTTTCTTCATCGCCAAGCCGAGTCCACCCGGTGAATTCATTGCCTGGCTGCAATCATTCGTAGGCTAGGTTTATCTGACCACCCGCCGTCGGCGGTCCGGCCTCGTGAAGGGAATGACGAGCAGTGCGCCCCATAACTGTGGACGACCTGCCTTGCGCCCTCGTGGAGCTGGATGCAGAAGGCAGGATCGTCGACTCCAATGACCTCTTCCGCCAGTGGACGGGACTCTCGCCCGAGGAACTGAGCGGGCGGCCGTACGCGTCGCTGCGTCAGCGTATCGTCGGAATCGGTGGCCGTTCGGAGAGCCTTGTTCGCCTGGCGAACATCGACGGCACCTCCCGAGCCGTGATGGCGAGCAGCCGCACCGTCGACGGCCGCGATGTCGTGGTCCTCGTCGACGCGAGCGAGCGGGCTGAGCACGAGCGGGAGATGCTTCAGTCGCAGGTGCTGCAGGAGCGCACCCGCAACCGGCTCCAGCTCATCATCGACTCCTCGATCTCCTTCTCGGCCGCCACGACCGAGCAGGAGCTCGTCGACATCCTGGTCACGACGGTCGCCCAGGCCTACCAGGCGGAGCAGGCGGCGGTCTTCCTCGTCGACGACCTCGAGGCCTTCACCCACGCCGGAGGAAGCAACCCCCTCCAGGCCGTCGAAGACGCCGCCCCCTCATCGCGCAGGCGTCGAGCCTGCGAAGCGTCATGACCGTCAGCGGCACGACGGCCGCCGACGAGGTCACCCCGGTTCTCGGCCATGCCATGCGCGATGCCGGAGTGGATGCCCTGCTCGTCGCTCCCATCCAGCACGACGAGGTGCTGTTCGGAGTCTTCGTCGCGTTCTTCCTCCACCCGCGCCAGTTCGACTCCGAGGCCGCCCCGCTGGCCGACGCGCTCGCCGGACAGGCGGCCCAGGCGATCACGACGCTCCGCCTGCAGCGGCAGCTCGAGCACGCCGCCATGCACGACGAGACCACGGGGCTGCCGAACCGGCGCCGCCTGGAGACCCAGCTGCTCGAGTACACCCGCACGACGCCGGCCCTGATCGCCACGCTGTTCATCGACCTCGACGGCTTCAAGCGCGTCAACGACAACCTGGGTCACCACGTCGGCGACCTCCTGCTGCGCGAGGTCGGCTTCCGCTTGCAGACCACCGTCCGGACAGAAGACCTCGTGGCCCGGTATGGCGGCGACGAGTTCGTCGTCGTGTGCGAGGTGCCCGAATTGGCTGCGGCCGAAGAGGTCGCGGACCGCATCCGCCAGGCCATCGAGCAGCCCTTCACCGATCTCCCCGACGGCTTCCCGATCAGCGCCAGCATCGGGATGTCGATCGCCCGCACCGAGGACCCGGGCTGGAACCCGGACCGCCTCATCCGCGAGGCCGACCACGCGATGTACGCCGCGAAGAACGCGGGTGGCAACCGCGTGGTCGGCACCTCCGTCGGTTAGTCCCGGTCCGCGTTCTCGCGCACCTTCCGGGACTCGTCGATCAGCTTCTCCTCCTTCTTCTCGGACTTCTCGCTGAGCTTGGTGTCCCGCGGCGGCAGCTGGATGGTCTCCTCGGCCTCCATGCCGGCCTGCAGCTCGCGGCCGCGCTCGGTCTCGGCGTCGAACTCCGCACCGAAGAGCAGCGCGAGGTTCGCGATCCAGACCCAGAGCAGGAAGACGATGACGCCCGCCAGTGGGCCGTACGTCTTCTCGTAGTTGGCGAACGTGGCAACGTAGAACGCGAACAGGAAGGTCGCGATCGCCAGGACGACGATCGCAATGACCGCGCCCATGCTGATCCAGCGGAACTTCGGCTGCTTGGAGTTCGGGGTCGCGTAGTAGAGCACCGCGATGATCACCACCACGATGATCAGCATCAGCGGCCATTTGGCGATCTCCCACGCGATACGGACGCCCGAGCCGAGGCCGAGCGCGTTGCCGACCGCCGTGGTCACCGGACCGGTGACGACCAGCATCAGCGCGACGATGGTCACGAGCACCAGGGTGATGACGGTGACCAGCAGCTGCTGCGGCTTGAGCTTCCAGAACGGGCGGCCCTCGTCGATCTCGTAGATCCGGTTCATGGCTCGCGAGAAGGCGCCCACGTAGCCGGAGGCCGACCAGATCGCCAGCACGATGCCGAACACGAGTGCGAAGCCGGACGCCGGCGAGTTCACGGCATTCTGGATGGGGCCCTCGAGCAGCTTCGCCGTCGAGCCCGGCGCGACCTGGGTGACGATGCCCATGAGGGCCGTGGTCGCCGACTTGCCCTGTCTGAAGATGCCGAGAAGGGAGATCAAGGCGATCAGGCCGGGGAACAGCGACAGGACGCCGTAGTACGTCAGCGACGCCGCGATGTCGGTGCACTTGTCGGTGCTGAACTCGCGGAGAGTGCGCTTGAACACGAGCTTCCACGAGGGCTTGTCGAGATGCTGAGGCTTGTCCGGCTTCCGGTCGTCCTCGGGGGCGGGGGCATCGGCCAGCCGCTTGCTGGCCCCGATATCGCTCATCGGTGGGTCCTCTCTTAAAAGGGAAACGCGGCGGAAGGTCCGGGGGATGGCCTTCCGCCGCGCGTTTCCGGGATAACGGACTACTGGTCGGACTGCAGCCGCTGTCCCGATTCCTTCGCCTCGCCGGCGACGTCGCTCGCGCGGTCGGTGGCCTCCTCCTTGACGGTGGACACCCCTCCTGCGCGGTCTCCTTCACCGACTGGACGGCCTGCTGGGCGGGCTCCTTCAGGTCGTTCGCGACCTGCTTGCCCACCTCGGCGGCCTCCTGGAGGAGCGGCTGCGCGGCGTCCTTCGCGGACGACGCCAGTTCCTTCTCCTTGCTGCTCGCCGGGATGAGGGAGGCCACCAGGGCTCCGACGCCGAAGGCGATGAGGCCGACGGCGAGCGGGTTGCCCTGCGCCTTGTTCACGACGGTGCGGCCGGCGTCGGCGACGCTGCTGCCGGCGTCGGAGACGGCGCCGTGCACGTTGCTGCCCACGTCGTCGGCGGTGCCCATGACCCGGTCGCTGAGCGAGTGCCAGGCGCCCTTGACCTTGCGGGTCTGGCGGTCGACGATCTTGCTGGGTGTGACCTTGTCGGCCAGGGCATCCACGTCACCGCTCAGGTTGCGGCGGGTGGCTTCGATTTCTGCGCGGATCACGTCCGGGTCGTCACTCATCGGTTCTCTCCGTTCGGTTTCAGTGTCGGTGGGATTTCCTTGACCGTCTCGACGGTCTGCGGAGCGCCTTCGACGGTCTTCAGCTGCTTGCGTCCGCGGGTGTACAGGATCAGCGCGACGATGCCCCAGATGATGGCGACGATCACGGCGGACCAGGCGTTGCCCACCAGGTAGCCGAGCGCCCACCAGAGGGCGACGGACAGGAAGAACACGGCCATCAGCCCCGCGTATCCCGCACCGCCGAGCAGGCCGGCGCCCTTACCGGCGCGCGTGATGGTCTGCTTGATCTCGGCCTTGGCGAGTTCCATCTCCTGGCGGATCAGGGTGGAGAGATCTCGACTGACCTCTCCGAGCAGTTCGCCGAGCGAGCTGTTCGCGGCACGCTCCTCTGCGGCGTCCACCGGAGGCGCGGCGGCCTCCGCGGCGACCCGCCGCGCGCTGGGCTGGTCGGTCATGGCCGGCCTCCGGTATACCCGGCGCCCGGAAGCGGCGGAACCTCGGTCCCGACGCCGTCGTCGTACAGGTCGTCATCGCCGAGGGCGCTGCCGGTACCTGCGGCATAGCCGACGCTGCTGCCGGAGTATCCGGCGGTCGTGCCGGTGCTGGCGGTCGTGCCGGTGTACGACGCGTCGGTGCTCGCTGAGCCGCTGTTGCCGTTCGAGGAGTCGTCACCGCCGCTGGCGAGGGCACGGGTCAGGCGACCCGCGAGAGCTCCGGCGATGGCGGCCGCGGCGATGAACGTGCCGGGGTTGCGCCGTGCGTACGACTTCACTTCGTTGAGCAGCGAGCCGGGGTCGCGCTGGTCGAGCCAGCCGGCGATCGAATGGGCGCGCTGCCCGACCTGGCGCACCAGGTCGCTGGCGATGCCGCCCTGCTGGGAGGAGGAGGCCATCTGGTCCAACTCGTCGCCGACGGAGTGGAGACCGCTGGCGACCCGCTCCTGCTGGTGGGCGGCCTGATCGCGCAACTCGCGCTGCGTCTGGTGGTAGAGCTCTCTGGCCTGGGACTTCGCCTCGCCGGCGACGTTCTTGGCCTGCTCCTTCGCGGTGCCGGCGACGTCCTTGCCGGCCTGCTTCGCCGATTCCGTGACGCGGCTCGCTTCGTCCTTGACGCTGCCGCCTTGACCCCCGGTGGAGCTCGTACTCGTGCCCCCGGTGGTCCCGGCCGTGCCTTCAGGCAGCACCGTCTCCGGCAGACCGGCCTCCGGCTCCAGCGCGTCGCGCCTGCTGTCGAAGATCGGTGTGTCCGCGGACTGGTCGTCTGACATGGTCATGACTGACGTTTCCTTTCGGTGGATGTGTCCGGTTGGGATGTGCGGCCCACTGAAGACACCCGGTGGAGGCGGGTCCAGAGATTGACATGGCAC
This sequence comes from Leifsonia poae, assembly GCF_050632865.1. Classification (GTDB taxonomy): domain Bacteria; phylum Actinomycetota; class Actinomycetes; order Actinomycetales; family Microbacteriaceae; genus Leifsonia; species Leifsonia poae_B. The sequence continues at coordinate 595,000 of NZ_JBODSA010000003.1, read as the reverse complement.
TCGCTCGGGGGGTACCCATGCGCGTAGGTGCGCCTGGCTGCGCTTTCGGGCTAGCGTGTCGCGCATGGACGCCGTCGACTGGTTGCTCGAATCCGACCCCGCGATCCGCTGGCAGGCGCTCCGCGACCTGACGGATGCGACAGCCGAGGAGGTGGCGGTCGAACGGGCCCGGATCCCGCACGAGGGCTGGGGAAAGACCCTCCTCGAGGAGCAGGCCGAGGACGGTCTCTGGGACGGCGGAACCTATCGGCCGGGCTGGATCCCGCCGGAGCGCGACGGCTTCGACGCCTGGAGCGGGACGCACTTCACCCTCCAGCAGCTGGTCGACTTCGGCCTGGATCCGGAGAGTCTGGAGGCGCGGACCGCGATCGGGCGGGTCCGCGAAAATCTTCGCTGGGAGCACGCCGGCGAACCGTACTTCGAGGGTGAGACCGAACCGTGCATCAACGGAGTCACCCTCACGATCGCCTCCTACTTCGGCGAAGGCGGGGACACGATCGCCCGGACGCTGGTCGATTCACGGTTGGACGACGGCGGCTGGAACTGCTGGGCGGAGTACGGCGCGCGCGTCTCGTCCTATCACTCCACCATCTGTGCGGTCGAGGGACTACGCGACTGGCAGCGGGCCGGCGGCGACGATCCACAGGTGGAGGAGGTCGCCCGGGCCGGCGAGGAGTACCTGCTCGAGCGCGGACTGTACCGCCGGCGCTCTGACGGCTCCATCCCCGACCCGCGGATGACGATGCTGTCGTATCCGGTGCGCTGGTACCACGACGTGCTGCGCGGCCTCGAGCACTTCCGGCGGCTGGACCGGCGGGATCCCCGGCTCGCGGACGCGATCGAGCTGGTCCGCGGCAAGGCCGACGCCGAAGGACGCTGGGTGCTCGAGAACCTGCATGAGGGTTCGGTGATCGTCGAGTTCGAGATGGAGGGCTTCCCGAGCCAGTGGATCACCCTCCGGGCGCTGCGCGTGCTGCGGTGGTGGGACGTCGCCTGACTCGGGTCACGGGGCCACGGCCGTGAGGTCGTCGAACGAGACCGTCACCGGCGCGTTGGCGACGCCGCCCGACAGGTAACCCAGCACGGCCAGCCCGCCTGGGCCCTGGAGCGCGGCGGTGCTGTCGCTCGCCGACCGCTGCCAGGCGGCCGGCTCCGTCGTGCCGTCCACCCACACCTTGGTCTGCAGCAGGGTCGGGGACGTCCCGGTCGTCTGTACCCGCACGTCCAGCCGCGTCCCTGCGGTGTACGTGATGCCCGTCAGGGTCAATCCGGCCTGCACCGAGACCTCGTTGCCACCGTTCTGGTCCACCCGGACGAGTTGGACGGTGACCTTGCCCGCGGACGAGATGATCACCTTCGACGCGTAGGAACCCGCCGTCGGGATGCGCCGCCCCTGGAGGGTGAGGTAGACGCTCCCGGAGGAGGGCAGCTTGTCGAGCGCGATGGTCGTCCGCAGGTCGATGCCCGTGGCGCTGACGCCCGCCAGCCGTCCCGTACTGCTCGTGCCGGCGGGGAGCGAGAGCTTGGCCGTGCCGCCGCCCACCGAGAACAGGCTCGAGATGCCGGACACCGTCCAGGCTCCTCCTGTGGGCGCCGTTCCCCAGCCGTTCGTCACCGTGCGCTCGAACGGGTCGGATGCCAGCGTGCTCGGTGGCGGCGGAGGCGCGGTCGGGCTGACGTCGCGGGTCGTCGTCGCTGTGGCGCCCGCATCGTCGGTCACGGTCAGTCGCGCTGTATAGGTCCCGGCGGTCGCGTAGGTGTGGGAGCCGGTGGCGCCGGTGCCCGTCGCACCGTCGCCGTAGTCCCAGGCGTAGGACGCGATGGTGCCGTCCGGATCGCTCGACCCGCTTCCGTCGAAGGAGCAGGTGAGATCGGTGCACGACGAGGTGAAGGATGCGTTCGGCGGCTGATTGCCGGCGGGTGGCGGACCGATGACGAAGCTGTCGGAGTAGGCCGCGCCTCCCGTGCGCACGAAGTTCGCATTGAGCTGGGTGGACGTGGCGGTCACATCGAGCAGACCCCAGAGCGGTGCCGCGCTGCTCCCGTACGCCGTGGCGAAGTAGCCCGCCTCGCTGTCATTGGGGTTGATGTCGTAGTTGGTGTTGCCGCCGGTGCCGACGGTGGCGAAGACCGTGCCTGCGCCCTTGGTGAGGGTGTTGCCGGCGTTGGCGACGCATCCCGCGGTGTAGACGCCGGGGGTGATGGACGCGCAGCCTCCGCCGGTCGCGAGCTGCTTGGTGCGCTGGTACAGGTGCTCATGGCCGGTCAGGACGAGGTCGACCCGCTTGGAGACGAGGAGGTTCAGCAGATCGGAACCGGGGTCGCACGCGTACTGGCCCATCGTGAGGCAGGGCTTGTGCATCCCGACGACGACCCAGGGGACGTTGGCGGCGCGGGCGCCGTCGATCGCGTTCTGGGTCCAGGTGTAATGGCTGGTGCCGCTGGCATAAGTCCAGGTGCCGTTGGAGAACGGCAGGCCGGGAGAGATCATGATGAAGCGGATCAGTGGCGCTCCCTGGGGCACGTCGACGTAGTACTCGCGACCGTACGTGCCGACGGCTCCCGGCAGCTGGTTGGGCAGGCAGGCGGAGAAGTCGTTGATGTTGCCGTTCTGCCCGTTGCTCTCATGGTTGCCGGAGACCAGCTCGAACGGGAAGCCGGCGCCGACCGTCTGCGTGACGAAGTCGCACCAGGCCTGCTCCTGTCCCGTCGTCCCGTATGAGAGGTCGCCCAGGGCGAGATTCAGGTCCGGAGCCGCGTTCTTGATGCCGGTGAGCACCGACTGCGCGGACGTCGCGGACGCGTAGTCGCCCGCCGCGGTGAAGTGGACGCTCGCGGCACCCGGCGCGATACCCTGCACGCTCTGCGGCACGCCGAGGGTCAGCGCGAGCACGGCGGCCGCCGCCCCGGCGACCGCAAGGACGCGATGTCTGGTCATCGCCGGCCTCCTCCGGCCCGGCCTCCGCCGGGCCTTCGGGCACAGGCTAGTGCGTCGTCCCGGGATGCGGGAGTAGAAACTGAGGTCTTGTCATCGCACGGCGTAGTGCAGGCCGACCGCTCCGCGTGCGAAGCGGCGCTCGTCGAGCAATTCCAGGTCGAGACGCAGGCCGTGCGGCAACGCCGGCGTGCCTCCGCCGACCGACACGGGGAGAGGAACAGCCACACCTCGTCCACCAGTCCGGCGGCGAACGCCTCGGCTGCCAGCGTGGGGCCGCCGATTGAGACGTCCCGGTCGGAGTCCTCGACGAGGCGCCGCACCTCGTCCGCGTCGAAGCGCTGCACCACGCGGGTGCGCGGGGTCGTCGCCTCGGCCAGGGAAGAGGAGTACACGACCTTGTCCGCGGCCCGCCAGATTGCGGCGTACTCCTGGTACACCCCGTCCTCGCCCGTCAGCGGCGGATCCTGCCAGAAGCGCATGGTCTCGTACATCCGACGGCCGTACAGATAGGTGCCGATCCCGCGCTCGAGGTCGTTGACGAACGCGTGCAGCTCCGGTTCGGGCTCGGCCCAGTCGAACGAGCCGGAGGCGTCCACGGTGTAGCCGTCGAGCGAGGCGATGGCGGAGAAGATCAGGCGTCCCATGCCGCGACTCTAGGACCCGCTGCGCCCGGCGGCCAGCCTCAGCCGAGCTGCGGCAGGAGGGCCCGGAGCGCCCGGAACTCGTCGTCGAAGACCCAGGGCAGGACGACGTTCAGCACCAGGCCGATCCCGATGGTCAGCAGTGCGAGGCCGATCGCGACCAGCAGCAGCGTGACCGCCAGCTGGAGGTACGCGTTCCCGGTGACGGCGGCGAGCAGCCCCCGCGCTCGCCGCCGCACCGGTTCCGACGGCGATGCGAGCGTCGGTGCGGTTCGCACTCCGTGGCCCAGCGTCGTCATCGGTCTCCCCCTTCACGTCGAGGCCGGGGCGGATCGCCCGGCCGACGTCTTCGAGTCAACCGCGGGAGTGCATGGCGGGGCATCGACCGGAGGTCGGGGGAGAGTCATCCCGTGGGATGATCTGCGACGCTCCTCAGAGCGGGGTGACGGTGCAACCGCAGCCGTGAGCGGGCTCCGGGACGCGGTCCTCCGCACCGGCCAGCCGGCGTGCGAGCAGGTCGCGGCGGCGCTCGAGCTGCGCGATGGCCGCATCCAGCTCCGCGAGTCCGTCCCGGTACGCCTCCCGGGAGGCCGGGCACTCGTCGCTGTGGGCGTGACCCGACCCGAGGCAGTCGATGAAGGGCCGCGCCTTCCCGGGCGGGATGCCCGTCGCGGCCAGCGCGCGAATCTCCCGCACCACCCGCAGGTGGTCGTCGCCGTACTCGCGGTAGCCGTTGCCGAGGCGCGCGGGGGAGACGAGCCCGAGACGTTCGTAGTAGCGCACGGCCTTGACCGTCACCCCGGCCTGTTCGGCCAGTTCGCTGATGCGCATGTCATCCTCCCCCGCCAGAGTAGACCTTGACCCCGGGGTCAGGCTCCAGCCGGCTCCGGGATGCGCGCGGCGGCCGCGATGATCGTGTGGAGGCTCGTGCGGAGCTCGGCCAGCTCGCCGGCCGGAAGCCCCAGGCGCTCGACGATGCGTCCGGGGATCTTCTCCGCCTCCGCCCGCAGCGCTCGGCCGCTCTCGGTCAGGCGCACCTCCAGCGCCCGCTCGTCGGCGAGGCTGCGCTTGCGCTCCACGTAGCCGATGGCCTCCAGCCGCTTGAGCAGCGGGGACAGTGTCGCCGGCTCCAGCGCCAGCGAATCGCTCAGGTTCTTGACCGACCGGGGCTCCTGCTCCCAGAGGGCGAGCATCACGAGGTACTGCGGATGGGTCAGCGAAAGGGGCTCGAGCACCGGACGGTAGAGCGCGATGACGCTCCGGGCCGCCACGGCGAGACCGAAGCACACCTGGTTCTCCAGGGCGAGGACGTCGTCTGACACCCGGCCATTGTATGGGCGCGACTCAGTACTCATCGGTGGTGCGCTCGACCCGCTCGCCCGTCGCCGGGTCGATGGTCTCCCGCCGCACGGTGGTCCGCGGACGGCGCCGGAGGGCGAACGCCAGCGAGATCACGAACACGACGAACCCCGCACCCATGAGGATGTAACCGGTCAGCTTGAGGTCGATCCAGCTGACCTCCACCTGCAGGGCGAAGGCCAGGATGAGACCGACGACGAAGATGAAGATGCCGCTTCCGATGCCCATGCGTCACGCTCCTTCACGGTCCGTGGGCTCAAGCTACTCCCTGGACACCGGGACGCGCATCACACCGGCGGCGCCGGATCACTCGGCGCGCGAGAACTCCGAGGCGCGGGCCACCTGCTCCGGCGTCAGGGCGACGCCCGTGTAGCGCTCGAACTGCCGCGCCGCCTGCAGCGCGATCACCTCGGCGCCCGTGATGACCGGTGTGCCGACGGCGCGGGCGGCCGTGATCAGCGGCGTCTCGGAAGGGAACGCGACCACGTCGAACACCGTCGCAGCCCGATCGATGAACGGCTGGGAGAAGGCGAGCTCCGCCTCCTGGTCGCCGCGCATCCCGAGCGGGGTCACGTTGACGATGACGTCGAAGTCGGGCTCCGGGTCGTCCTGCACCCAGCGGTACTCGTAGCGCTCGGCGAGAGCCGGCCCGGCGTCCGTGTTGCGCGCCAGGACGGTGAGGTCGTCGAAGCCTGCGCCGCGGAACGCCGCGACTACCGCCTTTGCCATCCCGCCCGAGCCGCGGACGAGCACGCTCTGCCCGGGGTCGACCTCGTGCTCGGCGAGCAGCTGGGCGACCGCTTCGTAGTCGGTGTTGGACGCGGTGAGGAACCCGTCCTCGTTGACGACCGTGTTCACCGACTCGATCGCGACCGCCGACGCCTCCAGGTTGTCGACCAGCGGGATGATCGCCTCCTTGAACGGCATGGAGACCGAGCAGCCCCGGATGCCGAGCGCCCGGATGCCGCGCACGGCGCCCTCCAGGTCGTCGGTGGTGAACGCCTTATAGACGAAGTTCAGGCCGAGCTCGTCGTACAGGAAGTTGTGGAACCGCGTACCGATGTTGCTGGGACGGCCGGCCAGCGAGATGCAGACCTGCATGTCCTTGTTCAGGATGGGCATGCTCCCATCATCGCAGGGGAGTCAGCCCTCGGCTCCGGCGACGATCGTTCCGATCCCGAGCGCGGCGAGGATGCCGGCGGAGGTCCGCTCCAGGGCGCGGGTCACGCGCGGGCGGCGCAGCCAGGCGATCATGCGGGACGCGAGGAGCGCGACCGCGATGAGGTAGAGCATGCCGATGAGCCCGTCGATTGCCCCGAGGAGCAGCGTCTCGCCGAAGCTCGCGTGCGCGGAGACGAACTGCGGCACGACGGCGATGAAGAACAGGCCGACCTTCGGGTTGAGCATCGTGGAGAGCATCCCGGCGAGCAGGCTGGACGACGACCTGCGGCGCGGCGCAGGAAGCTCGGCCATGACCTCTCCCTGGCTGCGACGCGCCTGGCGACGGCTGGCGATGAACGCCGAGACGCCGAGGTAGAGCAGATAGAGGCCGCCCGCGATCTTGACGATGCGGAAGACCTCGGCCGACTGTTCCAGCAGCGCGGCGAGCCCGAAGCCGACCAGCGCCGCCCACACCAGCGACCCGATCGCCGTCCCCGCGGCGGCAGCGATGCCGTCGCGCGCCCGGCCCATGCTGTAGCGCAGCACGAGGAACGTGTCCGGGCCGGGCGTCAGCGCGAGCACCAGGCACAGCCCGGCGAAGGCCAGAAGCGACAGGATCGTCATGAGGAAGATCATAGAGATCGGGGTGTGACCTGATCGCGGGGTGGACGATTGCGTTCACAGCTTGACTCCAACACGCCGATCGTTCACGCTTATCGTCATGACCGCCACTCAGGGGCTGATCCCCCGTGGCGCACGCAACCCCGGGTCGCAAGGCGCCCTGCGGCATCTGAACCAGGAACGACTCGTCGAGTTCCTTCTGGCCCACGGACCGTCGACCCAGGCAGAGCTGGCGCGCGGGACCGGCCTGTCCACCGCCACCGTGTCGAACATCGTCCGCGACATGGCGACGAAGGGCGTCGTCGCGACCAGTCCGGTGACGTCGAGCGGCCGCCGCGCCCTCCTCGTGCAGCTCACCGACACCGGCGACATCGCAGTCGGTGTGGACTTCGGGCGCCGCCACGTGCGCATCGTCCTCTCCACTCTCGGCTACGACGTGATCGCCGAGGAGCAGGTCGCCCTCGAGCCCGGCTACGACGTGGTCGGCGCCGTCGAGGAGGCGGCGCGGCTGCTCGACCGGATGCTCGCCGACGGCGGCCACGACCGGGAGTCCGTCCTCGCCGTGGGCGTCGGCATCCCCGGCCCCATCGACCGGCGCACCGGCACGGTTCTCCAGGGCGCCATCCTCCCCGAGTGGGTCGGGATCACGCGGCGCGAGCTGGAGGACGTCTTCGGCTTCCCGGTGGTCGTCGACAACGACGCCAACCTGGGCGCTCTCGCCGAGGTCACCTGGGGCGCGAACCGCGGGGAGCGCAACCTCATCTTCGTGAAGATCGGCACCGGGATCGGCGCCGGCCTCATCCTGAACGGGCAGCCGTACTACGGGTTCCTCGGCATCACGGGGGAGCTCGGGCATACGCCGGTCGCCGAGCACGGCGTGATCTGCCGCTGCGGAAATCGCGGCTGCCTCGAGACCGTCGCCTCCACCAGCGTCATGCTGGAATCGCTCGGACACGGCACCGGAGGAGGCCTGACGACCTCCGACATCCTGCGCCGCGGCCTGGCACAGGACCCGGCGGTGCTGCGCGTGGTGAGCGACGCCGGAACCGCCATCGGCCAGGCGATCGGCAACATCGCCAACGTCATCAACCCCGAACTTGTGCTGATCGGCGGTCCGCTGGTGGGTCTCGGCGATGCGCTGCTCGACCCGATCCGGCGCGGGATCCAGCACAATGCGCTGCCGATCATCGCCGGCACCACGTCGGTGCGGGTGTCGTCGCTGGGCGACCGGGCCGAGTCGCTGGGCGCCGCGGCCATTGTGATCCAGGGCGCACTCGCGGGTAACGACTGACTGTTATCGCATCGTTGTCTTCACTATTTGACGACAAGTGAGAACATAGCGTTTACTACTTAGGCACATCCATTACCCGAGCTCGAACAGGAGCGACGATGCCGTCGAACGCAGTCATCCTCGAGATGCGCGCGATCACCAAGGAGTTCCCTGGTGTGAAAGCCCTGGAGGATGTCTCCCTCACCGTGCACGCCGACGAGATCCACGCGATCTGCGGCGAGAACGGCGCGGGGAAGTCCACCCTCATGAAGGTCCTCTCCGGCGTCTACCCGTACGGCACGTACACCGGCGACATCGTCTACCAGGGCGAGGTCCAGCGCTTCAAGGACATCAAGTCCAGCGAGCAGCAGGGCATCGTGATCATCCACCAGGAGCTCGCCCTCATCCCCGAGCTCTCGATCACCGAGAACATCTTCCTCGGCAACGAGCCGGGCCGCGGTGGCGTCATCGACTGGCAGCAGGCGAAGACCCGCGCCACCGAGCTGCTGGCCCGCGTCGGCCTGAGCGACGACCCCGACACGCAGATCAAGAACATCGGCGTCGGCAAGCAGCAGCTGGTCGAGATCGCGAAGGCGCTCAACAAGAACGTCAAGCTGCTCATCCTCGACGAGCCGACCGCCGCGCTGAACGAGGCCGAGTCGCAGCACCTCCTCGACCTGATCGTCGGCCTCAAGGGCCGTGGCGTCAGCTCGATCATCATCAGCCACAAGCTCAACGAGATCGAGCAGATCGCCGACCAGATCACGATCATCCGCGACGGCCACTCCATCGAGACGCTGGACGTGAAAGCGGACGGCGTCGACGAGGACCGCATCATCCGCGGCATGGTCGGCCGCACGCTCGAGAGCCGCTACCCGGAGCGCACGCCGAACATCGGCGAGACCTTCTTCGAGGTGCGCGACTGGGTCGTCCAGCACCCGCAGGTCCCCGAGCGCCTGGTCGTCAAGAACTCCAGCTTCTACGTGCGCCGCGGTGAGATCGTCGGCTTCGCCGGCCTGATGGGCGCCGGCCGCACCGAGCTGGCGATGAGCGTCTTCGGCCACTCCTACGGCAACTGGATCTCGGGCGAGATCTACAAGGACGGCCACAAGATCGAGGTCCGCAACGTCTCCGAGGCCATCGACAACGGCATGGCCTACGTGAGCGAGGACCGCAAGGTGCTCGGCCTCAACCTGCTCGACGACATCAAGCAGTCCATCGTCGCCGCCAAGCTCAAGAAGATCGCCAAGCGCGGCGTGGTCGACGACCTGCAGGAGTACGCGGTCGCCGACGAGTACCGCAAGCGCCTCCGCATCCGCACGCCCGACGTCAACCGCGGCGTGAGCACCCTGTCCGGCGGCAACCAGCAGAAGGTCGTCCTGGCGAAGTGGATGTTCACCGACCCGGACATCCTGATCCTGGACGAGCCCACGCGCGGCATCGACGTCGGCGCCAAGTTCGAGATCTACGGGATCATCCAGCAGCTGGCCGCCCAGGGGAAGGGCGTCATCGTCATCTCCTCCGAGCTGCCCGAACTGCTCGGCATCTCCGACCGCATCTACACGATCTTCGAGGGTCAGATCACCGCCGACTTCCCGATCGCGGAAGCGACCCCCGAGACTCTCCTGAAAAGCATGACATCCGCCAAGAAGAGGGTGACCCGATAACCATGAGCACGCAGATCGCAGAGAAGAAGAAGTCCGGAGGCATCCGCGACCTCGGCATGATGTTCGGCGGCGGCCAGTCCACCGGACGCCAGTTCGGCATCCTGGGCGCGCTCGTCGTCATCATCCTGCTGTTCGAGATCCTGACCGGCGGCAAGACCCTCGAGCCGGTCAACCTGATCAACCTCGTCAACCAGAACGTCTACGTCCTGATCCTGGCGATCGGCATGGTCATGGTGATCATCGCGGGCCACATCGACCTGTCGGTCGGCTCGGTCGCGGCTCTGGTCGGCATCATCGTCGCGAAGTCGATGAACGACTGGAACGTGCCGTGGCCGCTCGCCATCCTGCTCGGCCTCGTCGTCGGCGTCGTGATCGGCGCCTGGCAGGGCTGGTGGGTCGCCTACGTCGGCGTCCCCGCCTTCATCGTGACCCTGGCCGGCATGCTCATCTTCCGCGGCCTCAACCAGCTGATCGGAAACGCGAACACCATCCCGGTGCCGGACGGCTACACCTACATCGGCGGCGGCTTCCTCCCCGAGTGGGGCCCGAACACCGGCTTCAACAACTCCACCCTGCTGCTGGGCCTGATCATCGCGGTCGTCATCGCGCTGATGGAGGTCCGCACCCGCCGCAAGCAGACCAAGATGGGCTCCGAGAAGGCGCCGCTCTGGGTCAGCGTGTTCAAGGTCGTCATCCTCGACGCGGTCGTCGTCTATGCCGCGGTGCTGTTCGGCAGCGGCCGCGTGGGCACCTCGTTCCCTGTCGCCGGTGTCATCCTCGGCGTGCTGATCATCCTGTACTCGTTCATCACGCGGAACACGATCTTCGGTCGTCACATCTACGCGGTCGGCGGCAACTCGCACGCCGCGGAGCTGTCGGGCGTCAAGATCCGCCGGATCAACTTCTTCGTCATGATGAACATGTCGGTGCTCGCCGCCCTGGCCGGCATGATCGCCGTCGCCCGCTCGGTGTCCTCCGGCCCGCAGGACGGCCTCGGCTGGGAGCTCGACGCGATCGCCGCCGTCTTCATCGGTGGTGCCGCGGTCTCCGGCGGTATCGGTACCGTCGCCGGCTCCATCATCGGTGGTCTGGTCATCGCCGTCCTCAACAACGGTCTCCAGCTGCTCGGCGTCACGAGCGACAAGGTCCAGATCATCAAGGGCCTGGTCCTGCTCATCGCGGTCGGCATCGACGTCTACTCCAAGCGCCGCGGCGGTCCCTCGCTCATCGGCAGGATGTTCAACCGCGACAAGACGCAGCGCGTCGACGCCGCGGCCGAGGAGCAGCCCGCCGTCGTTCCGACCGGCGACCAGGCCGAGGACTCCTCGAGGTCCCTTACCTCGTAGGTTCCCCTTTTCGCTTCACCTCCAACCTGCAACACCCCCACACACAGAGAAAGTAGATTGCAATGCGCAAAATCGCACTCGCGACAGTGGCCGTCGCTGCTGCCGCCGCGCTCGCCCTGACCGGCTGCTCCGGCAGCGGCCGTGGTTCGAGCGGTGACTCCACCGCTTCGGGCTTCGACAAGGGAGCCACCATCGGCGTCGCCCTCCCGACCAAGACGTCGGAGAACTGGGTTCTCGCCGGTGGCCTCTTCGAGGACGGCCTCAAGTCGGCCGGCTTCAAGGGCGACGTGCAGTACGCCGGTGGTTCGGGCGTCTCCGACCAGCAGTCGCAGATCCAGTCGATGATCACCAACGGCGCCAAGGTCGTCATCATCGGCGCCGTCGACGGTGGCCAGCTCGCCGCGCAGGCCAAGGCCGCGCACGACGCCGGCGCGACCGTCATCGCGTACGACCGCCTCATCCTCAACACGAACGACGTCGACTACTACGTCGCGTACGACAACGAGAAGGTCGGCGAGCTGCAGGGTCAGGCCCTGCTCGACGGCATGGCGAAGAAGTACCCGGGCAAGAAGAACTTCAACATCGAGCTCTTCTCCGGTTCGCCGGACGACGCCAACTCGAAGGTCTTCTTCGACGGCGCCATGAAGATCCTCGAGCCGAAGATCAAGGACGGCACGCTGAAGGTCGTCTCGGGTCAGACCGAGATCAAGCAGACCTCCACCCAGGGCTGGCTGCCGGCGAACGCGCAGACCCGCATGGACACCCTGCTCGCCGCCAACTACGGCTCCACCGAGCTCGACGGCGTCCTGTCCCCGAACGACACCCTCGCCCGCGCCATCATCACCTCGGTGAAGGGTGCAGGCAAGCCGGTCCCGATCGTCACCGGTCAGGACTCGGAGGCCGAGTCGGTCAAGTCCATCATGGCGGGCGAGCAGTACTCGACCATCAACAAGGACACCCGCAACCTGGTCAAGCAGGCCATCACCATGGTCGAGGACCTGCAGAAGGGCAAGAAGCCCGAGATCAACGACGACAAGTCGTACGACAACGGCAAGAAGGTCGTCCCGGCCTACCTGCTGAAGCCGGTCATCGTCACCAAGGAGAACGCGGCCGAGGCGTACGCCAACGACCCGACCCTGGAGCCGCTGACCAAGTAACTCCCGTTCGCACCCTCGTGTGAACAATGAAAGGGCCCGGAGCGTGATCGCTCCGGGCCCTTTCCCGATCCGTCCCCCGACTGGATCGGTCCCCCTGGCCGAGACACTGACAGGTTAGGGTCGCCGGGCCGGCTGCGGCATCCGGGCCAGCACGGATTCAGGACTGCGGCGAAGCGCAGCCCGGTAGTAGCGCACCAGTTCGGCGGCCGCCGGACGCTGGGCCGCCATCGCCCCCGCGTCGGTGCGACGGGCGGCGAGGTGGTGGCGCCAGGACTCGGCGGCGCAGCGGTGGTCCCACGCGACGGCGGCCGCGGCCTCCAACGTGCGGCACCATCCGATGAGCTCGCGGCCCTCGGAGGTGGGCGCCCAGGTGACCACCCGGAACCAGATGTCCGGCCGATTCGGGTCGCCGAAGGCGAACCGCCGGATGACGCCGTACGGCGTGCCGAGTGCCCCCTGGCGGAGCAGCCACTCGGTGGGCTGCGCATTCGCCACCGGGTGCCAGGATGCGCTCACGGCGTCACGTTACGGGGCGCCGCCGACAACCCTCAGGCGACGAGCTCCTGCGGCAGCACCACCACATCCACCAGGGCGCCGTTGCGCCAGAGGGTGAGCTCCATGCGGCGGCCGATCGCGCGCTCGACCATGAGCCGCTGCAGGCCGGTCGGGTCGACCACGGGGATGCCGTCGAGCGACACCACGATGTCGCCGGGCCGCGCGCCGGCCTCGGCCGCGGGGCTGCCCGCCACCACCGTGGCGATGCGGATTCCCATCGGCGCACCGACCTTCGCGGCCGCCTCCGGTGTCAGCCGCACCTTGGTGCCTGCGACGCCGAGCCACGCGCGGCGGACGCGGCCCGCGGACTTCAGCGCCTCCACGATCTCGAGCGTGCTCGCGTTGATGGGAACGGCGAGCCCCAGACCGATTCCCGCGACGGCGGTGTTGACGCCGACCATCCGGCCGGCGCTGTCGGCGAGCACGCCGCCGCTGTTGCCGGGGTTCAGCGCGGCGTCCGTCTGGATGACCTCGTCGATGACGCGACCGGATGCTGTGGGCAGCGAGCGGCCCAGCGCGGAGACGATGCCCGCGGTGACGCTTCCTGCGAGGCCCAGCGGGTTCCCGAGGGCGACGACGAGCTGTCCGACGCGGAGTCGCGCGGCGTCGCCGAGGCGCAGCGGCGGGGGAGTGGCACCGCGTGCGCGGAGCACCGCGAGATCGGAGAGGGGGTCGGTGCCGACGACCTCGGCGTCGACGGTGGTGCCGTCGGCGAAGGACAGCTCGGTGCCGGTCGCGCCCGCCACGACGTGCGCGCTGGTGAGCAGGTGCCCGTCGGCGCTGATGACCGACGCGCTGCCCGCCCCGGCGCCGGAGCGCGTGCGGACGGACACGGCCGCGACCGACGGCAGCACCGTCTCCGCGACCCTCACGACGGCGGCCGAGTAGGCGTCGAGCGCCGCCCGGTCGTCCACCTCGTCCTCGTTCATGGCATCAGTGTCGCTCCGAAGGGAGGGTCGGAGGTTGCTGGTTCGCGGTGGGCGGAAAGGGCCTACGTGAACAGCCGGATGAGCGCCGCGACCACCGCGGCGGCGGGCACCACGATGATGAACGGCACCCGCAGCGCGTACAGCCCGGCCGCGATCGCGACGGCCGGTAGCCGCGCGTCGAGCTCCAGCGACTGTCCGGCGCCGAGCGTCTGCACGCAGATCAGCGCCGCGAGCAGTGCGGCGGTCAGCAGGTCGCTGACCCGCGCGACGGTGGGATGGTCGAGCGCCTTGGGCGGGACCAGCCAGCCGACCGCCTTGAGACCCAGCACCGCGATCGACGCGAGCAGGATGACGTGCCACGTGGTCACGGCTCCACCTCCCGTTCCATCGGGATCGCCTCGGGATGCGGTGGGTCGTCCCGGCGGCCGAAGACATTCAGCACGCCGAGCACGATCGCGACCACCGCGGCCGCGAGCACCGGGAGGCCGGGCATGAGGAACGGCGTGAGGAGGGTCGCGACGAAGCCGCCCGCGACAGCGACGGCCTGGGTCTGGCGCGCCTTCAGCCGCGGCCAGAGCAGTCCGAGGAACGCGGCCGCGGCGGCCGCATCCAGCCCGTATGCCTTGACGTCGCCGATCAGGTTGCCGAGCAGCGCGCCGGCCAGCGTCATGATGTTCCAGCCGATGAACACGACCAGGCCGGTCACCCAGAACCCGATCCGCTGCGCCCTCGGCTCGGTCTGGGCCGTTGCGACCGCGGTCGACTCGTCGATGGTGAGCTGCGTCGCGCCGGCCCGCCGCCAGAAGCCCGGGCCGATGATCCGGGACAGGCGGAGCGCGTAGAAGGAGTTGCGCACGCCGAGCAGCGCGGCGCTGGCGATCGCGGTTCCGCCCGCGGCGGCGCCGCCTGAGGCGAGCACCCCGATCAGCGCGAACTGCGAACCGCCGCTGAACATCACGAGACTCAGGACGCACGCCTGCCAGACGTCGAGACCGGAGGCTGTGGCGAGGGCGCCGAACGAGATGCCGTAGAGAGCGGTCGCGATGCCGACGGCCCAGCCGGAGCGGGCCGCGGCGCGTTCCTCGCTGGTCCGTTCCTCAGGCATCGCCTCCCGACACTACCTCCTCGCGGCAGGGCTAGCGGAACAGTCGAGCGACCAGGTGTTCGGCGGTGGAATCGTCCAGCGTCCAGGGCAGGAAGATTACGCGGTAGATGACCGGCGCGATCACCACATCCAGGATGTCGTCGGCCGTCACCCCGGCATCGGGATAGCGGTCGAGCAGCAGGTTCGCCTCCACGCGGCGGTTGCGCAGGCAGTACGACTGCTGCTCACCGGCCGCAGATGCACCGCCGCGCAGCAGCGCCGCATTGACCGGCTTGCGGTAGTGCTCGACGATCTCGCGCGTCCACGCCGTCAGGTCGGCGCGGAGGTCTCCGTTGGCCGGCAGCGGACGCTCGGGGTCGAGCCGGTAGGTCGCGATGTCGTTGATCAGGGTCGGGAGGTCGCCCCAGCGGCGATAGATGCTGGTCGGGTTGACGCCGGCGCGCTCGGCGATCATCGGGACCGTGACCTTGTCCTGGCCCTTCTCCTCGACGAGCTCTTCGACAGCCGTGCGCACGTTGTGGATGACCGCAGCGCTGCGGCCTCCCGTGCGCTTGGCCGGTGTGGTCGTCGTTTCCATGGGAATAGCTTAACGCAAATATTGTTGCTTTTTCCTGAGCCCGCCTCTATAGTCGCAAAAGCAATCAAAATTGCTTTAAGGAGTCGACATGACCACAGCCGAGACCCGCACCGGTGGGATGCTCGCCGTCCGGCGCACCAGCGCCCGACGCACGCGCGGCTTCCGCCTTCGCCCCGCGGCCGCGTTCGCCGGCACCGCGCTGACCTTCGTCGCGGTGGCGCTCGCCGTCGGCGCGCCCAGCCCGCTCTTCGTGCTGTACCAGCAGGAGTGGGGCTTCCAGCCGTGGCTGCTCACGGTCGCCTTCGCGATCTACGCGGTCACGCTGCTGATCACCCTCCTCGTCGCGGGCTCGCTCTCCGACCACATCGGCCGGCGCCCCGTCCTGATCGCGGCACTCGCACTGCAGGTCGTCGCGATGCTGGTCTTCCTCTTCGCTCCCGACATCGGCTGGATCATCGGCGCCCGCTCCGTGCAGGGCGTCGCGACCGGCGCGGCCATGAGCACCTTCACCGCGGCCCTCGTCGAGTTGGCGCCCGAGAAGCAGAAGAAGCTGGGCGCGACCATCGGCAGCACGGCTCCCGTCGGTGGCATCGCGATCGGCGCGTTCCTGACCGGTGTGGCGGTGCAGTTCGTGCCGCAGCCGACGATTCTGGTGTTCGTGACCCTGGCGGTGCTGTTCGCCGCAGGCATCCTGGTCATCGTCGCTTCGCCCGAGACGGTCAAGCGTCGTCCGGGCGCGGCGCGGTCCCTCATCCCGCGTCTGCTCATCCCTCGGGCCGCCCGGCGCGAGTTCGTCGGCGCGATCCCGCTCTTCCTCGCGACCTGGATGCTCGCAGGCCTCTTCATCGGACTGTCGCCGTCCATCCTGCACGGCGTCTTCCACCTCGACAGCGGCCTGCTCAACGGGGCCATCGTGGCCGTGCCGCCCGCCGTCGGCGCGATCGCGGGACTGGTGCTGACCCGTGCCGTGGCGCGCACTACCGTGGTCTGGGCGATGGCGGCCATCCTGGTCGGCGTCGCGGTGGCCGCGGTCGGGATCGCCGGTGCGGTCCTGCCGCTGCTGTTCGTCGGCGCGACCATCGCCGGCGGCGGATTCGGCGCGGGCTTCTCGGCGATGCTGCGCATCCTGGCCCCGCTCGCTCCGAACGATCAGCGCGCCGAGCTGTTCGCGGGCGTGTTCCTGGTCAGCTACCTGGCCTACGGTGTTCCGGCGCTGGTCGCCGGCGAGCTGATCGGTGCGATCGGGCTGCTGCCGACCGCGCTCGGCTACTCGGCCGCCATCGCGATCGCCTCGGTCGTCGCGCTGGCCGTGCAGGCGGTCAAGCCACGTCGATGAGCACCTTGCCCACGACGCCGTTCTCGACGGCGTCGTGGGCGGCCGCGGTCTCGGCGAGCGGGAAGCGCGTGATCGGGAGGCCGTGCTCGGCTCCGACCCGAAGGGCTCCATCGGCCGCCGCCGCGGCCACAGCGCGGACGGCCGCGTCCTTGGTCTCCGGCGCCACCGTGTAGGTGAGCACGAACTGCCAGCGCAGGTTCTTCGACATGCTCGGTCGCACCGGAATCGTCACGGAGTCGGCGCCGGGGGCGTCGGCATAGCTCGCGATGGTGGCGTTCGCGCCGGTCACCTTCACATCGAGCTCGGCGTTCGCGGACACGTTCACCTCGACCACGATGTCCACGCCGCGTGGGGCGAGTGCGCCGATGGCCTGCGCGGTGTCGGGTTCCTTGTAGTTGACCACGTGGTGCGCACCGGCCGAGCGGGCGAGCTCGGCCTTGTCGTGGCTGCTGACGGTCGCGATCACCGTCGCACCCGCCCACACCGCGAGCTGGATGGCCGCGTGGCCGACCGCGCCGGCGCCTCCCGCGACCAGCACGGTCCGGCCGTCGAGGGACCCCGGCGCGAGCTCCGTCGGCGCGTGCTCGTACGAGGTGAGCGCCCGGTGCGCGGTGAGCGCCGGAATGCCGAACGACGCGCCCTCATCGAACGTCACGTCGTCGGGCAGCGCCACCACCTGTCGCTCGGGCAGCACCACGAGCTCCTGGGCGGTGCCGTCCGGGCGCTGGTAGGCGGCATCCCACACCCAGACGCGGTCACCGGGTGCAAACCGGGTGACGCCCTCGCCGACCTCGTCGACGACTCCTGCGCCGTCCTGGTTCGGAACCTGCGGCCGGGGAGTTCCTTCGAGCCGCTGCCCTTCCGCGCCTTCCAGTCCGTCGGGTTCACCCCGGAGACGTGGATGCGCACGAGCACCTCACCGGGGCCGGGATGCGGCTCCTCGCGCTCGCCGAGGGTGAGGACGTCGGAGTCGCCGGTGGTGGAGTAGGTCACAGCCTTCATGGCTCCAGCCAACCATGTCCGGCGGCCGGTTTCGAGGGCGATCAGCCCGCGGTGCACGCCCCCGAGCTGATCGGCGTCGACCCGACCGACGACAGGACCGGTCGGAGCTCGGCCAGCGTGAGCGCGTAGCCCGTGTCCGGGTCGGTCGCGCTGCGGGCGAAGACGACGCCGGCGACCTGCCCGTTCGTGTCGAGCAGCGGACCGCCGGAGTTACCGGGACGGACGCTGCCGCGCAGGGAGTAGATGTCGCGGTCGACGCTGCCGCTCTGGTAGATGTCGGTGCCCCGGGCGGTCACGCGGTCGCGGACGCGCTGCGGCGAGATCGTGAACGGGCCATCGCCGGGGTAGCCGGCGGCGTACGCTGCGGCGCCGGCGGTGAGGTCCGGACCGATGTCGAGCGGCGCGGCGTTGAGGTCGGTCACGTCGAGCACGGCCAGGTCGCGCGACGGGTCGAAGGCGATCAGGGTCGCCCGCTCGACCGATGTGCTGCCCGACTCGCGGACGACGACGGAGGAGGCTCCCGCGACCACATGCGCGTTGGTCACGACCCGGCCGCGCTGCACGACCCATCCACTGCCTTCCGAGTCCAGGCCGCACGCGGGCTTGGAGGCCAGCACGGTCACCACGGACTGCTCGGCTCGCGAGACAGCCGGCGGGATGGACGCGTCGGGCTCGGGGACGGCGCGGATCGTCTCGCCGCCCTCGAAGACCTTCGGCAGGCCGGCGCCGGCGAGGGCGTCGTCCATGGCTCCGAGCACGGTGGAGGAGGGGAGCGGCGCGACGCTGTTCAGGGTCGCCACGACGCGCGACGAGCTGGCGGCCTGCACGACGGTGGCGAGGCTGGTGGCCATGGCGAAGCCGGCGAGGAGCCAGACGACGACGGCCCAGGTGGCCAGGCCGAGGACGGCGCCGACGAGCGAGTCGAGCCAGCGGACGGGACCGTGGCGCAGCAGCTTGCCGACGATGCCGGCGAGTGCACCGGTGAGGGCGTATACGACGCCCGCGCAGACGAGGATGACGACCGCAGCGACGACGGACCGCTGGGTCGCCCCGCCGAAGCCGGCATCGGCGAACCAGCCGACGACGACCGGCGCGAGCATGAGACCCAGCCAAAGCCCGACCCCGAGGCCGATCAGGGTGCCGGCGGAGCGGATGGCGCCCTTCGTCCACCCGGCGGCGATCGCCAGGACGGCGAGCACCACGAGCACGACGTCCACCACGGTCTCCACGAGGGCCACTGTGCCCCACGAGACTGGACGACTGCTCAACTCTTGCTAAGGGGTACCGTCCTAGATCTACACAGAAGGAGAGCGACCATGTCCGATCCCCGCGCCAATGGCGACGACGAACGGGAAGACCTCGACCCCGGTGAGCGCCAGTACACGAGCGCCGACCTCACCGCGCACGACCCCGAGGAGGGCCAGATCCGCGAGGAGGGCGAGGAGCCTGCTTAGAGCCGGCCGTCCTCCTCGTCACCGTCGTCGACGGAGTCGGGCGCAGGCTGCGGCGCCGGAACGATGTCCGGATCCATCTGCTCCTCGGGGACGACGTCCGGGAAGTCGGCGGTCTGCTGGTCGCTCTGTCTGGCCATGCGCGAACGTTACGCCTGCGGGCCGGGCGCGGATAGTCCCTACGGGACCGCTTCGCAGCTCGGCACCAGAGGCGTAACGTTCACCCCTCAGGCTGTGGAATCGGACCCGCCCGCCGGGCCAGCGGGTGGCTTGCGCCGCGCGGTCACGAGCACGATCACCACGCCGATGACGGCCAGCAGCACGATCCCGATCGCGATGCCGATGACCAGCCCCAGGTCGGTGCCGTTCGACGCGGCCGTCGGCTGAGGTGTGGATGCGGTGGCCGTCGCCGACGCCGTGGACCCGCCGCCGGAACCGGCCGCTCCCTCGGTCGCCGCGGCGCTCGGGGCGGAGGCACCGCACGGCGACGCCTCCGCCCCCTGTGCCGCCTTGGTGCCGGCGGGCGGCTGGTAGGTGAACGGATACGACTCAGACACGGTGTGCCCGTCTGCGGACACGACCTGGTACGTGACCGTGTACGAACCCGCAGCTCCGAGCGCCACCGGCGCGCTCACCTTCGTGTCGGCGACCGTCGCGCATCCCGTCTCGAAGTGACGCGCCTCGGTTCCCGGCCCGGTGACGGTGAGCAGGTTCGTCGAGCCGTCCCCGGACAGGTCGAGGACGCGGTCGTTGAAGGTGACAGTCACCGACTCCAGCGGCGTCGTCACGGTGGAGTCGGCGGCCGGGTCGCTGCTGACGACGTAGTCGTGCGCCGCCGCGACCGAGGCGGGGACCAGCACGAGAGCGGCGGCCGCGGCGATGCCGGCGGCCCCGGCGAGCAGCCTGGTCCTCATCCCTGCACCTTACGCTCGGCGCCGCGCCCGGCCCGGGTGAGCGCGAAGACGGCGATGACCAGGGCGATCGCGCCCAGCGCGAGCCCGCCGACGCCGACCGCGATCGAGACGACCGTGGCCGTCGTTCCGGAGTCGGCGGCCTGCGGCTTCGGCGCGTCCGTCGCCAGCAGCGCGCTCGAGCCGTCCTCGGACGGCGCCGGAGTGTCGATGTACAGGGTCGGCGCGGGGTGCTCGGGCTCCTTGCCGGACGCCGGGGTCGGCTGATCCCAGTCGACGACCGTGCCGTCGGAGTAGTGCTGGTGCGCCGGGAGCTCGATCGAACCGGTGTCGGGCACGGCGCCCGCCGAGACGGTGAACTGCTGGAACTGCCCCGGGGCGACCTGCACGCCGCTGTTGGCGGTCCAGGTGACCCGCACGGGCGCCTCCGTGATCGTGCCGTCGTCGGTCTTCACCGGCTTGGCCAGCTTCTCGGTGTCGACGGTGGTGGTCCATCCGGCCAGTGGGAGGTAGCTGACGGAGGTGAACGGGGTGGCCGTCGGCAGGTCGACGACCAGCTTGACCGTGCCGGCGGTCGCCGACTCGTTCGGCACCTTGAACGTGAGGTTGGTGTAGCTTCCGGGCGCGGCCTGGTCGGGGTCGACGTGGACGTGCGCGCTGGCCGCGAGCGGCGCGGAGAGCAGGAGCAGAGCGGTGGAGGCCGCCGCGACGGACGCGGCGAACGTGGACTTCTTCATGGGTTTCCCTTGAGCGATCGGATCGTCGGTGAGCGCTGTGCGCGCGTGACCGGCAGCGTCCGGAGGCTCCGGATGCTGTCAGAACGCGCAGGCGATCGCCGGCGGTCCGCGGTGGCGCAGCCGGGCGAGCGGGAGGCCGAGGTCGCGCAGCCGCGCCGGCTCGGCGGCCGCGACCGCGACGACGGCGGTGGGCACCGGCACAGGCAGCACGACCAGTCGGTCCGCCGCGCGAGCGACCCGCACGCCTGCCGTCCGGAACAGTCCCCAGAACGACTGCTCTCCGAAGCGCAGGGCCACCACGGTGATCAGAACGGCCGTGGCGTGGGTGAGCCACATCGACGGGCTGAGGTCCGAATCGTGCGCGGCCGGCATCGAACCGGTCGACATGACGAGGTGCATCCCGGCGTGGAGGTGGCTCATCCCACCCGGAGCGGCGAATCGCGCGCTCCCCTCGCCGAGCGAGAACAACGCGTGGAAGAGGAATTGGCTCAGCCCGACCGCCACGGTGAGGCGCCACAGCGAGAGCCGGCGTGCCGTGAGGGCGATGGAGGCGAGGGTCGCGAAAGCCAGGCTGAGCGCGAGCGCGACCGGCCCGGGGGCCGCACCGCCGCCCGCGACGTGGAAGAGCGCGGCGACGAAGATCGCGGTCGCCGAGGCGAGCATGCCGCGACAGACGCGAGCCCACCTCGATCCCATGCGCATCCTCCGTCTCGAAAGGCTCTTCGTCGCCAGTCTACGGAACGGATGTTCGCGGCCTGTTCGCGGCGAGCACCCGACCACTACTGGGGTGACGCGGACCGGAGGATCATGTCCTCCGCCGCGTTATCCTGTGCGAGTGGCGGTGGACACGTGGCGGCGGCGGGTGCTGGTGGTGGAGGACCACGCCCTGATGCGTTCGCTCGTCGTCGACGCATTCGCCCAGCGCGGTTTCGACGCCGCGGGCGCCGGTGACGCCGCCGAGGCGCTGGAGCTCGCGGCAGCGACCGACCCCGACCTCCTGGTCACGGACATCGACCTCGGGAGCCGGCCCAACGGCGTCGAGCTGGCGACCATCCTGCAGCAGCGTGCTCCCCACCTCGCGGTGACGTTCCTCAGCAACCTGTCGAGGGACGCAGCCGCCGCGCAGGCGCGCAGCACCGTCATGCACGCCTCCTTCGTCAACAAGGCCGCAGTGGAGTCGGTGGCCGAGCTCGTCGACGCCGCGGAGGCCGTGCTCGCCGATCGGCCCGTCGCCCGCGAGCACGCCGGAACGGACGCGCGTTCCCGCCTCCTGGCGCTGACGGCGGCCCAACTCGAGACGACACGGCTGCTCGCGGCCGGGCTCACCAACGCGGAGATCGCCCGGCGGCGCAACGTGACCGTGCGCGCGGTGGAGAAGAGCGTCGAGCGCGTCTTCGCCGCGCTGGGACTCGCCGGCGGCGAGCGGACGACGCCGCGGGTGGCGGCCGCGACGCTGTACGCGGCGACCTTCGGCGATCCGGCGACCGGGCTCTGACCGCCGGATGACGACGTTCCGCCGATCGGTTCAGCGTTCGTACGGCCCCAACGCGATCAGCTGGTGGACCTGGCTGCTCACCCTGCCGTTCGCCCTGACGGTGATGTCCGGGCTCCAGTACGTGACGGGCGGACCGCTCGCGGTGCTGGCCGTCGCCGCCCTCCAGCATGCGATCATCGGCGGGCTGCTGCTCCTCGGGGTGGCGGTGCTGCGCGTGGTCCGGGGACGCGGACGCGCGCTCGCGGTGTATGCGATCTTCGGCGTGGTGGGCGCGGTCCGCCCGCTGATCTTCCTCGAGGCCGGCGGCCTGCTCGGCATCCCGGTCGCGCCCGGCGACCTGGGCGCACGGATCCTCGTCAACCTCGTGGTCTGCGTCGTCGTCTTCGCGCTGACGGCCGTCGGTGTCGACCTGGTGCGTGAGCACCGCGGGGTGTTCCGTCGTCTCCGCGCGGCGCAGCGGGCGTCGGAACTGGACGTCGAATGCGCCGCCGAACGGCTCGGCCGGCTGCGGAGCACCGCGGTCGACGAAGTGCTGTCGGCGATGGAGGAAGCGGCCGCCGCCGCGTCCGAGGAGCGACTGGAGCCGCGCGAAGCGGCACGCGTGCTGCGCACCCTCGCCGAAGACGTCGTGCGTCCGGCGAGCCACCGCGTCTACAGCGACGAGCCGGTCGAGGGCGTGCCGGACGCGCCGCCGCTCGGACGTGGCGAGTGGTCCTCGTCGGTGATCGGCGGGATGCGCGCCGCGCCGCCGCTGAGCACCGCGCTGCTGTACACCGCTCTGGTCGTCCCCTTCGGCCTCACCCTGTTCGGGCTGTCCAGCCTGCTTCCGCTCGCGACCGGTCTCGTGGTCCTGCTGGCCGCCGGGGCCGCGGCGACCCTCGTGCCGCTGCCCTCGCGGCCCTCGCTACGACTTGCGACGCTCATCCTCCTCTCCATCGCGATCGGCATCCTCGTCACGCTGACGGGCGCCCTCGGGCTCATGATGAGCGGGCTCGACGGATCGTCGGCCTGGTTCGAGGCGCTGACGTATCCGGTCATCGCGCTCGGCGTCGCTCTCGTCTCGTCGCTGACGCTGCGCGTTCGGAGCGACCAGGCGGAGCTGGAGGAGGCGTTGCAGGCGAACGTCGCCGTCGCCGCGCGGATCCGTGCCGAGTACGACCGCGAGCGGGCGTCGCTCGCCCGGCTCCTGCACGCGGGTGTCCAGTCGGAGCTGATCGCGGGGGCGCTCGCGCTGACGGCGGCGCCGGCGGCCGGCCCCGAGACCGCCGCGTTGCGCATCGCCGAGGTGGTCGGACGCGCCAGGGATGCTCTCCGAGGCGGCCACGAGGATCCGCAGGCCGCCGACGAGGTCCGTGCACTGGTCGAGAGCTGGTCGTCCGCGATCGAGCTCCGCGTTCACTACGGGGACGGCGTCTGGGAGCGCCTGGCCGACCCGGCACGCGCGTCCGCGGTCGTCGACGCGGTCTCGGAAGGGCTCGCGAACGCCGTGCGGCACGGCGACGGCTCCCTCGTCGAGGTCGCGCTCCGCCCCAGTGGACGGGACGGCGTCGACGTCGTGATCGTCTCCGGCGGAACCCTCGACACGCGCGGACCGGGCATCGGTCTGCGACAGCTCGCAGAGCGCGGGACGGTCGCTCTCCGCGAACTCGCCGGGCGTGTCGAACTCGTCGTCGTCATCCCCTGACCGGACGCTGGGAGCAGCGTCGTACCAGCCGTACCACGCGGTACCCCATCGCCTCGACACGCCTAGGTTTGCAAAGGACGGCGACTTCCAGCCGTCGTGGTTCCGGATGGGGGCCCCTGCCTGACCCGAACTCGCAGGATGAGCCCCCGGCCGGAATCTATTCGTCTGCATTGATGGAACATCCAGGCGAAATCGGGTAGAAAAGAACGTACGCTTTCGCGCCGTCCCGGTGCGTCGACCCCGACCGACCTCCCCAGGAAGACCCAGCAGCTTGCCCCAGTCCACTCCTTCCGTGCGGCCTCGCCGCGCAGCCAAGGCACCCATCGTGGTGGATGTGGAACAGCAGACGGAGCTCTCGGCCGACCCGGTCAGCGCGTTCACGACGCCCGAGCAGCTGACAGCCGCGCAGCCCTTGAGCCGCCGCGCCGCCCTCGAGGCGGAGCGCAGCCGGCCGCGCAAGAAGGCCCGCGCCGTCCCGGCCCGTGCCGCCCAGGGCCACGCCATCCAGGAACGCGCCGTCCGCGAGCGCATCGTCGTCAAGCCCAAGCGCGCCGAGCGCGCCCCGAAGGCCGCACGTGTCGCCCGCTCCGAGCGTCCCGTCCGCGCGCCGCGCGTCCGCTCCGCCCATCCGGAGCGCCGCCGCTGGGGCGTGCACGCGGTCGTCATGCTGGCGCTCGCCGCGTTCTTCGGCACCGCCGCACTCCCCGCGTACGCCACGACGGGCGAGGGCTCGACCGTCGGCGCCGCGCGCACGGCGCTCGCTGTGCAGACCCTCACCGGCGGTGGTGGTGTGACGCAGGTCGTCGCCCGCGACGGCCTGGCCATCCAGGAGAGCCCGCAGGCGCTCGACTCGACCACGAACTCCACCGTCTCGCCGACCGTGCAGGCGCTCGCCGTCCAGATCATGGGCGCCGTCGCAGCGGGACGCCTGGTGGGCTCCACGCCCAACCACATCCCCGAGATCGCCGACCTCGCCGAGGGCCAGGCGGTGCCGGGCTGCGGCGTGGACTACCGGGTGCTGCAGGCCATCTCGGTCGCCCTCGACAACTTCAACCAGGTCGGCATCAGCGACATCAACCGCCGGTGCACCGGTCAGATCGAAGGCGCGGGCACCTCGTCCGCCCACTACGCCGACGGCGGCGGCCACGCGGTCGACTTCTACCTGCTCAACGGCTCGCCCCTCACCGGTGGCGACGCCAAGTCGGTCGAGCTGATCAAGATCCTCGACCCGCTGGTCCCGAACGGCACCGGCCTCGGTCAGATCGGCTGCCGTTCGTCGATGGACCTCTCGAACTTCAAGCCGTTCGACGACACCTGCAACCACCTGCACATCGACTTCCTCAAGTCGGACGGCGCCACCCTCCGCTACGGCTGAGCCGGCGCTTCAACCGAACAGGTTCAGCGCCGCCCACTGCACGAGGATGACGGTCTTGCCGTCCGCGATGCGGCCGTCCGCCACCCACGCCAGCGCCTCGTCGTACGGGACGATCACCGGCTCGATCTCCTCGCCCTCGTCGGCGACGCCCCCGCCGCCGTCGATGTCGGCCGGTACGTAAGGCGCCGCGTAGAAGTGGACGCGCTCGGTCACCGATCCCGGGCTCATGTACAGGTCGAACAGGTGCGTCAGGTTGCCGATCCGCACCCCGAGCTCTTCCGTGGCCTCGCGGCGGATCGCGTCCTCGGGGCTGTCGCCGTCGAGCAGCCCGGCGGCCGACTCGACCAGCATCCCGTCCGGATGCCCGTTGACGTAGGCGGGGAAGCGGAACTGGCGCGAGAGCAGCAGGGTGCGCCCGATCGGGTCGTACAGCAGTACCGTCGCGCCGTTCCCGCGGTCGTAGGTCTCGCGGGTCTGCGTCGTCCAGCTCCCGTCGCGGCCGCGGTGGTCGAAGGTGGTGCGGCGGAGCACGTGCCAGCCGTCGGAGGTGACCTCCACGTCCCGGATGCGCACGTTCGCGTTGCCGACGAGCTCGCGGCCGGTGGAGTGCAAGCCCGTACGTCCGCGGCTGTCGGGAAGGTCGTGGCCGGGTCGCGCGTCGCTCATTCTTCGAGGCTAGCGCGGTGTCAGTGTTTGACGCCCGTCCGGTACCGGCGTCGGAGATCGCGCGCGGCCAGGATGTCGCCGGCGTGCGCCTCGCGCGCCTTGAGCAGCGCCTTGTCCGACTTCATGGGGAGCCGGAGCACGTCGTCCGCCTCGATGCCGGCCACCAGCTCCCGTGCCCGCTCCACCTCGGAGTCGAGCTCGGCGCCGAAGAGGAGCGCGTTGTTGGCGATCCAGATCCAGAGAAGGAAGACGATGATCCCGGCCAGGGCGCCGTACGTGCGGTCGTAGTTCCCGAAGTTGCCGACATAGAAGGCGAAACCCGCCGAGGCGATCCCGAGCACCACGATCGCGGCGATGGACCCGGGGGTCAGCCAGCGGATCCGCGGGTGCTTGATGTTCGGCGTCGCCGCGTACAGCACCGCCACCAGCAGGACGATCACCACGATCACGATCGGCCAGCGGATGATGGACCACGCGACGACGAAGGCCTCGCTCAGTCCGATCAAGCCTCCCAGGAACTCGGCGACGGGGCCGGAGACCACGAGCATCAGCGCCAGCAGCGACATCAGCACCAGCGCCAGCAGGGTCACGCCGAGCTGCACGGGTCGCAGCGCGATGAACGTGCGTCCCTCCTGCACCCCGTACACGCGGTTGAGCGCCCGGCCGAAGCCGCCGACGTAGCCCGACGCCGACCACACGGCGCCGACGATTCCGATGACGAGTGCCCAGCCGGTGGCGGGCGAGGATGCGAGCCCCTGGATCGGTCCCTTCAGCACATCCGCGATGCCCGGCGCCAGGTCGTCGACCATGCCGAACAGGGCGTCGATGCCCGCTTTGCTCTGGCCGACGATCCCCAGCAGGCTGACCAGCGCGAGCAGTGCGGGGAACAGCGACAGCACCGCGAAGTACGTCAGGCCGGCCGCGAGGTCGGTGCATTGGTCCGTCGAGAAGCTGCGCATCGTCCGCTTGAGGATGAATCCCCACGGCAGCCGGTACCAGGGCAGGCTGTTGCGGTCCTCGATCCGCCGAACCGCCTGCGCCCGGTCACTGCCCACGCCTCCGCGGTCAGTCGGCACGCCCGCGCCTCCGCATGAGCAGAGTGGCGATGCCCGCGGCCGCTCCGGTCAGTGCCAGGAAGAAGCCGGCGAAGAAGACGGGATGCGATCGGATCTGCACCCGGATGTTGAACGTCGCGAACAGGTCGTCGAGCGTGCTCGCGAGCTCGTCGCGGGTGACCTCAAGGTCGAGCTTCAACGTGTTGATGCCCGCGCCCTTCGGCACCGGCGGGCGTCCGGCGGGGCGCTGACCCTGGCGGCTGATCGAGGGCGTCGTCTCGTCGGTCACGGCTGCTCTCCCTTCAGGGCCTTCGCGTCGGCGCTCAGTTCGCTGCCGAGGTCATCCGGGATCGGGGGCACGCCCTTCTTGAGGCTGCGCATCCCGATCAGTCCGAGCACCACGGCGATGATGATCAGGATGACGCCCACGATGATCGCCGCCAGCCAGGCCGGCAGGATGAGCGCGAACCCGAGCACGGCGGCGGTGATCAGCACACCGAACGCGAAGAAGAGGAACAGCAGAGCGCCGACGAGCAGCCCGGCGCCGATCCCGGCGGCCTTGGCCTTCGCAGCCATCTCGGCCTTGAAGAGGGCGAGCTCTGTCGCGACCAGGCGCCGCAGCTGCGCCACCAGATCCTTGGTCAGCTCGGGGAGCGGACGGAGGCCCCGGGTGGTGCGGCGGCGCTCGCGCGGCAGCGGTGGCGTGTCGGCCATCGGGTCGGGCTCCTCTCAGACGCTGGTAGGCCGAACGTACCCCAGCGGCCCGCACGAGTGAACCCGTGAGATGGTGCACACTAGGGGCATGAGCGGCAACGAGCGGGCAGGGCGCGGCGGCATCCTGGCGGCGGTGGTCCCGGGGCAGCCGGTGGCGGTGCTGGAGCAGGCGGCCCGTCTGGCCGACGATCTCGACGTCCCGCTCGTCTGCGCGAACGTCGACCCCGACCGTTATGTCGTCTCGAGTTACGTCGACGGCACGGTGGTCGCCCTTCCGTACGACCCCGACCTTCCCGAGACCGAGGAGGAGCGGTTCGACCCGGAGCTCGAGGCGCACATCCGTTCGGTGCTCGACGGACGCGGCATCCCGTACTCGCTGCAGCAGCTCGCGGGCGATCCGGCGTGGTCCCTGGCGCGGCTGGCGGACGACATCGACGCGCGCTACATCGTCGTCGGGACGCGGGAGGCCGGGCTGCGAGGAAGCCTGCGGGAGTTCTTCAACGGCTCGGTCGCGGTGCACCTGGCACATCGCCAGCACCGTCCCGTCATCGTGGTCCCGCTCAACCCGCAGCCGGGAGCCCAGGGCTTCCCGTGGGAAGACACGCCGGTCTAGTGCCGGCCGATCGTCCCAGGAGCCCACTGCATCTGCGGCCGCGCTCCATCCTGCTCGTCTTCGCCGGCGGCGCCCTCGGCACCGCGGTGCGGTACCTCCTCACGCTCTCCGTGCCGCCGGTCGGCGGTGTGCCGCTGATCACCCTGCTCATCAACGTCACCGGTGCCTTCGTGCTCGGCTGGCTGCTGCAGACGCTCGCGCTGCGCGGTCCGGATGAGGGCACCAGACGTGACGTGCGCCTGTTCGCCGGGACGGGCATCCTCGGCGGCTACACGACCTACAGCTCGCTCGCGGTGGACACGGACGGGCTGATCGCAGCGCAGAGCGTCGGGCTCAGCATCCTGTACGCGGCGACGACCATCGTCATCGGGGCGCTCGCGACGGTCGCCGGCATCGCGCTCGCGTCCGCCATCGGACGGCGCCGGGCCGCCGGGGGCAGCTCGTGACGGCCCTGCTCGTGCTCGCGGTCGCGGCGGCCGGGGGCGTCGGCGCGGTCGCACGGCTCGTGTTCGACGGGCTGCTGCGTTCGTGGCTGCGGGTCGGATACCCGATCGGCACCACGACCATCAACGTGACGGGGTCGTTCCTGCTCGGTCTGGTCACCGGGCTCGCGCTCGCCCACGGCCTCACGCCCGAGTGGCGCGCGGTGCTCGGCACCGGCTTCCTCGGCGGCTACACGACCTTCAGCACGGCGAGCTACGAGACCGTGCGGCTCGCGCAGCAGCGGCGCTACCGGGCGGCGCTCGTCAACGGCGTCGGGATGCTCGTCCTCGCGCTCGCCGCGGCCGGGCTCGGACTGTGGCTGGGCCAGCTGGCGTGACGACGGCGGTCAGCCCTGGTCGGGCTCCTGCTCCATCCACCACTCGGTGAACTCCTCGGCGCGTCCGTCCTCGGCGAGGCGGATGATCCACAGGTTGCTGTAGATCGGCCCGTCGCGGTAGTCGGTGACGCCCTCGACGAAGTACACCGGGCCGTCCTGGCCGAGCAGCCGCCACTCGAAGGTCGCGGCTCCCGGGTCGTCCTGGGCATCGAGCCAGCCCTCGACGATCTCCTCGTAGCCGTCCCACGGTTCGGCGAACGGCTCGGTGCGGTAGCTCGCATCCTCGGTGAACAGGGCACGGATGTCGTCGGGGTCGTTGCTCTCCCACGCGCGTCGGTACAGGTCGATCCAGCTGGTGATCGCGTCCGCCATGCCCCCGTTATACGCCCTGGCGCGGGGCACCGCTACGCTGGGCCGCATGCTGGAGCCGTTCGACGCGTGGTCCGAGTTCAACGTCGCCGTCGCGGGAGCGGGTGCGGCACTGGGCGGCCTTCTGATCGTCGCGCTCTCGGTGAACATCCGGATGATCGCGGAGTCACGCGGCCTCGCGGCCCGCGCCAGCGCATCCATCGCCGCGCTCATCCTCGGCGTCGCGCTCTGCTGCCTCGCGCTCATCCCGGGCCAGGAGCCGATCGGGTACGGCATCCAGGTGCTGGTCGGAACCGTGCTGTGCGGTTTCATCGTCGTGCGCTCCGCGCTCGCGGTCCGACGGGACGCGGTGCAGACGGGCTTCGGCCGGTACACCGCCGAGCGCATCGCCCTGTTCGCGGTGCCGCCCGTGCTCTACGCGGTCGGGGGAGTGCTGCTCATCGGGCTGCATCCCGCCCAGGTGGGACTCGTCGTCGTGGCGGTCGGCACCATCCTCGCCATCGTCACCACAGTGCTGTTCTCGTGGGTGGCTCTGGTGGAGGTGCTGCGCTGAGCGGTGCCGGTCGAGGTCAGGCGGGTTGCGCGCTCAGCTGGGGAGTGCATCCACCAGCGGAGCGAGCTCCGGGATGTCGCGTGCGCCGTCGAGGGCGCGGGCCAGCGCGACGTCGTGCACCGGCCGGGCCTCGTCGAGCAGCCGGTGCCCATCGGTCGTCAGCTCGGTGTAGATGCCGCGGCGATCGTCGGCGCACAGGATGCGCGTGAGCAGCCCGCGCTCCTCGAGACGGTTCACCAGGCGGGTGGTGGCGCTGGGGCTGAGCGCGCTCGCGCGGGCCAGCTGCTGCATCCGCATGTGCCAGCCGTCCTGACGTGCGAGCGCGTCGAGGACGGTGTACTCGACGACGGAGAGCCGGACAGTGCGGGTCAGCTCGCGCTCCAGCTCGGCCTCGATGTAGCCATGCAGGGCCGCGAGGGTGCGCCAGCCGTGGGCGCGGACCTCCACGGCGTCGTCGGCGATGCCCATGTCGTCTCCCTCCGCACTTGCGCTCTTTAGTTGCACGTGCAACTATTTATGACGCGTCTGCAACTAACAGACTAGCGCACCCCACCTCATCCTGAAGGAGTCACCATGCCCGCCGGCCTGATCGCCCTCGCCCTCGGAGGGTTCGGCATCGGACTCACCGAGTTCGTCATCGCCGGGCTCCTGCCCGAGGTCGCGGCCGACTTCCACGTCGACGAGGCCGCCGCCGGTTGGCTGATCTCGGGCTACGCGCTCGCGGTCGTCGTCGGCGCGCTCGGCCTCACGGCCGCCGCGACCCGCATCCCGCGCAAGGCGGCGCTGCTCGGGCTGATGGTCCTCTTCATCGCGGGCAACCTCCTGTCGGCGCTCGCCCCCTCCTACGGCGTGATGCTCGGCGGCCGCGTGCTCGCAGCGCTCTGCCACGGCGCCTTCTTCGGCATCGGGTCGGTCGTAGCCGCGGGCCTCGTCGCGCCAGAGAAGCAGGCGCGCGCGATCGCCGTCATGTTCACCGGTCTCACCGCCGCGAACGTGCTCGGCGTGCCCTTCGGGACGCTGCTCGGCCAGGCGCTCGGCTGGCGCTCCACGTTCTGGGCGATCACTGTCATCGGCGTCGTCGCGCTGATCGGCATCGCGATCCTGGTGCCGCGGAGCGCGGCCGACAGGCCGACGGCCGGACTCCGGGGTGAGCTGTCCGCATTCCGCTCCGGTCAGGTGTGGTTGTCGCTCGCGGCGACCGTCCTCGGCTTCGGCGGGATGTTCGGCGCCTTCACCTACATCGCCTACACGCTGACCGGGGTGTCGGGCTTCCCGTCCGCTGCCGTGCCGTGGCTCCTCATCCTGTTCGGGCTGGGTCTGTTCGCGGGCAACTGGGTTGGCGGACGGCTCGCGGACCGCTCGATCGACCGGACGCTGCTCTGGCTGCTCGCCGCGCTCGCCGTCGTCCTCGTCGCCTTCGCCCTGGTCGCCGGACTCCCGGTCGGAGCGGTGATCGCGCTCGTTCTGATGGGCGCCTTCGGGTTCGCCACCGTGCCGGCCCTGCAGCTGCGCGTGCTCTCGTACGCCTCGCACGCGCCCACTCTCGCGAGCGGGGCGAACATCGCGGCCTTCAACCTCGGCAACGCGCTCGGCGCCTGGCTCGGCGGCCTCACGATCGCGGCCGGACTGGGCTACACGTCGCCGCTCTGGGTGGGTGCCGCGATGACCGTCGGCGCACTCATCGTGGTGGCTTTCGCCGCCGGAGCTGCCCGGCGGGGCCGTTCGCGAACCGAACACCCGGCGGACACCGCTTCGGAATCCGCTCTTCCTGTCTAGTAGACCGCGGCGTACACTCGCCCTCGTCTCGAACGGTCAGGGGGTGATCGTATGCCGGAGGTGGCCGAGTTGGCGCATCACCGCTTCATCACCCCTGCGCGCGTGCTGATCGGATCCCTGATCGCCGGTGCCGGATTGACCGTGCTGGGCTTCCTGGCGGGAGGGCCGTCCGCGTCGGCGGCCGAGCCCGCGCCGCCTCCCGTCGTCGGATCTCTCGTTTCGAGCGTCACCGGCAGCGTCGGCGACACGGTCGGCGCGGTGACACAGGCGGTTGCTCCGGCCGTCCCGGAGCCCGTGCACGAGGTCGTCTCGGCGGTCGTCGCTCCCGTGACCGAGGTCGTGGACAAGGTGGCCGATCAGGCGCCGGTCCAGAGCGTCGTGGAGCCGGTGGCGTCGACCGTGGACGAGGTCGTTGCGGCGGTGCCGGTCGTGGGGGACGTTCTCCCTGCGGCACCGGTCGCGTCGGTGACGGAGCCCGTCGCGGGTGCCGTCGACCAGGCGGTGTCGGATGTCGTGGGCGCGGTCGACACGGCGGTCACGCCGCTCGTGCCGAGCCTGCCGAGCCTGCCTGGGGTGCCGGGCCTGCCGGGCACTTCGGTGAGTCCGACACCCGCTCCTGAGCCCGGACCGGCGGTGTCGGGCGCGGTGAACCTGCTCTCCCCGTCCCAGGGCCTTTCGACGCCGTTCGGCGCAACGCTCGGCTCCGCCGCAGTGGGCTTGGGTGCCTTCAGCGCCTTCGCCGCTGCGCTGCCCGTCGCGGCAGGTGCGGCCTCGTCGCCGACCGGACCGCTCGGCGGCGACCCCTCGACGCCTGGCGGTGTGCCGGGCGGGGGTCTGCCCACCGGCGGTTCCGCCGGCACTTCGGGCGCTTCGGGCGCCCCCGGCGGCGCTGCGCCTTCTGCCGCGGCGACCGCGGATCGGTTCTTCCTGCCCGGCTCCCTCCGGAGCGGGCTCAGCGGCACGGCCGCGGGTGACGTGGTCCCCGCCGGCCCCGTCGCCGACCACGACATCAGCCCCGACTGAGTGGGTCCCCGGCTGCCATCTGGCAGCACGCGACCGTGCCCGGCGCCTCTGTGCGCGCCCGGGCCCTCCCACTCATTTCGGAAAGGCTTCCTCATGAACAAGTACGTCTCCAGAGGGATGTGGTTCACCCTCTGCGTCGGCGGCCTCTGGCTCGCCGGAACGGCCGCCGCGAACGCGGCCGAGAATCCAGGCGGCGACGGCGTCGACACTGGCGACCAGGCGGTCGTCGGTGTCTCGATCCCCGTCTCGCTCGCCGGGAACGGCATCGCGGTCGTCGGCGATTCGTCCAGCTCCGGCTCGACGGCATCCACCCCGGCGGCGCCCGCGCCCTCCGCGACCATCTCCCCGGATGCGGTCGGTGGCGTCCTGAGCGGCGATCAGGCTGTGGCCTCCGTCAGCGTCCCCGTGGACGTCTCGGGCAACGCGATCAGCGTCCTCGGCGACGCCGCCAGCACGGACTCGACCGCCGCCGGATCCGGCGACGCGGGGGCGGGGAGCACCGCCACTTCGCCCGGCTCGGACGGCGTCGCCTCCGGCATCCAGGCGCCGGTGGCGGTGCATGTGCCGGTGACGGCGGGCGGCAACGCGATCTCCGTCGTCGGCGACTCCAGCTCGACCGGCTCGAGCGCCGACGGCGGCTCGACCGGCTCGGGCTCCGGCGCGACCGCGACCGGCTCCGGCTCGGATGGCGGCCTGCTGTCCGACATCCAGGCGGTCGTCTCGGCTTCCGCCCCAGTGACCGCCGGCGGTAACGCGGTGTCGGTGGTCGGTGACTCGTCGTCCGCGGGTTCGACGACCTCGACTCCGGCTGCGGGTGGCAGCGCGACCGCGACGTCCGGTGGCTCGGACGGTGGTGTGCTGTCGGGCATCCAGGCTCCGGTCGGTGCTGCGGTGCCGGTGGCTGCGGGCGGTAACGCGGTGTCGATCGTCGGTGACTCGTCGACGTCGGGTTCGACTGCTTCAGCTCCGTCCGTGGGCAGCGGTTCGACGGCAACGTCAGGCGCCGTTTCGGATGCTGGGGTGCTCTCGGGCATCCAGGCTCCGATCGACGCGGCTGTCCCGGTGACTGCCGGTGGTAACGCCGTCTCGGTGATCGGCGACTCGACCACTTCGGGTTCGACTGCTTCGGCTCCGGCCGCGGGTAGTGGTTCGACCGCGACGTCCGGTGGTTCGGACGGCGGCCTGCTGACCGCTGTCCAGGCTCCGGTCGGTGCTGCGATGCCGGTGACGGTGGGCGGCAACGCTGCGTCGGTGATCGGTGACTCGTCGACCTCGGGCTCCACCGCGTCGGCTCCAGCTGCCGGCAGCACGACCGCAACGTCCGGTGGTTCGGACGGGGTGCTTGCGGGCGTCCAGGCGCCCATCGTCGCCGCGGTGCCTGTGACCGCCGGTGGTAACGCGGTGTCGGTGATCGGCGACTCGACCACCTCGGGCGCGTCCACCTCGGCTCCGGCTGTGGGTGGTGGCACGACCGCCGGGGGCTCGACCTCCGACGGCGGTCTCCTCACCGGCGTCCAGGCTCCGGTCGACGCGGCGGTCCCGGTGACCGCCGGCGGCAACGCCGTCTCGGTCGTGGGCGACTCCACGTCGACCGGCTCCACCACCACGGCTCCGGCTACGGGTGGATCGGCCGGTGACGGGACCACGGGCGGAACCGACGGCGGCGGCCTGATCGGCGGGGTCGACCTGCCGATCGGTGTTGACGTCCCGGTGACGGTCGGCGGCAACGCGATCAGCGTGGTCGGCGACAGCTCGACGGTTGGCTCCACCACCCCGGGCACTCCCACCGACCCGACCACGCCCACCACTCCCACCGACCCGACCACGCCCACCACTCCGACGACCCCGACCACGCCCGTCGCGGCCGGCCCCGACCGCGGGACGGTGACCGCTTCGGCGGGCGCCGCGACGATGCTCGGGGTGAGCGGCGTCAGTGGCGTGAGCGGTACCAGTGGTCTGAGCGGCAGCGCTTCCCTCGCCTCCACCGGCTCGAACGAGCTCGGTCTGGGCGCCCTGGGCGCGCTCCTCGCTCTGCTCGGTGTGATGCTGGCGTTCACGGCGGCCAACCGCCCGCGCCGTCACCACACCCGCTGAGTCGGGCGACAGCTTCCCGGCACGTCGGCACCCCAGCCGCCGACGTGCCGGGAACTCGTCATGCCTGGGTGCGGGCGCGGCTCATTGCGGTCACCGCGCTCGTCGCAATCGGGCGCGCTGGAAGAATGGCACGGTGCAGAAAGAGGACCTGTTCGAGCTCACTCCGGCTTAGGTGAATCAACTCGAGCTGGCGCTCAACGAGCCGGCCATCGCGTCCGAACCGCTCGTGGCCTTCCTTCGCGGGGTTGGTGAATCGCGCTCGCAACTGTAGGGCCGCCGCCTCTCAATACCCGATCGGCCGCCCCGGGGTCAGCGGCTCGTCGTTGCCGACGAAGGCCCGGCCGCCGTTGTAGGCGCGCTCGCGGCGCTGCACCTCGGCCAGCAGGGCCTTGTTGATCATCTCGGACCAGCTGGTGTCGCGCTCGTCGTACGACGTCTGCCGGTAGGCGGCGCGGGCGCGGTTGCGCATGGCGTCGGTCAAGTAGAAGGTCACCGTCGTCCTCTTCTTCGGGACTTTCGGCGTCGTCGTCGCGTCCTCCGATGGGGTGGATGCTGAATGGCCCATGTCTCACCTTCCGGCATATCGGATGTCGATGTCTATCTGAGACACATACTAATCGTTCCACCCCTCTGACGGCCACAATCCACAGGGCTAAGCATGCTTTATAAGCCACATTTCGCATGCGATGCACGTAGTGCACGCGATAGCAAACCTCAGCGCGACAGGCGCTCGACGACCGAACCGAACAGCTCAGGACGTCGCACAGCGGCGGGCACGATCCGCGGCCGATAACGCGACCGCGCCGCGACCACCAGCGCCGAGGTCAGCATCCGGAAGTCCCGCGTCGTCGCGCGCCACGCCCGCTCGTACCGCTCCATGTCCCCGGAGCGCACCGCGGCGATGGCCGCGCGCGCCTGCGCGAAGCCGACACGCATCCCCTCGCCGGTGAGCGCGTCCACATAGCCGGAGGCGTCGCCGGCGAGCAGCACGCGTCCGGTCGACCGCGATCGCGCCCGCTGGAGCAGCGGACCGGCACCACGCGGCTCCGAGACCGCGGCGATCCCGTCGAGACGCCCGGCGAGCTCGGGGATGCCCGCGATGACCGCGTCCACATCCAACGGCCGCGCGCCCAGCACGGCGACGCCGACGGTCCGTTCGTCCACCGGGGTCACGTAGGCCTCCGCGCCGTCCGACCAGTGCACCTCCACGAGCGAGGTCCACGGCTCGACGGCGAAGTGCTTCCGCAGCCCGAAGCGCCGGCGGGAACCCGGCTGCGATCGCCCTTCCAGTCCGACCATCCGCCGCACGGGGGAGTGGAGCCCATCCGCGGCGATCACCCAGGGGGCGTCGACCGTCTCCCCGTCGTTGAGGTCGAGCGTCGCACCGTCCCGCCGCTGGGTGACGCCGGTGACCTTGGCGTGGATGCGGTGCACGCCCATCTCGTCGGCGCGGTCTGCCATCGCCTGGTGCAGGACGGTCCGTCGCACGCCCCGGCCAGGACGCTCGGCGAACCGGTGCTCGACGCGCGAAGCGGCGTCCACGTAGGCGATGCCGTCGAGTCGACGGCCGGCCGGGTCGACACCGATCCGGTGGAGAGCTGCCAGCGCACCGGGCATCAGCCCCTCGCCGCACGCCTTGTCGATGGGCCCGACGCGCGGCTCCACGAGGACGACGTCCATGCCGTCGATCCGCGCCTCGATCGCGCACGCCAGCCCGATCGGCCCCCCGCCGACGACGACGACATCCGGTTTCATGCGCGCGCAGGCTCCCCGAGGACGGTGGCCAGCGCGCGGTTCTCGCAGCGGATGCGCACGACGAGCAGCCAGGCGTTCAACACGGTGAAGGCGAGGGCCGTGATCCACGCGGTGTGCACGAGCGGAAGCGCGAAGCCCTCGACCACGACCGCGACGTAGTTGGGATGCGTGAACCAGCGGTAGGGGCCGCGATGCACGAGCGGGAGGTCGCGCACCACGATCACGCGGGTGTTCCAGCGCGGTCCGAGCGTGACGATGCACCACCACCGAAGCGCCTGGCTGGCCAGGACCAGCACGAGCATCGGCCAGCCCAGCCACGGGATGAACGGACGGTCGAGGAACCACACCTCCGCGAGACAGGCGAGCAGCAGCCCGGTATGCAGGGCGACCATCGGCGGGAAGTGACCCCGCCCGAACTCGACGCCGCCGCGAGCGAACGACCACTTGGCGTTGCGCGTCGAGACGATCAGCTCGGCGATGCGCTCCGCGCCGGTCGCGAGGATGAGGACGGTGTACCAGATCACGACGCTGTCCGGATCATGAGGCGATCGCCGGCGTCGCAGCGCTCGCCGCAGCAGCGCTCACCGCCGCCGGAGCCGCCCGGCGCTCGCCGTCCGCCCACCGGAGAAGCACCAGCTCGCTGGTCACCCCCGGCCCCAGCGCGAACAGGAGCCCGATCGTTCCGGTGGCGTAGGCATCCAACTGCTCCGCGAGAACGTGGAGCACCGCGGCCGAGGACAGGTTGCCCACGTTGGCGAGCGACCGCCAGCTGGCGTCGAGTGCTCCCTCAGGCAGGTCGAGCGCCTGCGAGAACGCCTCCAGCACCTTCGGTCCGCCGGGGTGTGCGGCCCACGCGCCGACGTCCGAGACCTCGAGGCCGTGCGCCGCGAGGATGCCGCGTGCGTCGCCGGCGAAGTTCCGTTCGATGACCTCCGGGACGCCCGCGCTGAGCACGATGCGGAACCCCGTCCCGCCGATGTCCCAGCCGATCACATCCGCGGTGTCGGGATAGATGTGGCTGCGGGAGTCCACGACCTCCGGGCCCGCGAGGCCCAGCTGGTCCGCGCGCCGGTCGCCGACCATGACGACCGCGGCGGCGCCGTCGCCGAACAGTCCGCTGGCCACGATGTTCGCCATGGAGTCGTCGCTGGCCTGCACGGTCAGGGAGCACAGCTCGACCGACAGCAGCACGGCGACCTCATCCGGGTGGCCGGCCAGGTAGTCGTTGACGCGGGCGATCCCGGCGGCCCCGGCCACGCATCCCAGCCCGAAGCTCGGCAGGCGCTTGACGTCGGTACGCAGTCCGAGGCGCGAGACGAGCTGGGCGTCGATCGACGGCGCCGCGATGCCGGTCACCGAGGTGAAGAGGAGGAAGTCGACCTCGGTCGGCTCGAGTCCGGCGGAGGAGAGCGCCGCGGTGAGGGCGCGCTCGGCGAGCGAGGTGCCTTCGGCGATGAAGTAGTCGTTCGACTCCTGGAACGACGCCAGCGAGCTGTACTGCTCCAGCGGCATCACCAGGCTGCGCGTCTGCACCCCGGACGACGCGTGGATGCGGCGCATCACCTGCTGGCGGGCGGGGTCGGATGTGATCATCGCGAGCAGCGCAGCGGTGATCTCCCCCTGGCTGTAGCTGCGCGCCGGGAGGACCGGCGCGACCGACACGATTCGGCTCACAAGCGAAACGTACCACCGCCCTCTGCCCCCGACACCGCTGGTCGGCGAACACCCAGCCCCAGCCCCGAGCACAGGAAAAACGCTCCGGATCGGGGGAATCCGGAGCGCTTTTCCTGTGCTCGCGGGCCGAGGGTCAGAGGGATTCGTCGCGGCGGTCCTGCTGGGCGGCCACGACCACGGCGGTGAGGGGCGCGTGGAGGAGGTCGCCGGGGGCGACACCCATGACCTCTTCGACGATCGCAGCCGCGTCCGCCTCGTCGAGCAGCCGCTGCAGCTCGACGCTCTGGGTGTCCTCGGGGACGTCGAAGCGCAGGGCAGCGCCGATCGCCGCGACCAGCGCCTCGGGGACGCCGCCCACGTACTCCGCGTAGTCGGACGCCGGACCCACGAACCGGTCGTTGCGCCCGAGCTTGCGGATCGGCTCGCGACCGACGCGGGTCACCTCGTCCACGAGATACGGGTTGGCGAACCGGCCGAGGATCTTCGCCCGGTACGCGGCCAGGTCCTCCTCCGACAGGCCGTGCTTCGCCGACAGCGCCGCCGAGGTCTCGCGCAGCGCTGCTTCGGCGACCTCGCGCACCTCGGGGATGGCGATCGCCTCGCTGATCGTCGTCGCGCCCTTCAGGAAGCCCGTGTAGGCGACGGTCGCGTGACCCGTGTTCACCGTGAACAGCTTGCGCTCGATGTACGGTCCCAGCGAGTCCACGAAGTGCGCGCCCGGGATGCGCGGCTCGTGACCGCCGAACGGCGTGCGGTCGACCACCCACTCGTAGAACGTCTCAACCGTGACGTCGATCCCGGCGTCCGGCGCCTGGGCCGGCACGATCCGGTCGACGGCGGTGTTCGCGAAGACGGCGCGCGCGGCGAGTTCTTCGCGAGTGTCGTCGTCCGGGAGGCCGTCCATCAGCTCGGCGGCCAGCAGGTCGGAGGCGCCGATCGCGTTCTCGCACGCCATGACGGCGAGTCGCGGTGCGTCCTCCGCGCGGGCGGCGAGCCCGCGGGCGATCACCGGCGCGACGAACCGGAGGATGCGCGGCCCGACCGCGGTCGTGACGACGTCCGCCGTCGCGATCTCGGCGACCAACGCCTCCTCGTCCGTCGCGCTGTTGATCGCGCGGAAACCGGTGACGGTCTTCGTCTCCGACTCCTCGCCCACGAGGTGGACGTCGTAGGAGTCGGCCGCGGCCAGCGCGTCGATCAGCTCGGCGTTGACGTCGGCGAACACCACCTCGTACCCGGCTTCGTGGAGCAGGAGCCCCACGAAGCCGCGTCCGATGTTTCCCGCACCGAAGTGGACGGCCTTCACTCGTTCACATCTCCCAAGAGCGCGTACAGCGCATCCGCATCCGGAGCGTCCAGCAGCTTCTGCACGTCGTCCTCCTCCGAGAAGAGGATGGCGATCTTGGACAGGATCTCCAGGTGCTCGTTGTTCTGCCCGGCGATGCCGACGACGAACCGCACCTCCTCGCCGCCCCAGTCGAGCGGCGAGGAGTAGCGGATGAAGGACAGCGCCGACCGCTTGATCTCGTCCTTGGACTCGTTGGTGCCGTGCGGGATGGCGAGGCCGTTCCCCATGAAGGTGGAGACGGTGTTCTCGCGGTCCTGCATCGAGTCGACGTAACCCGGCTCGACGGCGCCGGCCCGAACCAGCAGGTCACCCGCCTCGCGGATCGCGTCCTCCCGCGTGGTCGCGGTACCCGCGGCCACGACGTTCGCCCGGTCGAGAATCGTGTCGGTCATTTGGTGGCGTCCTCCGGGGTCTTCTGCTGGTTGGTGACGAGGTCGACGACCTCGTCGTACTTGGGGCTGTTCATGAAGTTGTCGACCGAGACGTGGAGCGAGTTCGGCGACTGGCCCTTCGCGCGGTCGGTGAGCTCGCGCTGCGTGATGACCAGGTCGGCGGTGCCGTCGAGGTTGCTGATGGCCTGGTTGGTCACCGTCACCCCTTCGACGCCGGCCTTCTTCATCTTGTTGCGCAGCACGGACGCGCCCATCGCGCTCGAACCCATCCCAGCGTCGCACGCGAAGACGATGTTCTGCACCAGTCGCTTGGTGGCGTCGCCCTGGGCGTCGCCGGTGTCGTGCTCGCCCTCCTGGACCAGGCCCTCGAGGATCGACGACTCCTTGCCCTTGTTCGCCTCGGTTTGAGCGACGGCGGCGGACAGGTCGCCCGCGTTGCCCGCGGCGAGGTCGCGCTTGCGGCTGGCCCGCAGGATGATCGACGCGACGATGAAGGACACGGCGGCCGCGAGGACCACGGAGAGCGTGACGCCGACGAAGCTGTCCGCCGGGGTCTGCAGCAGCACCGCGATGATCGATCCGGGCGACGCCGGGGCGCGCAGGCCGGACCCGAAGGTGACGTTGGTGGCGATGCCGGTCATGCCGCCGAGGATGGCCGCGATGATGATGGCCGGCTTCATGAGCACGTAGGGGAAGTAGATCTCGTGGATGCCGCCGACGAACTGGATCAGCGCGGCGCCCGGGGCGCTCGCACGAGCGATGCCGAGGCCGAAGATCGAGTACGCGATCAGGATGCCGAAGCCGGGGCCGGGGTTGGCCTCCAGCAGGAACAGGATCGACTTGCCGGTCTGCTGCGCCTGCTCGACGCCCAGCGGGGTGAGCACGCCGTGGTTGATGGCGTTGTTGAGGAACAGCACCTTGCCCGGCTCGATCAGGATGCTGGCGAAGGGCAGCAGGTGCGCCGAGACGAGCCAGTTGACCGCGCCGCCCAGGACCGAGCTCAGCCACTCGACGATCGGCGCGATCCCGAAGAAGGCGGCGATCGAGAGCAGCATGCCGACGATGCCGGCGGAGAAGTTGTTGACCAGCATCTCGAAGCCGGCCTTGAT
The DNA here is from genome assembly GCF_050632865.1 of Leifsonia poae. Lineage (GTDB taxonomy): Bacteria > Actinomycetota > Actinomycetes > Actinomycetales > Microbacteriaceae > Leifsonia > Leifsonia poae_B. Next base: position 553,722 of record NZ_JBODSA010000003.1, on the reverse strand, counting down.
CTTGCCGTCCCAGAGGCGGTCGACCTGCTTCATGACCCACGCGGCGCCCGGGCCGAGGATCATGGCGCCGATGAACATCGGGATGGTCGATCCGACGATCACGCCCATAGTCGCGATCGCGCCCACCACGCCGCCGCGGACGCCGTAGACCATGCGGCCGCCGGTGTTGGCGATGAGCAGCGGGAGCAGGTACGTGATCATCGGGCTGACCAGGCCGACGTACTGCTGGAAGGTGTGGCCGCTCGGGTCCTGCGAGAGCACGGTCGCCGCGCCCTGCCAGCCGATCTTCGCCTGGTCGCCGAAGCCGCCGAGGATCGGGCTGATCGCCCATCCTGTGTTCTGCAGCCATCCGGTCGCGATGAACAGGGCCGTGATGAACCCCCACGCGATGAACGCGGGGATGTTCGGCATGACCATGTTGGAGAGGAAGGTGCCGAACCGCTGCACGTGGACACGTGCGCTGCTCGGCTTCTTCGGCGTCGTCGCTGTCGCCGTCGTCATTTGGGTGCCTCTTTCTGGTGGTGGGGGTTAGGAGGTGAACCGCTCGGCGGCCGCGCGGACCGCTTCCCGGGCTTCGGCCGCGCCATCGGCGGCCAGGGCGGTCTCGGCCAGGGATCGGGCCTGTCCGAGGGTGTAGCGCTTGAGGGAAAGCCGCACGTCGGCCAGGGCCGCGGGCGACATGGACAGGGTGGTGGCGCCGAGTCCGACGAGCACCACGGCGAGCAGCGGGTCCGCTGCCGCCTCGCCGCAGATCCCGACCGGCTTGCCGTGCGCGACGCCCGCCGCGCCGACCTCGCCGATCAGGCGGAGGACGGCGGGATGCCACGGGTCCTGGAAGCCGGCGACCGAGCCGAGCAGGCGGTCGGCCGCGAGGGTGTACTGCGTGAGGTCGTTGGTCCCGATGGAGGCGAAGTCGGCCACCTCGAGGACGCGGTCGGAGAGGAGCGCGGCCGACGGCACCTCGACCATGACGCCGACCGTCTTGAGGCCGTACTCCCGGCCCAGCTCGGTGAAGTAGCGCGTCTCCTCGACGGTGGACACCATCGGCGCCATGACCCAGAGGTCGGCGTCGGTCTGCGCATCCGCTTCGGCGAGGGCGGTCAGCTGCTCGCGGAGGATGTCCTCGTTGGCGCGCAGCGAGCGCAGGCCGCGCAGGCCCAGCGCCGGGTTGTCCTCATGAGCGTCGTTGAGGAATTCGAGCGGCTTGTCCGCGCCGGCGTCGAGCACGCGGACGACGACCTTCTTGCCGCCGCCGAACGCGCTCAGGAGCTTGACGTACTGCTCGCGCTGCTGCTCCACGGTCGGCGCCATGCGCGCGTCCAGGAACAGGAACTCGGTGCGGAACAGTCCGACGCCCTCGGCGCCCGCCGCGACCGCGCCCTCGGCGCCTTCGGCCGAGCCGAGGTTCGCCAGCAGCGGGATGGCCGTGCCGTCCGCCAGAGCGCCCGGCTCGACGCCGCCGGCAAGCGCTGCCGCGCGCTCGTCGATGCGGCGCTGGGCGTCGGCGCGCTGGTCGTCGGTCGGTGCGACGGTGACAGTGCCGGATGCCGCGTCCACGACGACCTCGTCGCCGTCGGCCAGCTGGTCCGCGCCGGCGGCGCCCACGACGGCGACGATGGACTTCTCGCGCGCCAGGATCGCGGTGTGCGAGGTCGGTCCGCCCTCCTTCGTCACCAGGCCGAGCACCTTCGTCAGGTCGAGCAGGGCGGTGTCGGCCGGCGCGAGGTCGTGGGCGACCAGGATGTACGGCTCGTCGGAGTGCGGGACGCCCGGCGCGGGCTTGCCCTCCAGCGCTGCGACGACGCGCTGGGAGACGTCATCGAGGTCGCCGGCGCGCTCGCCCATGTAGCCGCCGAGGTCCTTCAGCATGTCGCGGAACACCGCGAAGCCCTCGAACACGGCGCGCTCGGCGGTCTTGCCGCCGTCGATCCGGGAGGCGACGTCGTCGGCGAGGGTGGAGTCCTCCGCCATCATCGACTGCGCCTCGAGCACGTCCGCGGCGGTACCGCTGACGGTGGAGGCGCGCTCGCGCAGGTCGGCGGCGACCGTGGCCACCGCCTGCTGGACACGCGCCTTCTCCTCATCCGGAGTGCGCGTGCTCGGCTGGTCGGCCGGCTCGGGCAGCGGGGCCGACATCCGCAGGACGCGACCGATGGCGACGCCCTGGCCGATGCCGGCGCCGGTGAGAGTGGACGATTCGCTCATGATCAGGCGTCGTGGTCCGTGGCCAGGATCTCGGCCAGGTCGTCGAGGACGGCCTCGCCGTTGTCCGCGTCGGTGGTGAGCACGATCTTGTCGCCGTGGTCGATGCCCAGCGAGATCACGCCGAGGATGCTGCCGGCGTCGACGGTCTTGCCGCCCTCCTTCGTCAGCTTCACCTTCGCGCCCGAGCCGTTGACCGCTTCGACGAAGAGCTTCGCCGGGCGGGCGTGCAGCCCGTGCGCCGATCCGACGGTGATGATCCGTTCAGCCATGGTCATGATCTCCTTCGCTCCGTACCGGCCGGGATGGCCGCCCCCATTCTTCGAATGGCTCTGCTCATAGTGTCGTCGCCTTAGCGCTGAGGGCCAGGTCCAGCGCGCGCTCGCCGTCGAGGGCTGCGGGGGAGACAGGAGGCAGCACGGCGACGGCCGTGCCGGTGGCGGCCGCGCGCTCGCGCAGGCCGGGGACGGCGTACTCGAGGTGCGCGCCGACCAGGACGACGTCCACACCGTCCAGGGAGTCCAGCTGGCTGGCGCTTCCCGGCTCGACCTCGACGATCGTCCCGCGGGTCCGGGCGGCGCTGCGCAGCTTGACGGCAACGAAGGTGCTGGACGCGCCGGCGCCGCAAACGACCACGATCCTCATCGATCTTGCCTTTCCGGGGTGGAGCTCATGGGACGTCGATCATGGTCTCTCCGGCCGGAGTCGCGGTTCCAGCAGCGTTTCTTCCGGGGGTGCGGAAAGATGGGCGGAACCCCCGGCGGCGCACCCGCGAGGTGGTTGACTCGTCTCGGAAGGTGGTCCCGGTGGCGCTCTCGGCGAAGCAGACGAGGATGCTCGACATCCTCGCGCGTCGTGCTGCCTGGGTGACGGCGGGGAGCTCGCGCGCGACATCGGCGTGACCACCCGCAGCATCCGGTCGTACGCCGCCGCCCTCGGCGAGCTCGTCGAGTCGGGACCGAGCGGCTATCGGGTCAAGACGGACGCGTACGCCGCCTACCTCGCCGGCGACGGCACCTCGGAGGCGGGCACCGCCGGGTCGCCGCAGGAGCGGCTGGTCTTCCTGGTGCGACGCCTGCTCGACGAGCCCGAGGGCGTCGACGTGTACGAGACCGCCGAGAGCCTGTTCGTCTCCGACTCCACCATCGAGTCCGACCTGACCCGGATGCGCGGGCTGCTCGCCGGCACCGAGCTGTCCCTGGAGCGGCACGGCGCCACGGTGCAGCTGCTCGGGCCGGAGATCGCGCGGCGCAAGCTGCTGAGCCGCCTGTTCCGCGACGAGATGCGGCAGAGCGTGGTGGACGTGGCGCGCATCCAGGAGGCATTCGGCTCGCAGGGGCTGGCCGAGTTCAAGTCCGACCTGGTGGCGATGCTGGACGCGCGGGGCTTCTTCGTCAACGAGTACGGCATCAACGACGTGCTGCTGCACATGGCGGTCGCACTCGACCGTGTCGCGAAGAACCGGGTGCTGCCGACGGTCGAGGAGCCGGAGGCGAGCGAGACCATCCGCTCCCTCGCGCGTGATCTGGGCGAGCTGATCGAACGGCACTTCGGCACCGCACTGGACCCCACCGAGCTGCGCTACCTCGCCATCCTGATGCGGACGCGCGTCATCGCGCCCGGCGCCGGACGGGACACGGTCGCGGAGTTCGTCAGCCCCGCCGACCTGGAGGTGGTCCGCGGCATCATCGACCGCGCCTCCACCGAGTACCTGATCGACCTGCACGACGAGGACTTCATCGTCCGGCTGACCCTCCACGTCCAGAACCTGATCGCCCGCGCTCACGAGAACACCTACTCGCGCAACCCGCTCACCCGCTCCATCAAGAGCTCGTATCCGATGATCTACGAGCTCGCCGTCTACATCGCCAGCCGGCTGCAGGCCGCCGAGGGGATCGCCGTCAACGACGACGAGATCGCCTACATCGCGATGCACGTGGGCGCCTACCTGGAGCAGCAGTCGCGGCGGCGGGATGCGGTCACCTGTGCGGTGGTGTGTCCCAACTACTACGACATGCACATCCTGCTGCGCGACCGGCTCGAGAGCACGCTCGGCGACGAGCTCGACATCACCAGCGTGATCACGTCGACCGACGCCGACTGGGACGCGATCGACGCCGATCTCGTGCTGACGACGATCGACCCGCTGGTCCGGCGCGAGAACACGGTCATCGTGCAGCCGTTCCTGACCGAGACGGATGTGGAGCACGTACGGCAGGCCGCCTCCCGCATCCGCCGGCAGCGCCACCGGGCGCGCATCAAGAGCGAGCTGCTGGAGTACTTCGACGAGAGCCTGTTCCTGCGCAACTTCTACGCGCGCGACCCGATCACGATGATCCGCGCCCTCGGCGACCGGATGATCGCGGCCGGGGCGATCGACCAGGAATACGTGGATCAGACGGTCGAGCGGGAGCAGATGTCGTCGACGGCGTTCACCGACTCGCTGGCGGTGCCGCACTCCATGACGATGAGCGCGAAGCGGACGGCGATCGCGATTGTGGTCAACGACACCGCGATCGATTGGGGCGACGCGCGCGTGAACGTGATCGCGTTCATCGCCTTCTCGGCGGAGGGACGCGCGTCCTTCCAGACTGTCTTCGACCAGTTCGTCGAGGTCTTCTCCGACCGCGAAGCGGTCCTGGCCCTGATCCGCCGAGCCGACACGTTCACCGCGTTCATCGACGAGCTCGTCCGCATGATCGACGCCTGACCCCAACCGCCGAGCACAGGAAAAACGCCCCGATCCACGCGGATTCGGAGCGTTTTTCCTGTGCTCGACGGCTAGCGGCGGGGCCCGGGGGTGTTACTGGCTGGCGGTGACGGCGTAGGTGACCGAGACGCCCGGGGTCTTCACCGCGACGGTGTACTTGTCGTTGGTGTAGACGGCCGCGGAGTCGGTCGCGCCGGCCTGCTCGGTGTAGCCCTTCTCCTTCAGCGCGGAGGTGGCGTCGGCGAAGCCGTTCTTGCCCTTCGGCTGCACGGTGACCGACCAGCCGTTGGTCTTGTCGCCGCGGGCGACCACGACGGTGCCCTCGACGAGCGGCACGTCGTCCTTCGGGAAGTCGGCGGGCAGCTCCTCGGACTTCTGGCCCGAGTTCGCGTCGGCGTCGCCGACGACCTTCGACGACGAGGACGCCCCCGGCGTCTCCGGAGTGACGTAGTTGCTGTTGCCGTTGGACGAGCAGCCGGCCAGCGTGGCGATGGTCAGGGCCGCGACGATGGCGGCCGGAACGAACGGATTACGTGTGCGCATGTTGATTCCTAGTGCTGTATGAGGTGCGGTATCGCAACCAGACAGCCTACTCGCGCACGCCGCCCCGCGCGGGACAGTGCCTGCACGGAATTCTCCTTCAGCCGAGCAGGAGCTGACTCAGCTGGTCGGCCGAGTGCACGACAGCGATCGCGCCCGTGGCTTCGGCGGGGGAGCCGTACCCCCACTCCACGAGGATCGTCGGCAGCCCGTGAGCGCCGGCGCCCTCCACGTCGTACGCCCGGTCGCCGACCATCACGGTGTGGTCGAGGTCGACGCCGCGCTCGCCGAGGCGGCGCAGGGCCTCGGCCACCACGTCCGCCTTCGCGCTGCGGCTCTCATCCTCGGTCGCGCCGGTGATGACGTCGAAGTACTGAGCGAGGCCGAAGTGCTCGAGGATGCGCGTGGCCTGGATCTCCGGCTTGCTCGTCGCCAGCGCGATCGGGATGCCGGACGCGTGCACGCGCTCCAGCAGCCCGCGGATGCCGGGGAACACCGCCGAGTCGAGTGCGCCGTGCTCCGAGTAGTCGGCGCGGTAGACGGCAAGCGCCTCGCGCGCCTCCGGTTCGGTCATGCCGCCGAACTTCTCGAGCGAGTCGAGCAGCGGCGGCCCGACGTACTCGAGCAGCTGGGCGGGGGTGGGTACCGGCCGGCCCAGCGTCGCGAACATGCGCGCGAGCGAGGAGGTGATGCCGGGGGCGGAGTCGGTGAGGGTGCCGTCGAGGTCGAACAGGATGCAGGTCCAGGTTCGCGTGACGGTGGGGGTCGGGTTGGTCATAGCGGTCCTACTGTATGTTAGGTATCTGGGGCCTGCGTCAGCGCTCGCTGAGGGCGGACTCGATGTGGGAGCGTGCGACCACCATGGTGTGCTCCGCTCCCGGGTCGAATTGCACGGCCACGAAGTCGGCGGTGCGGATGAAGCCGAGGGCTTCGAGTGCGGGCACGATGACCGCCTGGACGCGTGCGCCCTCGCCCTCCGCGGTCTGCGCGACGGCGGCGCGGAGCGCGTTCATCGAGGTGAAGAGCGGGAGCACCGCCTCGCCGGTGGTGGAGCTGATCGTGCGCAGGCGCGTGTCCTGCGGGGTGGAGCCGGTCACATCCACGACGAGGCCGCCCTTCGTCGCCGCGGCGAGCAGCGCATCCAGGTTCTCGAGGGTCGGCTCGGCGGCGATCGCGGCCAGCGCCTTCTTGACGGGGCCGTTCTCGTAGCTCTGCGGGAAGCGCGGTGCGGGGCGGGCCATCAGAACAGCCTGCTGTCGCTGTCGTCGAGGCCGCGCATGGCGTCGTAGTCGAGCACCAGGCAGCGGATGCCGCGGTCCTCGGCCAGCGTGCGCGCCTGCGGCTTGATCTCCTGCGCGGCGAAGACGCCGGTCACGGGCGCCAGGTGCGGGTCGCGGTTCATCAGCTCGAGGTAGCGGGTCAGCTGCTCGACGCCGTCGATGTCGCCGCGACGCTTCAGCTCGACCGCCACCGCCGCCCCCTGACCGTCGCGGGCGAGGATGTCCACCGGCCCGATTGCGGTCATGTACTCGCGGCGGACCAGCACGTGACCGTCGCCCAGCAGATGGATCTGCTCGGCGAGCAGCTTCTGCAGGTGCGCCTCCACGCCGTCCTTCTGGAGCCCGGGGTCGACGCCGAGGTCGTGGGCGGTGTCGCTCAGGATCTCGTGGATCGACACGACGAGCATGTCGGCTGTCTTCGCCTGGGTGACGCGCCACACCTCGCGGATGCCTGCCGCCTGCTGCAGCTCGTCCGGCTCGTCGACCGTGAGGGTGCAGGGCGGGCTCATCCAGTTGAGGGGCTTGTACGAGCCGCCGTCGGAGTGGACGAGGAGGCTGCCGTCCGCCTTCAGCATCAGCAGGCGGGTGGCCAGGGGCAGGTGCGCGCTGAGCCGGCCGGCATAGTCGACGGAGCAGGTGGCAATGACGAGACGCACCGGGCAATCCTACTTGGGGTCATCGGCCTTCGTGTGCGGCCGGTGGTTGGATGGGCGCATGCCCCGCGAACTCCTCATCGGCACGTACACCGAGACCCTTCCGCACGTCCACGGCCACGCGGAAGGGGTGCTGTCGGCGCGATTCGACGGGACGGCGGTGACGGACGTCCGCGTCCTGGCGCGGGTGACGAATCCCTCGTGGGTGACAGTCGCGCGGGGTGGCGCGGCGGTCTATGCGGTGAGCGAGAACGAGCCCGACGGCAGCGTCGTCGCCTTCTCACGTGCATCCGACGGTGCGCTGACGGAGCTCGGCTCGGCGTCGAGCGGAGGAGCGTCGCCGGCGCACCTCGTCGTGCACCCCGCCCTCCCGCTGCTCGTCACGGGAACGTACGGGAGCGGCACAGTGTCCGTCTACGCGCTGGGCGACGGTGGCGGCCTCGGCGAGCGGACCGCGTTCGTGCAGCACGAGGGCCGCGGCCCCGAGCCGGAGCGCCAGGACGCACCCCACGTCCACCAGCTGAGCATCGACCCGGTGACCGGCGACGTCGTGGTGGTCGACCTCGGCCTCGGGGAGGTGCGCTGGTACGCACTGTCGGATTCGGGCGAGCTCACCCTGCGGCCCGAGGCGACCGTGGTGGTGGGATCGGCCGGGCCGCGGCACCTGGCGTTCACCGCCGACGGGACGCACGCCCTCCTCGTCAACGAGCTCGACTCCAGCCTCGACGTCCTGCGGCGCGAGGGCGACCGGTTCGTCCGGGTGCAGAGCACCACGACGCGGGCGGACGGCGCGACCGGGGACAACGCGCCGGCGGCCGTCTGCATCAGCGCCTCCGGCACCACAGTGCTCGTCAGCAACCGCGGCGATGACGCTATCGCCGTGTTCGCGTTCGACCCGACGGCGTCGCGGGTCTCGCTCGTCGCCTCTGTGCCGGTGGGCGGCCGGACGCCGCGCGACCTCGTGATCGCGCCTGAGGGCGACCGCGTGCTCGCCGCCTGTCAGGACAGCGACGAGATCAGGGTCTTCGCGTTCGACGAGTCATCTCGCGGCCTGACGCTGCTCGGCGCTTCCCCGGTCCCGACCCCCGTCCGCATCGCCTTCCCCTGACCCCGGGACCCCACTCCCGTCAGTTGCTCGTCGTTGCGGTGGGCGACGGCGTGTCGACCGCACCTACCAGCAACTCGCGCGCTTCGGGACTGCACCCACCGCGCGAAGTGCAGCTTCTTGCGCAGCTCCGCGGCGTGTCGGCCGCAGTTAGCTGCACTTCGGCGGGCCGCTAGGCGGGGTCGGAGGCGGGCTCGCGGGCCGGGGCGGGAGCGGCCACCGGACGGACGGCCGGCGCCGCCAAGAACGCGGCCACCAGCAGCGCGAGCACCAGGAACAGCGCGTTCAACAGCCCGAAGTGCTGCCCCAGGAAGCCGATCAGCGGCGGCCCCGCGAGGAACGCGCAGTACCCGATGATCGCGACCGCGGATACACGCGCGGCGGGGTTCGCCGCGCCATCCGCCGCTGCCGACATCCCGAGCGGGAAGCCCAGCGAGACGCCGAAGCCCCACAGCACGGTTCCGATAACAACGACCCACATCGGGCCGCCGACGATGAACAGCACCAGTCCCACCGCGCCCATCCCGGCCGTGATGCGGATGGCGGCCACGCGGCCGATGCGGTCCACGATCGGGCCGCCGACCACTCGTCCGACGGTCATCGCCGCCACGAAGAAGCCGAAAACCACCGCTCCGATCGAATTCGACTGGCCGTGACCGTCGACCACCGCTAGCGAGATCCAGTCGTTCGCAGAGCCCTCGCCGAACGCCATCCCGAGCATCACGACGCCGATCAGGATGAGACGCCAGTCCGCCCACACCGCCAGCGACGTGCGCATGCGCTCGCCGAAGGGGATGCGCTCAGTCGGGGCCGCCGCCTCGTCGCCGAGCTCCGCCTCCCGCGGGATGTAGCGGATGGCGATGAGAGCGACCACGACGATCGCCACCGCGATCCCGAGCAGGTGCCACGCGACCGGCACCGCCAGCCAGGCCGCCAGTGCGCCGATGGCCGCGCCCAGTACGGTGCCGAGGCTGAAGCACGCGTGCATCAGGGGGAGCAGCGTCTTGCCGATCTCCCGCTCGACCGCCGTCGCCTCCACATTCATCATGACGTCGACCATGCCGTTGCCGAAGCCGAGCAGGACGAGGCCGATTGCGACGAGCGGGACGCTGTGGAACGTCGTCGAGCCGAACCCGATGGCGAGCGTCCCGATCGCGACGATGACGAGTCCGCCGACCATGCCACGGTGCGGTCCGAACCGTACGAGCACGGGCGAGGAGACCGAGAGCCCCGCGATCGCGCCGATCGACATCCCGAGGATGAGCAGACCGACTGCGGACGGGTCCTTGCCGAGCCCGAGGTCATCGCGGACGCCCGGGATGCGCGCCACCCAGGTGGCCATCGCGAGGCCGCTCAGGATGAAGATCACGAAGATCGCGTTCCGCCAGGCGCTCAGCTCTCGGCGGGTGCGCGTCGGGGTGGAGGTCGGCTGTGACATCGGTGCGATTCCTGGGGGTTTCGTCGGCTCGAATCGTTTCGATCGAAACGATTCGACTAAGCTACCACACGTGAACGAACCCAGCACAGCCCCTGCGGGCGTCCGGCCGACGCTGGCCGCCGTCGCCCGCCTAGCCGGCGTGTCCAACTCCACGGCGTCGCTCGCCTTCTCCGGAACCGGTCCGGTCTCCGACGCCACACGCGAGCGCGTGCTCGAGGCCGCGAAACGCCTCAACTACGCAGGGCCCGATCCACGGGCCCGCTCCCTCCGCCGCGGTCGCTCCGGCATCGTCGGCGTGGTCATGGAGGAGCGCGTCCGCGACGCGTTCCGCGACCCGATCAAGATCGCCCTCCTCGACGGCATCACGGAGGAGATCGGCGCGATCGATGCGGGCCTCCTCATCCTCACCGACGCCGGGGACGCAGCCCAGCGCATCGAGGACGCGCCGATGGATGCGGTGGTGCTCATCGGTTGCAGCCCGCGGCTGGACGAGTCGGTCGCCACGCTCCGCCAGCGCGGCATCCCGCTCGTCGCGATCGAGGGCGATCCGGCCGACGGCGTGCCGACCATCGGCCAGGACAACCGCGAGGCGACCCGCATCGCCGCGCAGCACCTGTACGACCTCGGTCACCGCGATGTCGCCGTGGTCACCCTGTCGCTCACCCGCGACCGGGCCCGCGGTGCGTTGACGGTCGAGCGGATGACCGCGGCCAGTTCCACCACCGCGATCGAGCGCCTGATGGGTGCACGCGACGTCTTCCCGGACGCGGGTGGCTGGGTGACCCGCGGGTCCTTCGTCGAGGAGGGCCGCGCCGCAGGCCGCGCGCTGCTGGCCGACCCGGCCCGGCGCCCGACCGCGATCATCGCGCAGAGCGACCTGCTGGCCGCGGGCGTCATCCGCGCCGCCGAAGAGCTCGGGCTGACGGTCCCGGGAGACGTGAGCGTGGTCGGCTTCGACGGCGTCCGCGTCGACGGGCTCTGGCCGTACGACCTCACCACCCTCGTGCAGCCGGCCGTCGACAAGGGCCGCGCCGCCGGTCGGGCCGTGGTCGACATGCTCGAGGGCGGCGAGCCGCAGCCCTCCACCTTCACCAGCGTGTTCCACCACGGCAACACCACGGCGGCTCCGCGGAAGGGCTAGCGGCCCGGTCGTAGGCTGGCGGTATGGATCTCGAAGCGCTGTACCGCGACCTGCACGCCCACCCCGAACTCGCCTTCACCGAGCACCGCACCGCGGGTATCGTCGCCGACCACCTGACGGAGCTCGGACTCGAGGTCCACACCGGCATCGCCACGACCGGTGTCGTCGGCGTGCTCCGGAACGGCGAGGGCCCGACGGTGCTGCTGCGGGCCGACATGGATGCGCTCCCGGTCCGTGAGCAGACCGGACTGCCGTGGGCGTCGACCGAGACGGTGACGGACGCGGCGGGCAACACGGTGCCGCTGATGCACGCGTGCGGCCACGACATCCACATCACCTGCCTGCTCGGTGCGGTCGAGTCGCTGAACGACTCGCGTTCGGAGTGGTCCGGCACGCTGGTCGCCCTGTTCCAGCCCGCCGAGGAGCACGGCGGCGGCGCGCAGGTGATGGTCGAGGACGGCCTGTACGAGAAGATCCCGGTCCCGGATGTGGTGCTCGGCCAGCACGTGCTGCCGGCGCCTGCAGGCATGGTCGGAGCCCACCCCGGCGCTGCGATGGCCGCGGTGGACACCATGGAAGTGACGCTGCACGGACGCGGCGGCCACGGCTCTCGCCCGGAGACCACCATCGACCCGGTCGTGATGGCAGCGGCGACCGTGATGCGACTGCAGACCGTCGTCTCGCGCGACATCGCGCCGCAGGACACCGCCGTCGTCACCGTGGGCAGCCTGCACGCGGGCACGAAGAACAACATCATCGCCGCCGAGGCCACACTCGGGATCAGCGTGCGCAGCTTCAACGAGGACGTGCGGCAGCGCGTGCTCGACGGCGTGCACCGCATCATCCGAGCGGAGTCCGAGGCGTCTGGAGCGCCCAAGGCGCCCGACATGGAATGGGGCGAGCGCTACCCGGTGACCGTGAACGAGCCGGACGCGACGGCTCGCGTCAACGCCGCCTTCGCCGCCGAGTTCGGCGAGGACAAGGTGCTGGCGCCGGGCGCGCTCTCCGGCAGCGAGGATGTCGGAAATCTCGCCACCGCCGCGGGCGCACCGCTGGTCTACTGGATGCTCGGCGGCGCGGACCCGGAGACGGTGTTCGCCGCGATGGCCGCGGGGACGGTGGAGACCGATATCCCGACCAACCACTCGCCCTTCTTCGCGCCGCTGCCGCAGCCGACGATCGACACCGGCGTTCGGGCGCTGGTGGTGGCCGCGCGGCAGTGGCTGGCCGCCTGACGCCGGCTGCGCGCGGGCGTCAGATCGTGGCGCCTGCGCGCATCCACACCCGCCCACGGGCACGCAGGCCCAGAGTCACGGCGCGCGCCCCCAGGTAGCCCAGCGCGAACGCAGCCGTCAGGGCAGCCAGCCCGAGAGCGTCGTGCGCGCCCCACGCGGCTGCCGCGACCGCGAGCGGCACGAACACCGCGACGTTGATCAGCCCGGTCAGCGCCAGGTAGCGCGCGTCGCCCGCGCCGATCAGCACGCCGTCGAGCACGAACACGTAGCCGCCGAGCGGCGCACCGAGGCCGACGATCGCGAGCGAGAGCGGCAGCAGTGCGGCCACGGACGCCTCGCTCGTGAACAGCGCCGCGGCGAACGGGCTCAGCGCGATCGTCACGACCCCGAGCACGGCACCCGCACCGATGCCCCACTGGATGCATCGGCGCAGCACCGCGCGAACGCTCTCCAGGTCGCCCTCGCCCAGCCCCTTCCCGATCAGCGCCTGCGCGGCGATCGCCAGGGCGTCGAGCGCGAAGGCGAGCGTCGCGAAGACCGTCATGGTGACCTGGAACGCGGCGAGCTCGTCCGGCCCGAGCTGCGTCGCCGCGAATACCGCGAGCAGCATCGCAGCGCGGAGGCTGGCGGTGCGCAGGAACAGCCAGCCGCCCGCCCGGGCCGTCCGCCCGATCCCGGCATGGTGGGGGAGGAGGGGCGCGCCCACGCGGCGCGCATGCCGGGCGACGATCACGGCGTAGACGGCGACCATGCCCCACTGCGCCGCGACGGTTCCGAGGGCCGAGCCCGCGATCCCGAGCCCGGCGACGTAGATGAACACGAAGTTGAGGAGGATGTTCGCCGCGAAGCCCGCAACCGCGACCGCCAGCGGCGTGCGGGTGTCCTGCAGGCCGCGGAGCAGGCCGGTCGCCGCGTAGACGATCAGCATTGCAGGAAGCCCGAGCATCGACAGCGTGAGGTACTGCTCCGCCTGGTCCGTCACGCCGGGCGAGGCGCCGAACAGGCTCACGAGGAACGGCGACGCCGCCCATCCCGCCGCGGCGAGCACGACGCCGAGCGCGAGCGCGAGCCAGCAACCGTCCACCCCCGCGGCGACCGCGCCACGAAGGTCGCCCGCACCGAGCCGCCGCGCGACCGCCGGGGTGGTGCTGTACGCGAGGAAGACCATCAGCCCGACGATCGTCTGCAGCACCGCGCTGGCGATCCCGAGCCCCGCCAGGGGATCCACGCCCAGGTGCCCGACCATGGCGGAGTCGGCCAGCAGGAACACCGGCTCGGCGACCAGCGCGCCGAGGGCCGGGACGGCGAGCCGTAGGATCTCGCGATCGACGGGACGGCGCAGGATGGTGCTCACGACCATCCACGCTAGCCCCGCCCACCGACGCGCGGCGCCGCTGCCACCGATGTCGGTGGTCGACCGTACGGTGGACGCATGAGCCACCTGATGCCGGAACCCCTCGCCACCTGGACCTGGCGGCTTGAGCGGGTGCGCAACGGGCGAACGGTGCTCACGAAGGCGCAGGCGACCACCGCGCGCGCCGATCTGGCCGGCGACCGGGCGGCGCATCCCGAGTCGTACGTCGGGTACGAGGAGGAATTCGCGGCGGCGCTCGACGAGCTCGAGGTGCTGTCGCGGCAGGCGAACCGGCACGACGACCTGCTGTCGGTCATGGCGGCGGACCGGCGCCGCGCTGAGCGCGAGGCGGTGGCCGCCGGATCGGACGCACAGGCCTCGGGGCGCGTGCGCAGCTCGCTCGCGGCCGAGCACGACCGGGTGCCTGGGGGTCTGCCGGACCTGCTCGACCAGTGGGTGCACCGGCTCATCCGGTACCGCGCGGGTGTGAAGATCATCTCTCCGATCGAGGCGGCGCAGGCCGAGATCCGCCTGCGCAACGAGGCCGACCTGCGCCCGGGGCTGTACCGCGCCGGCGTCGCGGCGGGCTACTACCACCGGGCGGTGCGCGAACTCGGCGAGATCGCCACCGCCGAGCGCCGTGGGCGTCGCGACCGGGACGGGTCGGTGCGAGGCCTGAGCGGCATCCTGGTCTGACACACGCCCCGCAGCCCGCGGCGAACTACGATCGACCCAGACGCGTCGAGGGCGAAGGGGGAGCGGTGAGTCCGAACGAGGCGGCCGATGTGCTGGGGGTGGCACCGACGGCGACGGTGGACGAGGTTCAGCGAGCGTACGAGGCGAAGATCGCCGAAGTGGGGGACGACGTCCAACGGCGTGACGCGGTGACGGCGGCGCGGGATGCGCTGCTCGCGGCGTCCGCGTGGCAGGCGCCGGGTGCGGCACACGCGCCGACGGCGCCGGTGGACGCGTCGCCGCAGCACTCGGGATATGCGCCGCCGCCCGACAGCGCTGCTCCGCAGCCGCCATATGGGGTCGGCGGCCCGACCGCTGCTCCTCAGGCGCCTTACGCAGCCGGTGGCCCGGCCGCTGCGCCGCAGCCGCCCTCTGCCACCGGTGGGCCGACCGCTGCGCCGCCGCCCTCTGCCACCGGTGGGCCGACCGCGGCGCCGCCGCCCTATGCGCCCGGCGGCCCGACCGCGGCACCGCAGTCGCCGTATGCGGCCGACGGGCCCACCGTCCCTCCGCAGCCGCCGTACCCCGCCGCCCCCTGGTACCCCGCACCGCCGCCCGCCCGCCGCGGCCTCTCCACCGGCGCCATCGTCGGCATCACGCTGGGCAGCATCGCGGCGGCCCTCGTCATCCTCATCGTGGTCTTCGTCGCCATCTTCGCGGTCGCGCACCAGTCGGCGCGGCTTGCAGATCCCGGCCTCGGCTCCACCGCGGCGCCGTTCGACGATCCCTCCGACGATCCGTCTCAGGGCGGCGACGCTGCGTCTGCCGAGGACTACGACGTCGACGGCGTGCACGTCCATAACGTCGACGGCTGGACCTTCGAGCTCACCGCCGGCCAGTCCTGCACCGGCGCGCAGATCACCGCAGGTTTCTCCGACAGCCCGGACGGCGACGACCTGGACCAGTGGAGCACCGTCGTCGACCTCGAGGCCGGCGTTCCGGTCACCATCACGATCCCCGACTCCGCGTCCGACTACGACTACGCGGGCATTGAGACGATCGACTGCTCACAAGCCTGATTCGCTGAAATCACAACTTTCACGAATTACTGAAACGAGCGTATGATCACGCCCATGGATGCGGTGATCGACGTCTCCGGACTTGAAAAACGATTCGGACGCGTGCGCGCCCTCGATGGTCTCGACCTGAGTGTGACGCAGGGGACCGTCCACGGCTTCCTCGGCCCGAACGGCGCCGGGAAGTCCACGACGATCCGGGTGCTGCTCGGTCTCGCGCGACCGAACGGCGGCCGCGCGGCGCTGTTCGGCCGCGACCCGTGGAAGGATGCGGTCGACCTGCACCGGCGCATCGCCTATGTGCCGGGCGATGTCAGCCTGTGGCCCAACCTGTCCGGCGGGGAGGCCATCGACCTTCTCGCACGCCTTCGCGGCGGCACCACCGACAAGGCGGCGTACGCGGCACGGCGCAAGCGGCTCCTGGACGTGTTCCAGCTCGATCCGACCAAGAAGGGCCGCGCCTACTCCAAGGGCAACCGGCAGAAGGTCGCGCTCGTCGCCGCCTTCGCCACTCCTGCCGACCTCTACATCCTCGACGAGCCGACGAGCGGGCTCGATCCGCTGATGGAAGCCGTCTTCAACAGTGAGATCCGGCGGATCGCTTCGGAGGGGGCGACCGTGCTGCTCTCCAGCCACATCCTGTCCGAGGTCGAGCAGCTGTGCGACCGGGTCACCATCATCCGGGCAGGCCGTACGGTCGAGAGCGGGACGCTCGACGAACTCCGACACCTGACCCGCACCGAGGTGTCCTTCCGCGCCGACGGCGTGCCGCAGGAGGCGCTGGCGCAGCTCCCGAGCGCCCACGACCTCGCTGTGCGGGACGGGCGCGTCCGCTTCACCGCGGACAGCGACGCCCTCGCGCCGGTTCTCGCAGAACTCGCCCGCCTCGATGTCCGCGGCCTGACCGTCGCGCCCCCATCACTCGAGGAGCTGTTCCTGCGGCACTACGGCGACGACCTCACCGAGGCCGCGCCGGAGTCCGTCGAGGCACGGCGATGAGCACCGCGACCGCTCCTGTCCGGTCCGCGCACACCGGCGCCGAGGCATCGCAACCGAGTTCCCTCGCGGTCATGGTCGCACTGCTGAGGCAGCGCGTCCGGCGCGATCGTTGGCAGCTGCTGGTCTGGCTCGTCGTCATCGGCGTCCTCGCGGCGTTCTCGGCGGCGAGCATCCAGCAGACGTACGCCGATGCGGCCGGCAGGGCCGAACTCATCCGGTTGGCGCTGGCGAATCCCGCCATCCTCCTGCTGCGCGGGCTCCCGCGGGGCGCGGGGCTCGGTGCGCTCACCTTTTTCGAGATCTACACATTCCTGGCGCTGGTCGCCGGGCTGATGAATACCTTCCTCGCGGTGCGGCACTCGCGCGCCGAAGAGGAGTCGGGGCGGGCCGAGCTGATCGCCTCCACACCGGCAGGGCGACGTCTCCCCACCGGCGCGACGGTCGTGCTCGCTGTCGTGACGAACATCCTGCTGACCCTTGTCGTCGCGCTCGGGTTCATCGCGGCCGGCCTTCCGGCAGCGGGGTCGTTCGTCGCGGGGGCCGCCACCGGTGGCGCGGGGCTCGCCTTCTTCGGCGTCGGCCTGCTGCTGGCGCAGATCTTCAGCACGTCTCGTGCGGCGAACGGCTACGCGTCAGCGGTGGTCGTGCTGGCCTACCTCCTGCGGGGCGTCGGCGACGCGATCGGGACGCCGTACGGCGATGGCCTGCGGCTGCGATCGGGATGGCCCACCTGGCTCAGCCCGATCGGCTGGGGCGAGCAGACGGCGGCGTACACCGCTGACGACCTGGTCCCGGTCCTGCTCCAGCTCGCCCTCGCGGCGGCGCTCGTCGTCGCCGTCTTCGGGCTGCAGGCGGTGCGCGACACCGGCGCGGGCGTCGTGCCGGAAAGGGCCGCCCGCGCCACAGCATCCCCGCTTCTCTCGGGCATGGGCGGCCTGGCCTGGCGCCTGCAATGGCCGGTCATCCTCGGCTGGACGATCGGCGGAGCCTTGACGGGCGTCCTCGCGGGCGCCCTGGGGAACGTCGTGAACAGCTCTTTCGCCAACAACCCCGACCTGTCGGGCATCCGGGACGCCCTGTCCCACATGGGCTCGGGCGGCAGCGGTCCACTCGCGCAGCTCTTCATCTCCGCGATCTTCTCCGTCGTCGGTGTCCTGGCGGCGGCCTGCGCGGTGCAGGCGGTGATCCGGCTGCGTCAGGAGGAGGCGTCGGGTACCGCCGAGACGGTCGTCGCCACGCCGGTATCCCGACTCCGCTGGCTGTTCGCGTTCGTGGTGGTCGGCGTCGTAGCCGTCGTCGCCGTGCTTCTGGCGGCGGCGCTCGCGTCGGGCCTGTCTGCACTGGCGGCGGGTGAGCATGCATCCACGATGGGCGCGTCGTTCGCCGCAGCCGCCGCGCAGTTCCCGGTCGCGGTCGTCTACCTCGGGGTGCTGACGCTGCTCTTCGTCGTGCTGCCGAGCTGGACCGTCCCGGTCGGGTGGACCGCCCTGGGCCTCGGCGCGTTCGTCGGCATCTTCGGCGTGCTCGTCAAGCTTCCCGACGGCATCCGCCACCTCTCGCCGTTCGCCGACGCCCCGGTCGTGGTCGGCGACGTCGACTGGACCGGGGGATACTGGATGCTCGGCATCACGATCGCCGCCCTCGCGGCAGCTGCGGCGCTGATCCGCCGACGCGACTTCGCCATCGGATAGAGACGGGACGGTGCCCATGGCCAGAGACGAGGCGGCGCTCGCCGAGGTGATGGAGCACTCCGCCGCCGTCCTGACCGCGGCCGGGTTCCCGAGGATGCCGGCGCGCGTGCTCATGGCGCTCACCGTCACGGAGTCGCCTGGGCTCACGGCCGCCGAGCTGGCAGAACGTCTCGACGTCAGCGCCGCCGCCATCTCCGGCGCCGTCCGTTATCTGCAGACGCTGGGCATCATCCGGCGGCTGGCGCAGAACGGCAGCCGCAGGGACCGGTACGAGATCCCGAGCGACTGGTACGCGCTCATGGCGCGCAACAGCCCGATCTACGGCGCCCTCGCCGACCAGGCGGAGGCGGGGCTCGCCGCGGTGGGCGACCCG
Source organism: Leifsonia poae (assembly GCF_050632865.1). GTDB lineage: Bacteria > Actinomycetota > Actinomycetes > Actinomycetales > Microbacteriaceae > Leifsonia > Leifsonia poae_B. The sequence continues at coordinate 535,250 of NZ_JBODSA010000003.1, read as the reverse complement.
GAGTCGCCCGCGACCGAGCGCCTGCGCGACATGGCGGGCTTCTACCGCTTCGTGCAGGGACGTCTCCCCAAGCTCATCGCGGAGTGGGAGCAGGTCCGCAGCGCCCGGCAGGACTGAGCGCCCTCAGAAGACGTACTCGAGAAGATCGAGCCCGACGGCTCGCATCCCCTCGATCACGGCAAGGCGCTCAGGCAGGCTGGTGTCGTCGAAGTAGGTCGACACCGCGTATGTGACCCCTGCGCGCGGACCCCGCAGCACGCCGACCTCGCTGCGCACGCCGTCGTCGGTGCCGGTCTTATTGACGAGCAGGATGCCGTGCTCCGGGTGCCGGTGCGAGTGCGGGTCGAGCCCGAACGCGCTGGAGACCAGCGAGAAGTCGCTGTTGAGCGACAGCCAGGAGATGACCCGCTGGCTCGTCGCCGGATTGACGATCTCGCCGCGGGCGAGCGCGGAGAACAGCCAGGTGAGCTCGTTGGCGCTGCCGACAGAGAGCTGTGGCGCGTCGTCCGGACCGCGGTGGTCGCGCACGAGGTCGAGGAGTGCGGTGCGGGTGAGGCCAAGCGACTCCGTCCGGGCGCTCACAGCCTCCAGACCGACGCGGCGCAGCAGGACGTTGGTGGCGAGGTTGTCGCTGGTCGCCCCGACGAGGGCCGCCAGGTCGGCGACAGGCAGGGACGGCACATGGAGGTGCTGCCAGATGCCCGACTCGCCGGCGATGTCGCGCGGATCGCGGTCCAGGTGGGCCAGCGGGCTCAACTCGCCGGACTGCAGCCGTGCGGCGACCTCGACCAGGAGCAGCACCTTGCCGATGCTCGCCGTCGGCATCACGACGTGGTCGTCGACGGAGAAGAGCACGGTGCCGGTCGACAGGTCGGTCGCCCGGGCCGAGACCTGCACGCCTGCGACGGCCAGTCGGCCCAGCGCGTCGAAGCCGCGGCTGAAGGTCTCCGTCGACCCAGGCGCCCGATGCCGCCCGCGGCGCGTGGACGCCTGGCGTGCCCGGCGGGCGGACTCTTGAGCCTGGATCGTCACGGTGGTGCGGGGTCTTTCTTCCGGTCGGTTGTGCCGTCGCCGCGGCGCCCCTCCCGGCCCCGCCGGCCGTCTTCGCGAGGGTGTGTGCGAAGACGACAGGGACGATGTTACCCCGTGCTCGGGGGACACGCGCAGCGAGGTCGGGAGGAGCGCGCGGAGGTCACCAGATGGTGACGCGCTCCGCCGGGGCGAGCCACAGGCGGTCGCCCTCGGCGACATCGAACGTCTCGTAGAAGGCGTCGATGTTGCGCACGATCTGGTTGCAGCGGAACTCGTTCGGCGAGTGGGGGTCGATCGCGAGCAGGCGGATGACCTCCTCGTCGCGTCCCTTCTGCTGCCAGGCCTGCGCCCACGAGAGGAAGAACCGCTCGGCGCCGGTCAGGCCGTCGACCACGGGAGGCTCCTGGCCGTTCAGCGACAGCAGGTAGGCCTTCCAGGCGATGCCGAGGCCGCCCAGGTCGCCGATGTTCTCGCCGATGGTGAGCGCGCCGTTGACGTGGTGCTCGGGCACCTGGGCGGGAGCGAGCGCGTTGTACTGCTCGATCAGGCTCGCGGTGCGCTTCTCGAACGCCGCGCGGTCCGCCTCCGTCCACCAGTCCTCGAGGCGGCCGTCGCCGTCGAACTTGGAGCCCTGGTCGTCGAAGCCGTGGCCGATCTCGTGCCCGATGACCGCGCCGATGGCGCCGTAGTTGGCCGCCGCGTCCCGCTCCGGATCGAAGAACGGGAACTGCAGGATCGCCGCCGGGAAGACGATCTCGTTGAAGCCGGGGTTGTAGTACGCGTTGATGGTCTGCGGGGTCATGAACCACTCGTCGCGGTCGATCGGCTTGCCGATCTTGCCCAGCTCGCGGTTGAACTCGAACAGCGCCGCCGCGCGGACGTTGCCGACGAGGTTCGTCGGATCGACGACGAGGCTGGAGTAGTCGCGCCACTTCACCGGGTAGCCGATCTTCGGCGTGAACTTCTCGAGCTTGTCCAGCGCGCGCTTCCGCGTCTCCTCGCCCATCCACTCGAGGTGCTGGATGCTCTGGCGGTAGGCCTCGATGAGGTTCGCGACCAGCGCGTCCATCTGCTCCTTCGCCGCGGGCGGGAAGTGCTGCTCGACGTAGATGCGACCGACGGCCTCGCCCATCGCGCCCTCGACGAGCGAGACGCCGCGCTTCCAGCGGGCTCGCATCTGCGGGGTTCCGGTCAGGGTGCGGCCGTAGAAGTCGAAGTTCGCCTCCACGAAGTCGCCCGAGAGGTAGGGCGCCGCGCCGTGGATGACCTGCCAGGTCAGCCAGTCGCGCCAGGCGTCCAGGCGGTCCTCGGTGAGCAGACCCGCGAGGCCGGCGGTGAACGACGGCTGCCGCAGCACGACCTCGGCCAGCGCGCCCTGGGGGCGCCGAGGGCGTCGGCCCAGACGTCAAGGTCCGCCGCCTGGCCGGTCGCGCCGCCGTCGAAGACGGCCTTCGCGTCCGCCCAGCTGTAAAGGTTGTAGGTCTTCTCGGAGTCGCGGGAGGCGACGTTGTCCCAGTGCTGCGCCGCGATGGCCGTCTCGAGGTCGAAGACGCGCTGAGCACGGGTCGGCGCGTCGTCGATGCCGGCGAGCTCGAACATCCGCTGGATGTGTGCGACGAACGCCTCGCGCACCGGCGCGAACCGCTCCTCGCGGAAGTACGACTCGTCGGGCAGCGAGATGCCGGACTGCTCCAGGAAGACGAGGTAGCGCTCCGGGTCGCCCGGGTCGTTGTCGACGAACAGCTGATAGAACCCGCCGAGGCCGCGGCGCTCGAGCTTGCCGATGGTCGAGAGCAGGCTCGGGATGCTGTCCACGCCGTCGGCGAAGGTCAGCTCGTCGCGGATCGCCTCCACCCCGAGGGCGTCGATCCGCTCCTCGTCCATGAAGCTTGTGTAGAGGTCGCCGAACTTCCGCTCCTCCGTGCCCTCGTCGGCGTTCTGCGCCTGCTCGACGATCTCGTGGACCGCCTTCTCCGACTCCTCCGCCAGCACCATGAACGAACCCCAGCGCGCCTTGTCGGCCGGGATCTCGGTGCGGTCGAGCCACTTGCCGTTCACGTGACGGAAGAGGTCGTCCTGCGGGCGGACGGCGGGGTCGAGTTCGTCGGTGCGGATACCGGAGTCGAGCGTCATGCGCCCAGCCTACGGGTCAGGCCGCAGCGCGGGCCAGCGACGAGAGGCGTCGGAAGGAGACCGTGAACAGGCCGGCGAGCACGAGCTCGGCGAGAATGGAGACGGTGCCCGACAGGCTGCCGTAGCCGGCGAACGAGAACCCGACGTTGACCAGCGCGAGCACGCCGTAGACGACAGCGAGCACGCCGCTCAGCAGTGGCCGGTTCGTCATCCGCCACCACGGTCGCGCCGCACGCACCGACTCGCCGGGGCCGCGGAACATCCGGCTCACGAGGTACCAAGCGGCCAGCTGGAGGACGGTCAGGACGATCGACCCGGCCTGCGAGTGCAGGGCGTCGACGAGGAGGGCGAGCAGCAGGTTCACGGCGACGAGCACCGCGATCACGGCGGCCTTGCGGCCTGGAGTGGTGAAACGCATGCTGGTCCTTCTGGTGCTCTCAGACTCCAGTGTCCCAGCGCGCGGTTCCACGTGCGGTCAGGCTCGCCGTGTGGCCCGGACGGGGTCGAGAGAGAGCACAGCTCCACTCCGTAGGCTGGCGCCGTGACCATGGCCCCCTCGCACCACCAGCCCGCCGAGCAGCACGGCGCGCTCCCGCCCGCGGGCTGGTACGCCGACCCGCAGGACGCGCGGTTCCTCCGGTGGTGGAGCGGTGCGGGATGGACCGCCTACACGTACCCGCTCGCCGCGGTGGCGCCGATGCAGCCGGTGCAACCCGTGCGCCGCCCGCGCCCGCCGCACAAGTGGATCGGGCGCTTCGGCGGCTGGATCATCGCCGGCGCGAGCGTCTTCATCTGGCTCTGGCTGATCGGTTTCAGCCTGTTGCTGTCCGCCATCGCGCCGCACGCGGCCGACGACGGCCCGGTCGTGCTCTCGCCCTACCTGCTGGTGACCGGCGCAGCGACCGTGGCGGCCGTCATCCTGTACATGATGTGCTACCGGCTGCGGCCCGAGGACGGACTGACCGCGTCCCGGCTGGTGATCATCGCCGGGGTCGGCGGCCTGGCGGCGACGCTGGTCGCCGGTCCCGTGAACAGCCTGATCGACGTGGCGGCAGGAGGGACGGCCGCGCACCCGAGCGGCGTCGCGCTGGTGACGGCGGGCGTGGTCGAGGAGCTGGTCAAGATCGCGGCCGTGGTGCTGCTGGCGCTGAAGCTCCCGGTGAAGAACGCGCGCATCGGCCTCTTCGTGGGTGGGGCGGTCGGCCTCGGGTTCAGCGTGATCGAGAACCTTGGCTACCTGCAGGAGGCGTTCGCCCGCGGGCAGGAGAACGGCAGCGGCTTCGGGCTCTTCGTCGGCACGACGATCGGCCGGGAGCTGACCGGGCCGTTCCTGCATCCCGTCTTCTCCGCGCTGCTCGGTGCCGCGGTCTTCGCGGCGGCGCGCAACGGACGGTTCCGGCTGACGCTCGGCGTCGTGCTCGCGTATCTCGGTGTCGCGGCGGCGCACGGACTGTTCAACGGCGCGACCTGGCTCGCCCAGACCCTTCCGTGGAACCCGGCGCTCGCGGGCCTCGCGCTGCTCGGCTTCGAGCTGCTGTTCGTCGTCGGCAGCGGCCTGGCCTGGCTGCTCATCTCGCGGCGCATCCGCCGCGACACCGCCTAGCTCAGCGCACCAGCGTCCGGGCCAGAGCCACGTACTCCCGCGCATTGGCGTCCGGCAGGTACGCCTTGCCGATCGCGTTGCCGATCGCCGGCAGCGCCAGCGAGTCGGGATACGCCATGTAGATCGTCTCGTAGGTCGGGTTGAACTTGCTCTTGAACGAGAACAGGGACGCGAATCCGTAGGCCGGCTCCAGAGTCCGGGCGAGGAACGCGAGCAGGTGGTCCATCGCGGTCCGCTCCTCCGGGTCGCCGTCGGACAACGGCTTGGTCGCGAGCGGCGCACCGGACAGGCTCAGCACCTCGACGCCGTCCTCGCGCATCCGCTGCGCCGCGGAGGCGATGACGAACTCCATGATCCCGGGCATCGAGCCGTCCGGCCGCCGCATGAAGTCGATGGTCCAGCCGATGACGCGCCCGTCACGCCAGCTCGGCAGCCAGCTGGTGACCGCCTGCAGGCCGCCGCCGGGGTCGAACGCCAGGTAGAGCCGCACGTCCGGATCCTTCAGCTCGGCGATCCCGCCCAGCGTGAAGCCCATCTCGGGGAACTCCTTCTCCGACACCCACTGCTCGCTGACGGCCGTGATCTGTGTCTGGATCAGCGGCGACAGGTCGTCCCAGCTCGTCCAGAGCGTCGAGATCTGCGCCTTGACGCCGCGGTTGTGGGCCTGCCGGACCTTCTGCCAGGGCTTCCCGACCAGGTCGAAGGTCTGCGGATGCATCAGCGTCTCCTCGCCGACGGACATCGACGGCCAGCCGAGCGCGTCGAACACCGGGAGGTACTGCTCGTGGATGCTGTAGAACACCGGCGTCCAGCTGTTCACGTCGCAGAACTGGACGAACTCGGCGATGGTGCGCTCGGCCCGATCCGGGCGGCACACCGGGTCGGAGAGGGTGATCGCGATGCCGCCGATCACCCGGTACGCGATGGCCGACTCCCCGTCGGCGCTGAACCAGTAGACGTTGCCGGGCCAGGTCCCCATGAAGCCCAGCGTCCCGCCGCCGCCCTCGCGCAGCAGCGAGCGAAAGTGCTCCTCGTCGGCGAGCGTCCGCCCGGTGAACGAGGAACGGTAGAGCTGCAGGGTGGCGAAGACGAAGACGGTCCAGAACACCGGCCCGACCCATTGGTAGATCAAAATGACGATCGGCACCGTCGGGATGATCGGCGTTCCCAAGGCGGACAGGAATCCGGCGGGGACGAAACGGCGGAGCGTGGAGGCGAAGACGTCGGCGACCGTCGCGTCCGGCACGAACTCGGTCAACGACCACAGACCCGCCACGAGGTAGACGAGCGCGAGCAGGGCGAAGGAGCAGACCACCACGATCGTGAACCGGGCGACCGCCTCCCGCGGTGACCGCAGCTGGAACTGCCGCCGCGTCGCGATCAGCAGCGCGATGGACGTGATCGGCACCAGCAACGCCGCGAGCAGCCACAGCAGGATCTCGATCGCCGGCCCGAGCGCCGCGATGCTGTCCACCTGCAGCTGGATGTCACCGCCCAGCACGGTGAACGGCAGCACCAGCATCGCCGCGTTGACGACGATGCCGAGCAGCAGCGCGAACCGGCGACCGCGCCGCAGACCGATCGCGGTGAGCAGGAGCAGGACGAGCGGGAGCACGGACAGCAGCAGCGGCCCGGGACCCTGCACCGAGACCATCAACAGCTCGCTGCGGCAGTTGCTCGAGTACGACACGTCGCAGCGGCTGAGCACGTCGGCGACATCCACGGCCGGCTGCTCGAACAGCGACGCGACGAACGAGAGCGGCCCGAAGCCGCCGGGCGGCAGCAGCGCGAGCAGCGGCCCGAACGCGGTGATGGCGATGATCGCCGCGACCAGGTTGCGCGTTTCCCCGTGCGAACTGCGGTGGAGGCGACGGAGCGGACCGCGCCGCAGGACCACGCCGAGCAGCAGGCCGAGGAGGGCCGCGATCAGTCGGTAGACATTGTTCTGATCGCCGTTGTAGAGCACGAAGGCGAGCACCACCGCGAAGGTGAGCAGCCGGATCCGCCGCCGCCACAGCGAGCTGGCGAAGGCGCTCGCCGTGATGAGCGTGCCGACGATGCCGACCGTCGGATCCAGGGTGAAGTCGAACTCGGTGACCGTCGCCCAGATCTCCCCGGCGCTCGCCGCGCCCCACTGCAGCAGAACGCCACCGAGCACCGCGAGGACGCCGGTGACGAAGAAGGCCAGGATCGTCCGCGGTGTGCCGAGCAGCCGCTCCGCCGCCGCCATGACCGTGAGCGCCAAGACGATCGCGATGACGAGCTGGATGGGGTCCTCCGGCACGAACAGCGCCGTGACCGGTGTCCACCAGAAGCCGGCGCGGACCGTCGTGGTGACGCCCGCCGCCCACACCAACGAGTCGCCGCCGGTGGTCGCCGCGCTCCACAGCGTCCCGGTGATGACGGAGCTGACCAGCACGATGACGGCCAGCGCGATGCTCGCCGGCGCGATCCGCGCGTAGCGCAGCACCGCACGTCCGAAGCCGTCGCCGCGGTCGCCCTTCTGCGCCGGCGGCGTCGACGAGGACGACGCGGCCGCCGCGTTCGCGGTGTCTGCGGTGCTCATGCGGGCCTCCGTCACGGTGGGCTCAGTCCCAGCACAGGGTAGAGGATCGAGAAGTCCTTGGTGAGCCCGCCCTCCAGCGCGTCGACCACATGGCCCGCGCCCGGGACGACGTAGTAGGTGGTCTGCATCCCCGCCGCCCGGGCCGCCTGCGACATCCGCTGCACGCCCGGAAGGAAGGTCGGATCGTCGCCGCCGACCGTGAAGACCGCCGTCATCGCGGAATACCTGCCGGGGTTCGCCGCGAGGATCGACGTCGGTTTGGCGGCGTCGAACGCGGAGGCGTTCCCGCCGAACACCTGGTCGATCGTCTGCTGCTGGATCTCCACACCCGGGTACTCGTCGCCGGACACCACGAGCAGATTGCCGAACCGGTCGGGATACTGCGCCGCGTACTTGAACGCGCAGGCGCCGCCGTTGGAGTAACCGCCGATGGTCCAGTACTTCGGATCCTGAAGCACGCCCAGGTGGCCGCGGATCCAGGCGGGCACCTCATCCACGATGTAGGTCTCGGCGGTGCCGAAGGTGGTGGAGTCGGCGCAGGCCGGATCGCCCTGCGTACCGATCTGATCCGCGACGACGGCGATCGGCGCCAGGCCCTCGTGCTGCGCGGCGTAGGTGTCGAGCACGCCGCCGATGTAGCTGGGATCGGGGTTGCCGGGGTAGCCCATCATGAACAGGACCACCGGCAGCGGGGGAGGGTCCTTCACCAGAGCGGCCGGCGGCAGGTAGATGCCCGCAGGCCGCGCAGCGAACCCGGCGGACGGGATGACCTCGCTGCCCTGTTGTCCCTTGGCGGGAAGGTCGGTCGGCGGCTTCCACGTCTCGTAGAGAGGCCGGGTCGGGTCGGCCGTGCTGGTGTGCGGGCCGACGTGGATGTGCCCGGCGTCCGTGATGCCGAACAGCGAGCTCAGCGTCGGGTCGAGCCCGTAGTACGCGTTGATCCCGAGCCCGCCCGTGATCGCGAACAGCAGGATGCCGACGGACGCGATCAGCTTCCGCCACCAGCGCGACCGCCACAGGTTCACAACGGCGAGTCCGATCGCGGCGAACGTGCCCATCGCCCAGAACGCGACCTCGTGGGGCAACGGGCTGCCGAACGCATCGACGGCGTTCAGCAGTGCGTAGACACCGACCGCGACCACGGCGCCGCCCAGGATGCCGAGCAGCGCGGTCAGCGCCCACCGCACGGTGACCGGGCGGATGAGCAGGTAGAGCACGAAGGCCGCGCTCAGGGCGAGGCACACCGGGAGCACGGGGCCGTCGACGATGCGGATGCTGAGCGGATCCACGTGATCGACCTCCCCGGGGGCGTCGCGGCTCAGATCTCCTTAAGCCGCTCCGCCAGGTAACGGTCCAGGCCCTCCAGCGGGATGCGCTCCTGCTGCATCGAGTCGCGATCCCGCACGGTCACCGCGTCGTCCTCGAGCGAGTCGAAGTCGACCGTGACCGCGAGCGGCGTGCCGATCTCGTCCTGCCGGCGGTAGCGGCGGCCGATCGCGCCCGAGTCGTCGAAGTCGACGTTGCGGCGCTTGCGGAGCCGGTCGGCCAGCCCGCGGGCCAGCGGCGACAGGGCCTCGTTGCGCGACAGCGGCAGCACCGCGACCTTGACCGGCGCCAGGCGCGGGTCGAGGTGCAGCACCGTGCGCTTGTCGGTTCCGCCCTTGGCGTTGGGCACCTGCTCCTCGTCGTACGCGTCGACCAGGAACGCCATGAGCGCACGCGTCAGACCGAAGGACGGCTCGATCACGTACGGCACGTAGCGCTCGTTCTTGTTCTGGTCGAAGTAGCTGAGGTCTTTGCTCGAGTGCTCGATGTGCGTCTTCAGGTCGAAGTCGGTGCGGTTCGCGACGCCCATGAGCTCGCCCCACTCGCTGCCGACGAAGTCGAACTTGTACTCGATGTCGATCGTGCGCTTCGAGTAGTGGGCCAGCGAGTCCTTGGGGTGCTCGAACCGGCGGATGTGCTCCGGCTTGATGCCGAGGTCGGTGAACCACTCCCAGGCGAGGTCGATCCAGGTGTCGAACCACTGCTCGTCGGTACCCGGCTCGACGAAGTACTCGATCTCCATCTGCTCGAACTCACGCGTGCGGAAGATGAAGTTGCCCGGCGTGATCTCGTTGCGGAACGCCTTGCCGATCTGGCCGATGCCGAACGGCGGCTTCTTGCGTGAGGTCTGCAGCACCGAGGCGAAGTCGGTGAAGATGCCCTGCGCGGTCTCCGGGCGCATGTAGTGCAGGCCCGACTCGTCGTCGACGACGCCGAGGTAGGTCTTCATGAGGCCCGAGAACTGGCGGATCGGCGTCCACTGGCCCACCTTGTCGGGGTGGTCCGGGTCGGGGATGTCGTCGAGGCCATTCGCCGGCGGGTGGCCGTGCTCGGCCTCGTACGCTTCGAACAGGTGGTCGGCGCGGTAGCGCTTGTGGGTGATCAGCGACTCGGTCAGCGGGTCGCTGAAGACCTGCACGTGACCGGACGCCTGCCACACCGCGGTCGGCAGGATGATCGCCGAGTCCAGGCCCACCATGTCGCCGCGACCGCGCACGAACGAGTTCCACCACTCGCGCTTGATGTTCTCCTTCAGCTCCACGCCGAGGGGACCGTAATCCCACGCCGAACGCGTTCCGCCGTAGATCTCGCCGGAGGGGAAGACGAATCCGCGGTGCTGCGCCAGCGTGATGACGGAATCCAGTCTCGACGGTGCGGCCATGGTGCTCCCTGTGCGATGCGGGTAGGTGGGACCCGTCCATCCTACTGAGGAAGCGGCGCGCGCCGTCGCGAGCGGTCAGCGTGCGCTGCGGAACTCCTGCTCCAGGATCGCGTACACCGCCGTGTCCGCCCACTCGCCCTTGAAGATCTCGGTCTCGCGCAGCAGCGCCTCCTGCCGCATCCCAATCTGCTCGCAGAGGCGGGCCGAGGCGTCGTTGCGGGCGTCCAGCTGCGCGAAGACTCGGTGGGCACCGAGCTCGTCGAAGCACAGCTCGAGGACGCGCTGAGCCGCCTCGGTCGCGTAGCCGTGGCCGTGCGCGGCCGGGTGGAACACCCAGCCCATCTCGAACTTGCCCCAGTTCGCGTTCTTGAGGAACAGGCTGATGTCGCCGATGACGCGGCCCGGGCCGCCCGTCGGGTCGGCCAGCTCGACCGCGAAGACGATGCCGTCGCCGTTCTCGGCGAGGCGGTTCATCGCGATGCGCTTGCGCAGGTGCTCCGCGGACTCGTCGTGGTCGTGCACCTCCCAGTAGAGGTAGCGGACGACGTCCTTCAGCTTCTGGTAGGCGTGCGCGTCCTCCAGATCTCCCGTGTTGAGCGGGCGCAGCAGCAGCCGCTCGGTGTGCAGCGCCTCGGCGGCGTACGGGAGGTTGGTCGCGCCGTGCGGCTCGACGGCGGTCGTGGTGGCTTCGTCGCTCACGGTCGCTCCTTCAGGTCGGGTCAGGATGCCGCAGACTCGTCGTCGACGGCGGTCAGGCGGGGTCGGGCGGCGGCCTCGGCGTCGACGTCCACGCCGAACAGCGCGGCCGCGCCCTCGATGAACGACTGCGCGTCGCCCTGGCGGGCCAGCTCGCGAGCGCGCACGGATGGCGTGTGGAGCAGCACCCCGGCGAGGTGGCGGAGGGCCGCCTCGGTCTGCTCGCTGGCGTCACCGCGGCTGCGGGCGCGCTCGATCTCGGCGTCCAGCACGTCGAAGACATGCTTGCGGAGAGCGACGAGCGCCGGGGTGACCTCCTGCTCGGCGGTCCGCGCCTTGTATTCGGCGGCGGCCGCATCCACGATGCTGCGTGCGTCGTCGGCGGCGTGCAGCTCCTTCAGCGGGGCGTGGAGGCTGATGGTCTCGAGATCCAGCAGCTCGACGCCCGCGAGCTCGGCGACGGCGGGGTCGACGTTGCGCGGGAGGCCGAGGTCGACGACCAGGCGGCGCTCGACGGCGCCCGGGAGCGCCAGCGCTTCGTCCAGGATGGCGTTGGTCAGCACGTAGTCGGTGACCGCCGAGCACGTGACGACGAGGTCGCTCTCGGCGAGCGCGTCGAGGAGCCCGTCGGCCGACACGGGGAGGATGTCGTGCGACGCCGCGAACTTCGGCGCGCGTCCGGAGGGGAGTAGACCCGCACATCCGTCGCGCCCTTGTCGCGCAGCGCCGCGAGGCTCGCGCCGGCGTACTTGCCGGTGCCGACGAGCAGCACGCGCGTCTGCCCCCAGTCGCTGACCCGGCTCTCGGCGAGGTCGAGAGCGAGGCGGACCATCGAGCGGCCGGCGGTCATGATGCCGGTGCGGTTCTTGACCCCGCGCGACGTGCGCGAGGCGACCTGGAACAGGCGCTCCAGTTCGCTCGTGACCGACCCGGAGGTGCGGGCCGTCTCGAGCGCCCGGCGCACCTGTCCGGCGATCTCGCCCTCTCCGACGACCACCGACTCGAGCCCGCTGGTCACGGCGAACAGGTGCTCGGCGACGGCGTGCTCGCTGTAGACGGCGCTGGCGGCGCGGAGCTGGTCGGGGTCGATTCCGGCGGCGCTGCTGACCGCGTCCAGCACGGCCTCGGCGGAGACGGCGCGGGCGGCGGGAAGGGGCTCGTCGATGTCGAGGTACGCCTCGAAACGGTTGCAGGTCGCGAGGACGACCGAGCCCGAGACGATGTCGCTGTGCTCCGAGAGTGCGGCGGTGATGGCCGGAGCGTGACGCTCGAGCCGTTCCAGGAGGTCGAAGTCAGCCGTGCGGTGACTCGACGAGAAGCACAGAAGCACAGACGAAGCCTACGCTTGCGCTTCGGCAACCTCGAATCGGCCCCAGCCGGCTGTCAGGGAGGGCCCTGGCAGAATCGTGGGGTGACCACCCTCGCACCCGAGCATCCCCTCTCCGCCGGCCGCACCGCGTCCAGCCCCCTCGTCCGCGCCTATCAGGGCGAGCGCACGGAGGTGACGCCGGTCTGGTTCATGCGCCAGGCGGGACGGTCGCTCCCGGAGTACCGCGAACTCCGGGTCGGCACGCGCATGCTCGACGCCTGCCTCGACCCGGCCATGGCGAGCGAGATCACCCTGCAGCCGGTGCGCCGCCACGGCGTGGATGCGGGCATCTTCTTCAGCGACATCGTCGTGCCGCTCAAGCTGGCGGGCGTCGACGTCGAGATCCAGCCGGGCAAGGGGCCGGTTTTCGCTGAGGCGGTGCGCACCTCGGCTGATGTCGACCGGCTGACCGCGATCGACCCGGCGTCCCTGGGCGACGACGTCTTCGCGCCCATCCAGGAGGCCGTGCGGCTGACCATCGCCGAGCTCGGCGACACCCCGCTGATCGGCTTCGCGGGCGCTCCGTTCACTCTCGCGGCCTACCTCGTCGAGGGCGGCCCGTCCAAGGACCACATCCGCGCCCGCACGCTCATGCACGCCGACCCTGAGGCCTGGCAGCGGCTCATGGCCTGGACGGCCGACATCTCCGGGGCCTTCCTCCGTGCGCAGGTGCTTGCGGGCGCCAGCGCGGCGCAGTTGTTCGACTCCTGGGCCGGCTCCCTGTCGCTGCACGACTACGTCGCGCATGTCGCGCCGGCCTCGGCCCGCGCGCTGTCGCACGTGCGCGACGTGACGTATGAGATCCCCGCGGTCGACGGCGCCGAGGACCCGATCGCCGAGGTCCGCAACGTGCCGCTCGTCCACTTCGGCGTCGGCACCGGCGAGCTCCTGAAGGCGATGCACGAGGTCGGCGCGGACGCGGTCGGCATCGACTACCGCATCCCGCTCGACGAGGGCAGCCGCCGCCTCGGTCACGTGGTCCCAGTGCAGGGCAACGTCGACCCCGCGATGCTCGACGCGCCGTGGCCGGTGCTCGAGGCCCACGCCCTCGATGTGCTCGACCGCGGCCGCGAAGCCCCCGCCCATGTGCTCAACCTCGGCCATGGCGTTCCGCCGGAGACCGACCCGACAGTGCTGACCCGCGTGGTCGAGCTCGTGCACGGGTGGCGCCCGGAATGAGCGACGAGCCGATCCTCCCCGGCGAACCGCTCACGCACGACGAGCTCGGCGAGGAGATCCGGCACGCCGTCGAGGCGCCGCCGACACGCGTGGTCGTGATCGGCGGCGGTATGGCCGGCCTGGTCGCGGCGCGCGAGTGCGCCCGGCCCGGTTTCGAGGTGACGCTGCTGGAGGCGGCCGACCGGGTGGGCGGCAGCGTCGCACCGCTCGAACTCGGCGGGATGACGCTGGATGCCGGCGCTGAGAGCTTCGCCACCCGTGGCGGACACGTCGCCGAACTGCTCCACGACCTCGGGCTCGACGATGACGTGGTGCAGCCCAACCCCTCCGGCGCGTGGGTGCGCCACGGCTCGACGTCCGTGCCGCTGCCCAAGGCCGGGCTCCTCGGCATCCCGAGCTCGCCGCTGGCCTCGGATGTGGTGGCCGCCATCGGCGCGGGCGGCGCGTTCCGCGCCTACCTCGACCGCCTGATGCCGGTCCTCAAGATCGGGACGGAGCGGCGGCTCGGCACGCTCGTGCGCAAGCGCATGGGCAAGAAGGTGCTCGAACTCCTGGTCGCGCCGGTCGCGACCGGCGTCTACTCGGCATCGCCCGACGACCTGGATGTGGACGTCGTCGCGCCAGGCCTGAACGCTGCGCTGACCCGGTTGGGCTCGCTCTCCGGCGCCGTCGGGGAGCTGCGCGCGGCGTCCAAGGCGGGCAGCGCGGTCGGCGGTATCCGCGGAGGGATGTGGCGACTGCCGCAGACGCTCGCTGCCGATATCGAGGCGCGAGGCGGCCTCATCCGCACCGCAGCGGGCGTCGTGACGATCGAGCCGTGGACGCCCCGCGACGACGAGGACGAGGAGCGTCCCGGTCGCTGGATCATCCGGACCGCCGACGGTGAGGAACGGGTGGCCGACGCGCTCGCGCTCGCCGCGCCCGCCGACGCCGCCCTGCCTCTCCTCGCCTCCGTCGGCCTCACCGGCCTCTCCGAGCTGGCCTGGCCTGCCGCCTCCAGTGTCGAGCTGGTCACCCTGGTCGTCGAGGACGACCGCCTGGCGTCCACGCCGGTCGGCACCGGCGTGCTCGTGGCGGATGTGCCCGGCGCCGACGTCCGCGCAAAGGCGATGACCCACTCCAGCGCCAAGTGGGGGTGGGTCGCCGAGGCCGCCGGGCCGGGACGCCACGTGGTCCGCCTCTCCTATGGACGCGCCGGCCGCCCGGCCGAGACGGTCGCGCTCGCCGACGCCGAACTCCGTGCCCAGGCGATCGCTGACGCCTCCCGCCTGCTCAATATTCCGATCGCGGAATCCTCCGTGACCGCATTCGCGCGCACCCCCTGGACGAACGCCCTGCCGTATGCGACAGTGGGGCAGCGGGAACGCATCGAGCGCGTCCGCTCCGAGGTCGACGGCGTCGAGGGTCTCGAGGTCACCGGGTCCTGGCTGACCGGTACGGGCCTCGCCTCCGTCATCCCGGATGCGCGACGCACCGCTGAGCGTGTGCGAGGCGTTCGCTGGAAGGGGCTCACAGCCGCCCTGGCGGCCGACGACCCGCAGACCGACTGATCGACACGGACTGATCGAGACACTGGGAGGCGCGATGCGCGGCAAGATCCTCTTCGTCACCGGAGCGGCGGTGGGCTTCGTGCTCGGCGCCCGCGCTGGGCGCGAGCGCTACGAGCAGATCAAGGCCGCGGCCACCAAGGTCTGGGAGTCGCCGACGGTGCAGAAGCAGGTGCACAGCGCCCAGGACTTCGTCGCCGACAAGGTGGGCGAGTTCCCGGAGACCGCGTACATCACGGTCAAGAAGCTCGTCGTCCGGGCGAACGACCGCCGCCGTGAGGCCAAGGCGCCGTACCAGGCGCCCCCGGTGGCCTCGGCGCAGGGACGCAGCAACACCACGCCCTGACGGGGGTACTGTACGGAAACGACGAGGGGAGACGCGATGACCGACCGCGAACGCGCCGAGAGCGCGCGGGCCAAGTCCCTGGGGCAGCTGGTCTCCGACCTGCCCAAGCTCGTCATCGGGCTCCTCAAGGCCGAGCTGAACCACCTCAAGGCCGAGTTCGCCGAGAAGGCCAAGTATGCCGGGGTCGGCATAGGCCTCCTCGTGGGAGCGGCGCTCCTGCTGTTCTACGCGCTCGGCGTCCTCATCGCAGCGGCCATCCTCGGCATCGCGGTCGCGCTCCCGGCCTGGGCTGCGGCGCTGATCGTCTTCGGGGCCCTGGTGATCATCGCCGTCGTACTCGTGCTCATCGGCGTCCGCTCGTTCAAGAGGATGGACGGCGTCGCCCCGTCGCAGACCATCGACAGCGTCAAGCTGGACGCCGACGCGCTGAAGGGACTGGGGAAGTATGACAACTGACCGCAGCGACGTCGAGCGGGCGCGGGCGCAGCTCGCGGCGACCGTGGACGCCATCGAGTACAAACTCAACGTGCCGAAGCGCACGGCCGAGCGCATCCAGCGTCTGCGTGCGGAGAACCCCGTCGCGCTGGTCGGCATCGCGGTGGGCGCGGCGGTCGCCGTGGCGGGAATCGTCTGGGGCGTCGTGAGCCTCGTCCGCCGGTGAGCCGGCGCCCGTTTTTGGCCTTCCCAGGTTTGCGAGGGAGACTGTGGGTATGAGTACCCCGGCTGCCGCTCCGGCAGAGTCGTCCGCCCCCGAAACCCCCAACGACACCCCCTCCGGCTTCACGCTCTGGGCCGTCCTGCGCCGCGACCCCGCCCGTCCCGACGACCTCGACGGCACCGACGTGCCCAAGGCCGTGCAGGAGCTCGACGGCGTGATCGCCGACATCGAGCTGCAGGGCGTCACCACCCGCGGCCTCTACGACGTCTCCGGCCTGCGCGCCGACGCCGACGTGATGATCTGGCTGCACGGCCCGGAGGCCGAGACGCTGCAGTGGGGTCTCCGCCAGTTGCGTCGCACCCGCCTGCTCAAGACCCTCCTCCCCACCTGGAACGCCATGGGCGTGCACCGCGACGCCGAGTTCAACAAGGCGCACGTCCCCGGCTTCCTGCGGGGCAAGGAGGCGCGCAACTGGCTGTGCGTCTATCCGTTCGTGCGCAGCTACGAGTGGTACCTGCTCCCGGACGAGGACCGCGGCAAGATGCTCGCTGAGCACGGGCGCAAGGGCGCCGCGTTCCGCAATGTGCTCGCCAACACCGTCGCTTCGTTTGCGCTCGGCGACTACGAGTGGATCTTGCCGATGGAGGCCGACGAGCTCACCGATCTCGTCGACATGATGCGCGAGCTCCGGTACACCGAGGCCCGCCGCCACGTCCGCGAAGAGGTCCCGTTCTACACCGGCCGGCGCATCACGGCCGCCGAGCTCGTGGAGGTCCTGCAGTGACGGATGCGCAGACGGCCCAGCGCGTGCTGGGCGCGACCCCGGCCGCGGCGTCCGGGCCGGAGCACGTGACCGAGCCGGTCGCCTACGACGCGATCCTGCTCGCCGGCTTCGGCGGTCCCGAGGGCCAGGACGACGTCATCCCGTTCCTCCGCAACGTCACCCGCGGGCGCGGCATCCCCGAGGAGCGTCTGGAGGAGGTGGCCCACCACTACCGCCACTTCGGCGGCGTCAGCCTGATCAACGACCAGAACCGCGAGTTGAAGGCGGCGCTGGAGGCGGAGCTCGCCTCGCGCGGCATCGAACTGCCGGTGCTGTGGGGCAACCGCAACTGGGACCCGTACCTCGCCGACGCGCTGCGCGAGGCCCATGAGCGCGGCTTCACCAAGCTGATCGCCATCGCGACGAGCGCCTACTCCTCGTACTCGAGCTGCCGCCAGTACCGCGAGGACTACGCGGCCGCCCTCGAGTCGACCGGCCTGCTCGGCCGCATCGAGATCGACAAGGTGCGCCAGTTCTTCGACCACCCCGGCTTCGTGGAGCCGTTCATCGAGGGCGTGAAGAACGCCATCGACGAGCTGCAGCAGAAGCTGCCCGGCCTCGACCCGGCGAAGGAGGTGCGCATCCTGTTCTCGACGCACTCCATCCCGTCGAGCGACGCCGCGAAGTCCGGCCCTGCCGAGCGCGGGTTCGGGGAGGGTGGTGCCTACGCCGCGCAGCACCTGGCCGTGGCGGAGGTCGTCTCGCACGCCGCGACCGGCGGCACCGTCGGGTGGGATCTGGTCTACCAGTCCCGCTCCGGCCCGCCCTCGATGCCGTGGCTCGAGCCGGACATCAACGACCGCATCGCCGAGCTTCCCGCCACCGGCGTCAAGGCCGTCGTGATCGTGCCGCTCGGCTTCATGAGCGACCACATGGAAGTGCTCTGGGACCTCGACAACGAGGCCATGGAGACCAGTGACGAGAACGGCCTCGTGGCCGTCCGCGTCCCCACCCCCGGCACCCACGCGACCTTCGTGAAGGGTCTCGTCGACCTGGTCCTGGAGCGCCGCGACGGCGTCCCCGTCGACCAGCGTCCCGCCGTCACCTCGCTCGGCCCCTGGTACGACGTGTGCCGTCCGGGGTGCTGCGAGAACGTCCGACTCGGTTTCAAGCCGGCGGCTGCGGGGCTGGCGCCGTGACCGGGACCGTGACGAGGGTCGACGGCGCGGCCGAGCGCCGCGACGGCGTGCTGCGGGTCGGGACGCGTGGCAGCGCCTTGGCCGTGGCGCAGACGACGGCGGTCGCGCAGTCGATCGCCCGGGCGACCGGACTGGACGTCGAGCTCGTCACGGTCACCACGCAGGGCGACACGTCGCGAGAGTCGCTGGCGCAGCTCGGCGGCACGGGTGTCTTCGCGACGGTCCTGCGGGACGCCCTTCGGGCGGGCGAGGTCGACCTCGTCGTCCACTCCCTCAAAGACCTTCCGACCGCGCCCGCTCCCGGGCTGGTCGTCGGCGCGGTGCCGAAGCGCGCCGACGCCCGCGACACGCTCTGCGCCCGTGACGGCCTGACGCTCGAGACGCTGCCCGAGGGCGCGCGGGTGGGCACCGGTTCGCCCCGCCGCGTCGCTCAGCTGAAGGCGCAGCGTCCCGACCTCGACGTCGTCGACCTGCGCGGCAACGTCGACACGCGCCTGGGCAAGGTCGCCGCCGGCGAGCTGGATGCGGTGGTCCTCGCCGCCGCCGGGCTCACCCGTCTCGGCCGCCTCGACGCCGTGACCGACTACTTCTCCCTCTCGCTCATGCCGACCGCCCCGGGGCAGGGTGCGCTCGCGCTCGAGGTGCGCGCCGGCGACGAGAAGGGACGCGGCCCCGTCGCCCGGGCCCTGTCGGCCGTCGACCACGTGACCAGCCACGCCTCGGTCGTGGCCGAACGCGTCGTGCTCGCCGGACTCGAGGCGGGATGCGCGGCGCCGATCGGCGCCACTGCGCTGGTCGACGACGGACTGCTGTTCCTCACCGCGACCGTGTACCGGCCGGACGGAACGGCGCAGCTGACCGCATCCCACGCCGCGACCCCTGACTCGCTCAGCGCCGCCCACCTCGAGGAGGCCGCGCAGGACGTCGGTGCCCGCGTGGTCGCCGAGCTGCTGGACGCCGGCGCGGCCGACCTCGCGCCGCTGGGGAGCACCCGATGACGAACACGGCGCCGACCCCGAAACCGCTCGCCGGCTGGCGGGTGCTGGTTCCGCGCGGCGGCCCGTGGGGCGACTCCGTCGCCGCCGACCTGCGCTCGAAGGGCGCGTCCCCGGTGGTCGCCGCGATGATCAACTTCGCCCCGACCGCCGACGCCCCGGCGCTCGAGGCCGCACTGGCCCGCCTCGCGAACGGCGACTTCGATTGGATGACGGTCACCAGCGCCACCACGGTCGACGTCCTCAGCGCCCAGCGCGCGGTCGTTCCGCCGACCACCCGGG
This sequence comes from Leifsonia poae, assembly GCF_050632865.1. Lineage (GTDB taxonomy): Bacteria > Actinomycetota > Actinomycetes > Actinomycetales > Microbacteriaceae > Leifsonia > Leifsonia poae_B. The sequence continues at coordinate 516,175 of NZ_JBODSA010000003.1, read as the reverse complement.
TCGCCGCCGTCGGCGAGACGACCGCCGCCGCACTGGCAGCGGCCGGCTACCACGTCGACCTCGTGCCGTCGGAGGACAACTCCGCACGCGGCCTGCTCGCCGAGTGGGAGGCCGCCACACAGGGCGCGTTCCCGCTGCGCGTACTCACGCTCCGTTCCGAGATCGCCAAGCCGCTGCTCACCGAGGGTCTTCGCCGCATCGGGCACGACGTGGAGTCGGTGGTCGCGTACCGCACCGTCGGCGTCCCCGTGCCCGAGAGCGTCGTCACCGATGTGCGTGACGGCCTGTTCCAGGCCATCCTCGTCACGTCCGGATCGGTCGCCGAGCAGGTGCAGGAGCAGCTGGGACCGGTTCCCGAGTCGACCCTCATCGCCGCCATCGGCCCGCAGACGGCCCGCGATGCCCGGGCCTTCGGCCTGCGGGTGGATGTCATCGCCGCCGAGCGCACCGCCGCCTCCCTCATCGACGCGGTCGTCCAGGTCGCCGTCGCGCGATCCGCCGCCGACGACTAGCGTTCGGAAACCGCTCAGCGAGCCAGGCGTAGGCTGATGTGAGTGAGTGAACTGCACCCCGTCATCCGCCCCCGACGGCTGCGGCAGACCCCGGCGATGCGCCGGCTGGTCGCCGAGACCCGCCTCCACCCCGCTGAGCTGATCCTCCCGCTGTTCGTGCGCGAGGGCGCCACCGAGCCCGTCCCGATCGGCTCGATGCCCGGCGTCTCGCAGCACAGCCTCGACTCGCTGAAGCGGGTCGCGAACGAGGCGGCCGAGGCCGGCGTCGGCGGGCTCATGCTGTTCGGCGTCCCCGAGACCCGGGACGCGGTCGGCTCGGCCGCGACCGACCCCGAGGGCATCCTCAACGTCGCCACGCGCGTGCTCGCCGACGAGGTCGGCGACGCCCTGGTCGTGCAGACCGACCTCTGCCTCGACGAGTTCACCGACCACGGCCACTGCGGCGTGCTCGACGAGCAGGGTCACGTCGACAACGACGCCACCCTGCTCCGCTACCGCGACATGGCCGTCGCCCAGGCTGAGGCCGGCTCCCAGCTCCTCGGCCTCAGTGGCATGATGGACGGCCAGGTCGCGGCCGTGCGCGAGGCCTTGGACGACGCCGGGCACTCCGACGTCGTGATCCTCGCCTACGCGGCCAAGTACGCGTCCGGCTTCTACGGGCCCTTCCGTGAGGCCGTGGACTCGCAGCTCTCGGGCGACCGCCGCGCCTACCAGCAGGATCCGGCCAACCGCCGCGAGGGCCTGCGCGAGGCGCGCCTCGACCTCGAGGAGGGCGCCGACATCCTGATGGTGAAGCCGGCGCTCAGCTACCTCGACGTGCTCAGCGACGTCGCCGAGCTGAGCGACGTGCCGGTCTGGGCGTACCAGGTGTCGGGGGAGTACGCGATGGTGGAGGCGGCGGCCGCGAACGGCTGGATCGACCGCAACCGCATCATCGAGGAGACGCTGGTCGGCGCGAAGCGCGCGGGGGCCGACGCGATCATGACCTACTGGGCGACCGAGGTGGCGGGGTGGCTGCGATGACCGACACGACGAGCGATGTGAACGCCGCGCAGTTCGCGCGCGCCCAGCGCGTCATCCCCGGCGGCGTGAACTCGCCGGTGCGCGCCTACGGCTCGGTCGGCGGCACTCCGCGGTTCCTCGTCTCGGCCCGCGGGCCGTACGTGACCGACGCCGAGGGCCGCGAGTACGTCGACCTCGTCGCGTCGTGGGGTCCGGCCATCCTGGGCCACGCCCATCCCGCCGTCGTGGAGGCGGTGCAGCAGGCGGCCGCGCGCGGTCTGTCCTTCGGCGCATCAACTCCGGCCGAGACCGAGCTCGCGGAGGCCGTGATCGGCCGCGTCCCGTTCGTCGAGAAGCTGCGGCTGGTGTCCACGGGCACCGAGGCGACGATGAGCGCGATCCGTCTCGCCCGCGGCTTCACCAGCCGCCCGCTGCTGATCAAGTTCGCCGGGCACTACCACGGCCACTCCGACGGCCTTCTGGCGCAGGCCGGCTCCGGTCTCGCGACGCTGGCTCTGCCCGGCTCGGCCGGTGTGACCGAGGCGACGGCGGCGCAGACCATCGTCCTGCCGTACAACGACCTGGATGCGGTCCGCGCCGTCTTCGAGGCGCAGGGCCCGGACATCGCGGCCGTCATCACCGAGGCCGCCGCCGCGAACATGGGCGTCGTCCCGCCGGAGCCGGGCTTCAACGCGGCGCTCACCGAGCTCGCGCACGAGTACGGCGCCCTCGTCATCCTCGACGAGGTGCTGACCGGCTTCCGCGTGAGCGCGGCCGGCTACTGGGGCCTCGACCGCGGCTACACGCCCGACCTCGTCACCTTCGGCAAGGTCATCGGCGGCGGAATGCCGCTGGCGGCGCTCGGCGGACGCGCGGAGATCATGGACTTCCTCGCCCCGGCCGGCCCGGTGTACCAGGCCGGGACGCTCTCCGGGAACCCGGTCGCCGTCGCTGCGGGCCTGGCCACCCTGGCTCACGCCGACGCGGCCGTCTACGAGCGTCTGGATGCGGTGGCCGGCACCGTCTCGGCCGCGGTCTCCGAGGCTCTGGCGGCCGAGGGCGTCGCCCACCGGGTGCAGCACGCGGGCAACCTCTTCAGCTTCGTCTTCGGCGACTTCGCCGAGGCGCCGAGGACGTATGCGGAGGTGCAGCGTCAGGAGGCGTTCCGCTACCGGGCGTTCTTCCACGCGATGCTCGACGCGGGCGTCTCGCTGCCGCCGAGCGTCTTCGAGGCGTGGTTCGTCACGGCCGCGCACGACGACGCGGCGGTCTCGCGCATCCTGGACGCCCTCCCCGCCGCGGCCCGCGCCGCCGCCTCCGCCACCCCGGCGTAACCCGCCCCGGGCGCCGCCCCCATCCCCACTCCCACCTCCGCCGAAGTGCAGCTTCTTGCGGTCGACACGCCGTCGAACTGCGCAACTAGCTGCACTTCACGGGAGGGGCGGAGCGGGTCAGGCGTCGGGGGCGGCGGGCTCCCGGGACAGCGACGCGACGTACGTGTACGTCGCGCTCGCCGGCCAGCCGTCGGCGTCCAGTAGGGCGTACACGTCGAAGTTCAGCGTCCCGCCACCGCCCGCCGCGCGGCGCAGCGTGCGCGGCGGCGCATCCGACGACGATCGCACCGTGACCGTCTGCGGTTCGGCGCCGGAACGCAGAAGGCGGGCGCGGAAGGTGGTGGTGCGGGTCACCCCACCACTCTCCCACGCCCGCCTCTCGTGCGGGACCGCGTCGCTACGCTTGGCCGTGCGACTCGCGCGACCGGCGCGACAGCGAGTCGATGATCACCGCGAGCAGCAGCACCGCGCCGGTGATCATGAAGCGGTACGACGAGTCGAGGTTCAGCAGTGTCAGGCCGTTCGAGATCGACTGGATGACCAGGATGCCGAGCAGCGCCGACCACGCCGATCCGCGGCCGCCGAAGAGGCTCGTGCCTCCGATGACCGCCGCCGCGATCGCGTTCAGGTTGGTGTCCGTGCCTCCGGAGGACGCGCTCACCGAGGCGAGGCGTGCCGCCGCGAGCAGACCGCCGACCGCCGCGAACGTCGAGGTCAGCACGAACACGCTGATGAACACGCGGTTCACCTTGATACCGGCGCGGCGTGCCGCCTCCACCGAGCCGCCGACCGCGAAGATCGACCGGCCCCAGCGGGTGCGGGTCAGGAAGAAGTTCATCAGCACGACGAGGACGACGAAGAACAGGAACATCGCGCCCGTTCCGCGGTCCGTCGACAGGTACCAGACGCTGATGCACAGCCCGGCGAGCAGCAGCAGCGCCTTCACCGCCACGATGGTCATCGACCCCTCGGACAGCCCCGCCTTGCGGCGGCGGATGTTGCGCCGCAGGTCGGAGTAGAACATCCCGGCCGCCGCGATCACCGCGAGCGCGTAGGCCGCCCACGGCGGGAGGAACCACTGCTGGGCGAACTGCACGATCCACGAGTCGTAGGGGATGTTGATCGAGCTGTTCGGCCCGAGGATCCAGAGCTGCAGGCCGAGGAAGCCGAGCAGACCGGCCAGCGTGATCACGAAGCTCGGGACGCCGAACCGCGTGAACAGGAAGCCGTACAGCAGGCCGATCGCCGATCCGGCGAGGATCGCGACGATGACCGTGAGCCACAGCGGCCAGTTCAGCTGCGTGAAACCGACGCCCAGGATGGCCGCCGCGACGCCGCTGACCGAGCCGACGGACAGGTCGATCTGCCCGAGGAGCAGCACTAGCACGATGCCGATCGAGATCGTGCCGATCGCCGCGCACTGCAGCGTCAGGTTGACGAGGTTGTTGGCGCTGAGGAAGTTCGGGTTGAGGATCTGGAAGACGACCCAGATCACCGCGAGCCCGATGACGACCGGGAGCGACCCCAGGTCGCCGACGCGGACGCGGCGGCCGAACGCGCGAACGGCGCCGAGCAGTCCTTCGTCGCGGATGAGTCGTTCATCCTGGAGGTCGGCCGCGAGCTGCGCCGGCGCCTCGCCGTCGATGCGCTCCGCCGCCCCGGTGGGCTGGTCTGCCTTGGTCATGCTTCCGGGCTCCGTTCCGTAGCGTCTTCGGCCTCCATCAGCCGCTCCGCGCGGCGGACGACGACGTTGTCCGTGGCGCCGGTGATGGCAGAGATGATCTCCTCGTAGCTGACCTCCGGAACCCGGAAGTCGCCGTTGTTGCGGCCGAGCCGCAGCACCGCGACCCGGTCGGCGACGGCCTGCACGTCGGCCATGTTGTGGCTGATCAGGATGACGCCCAGCCCCGCTCGCGCAGGCGCTCGATCAGGTTGAGCACTTCTGCCGTCTGCGCGACGCCGAGCGCGGCGGTCGGCTCGTCGAGGATGACCACGCGCGGCTCGCCGATCAGCGAGCGGGCGATGGCGACGGTCTGGCGCTGACCGCCGGAGAGGGATGCGACCGCGATGCGGACCGACGGGATGCGCGCCGAGAGCTGGCGGAGCAGGCTCCACGAGCGCTTCTCCATCTCCTCCTCGTCGAGCGTCCCGCGGGCGATCTCGCGGCCGAGGAACAGGTTCGAGACGACGTCGAGGTTGTCGCACAGGGCGAGGTCCTGGAACACCGTCGCGATGCCGAGTTCGCGCGACGCGGCGGGTGTGGGGATGCTCACCTCCTGTCCGTCGAACTCGATCGTCCCGGCATCCTGCGGGTGCACGCCCGCGAGGATCTTGACGAGCGTCGACTTGCCCGCGCCGTTGTCGCCGACCAGGGCGACGACCTCACCGGCGTAGACGTCGAGGTGGATGTCGGTGAGCGCTTGGACGGCGCCGAACCCCTTCGAGACCCCGCGGAGCGAGAGGACGGGCCGGCGGGTCGACCGCTCCTCGTCCAGGGTGGGGGATTCCATGGTCACGGCGTTCTCCTTCGAGCTGTGCGGAGCATGCTTCCTGCTTCTCAGGCTAGAGCGGAACCACCCGGCCCGGGCTGCGCCATCCGGAGGGATGTGCGCGACCCGGGCCGGGATCGTCCTATCGGGTTACTTGATGCCGTACTTGTCGCAGGCTGCCTTGTAGTCGGGGGTGCAGATCTTCGACACGGAGTCCGAGCCGTAGAAGTTGTCCTTCACGACCGTGCTCTCGATGTTGTCGACCGTCACCGCGACCGGGGTCAGCAGGAACGACTGGATCGCCGCGCCGCCCGCCGTGTTGACGGTGGTGTCACCCTTCGGCTTGTCGCCCTTGGTGAGCGAGACGGCCAGCTCTGCTGCCTTCTCGGCCTCCGGCTGGAGGGCCTTGTAGACGGTCATGTACTGGTCGCCGGCGAGGATCCGCTGGATGCCCGCGAGCTCCGCGTCCTGACCGGTCACCGGGGGAGCGGGCTGACGTTGGCCGCCTTCATGGCCGCGATCGCGCCACCGCCGGTGCCGTCGTTAGCGGCGTAGACGCCCTTGATCTGGTCCTTGAACTGCGAGACCTGGCCGGCCACCCAGTCCTGGGCCTTCGCGGGGTCCCATCCGGGGGTGTCGAACTCGGCGAGCACCTTGTAGCCGCTCGAGTCGATGACGCTGTGCGCGCCCTTCTTGAACAGGGTGGCGTTGTTGTCCGTCGGCGACCCGTTGACCATCAGGATGCCGGCGCCCGAGGCCACGCCGTCCTTCTTCAGCTTGTCGACCAGCGCCTGGCCCTGCAGCTGACCGACCTTCTCGTTGTCGAACGAGATGTAGTAGTCGCTGTCCTTGCTGTTGATCAGTCGGTCGTAGGAGATGACGGGAACGTTCTTCGCCTTCGCCTCGCCGACGATCGAGGCGGCCGCCTCACCGTCGAACGGGTCGAGGACGAGCACCTTCACGCCCTGGGTGAGCATGGACTCCGCCTGCTGCTGCTGCTTGCTGGCGTCGCCGTCCGCGTTCGCGTAGAGGACCTTGCAGCCGGAGCAGAGCTCCTTGACCTTGGCCTCGAAGAACGGCTTGTCCGCGGCCTCGTAGCGGGCGGTCACGGAGTCGGGAAGGAGAAGGCCGATCTGGGCGTTGGCGGCGTCCTTCGTGCTTCCGCCCGAACTGTTTCCGGAGCCGTTCGAACACGCTGTGAGGGTGACGGCTGTGAGCAGGATCGCGGCCGACGCGATGACCGCTCTCTTGGTGGCGATCTTCATTGAAAAACCTCCGATTCGGGACCGCCTTCGTTGGCGGCTGGGTTGAGTGTGCCAGGTGGGGGATTTGGCGTCAAGACTTGAAGTCAAGACTTTCGATAACGGTTCGAGCCCGTTTTCGGGGGCATCCTGAGAGCGCGTTCAGTACGAGACGCCGTCGGAGGTGATCGAGACGCAGTCGACGGCGTACGCGACGGCACCCAGGGCACTCGCGCGCGTCCCGAGCTGGGCCTGGACGATGTCCGGCATCAGGTCCGGGTTCACGATGATCGAGCGCTCGACGGAGTGGCGCATCGGGCCGAGCAGCAACTCGCCCGCCCGCGCGAGCTCGCCGCCGACGATGACCCGCTCGGGGTCGAGGAGGTTGCACAGGTTCGCGGTCGCCACGCCGATGTGCCGGCCCGCGTCCGCGATCGCGCGGATGCAGCGTGCGTCCCCGGCCATCGCCTGGATCACCACGTCGCCGAGCTTCAGGCTGCCGAGGTGGTCGCGCAGCTCGTCCAGGATGGCCGGCCCGCCCGCCAGCGCCTCGAGGCACCCCCGGTTGCCGCAGCGGCAGAGCGGTCCGTTCTCGCGGATCGTGGTGTGACCGAACTCGCCGGCTACGCCGTGGTTGCCCCTGAAGACCTGGCCGTTCAGGATGAGGCCGGCGCCGATCCCGTCGCCCACGTCGAGCGTGATCGTGTTCCGCTTGCCGCGTCCCGCGCCGAACCGCGACTCGCCGAGCGCCGCCAGGTTGGCCGAGTTGTCGAGGAACACCGGTCGCTTGATCCGGCGCTCCAGCGACTCGGCGATGGTCACGCCGTCCCAGCCGCGCATGATCCCGCTTCGGGCGATGGTGCCTGTCGCGCGGTCGATCGGCGCGGGCACCGCGATGCCCACGGCCAGCAGATCGTCGCGGGTGGCATCCACCGATTCCAGCATGTCGTTGAGCAGCAACGAGACCTTGTCGAGCTCGTTGTCGGCGCGATGGTCGCGCGCGAGCGGCATGTGGTTCTCGGCGACGACGGTGTGGGCCACATCGGCGAGCGCCACGCGGAGGTGCCGGGTGGAGAAGTGGACGCCGACGACCAGCCCTAGTGCGTGCGCCAGGGTGACGTGCTGGGCGCGGCGGCCGGAGCGGATGCTCTGCGTCGTATGCAGCACGCCGGAGGTCGACAGCTCCTTGACGATGTTCGAGACCGTCGCGGCGGACAGGCCCGTCGCACCCGCGAGCTCGACCTGGGTGAGGCCGCCGTGCTTCTTGATGGCGTCGACGATGCGGGCTCGGTTGGCTTCACGAAGTGAAGTCTGCGAGCCCGGAGTTCGTCGCTGCGTTGCCACGTCGAGAAGGATACATGGCAGCGCATGAAGCGTTTCGTGAATGTGAACGTGATCGCTTTGTGAGGTTCCTATGACCCGCCGGAGCGTTCGGCTTGGCAGGATAGAGCTATGGCCGACCTGCACGTTCACCCCGATCGCCTGGAGATCCGCCTCACGCGGGCGGAGAAGGTGCTGGCCGTGAAGCGCGACGACCTGACCGTGCCGCGGGACAGCATCCGCTCGGTCGCCATCACGGAGGACCCCTGGATCTGGATCCGCGGCATCCGCGCACCCGGTGCCGCCGTGCCGCTCACCCTGTCCATCGGCACGTGGAAGTTCCACGGCGGCAAAGACTTCCTGCTCATCAAGGGCAAGACGCGCGCCGCGGTGGTCATCGACCTGGACGGGGAGGAGTACTCCCGCGTCATCGTCACCACCCCGCACGCGGCGCGGCTCGTCGAGGCGCTGCGTGTCGACGGCAGCGAGCTCACGGCCGACGGCGAGGTCATCGACTGACGCGGCAGGCTTCGGTAGTGGCTGCGTAGCCCCACCGATCCGCCGGGCTCGCCCGCGCGGCGACACTGACGGGCATGATGACTCGTCCGCACGCCCTCCCCCGCTCGCCGCTCCGGCGATGACCGTCCGCGATTACGCGCGCGCTGCCGCGCTGACGATGGCCGAGGTCATGGAGGAGTGCGCCACCGGTCGGCTCGACCACGTCGTCCGGGCGGGCCGACGGCTGATCGTCGGCGTGCGTCCCGGTGCTAGCGGGTCTCCGCGATCACGAAGAGGATGAGGCCCACCAGGGGCAGCGTCCCCTGCAGCAGTGCCGCACCCCAGAACCGGCGGCCCGTCGTCACCAGCACCAGCGAGGCGAGCACCATGCAGACGCCGCAGAAGAAGACCAGTGCGAAGCCCACCTCGTGGAGGGTCGTCCAGTAGAGGGCGAGCCCGACCACGGCGCCGCCCGCCAGGAACAGGTTGTAGAAGCCCTGGTTGTACGCCATCGGCCGCACGATGTCCGCGTCGCGCTGCGAGCCGAGCCCGAAGCGGCGCCACACCCCGGGCGACGACCACAGCATGCTCTCCATCGCGAAGAACACCAGGTGCACGACCGCCGCCACGGCGATCAGGATGCTGCCGACGATGGCCATGCCGGAAGGCTACGCCGTTCAGCTCTCGCCGTTGAACAGGCCCACCAGCAGCAGCACCAGGCCGATCAGCGGAAGGATGCCCTGGATGAACGCGGGGCGCAGGTAGCCGCGTCCCGTCGTGATGAGCACGATGGCGGCGGCGAGCATGCTCGCCGCGGTGAAGATGATCAGGGTGATGCCCGCGATGTGCTGCCCGACGCCGTACAGGATCAGGCCGACGATCGCCCCGATCGCCAGAAACAGGTTGTAGAAGCCCTGGTTGTAGGCCATCGGGCGGGTCGTCTCGGCGGCCTCCTGGCTCTTCAGCCCGAAGCGCTTCCACACGGAGGGTCGGGTCCAGGCGATGCTCTCCATGAAGAAGATCGCGATATGGAGCGCGGCTGCGAGCGTGACCACGACGGTGGCGAGGACGATCATGGCGTCAGCATACCGAGCGGTCCACCGCGCGCCGGCTCACGCGCGGACGTCGACCACGGTCCGGCCTCGCAGCCGCCCGGCGAGGATGTCGTCGGCCGCCGGAACCGCCTCGGACAGCGTGACGAACCGCGTCATCGCCGCGAGGGCTTCCTCGTCGAGGTCGCTCGCCAGCCGGCGCCAGGCCGTCTCGCGGAGCGCGGGTGGCGCCTCCACCGAGTTGATGCCCACGAGCGTCACCGCGCGCAGGATGAACGGCAGCACGGTCGTGGGAAGGTCGGGACCCTGCGCCAGGCCGCACGCGGCCACGGTTCCGCCGTAGCGCGTCTGCGCGAGCACGGTCGCGAGGGTCTGGCTGCCCACCGAGTCGATCGCGCCGGCCCAGCGCTGCGACTGGAGGGGCTTGCCCGGCGCATCCAGCTCGGAGCGGTCGATCACCGCGCTGGCGCCGAGATCGGTCAGGTAATCGGTGGCCTCCTCCACACGGCCCGTGGATGCGGTGACCGGGTAACCCAGTTTCGCCAGCAGGGCCACCGCGACCGAGCCGACTCCGCCCGCCGCGCCGGTGACGAGGATGCTGCTGCCGCTCTCCGCGACCTCCGTCGGATCGACGCCGTTGCGCTCGAGAGCCAGGACGGCGAGCATAGCGGTGAAGCCGGCCGTGCCGATGGCGGCCGCCTGCTCGGACGTGATCGAGTCGGGGATGCGGACGAGTGCATCCCCGCCCACTCGTGCCTTCTCCGCGAGCCCGCCGTGGTGCGACTCGCCGAGGCCCGCGCCGTTCAGAACCACCCGGTCCCCGGGCCGCCAGCGCGGATCTGCGGACTCCTCCACCGTGCCCACGATGTCGATCCCCGGGATCAGCGGGGACGTGCGGGCGACGCCGGGGCGCCCCGCGATCGCCAGGCCGTCCTTGTAGTTGAGGTCGGAGAACTCAACGGCGATCGTCACGTCCCCTGGCATGAGGAAGGCGTCGGTCACGCGCCGGACTTCCGCGGTGTGGGCGGTGATCCGCCCGCCGTCGACCTGCTGCTCGATCACGATCGCCCGGAAGTCGCTCATGGGGTCACCCTACGCCGGGCGTTCTGCTCCCTTCCCTCAGTTGAGCGGCTGCGTGCCCTGTGGCAGGACCCCTCCCGCATACAGTTCCAGAGCCGTGTTGCGGAGCGCGGTCAGGGCGACGCGCTGCGTCCACGGACCGTAGGAGACCCGCGCCACCCCAAGCTCCTGCAGCCGGGCCGGCGTCAGCGAACCGGGGACGGCGATGACGCTGAGGCGGCGCTCGCCGAGGCCGCCGACCAGGCGCTGCACCGTCCGCTCGTCGAGCTTGCCGGGCACGAACACGCAGGTGGCGCCCACGTCGAGGAAGGCGCGGCCGCGGCGTACCGCCTCCTCGATCTTCTCGTCGTCGGTGGGGAATGCGTTGCGCACGAAGACGTCGGTGCGCGCGTTCAGCGCGAAGGGCACGCCCTCGGCGTCCGCCGCGGCGATGGCGGCCCGGACGGACGCGACAGCCTCGTCGAACGGGCGCATCCGGTCCTCGAGGTTGGCGCCGACCACGCCGACGCCGATCGCCCGGCGGATGGTCTCGCCCGTGTCCCCGTAGCCTCCTTCGAGGTCGGCGCTGACCGGCAGGTCGGTCGCGTTCACGATGCGGCCCACCATGTCCAGCATGAGGTCGAGGGAGATCTTCTCGCCGTCCTCGTACCCGAGGGTCGCCGCGATGGAGTGGCTGGCCGTCGCGAGGGCGCGTGTGTCGGGGAGGTCGGCGATGACGCGGGCGCTAATCGCGTCCCACACGTTCACGACCTGGAGGAGTTCTGGGGCGTCGTGCAGCCGGCGCAGTTCGGCGCCGCGAGCCTGGATGTCGGTCATGTGCTCACCCTACGTCGGCGCGGCCCGGCGCTCTAGGATGGCGCCATGGCCCGCACGGGGGAGCCGCTGGAGGTGCCGAAGAGCCGTTCGGCGCCGCGTCGCCGCGCGTCCTTCAGCTCGGTGCTCGACTACGCCTTCTTCGTTTTCGGCGGGGCCGCCGCGGTCTGGCTGGCGTGGCTCGTGCTCACGGAGAGCTTCGAGTGGGGCTGGTTCCTCATCCTCTTCTTCCTGATCTTCTGGATCGTGCTCGCGTACCTCGTGCTGCCGCGGCTGCACCGCATCCTGACCGAGATCTACGTGCCGGACTACTTCATCGGCCGCGCACGGACGAGCGACGGGCTGCTCGGGGACCCGATCAACCTCGCCCTCCTCGGCTCAGAGGCTCAACTCGACGACGCCATGCGCGCCGCGGGGTGGACGCGGGCCGACGACGTCACGCTGCGGTCGAGCGGCCGGATCATCTCCTCGACGCTGTTGCGGCGCAGCTACGACGAAGCCCCGGTGAGCCCGCTGTTCCTGTTCGGGCGGCAGCAGGATGTCGCGTACCAGCAGGAGGTGAAGGGGAACCCCGCCAAACGTCACCACGTCCGGTTCTGGCGCTGCCCGGAAGGCTGGCTGCTGCCCGGCGGCCGTCGGGTCGAGTGGCTGGCGGCGGGGACGTTCGACCGCTCGGTGGGGTTCTCGCTGTTCACGCTGCAGATCACGCACAAGATCGACGCGAACACCGATATCGAGCGGGATCACATCGTGTCCACCCTGGTGGACGCGGACATCGGCGTCGCGGTGACGGTGATCCGCGACTTCTCGACCGGCTACCACTCCCGGAATGGGGGCGGCGACACCATCGAGACGGACGGCGACCTCCCGATCGTGGACCTCACCGGCGTCGAGGTGGACGCGCAAGGCGTCTCGGTCGCGGCGGACGCGGACGCCCGCCGCATCGCGCTCGCCGAACGCCGACCGGTCCCGACCACCCTCGGTGTGCTGCTGATGATGCTTCGCGTAGTGGCCGGCGTCGGCTACATCGCCCTGAACCTGATCGAGTGGAACCGCTTCGTGGCCTCGCAGCTGAGCGCCGCGGAGCAGGTGGACGGCGCGGACCAGGCGACCGTCAGCCTCGTTCTCGGCATCGTGATGGGCCTCTTCGGCGCGGGGCTCGTGCTGTACTTCCTCCTGGCGCTGTTGGTCTTCTTCGGCAGCAACTGGGCGCGCATCGCGGCGATGACCTACAGCTCGCTCATCATCGTCTTCTCAGCGATCGATTTCTTCAACGGCGGCCCGCAGATCTCCCTCAAGAACAACCTGCTGGGCCTGGCGCTCGACATCTTGGTGGTGATCGCGCTCTCCTCGAAGAGCTCCCGCCTGTGGGCGCGCCGCCCCCGCGCACAGCGCGGACGCGGAGCCGCCCTGCTGCTCGACCCGGCCGTCCGCGCCGCGGTCGACGCCCCCGGCGACGACACGATCGTCCGCTGACGTTCGCACGGACCCTCGTCGCAGCCTGCGCCCCCGCAGCCTGCGCCCCCGCCGCGTTCGTCGCCGCCGCCCTCGCCGCCTCGCGCCCTACATGAGCGACTTCTTCCCGTCGGTCCCGCCCGCTTTGAGCGCCGACTCCTCCGCGTCCAGGAAGGCCAGCACCGACCGCACGGCCGGCTCCTGATACCGCCCCTCCGCCCGCGCCTCGAGCACCGCCTGCCGCTCGGCGACGATCATCGTCCGGCGCAGTCGGCGGTACTCCATCGGAAGGTCGGAGCTCTCATCCGGCGACGGGTTCTCGAGCGCGTCGGAGAGGAACAGCGCGTTGATCCGCAGCCGAGAGATCACCCGCTCGTCCTCGTCACCCGTCACCTGCGCCTCCAGCTGCTCCAGCCCGGCCGACTGGGCCTCCGCCAGCAGCCGCTGCATCTCGCTCGCCTCCTGCGCGAAGTCCGGCGGCGGCAGCTTCAGCCGGCGGATGACCCAGGGCAGTGCCAGTCCCTCCAGCAGGGTCGCGACCACCACCACGAACGCCAGGAACTGCAGGAACTCCCGATGCGGCGTCACCTCCGGCAGCAGGAACACTGCGGCCAGCGTCACCACTCCGCGGATCCCTGCGAACGACACCGCGATGCCCGTCGGCCACGACCATCCACGCTCCCGGAGTCGCTGCGGCCCGTTGCGGTACAGCCAGGTCGTGCCGATCATCCACACGAAACGCGCGAGGAAGATCGCCAGCAGCACGACGATGCTGATCACGATCGTCTGCGGCACCGTGATTCCAGAGGTGAACGCCCCGGTCAGGATCGTCCGCAGCTCGAGTCCGATGAAGAGGAAGACCGCGTTCTCGAGCAGGAAGCTGATCGTCCGCCAGTTGATCGTCTCTGCGATCCGCGCCTCGGCCGTCTGGATCGTCGGGGAGCGGTAGCCGAGGTAGAGACCCGCGACCACAACCGCGAGCACCCCCGAGCCGTGTAGCAGCTGGGACGGGATGAACGCCAGGTAGGGAGTGACCAGCGCGAGCGACGTGTCCAGAACCGGCGACCGCAGCTGCTTGCGGATCATCGCCAGCAGGAGCCCCAGGCCGAGCCCGACGCCGACCCCGACGACCACCGCGAGCACGAAGTCGCCGCCGACGGCCCAGGGGTTCACCACGCTGACGATGGCCGCGATGCTGGCGTTCAGCGCGACGAGGGCAGTCGCGTCGTTGAGCAGGCTCTCGCCCTCGAGGACGGTGATGAGTCGCCGGGGGAGGCGGGCGCGCCCGGCGATCGCCTGCACGGCCACCGTGTCGGTCGGCGCGACGACCGCCCCGAACGCGAAGGCCGCGGCCAGTGTGATCGCCGGCACCACCAGGAAGGTGGCGAAGCCGACGACGAGCACGGTGAATGCCACCAGCCCGACCGAGAGGAGGAGGATGCCGTCGCGCCTAGCCCGGACGTCGACGATGGACGTCTGGATCGCCGCCGCGAACAGGAGCGGTGGCAGGAGCCCGAACAGCACCACCTCCGGTTCGAGCACCACCTCGGGAACCCCGGGGATGAACGACGCCGCCGCACCGACGAACACCAGCACGACAGGGGCCGACCAGCCCACCCTGCGGGACAGGCCGGTGACCGTGACCGTGACGACGACGAACGACACGATCCAGACGATGGTGGCTACCGGATCCATGCTGTTCATGATGGCGGCAACGCAAGACCCGCGCCAAGATTTCCGCGAGGCTGGGGAGAACCCGTTCGCTGTCGGCGATGTGGAGAGATTCGCCGAGCCGGAGGAGGGCCGTCAGGCCGCGTGGACCACGCAGGCGCCCGACCCGCAGTCCTCGCAGACGACGAGCTGTTCACGGCAGGAGGGGTCGATGCAGTTGCGCATCCTGCTCGTCGGGTGGCCGCACGCGACGCACCGGCCGAGCACGGCTGCATGGTCGCTGAACGTCGTCGACCCGCGCCCGTCGAACACGTAGAGCGAACCCTCCCACAGCCCGTCGTCGCCGAACGTCTCGCCGTAGCGGACGATGCCGCCGTCCAGTTGGTAGACCTCCTGGAACCCGCGCGACACCATGAGAGAGGAGAGCACTTCGCACCGGATGCCGCCGGTGCAGTAGGTGACGACGGGGCGATCCTTCAGATGGTCGTAGGCGCCGCTGTCGAGCGCTTCCACGAACTCGCGGGTGTTCGCCACATCGGGGACCACCGCATCCTTGAACCGCCCGATGCCCGCCTCGAACCGATTACGGCCGTCGAAGAACACCAGATCGTCGCGCTCGGCGGCGAGCGCGTGGAGCGCCTGCGGGTCGAGCCGAGCGCCCCCGCCCACGACGCCGTTCTCGTCCACGCGAAGCTCGTCGGGCGCTCCGAACGACACGATCTCCTCCCGGACCTTCACCGAGAGCCGCGGAAAATCGACGCTCGCATTGTCCGCATCAAGGCCGGAACCTTCGCTCCATTTGACGTCGAGCTCGCGGAAGGCGGCGTACTCCTTCGTGACGCGGACGTACCGCTTCAGCGCATCGAGTTCGCCGCCGAGGGTGCCGTTGATTCCCTGCGTGGACAGGAGGATTCGGCCGCGGAGATTCAGGCGCTCGCAGAGTTCCCGCTGCCACAGGCGGACCGCATCCGGGTCGGCCAGCGGGGCGAAGACGTAGAAGAGGAGCACTTTCGGGACGGCCACCGCCTTATCGTAGGCGAGCCTTCCGGCCGCCCGATGATCGTAGGATCGTTGACCTGTGAGCGCCGGAAGGTTCGTTCGCCTGCCGTTCAGACTGGTGCGACATGGTGAATGCATGCGTGGGGCTCGCCCCTGACAGAAAGGCGGGTCGTGCGAACCCTCGTCATCATCCCGACGTACAACGAGCGCGAGAACATCGGCTCGATCGTCGGACGCGTACGCGTGTCGGCACCCGATGCCGATGTGCTGATCGTCGACGACGGGTCGCCCGACGGCACGGGTGAACTCGCGGACGCGCTCGCCGCGACCGACGCCAGTGTCCATGTGCTTCACCGCGCAGGCAAGGACGGCCTCGGCGCCGCCTACCGCGCCGGCATGACCTGGGCGCTCGATGCCGGTTACTCGGCGATCGTCGAGATGGACGCGGACGGCTCGCACCAGCCCGAGCAGCTGCCGCGCCTCCTCGGGGCTCTCCGCGGTGACTCGGACGAGGCCCCGGGCGCCGGCGATCTGCCCGGCGCCGACGTCGTTCTCGGCTCGCGCTGGGTCGAGGGGGCGGCGTCGTGAACTGGCCCGCAGGCCGCCGGTTCATCTCGCGGGGCGGCAGCGCCTATTCGCGTCTCGCCTTGGGACTTCCGGTCAAGGATGTGACCGGCGGCTATCGCGCCTTCACCGCCGACGCCCTTCGCGCTCTGCAGTACGAGCGCACCGACAGTCAGGGGTACTGCTTCCAGATCGACATGACCCGCCGGGCCTACGAGGCTGGACTCTCGATCGTAGAGGTGCCGATCACCTTCGTCGAGCGAGAGCGCGGAGCCTCCAAGATGGGCGGCGGGATCGTCGTGGAGGCGATGGCGCGCGTGACGCTCTGGGGGCTGACCGGCCTTCCGCGACGCTTCCGCAAGCGGACGCCGTCGCGACCCGTCGCGCCGGCCACGCGGGCATAGCGGGAGTGCTCGGTCGGCGGGCGTAGCCTGACGCCATGGCACACGATCCCCTCGAGCGCTTCGGCGCTGTCCCCATGTTCACCGTGTCGAGCGACGACGTCGCGGACGGCACTCCTCTCGCTCGCGAGCACTGGGGCGCGGGCGGCGGAGGCGGCGACATCTCGCCGCAGCTGTCCTGGTCCGGCTTCCCGGCTGAGACGAAGAGCTTCGCCGTGACCATCCATGACCCGGATGCGCCCACCGGCTCGGGCTTCTGGCATTGGGCCGTCTACAACATCCCCGCGTCGGTGACCGAGCTGCCGTCGAACGCGGGCGCCGAGGGCGGCGCCAACCTGCCCCAGGGCGCCGCCATGCTCTCCAACGAGATGAGGTCGAAGAGCTTCACCGGCGCGGGTCCCCCTCCCGGAACCGGAACCCACCGTTACGACATCGTCGTGCATGCCCTGGATGTCGAGCACCTGGACCTGGACCCGGAGTCCACGCCCGCCGTGCTCGGCTTCAACGCGCATTTCCACTCGCTAGCGCGCGCCGTGCTCGCCCCGATCGCGACCGCCGGCGACATCTGAAGCCGTCCCAGCTCCGCCTCTCGGCGTCAGGCACTGGCGCGTGCTCGTCAGTGCTTGACGCCGGTGAAGGCGAGCACCCCTCCCAGCCCGATCATCAGCACGCCTCCGGTCGCGCCCAGCCGCTCCACCCGCTTGGGCGAACGGCCGAACCACTGCCGCGCCGTCCCGGCCGCGAGCGCCCAGACGCTGTCGAAGATCAGAGCCAGCACCAGGAAGACCACACCCAGCTCGAACAGCTGCAGGGGGATCGCGCCCGCGTGGTAGTCGACGAACTGCGGAAGCACCGCGACGAAGAACACCAGCGACTTGGGGTTCGTGAGCCCGACGACGAACCCTTCGCTCAGGATGCGCCAGCGCGACTTCTGCGGCGGGGTCGCCTCGTGCGTGACCGTCGTATGGCGACGGTGCCGGATCGCCTGCACGCCGAGGTACACCAGGTATGCCGCACCGACGAACTTGATGACTGTGAACAGCACCAGGGACTGCGCCACGATCGCACCGATCCCGAGCGCGACCGCGATCGCCAGCGGCAGCATCCCCAGCGCGTTCCCGAGCACGCTCAGCAGCCCGCCCAGGCGGCCCAGCGCCAGGGACCGGCCGATCACGAACAGCACGCTCGGCCCGGGGATGACGATGAGGGCGAGCGACGCCAGCGCGAAGGCGAGCAGGG
This sequence comes from Leifsonia poae, assembly GCF_050632865.1. Lineage (GTDB taxonomy): Bacteria > Actinomycetota > Actinomycetes > Actinomycetales > Microbacteriaceae > Leifsonia > Leifsonia poae_B. Next base: position 498,505 of record NZ_JBODSA010000003.1, on the reverse strand, counting down.
AAGGGCCGGGAACCATGTGCCGAGCGTAGGGGAGGTAGGTTCGTAACGTGAAGCTCCACAACGTCCGTGTGCACAGCAGCGAGGAGAACCTGGCTCGCCAGGACCAGCTCGCCTGGAAGATCGCCGAGGTGGCGACCGACCCGGTGGAGGTTGAAGCCGAGGTCACCGAGATGGTGATCAACCGCGTGATCGACAACGCCGCGGTGGCGGCAGCGTCGCTGACCCGGAAGCCCGTCGTCTCCGCCCGGTCTCAGGCGCTCGCGCACCCTATTCCGTCGCGCCAGCTCGAAGAACTGACGGACTCCGCGCAGCATCCGCAGGACGGCTCGACCGTCTTCGGCGAGTGGCCCACCACGCGGGTCTCTCCCGAGTGGGCGGCCTGGGCGAACGGCGTGGCGGTGCGAGAGCTGGACTATCACGACACGTTCCTCGCCGCCGAGTACTCGCACCCGGGTGACAACATCCCCCCGATCACCGCGGTCGCGCAGCACGCTGCGCGTGCCTATGGGCTGACCGGCCGCGATCTCGTCCGGGGGATCGCCACGGGTTACGAGATCCAGATCGACCTCGCCCGCGCCATCAGCCTCCACCGCCACAAGATCGACCACGTCGCGCATCTCGGGCCGTCCGCGGCCGCCGGCATCGGCACCCTGCTCGGCCTTCCCGCCGAGACGATCTTCCAGGCGGTCGGCCAGGCGCTGCACACGACCACTGCTACGCGGCAGTCGCGCAAGGGCGAGATCTCGAGTTGGAAGGCGCACGCGCCGGCCTTCGCGGGGAAGATGGCGGTCGAGGCGATCGACCGAGCGCTTCGCGGCGAGACGAGCCCCACTCCCATCTACGAAGGCGAGGACGGCGTCATCGCCTGGCTGCTCGACGGCAAGGACGCCTCGTACGACGTCCATCTTCCCGGCCGCGGAGAGGCGAAGCGCGCGATCCTCGACTCGTACACCAAGGAGCACTCGGCCGAGTACCAGGCCCAGGCGTGGATCGACCTGGCGCGCAAACTGCACCGGGAGCACCCGGAGGTGGCCGACCCGTCGCGCGTGGAGAGCATCGTCATCCACACCTCCCACCACACCCACTACGTGATCGGATCGGGAGCGAACGACCCGCAGAAGTACGACCCGACCGCGTCCCGCGAGACGCTGGACCACAGCATCCCGTACATCTTCACCGTGGCTCTGCAGGATGGCGGCTGGCACCACGTGGACTCCTACCTTCCCAGCCGCGCGGCTCGACCCGACACGGTGGAGCTGTGGGGCAAAGTCACCACCACGGAGGACGCCGAGTGGACCCGCCGCTATCACTCGACCGATCCGGACGAGAAGGCGTTCGGCGGGCGGGTCGTCATCCGACTGGCCGACGGCCGGGTCATCGAGGACCAGATCGCCGTCGCGGACGCGCATCCGCTCGGGGCGCGTCCCTTCGCCCGCGACGACTACGTCTCGAAGTTCCGCACTCTGGCCACCGGCGTCCTGGAGGAGGCGGAGATCGACCGCTTCCTTGCGCTGGCGCAGCGCCTTCCCGAGCTGAACGCCGCTGAACTCGGCGCTCTCACCATCACCGCCCGACCGGGACTGCTGGACGCGATCCCTGCTCCGAGGGGACTTTTCTGACCCATGCTCTACTCCACCATCCCGGCGCACGAGAAGCGCGCCGCTTTCCGTGCCCGACTGGCGTCCGGCGAGCTCGTCCGGATGCCGGGGGCATTCAATCCGCTGAGCGCCCGCCTGATCGAACGCAAGGGCTTCGAAGGCGTCTACATCTCCGGAGCCGTCCTGTCCGCCGAGCTGGGACTTCCCGACATCGGTCTCACCACCCAGACCGAGGTCGCAGCTCGTTCTGCGCAGATCGCGCGGATGACCGACCTCGCGGCGCTTGTGGACGCGGATACCGGCTTCGGCGAACCGATGAACGTCGCACGAACCGTGCAGGCGCTCGAAGACGCCGGGGTCGCCGGCCTGCATATCGAGGACCAGGTCAACCCCAAACGCTGTGGCCATCTCGATGGCAAGCAGGTCGTCGACGAGGACACCGCCCTGAAGCGCATCCGCGCCGCGGTGGACGCGCGCCGCGACTCGAACCTTCTCATCATGGCGCGCACCGACATCCGTGCCGTCGAGGGACTGCAGGCCTCGATCGACCGCGCCAAGGCGCTCGTCGACGCCGGTGCCGACGCCCTCTTCCCGGAGGCGATGGCGGACCTCTCCGAGTTCGAGGCCGTCCGCGCCGCCGTGGATGTGCCGATCCTCGCCAACATGACGGAGTTCGGGAAGAGCGACCTCTTCACCGTCGACCAGTTGCGCGACGTCGGCGTCAACATCGTCATCTGGCCCGTCTCCCTGCTCCGGCTGGCGATGGGCGCGGCGGAGCGCGGACTGGACCAGCTGCTGGGCGAGGGCACGTTGAAGCCGATCCTGGGCGAGATGCAACATCGCGCCGACCTGTACGACCTGATTGACTACGAGGGTTACAACGCGTTCGACACCTCGGTGTACAACTTCGAGGTGCGCCGCTAGCCACCGCCTCAGGCGGCCCACCGGCACGGCGACCCCGACAGCAGCGAAGGAGCTCAGATGTCCGACCCGGAGATCCACAAGGGACTGGCCGGAGTCGTCGTCGACACGACGACGATCTCTTCCGTGAACCCGCAGACCAACTCCCTTCTCTACCGTGGTTATCCGGTCCAGGAGCTCGCCCGGTACTGCTCCTTCGAGGAGGTCGCGTGGCTGCTCTGGCACGGGGAGCTTCCGACCGCCGACGAACTCGTCGCGTTCGAGTCCCTGGAGCGCTCCCTCAGGCGCCTCGACGACCGCACGCGCCGTGCGCTCGACGACATCCCCGTTTCGGCGCACCCGATGGATGCGCTCCGCACCGCGGTGAGCCAGCTGGGCGGCCTGGACGCGACCCTCCAGCAGACCGACGGCATCCTCGACCGCGACCTCAACGAGGGACGCGCGATCTATCTGCTCGCCCAACTGCCGACGATCGTCGCCTACATCCAGCGCCGGAGCCGGGGGCTCGAGCCGATGGAGCCTCGGGACGACCTCGACTACTCGCGCAACTTCCTCTGGCTGACGTTCGGCGAGGTGCCGGACGACGTGGTGGTCGACGCGTTCCGCGTCTCGCTCGTGCTGTACGCGGAGCACTCCTTCAACGCCTCCACCTTCACCGCACGCGTGATCGCGAGCACGTTGTCCGATGTCTATTCGGCGGTCACCGGTGCCATCGGCGCCCTCAAGGGACCTCTGCACGGCGGAGCCAACGAGGCCGTCATGCACGCCTTCGACGAGATCGGGAGCGCCGACCGCGCGGCGGACTGGCTGGACGCCGCGCTCGCCGAGAAGCGCAAGATCATGGGCTTCGGCCACCGCGTCTACAAGAACGGCGACTCCCGCGTGCCGACCATGCGCGCCGCTCTCGTAACCCTGGTCGACCACTACGACCGGCAGGATCTCCTCGACCTCTACGACGCCCTCGAGAACGCGATGGCCGAGCGGAAGAACATCAAGCCCAACCTCGACTACCCGTCGGGACCCGCCTACAACCTGATGGGCTTCGACACGGAGACGTTCACGCCGCTTTTCGCGGCGGCCCGGGTTGCGGGATGGACGGCGCACGTCTTCGAGCAGTACGCCGCCAACTCGCTGATCCGGCCGCTCTCGCAGTACACCGGCCCGGAGGAGCGCCACCTCGAGCGCTGACCGCGCTTCGGGCGACGCCCACCGGGCGCTCCGGCTCAGCGGTAAAGGAGAAGCGCGTCGCCCTGCCCGCCACCACCGCACAGCGCGACGGCGGCCCGGCCGGACCCTCGGCGCGCGAGCTCGTGGGCCGCATGCCCAGCTAGCCGCGCACCCGATGCCCCGATGGGGTGCCCGAGAGCGATCGCCCCGCCGTGAATGTTCACCTTGGCCGGATCGAGCCCGAGGTCGGACATCGACTGCAACGCGACCGCGGCGAAAGCCTCGTTGATCTCGATCAGATCCAACTCGGACACGCTCCATCCCGCTCGACGCAGCGCCGCGTCGATCGCGCGCGACGGCTGCGAATGCAGCGAGTTGTCGGGCCCGGCCACTTGGCCGCTCGCCCCGACGAGCGCCAGCCACTCGAGCCCCAGCCGTTCCGCATTCTCGCGGCTGGTCAGCACGAGCGCGGCCGCGCCGTCGCTCAAAGGCGACGAATTGCCCGCGGTCAGTGTCCCGTCCTCTGCGAAGCTCGGCCGCAGCCCGGCCAGCGTCTCCGCCGTGGAGTCCGGGCGGACGCCCTCGTCGGTACTGATGACGATCGGGTCGCCCTTGCGCTGCGGGATGCTGACGGGCGCGATCTCGTCGTCGAAGGTGCCGTCCGAGGCCGCCTTGCCGGCCCGCTGGTGGGAGCGCGCCGCGAATTCGTCCTGCGCCTCCCGACGCAGGCCCAGTCGCTCCGTGTACTTCTCGGTCGACGCACCCATCGACTCCCCGTCGAAGGCGTCGGTCAGCCCGTCGTAGGCCGCCGAGTCGAGGGCCTGGATCGAGCCGTAGTTCCATCCGTTCCGTGAGCCGGGAAGGATGTGTGGCGCGTTGGTCATGGACTCCTGGCCGCCGGCGACGACCACCGTCGCCTCGCCGGTCCGGATGAGACGGGCCGCGTCGATGACCGCCGCCAGCCCGGACAGGCAGACCTTGTTGATGGTCGTGGCGGGGACATCCCACCCGATTCCCGCGCCGATCGCTGTCTGCCGTGCGGGGTTCTGGCCGGCGCCCGCCTGCAGCACCTGCCCGAAGATCACCGTGTCCACATCGTCCGCGCTTACGCCGGAGCGTTCGAGCGCCTGACGGACCGCGATCGTGCCGAGCTGAACGGCGCTCAGCGACGCGAGCGTCCCCTTGATCTTGCCGAGAGGCGTTCGGGCGGCGGACAGGATGACGACGTCGTCGGAACTCATGGGCTACTCCTTCGTGCCTAGTCCCTCCATTCTCACACCCGGCGCACGGGTAGGCTTGGGGCTCGTGACAGCACGCGTTCTGATCAAAGACCTCGCCGCCCTTCCGGACGGCCCCGTGAGCGTCGCCGGATGGGTCGAGACCGTCCGCGACCAGAAGAAGGTGCAGTTCGTCGTGCTGCGCGACGAGTCGGGCGCGGTTCAGCTGGTCAACCCGCGCACCGTCGGCGAAGACGGCGCCGTGGTCGCCGACGAGCCCGCTGTCACGATCTCCGGCCTCTCGCAGGGCACCTTCGTGCGCGCCACCGGAGAGCTGAAGCACGACGAGCGGGTCAAGCTCGGCGGCATCGAGATCCGCCTGACCTCGCTCGAGGTCGAGACCGCGGCCATCCCGGAGACGCCGATCGCGGCGGACAGCGGCATCGACAAGCGCATGGACTGGCGCTTCCTCGACCTGCGTGACCCGCGCCACAACCTCATCTTCCGTGTGCAGACCACCTTCGAGCACGCGCTGCGCCAGTACTGGGTCGAGAACGGCTTCATCGAGATCCACACGCCGAAGCTCATGGCGTCCGCGTCCGAGTCGCGCGCCGAGCTGTTCGAGCTCCCGTACTTCGAGACCACGGCCTACCTCGCCCAGAGCCCCCAGATCTTCAAGCAGATGGCGCAGGCCGCCGGCTTCGGCCGCGTGTTCGAGATCGGCCCGGCGTTCCGCGCCGACCCGAGCTTCACGAGCCGTCACGCCACAGAGTTCACGAGCGTCGACACCGAGATCAGCTGGATCGACAGCCACGAGGATGTCATGAAGGTGCACGAGGAACTGCTCGTCGCAGGCTTCACCGCAGTCAAGGAGAAGCACGGCGAGGAGATCGAGCGCCTGTTCGGCGTCGAGGTCACCGTGCCGGCGACGCCGTTCCCCCGCATCCCGCTGGCGGAGGCCAAGCGCATCGTGGCAGAGCGCGGCTACGAGGTCCCGCGTGCCGACGACGACATGGACCCGGAGGGCGAGCGTCAGATCTCCTCGTACGTCAAGGAGACCTACGACCACGAGTTCGTCTTCCTCACCGACTACGCCGCGACCATCCGGCCGTACTACCACATGCGTCACGAGGACGACCCGTCGCTGACCAAGAGCTACGACCTGATCTTCAACGGCGTCGAGATCTCCACCGGCGCCCAGCGCGAGCACCGCGTCGACATCATCGAGGCACAGGCGCGTGACAAGGGACTCGACCCCAACGAGATCGACCTCGAGTTCTTCCGCTACGGAATCCCGCCGCACGGTGGGTTCGGCATGGGCCTGGCCCGCGTCCTGATGCTCATGCTGCACCTCTCGAACCTGCGCGAGACGACCTATCTCTTCCGCGGACCGACGCGCCTGACCCCGTAGCTCCCGAACCGGTGTTTGACAGAGCGGTCCACGTGTCGCCGGCCACCAGGATGTGGCCCAGGAATCGGAGTCCGAGGGTCGCGGCCGCCTGGTCGAGGCGGCGGGTGAGCATGAGGTCTGCGACGGATGCGTCGAGAAGCCCCGACGTGTGATTGTGGGCGACGGCGAACGACCGTCCGCCACGGGTGAGGACCGCCTGCAGCACATCTGCCGGCTGGATGGAGGTCTCATCCACCCCGCCGTCGCGGAGCAGGATGAGCTCGATGGGACGCGCCGCACGGTCTGCGACCACGACGACGAACCGCTCGCTGTCGCGGTGCAGAAGCTCAGGGCGCACGACCTCCGCCACGGTCTTGTGGTCGACCAGCCGAGTCCACGCGGCGGGCGCGCCGGCTCGCCGCCAGATCTCGGTGATGGCGACCAGCCGTCCCGCGGTGGCGGGACCGACTCCCGGCAGGCGTTCCAGCCGTGCGAAGTCCATGGTCGCCAATCCCGGGAAGCCGCCCGTCCTCCGGAGCACCGATCGTGCGAGCGCGAGCACGCTGCGCCCGGTCTGCCCGGACCCGAGCACGAGTGCGAGCACTTCGTCATCGGTGAGCGATCCGATCCCGAGGCGTCGCATCCGTTCTCGTGGGCGGTCGTGGGTGGGAATGTCTGCAAGAGCCTCTCCCTCTTCTTCCTCGTTGGCCATGACTCGACGCTAGGAAGCCGCGCAACCTGAGAGAGCAGCAAGGAACGAATCTGGGGATAACTCGCTCGCCCTCGCGCCTGTGGACAGTTCGCCCTCCACAGGCGCGCCCGCGCTCAGTGAATTCAAGGCAAACCCCTCCGTAGACTGGAGCGGTGGTAGCGAGCCAGGTCCACCTCGTCCGTCATGGCGAGGTGTTCAATCCCGACGGCATCCTGTATGGCAGGTTGCCGGGGTTCGGCCTCTCCAAACTCGGCCACCGCATGGCGCAGGCCGCGGCCGACGAACTCGTCGCCCGTGACCGCCCTGTTCGAGCCCTCCGCGTCTCCCCGCTCCAGCGCACTCGCGAGTCGGCGGCGCCGATCGCCGAGGCGTTCGGACTGGAGCCCGTGATCGACGAGCGGATCATCGAGCCCACCAACCGCTTCGAGGGCACCAAGATGAAGCTGGCCGTGCGCAAGCCGCAGTACTGGCCCTTCCTCGTCAACCCGCTGCGGCCGAGCTGGGGTGAGGCCTACACGAGCATCGAGCGCCGGATGCTCGCCGCGATCGATGACGCCTTCGCCTCGGTCGACGACGGCGACGTCATCCTCGTGAGCCACCAGCTCCCGGTCTGGGTCGCCCACCTGTCGATCACCGGTCAGCGCTACCCGCACGATCCGCGCAAGCGCCGCTGCGCCCTCTCGAGCATCACGACGTTCGAGCTCGCCGCCGAGCCCGAGAAGAAGCCGGTGGATGCGCGTCCCGGCGATGGCCCGGTCGCCGTCCATCCCGGACGCAGCGAGGCCTCACGGCGGTACGCCGAGGCCGGATACGTCGAGCCGGCCGCCGCGCTGCTCGTCGGCGCGACGGATGTGGGCGCCGTATGACCGCCGCATCCCGCATCCGTTCGCGCATCCTCTCCGTGGGTGCCGCCGTCGCCGTGGCCGCCATCGCACTGACCGGCTGCACGTCGAACGACAGCCTCGCGAATCAGTACCGCTCAGGCAGCGGCCAGAACTACATCGCCGGCGACGGCACCGTCAGCGAGTACGCAGCGGGCAACCGCGGCGAGCCGGTCTCCTTCAGCGGCAAGCTGCAGAACGGCGACACGGTGACCTCGAAGGACTACGCGGGCAAGGTCCTCGTCGTCAACTTCTGGTACGCGGGCTGCCCGCCGTGCCGCGTCGAAGCGCCCGACCTCCAGTCGCTCAGCGAGAAGTACGCCGCCCAGGGCGTCGGCTTCCTCGGGGTCAACCTGTACGACTCGGTGCAGACCGCCGCGAGCTTCGAGAAGGACAAGGGAGTGACCTACCCGTCGGTGCTCGACCGCGACACCGGTTCGGTCCTCCTGGCCTTCAGCAAGACGGTTCCGCCCAAGGCGACGCCAACGACGCTGGTCGTCGACAAAGAGGGCCGCGTGGCCGCCCGTATCCTCGGCGCCATCCCCGACAAGAGCATCCTCGACACGCTCATCTCCGACGCCGTGGCCGAGAACTGACGTGGGCGGCGTCGGTCAGATCGTCTTCAGCGGTCAGCTCCTGCTGGCCCTGCCGATCGCACTCCTCGCAGGATTGGTGTCGTTCGCGTCGCCCTGCGTCCTGCCACTGGTCCCCGGATACCTCGCGTATGTCGGCGGGATCAGCGACCCGGGAGCGAAGCGCGACCGGTCGCGGCTGCTGACCGGAGTCGCGTTGTTCATCCTGGGCTTCGCGATCGTCTTCATCGCGTACGGCGCGGCGTTCGGCGCCCTCGGCTACTGGCTCGTGCGGTGGCAGGACGTCGTGGTCCGTATCCTCGGCGGCCTGGTCATCGTGATGGGTCTGGTGTTCATCGGCCAGTTCTCGTTCCTGCAACGGACGATCAAGCCGACGTGGCGCCCAGCCACCGGACTCATCGGCGCCCCCTTGCTCGGCATCGTCTTCGGGCTGGGATGGACGCCTTGCATCGGCCCGACGCTCGCCGCGATCAGCGCCCTCAGCGTCGGGAGCGGTTCGCCGTGGCGCGGCGCTCTGCTCGGCCTGTTCTATTGCATCGGCCTCGGCATCCCGTTCCTCCTCGTCGCCCTCGGGTTCGACTGGGTCGCGGGTTCCGTCGCCTTCCTGAAGCGCCACATCCGGGCCATCAACATCATCGGCGGCGCCCTCCTGGTCGTCATCGGCATCCTCATGGTGACCGGTCTGTGGAGCGAGCTCATGTCCCAGTTCTTGGCGGTGATCCAAGGTTTTGAGCCGGCCCTCTGATCACATCGACGCAGCTCCCCCGAGGGAGGATGCGGACGTCAACCAGCCGAAGCTCGGCCCGATGGGCTGGCTGCGCTGGTTCTGGCGGCAGCTCACGAGCATGCGCACCGCGCTGTTCCTGCTGCTCCTGCTGGCGATCGCGGCGGTTCCCGGATCCCTCGTCCCGCAGCGCAGCTCGGACCCGAACGGCGTCACCAAGTACTTCACCGACAACCCGTCGCTTGCGCCGGTGCTCGACAAGCTGCAGGCATTCGACGTCTACACGTCGGTGTGGTTCTCGGCCATCTACCTGCTGCTGTTCGCATCCCTGATCGGGTGCATCATCCCGCGCACCAAGCACCACTTCGAGGCGATGCGCGCCAAGCCGCCGAAGACGCCCGTGCGCCTGACGCGCATGGCGGGGTTCCAATCCCGCGTGCTTCCGGCGGAGCTCCGGACGGCGAGCGCCGATCCGATCCTGACGGCCCGGGACGTCCTCAAGGCGAACCGCTATCGCGTCGCCTTGTGTCAGGATGCGCGGTCCACGTCGGTCTCCGCCGAGCGCGGCTATCTCCGCGAGTCCGGCAACCTGGTGTTCCACATCGCTCTGCTCGGGGTGCTCCTGGCGATCGGTGTCGGTGGCGGCTTCGGCTACACGGGTCAGAAGATCGTGGTCGAGGGGCAGAGCTTCGTGAACAGCCTGCCGTCGTACAACTCGTTCAACCCCGGGCGCTTCTTCAGCGATGCCTCGCTGGCGCCCTTCTCGATCGCGGTGAACAAGCTGGATGTGCGGTACGAGACCAAGAACCAGGATGCGATCGGTACGCCCCTCGATTACACGGCGCACGTGACAACTACAGGTCCGGGAGACGCGAAGGACGACACCACGATCAAGGTGAACGAGCCGCTGGCGATCGGCGGCACGAACGTCTACCTGCTCGGCAACGGCTACGCACCGACCATCACCGTCAAGGACACCGCCGGCAAGGTCGTCTTCAACGACTCGGTGCCGTTCATCCCGCAAGCGGACCCGAACCTGACGTCTCTCGGGTTCGTCAAGATCCCCGATGGGCTCAAGGAACAGGTCGGGATGATCGGGTTCTTCTACCCGACGGTCACCGCCAGTCAGACGGCTCAAGGCGCGCTGGCATCCAAGTTCCCCGGGCTCGACGACCCGGTGCTGAGCCTCAACGTCTACGCCGGCGACCTCGGTGTCGACGACGGTGTGCCGCAGTCGGTCTACAGCCTGAACACCGACACGCTGGAGCAGCTGGCCGGACCACCGACCAAGACGAAGGCCCTCGAGCTGAAGCCCGGCCAGACGGTCGAGCTCCCGAACGGACTCGGGACGATCTCCCTCGACGGGGTCAAGCGGTTCGCCACCCTCGAGGTGCATCACGACCCGGCTCAGATCTGGGTGCTGCTCTTCGCGGTGCTCATCCTCGTCGGCCTCCTCACGTCGCTCTTCGTCCCGCGCCGCCGGCTCTGGGTGAAGGCGATCGAGAATCCGGATGGATCGCTCACCCTCGAGTACGCGGGCCTTGCCCGCGGTGAGGATCCGAACCTCCTGGCGGCGGTGACGGCCGTGGCCGATCAGCACACCCGGGCCCTCACCGGGCCTCCGACGACTTAGGCTGGGATCGTGACCGAAACCTTGGCTCAACTATCGACCGTGTTCTTGTACGCGGCGATGGGTCTCTACGCGGCGGCGTTCATCGCCTTCGCGCTCGACCTCGCCCGGCGCGGCGCGCGAGCGACCGCTGTCGAGGCAGCCGTGGTCCCGAGCGCGGTGGCACGCCGCGCCGAGGTCGCGACTCCCGTCGGCGCTCCCGCAGCCTCGGTGATCGGCGGTGCGCCGCCCGAGCCGACGCCGCCTCCGTCGTCTGCGCTCGGCCGGTTGTCGTCGCGCATCAGCACCCGCGTCGAGGACGACGTGATGAACGGCACCGGGGGAGGGGCATCCCTCAAGTGGGCCTTCGTGCTCACGACCATCGGCTTCGCCTTCCACCTGGTGGCAGTGGTCCTCCGCGGCATCGCCGCAGCCCGTGTGCCCTGGGCCAACATGTGGGAGTTCTCGATGACGGGCACTCTCGTCATCATCGGGGTGTTCCTCATCGCGAACCTGAAGTGGCCGATCACGTATGTCGGCACGTTCGTCCTGGGACTCGTTCTCGTCCTGCAGGGGATCGCGCTGCTGCGCTACTACGTCCCGGTCGTGCCGTTGCAGCCGGCGCTCCAGTCGTACTGGCTCGTCATCCACATCATCGTGGCCGTGCTGGGCACGGCGTTCTTCGCTCTCGGGTTCGCGCTCTCGGGACTGCAGCTGCTGCAGTACCGGCGCGAACGCCAGGTCGCGGAGTCGCGGCCGCAACAGTTCCGGTTCCTCGCCACCCTCCCGAGCTCGGTCGCTCTGGAGAACCTGGCGTACCGGATCAACATCGTCGGCTTCATCGCCTGGACCTTCACGCTGATCGCCGGAGCCATCTGGGCCGAGAAGGCATGGGGCCGGTACTGGGGTTGGGACACCAAGGAAGTCTGGACGTTCATCATCTGGGTGATCTACGCCGGATACATCCACGCGCGGGCGACGCGCGGGTGGCGTGGATCGCGCTCGGCATGGCTGGCGATCATCGGCTTCGCCGCGGTGCTGTTCAACTTCGGCATCGTGAACGTCTTCTTCCACGGACTGCACGCCTACTCGGGTCTGTGATCGACTAGACCTGAAACGACGAGAACCCCCTCGGATCCGAACGGATTCCGAGGGGGTTCTTCTCGTTTCGGGGGAGGAAGAGCCGGCCGCGACCGGGAAGATCCGCGTGATTCCGCGGAAGTCAAGCGCGACACGCCCGGGATGTGGGCTGAATTTGCGAGCCCCGGGAGGCCTGCGTAAAGTACTTACTTGTCACCCCAAAGGTGCGGGAGAGCGGAAGAGCTCCCCGGCCTCAAGCGGGACCAAATCCAAAGCCTAGCGGCAATCCTGAACTTGAATAAGTTCGCTTGCTGCGCTTAGGATTAACACCCACTCACTGAGCAGGTCTAACCGGTTCGGGTCGTGCAAATCGGATGTATCCCACGATGGATGAACGAAAGAGCGCGAAACGGCCGACTTGACAAACTGACTGAGAGTGGTAAGGTAGAGAAGTTGCCTCGCAGAGACAGCCGGAAGGTTGAAAGGCGAGAGCGTCCGATCCTTGAGAACTCAACAGCGTGCACAATGTCAAATGCCAAACAACCTCGGCATTGATCATCTAGACCTAGTCTAGCGGTCGATGCGAGATTCCTTTGGATTAGAAACAGAATGTCAGTAGATATTCGAAACTAGTCAAGACAAACTCGCAGTACGAAGGCCTATTCCGGCCCGAGTCTGCACTATGTTTCCCGGTCGCTTGCGACCGCGGAGCTAAACATTTACGGAGAGTTTGATCCTGGCTCAGGACGAACGCTGGCGGCGTGCTTAACACATGCAAGTCGAACGATGAACCTGGAGCTTGCTCCAGGGGATTAGTGGCGAACGGGTGAGTAACACGTGAGTAACCTGCCCTTGACTCTGGGATAACCTCCGGAAACGGAAGCTAATACCGGATATGACGCACGGAGGCATCTCCTGTGCGTGGAAAGAATTTCGGTCAAGGATGGACTCGCGGCCTATCAGGTAGTTGGTGAGGTAACGGCCCACCAAGCCTACGACGGGTAGCCGGCCTGAGAGGGTGACCGGCCACACTGGGACTGAGACACGGCCCAGACTCCTACGGGAGGCAGCAGTGGGGAATATTGCACAATGGGCGAAAGCCTGATGCAGCAACGCCGCGTGAGGGATGACGGCCTTCGGGTTGTAAACCTCTTTTAGTAGGGAAGAAGCGAAAGTGACGGTACCTGCAGAAAAAGCACCGGCTAACTACGTGCCAGCAGCCGCGGTAATACGTAGGGTGCGAGCGTTGTCCGGAATTATTGGGCGTAAAGAGCTCGTAGGCGGTCTGTCGCGTCTGCTGTGAAAACCCGAGGCTCAACCTCGGGCCTGCAGTGGGTACGGGCAGACTAGAGTGCGGTAGGGGAGAATGGAATTCCTGGTGTAGCGGTGGAATGCGCAGATATCAGGAGGAACACCGATGGCGAAGGCAGTTCTCTGGGCCGTAACTGACGCTGAGGAGCGAAAGCGTGGGGAGCGAACAGGATTAGATACCCTGGTAGTCCACGCCGTAAACGTTGGGCGCTAGATGTGGGGACCATTCCACGGTTTCCGTGTCGCAGCTAACGCATTAAGCGCCCCGCCTGGGGAGTACGGCCGCAAGGCTAAAACTCAAAGGAATTGACGGGGGCCCGCACAAGCGGCGGAGCATGCGGATTAATTCGATGCAACGCGAAGAACCTTACCAAGGCTTGACATACACGAGAACGGGCCAGAAATGGTCAACTCTTTGGACACTCGTGAACAGGTGGTGCATGGTTGTCGTCAGCTCGTGTCGTGAGATGTTGGGTTAAGTCCCGCAACGAGCGCAACCCTCGTTCTATGTTGCCAGCGCGTAATGGCGGGAACTCATAGGAGACTGCCGGGGTCAACTCGGAGGAAGGTGGGGATGACGTCAAATCATCATGCCCCTTATGTCTTGGGCTTCACGCATGCTACAATGGCCGGTACAAAGGGCTGCAATACCGTAAGGTGGAGCGAATCCCAAAAAGCCGGTCTCAGTTCGGATTGAGGTCTGCAACTCGACCTCATGAAGTCGGAGTCGCTAGTAATCGCAGATCAGCAACGCTGCGGTGAATACGTTCCCGGGCCTTGTACACACCGCCCGTCAAGTCATGAAAGTCGGTAACACCCGAAGCCGGTGGCCCAACCCTTGTGGAGGGAGCCGTCGAAGGTGGGATCGGTGATTAGGACTAAGTCGTAACAAGGTAGCCGTACCGGAAGGTGCGGCTGGATCACCTCCTTTCTAAGGAGCATCTGGCACCCTCGGGTGTCCAGGCGCCGGATCTGAGCGAACGTCTCAGCCGGTTAGCTCATGGGTGGAACATTGACATTGGTGCGGAGCCGAACGGCTCGAGTTCAGTACGCCTCTTGTAGGTAGGAACAGCTCGGACCCGGAAGCCCCGCACATGCACGCTGTTGGGTCCTGAGGGACCGGACCTCATCGGAAAAGATGAGAACCGAATCCTCTGGACCTTTTCTAGTCGGCATCAATAGCCGGCAGAGAAGGTACCGCCCGTACTTTGAGAACTACACAGTGGACGCGAGCATCTTAGATTCGAACCTTCGGGTTCGGATCACAAAAGATGATCTGATTTATTAGATCATTGGTCAATCTGCTCACTTAGGTGAGCCGATCGATTCAAACTCATGTGATTTCAAGTTTCTAAGAGCAAACGGTGGATGCCTTGGCATCTGGAGCCGAAGAAGGACGTAGTAATCTGCGATAAGCCTCGGGGAGTTGATAAACGAACTTTGATCCGAGGATTTCCGAATGGGGAAACCCCGCTGGGCCCTTTGGGTGACCCAGTGACTCCCGCCTGAATATATAGGGCGGGTAGAGGGAACGTGGGGAAGTGAAACATCTCAGTACCCACAGGAAGAGAAAGCAAAAGCGATTCCGTTAGTAGTGGCGAGCGAAACCGGAAGAGGCTAAACCGATCATGTGTGATAGCCGGCAGGCGTTGCATGGTCGGGGTTGTGGGACTTTTCTGCTGCTTCTGCCGAACAGCGAGCGTTACAAAGGATCATAGGTGAATGGCTTTGAAAGGCCAGCCACAGAGGGTGCCAGCCCCGTAACCGAAATGGTCCAATGGCGCGAAGAGTATCCCAAGTAGCACGGGGCCCGAGAAATCCCGTGTGAATCTGTCAGGACCACCTGATAAGCCTAAATACTCCCAGATGACCGATAGCGGACAAGTACCGTGAGGGAAAGGTGAAAAGTACCCCGGGAGGGGAGTGAAATAGTACCTGAAACCGTTTGCTTACAAACCGTTGGAGCCTCCTTGTAGGGGTGACAGCGTGCCTTTTGAAGAATGAGCCTGCGAGTTAGCGATATGTGGCGAGGTTAACCCGTGAGGGGTAGCCGTAGCGAAAGCGAGTCTGAATAGGGCGATTCAGTCGCATGTCCTAGACCCGAAGCGAAGTGATCTATCCATGGCCAGGTTGAAGCGACGGTAAGACGTCGTGGAGGACCGAACCCACTTAGGTTGAAAACTGAGGGGATGAGCTGTGGATAGGGGTGAAAGGCCAATCAAACTTCGTGATAGCTGGTTCTCTCCGAAATGCATTTAGGTGCAGCGTTGCGTGTTTCTTGCCGGAGGTAGAGCTACTGGATGGCCGATGGGCCCCAAAAGGTTACTGACGTCAGCCAAACTCCGAATGCCGGTAAGTGAGAGCGCAGCAGTGAGACGGTGGGGGATAAGCTTCATCGTCGAGAGGGAAACAACCCAGACCACCAACTAAGGTCCCTAAGCGCGTGCTAAGTGGGAAAGGATGTGGAGTTGCACAGACAACCAGGAGGTTGGCTTAGAAGCAGCCACCCTTGAAAGAGTGCGTAATAGCTCACTGGTCAAGTGATTCCGCGCCGACAATGTAACGGGGCTCAAGCACGCCACCGAAGTTGTGGCATTGACATTATTGGTAGGCCTTCGTGGTCCAGCCGTGTTGATGGGTAGGAGAGCGTCGTGTGGCGAGTGAAGCGGCGGTGTAAACCAGCCGTGGACGCCACACGAGTGAGAATGCAGGCATGAGTAGCGAAAGACGGGTGAGAAACCCGTCCTCCGAAAGACCAAGGGTTCCAGGGCCAGGCTAATCCGCCCTGGGTAAGTCGGGACCTAAGGCGAGGCCGACAGGCGTAGTCGATGGACAACGGGTTGATATTCCCGTACCGGCGAAGAACCGCCCAAGCTAATCCAGTGGTGCTAAGAGTCCTAATCCTGGACACGGATCCCTTCGGGGTGAAGGTCCGGGCCTAACGCTCGACCCCATGCTGGTGCGGCTAGCGTATTAACAGGTGTGACGCAGGAAGGTAGCCCAGCCGGGCGATGGTAGTCCCGGTGTAAGTGTGTAAGCCGAGGGATAGGCAAATCCGTCCCTCATATAGGCCCAGGCACGATGCGTAGTCTTCATTGACGAAATGGGTGATCCTATGCTGCCGAGAAAAGCATCGACGCGAGGTTCCAGCCGCCCGTACCCCAAACCGACTCAGGTGGTCAGGTAGAGAATACCAAGGAGATCGAGAGAATCGTGGTTAAGGAACTCGGCAAAATGCCCCCGTAACTTCGGGAGAAGGGGGGCCTGAGGCGTGAACGGACTTGCTCCGGGAGCGTTTGAAGGCCGCAGAGACCAGTGGGAAGCGACTGTTTACTAAAAACACAGGTCCGTGCCAAGTCGCAAGACGATGTATACGGACTGACGCCTGCCCGGTGCTGGAAGGTTAAGAGGAAGGGTTAGCTTCGGCGAAGCTCAGAATTTAAGCCCCAGTAAACGGCGGTGGTAACTATAACCATCCTAAGGTAGCGAAATTCCTTGTCGGGTAAGTTCCGACCTGCACGAATGGCGTAACGACTTCCCAGCTGTCTCAACCGCGAACTCGGCGAAATTGCACTACGAGTAAAGATGCTCGTTACGCGCAGCAGGACGGAAAGACCCCGTGACCTTTACTACAGCTTGGTATTGGTGTTCGGTGTGGCTTGTGTAGGATAGGTGGGAGACTTTGAAGCCGGCACGCCAGTGTCGGTGGAGTCATTGTTGAAATACCACTCTGGTCACTCTGGATATCTAACTTAGAACCGTAATCCGGTTCAGGGACAGTGCCTGGTGGGTAGTTTAACTGGGGCGGTTGCCTCCCAAAAAGTAACGGAGGCGCCCAAAGGTTCCCTCAACCTGGTTGGCAATCAGGTGTCGAGTGTAAGTGCACAAGGGAGCTTGACTGTGAGACTGACAAGTCGAGCAGGGACGAAAGTCGGGACTAGTGATCCGGCAGTGGCTTGTGGAAGCGCTGTCGCTCAACGGATAAAAGGTACCTCGGGGATAACAGGCTGATCTTGCCCAAGAGTCCATATCGACGGCATGGTTTGGCACCTCGATGTCGGCTCGTCGCATCCTGGGGCTGGAGTAGGTCCCAAGGGTTGGGCTGTTCGCCCATTAAAGCGGTACGCGAGCTGGGTTTAGAACGTCGTGAGACAGTTCGGTCCCTATCCGCTGCGCGCGTAGGAAATTTGAGAGGATCTGACCCTAGTACGAGAGGACCGGGTTGGACGAACCTCTGGTGTGCCAGTTGTTCCGCCAGGAGCACCGCTGGTTAGCTACGTTCGGGATGGATAACCGCTGAAAGCATCTAAGCGGGAAGCCGGCCTCAAGATGAGATTTCCATGCCTTCGGGCGAGAGGCTCCCAGCTAGACTACTGGGTTGATAGGCCGGATGTGGAAGTGGGGACTAAAGACCCATGGAGCTGACCGGTACTAATAAGCCGATAACTTGATAATCACCACTCTCATAAACGTTGTAAGGCAGCTATGAGGGGCCAAGATTGTTCGCGTCCACTATGTGGTTCTCGATGTACGGTCGAGAACTGATTCGAGCTAACGCTCGACGTTCACTTTGATACATCAATAGTGTTTCGGCGGCCATAGCGAGAGGGAAACGCCCGGTTACATTCCGAACCCGGAAGCTAAGACTCTCTGCGCCGATGGTACTGCAGGGGGACCCTGTGGGAGAGTAGGACACCGCCGGACTTCTTTGTGAGATGGCCACCCAGTGATGGGTGGCCATTTCGCGTTAACGGGGTCGTTCACCGCACGGAGCATAGGCTGGCGAGACCCCGCCGAATCGACAGGAGTAGCCGTGAGCGACACACCGGCAGACGACAACCCGCGCGACGAGCGGCCGCGCCGCTCTAATCCCGCGCGTCCGAGCGGCGCCGGCGACGGTCAGCGACGTCCTCGCACGGACGGTGCCGGCAAGCCGCGGACGGGCGGAGCGTCCCGTGATAGGTCCGCTACCGGAGGAGGCAGCTGGCGCGGCAACGCGGAGGGCTCCCGTCCCGGGCGGTCGGGCGGCGATCGCCGCGACGGCCAAAGCGGTGGAGAGCGCGGCGGATACCGTGGCGGCTCGGGCGCCGACCGACGACCGTCCGGATCTCGCGATGGCCAGGGTTCTGGCGGGTACCGGGGTGGTGACCGTGATGGTCAGCGCTCTGGTGGTTATCGGGGTGGTGACCGTGATGGTCAGCGCTCCGGTGGTTACCGGAGTGATGACCGGGACGGGCAGCGTTCTAGTGGTTATCGGGGTGGTGATCGTGATGGTCAGCGCTCTGGTGGTTACCGGGGTGGTGATCGTGATGGTCAGCGATCTGGGGAGCGGGCCGGCGGTTACCGCGGTGGCGACCGCGAGGGTCAGCGTTCCGGTGGCTACCGCGGCGGAGACCGGGACGGCGCCCGTTTCGGCGCTTCGCGTCCGCAGGGCGACCGTGGCGGGTTCCGAGGTCGAGATGGTGAGCGCAGTGGCGAGCCCCGCGGCCGCGCCGGTGGGGACCGCGCCGGGTACGCCGGACGCAGCACTGAGCGCGGCGGCTACCGTGGGCACGACGGACGCTCGCAGGGCGGCGATCGCCGCGGTGGACGGGACGACAAGCTGTGGACCCGAGAGGGTCGTCCGGCGCGTGGTGATCGCGAGGCTCGTGATGAGCGGCGCGAGCTTACGGAAAGCGAACTGCGCGCTCGCGAGCTGCAGTCGGTGCGTCCGCGACACGACGACCCCTTCATCCCGGACGAGATTCAGGCGCGGGAGCTTCCCGGCGAAGCGCGGGTCGAACTCAAGACGCTGAGCAAGGACAACGCGGACTGGGTCGCCAAGCACCTGGTGATGGCCGGGCGACTCATCGAGGAGGACCCCGAGCTCGCCCACAAGCACGCGGTGTCCGCATCCCGTCGCGCCGGCCGGGTTGCCGTGGTCCGCGAGACGCTTGCAATCACCGCCTACGCGACCGGCGACTTCGCGCTCGCGCTTCGCGAGCTGCGCACGTATCGGCGGATCTCCGGCTCCAACGACCAGCTGCCGCTCATGGTCGACAGCGAGCGTGGCGTCGGCCGGCCCGACCGCGCGCTCGAGCTCGGCCGATCGGTCGACCGGTCGACCCTGCCGAACGACGTCCAGGTGTCGCTGGCGATCGCCATGTCCGGCGCTCGTCTCGACCTGGGGCAGCCGGAGGCCGCGTTGGCTGAACTGGAGATCCCGCAGCTCGACCCGAACCGCGCCTTCAGCTACAGCGCGGACCTGTTCCACGCGTACGCTGAAGTCCTCGAAGAGCTGGGTCGCGACGACCAGGCCTCCCAGTGGCGCGAGCGCGCCGCCCGGGCGGAGGCGGCGTTCGATCAGGCCGAGACCGTCGACGAGCACGAGACGATCGACATCATCGAGGAGGACATCGTCCTCGACGCCGGCGACGACAGCGATGACGAAGCGAACCTCGCTGGTCAGGCGGACGCCGGCGATGACGCGGACGGCGACAGCGACGCCGCGGCCGACGACGACGGAGAGGACGACGCGCACGATGGTGCTGTTTCGCCGGAGCACTGAGACGCGGACGCCGCTCGACGGCGTCGACCTCGTCCTTGCTGACCTCGACGGCGTCGTCTACAAAGGACCGGACGCCATCCCTCACGCGGTGGAGAGCCTGAACGCTGCCGCTGAAACCGTCCGGGTCGGTTACATCACGAACAACGCGTCACGGACTGACGCCGCGGTCGCTGAACACCTCACGGAGCTGGGCCTCCACGTGAAGCCGACCGATGTGGTGACGTCTCCGCAGGCGGCCGTCCGGCTGCTGGCCCAGCACGTTCCCGCCGGCGCGAGCATCCTCGTCGTCGGCGGCGACGGTCTCGTGGACGAGGTGCAGAAGGCGGGCTTCACGGTCACGCGTTCCGCCGACGACGATCCCGCCGCTGTGATCCAGGGCTTCGCGCCCGAGATCGGGTGGGCGGAGCTGGCGGAGGCGTCCTTCGCACTGCAAGGGCGGAGCGACACCGAGCGCCCATGGATCGCGACCAACACCGACTGGACCATTCCGGTCGCGCGCGGCATCGCTCCGGGGAACGGAACGCTCGTGTCCGCTGTGCACACCGCGGTCGGCCGCCTTCCGCTGGTCGCGGGTAAGCCGGAGCGCGCCATCTTCGACGAAGCGGTCGCACGATTCGGCGCCCAGAAGCCGCTCTTCATCGGCGACCGGCTCGACACCGACATCCTCGGCGCCAACCGCGCGGGGATCGAGTCGGTTCTCGTGTTGACCGGCATCGACGGCGGCAAGCAGCTTATCTCTGCCGACGCGGACTCGCGCCCGACCTACATCCTCAAGGACCTGCGCGGGCTGAGCGAGCCCTATCCGGAGACGCGCGTGGCGAAGTCGGGCGCGGTCAGCGTCCGAGACACCACCGTTGTGATCGACGGCAACGAGGTCCGGATCGTGTCCGAAGGGAGCGACCGGACCGACCTCCTGCGCGCCGCGTGTGCGGCCATCTGGAACTCGGGTCGCGCGATCTACGGGCTCGAGGTGCCGGAGAGCCTGTACGCCTGAGTCGCGTCAGAGGGCCAGCGAGCGCTCGAGGACTCGGTGGCAGCGGGTGACGCGTTCGCGCCACCAGTCGGTCCGGTCGTCGTCCGCTTGCAAAGTCTGCAGCCGCTTCGAGGACACCGTCGGGCGCACCACGGGGATGCTTCCCGCCTCCGGTCGCAGCGGTTCGTCGGCGACGTCCTCGACGAACATCGCCACCGTCCCGAGGCCGCAGTCGAACTCGAGCTCCGGCAGGGCGGCGGCCAGGTGCGCGCCCATGGCGATGCCCACGGAGGTGTCGATCGCGCTGGACACCACGGCGGGCAGGCCGGCGTCGTCCACGATCCGGAGGGCGGTGTGCACGCCGCCGAGCGGCTGCGCCTTGACGATCACGACATCCGCAGCGCCTGCTCGCGCCACCGCAAGCGGATCGGCGGCCTTGCGCACGCTCTCGTCCGCCGCGATCGGGATGCCCATGTAGTGGATGCGCTTGCGCAGCTCGGCGAGCTCGTCGACCGTGGCGCACGGCTGCTCGACGTATTCGAGGTCGAACGTGGCGAGCGCGTGGATGGCGTGCTCGGCCTCATCCAGATTCCACAGCGCGTTGGCGTCGATCCGCACACGACCTTCGGGGCCGAGCTCTTCGCGCACGGCGCGGACCCGCGCCACGTCATCGGCCAGGGTCTGGCCCGGTTCGGCGACCTTCACCTTCGCAGTGCGCGCGCCGGGGTAGCGGGCGAGCACGGCCGGCACGTCGTCGGCCGCAACTGCGGGGACGGTGGCGTTGACCGGGACCCGGTCTCGCAGCGTGGGAGGCGTCCGCCGCCAGCCGAAGTCGATCGCGGCGTGCAACCAGGCGGCGGACTCGGCGTCGTCGTACTCGAGGAACGGCGAGAACTCCGTCCAGCCCTGCGGCCCCTCGAACAGCGCGGCCTCGCGCACGGTGATGCCCCGGAACCGGGTCGTCATCGGCAGTGACACGACCCGGAGAGTTGCTAACAGGTCGGCGAGGTCCGGCAGCATTCCACAAGTTTGGCACGCGCAGGGGCGAGCGCTAGGCCGAACCGTAGGCTGGATCCATGCAAGCGGACGTCTCAGAACTCTTCGACCCCGGCGCGTGGCGTGAGGTCCCCGGTTTCGGCGAACTCACCGACATCACCTACCACCACGACAACTCGGGGCGGATCGCGCGCGTCGCGTTCAACCGGCCCGAGGTGCGCAACGCGTTCCGGCCGCACACGGTCGACGAGCTGTATGCGGCGCTCGAAGATGCGCGCACGAACCCGCGGATCGGCGTCGTGCTGCTCACCGGTAACGGACCGAGCCCGAAGGACGGCGGGTGGGCGTTCTGCTCGGGCGGTGACCAGCGCATTCGGGGGCGCGACGGGTACAAGTACGCAGAGGGCGAGACCGCCTCGGGGATCGACGTGGCGCGGAGCGGCCGACTGCACATCCTCGAGGTGCAACGCCTGATCCGGTTCATGCCGAAGGTCGTCATCGCCGTGGTGCCGGGATGGGCGGCGGGCGGAGGTCACTCGCTGCACGTGGTCTGCGACCTGACGATCGCGAGCGCCGAGCACGGGCGCTTCAAGCAGACGGATGCCGATGTCGGGTCGTTCGACGCCGGATACGGGTCCGCGTACTTCGCGCGCCAGGTAGGTCAGAAGTTCGGGCGCGAGGTGTTCTTCCTGGCGCGGGAGTACTCGGCGCAGCGCGCGTATGAGATGGGCGCGGTGAATGCGGTCGTTCCGCATGAGCAGCTGGAGTCGGTGGCGCTCGAATGGGCGAACGAGATCCTGACGAAGTCGCCGACGGCCATCCGCATGCTCAAGTTCGCCTTTAATGCAGTCGACGACGGACTGGTCGGCCAGCAGGTATTCGCCGGCGAGGCGACCCGGTTGGCGTATGGCACGGACGAGGCGGTCGAGGGTCGGGATGCGTTCCTCGAGAAGCGCGAACCCGACTGGTCGCCGTTCCCCTGGCAGTACTGAGGCAGGGCGATGACGCGAGCGCTGAAGGTCGTCGATGCGGCGCGGCCGGAGGAGGTCTTCGTCGCGCTGCGGGATGCGCTGACGGGCGCTGGGCCGGCGGTGGTTCCGCGGGCCGGTGACGCCGGGGCGCGGTGGCCGCAGGAGGGCGACAACGTTGCTCAGAACGTCGCCCTGGTGATCGAAACGTCGGGGTCGACCGGAGTCCCGAAGCGGGTGGCGCTGTCGACCGACGCGCTCCTGGCTAGCGCAGCAGCTTCGGCCGGGGCGATGGGCGGGCAGGGACAGTGGGTGCTCGCCCTGCCGGCGCACTATGTCGCGGGGGCGCAGGTGCTCGTGCGGTCCCTGGCAGCCGAGACCGAGCCGGTCTACTACTACGGCGGGCACTTCGACGCGGAGCGGTTCGCGGCCGCGGCCGGAGAGTTGGAGCATGACCTGCGCTACACCTCACTGGTACCGGTTCAGCTGGCGCGGCTCGTCGAGAGCGCGGAGGGCGGGTCGCGGACGGTCGCTTCGGCGCTTCGCCGGTTCGACGGCATCCTCGTCGGCGGGCAGGCGCTGACGCCGGAGTTGCGGGAGCGGGCTGAAGCGCTCGGGGCGCACGTCCTTGCGACCTACGGGTCGAGCGAGACGGCCGGTGGGTGCGTGTACGACGGGATGCCGATCGGGACCACGGCCGTTCGCGAAAAGGACGGGATGCTCGAGATCGGCGGTCCCACGCTCGCCGAGGGGTACGTCGGCGATCCGGAGCGGACGGCGGCGGCCTTCCACGAGGACGCCGGCACACGGTGGTACCGCACCGGTGATCTGGGAGAGGTGTCGCCGGAGGGACGGGTCACCGTACTCGGCCGCTCCGATAACGTCATCATCTCGGGAGGCGAGAAGGTGCTGCTGGATGCGGTGGAGCGCGCGGTGCAGGGGATCCCGGGATTCGGCCAGGCCGTCGTGGTCCGGGCAGATGACGAGCGCTGGGGGAGGTCCCCGTGGTCGTGATCGAAGGAAAAGCGGCGCTATCGCTGGAAGCTCTGCGGGAGACGGTCGCCGGGTCGCTCGGGCGTGCCGCGGCTCCGGCGCGCGTGGTCGAGGTCGGCCGGATGCCGCGGCTGGCGAGCGGGAAGCCGGACCGGGTGGCGCTCGCTGCGCTCGTGCAGGGGCGAGGGGCATAGCCGATGTTGTTACGATTCGCTCTGTGATGAGTCGGAACAAGCCACGTCAGCAGCGGATAGCTCCGCCGATGGCGCGCGGTCCGCGCGGCGGCCGGAGCGGTCGTCCCGGTGCCGCCGCGGCGGCCGTCAGGCCCGCCACCACCGCCGACTGGATCGCCGGAGCGCGGCTGCGCACCCTTCCGCTTGCGGTCGCTCCGGTGCTCATCGGCGTCGGAGCGGCGAAGGTCGTCGAGGGGCCGGGTGTCTGGCATCCCATTCGGTCGCTGTTGTGCCTGGCGGTGGCCGTCCTTCTCCAGATCGCGGTGAACTACGCCAACGACTACTCCGACGGCGTGCGCGGCACCGACCAGTACCGCGTCGGGCCGGGGCGCCTGACGGGATCGGGCAAGGCGGCGCCGCGCAAGGTGCTGACGGTCGCGCTCACGTTCTTCGGACTCGCGGCCGTGGCCGGCGTCATCCTGGTCATCCTCACCCAGCACTGGTGGGTGCTGCTCATCGGCGCCGCCGCTATCGCGGCCGCATGGTTCTACACCGGCGGCAGGCGGCCGTACGGGTACTACGGCCTCGGCGAGGTCTTCGTCTTCATCTTCTTCGGGCTGGTCGCCACCGCGGGCACGACTTACATGCTCGCGGGCACGGTGAACCAAGAGGCCTGGTACGGAGGCGTCATCGCCGGCCTCATCGCCTGCGCGGTCCTGATGGTCAACAACATCCGCGACATCGAGCCCGACCGGCAGGCGCGCAAGCGGACGCTTGCGGTCCTTCTCGGCCGGGTCGCCTCGCGGATCGTGTTCTGCGTCCTGCTGCTCGTGCCGTTCGGCATCCTCGGCGTGCTGGCGGTGTTCTACCCACTGGCGTGGTTCGGGATGTTCGCACTGCTGGCTGCGATCCCGGCGTGCATCATCACGCTGTTCGGGCGCTCGCCGCGGGAGCTGGTCACCGCGCTGCAGCTGACCAGCATCACCGGGCTGCTGGTCGGGATCGCGCTCGGCGTCGCCTACGCCTTCTGATCGCCGCGCTCGCGCGGCTCAGCGGCGGCGTCCTCGACCGCGGCGTCTTCGACGTCGTCGTCCTCCGAGGTCGCCGGCTTGTCACGATGGCGGACGGCGTACAGATCCGACGAGACGGCGTTCCGCGGACGGCTCAGGAAGATGTACGACAGGCACAGGCCGATGAGGGCCGCGGCGATGACCGCGAGCCACCAGACGAGGCCGACGAGAAGCAGGATCACCAGCGGCACCGCGAACACCAGGAGGCGCAGCACGGTGTAGGTAATCCAGGAGGGAATCCGCTTCACCCTCCCAGCTTAGAGACCGTCTCTGAGAGTTACGATTGACCCATGGTTCGCCTCTGGATAGCCCTCGGCGTCGCAGCCGTGGTGTTCTACATCTATTCGGTGGCAGACTGCGCCCTCTTCGACCGTTCGCGGGTGCGTGGCCTTCCCAAGCCCGTGTGGCTGCTCATCATCATCCTGTTCCCGGTCATCGGCGGCATCCTCTGGTTCCTGATCGGCCGGGGCCGGCGTCGCAGCGAGATCACTCGTCGTGTGAGCGCGCCGGACGACGACCCCGAGTTCCTGGGCAAGCTGCGGCTCGACCACGACCAGGAAGAGCGCATCCGGCAGCTCGAGAAGGAGCTCGCCGAACTCGATGACAACGGGCCGGACAACAACGACCAGACCGGCCGCCGGGATGGGTGACCGCCCGGCAGCGGGCGAGCATCCCGAGACCGGCGCGACCACGTCCGCCGACGGGTTCGGCACGGGCAATCCCGCCACCGACTTCTCGC
Organism: Leifsonia poae; assembly: GCF_050632865.1. GTDB lineage: Bacteria > Actinomycetota > Actinomycetes > Actinomycetales > Microbacteriaceae > Leifsonia > Leifsonia poae_B. The sequence continues at coordinate 472,843 of NZ_JBODSA010000003.1, read as the reverse complement.
TGACCCTGCTGACGGCGCTCGTGCGCAACGGCGTGCGCGACCTCGTGGTCAGCCCCGGCTCCCGCTCGCAGGCGCTCGCGCTGGTCGCTGCCGAGCTCGAGCGGTCGGGATCGGCCCGGCTGCACGTGCGCATCGACGAGCGCTCCGGCGGTTTCCTGGCCCTCGGTCTCGCCCGCGAGACGGGCGCGCCCGCCGTCGTGATCACTACGAGCGGCACGGCGACCGCGAACCTCCACCCGGCGGTGCTGGAGGCGCACGAGGCGGGCATCCCGCTCATCGTCCTGACCGGCGACCGGCCGGAGGAGCTGCGCGGCATCCGCGCCAACCAGACCACCCATCAGGACGGCTTGTACGCAGCCGCGGTCCGCTGGTCGGTCGACGTCCAGGCGCCCACGGGTGACCCCGACGACGCCGAGCGCGCTGCGGCGCTCGCCGAAGCGGCGGTCCGGGCCGCCGTGGGCGCCGAGACCGCCGATCCCGGACCGGTGCACCTGAACGCCGCCTTCCGCGAACCGCTGTCGGTCACCGTGCCGGCGCTGCCCGAGCCCGTCGCCGGCACGCTGCCCGAGACAGCGAGTCCCGCGGCGCTCGGACGCGAGACGCGCACGATCGAAGCCGGTCCCCGGACCGTCGTGGTCGCCGGAGCCGATGCGGGTGCGGCCGCCGAGGCGTTCGCCCGCGAGGCGGGACTGCCGCTGCTGGCCGAGGTGTCGAGCGGTGCCCGCTTCGGCCCGAACCTGGTCGTCTCGTACCGCGAACTGCTGCGCGAGGAGGACTTCGGAGCCGCCGTCGAGCGCGCCATCGTCTTCGGCCACCCGACGCTGAGCCGGGAGGTGCCGGCGCTGCTGACCCGTCCGGGTGTGGACGTCATCGTCGTCGCGCCCACCGGAGCACAGGCGTACAACCCCGGCCATCGGGCCAGCGTCGTCGGCGGCGTGCGTCCGGGAGAGTCGATCGACGTCCGCTCGCCCGAGGTGCGCGGATGGGTCGGCCGCTGGGTGTTCGCCAGCCGTCGCATCGCAGAACTCGCCGAGCGCGAGGCCGATCCCGCCGCCGTGGCGCCCGACCTCGAGAAGGCCCGCTCGTTCGATCCCGCCGACGCGCTCGACTTCGCGAAGGCCGAGCTGGCGGCCGTCCGCGCGCCGATCACCCGTGCGCTCCTGGCGGAAGCCGTCTGGCGCTACACGTGGCCGCACGACCGGCTGGTGCTCGGCGCCTCCCGGCTGATCCGGGATGTCGACCGCATCGTCCCCGGGAAGCGGATCGCCGTCCACGCCAACCGCGGCCTCGCAGGGATCGACGGGACGATCGCCACCGCGACAGGCATCGCGCTCGCCAGTCAGCGGGCCGCGCAGGACGCGGGGACACCGGGCGGCGTGACCCGGGTGCTCCTCGGCGACCTCGCTCTGCTGCACGACGCGGGCTCGCTGCTGTTCGGGGTCGGCGAGACGCGGCCCCACCTGCAGGTCATCGTCGGTAACGACGGCGGAGGCACCATCTTCGACGGTCTCGAGGTCGCCGCGACCGCCCCCGCCGAGGCGTTCGACCGCGTCCTCTACACTCCGCAGACCGTCGACGTCGCCGCTCTCGCGAGCGCCTACGGCTGGCATCATTCGGTGGCCCGCACCAAGGGCGAGCTGGACCAGGCGCTCTCCGCACCGCCCGCCGGAGTGAGCCTGCTCGAAGTGCCCCTCCCGCGCTGACCCCTTCGGGGCGACAATCGTCCCGTGACGACAGCACAAGAACTCCCCGAGGCGATCCGGATCTTCATCGACGCGACCAACCGCGGCGACACCGACGCGTTCGTGAACGCGTTCACCGACGACGCCACCCTGATGGATTGGGGTCGTGAGTTCACCGGCCACCACGGGGTGCGCAAGTGGGACAGTACCGACAACATCGGCGTCCGCTCGCACTTCGAACTGGTCGACTGGAGCGCCGGGCCCGACCCGGACACGTACATGGTCACGTTGAAGGTGACCGGCGACGGCTACAACGGGACCGGCCCGATGCGGTTCGAGCTGCGCGACGGCCGTATCGCCGACCTCCGCATCAGCTGACGTCCGCCGGAGCGACAAGAACCCGCCTCGCAAGCTGGAGCGCGGCCTCGATCTGCGGAGTCGTGCGTCCGGCCGCGAATCCGATCACCACCTCGCCGGGCGGAAGGTCCACCACCTCCCGGTAGACGACGTCGGGGCGCGTGTAATAGTCCGCGGTCGAGCGCGGCAGGACGACGAGGCCACGGCCGGCGGCGACGTGCTCGAGCTTCGCCTCGACGGTGTTCACGACGGGAAGCCCGGAACGGTCGCGAGTGAGCGCTCCGGGTCTGAGCCGCCGGGCCGCATCCCTCCACTCCGGCACGGCATCGGGATCCTGCAGGAGGTCGAACCGTGCGAGGTCGTCGACGGTCACGCTGTCGAGAGAGGCCAGTGCGTGTCCAGCCGGAAGGGCGACCAGCCGGGCCTCCGAGAACAGCGGCAGCGCGGAGAGGCCCCGCGTATCCACGGGCAGGCGCATGATGCTGACGTCCGCGGAGCCGTCGTGCAGAACGGTCGCTTGCGTGTCCCACTCCACGCGCAGGACGTCGATCGTCAGGCCGTCGAAGCGATCGGACAGCGCGCGGCTCAGGGGTGTCACGATGATCCCGGGCATGAACGCGATGGTGAAGCGCTGCTCGCCGCGGCCCAGCTGCCGCGCGCGGCGCATGAGGGCGACGCTGTTCGAGAGGGTCAGCTCCGCCTCGCCCAGCAGCAGACTGCCGGCATCGGTCAAGCGCGTCCCCGCGGTGGACCGTTCGAAGAGCTGGACGCCGAGCTCGCGCTCCAGAGCGGCGATCTGCCGGCTCAGCACGGGCTGGGCGACATGGAGCCGCGCGGCGGCGCGGCCGAAGTTCAGCTCCTGCCCGAGGGTCACGAAGTAGCGCAGTTTGCGCAGATCCAGGTCGGCCACGATCGCACCCTACTCGCTTATCTCATACCCGTGGGGTATCTCCCGAGACGCAGGAGGTCTTGGACGCGGCCCGCGGCCACAGCGCATCCTCGAAGCATGACAGTGAATGAGAACAGCAGGGTCGTCATCATCGGCGGAACTTCCGGCATCGGGCTGGCGACGGCGAAGGCGGCGGTGGCCGCTGGTGCGGAGGTCGTCGTCGGTTCACGGCGCGCGGCCGCGGTCGAGAGCGCGCTGGCGGAGCTCGGAGCGCGTGCGAGCGGGTTCGTCGTGGATGCGTCGTCCGACGATGATCTGAGCCGGTTCTTCGCCGGCATCGGGCCTTTCGACCACCTGGTCTACACCGCGGCGGAGAACCTGAGCTCGGTGCCGCTCGCGGACTACCGTCCGCAGCTCGGCTTCGACTTCTTCGGCCTCCGCGTCGTGCACGCGTTCAACGCCGTCCGTCATGCGGTGCCCCTGATCCGCGACGGCGGCTCGATCTCGCTCATGAGCGGGTCCGCAGCGTGGCGCGGCGGCACGGGGTGGCTGCTGGGCACGGCGGCCTCCGGTGCCATGGTCTCCGCGGTCCGTTCCCTCGCGGTCGAACTGGCGCCGATCCGCGTCAACGCCGTCGCGCCGGGTGTGGTGCGCTCGCCGCTGTGGGGTGCGGTGGACGACGACGCTCGCGAGGAGATGTACCGGCAGACGGCCGCCGGCCTGCCCCTCGGCCGAGTCGGTGAGGTGGGCGACATCGCCAAAGCGTTCGTCGCGCTGATGGACCAGGACTGGTCGACCGGCACGGTCTCGGTGGTGGACGGAGGGACGCTGGTCGCCTGATGCGAAGCGCACAATTCGCCTCCATCGCCCGACCGGGGACGTTGGAGACTCCGCACAACAGATGCGCCGATCCTCCTGCGGATCACTACCATGGCGGCGTGCACATGATCTTCCGGACGATGCTCCACGCGATCATCTCCCGCTTCGGCCCGCGGCTGGGGCACTGGGATGTGGCGCGCACGAAGTTCCGCGTCCTTCCCACCGATCTCGACATCCTGAAGCACATGAACAACGGCGTGTACCTGTCCATCGCCGACATCGGCCGGTTCGACCTGCTGCAGCGCAACGGGGTCTGGGCGATCTTCAAGCGCCGCGGGTGGTATCCGGTGGTCGCCTCGGAGACGATCTCCTTCCGGAAGTCGCTGGAGCTGTGGCAGCCGTTCATCGTGGAGTCGCGCATCCTCGGGTTCGACGAGAAGGCGGTGTACGTCGAGCAGCGGTTCACGGTCGACGGCGAGATCTACACGCAGGCGTTCATCCGCGGGCGGTTCCTCAAGCGCTCCGGAGGTGTGGTCAGCATCGCCGAGCTCCTGGATGCGGTGGGCCCGTCCCCGACGGACGCCACCGTCCCCGAGTGGCTGGTGGAGTGGGGCGCGGACGCGGCACTGCCGTCGACCCGTGCCGAGGCGCCGAGCATCTGGAGCGAGTGACCGGCGCCCCGGTCGTCAGGCGGGGCCGAAGGCGAACACCTTGTCCGGGTCCCACTGCAGGCGGGCGGCGGTGAGCCGTTCCTGCACCGGCGCCGGCCATCCGGTCTCGAACGCGGCGCGGTCGGAGAGGTCGCCGATGAAGTTCACGTTCGTGACCGCCGAGATGCGGTCGGCCAGCGCGTCGGAGATCGCCTTCGCCCGCGCGGGGGCCGCCTCTGCGAACGTCGATGGATCGGCGGCCAGCAGAGCGAGCGTGTAGCCGGCATCGCGCCCGCCGATCGAGGTGCCGTCGTCGGTGTCGCGCGCTGTCGCACCGCCGATCTGGCGCAGCTCGACCGAGAGGAACGGCGAACCGGAACCCGGTCCGGCCAGCTCGAGGATCACATCCCCGGCATCCTGGTCGAACGTATCGAGCATGTAACCCCGGATCCACGTAGGCGCGCCCTGCTCGGGGTCGTTGTGGATGCTCGCCACGGCCGTCGTCGGCATCTCGGCCACGAAGTCGAGGTAGACCGGGGCCGCGGCGCGGATCGGTGCGAACAGCCGCTCGCCATCGGCGCCGTCGCCCGGGTAGGCGAAGCGGACGCTGAGCACGGTGCGTCCACGCAGGGGCGGCGGCGGGCCCTCGATGTCGGGGACGGTGAGCAGCGCGACCGAGGTGGTGGCCTCATCCGGCAGCTCGGCGGACCAGTCGATCCAGGCACGCAGGGCCGGTTCGATGGCTCCGCCCTCGAAGAAGACGCTGCCCCCGTAGAGGGCGCGCAGCGGGACGAGTTCGAGCGTCATCTCGGTGACGACGCACAGGCCGCCTTTGCCGCCGCGCAGAGCCCAGAACAGGTCGGAGTTCGTGTTGCGGTCGGCGGTGAGGATGCGTCCATCCGCCGTGACGACGCGGAACCCGCGCACCCAGTCGGCCGTGAAGCCGTAGGTGCGGGCCATCGGCCCGAGACCGCCGCCGAGGCTGTAACCGACGGCGCCGACGCTGGTGGAGGAGCCGGTCACGGGCGCGAGGCCGTGCTCGGCCGCCGCGACGATGACCGGCGCCCAGCGCAGCCCGGCGCCGATCCGAGCGAGCCGCGCATCCGCGTCGATGGAGAGGCTGTCGAGGCCACGGGTGGAGATGATCATGCCGCCGACGATCGGGGCTTCGGCGCCGTGGCCGGTCGCCTGGACCCGCACCGGCAGCCCGGCGTCGCGAGCGAAGGCGATCGCCTCCACGACGTCCTCGTCGTCCGTGACGGCGACCACGATGTCCGGGTCGTGACGGATGGCGGTGTTGAAGCAGGCGACCTCAGCGGCGAGGCCTTCGTCGCCGCGGACGTACACGGTTCCGGCTATCGCGTCGCGCAGGCGCGCGACAGCAAACGTGTCGAGTTCGATTCCCATGGGCGGAAATCTAGGGGAGCCCACCGACATGCGGGTAGCCCCTCGGCCTGATCCACACCGTCAGACGCGTGACGTACGATTCCTGCATGACCGCCGTCCTGCCCGCTCCGCGCGCGTCCTCGTCGACCGCGCCGGACGCGGAGACGGTGTACCGTCCGGGCTTCCGGCTCGACTTCGCCGGCACGCTCGCGATGCTCGGCCGAGGCCCGTACGATCCGACGACGGTCTGGGATCTGCGTGGCATGTGGCGGACCTGGCGCACGCCGGAAGGGGCGGCGACACTACGTCTGAACCGACCCTCGGCCGACGGCGGTGTGGCGGCATCGGCCTGGGGGCCGGGCGCCGGCTGGGCGATCGAGGCGGTCCCGCGGCTCCTCGGCCGGGACGACGACTGGACCGGGATCGACGTCGCCGGCCACCGGCTACTGCGCGACAGCCTCCACCGCAATCCCGGGCTGCGACTGTCGCGCACGGGACGGATGCTGGAAGCGCTCCTGCCGGCGATCATCGAGCAGCGCGTGACGAGCCTGGAGGCCTACCGTTCGTGGTCGCGCCTCCTGCGCTGGTACGGCGAGCCTGCGCCAGGGCCCGCTCCCGACGGAATGCGGGTGACGCCGACGCTGGAGCAGTGGCGCGGCATCCCGTCCTGGGATTGGCATCGAGCGGGCGTGGACCCGCGGAGAGCGCGCGCTGTGCAGGCGGTGCTCGCCGTCGCGCCGTCGCTGGAGCGCGCGGTCGAGCGAGCCGCGACACTGGAGGAGGCGCAGGCGGCGCTCCAGACCATCCCGGGCGTCGGCGTGTGGACGGCGGCCGAGACACTGCAGCGTTCGCACGGCCACCCGGACCTCGTCAGCGTCGGCGACTACCACCTGGCCCACCAGGTGGGTGAAGCGCTGATCGGCCGACGGGTCGACGACGACGAAATGCTCGAACTCCTCGAGCCGTACGCCGGGCACCGTCAGCGCGTGGTGCGCCTGATCTTCGCGAGCGGGTTCCGGTTCCAGCGCCGTGGGCCGCGGATGGCCCTGCAGGACCACCGCTGGCACTGACGCCGGGTCAGCCGGCGCTCGCGGCGCGCGCGGCGGCCGTCTCGGAGCGCAGGTCGCGGTCGAGTTCGCGGCACAGCGTCCGGTAGTGCTCCATCATCGCCGGCCCGTAGCTGCTCCAGTCGGGCGCCGGCTTGTGATCGTGGGCGGCCACGAGCCGGTCGAGGTAGTAGTCCCAGCGCGGGCCTTCGTCCGCCTCCTCGGTGAGCGAGCGCAGCCGGCGGCCGACCGTCACGGTGGTGTGCCCGCTGGCCTCGGTGAGGTGGGCGAACATCCTCCGCGACGACCCGGCGGGGCCGACGTCCGCGTGCAGCCGGTGCGGTGCGGCGCACTCCATCACGGTGACGTCCTGCCACTCGGCGCCGTCCCCGTCCGCGGTGATGCGGAGCTTGACCGCGCCGGTCGCCCCGGAGCCGGTGTAGTCGCCCAGCCACTCGGCCAGGCGCGGGGCTCGGCTGAAGTAGGTCCAGACGTTCTCGATCGGCGCTTTGAACATCCTGTCGAGGACGAGGTAGACCCCGTCGTCCTTGCGGACCAGTCGTCCTGTCGGCTGCGGCATCATCGTGACCTCCGTCGGCTCAGCCTCTGGTGATCCACACCTTAGTCACGCTCCTGCCGATTCGGCAGAGGGACGCTTCGAGAGCTTTCAGCCTTCGAGGACGGCCATGGCGGCGTTGTGGCCGCCGAGGCCGCTGACCGCTCCGCCGCGCCGCGCGCCGGATCCACAGATCAGGATGCGCGGGTGCCGTGTCGCGACGCCCCAGCGCTGCGCCGGGGTGTCGAGCGGGTCATCGTCCTCGGCGAACGGCCACGAAAGCGGGCCGTGGAAGATGTTGCCGCCGGGCAGGTTGAGTGCCTGCTCGAGGTCCCGCGTCGTCTTCGTCTCGATGCAGGGACGGCCGTCGGCGTCCGTGAGCAGTAGATCCTCGACCGGCTCGGCGAGCACGGAGTTCAAGGACGCGAGCACCGCATCCTGGAGCCGCTGCCGGGTCGCATCGTTGTTCTCGTCGTTGAGCCAGCGGTCGGGGGTGTGCAGCCCGAAGACCGTGATGGTCTGGGCGCCCGACTCGGCGAGCTCCGGGTCGAGGATGCTCGGGTCGGCGAGGGTGTGGCAGTAGATCTCGCAGGGAAGGAGCTCGGGCATCACCCCGCGGGTCATTCCCGAGTACGCCTCCTCCAGCTGCGTGTAGGTCTCGTTGATGTGGAAGGTGCCGCCGAACGCCGCCTTCGGGTCGATCGACTCGTCGCGGAGGCGGGGAGCCGCTTCAGGAGGAGGTTCACCTTGACCTGTGCGCCCTCCACCTTCTCACGCGGCGGCTCGGGCGACTCGCCGAGCAGGCGGTCCAGCACCTCCGGGGCGACGTTGACGAGGACGTTCTCGCCGGTCACCCGGCGCTCGTGGCCGTTGCGGACGTACTCGACGGTGCCGTCCGGGTCGATGCGCGTGACCTCGGCGTCGGTGACGATGCGAGCGCCCGACTCGCGCGCGACGCGGGCCAGCTCGCCGGTCACCGCGCCCATCCCGCCGACCGGGACGTCCCACTCGCCGGTGCCCTGGCCGATGACGTGGTAGAGGAAGCAGCGGTTCTGCGCGAGCGCGGGATCGGAGACGCTGGCGAAGGTGCCGATGAGTGCGTCGGTGGCCACGACGCCGCGCACGAGGTCGTTGTGCACGCGCGACTCGATGAACTCGCCGATGGGGCGCTCGATCAACGCCTCCCACAGCTCGTCGTCGCCGACGAGCGCCCGGGCCTCGGAGCGGGTGAGCAGCGGTTCGGTGACGGTCGGCCACAGGGCCTGCGCGACTTCCCCGGTGCTGCGGTAGACGGAGTCGAAGCCGTCGACGTCGTCGGCCGCTCCGATGCGGGCGAAGGATGCGGCGGTCGCCGCCTCGTCGGTGTTGTCGATCAGGAGGCCGGCGCCGTCCGGATCGCCGGGAACGGGCGTGTAGGAGGAGTAGCGGCGGCGCGCGAGGCGGATGTCGAGTCCGAGCTCGTCGATGATGCGCTGGGGAAGCAGGCTGACGAGGTAGGAGTAGCGCGACAGACGTGCCTCCACGCCCGCGAACGCCTGTGCGCTGACCGCGGCGCCGCCCACGTCCTCGAGGCGTTCGAGGAGGATGACGGTCTTGCCGGCGCGGGCGAGGTAGGCGGCGGCGGTCAGGCCGTTGTGGCCGCCGCCGACGATCACGACGTCGTGGGTCGCGGCGGTGGTCGGCGTGGAGCGGTCGTTCATGGGTTCGACTCTACTGGCGGACGAGTTATCCACATCTTCACGTCGGTCCGCTGAGCGCTCAGCGCCGGGTAATAGTGTCGTCAGCATGGTCGATGCAACAGACGGCGCTGAGACGCGGCCGGCGGCGATCGCTCACGAGGCGGTCCAGCTGGTGCAGCAGTGGCTCGCCGAGAGCGCGCGCAACGCGTCCTCAGCCCCCCAAGACCCTGCGGCGGAACGCCTGGCGGGTGTGCTCAGCGACCCCGACGGGCTGGAGTTCGCGGTGGGGTTCGTCGACGGTGTCGCCCGACCGCAAGACCTCTTCGTCGCGGGGTACAACCTGCAGCGGGTGGCCAAGCGCATCCCGCGGTTCCTGCCCTGGTACCTGCGGTTCGCCATCTGGCTCGGCGGGGTCTTCGGCCCAGTGCTGCCGTGGGTCGTCATCCCGATCGCGCGCCGGGTGCTGCGGCGGATGGTCGGGCACCTGGTGGTGGATGCGACGCCCGAGAAGCTGGGGCCTGCGATCGCGCAACTTCGGCAGTCGGGCGATGCCGACGGGCACGGCGCGCGGCTCAACCTCAACCTGCTCGGCGAAGCCGTGCTGGGCGAGAAGGAGGCGCAGCGGCGCTTCGCCGGCACCCGTACGCTCCTCGCGCGGGACGACGTCGACTACGTGTCCATCAAGGTGTCGTCGATCGCGTCGCAGCTCTCGATGTGGGCGTTCGACGAGACGGTCGAGCGCGTGGTCGACCGGCTCACGCCGCTGTACGAGCTGGCGGCAGCGTCGCCGACCCCTAAGTTCATCAACCTCGACATGGAGGAGTACCGCGACCTCGACCTGACGATGGCCGTTTTCACGACCCTCCTGAGCAAGCCGCAGTTCCTCGGTCTCGAGGCGGGCATCGTGCTCCAGGCGTACCTTCCGGACGCGCTCGACGCGCTGCAGACGCTGACCGAGTGGGCCACGCAGCGGCGCATCCAGGGCGGCGCCCCGGTGAAGGTCCGTGTGGTGAAGGGCGCCAATCTGGCGATGGAGCGCGTCGATGCGGCCATCCACGACTGGCCGCTCGCCACGTACGGGAGCAAGCAGTCGACCGACGCCAATTACAAGCGCGTGCTCGACTGGGCGCTCACGCCCGAGCACGCGGACGCCGTGAAGATCGGTGTCGCCGGGCACAACCTGTTCGACATCGCGTACGCCTGGCTGCTCGCCTCGCGACGGGGCGTCACCGACCACATCGACTTCGAGATGCTGCTCGGTATGGCCACTGCGCAGGCGGAGGTCGTCACCCGGACGGTCGGCCGCCTGGTGTTGTACACACCGGTCGTCGATCCGCGCGAATTCGACGTCGCCATCTCGTACCTGATCCGCCGGCTGGAGGAGAACGCGAGCCCGGAGAACTTCATGTCGGCTGTGTTCGAACTCGGCTCCGATCCACGACTGTTCGAGCGGGAGAAGCAGCGCTTCCTCGCGTCGGTCGCGGAGCTCGAGCAGAACGAAGGCCCGCGCGGCGCCGCGCCGCTGCCCAACCGACGGCAGGACCGCACGCAGGAATGGGAGGACGCCACGGCGCCGTCGTTCACGCGGCCGCCCGCGCCTCCGGTCGAGCCGGCCGGTGCCGAGGTCGACGCCGGGTTGACCAACGTCGTGCTCGGTCTCACACGTGGGTCGGGCGGCGTGGAGCTCCCGCCTGCGGAGGCGCCCGCGGGCACGCGGGACGGGTTCCACAACGCTCCCGACACCGACCCGTCGCGTGCGGCGAACCGGGCGTGGGGCAGACGCATCCTCGTGCGTGCAGCCGCGTCCTCCCTCGGCGAGGAGACGATCGCGGCTGCGGCGGTGACCGAGGCCGATCGGCTCGACCGCATCATGCAGATCGTGACCGAGGCGGGCGCGGGATGGGGGCGCCGTTCCGGGCAGGAGAGGGCGGTGCTGCTCGACCGCGCAGGGCATGCCCTCGAGGCGAATCGCGATCGGCTGATCGAGGTCATGGCCTCCGAGACGGGCAAGACCATCGCGGAGGCCGACCCGGAGGTCAGCGAGGCCGTCGACTTCGCGCACTACTACGCGACCCGGGCACGCGAACTGGACGACGTCCAGGGCGCCCGGTTCATCCCGTCGCAGTTGACGGTGGTCGCGCCGCCGTGGAACTTCCCCGTCGCGATCCCGGCGGGCTCGGTGCTGGCGGCGCTCGCCGCAGGGAGCGGCGTCATCATCAAACCGGCACCGCAGGCGCGGCGGTCGGCAGCGGTGATGATCGAGGCGCTGTGGGAGGCCGGCATCCCGCGCGAACTGCTCGCGCTGGTGGATGTGGCCGAGAACGACCTCGGGCAGCAGTTGATCTCGGATCCACGGGTCGACCGGGTGATCCTCACGGGGTCGTACGAGACGGCCAAGCTGTTCCGTTCCTGGCGGCCGGAGTTGCCGCTGCTGGCGGAGACCAGCGGCAAGAACGCGATCATAGTGACGCCCAGTGCCGACTACGACCTGGCGGTGTCCGACATCGTCAAGAGCGCGTTCGGGCATGCCGGGCAGAAGTGCTCGGCGGCGAGCCTCGTCATCCTGGTCGGGTCGGTGGCGACGTCGGAGCGGTTCCGCCATCAGCTGGTGGATGCGGTCACCAGTCTGCGGGTGGGGTATCCGCAGGATCCGGTCAGTCAGATGGGTCCGCTCATCGAGCCGGCAGCCGGCAAGCTGCTGCACGCGCTCACGACGCTCGGCGCCGAGGAGGAATGGCTGGTCGAGCCCCGGCGGCTCGATGACACCGGTCGCCTGTGGTCGCCGGGGGTTCGCACGGGAGTGCAACCCGGCTCGTACTTCCACCTCACCGAGTTCTTCGGCCCGGTGCTCGGCGTCATGACCGCTCGGAACCTCGAAGAGGCCATCCGCTACCAGAACGCGGTCGAGTACGGGCTCACGGCGGGGCTGCACTCGCTCGACTCCGATGAGCTCGCGTTGTGGCTCGACACCGTCGAGGCGGGCAACCTCTACGTCAACCGGGGCATCACCGGCGCCATCGTGCGACGGCAGCCGTTCGGCGGATGGAAGCGGTCGTCGGTCGGGGCGGGCGCCAAGGCCGGAGGGCCGAACTATCTGCTCGGGCTGGGGTCATGGGTGCCGGAGGCGGGGAACTCGAGTTCGAGCCTTCACCTGCGCGGGCTGGAGCCGCGCGTGTCCGACCTTATCGAATCCGGGCAGTCGTCGATGGACTACCCGTCGTTCGACCTGGTCCGGCGGTCGGCGCTCAGCGACGCGATCGCCGTGGCGAACGAGTACCACCGGGTGAAGGACGTCTCGGGACTCGGCGTCGAACGCAACCTGTTCCGCTACCGGCCGGTGCCGGTCGCCATTCGGCTCTCCGAAGGCAGCTCGCTGCCCGAACTGCTGCGCGTCATGGCGGCGGGAACCGTCGCCCGGTCACCGTTCACGGTGAGCACGCCGGTGAAACTGCCGAAGGCGACCGCGGCGCTCCTGCGCGAGCGGGATGTCGAGGTGACCGTGGAGTCGGACGCCCACTGGCTCTCGCGCGTCCGCGCACGACGCATCGCCGCGCACCGGATCCGGCTCATCGGCGGCGACCGGGTGGCGCTCGCCGCGGCGCTCGGTGGGAGCCCCGATGTCGCGATCTACGACGGGCCGGTCACACCGTCCGGACGCATCGAGGTGCTGACGTTCCTGCACGAGCAGGCGATCTCGATCACGAACCACCGGTTCGGCAACCCGACGACGCTCTCCGACGGCGTCATCTGATCCGCGTACTGTGACAGCCATGACGAACCAGATACCCTCGCTTCCTCTGAACAGCGGTGGCAGCATCCCGCAGCTCGGGCTCGGCACGTGGCCCCTGGACGACAGCGAGGTCGAGAAGGCGGTCGTCGCCGCCGCCGAGATCGGCTACCGGCACGTCGACACTGCGGCCAAGTACGGCAACGAGGTCGGTGTCGGGCGCGGGCTCGCCGCCAGCGGGGTGCCGCGCGAGGAATGGTTCGTCACGACCAAGCTCGACGGCAACTACCAGGGCGACGATCGGGCGGTCGCCGGGCTCGATGTGAGCCTTGAGCGGCTGGGGCTCGAGTATGTCGACCTGCTGCTCATCCACTGGCCGCTGCCGCAGCGCGACCAGTACGTCTCGACGTGGGAGACGTTCATCCGGCTGCGGGAGGCGGGAAAGGCGCGCGCGATCGGCGTCTCCAACTTCAAGCCGGCGCATCTCGACCGGATCGTCTCCGAGACGGGCGTGACCCCGGCCGTCAACCAGATCCAGCTGAGCCCGGCCATCCCGCGCAGAGAGCAGCGTGCGTACGACACCGAGCACGGGATCGTGACCGAGTCGTGGAGTCCCATCGGCGGGACCGGCGACCTGCTGGCTGCGCCCGTCCTCGCGGAAATCGGGGAGAAGCACGGGCGCACTCCCGGCCAGATCGTCCTGCGCTGGCACGTGCAGAACGGGCTGGTCGCGATCCCCAAGTCCCGCAACCCCGAGCGGATGGCCGAGAACCTTGCGGTGTTCGACTTCGAGCTCGACGCCGACGACCTCGCGGCGCTCGACGCCCTCGACGAGGGTCCGGACGCGGGCGTCGACTCGGACCGCACCGGGCACTGACCGCGGGCGGTGACGCCCTAGTCGCGCCGGATGGGCAACGTCACCGTCACCGTCAGCCCGGACGGCTCCGCGTTCGCCAGCACGACCCGGCCGCCGGCCGCGTCCGCCAACGCGCCCACGATCGCGAGCCCCAGGCCGCCGCCGGACTGACCGGTCCGGGCGTTGTCCGCGCGGGTGAAGCGGTCCAGCGCCACCGGGATGAACTCCTCCGGCATGCCGGGGCCCGTATCGCGCACCGTCAGAACGACGGATTCGCCGTCGCCGTCCGCATCGGGCTCCAGCACCAGCGTCGCCGTGACGGTCGCTTCGGGCCGTTCCCCTCCGGCCGCGCGGATCGCCGTGATCGCGTTGCCGAGCAGGTTGTCCAGGATGCGTCCGAAGTCCGTCGGTGAGAGCGCCACCCGGGAACCCGGCGCGGGCCGGCGGCGGGGGTCGTACTCGAAGTCCACCGAGATCCCCGCCGAATCGTCGTCGCTGCTCACCAGCAGGCGCGCCCGGTCGATCGCGTCCGTCAGCTCGTCGACGAGCGTGCGCCAGTCGATGCGCCCGCTCGACGGGCCGGCCTCGATGCGCGACAGCTCGAGCAGGTTGTTCGCCAGCTGGCCCAGCCGGATCGCGGTGGAATGCGACGAGCGGATGTCGTGGAGCAGCGCGTCCGGGTCGCCTGCATCCAGCTCCGCCAGTTCCAGCTGGCCGCGCAGCACCGCCAGGGGTGTCCGCAGCTCGTGGCTCGCGTCCGACACCATCTGGCGCTCACGGTCCGCCGAGGCCCGCAGTCGGAGGATCAGGTCGTTGAGTGTCGTCGCGAGCTCCGACAGCTCGTCCTGAGCGGGACCGACCGGTAGCAGGCCGGCCTCGTCGGGGGTGGAGGCGGCGATCCGGTCCGCCTGCTCGCGCATCCGGCTCACCGGGCGCAGGGCGGTGCGCGTCAGCAACCACGACGCCGCGCCGAAGGCGAAGATCAGCACGCCGGCGCCGGCGAGAAGGGCGGCGGTCAGGCGGTCGACGACCAGCGCGGTCGTCTCCTCGTTCCGCGCCGCCACCACGTGCATCACCCCGGTCGACGTGTTGACGCTGCGCGTGAGCACGAGATAGTGCTCGTCACCCGCCTGCACCTCCCGCGACTGATCGCCCTGCTCCGTCAGGTCGTCGATGCGCTCCTCCAGGGCCTCCGGGAGCGTGGAGGCCAGGATGGTTCCGTCCGCGGAGACGATCGCGAGCTCCTGCCCGCCTCCGGGGAGGTCGAACGGACCGCCGGGCTTGCTCGGAAGGGCCTCAGCGGGCGCCGCGACGTCGTTCGACAGGAGGGTGACGGTCGCGTTGTGCAGGATCGACGAGACGCCGATGCGGATGATGACGACCGCGACGAGAGCGAACAGAGCGGCGACGAGCAGGCTGCCGATCGTGATCCGCGCCGTGATCGACAGGCGCCGCAGCCGGTTCACGGGGCCGAGGCTGCGTCGTGCGCGGGGGAGTCGGCGGTCGAGCGCTTCGCGTCCGCGGCGTTACGTGCATCCAGGCGATAGCCGCGGCCCCGCTCGGTGACGATCGAGAGGCCGGCCCCCGCCGCGTCGAGCTTCTTGCGCAGGTACGAGACGTACTGGTCGATGACGTTGGTGCCGATGTTCTCGGTCGTACCCCACACCGACTCGAGGATGTCGGAGCGCGAGAGCGTCTTGTCCGGGTTGGTGGCGAACAGCCGGAGCAGTGTGAACTCGCGGCGGCTCAGCGGCATCTCGTGGCCGGCGACGAGGGCCTGGTGCTCGTGCGAGTCGATGGTGAGGCGGCCGACGGTGACCTGGGGACGCATCCCGGTCGGCTCTCGGCGCAGCAGGGCACGGACGCGAGCGGCGAGCTCGGCGAACGCGAACGGCTTCGTCAGGTAGTCGTCGGCACCGGAGTCGAGACCGTGGACGCGGTCCTCGATGGCGTCGCGCGCGGTCAGCAGCAGGATGGGCATCGGGTTCGACGCCTCGCGGATGTGGCGGCACAGCTCGAACCCGCTCATCCCGGGCAGCATGACGTCGATCGCGGCGGCCGAGAAGGCGTCGGAGCGGAGCGCGATCATCGCGTCCACGCCGTTCGTGACGAGGGTCACGTCATAGCCCTCGGCCGCGAGACCGCGCTGGACCAGACCCCCCATGTCCGGATCGTCTTCGACAACGAGCAATTTCATGCGCCCATCGTGCCACTCTTGCCCGTGTCCGCGCTCGGATGCGGGCGCCCGGCGTACCGCGGGCGCTGAACGTTCTCGCAGGCGTTGTCCAGCTCAGCTTCCGCGGTTGATCAGGCGGGAGAGCACGATCGCGCTGCGGGTGTGGTCGACGTTGGGCGCGAGGCGCACCTTCTCGAGCGCCGCCTCCAGGCTCGGGATGTCGCGCGAGCGGATGTGCACGATCGCGTCGGCGCTCCCGGTCACGGTCCCCGCATCCACCACCTCCGGCACGGCGGACAGGATGCGCAGCAGCTCCTCCGGCGACACCGTGCCGCGGCAGAACAGCTCGACGTAGGCCTCGGTGCTCATGCCGTCGATCGCCGGGTCGACCTGGATGGTGAACCCGCGGATGACCCCGTCGGCGACCAGCCGGTCCACGCGCCGCTTCACGGCCGACGCCGACAGCCCGACGACGGAGCCGATGTCGCCGTACCCGGCGCGCGCGTTCTGACGCAGGAGGTCGAGGATGCTGCGATCGAGGTTGTCCATGCGCAGAGCTTATGGGGATTCGTTGCGTGAATTCCGGAATTGCGGCCAAATCGTGCGCGTCAGGCCGACGACTCCATGTCTCGACGCTGGGCCGCCGGGCCGAGCCGGGCATATCGCGCGCGACGTGAGGGTGGCACCATGGGCGCCATGAGCGACACGGATACCGCGCCGGCGAGGCGCGAAGACGACGCGAGCCACGGTTTCTTCGGGCAGCCGCGCGCGCTGGCGAACATCTTCGGCGTGGAGATGTGGGAGCGGTTCTCCTTCTACGGGATGCAGGGCATCCTGCTCATCTACCTGTATTACTCCGCCGAGCAGGGCGGCCTCGGCATCGACCAGGCGACCGCCGCCGGCATCGTCGGCGCGTACGGCGGCGCCGTCTACCTGTCGACGATCCTCGGCGCGTGGCTGGCCGACCGGCTGTTCGGCTCTGAGCGCGTCCTGTTCTGGAGTGCGGTCGTCATCATGGCGGGCCACATCTCGCTGGCGCTCATCCCGGGCGTCGGCGGCGTGCTCGTCGGTCTGCTCCTCGTCGCGCTCGGCAGCGGCGGCCTCAAGGCGAACGCCACCCGCATCGTCGGGACGCTGTACGAGGAGAAGGACCCGCGCCGCGACGCCGGCTTCTCGCTGTTCTACCTCGGCATCAACCTCGGCGCGTTCTTCGGACCGCTGCTGACCGGACTGCTGCAGACCACGCTCGGCTTCCACTGGGGCTTCGGGCTGGCCGCGGTCGGGATGGCGATCGGCCTCATCCAGTACTCGATCGGACGCAGGCGGCTTCCGGATGCGTCCCGCGTCATCCCGAACCCGCTTCCCCGCTCGCGCTACCCGTTGATGATCGGGATCGGCGCGGCCGCTCTCGTCGTCATCCTGGTGCTGGTCTTCACGGGCGTGGTGAACGCGTCCAACCTCGCGCTGTGGGTGATCGGTGTGACCATCGTCGCCGCCATCGCGTACTTCGCCGTGATGATGAGCTCGAAGTTGGTGAACAGCGACGAGCGCAGCCGTCTGGTGGCGTTCATCCCGCTGTTCATCACCAACGCCGCCTTCTGGTCGCTCTACCAGCAGCAGTTCACGGTGGTGACGATCTACTCGGACAAGCGGCTCGACCGGAACCTGTTCGGGTGGGAGTTCCCGGTGTCGTGGGTCCAGTCCATCAACCCGATCTTCATCATCGTGTTCTCGGGCGTCTTCGCGGCGATCTGGACGAAGTGGGGGGCGAAGCAGCCCTCAGCGCCGATCAAGTTCGCGGCAGGGACGGTGCTGATGGGGCTGGCGTTCTTCCTCTTCCTGTTCTGGTCGGGCGGCGGCGAGAACAGCACTCCGCTGCTCGCGATGGTCGGCATCCTCTTCGTCTTCACGATCGCGGAACTGTTGATCTCGCCTCCCGGGCTGTCGGTGACGACCAAGCTCGCGCCGCGCAAATTCCAGGCGCAGATGGTGGCGCTGTACTTCCTGTCGGTGGCGCTCGGCACGGCGATGGCGGGCCAGCTCGCGAAGCTCTACAACCCCGACACGGAGGCGCTGTACTTCTCGCTCATCGGCGGCGTCGCGGTCGTGATCGGCGTCCTCCTGGCGCTGATCAGTCGGTGGGTGCTGCGGATGATGCGGGGCGTCCGCTGACGCGCGCCTGCGATACTGGCCCGATGGGATCGGAGTCGATGGCCGAGGTTCGCGCGGTGTGCGTCGTGGAGCAGCTGCTCCACGACTCGGGGGTGGTCGGCGTCACTGCGATCGACAAGCGGCCGGTGGAGAAGCGGCTGCGCGTGCGTCCGCTCGGCCTCCACGGCGATGTGCAGGCGAACCGGAAGCACCACGGCGGCGCCTCGAAGGCGGTGTACGCCTACGCGGAGGAGGACGCCGCGTTCTGGGCGGAGGAGCTGGGGAGGGACATCCCGGCCGGGTTGTTCGGTGAGAACCTGCGCACCTCCGGAATCGACGTGAACGGCGCCGAGATCGGCGAGCGGTGGGCCATCGGTGACGAGCTGGTCCTCGAGGTCACTTGCCCGCGAACCCCGTGCTCGACGTTCCAGCGCAGGATGCGCGAGCCGCATTGGGTCAAGCGGTTCGCCGACGAGGGTCGTCCGGGAGCCTATCTCTCCGTGGTGAAGTCGGGCAGCGTCGGCGCCGGCGACGAGATCCGGGTGGTGTCGCGACCGGGTCACGGCGTGACGATCGCGTCGTGGTTCTCGGGCGCGGACGCCGCTCAGGCCGAGACGCTTGAGCGGGCGGAGAAGGAGGGCCGCGTCCATCTGGCACGCGAGATGCGCGAGGCGATCGAGAAGATCCGCTCGCGTCCTTTACTTGCTATTGACAAGTGAACTTGCAAAGAGCAAGCTAAGCGTGTTCGGATCGCTCGACACCCTTTGGAGCTCACCATGTCACTCAACATCTTCGTCAACTTCACGACGGACGACCTCGACCGCGCGAAGGCCTTCTACGAAGCCCTCGGGTACACCATCAACCCCATGTTCACCGACGAGAACGCGGCGTGCGTGGTCCTCAGCGACACCATCTACTTCATGGTGCAGACGCGCGAGTTCTACGCCACCTTCACCGACAAGAAGATCATCGACCCGCACACCGAGGCGGGCGCATCCATCGCACTGAGCCAGGACTCGCGCGAGGAGGTCGACGCCATCGTCGCAAAGGGCTTGGAGGCGGGCGGCAGCGAGCCGCGCCCGGCGCAGGACTACGGCTTCATGTACTCGCGCGACCTCGAGGACCCGGACGGCAACCTGCTGTCCTTCCTCTACATGGTCCCGGCGGCCGTCGAGAAGGGCCCGGAGGCTTACCTGGCCGAGCAGGGAGCCGGCGCGGCGGCGCAGGCCTGACCGGATGGCTGCACGGTCCCCGCGCGGCTTCGGCCAGTCCGGCGGGACGGCGCGCGCTCTCGAGCGGGTCGGGGAGCGGTGGGCTCTGCTCATCGTCCGCGACCTGCTCGCCGGTGCGCGCCGTTACAGCGACCTCAAGGCCGGGCTGCCGCGCATCCCGACCAACATCCTCAGCGACCGGTTGAAGGAGCTGCAGGAGGCGGGCGTCGTGCGTCGCGTGCCGGCGGTGCGCGGCGGCTACGAGCTGACGCCACTGGGCCGCGAGCTGGAGCCGGTCGTGCTGGCGTTGGAGCGGTGGGGATGGGCGCTGCCCGCCGACGAGCCCGCTGCGGGCGACGTGTTCACAGCCGACGCGCTGGCCGTGACGCTGCGCGCGGCCTTCCGCGGCTCGGATGCGGAGCGGCTGCCGGCGACCGAGTACCTGCTGCACGTGGGGAGGCGTCCCTCAGTGCGATCGTGGACGGCGGCTCGCTCGATGTGCTCGACGTCGGTCCGGAGGCGCTGCCGCATCCGCAGCGCCGCCTCGCCGTGCCGTCGCCGGACGACGTGCTGGAGTTCCAGCTGCAGCCCGGCCAGCTGGCGGCCCTGCTCGGCGAGGGCTCTCCGCGGCTGGACGTGC
This sequence comes from Leifsonia poae, assembly GCF_050632865.1. GTDB lineage: Bacteria > Actinomycetota > Actinomycetes > Actinomycetales > Microbacteriaceae > Leifsonia > Leifsonia poae_B. The sequence goes on along the minus strand of NZ_JBODSA010000003.1, from coordinate 453,018 downwards.
TGGCCGGTCGTGCCGAGCTGGTGGACCGGTTCCGGCGCACCTTCCGGTTCGACCAGGTGCCCGGTGCGGAGGCCGCCGAGGCGTCGGCGGCCTGACGCACCGGGCTGCGGGTCAGGCTGCGTTCAGCTGAGCCAGCTCCTCGGGCGTGAGCTCGACATCCACCGCGGTCACCGAGTCGCGAATGGTCTCCGGGCGCGACGAGCCGGGAATCGGGATGACGTGCGGGCTCTGCGCCAGGTGCCAGGCGAGCGCGACGACCTGCGGGCTGATGCCGCGTGCCTCGGCCACCTGGTTGAACGGCTCGAACCGGCTGCCGAGGTCGGCGGCCGACGTGATACCGCCGAGCGGGCTCCACGGGAGGAACGCGATGCCGAGCTCGTCGGCGAGGCGCAGCTCCGGCTCGCTGGAGCGGAACGCCGGCGAGAACTGGTTCTGCACGGACACCAGCCGGCCGCCGAGGATGTCGTTCGCCTCGCGGATCTGCTGCGGGTTCGCGTTCGAGATGCCTGCCATGCGGATGACCCCCTCGTCGAGGAGGTCGCGGACGGCGCCCACCGAGTCGGCGTACGGGACGTCCGGGTCCGGGCGGTGGAACTGGTACAGCCCGATCGCGTCGCCGCCGAGCCGGCGCAGCGACTCCTTCGCAGCGCTCTTGATGTACTCGGGGCTGCCGTTGACGGTCCACGAGCCGTCGCCCGGGCGGAGGTGGCCGCCCTTGGTGGCGACGAGCACCGACGAGGCGTCCCCGCTCCAGGTGCGCAGTGCCTCCGCGATGAGCTCTTCGTTGTGGCCGACCTCGTCGGCGTGCAGGTGGTAGGCGTCCGCCGTGTCGATGAAGGTGATCCCCTCGTCGAGCGCGGCGTGGATGGTCTTGATCGAGCGCTCGCGGTCCGGGCGTCCCTCGATCGACATGGGCATCCCGCCGAGGCCGATGGCCGAGACCTGGACGTCTCCGATGGTGCGTGTCTTCACTGCTGTCCTTTCGTTCCGGTCGCGACCCGGGTCACCAGGCGTAGTCCTCGGGCGCCGTGCGGTGCCCCGGGAAGATCTCGTCGAGCCGCGCGAGCGCCGCGTCGTCGAGGTGGATGTCGAGCGCGCGCAGGGCGCCGTCGAGCTGTTCCTGCGTGCGCGGGCCGATGATCGGGCCCGTCACGCCGGGGCGTGTGAGCAGCCAGGCGAGAGCGAGGTCGCCCGGCTCGTGGCCGAGCTCGTCCGCGAACGCCTCGTAGGCCTCGATCGCCTCGCGGTGCTTCTCGAAGGTCTTGCCGGCGATGCCCTCCAGGCGCCGCTTGCCCTCGTTCTGCTTGCGGGCGACGCCGCCGAGCAGGCCTCCCTGCAGCGGCGACCAGGCGATCACGCCGACGCCGTTCGCCTGCGCGGCGGGCAGCACTTCCAGCTCCACCTGGCGGGTGAGGAGGTTGTAGATGGACTGCTCGCTCACCAGTCCGAGCAGGTTGCGCTTCCGGGCCTCCGCCTGGGCGGTGGCGATGTGCCACCCGGCGAAGTTGCTGGACCCGGCGTACAGGATCTTGCCCTGCGCGATGGCGGTCTCGATGCCCTGCCAGATCTCGTCCCAGGGAGTGTCCCGGTCGACGTGGTGGAACTGGTAGAGGTCGATGTAGTCGGTCTGCAGCCGCTGCAGGCTCGCATCCAGGGCACGGCGGATGTTGAGCGCCGACAGCCGGCCCTCGTTGGGCCAGTCGCCCATGTCGCCGTACAGCTTGGTGGCGAGGACGGTGCGCTCGCGCCGCCCGCCGCCCTGGCTGAACCAGTTGCCGATGATGGTCTCGGTCGCACCCTTGCCGAGGTGCTGCCCGTACGAGTTGGCGGTGTCGAAGAAGTTGATTCCCGCGTCGTGCGCGGAGTCCATGATCCGGTGCGAATCCTCCTCGCTCGTCTGCGGCCCGAAGTTCATGGTGCCGAGGACGAGACGGGAGACCTTCAGGCCGGACCGGCCGAGGTGTGTGTACTCCATATCCGCCAGCCAACTCCTGCGGTGGGCGGATGTCCAACTGGATGACGCGTCACTGAGAAGACGCTCAGCCGCGGAGCGCTGCCTCCAGCTCGGGGTCGGTCGGCTCGACCAGGTGGCGGCCGTCCGGCAGGACGATGACCGGGATGTTCGTGCGGCCGCTGATCTCGCGGGCGCGGTCCGCCTCCTCCGGGCGGGCGACGAGGTCGATGTACTCGTAGTCGGTGCCGAGGCGGTCGAGGAGGGACTTGGAGCGGATGCAGTCGCGGCACCAGTCGGCGCCGTACACGGTCACGCGGGCGGGGGAGGTCATGCCTCCACCCTACGGAACTCAGGCTGAGAGTCCGGCGGTGCCGTCCACCACCAGGGTCGCGCGCGGGCGGGACGCCTCGATCAGCACGGCGTTCGCGCCGTCGACGTCGCGGGCCCACGCGGTCGCCGCTTCGACGCTGCGGCCGTGGCGCGTATGACGGTCGACGAGGCGGCGCATCCGCTCGTCCTCCGGGGTCGCGACGAACCAGCTCTCGGCCAGGAGCGAGGGGATGCGCGACCAGGGGTCGTCGTCCACCAGGAGGTAGTTGCCCTCCGCGACCACGAGCCGGGTCTCCGGCGCGATCGCGATGGAACCCGCGACCGGCTCGTCCACGGTCCGCTCGAAAGCGGGAGCGTAGACGACGTTGGTCCGCTCGGCGAGCACCCGCGCGAGCAGGGCGGCGAAGCCCCAGCCGTCGAAGGTGTCGATCGCGCCCTTGCGGTCGTGGCGACCGAGGGCGTCCAGCGTCGCGTTGGCGAGGTGAAAGCCGTCCATCGGCAGGTGCACGGCGGTGCCCGGGGCAGCCAGGTCGTTCGCACGGTCGGCGACGGCGCGGGCGAGGGTCGTCTTGCCGGAGCCGGGGCTCCCGGCGACGCCGATGACGGCGCGCCCGCCGTCCGGGACGAGCGCGAGGGCGCGCTGGGCCAGCGCGGTCAGGTCGAGGGTCACTGTCTTATTCTCCCTGCGCCGCGAACGAGCTGATCGCCTCGGCCATCCGCTCCGACGACTCCGGGCCGCCGTGTCCCTCGCCTTCGACGACGATGAGCCGGCTGGCCGGCCAGCGGCGGTGCAGCAGCCACGGCGTGATGACCGGGCCGCTCACGGCGTGGCGGCCGTGGATGAGAACCGCGGGGATCTCCGCCAGCTCGTCCACGCGGTTCAGGATGGCGCGGTCGCCGGGCAGGAAGGCATCGTTCGCCCAGTAGTGGGTGACCAGGGTCGCGAACACCTGGCGCTGCACCGGGTCCTCGTGGAGCGGGCCGGGGGCGAAGTTCGGATCGAGGGACACGTGGGTCGACTCCCACGCATCCCACGCGTCGGCGGCCGCCGCGCGCTCGGCGGGGGTGCCGGTCGCGAGCACGCGTGCGTAGGCCTCGACCACGCGCTCGCCGGGGCGGCGGTGGGATGCCTGCTCCAGCCGCTCCCACGCCTCCGGGAAGATGCGGCCCATGGTCTCGGTGATCCAGTCCACCTCGTCCCCGCCGGTCGTGGTGACCGCGCCGAGCACGATGCCCCGGACGCGGTCGGGATGCGCGAGCGCGTAGGCGAGCGCCAGAGTCGACCCCCACGAGCCGCCCGTGACCACCCAGCGGTCGATCCCGAGGTGTTCGCGGACCAGCTCGATATCGGCGATCAGTCCGTCGGTGGTGTTCGCAGGGAGGCGGTCGAGCGCGTCCACGACGAGCGGAGTGCTCCGACCGCAGCCGCGCTGTTCGATTCCGACCAAGAGGAAGGCCTCCGGGTCGTAGCGCTTGCGATAGTTGCCGGTGCCGAGTCCGGAGCCGGGGCCTCCGTGAAGCCAGAGGACAGGCACGCCCTGCGGATCGCCGCTGGTCTCCCAGTAGATGCTGTCGCCGTCGGGATTCTCGACGTGACCCTGCGCGAAGGGCTCGGTGACGGGGAACATCCCCGCACCGTATCGCACCGTCAGGACGTGCGGGTGGCCGTCACCTCGGTCTCCTCCAGCTCCTCCCGCACGACCTCGCGCGGAGCGAGCACGAAGCTGGGGCGCATCCCCTCGAACCGGAGACGCAGCCCGCGGTACTTCACCAGGTAGAACACGCCGACCAGGGCCGCGGCGAATCCGCTCGCTGCACCGACGCCCAGCGCCCAGCGCGGGCCGAACGTGTCCGCGACCCAGCCGACGATGGGCGCGCCGATCGGCGTCCCGCCCATGAAGATCGCCATGTAGATGGCCATGACGCGTCCGCGGAGGACGGGATCGGTGGTCATCTGCACGGTGCCGTTGGCGGTCGTCATCAGCGTCTGCGACGAGACGCCGATCGCGATCAGCGCGATCGCGAATAGCCAGTAGGTCGGCATGACGGCGGCCACCGCGCAGCCGAGGCCGAAGAAGGCGGCGCCGGCGAACAGCAGCGAGACGCGCGGTCGGTCGCGGCGTGCCGAGAGGAGCGCGCCGACCACGGACCCGACGGCCATGATCGACGACAGGATGCCGAACTCGCTCGCGCCCTGATGGAACACGCTGACCGACATGGTCGAGATGAAGATCGGGAAGTTGAGTCCGAAGGTGCCGATGAGGAACACCATGATCAGGATCACGATGATGTCCGGGCGGCGTCGCACGTACCGGAAGCCGTCGACGAGTCCGCTGCGTGACCGCTTTGCGCGCTCGGCGCGGTACAGCTGCTCTCGACGCAGCAGCGCGAGCGACAGCAGGACCGCGCCGAAGGTGGCGGCGTTGATCAGGAAGACCCAGCCGGCGCCGACGACCGCCGTGAGCAGGCCCGCGACCGCCGGGCCGATGAGCCGGGCTGCGTTGAAGGAGGCGGAGTTCAGCGCGACGGCGTTGGACAGATTCGGTCCGGCGACGAGCTCCGAGACGAAGGTCTGGCGCGCGGGCGCGTCGAAGGCGGCGACCACGCCCAGCAGCAGCGCGAAGAGGTAGACGTGCCAGAGCTCGACGGCGCCCGTGACGGTGAGGATGCCGAGGCCGAGCCCGAGGAGGCCCATGGCGCCCTGTGTGGCCATGAGCAGCTTGCGGCGGTCGAGGTGGTCGGCCGCCCATCCGGTGACCGGCAGGAGCAGGAGTTGCGGGCCGAACTGCAGCGCCATGACGAACCCGACGGCGGACGCGTTGTTGTGAGTCAGCTGGGTCAGGACGATCCAGTCCTGCGCGGTGCGCTGCATCCACGTTCCGACGTTGGAGACGATCGCGCCGGCCGCCCAGATGCGGTAGTTGACCCCGGCGAGGGAGCGGAACATGGAACTCACGAGTCGGCGAGCTCCCGCATGATCTCGGCGGCCTCGGCCAGCGTCGCGCGCTGCTCCGCAGTCAGAGTGCGCAGGCGCTGGTGCAGCCAGGCGTCGCGGCGCCGGCGGGTCTCGGCCACGAGCTCGACGCCCCGGTGGGTCGGGATGACGACGACCTTGCGGCCGTCCGCCGCGTCGGCGGTGCGCTCGACGTAGCCGGCCTCCTCGAGGCGGTTGACCGTGCGGTTCATCGACGGCGGCTTGACCCGCTCGAACTCGCTCAGACGGCCGATGGTGCCGGAGCCCTCGCGCACGAGGTAGCCCAGGATGGCAGTCTGCGCGTCGCTGAGCTCGTGGTCCTCCTTCTCGGCGCGGAGGCGCCGCGAAAGCCGCGCCACCGCGATCCGGAGGACGCTGCTCAGGTCGTGAGTCGAGATCCGTCCATTCATTACATAGTTAGCCTAACAAATTAGCAAGGCTAAACAAACCCCCTTCGCCGACGGCGTACGCCAGAATGACCCCGTGCAGACCCAGCAGGACAGGACCTTCCAGGACGTGGACGGCGTCCGCATCCACTTCGATGTGTACGCCCCGGATCCCGAGGGCTCACGACCGGCGGCGGTCGTGCAGCTCGCGCACGGGGTCGGGGAGCATGCCGCCCGCTACCGCGCGCTCGCCGAGCACCTGGCCGCAGCCGGATTCCTCGTCTACGCCGACGACCACCTGGGCCACGGCCGCACGGGCATGGACCAGTGGCACGGCGACGCGAGTCGGCTCGGCCGTCTCGGCCCCGGGGCCTGCGGGCGGCCATCCGCGACGTCCACGCGTTCAGCGACCTCATCCGCTCCGAGAACCCGGACCTGCCGCTCGCCTACGTCGGTCACAGCTGGGGGTCGCTCATCGGGCAGCTGCTGCTCAACCGCTACAGCGACGAGTACGACGCGATGGTGCTGTCGGGCACGGCGTACCGGATGCCCGGGTCGATGAACAGCGGCGATCTCAACAAGCGGCACGCGCACCTGGGCACCACCGGAGCGGAATGGCTGAGCCGTGACCCCGAGGTGGCGCGGGCGTTCGTCGAGGACCCGCTGACGACGCTGACTCCGCTGCAGAAGCTGTTCGGGACGCTGGACGCCGCGAGGCTCCTCGGCCGCCCCGCGCGGCACCTCGCCCACGATCTGCCGGTGCTCATCCAAGTGGGATCGGACGACCCGCTGGGCGGCACCGCGAGCGCCCGCAAGCTGGAGCGCGCCTTCCGCCGCCGCTCCGGGCTGTCGGACGTGACGACCATCGTCTACGAAGGCGCGCGGCACGAGGTCTTCAACGAGACCAACAAGGCCGAGGTCTTCGCCGACCTCACGGAGTGGCTGCTGGAGCGCTTCCCGAGCCGCGCCTGACGCCCCGGCGGGTCGCGTCACGATCCCGCTGAGACCTCGTCGTAATCAGTGGACGGGCGAATCCGGATGGGCCGGCGTCGCCGCCCTGACGGGAGGCCGCGCGCGTGAAGAAGGGCAGAGGCGCACGGATCGTCCGGCGGACCTTCGGCTTGGGGCTGGCGGTCGGGGCGGTCATCGGCATCGCCGTCTTCACGCCTCCGCATGCCGCGCCGGTCATCACGGCCGCTGTCGCGCCGCTCTCGCAGGAGGGCCTGGGGGCGATCGACGCCAAGGTCGAAGCCGATCTGGACCGGGTGCAGAAGGTCTCCCCGAAGGAGATCGCCGAGGCGTGGGCGGTCGCGCCGGCCGCGGACAAGCCGAGGATCCTCGCGTCGCTGCCGCCCTCCGCCGGCAACCTCGACGGCCTGCCGTACTCGATCCGCGACACGCTCAACCGCACGGCCCTCGCTCTTCGCACCACCGTCGCCGAGGAGCGCGTGAAGAAGGCGCCGAACGACGAAGCGGCCAAGACGTCGCTCGCCGCCTTCCAAGCCATCGCCAAGTCTCTGAAGCCAGCCAAGCCGCGCCGCCAGCTGGTCACGCTCACGGGCGACCAGCCTCCGCTCGCCGCGATCAGCGTCGGGGAGCTGGACAAGGCGACCGACGTCACGTGGCAGGTGCCCGGCATGGGCACGTACACGACCGACATGCAGCTGTGGTCGCTCGCCGCGCAGAACCTCTGGGCGCAGCAGGGCGCGGCCGGCGCTCCGAAGCACCGGGCGGTCATCGCCTGGATGGGCTACCGGCCGCCGCCGCCGCCGCCCAGCATCGAGGCGGCCCGCGGCGAGTACGCCGAGCAGGGAGCGCCCAACCTGGTGCGCGACATCACGGGCTTCCGTGCGACTCGGGCGAACAACATCGCCGGGATCGCGTTGAACGTGGTGGCGCACTCCTACGGCACCACCCTGACGGCGAATGCGCTGGCGAGCAACGAACTGGGCGTGAGCTCGGTCGTGCTCCTCGGTTCCGCCGGCATCGAGAAGACGATCGGCGGCGCGGCCGAGTTGAACTCGAGGGTGGTGTACGCCTGCGAAGCGGCGAAGGATCCGCAGGCGAGGCTGGGTCGCTTCTCGCGCACCGACCCGCGCGCTCCGACGTTCGGCGCGACCCTGTTCGGCTGCGACGGCGACGAGCGCGAGAAGCTGAAGGCCGTGACCGGGCACGCGCCTATCCTCCACTCCGCCTGGAACGACAAGATCGAGTCCTCGGTCTGGGCGAAAATCGCCGACGTCGTCGATCGGGTCGCGCGTTTCGTCGAGCACCGCGAGAGCTTCGGCTACCTCGACAAGGGAACGGAGTCGCTGGCGAACATCGCGTCGGCGACCGTTCCCGAGCCATCGCGGGCGATCTCGCACGAGGTCTCTCCGGGAAGCACCTCGACCCAGCCTCGCACCTATTGAGTGCGCGGCTCCCGAGGGCCGTCTGGCCAAACCGACTCGACCGTCCCACACTGGCGCCGAGGAGGTGCGCCATGGGACTCGACTTCGCCTTCGGGCTGCTACGGCTGGCGCCCGTCGACAACCCCGCGACCGTGCAGAACCATGAGGAGGTGGGCTTCGCCATCCTCCTCATCCTGGGGATGTTGCTGGTGCTCGTGCTCATCGGACTGGCGGTCAGCATGATCCGGCAACCGGAACGCCAGCTCGACGAGTGGGAGAAGACGGGAAGCGCACCCCCGCCCCGGTCGTAGGCTGAAGGCATGCATGGTGAGTACAAGGTCCCGGGTGGCAAGCTCGTCGTCGTCGACCTCGAGGTGGTCGACGGCCGGATCGCAGACTTCCAGCTCGCCGGAGACTTCTTCCTCGAGCCGGACACCGCCCTGGAGGCGATCAACGAGGCTGTGAACGGCCTCCCCGCCGAGGCCGACGCCAAGACGATCGCCGCCGCGGTCAAGGAGGCGCTTCCCGAGGGCGCCAGCTTGCTCGGCTTCTCGCCGGAGGCCGTCGCCGTGACAGTTCGACGGGCTCTCGCGAAGGCGACCAGCTGGCGCGACTACGACTGGCAGATCGTGCACGCCAAGGCCGTGTCGCCCCAGATGCATCTCGCGCTGGACGAAGTGCTCGCCACCGAGGTGGGGGAGGGCCGCCGCGGGCCGACGCTCCGCATCTGGGAGTGGGACGAGCCGGCGGTCGTGATCGGCAGCTTCCAGTCGGTCAAGAACGAGGTCGACCCCGAGAACGCGGAGAAGTACGGCATCCAGGTCGTCCGCCGCATCTCCGGCGGCGGTGCCATGTTCATGGAGGCCGGGTCGGTCGTCACCTACTCCATCTACGCGCCGGCCGACCTCGTGCAGGGCATGAGCTTCGCCGACAGCTACGCCTTCCTGGACGAGTGGGCGATCATCGCGCTGAAGTCGCTCGGCATCGACGCGGTCTACCAGCCGCTCAACGACATCACGAGCCCGTCCGGCAAGATCGGCGGCGCCGCCCAGAAGCGGCTCGGCTCGGGCGCTGTGCTCCACCACGTCACGATGAGCTACGACATGGACGGCCAGAAGATGACCGAGGTGCTGCGCATCGGCCGCGAGAAGATCAGCGACAAGGGCATCACCAGCGCAGCCAAGCGCGTCGACCCGCTGCGGAGCCAGACCGGCCTCAGCAGGGCCGAGATCATCGAGCAGATGAAGCTGACCTTCAAGAACCTCTACGGCGCGACCGACGGCGACCTCACCGACGCCGAGTACGCCGAGGCGGAGAAGCTGGTCGCCGAGAAGTTCGACACGGAGGAGTGGCTGTACCGCGTCCCGTGACCGGAAGGCGGCCTCATCCCCAGCGAGAGGCGAGCAGTTCGCCTGCCCGGCGGGCCCAGCGGACGGCGTCGGCGCGGGACGCGTCGGCTGAGCCGGCGAGTTCGCTTAGGTCGACATCGTCGGCGAATCCGTCCGGCTCGAGGGCGATCATTCCGGCCACCAGCGCGACGGGTGTTCCCTCGGCGCGTGCGAGGGACGCGACATGAGCGGCGACCTTGCCCTCGCGCGTCTGCGCGTCGTAGCTGCCCTCGCCCGTGACCACCAGATCCGCCTCGCGAATCGCCTGAGGTAGGCCCACTCGGGAGCCGACCTCGTCGGCACCTGGGCGGATGTCGGCACCCCACAGCGAGAGACCGAAGCCTGTTCCGCCCGCGGCACCCGCTCCGGGGCGCTCGCTCACGGCGACGGCGTCGGGCCGTTGTTCGGCCACCCGCTGCACGAACGCGGCGAGTCCGGCCTCGATCCTCTCGACGTCAGCGGGCATCGCGCCCTTCTGTGGGCTGAACATCCGAGCTGCGCCGCGGTCGCCGAGCAGGGGGCTGCGGACGTCCGTCAGCAGCGTCACGCCGTGAATGGGAAGAGACGGTAGGGCGTTCAGTTCGACGCGCGCGAGGTCGGCCAGTCCCGCATTGCCCGGTGGCACCGGGCGTCCGTCGGAGCCCAGGAGGGATGCGCCGAGCGCTTGGAGGGCTCCCGCTCCGCCGTCGCTGGTGGCGCTTCCGCCGAGTCCGACCAGGATGCGGACAGCGCCCGCCTCGAGCGCGGCGGCGATGAGCTGACCCAGGCCGCGCGTGTGCGCCCCCAGCGGCTGGAGGGGTGGAGCAGTCCGAGGCCGCTGGTCTGCGCGATCTCGACCACGGCCGTCGGTCCGGATTCGTCGCCGCCGGGCAGCAGGGCCCACCGCGCGGAGACGGGGCGTCCGTCCGGCCCGTCCACCGTGGTCGCGCGATCCTCTGCCCCGGGGACGGCGGCGAGGAACGCGTCCACGGTCCCCTCGCCGCCGTCGGCCATGGGGAGGCGGACGAGTTCGTCTTCGGGCCGGACCGAGTGCCATCCGTCGGCGATCGCCTCAGCCACGGCAGAAGCCTCCGCCGACCCCTTGAACGAGTCCGGTGCGACGACGATGCGCGGCGTCATGACGCGGTCGTCGTCCCCGCCTGCGCCTCGATCAGCTCACCGCGCCGGGGATGCGAGACCGCCGGTGTACGGTGCTCGCCGTCGCCGGAGGCCCAGCGTGCGGCGTTTCCGAGCACGCGCCGGACCGCCGGGTGCCGGTAGACCGGGTACTTCTGATCGCCGGGGCTGAAGTAGAAGATGCGGCCGCGGCCACGGCGGTACACCAGGCCGGAGCGGAAGGCCTCGCCGCCGCTGAACGCGCTGACGAACACCGTCTCCTCCGGCTCGGGCACGTCGAAGTGCTCGCCGTACGTCTCGTGCGCGTCGATGACGAGCGGCGAGGGCACGCCGGCCGTGATGGGATGCCCGGGCGCAGTCGTCCACACGGCCTCGCGGTCGCCGTCATCGCGCCACGACAGCGAGCAGGTAGTGCCCATCAGCCGGGTGAAGATCTTGGAGAAGTGGCCGGAGTGGAGGACGACCAGGCCCATCCCGCCGAGGACGTGGCGCTGGACGCGATCCACGACGGCGTCGTCGACCTCGTCGTGCGCGAGATGTCCCCACCAGAAGAGGACGTCGGTGGAAGACAACGCCTCCTCGGTGAGCCCGTGCTCGGGCTCCGCGAGCGTCGCGGTGCGCACCTCGACCTCCGCTCCGAGCTGTTCGCTCAGCGCCGACGCGACTTCGCCGTGGATGCCGCGCGGGTAGAACGGCATGATGTGCGGCTCCGTCGTCTCATGGACGTTCTCGTTCCATACGGTAGCGCGGATGGTGGTCACCGGGAGGCTCCGATCTTCTGGGAGAGGTCGAGGGCGAGCGCGGCGGTCCAGCTGAACCGGCGCGTGCCGCGCGGTGCGGACGAGTACGGGTCCAGGTACTCGGGGAAGTCGTGGTCCAGCGCGCCGTCGTCCATGTTCCGCGAGAGCTGTTCCGCCTCGGCCGTGCAGCCGCGCTCGTACAGGGCCTCGGCGATCAGCCAGGCGGTGTTGAACCACGACGGGCCGCGCCAGTAGCGCGCCGAGTCGAAGGTAGGCGCGGTCAGGTCGTGACTCGGCACCATCGCGACCTCGCCGAGCCGGAAATGCGGCCCGCGCAGCAGGTCCAGCAGCTCGTCCGTGTGCGGCAGGTCGGGGAGGAGCAGCGGGGTCAGCCCCGAGACGGTCCGGTACGGCTGCAACTCGCCAGTGCTCGCATCCCGAGCCACGTAGCAGCCGAGCGCGGAGGACCACAGCTCCTCCAGGCTGCTCGCGATGCGGCGGGCCTCCGCCCGGTGAGGCTCGGGATCGGCGCCGATGAGCTCGGCGATGGCCGCGAGCGAGAGCTCCGACCGCGCCCACAGCGCGTTGAAGGCCGGATCCTCGAACTGGAACGGGAAATCGGGATCGGCGTCGTCGCAGTCGTGATCCCGATAGCGGGCCGCGAGGTAGAGGTACTTGCCGTACTCGCCGTTGGACGGCCGGTGCTCGGCCTCCGCGTGCAGCAGATCGGGACGGGGGATCTCGCCGCCGTAGGTCTGGGTCATGCCGCGCAGGCACGCGTCCCAGTACGGCGAGTTGTCCATCCCGCTCTCCCAGGGGTGCACGATGCGAGCCAGGCCCGAACCGGTTCCGCGCCGCTCGCGCAGGTACCGGTGCCAGCTCACCAGTCGCGGGTACGCGCGCTCGAGAAAGCGTCGTCGGCCCGACTCGTGTGGATCCGACTCGTGCACCATCAGGACGGCCATGGCGTGGTTCGGCGGCTGGATCAGACCGGAGGTCTGGACCGGCGGTGAACCCGGGATGCTGCTGCTGTTCCAGAAGCTCACCCCGGGGGAGTAGCCGTCGTCGCGCCCCGAGTGGAAGACGATCTGCGGCAAGCGGCCGTCGTCCCACTGCGCGCTCAGGATGGTGTCGAGCTCCTGCTGCGCTCGCCGCGGAGAGAGATGGCGGAGGCCGATGGCTATGAAGGCCGAGTCCCAGCTCCACTGGTGCGGGTACAGGCCGCCGGCCGGCACCGTGTACGAACCGCGCCAGTTGCCGAAGAGGATGCGCGAGGCCGCCGGCGCGACGGCCTTCACAGGTACCGCCGCAGCATCGGCGGTACGGCCGGGAGCACGGTGGCGGCGTCGCCCGACAGGCGGCTCTCGAGTGCGATCGAACGCTCGTAGCCGATCGCCTGGACCGTGGCGCCGAAGAGCGCCCAGTCCACGTGGCCCGCGCCCGGCTCCAGCCGGTTCGAGTCACTGGCCTGAAGGTGACCGATATACGGCGCCACCTCCAGCAGCGCGGCGGCCGGATCGGCCTCCTCGATGTTCATGTGGTAGGTGTCGGCGACGATCCGCACGGCCGGTGAGCCGACCTCCTGGATCAGCGCTGCGGCTCCCGCCAGCGTGTTCACGAGGTAGTCCTCGTAGCGGTTCAGCGGCTCCAGGAACAGCTCGACGCCCTCGCGCTTGGCATGCTCGCCGAGCCGGCCCAGCGCGTCGACGAGGATGTCGTGGTCCTCCTCCGGCGTGCGCGGCGGCTCGAAGGGTGGGAGTCGACGGGAGAACATCCCGTACGACCCCGGGGTCATCACTCCGACGCCGCCGATCTCGGCCATGACGGTGAGCTGGGAGGTGAGCTGCGCGATCGCGTCCTCGCGCAGATCGCGGTCGAAGGCGCCGATGAAGTGCGACATCTCGACGCAGGTGGTCGGCATGACGACGCCGGCGGCTGCGGCGCGCTTCAGTTCGGGCAGGCGGCCGGCGAAGTGGAAGTCGCCACGGCTGCGCAGCTCGATGCCGTCGAATCCCCACGCGAGCGCGGTCTCGAACTTGCTCTCGAGGCTGTCGCCGGGCAGGTGCTGTTCCTGGACGGTGATCGCGTTCATCAGAACTCCAGCACCACCTGAAGGGCGGCCGGCGGGTCGGTGTCGAGAAGGCGGTAGGCCTCCGCGGCGTCGTCGAGACGGTAGCGGTGGGTGACGAGGGATGCGGCATCCACGCGACCGTCGGCGAGTGCGTCGACCACGGTCCGCTGCAGGCGCGGCACGTCCCAGCGGGCGCGGAGGCGGTTCGGCGCCGACCCGATCTGCGAGGCCAGCAGCTGGACCCGGTTGTGGTGGAACTCCTCACCCAGGTGCAGCGGCGTCGCCTCGCCCTGGTAGAAGCCGGAGGCGACGACCGTGCCGTCCGCTCCGACGGCGCGGACCGCCGAGTGCAATGCGTGGTAGTTGCCGCTGAGCTCGATCGCGGCGTCGGCGCCTGCGCCGCCGGTGAGCTCGCGGAGCGTGAGCGCGAGGTCCGCGTCCGGGGCGAGCGCGTGCGTCGCACCCCAGCGGAGGGCGGCCTCACGCCGGGCGGGGATGCCGTCGACGGCGAAGACGGTCGCGCCGTTCAGGGCGGCGAAGCGGGTCGCCAGGAGGCCGATGACGCCCTGTCCGAAGATCACGACCGTGGAGCCGACGCCGAGGTCCGCGGCGAGCACGCCGTTCAGCGCGATGGCGCCGACGCGGACGAACGCCGCAGCCACCGGGTCGAGACCTTCGGGGAGGACGTGGCCCCGCAGTGCCTCGATGGTGAGCACTCCCTCGGCCCGGTGGCCCCAGATGCCCCACACGCGGTCGCCGACGCGCGGTGCGTCGGCCGGCAGGCCGCCCTCGGGCTCCGCGATCTCGATGACCTCGCCCACTTCGGAGTAGCCCCAGCCGTCGAGGGGGTACGCCAGTTGACCGCTATCCGCCCCTCCGCGGAAGAGTCGGATCTCCGGGTCCCACTGCGAGGTCAGGTAGGGATTCGTGCCCCGGTACGCGGTCAGTTCGGTGCCCGCGGAGATGCCCGAGTACAGCGTTCGGACCCGGACCTCGCCCGGCGAGAGCTCGGCACGGGGAAGGTCGATCACCTCCACGGCGTGAGGAGCGGCGAAGCGGAGAAGTCTGTTCATGCGAGCGTCCTTGGTTTCGAGATGGCGACTACATTAGCATCGTGGTTAGCCCACTTGTGCATAGACATTATGCATAAGTTGAGTTACGCTCCAAGCACCCCACCCCCCGAAAGGAGACGCGATGATGACGTCGCGCATCACGAAGATCGTCGCCGGAGCGACGCTGTTGGTCGCCGGCGCGGCGACCCTCGCCGGATGCTCCGGCAACTCGAACAACGGCGCCGACGACAAGGGCAAGACCATCACGGTCTGGTCCGAGGAGAACCAGCCTGATCGCGTCAACACGACGAAGGCGATCATCGACGGGTTCACCAAGAAGACCGGCATCACGGTCAAGCTGGTCCCGGTCGACGAGAACCAGCTGCCGCAGCTGGTCGCCTCCGCGGCGATCTCCGGCAAGCTCCCGGATGTGATGGGCGCCATCCCGCTCTCGCTCGTCCGCCAGCTCGACTCGCAGAAGCTCCTGCACCCGGATGCGGCGGCCAACGTCGTCAAGGCGCTCGGCGAGAAGACGTTCGTCGGCTCCGCCCTCGCCCTCGACAAGGACGGCGACCGCCAGCTCGCGGTGCCGGACTCGGCGTACGCGCAGATCCTCGTGTACCGGAAGGACCTCTTCGAGAAGGCAGGCCTGAAGCCCCCGACGACGTACGCCGACCTCGAGAAGGCGGCCAAGACGCTGACCTCGGGCAGCGACTACGGCATCACGCTGGCGACGGACCCGGCCGACGTCTTCACCTCGCAGACCTTCGAATCCCTTGCCCTCGGCAACGACTGCCAGCTGGTCGACAAGAGCGGCAAGGTCGGGCTCGACTCGAGCGCCTGCAAGACGACGTGGGACCTCTACGGCAACCTCGCGCAGAAGTACTCGCCCCAGGGCACCCAGACGGTGGACACCACGCGCGCCACCTACTTCGCAGGCAAGGCGGCCATGGTCGACTGGTCCACGTACCTGCTCGACGAGCTGGGCGGTCTGCGGAACGACGCGCTCCCCACCTGCGCCGAGTGCGCCTCCGACCCGACGTGGCTCGCCAAGAACAGCGGCATCGTGACCTCCATCGAGGGCCCCGACGGCACGAAGGGCGCCACTTATGGCGAGGCCACGTCCTGGCTCGTCACCAAGAAGGCGAACGCCTCCGCGTCGGAGAAGTTCATCGAGTACATGCTCTCCGACGGCTACCTGAAGTGGCTCGGCATGGCTCCGGAGGGCAAGTTCCCGCTCCGCACCGGCACCTCGGCGAATGCGACCGAGTACAGCGACGGCTGGAAGAACCTCGAAACCGGCGTGGACACCAAGAAGAAGCTGTCCGACATCTACGACGCCGCGACCATCGACGCGCTGCTGAAGGTTCCCTCGGAGATCGACCGCTGGGCGATCCCGCAGGGCCAGGGCGCGCTGCTCGGACCGGTCAACACGCAGCTGCCGATCTCGAAGGCCGTGGCGAGCCTCGGCTCGGGAACCAGCGCGAGCGACGCCGCGAAGTCCGCGAACGACGCCGTCGAGCAGCTGCAGGCCAAGCTGAAGAAGTGACTCCATGACGCAACTCGCACCGCGCTCTTCGAAGCAAGGGGCTCCCACCCCGACGCAGGCGGCTCCCACGCGGGGCCGCCTGCGCCGAGGGACGATAGCCAGCCGGGACAACCGCGCCGGCCTCTCGATGGTCCTGCCGACCACGATCATCATCCTGGCGATCGTGATCGTCCCCGTGATCTGGAACCTGATCCTCGCGTTCCAGGACACGGACTTCACGAGCATCGCCGAGAACGGGCTGCTCAACTCGTTCACGCTTCAGAACTTCGTCGACGTCTTCACCGATCCGGGCTTCTGGACGTCGCTGTGGACGACCATCGTGTACTCGGTCTTCTCGACGGCCGGGTCCATCGTCGTCGGCCTGGTGGCCGCGCTCGCCTTCCGCTCCCCGTTCCGCGGACGCGGCGTGGCGCGTTCGCTGATGCTGCTGCCCTACGTCGCGCCGGTGGTCGCCGTGACCTTCGTCTGGCAGATCATGCTGAACTCGCAGTTCGGCATCGTGAACACGCTCGGCAAGGAGTGGTTCGGCTGGGAGCACCCGATCGACTTCCTGGGCAAGGCTCCGTACGCGCTCATCACGGTCATCGTCTTCGAGATCTGGCGCTACTTCCCCTTCGCCTTCCTGTTCATCACCGCGCGCCTCGTAGCGCTGCCGCGGGATGTGGAGGAGGCGGCGCTCGTCGACGGTGTCACGCCGTGGCAGAACTTCCGTCACATCGTGCTGCCTCAGCTGCTCCCGGTGATCTCGCTGCTGTCGGTGCTGCGACTCATCATGACGTTCAACAAGTTCGACGACGTCTACCTGCTGACGGGCGGCGCCGCCGGCACCGAGGTCTCGGCCGTGCGCGTCTACGACACGCTCGTCGGCAATTTCGACATCGGAGGCGCTGCCGCCAACGCGATCGTGCTGTCGGCGATCCTCGGTGTGTTCCTGTTCGTCTATGTGAAGTTCTTCGCCGGAAAGGG
Organism: Leifsonia poae; assembly: GCF_050632865.1. GTDB lineage: Bacteria > Actinomycetota > Actinomycetes > Actinomycetales > Microbacteriaceae > Leifsonia > Leifsonia poae_B. The sequence continues at coordinate 436,102 of NZ_JBODSA010000003.1, read as the reverse complement.
TGACGACGAATGAGCCGGATCCTCGTGCAGAAGCGGACGTTCGGAACGCTCCGCTGGGTCGTGATCGCCGTCCTCGTCGTCGCGACCGTCTTCCCGTTCTATTACATGCTCGAGCTCAGCTTCGTGCCGATCGAGCAGGTGCTGCTGCATCCCGAACGGCTCTGGATCCCGATCCAGAACTTCACGCTCGACACCTACGCGCAGGTGCTCAAGCCGGAGGAGGACGGCGGCCAGGGCTTCGCTCAGTTCATGATGAACTCCGCACTCGTCGCCATCGCCGCGGTCATCATCACGCTTGTCGTCTCGGTGCCCGGCTCGTACGCGGTCTCCCGGCTGAAGTTCTTCGGCCGGAGGCAGATCAGCGCCCTGTTCCTGGCGGTCTACCTCTTCCCGACCATCATCATCGCGATCCCGCTGTTCGTCGGCTTCTCGGCCCTGGGTATCCGGGAATCCCTCGCGACGCTGGTGATCGTCTACATCGCGCAGACGATCCCGGTCTCCATCCACATGCTGCGCTCCTACATGCGGTCGATCCCGGAGAGCGTGGAGGAGGCCGCGATGATGGACGGTGCCGGACGACTCCGCATCCTCTGGAAGATCACCGTGCCGCTGGCGATGCCGTCCATCGTGTCGACCGGCCTGTACGTGTTCATGATCGCTTGGAACGAGTTCCTGTTCGCCCTCCTGTTCCTCGCCGCCGACCGCGACCTCTGGACGGTCTCGCTCGGCCTGTCCCAGCTGTCGAACGGCATCGAGGTATCCAAGACGGTCCTCATGGCGGGCTCGGTTCTGCTGACGGTCCCGATCATCGTGCTGTACGGACTCGCCGAGCGCTCGCTCACCGAGGGCCTGACGAGCGGAGCTGACAAGGGGTGACCGACAACGCGAGCGGACCTCGTACGATGGGAAAGCGAAGGTGGGTCCCCCGGAGGAAAGGCGGCCGATGAGCTCTGGCCCGGGAGATGTGCTGCAGCTGATCCGCCGTTCCCAGGCCACGACGCGTCGCGACATCCAGCAGGTGACCGGCCTCTCCCGCGTCACGGTGGCCCAGCGGGTCGACGCCCTGATGGACGCCGGCCTCGTCACCGAAGTGGCGGGCGGCGGCGGGGCGACCGGTGGGCGGCGGCCTGACCGGCTGGCCTTCCACTCGGAGCGGTCGCTGCTCGCGGTGGCGGCCGTGGATACCGCGCACTCGCGCACCGCGCTCACCGACCTCGCCGGGCGGGTGCTCGCGACCGACACCCTGGACGTCGCCATCGGTGACGGCCCGAAAGCGGTTCTCGATGCGCTCGCGGCCTCCATCCGGCAGCTGATCGACACCTCCGCCGACGACCGGAAGGTCGTCGGGTCCGGTATCTCCGTGCCCGGCCCGGTCGACCCGAAGACGCGCAGGCCGGCGCAGCCGCCCATCATGCCGGGCTGGGACGGCTATCCCATCGCCGATCACCTCAGCGATGCGCTCCCGGTGCCGACCTTCGTCGAGAACGATGCGGACGCGATGGCGTTCGGCGAGCAGTCCACCAACTTCCCCGACAGCAACGCCGTGTGCCTCGTGAAGGTCTCCACGGGTATCGGATCCGGTCTGGTCATCAACGGATCGGTGTACCACGGCATCGACGGCGGCGCCGGTGACATCGGGCACATCCGGCTCGCGGGCGAGGACGCCATCTGCCAGTGCGGCTCGCGCGGCTGCCTGGCCGCCGTGGCGAGCGGTCGCGCCGTGGCGATGGCCCTGACCGAGCGCGGCTTTCCAGCCGCCTCCGGCCGGGATGTCGGCCGGCTGCTGCGCGCCGGCAACGTCGAGGCGCTTGCGCTGACGCACGAGGCCGGTCGGCGTATCGGCGAGGTCATGGCCACGGTCGTCTCGATGATCAACCCGGGCCTGCTGATCGTCAGCGGCGACCTCGCGTCGAGCGAACTCCTCGGCGGTCTGCGCGAGACGCTGTACCCCCGTTCGCTCCCGCGGGCGACGCGCAATCTCGACATCCGGCTGGGCGCGCTCGGCGCGGACGCCGGGCTCATCGGCATGGCCCGCATCGTGACGGATGCGCTCTACTCCGCCGAAGCGATCAACCACCAGTTCGCGGTCTGAGAGGCCTCACTCACCGTCGCTGCCCAGGAAGCCCACAGGCGCTCCGGTACCCTGGATGGCGTGAATTGGTGGGTCGTGGGGATCATCGTGGCGTTCGTCGCCGTGATCGTCGTCGCCGTGAAGCTCGGCTGGATCGACCTGTCGAACAAGGCGCGCCGCGGTTCCGGCACGATGAGCGGCGCCATCGGCGGGTCGTTCGACGAGATCTTCGCTCCCGCTCGCCACGAAGCACAGCAGGAGATGGACCGCCAGACCCTGCTGCCCGCTCCCGCGCCGCTTCCCGGCGACCGAGGCGAGGACGGCTGGCAGGGCGGAAAGATCACGATCGACCTCGGACGCGCCGGGCAGGGCCAGCGGGTCGAGGGGCGCGACCCCAGCGACGACGGACGCGCTAGCGCGACTGCAGGTCCGCGTAGTCGGGATGCTCGCTGAGCCAGCTGCGCACGTAGGGGCACGAGGCGATCACGCGGCGGTCGGAGTTCTCCCGCACGTCGTCGAGCGCCGTCTGCACGAGGGTCGACGCCATGCCCTTCTCGCGCCTGGCGGGGTCCACCTCGGTGTGCGTGAAGACGATCGCGTCATCGCGCAGGTCGTATTCGGCGACACCGATCACCTCGCCGTCCTGCAGGAGGGCGTAGCGGGACTGGTCGGGCTGGTTCTCGACGCTCAGGGTCGTGGTCATGACGCCACGCTACCCGCTCCCGATCGCGTCAGGTTCCGGGGCGTCTCCACGTCTCTGTAGATGAAGGGGCACCCGAACTCCCCTTCAGGAGGAGACCCACGTGATCACGGTGATGCTCGTCTACGGCACCCGACCCGAAGCGATCAAGATGGCCCCCGTCGTGCGCGCCCTGAAGGAGTCGCCGCTGTTCCGCCCGGTGGTCGTGCTGACCGGCCAGCACCGCAGCATCCTCGACCAGGTGAACACGGTGTTCGAGGTGGAGGCCGACCACGACCTGGCGATCATGTCGCCGAACCAGACCCTGCACGACATCACCGTGCGCACCATGTCCGGCCTGCAGCCGCTGTTCGACAGTGAGACGCCGGACGCCGTCCTCGTCCAGGGCGACACCACGTCTGCCATGGCCGCCGCGATCGCCGCGTTCGAGCGCAAGATCCCCGTCGTGCACCTCGAGGCCGGTCTGCGCAGCGGCGACCTGTTCGACCCGTTCCCGGAGGAGGCGAACCGCCGCATCATCGGCCAGATCGCGAGCCTGCACCTCGCTCCGACCGAGCACGCCCGCCGCAACCTCCTCGCCTCGGGTGTGTCGGAGAAGCGCATCGCCGTGACCGGCAACACCGTCATCGACGCCCTGCACCTGATGCTCGGGCGCGAGCCGGAGTTCGAGGACGTGCGCGTCGCCGAAGCCGCCGACGGCGAGCGTCCGATGGTGCTCGTGACGGCGCACCGCCGCGAGAACCACGGCGCGCCGATGGAGCGCATCGGCTCCGCCGTCCGCGTGCTCGCCGGCCGCTTCCCCGGTCACGACTTCGTCCTCCCGGCCCACCCGAACCCCGCGGTGCGCACGCACCTCCTGGCCGCGCTGGGCACCGCGCCCAACATCCTGGTCACCGAGCCGGTGGCGTTCACCGACATGGTGCACCTCCTCGACCGCGCCACCCTGGTACTCACCGACTCGGGCGGAGTGCAGGAGGAGGCACCTGCGCTCGCGACGCCGGTGCTCGTGCTGCGCGAGACGACCGAGCGGCCCGAGGCCGTGCTCGCGGGCACCTCCCGGCTGGTCGGCACGCACGTCGAGACCATCGTCGAGGAGGCCGCAGCGCTCCTCGACGACCCTGCCCGCCACGCCGCCATGGCGCAGGTAGCGAGCCCGTTCGGTGACGGACACGCCACCGAGCGCACGGTCGCAGCGCTCGACGAGCTGCTTGCGGGCGGCGTCCGGCTCCCGGACTTCTCGGCCGAGGCGGTCTCGGTAGCGGCTCCGTAGTCCTCCCGATCCGGTCCGATGACCACCCGACGGAGTCTGGGGTCATCGGATCGGGGAGCTCCCGGTCCGGGCCACACGACCGAGGAGACCGCGATGACCGACACCACCGCCCGCCCCACCGACCTGCACCTGCTGGACCGCGTCCGCGCCGGCGAGTCCTCGGTCTACGGCGAGCTCTGGAGCCGCTACCAGGGCTGGGCCCACCACATCGCCCGCACGGTCACCAGCCGTTACGACGCGGAGGACATCGTGCAGGAGGCGTTCGCCAAGGTGCTGACCTCGCTCCGAAACGGCAACGGTCCGCGTCAGGGGTTCGCGGAGTACCTGCGGACCGCGGTCCGCAACGTCGCCGCCACCTGGGGCGCCCGTGACTCCCGCGTCAAGCTGGTGCCGATCGTCGACGACTCCGTCGCCGGCAGCTACGAGTTCGAGGTCGCCGACCTTGGCGAGTGCGAGGGTCCGTTCCGGAGCCTGCCGGAGCGCTGGCAGCAGATCCTCTTCCTCACCACCCTGCAGGGCCACTCCCTCCAGGACGCCGCTCGTGCGATGGGCATGACCGTGGGTGCCGCCACCGCGCTCGCCGCCCGCGCCCGCAAGGGCCTGCGCGAGGCCCTTGCCGAGACCACCACCCGCCCGGCCGAGCTCGCCCTGGCCGCCTAGTCGTCCGCCCCGGGAGGTGCGTGCCTACGCCGTGCCTCCCGGGTGAGCGGTCTCACCGGGTCTGCTCCCTGTACCAGACCGCCAGCTCCGTCCGCGACCGCAGCCCCAGCTTGACCAGCGCATTCTGCACGTGCGTCTCGACCGTCCGGATGGAGACGAACAGCCGCCGCGCGATCGCCTTGTTCGTCTCGCCATCGGCCACGTAGGACGCCACCTGCGACTCCCGCGGGGTGAGCACCGATGCCCGCGCCGTGGCCGCCACCGACGCCGGAACCCCCGCTCGAGCGTGCGCCTCCACCACGCCGTGCAGGGCGTAGTCGATGCTCTCCTCCTCGCTGAGGGCGGCGCCGTAGGCGTAGGCCTTCTCGAACGACTCCATGCCGAGCCGGTGCCGCAGCCCGCGTTCTGTCTCACCGAGGTCGATGAAGTAGGGCGGGTAGTTCGTCCGGATCGACCCCACATCCCGCCACCGAGCCGAGGCGGCACCGAGCAGCGTGGCGCCCCTGGTCGCGTCTGCCCGCTCCCGGGCGACCTCGGCCAGCAGCTCGAGGGCCTGCGCGACGCCCAGCCCGTTCCCCAGGCCGCGCTTGAGGACCAGCGCGTCGCGCGCGTCCCGGTCGGTCGCCTCCACGTCTCCGGCGACCGCGCTCGCCGTCGCCCGCGTGGTGAGCGCGAACGAACGCTCGAAGCGCTCGCCGACGAGCAGCCCGCGCTCGAGGATGCCGTCGTCCACGGCGTCGCCCTCCTCCGAACGCCTGAGCGCGTGCAGACGTGCCGCGAGCCGTTGCGGGGTGTTCAGGCGACCGAACCGGTACGCATCCTCGCCGAGGTCGTCCATCAGTCCCTGCAGGATGAGCACGGCATCCGCGTCGTCGAGGTCGGCCGCTTCCTCTGCGCTGACGACGGCGGTGGCCGCTTCGCGCCAGATGCGTCCATCCACGTCCGGGATGCGGTCTCGGGCGGCCGCGGCCGCCCGCAGCTCCTTCCCGGCGAGCCCCGGCTTCTCCGTCACCGAGAAGACGAAGGCGCGCAACGCGTGGCCCAGCGATCCCCAATACGGCGAAGGAGTTCCCGAATCGAGCGCGATGCCCAGCCAGGTCGCGAGTTCGTCGGCGCTGCCATGAATAAACCACGCCTGGCGCCACGCCGTCCCGGCCACTTCGATCGCGGTGTCGGTCCGGCCGTCCTCTGCGGCCGTCGCCACCGCCCGGCGGATGTTCGGGATGTCCCCGCGCAGGCGGCGCGCGATAGTCGGCTGGCGGCTCGAGAACCAGTGGTCTTCGGCATCATGGAGGCGCGAGAGCATTGCCGCGACGAAGGTGCGTCTCGCCTCGTCAGTATGTTCGGCGCGCTCTGCGCCGAACTCCCGCAGAGCGGGCAGCAGCTCGTAGCGCACGCCTCCCTCCACGCGCCGGCGGTGGACCACCGATCGGCGGATCAGCTGCCGCACCACCGCGCGCGCCTCGCGAGGGCCGCCCGCCCCGGGCAGCGCCATCGCCTCACCCAGTTCGAGGTCCCATCCCGGGGCGAGCACCGCCAGGTCGCTCCACGCCCGACGCTCTGCGGGGGAACAGCGGTCCCAGCTGTCCTCGACCGAGGCTCGGAGGGATCGTTGGGGCGCATCGGCCGGCTCCAGCGCATCAAGCTGCTCATCCATGCGGCGGGCGAGCGTATCCGCGTCCATGAACTGCAGCTGCGCCGCCGCCAGCTCCAGCGCCAGCGGGACACCGCCCGTCGACGCGCAGATCCGAAGGATGGGCGCTGTCGTGCGCTCGTCCAACGCGAAGAGCGCATCGGCCGCGGACGCCCTATCGGAGAGCAGCCGAACGGCGTCGCTCGTGGTCGTCAGGTCGGCAGCCGGGAACGGGTCGAGAGCCACGACGGTCTGAGCCGTCGACGCCAGCGGCTCGCGGCTGGTGACGAGAAAGCGGACGCCGGGGCACGCCGCGAGGACGGTGTCCACGAACGCGGAGGTCGACGCCAGCACTTCATCGACGTCGTCGAGAAGCAGCAGTGCGTCCTCCCCGGCGAGCGCGTGGGTGACCGCCTCCTCGGGGTCGTCCTCGGTGGGGACCTTCAGCTGATGGGCGACGGCGGTCGCCACATCGATCCCGCGCTCGCGCAGGTCCACGTGCCAGACTCCGGACACGGAACGCGCGACCCCTTCTGCAGCCGCGATCGCGAGCCTGCTCTTGCCGACCCCGGCACCTCCGGTGATCGTGACCAACCGAGTAGAGGATTGCAGCAGGCGGCGGATCAGCGAGGCCTCTTCGCGTCGTCCGACCAGCATGTCGAAGCGCACTGGCAACCCATGTGTCGATTTCGCGTCATGGTTGCGGGTCATGCTGCGTCTCTAGTTCTGGAAGCTTCTACGGGCAGTGGCTTCTCTCACAGGGGTGGAGGGTGTCCGGCCGTTTCGGGTTTCGTCCGGGCAGACCCTCCACCCCATCTCTCGATGTCGATGCTTCTCTTCTCAGAGACGGGGCTGGTACGGCGCCCAGTCCTCCAGGTCGTATTCCAGCTCGATGCCCGAATACAGGCGAAGAGTCCAGCGGTGCGAGTCTCCACCGGCGAACTGGCCGGTGATCGTCTCGGTGACCCAGTCGCCGTGATCGTCACGGCTCCACCGGATCAGCCCGACATGCTCCCGGAGCCGCGGTGCGTGCGGCGGGTGGTTGTACTCGTTGTCTTCCTTCATGATCGTCTCCCTCCACCAGAGGTCCCTAGCTCCCTGGCGCGACGAGGCCAATGTTGCACGCGCGTGGTGCCCGCGCACTAGCCATCTTCCACGGGCCATTCGAGTTCTACGCCCGACTTCAGGCGTACTCGTATGACGTCCTCGACCACTTCGACGTGGTCGACCTCGGGCCGGCTCAGCAGGTACTCCCAGCCTGCCGCGTTCGAGTCTCGTGACTTGTCCCTGTCTTCGCTCACCGCCTTCACCCCTTCCCCCAGCCTTTGAAGACGTGCAAACAGATTCAGCTTGGACTCGTCGCCGCGCTGATGGCTAGAGGGATGAGAGGGCTCGAAGACTGTGCTCGGCCGCCTCCTGACAGAACTGTCTAGCCAAGCGCAACCTTCCGTGGTCAGCATGGGCGGGAGCGCGAAGGGAGGCAGCTCCATGACATCGGCAGACGGCGATCGCCCGCATCAGCCCGGCCGCTTCCCGGTCTGGGCCATCGTCCTCCTCGCGGTGCTCGGTGCGGTCATCCTTCTCGGGGCCGGCACCCTGGGCGGCCTTGCCATCCGCTCGGTGGGCACCATCCGGGGTCTCGCGACAGCGCCGACGGCCCCCGTGGAGAATCCCTCCGTCTGCGACGCCGAGCGGGTCGCGCGGGACGTCCTGCCGACGATCGTCACCATCGGGGTGACGGCGGCGGACGGTTCGGGCGGGACGGGCAGCGGCGAGATCATCACGGCGGACGGGTACATCCTGACCAACAACCACGTCATCGCTCCGGCCGCGGAGGGCGCCGAGATCGTGGTGCTGTTCAACGACGGGTCCACCCATCCGGCAAAGCTCGTGGGCCGCTCCCCGCGCGCCGACATCGCCGTCGTCAAGGTCGACGCGTCGTCGTTGCCGGTGATCCAGCAGGGGAATTCGTCGTCGCTGCAGGTGGGTCAGCCGGTCGTGGCGCTCGGTGCGCCGCTCGGGCTGTCGAGCACGGTGACGACCGGCGTGGTGAGCGCGCTGGGGAGGACGGTGCCGGTGCAGGGCGACGGCGACCGGAACGCCGTGCTGGCGAACGCCATCCAGACCGACGCCTCGATCAACCCGGGCAACTCGGGCGGTGCGCTCGTCGACTGCGACGGTCGGCTGGTCGGTGTGAACTCGGCGATCGCCACGGTACCGGGCGCGACGGGCGTCGCAGGTGGCGGCAGCGTCGGGATCGGGTTCGCCGTTCCGGAGGCGGTCGCCTTGCCGATCGCCGAGCAGATCATCAAGACGGGCAAGGTCACCTATCCGACGTTCGGGATCGGTGTGACGCCGATCCAGCCCGGATCCAGTGGCTCGGAGCAGAGCGGCCTGTACGTGCAGACGGTCACGCCCGGCGGCCCGGCGGCGCAGGCCGGGATCCGGCCGGGCGACATCATCACGGAGGTCGACGGCAAATCCGTCGGCAGTATCGACGATCTCACCGCGATCCAGCTGACGAGCAAGCCCGGCGACGAGGTGAAGGTCACCTATCTGCGGAACGGAGACGAGAAGACGACGACGGTGAGGCTGGGGGAGGGCTGACCGGTGGGGGCGCTCAGGCGGGACGTTCGAGTTCGAGGGCGGTCTTGAAGCGGTCGATGATGCGGTAGCTGTCGCCGGGGCCCATCTCTTCGACGCGCACGGTGTCGTAGACGCGGAAGTCGAGGTCGCGCAGTTCTGTCAGCCGGTCGGCTCGCTCGTTGAGAAGGGCCGACCGCAGGGGCGACGAAGGGTCGCGTGGGATGAGCGGAGTGACCAGTTCTCCACGCCAGCCGTCGGTGCTCGCGCTCACGAGTTCGGCTGCCCGCTCGCGCGGGTTCCAGGCTGGGGACCTCATGGCATCCTCTCCGGTGTCGCATCGTTGATGGAGGAGCGGCCCGTACCCGGCACCCGACGCACGAGCCGGGCCGCTCCTGATGGGGGACGCTCCGAAACGTCGCCCAGGAGAACGCGAAGCCCGAAACGCGCTCTCCAGTACTTAAGACGCGGTTCGCCTCTGGTCATGACGCGATCCGGTCATCGGCATAGCTCCCACTGCATGCGGATCTGCTCGGCCGTCAGCGCGGTGCGGTAGACGGCGGCGAATGCCAGCGTTCCGGAGAATGCGCGCGTGCTCGGCGTCTCGGGTCCCCAGTTATCGAGGTTGTCGCCGCCGATGCGCCAGTAGCCGGCGAACGCCTGAGCCTTCGTGACCGTGGGGTCGGACGCCACGCGTTGTCCGTCCACGAAGAGCGCCATGCCCTCGCTCGAGAGGCTGGCGGTCGCCTGGTGCCAGCTTCCGTCGGTGTAGGACGCGGTGGAACTGATCGTGCGGACGGCGCCGGGGAAGACGCCGAAGACGACCCGGCCGTCGTCGGTGAGAAACAGGTGACGGTCGTACGCCCAGGAGGTTCCGCTGACGTCGGAGCTGTAACCGAGAAGGCGGCCGCCGCCGCTGTCGGCACGGAACCACACCTGCACCGTGAACTCATCGGTGGCCGGGCGGAGGACACCGTCGCTGAGCGACCATCCGGGTGCCGAGCGCGGCTGCTCGTAGCGTGCCGTGACGCCGTGGATGAAGTCCACTTCGCTGGTCGTCTCGTCGGGCTCGTCGAGGCGGTAGGCGAAAATCGTGTCGTCGGCTGGGATCGCCCGCACGGCCGCCTCGCAGCCCGTCGGGGACGACGGCGAGGGGTCTTCCGGGCCGTCGACGGCCGGTGGGGTGATCGAGCCGGACGGTGGCGCGGCATCGTCGGGTGGCGTGCCTTCGTTGGGCGGGGTGGGTGGTGTGACTTCCGTGGGCGGGTCGACTTCGGTTGGCGGGTTGACTTGGGTTGGCGGGTCGATCTCGTTGGTGGGTTGATCTCGTTGGGTGGGTTGATCTCGTTGGGCGGGTTGACCTCGTTGGGCGGGGTGACCTCGCCGGGTGCGGTGACCTCGTGCGGCGGCGTGACATCTCGCGGTGGCGTGGTGCGATCGTCATCGCCGGCGGTCGCCGTACCCGGAGCGACAAGGTCGCCGACCTTCGGCTCAGTCGCACCTCCCTGGCTGCCGTCCCGCGATGCGCTCGGCAGATCAGGCGCCTCCGGCCGCGTGGCCGGACTGTCCTGCGCGTCCTGCGTGTGCGTGCGCGCATCCGGAGCGTCCGAGGGCTCCTGCCGACTCTCGGCCGACGCCGCGGAGACGTTCGGGCCGGCCGATCCGGCTACCGCCGCGGTGAGCGCAACGGCGGTGATGACACTGGCGGCGACCGTCGTCACCCCGAGGGACGACCCGGAGGCGGCCGATTGGAGGAGGTGACGCAGGCGCCCGCTGCGCCCGGCGAGCGCGTTCGCAGAAAGCGTCGCGGCCACCGCGCCGCTCGACTGCCCGGACGTCCAGGCACTGTAGGCCGCCGCTCCGGAGACGCCCAGGAAAAGCGGGAGCAGCCCGAGCGCGAGGCGAGAGCCGACGTGGTCGGCCTCGGTCGCGGCCTTGGTGCACGGCTCGCACTGCTCGAGATGCGCGACGACGCGGCGGTGGTCGGCCCGCGAGAGCCGGCCGCGAACGTAGGAGCCGAGCTTGGCGACCGTCCACTTGTGTGCTGGATCCTTCGCGTCGGCCTCCGCGAGGTGCGCCGTGATCCACGCCTGCCGCAGGCCCTCGCGTGCGCGAGCGGAGAGTGCGGAGACGGCGTTAGGGGTGAGACCGAGGAGCGGGGCGACGTCGCGCGGCTGCATGTCCTCCACCACGGTGTACCAGAGCACTTCCTGCCAGCTCTCGGGCAACGTGTAGAAGGCCTCGGCGACCGTGTCGCGCTCGATGCGGTCCAGGGCGGTGAGCTCGCTGTAGGTCCAGTCCTCGACGACGTCGGGGTCCTCGATGTTGGGAGTCGCCTTGCGCCTCGACCAGTCGATGGCGACGTTGCGAACCGTGGTCGCGAGGTACGACCGGAAGCCGGACCGCGGTCCACTGCCCTTCTCGATCGACTTCAGGATGCGCGCGAACGCCTCGGAAGCCAGGTCGTCCGGCTCGAACCGGCCTGTCACGGAGGCGGCCATGGCGCGGCCGGCGTTCCAGTGGCGCTTCCAGAGGACGCCGTAGGCGGGGAGTCGCCCTCGCGGGCGCGTTCGATCAGCTCCGCGTCGGAGAGGTCGTCGAGTTCGCGGGTCATGAGAGTCGGGTTCCTAACGGGCAGAAAGGGGGTCTTACTCACTGAGACGCGCATCAGGGGCGGTTCATGACGCGAGTGGAGTGAAATTTCAGTGAGCGTGCCGGTGGAGCCAGCCGAGAGGGTCGTGCTTGTTGCCGGCGGGGTCCATCACCTCGAAGTGGAGGTGCGGTCCGGTCGAGACGCCGGTGCTGCCGACGGCCGCGATCGGCTCGCCGGCGGCGACCGCCTGCCCGACGCCGACGAGGGTGGAACCCTCGAGCAGGTGGCAGTACCGGGTGGTCACGGCGTCGGCCTGAGCGTCGTGCTGGATGACGACCTCGACGCCGCAGCCGCCGGCGTCGACGGGGACCACATGGGTCACTGTTCCGGCGGCCGCCGCGACGACCGGCGCCCCGGCGGGCGCGGCGAAGTCGAGTCCCTGGTGGAACGTGGAGGCGCCGGGAGCGGGCGCCTCCCGGGGCCCGTAGTAGTCGGAGATGTCCGCCGCGCCGGCGACCGGCCAGACGGCGACGGGCGGGGGCGGCGGCGCAGGCGCGGGGGCCGGAGCGGGCTCAGGCTCGACGGGAGCGGCCGCGGGCTCGACTGCCTCGTGCGGCGATACCTCCACCACATCCTCCACTGGCACGGCAGGCCGCAGCTCGCGGAGTTCGGCGCGCGTGTCCGGGACCACCCGCAGCGCGGGGGCCGGAACCGACGCGGTCGCGGCCTCGGCTGACGCCACCCCGCTCAGCGTGGCGAAGAGGACGGTCGCGAGCGCGGTGGTGGAGAGGCGACGGAGCATGGCGCACCTTTCAGGAGGGGATCGGTGACTTCACGATCCCGGTCCTGGTGCGCCCGGCGGTTCCGTCGGACTACTGAGGCACTGCGTATTCGCGCTGCGGCGTGTCCACCGGCCGGCGGCCCAGGCGGCGCGTGGCGAGGTTCCACAGTCCGGCGATGAGGAGCGCGCCCGCGACGCCGTTCAGGATGCCGCCGATGACGTCCGTCCCGTAGTGGACTCCCACGTAGAGCCGCGACCAGCCGACGGCGAGCACGAAGAGCGCGCCGATCGCGATCACGATCGCGCGCGGCACGCCGCGGACGGCCATCGCCAGCGCGGTCACCAGTGCCGCGGCGAACACCACGTGCCCGCTCGGGTAGCTGAGGGTGGCGGGCGAGATGTTGAGGAGGTGCGTCAGGCCGACCGTGGTCGGACGGGGCTGTGCCACGACCGTCTTCACGACCAGGGTGGTCAGCCAGCCTGCGCCGGTCGCTACGCACACGCCCAGGGCGCGCCGCCATCCCACGAAGAGCAGCACGACGAAAACCAAGGCGAGGATGAGCGCCACGACCACCGGATGGTCGAGCACGTCCAGCGCGAGGGCTGCGTTGTCGAGAAGAGGCGAGTTGACACGGTTGACCGCCGCGTCCAGGCCCTGGAAGCGCAGGCCGGGCACGGCTTTGGCCGCGAGCCCGAGGCCGATCGTGAGCACGAACAGCGCCACGGTCCACACGATCCAGTGGACGGGCGTGTGCAGGGACCAGGAGCGGGCGCGGCGGGAGGGCATCCTTCGAGAGTAGGGACGCGTCGGCCTCTGAAGCTGGGCAAGCTCCCGCCTCTGCTTCGAGGATGCTCAGGCGCTTGGCAAAAATTTGCAACCAAGGAAATAATGCAGCGATGCATCCTGTTAGTTGACTTTGGTCACCTAAGTATTTATGGTTGATCGCAGTCAACCAATTTGTGTCGAAGGATCCGCATGTCCACCACTCTCTCCCGGGATGCCTCACCCGCGGCGATGTCGCATCGCCAGGTGCTGGAGTCCCTGTCCGGGCTTCTGCTCGGAATGTTCGTCTCGATCCTCGCGGGCACGGTCGTCTCGACCTCGATGCCGCGCATCATCTCCGAGCTGCACGGCGACCAGACCGCCTACACCTGGGTCGTCACCAGCACGCTGCTCGCCACCACCGTGTCCACGCCGATCTGGGGCAAGCTCGCCGACCTGCTCAACCGCAAGCTGCTCATCCAGCTCGCGCTCGGTCTCTTCGTCGTCGGCTCGGCGCTCGCCGGGTTCTCGCAGAACACCGACATGCTCATCGGCTTCCGCGTCGTGCAGGGCCTGGGTGCGGGTGGTCTCACCGCGCTGAGCCAGATCATCATGGCCGACATCATCAGCCCGCGTGAGCGCGGTCGCTACATGGGCCTGTTCGGCGGGATCATGGCCGTCGGCACGGTCGGCGGCCCGCTGATCGGCGGTCTGCTCACCGACTCCGTCGGCTGGCGCTGGAACTTCTTCGTGGGCGTCCCGGTCGCGATCGTCGCCATCATCCTGCTGCAGATCACGCTCAAGCTGCCGAAGCGTCCCGCCCGTAAGGTGCGCATCGACTACCTCGGCGCCGCGTTCCTGGCCGCCGGTGTCTCCCTGCTGCTGATCTGGGTCTCGCTCGCAGGCAAGGACTTCGACTGGAACAGCGCACAGACCTACTGGATGGTCGGCGGCGCCGTCGCCCTGCTGCTCGCCTTCCTGGTCACCGAGTTCCTGGTGAAGGAGCCGATCATCCCGCTCGCGATGTTCAAGAACCGCACCTTCACCCTCGCGGTGATCGCGTCGATCTCGGTCGGCGTCGCGATGTTCGGCACCTCGGTCTACCTCGGCCAGTACATGCAGCTCGCTCGCGGCGCGACGCCCACCGAGTCCGGTCTGCTCACGCTGCCGATGATCTTCGGCCTGCTGCTCTCCTCGATGATCGTGGGTAACCTCATCAGCCGGTTCGGCAAGTGGAAGGGCTACATGATCGTCGGCTCGATCCTGCTGGCCGTCGGTCTGTACCTGATGAGCACGATCTCCTTCGACACGAACTACGTCGTGCTCTCGGTCTACATGCTCATCCTCGGCGCGGGCGTCGGGATGGTCATGCAGAACCTCGTGCTGATCGTGCAGAACACGGTACAGCCGGAGCAGCTGGGCGCGGCCAGCTCCAATGTCGCCTTCTTCCGCTCGCTGGGCGGCACGATCGGCGTCTCGGTGATGGGCAGCGTGCTCGGCTCGACGGTAGTCAACCTGATGAGCGATCGAAAGGACGACCTGCTGGCGGCCGCCGCGAAGTCGGGAGCGAAGGGCGTCGCGGCGCTGAAGTCGCTCGCGAGCGGCCAGCTGCCTCAGGTCGACACCCTCCCGGCCGGTGTCCGCACCATCGTCGAGTCGGTCTACGGCCAGGCCGTGGCGGGCATCTTCCTGATCGCCGTCCCGCTCGCGATCGTCACGATCATCGCCATCCTCTTCCTGCCGAACATCACGCTCGGCACCAAGACGGCGATCGAGCGGATGAAGGAGAACGAGTCGGGCGGCGAGACGCCGCTGGAGTCCGCTGAGGAGAACGCGTTCGAGGTCGCCGAGGCGCTGATCGGCGCCCCCGCTACCGGCTCGATCACGGCCGTGCGAGGCGAGGGCGAACGTGCCTCTGCCGCTGAGAACGGCCGCTAGACAGGCGCGTTATGATCGCGGCCATGGACAACACCGGACGGGTGGCGGCGGGAGACGCCGCCACCCTCCCGGCCGCCGGTGAGGCGACCGGGTCGACCGACCGCGCGATCGCGGAGGTCGAGGAGCAGTTCACGCGACTGTTCAACCAGGTGAGCACGGCGATGCGGGATCGCGCTGTGCGCATCCACGCGGATCTGCAGCCAGGCGGGTACAAGCTGCTGACCACCATCGTGCGCAACGGCCCCATCCACGCCGGAGCGCTGGCGTCGATGCTCTACACCGACAAGAGCGTGATCAGCCGGCAGCTGAGATTCCTCGAAGACATCGGCTTCGTCGAGCGACAGCCCGATCCGGCCGACCGTCGCGCCAGCTTCATCGCAGCGACGCCGGAGGCGATCGAAAAGGTCAACGAGGTGCGCGCGGCGGACCAGGCCACCTTGTACCGCGGCCTGCGCCGTTGGGGCGAAGAGGACGTCCGACGCCTCGCGGAGCTCCTGGAGCGGCTGAACGACGTCACGCGCTAGGCGAATCCCGCCGCCGGCTTCCGGGTGACGGTTCAGCGGGACGCTGGTACCCTTCGTCGGGTATGCCCCCCGCATCCACCTCCCCCGCCCCCGCGGCCGTCGTTCGGCAGGCCGTCGCGCCGCCGTGCCGACGCAGCGGGTGAGGATCCGGCTGCCGCGGTCGCGTCGCCGGCCGGCGCTCCCGCTCGGGCATCGCGTCGGCGTGACGCTGGCGGTCATCGGGCTGGTGTGCGGGTTCTCGATCGTCCCGACCGACGCCGCGCTCGCCTCGTCGCTGCGGGTGGCGCCGTCGACCACGGTCGCCCCGGGCGAGTCCACAGGCACCGAGCGCGCGTCCGCGCCGCCACAGGAACTGCTGGTGGATGCGACCATCGCCGCCCCGGTCGTCAACCGTGAGAACCTGAGCGCCACCGACGGACTGCAGACGCTCGCCCGCGTCGGCACCAACGAGGCGTGGGCGAAGCTGGTGCTGATGTTCGGCGGCTGGCCGCAGACCGACGCGAACGTCACCGTGATGCTGCGCTGGATGCGCCAGGAGAATGGCCCGCCGGATTGGTGGAACCGCAACAACCCCCTCAACAACGGCTACGGCTCGGGCGGCGGCGCCGGTCTCGGCAGCTACCCCGACCTCGTCACGGCCGCCGAGTATTGCGCCAAGAACCTGCAGCGCGGCTACCCCGACATCGTCGCGGGCCTGCAGGCCGGCGTCTCGGCCGACACCACCGCCGCCGCGATCTGGGCGAGCCCGTGGGCGACCAGCCACTACGGCAACGGCACGCACTGGAGCACCCGCCCGGTCCAGATCGTGCAGGCGCCGGCCTCCGCTTGGGGGCTCTGACCGCTACTCCTTCGCCAGCCAGATGCGGAGGCGGTCCAGCGGCCACGTCGTGATGATGCGTTCGGCGGGGACGCCGTTCGCGGTCGCCCGCGCTGCGCCGTAGGCGAGGAAGTCGAGCTGGCCGGGCGCGTGCGCGTCCGTGTCGATCGAGAAGAAGCATCCGGCGTCGAGGGCGCGCTGGATGAGGTCGTCCGGCGGGTCCTGGCGCTCTGGTCGCGAGTTGATCTCGACGGCGACCTGATTCTCGACACAGGCGGCGAACACGGCGTCGGCGTCGAACTCGGACGGTGGACGCGTCCCACGCGAGCCCTGCACCAGCCGTCCGGTGCAGTGGCCGAGCACGTTGGTGTGCGGGTCGCGGATGCCGCCGAGCATGCGCTTCGTCATCGTCCGCCGGTCGGAGCGGAGCTTGGAGTGGACGCTGCCGACCACCACATCCAGCCGGGTCAGAAGCTCGGGCGTCTGGTCGAGCGTGCCGTCCTCGAGGATGTCGACCTCGATGCCCGTGAGCAGCGTCAACGCGCCCGTGTCGAGTCCCGCGATGACGTCCAGCTGCTCCTCCAGGCGCTCGGCGCTGAGGCCGCTCGCGACGGTGAGGGTGGGGGAGTGGTCGGTGATCGCCTGGTACTCGCGGCCGAGCGTTGCTGCTGCGGCGGCCATGACCTCGATCGGGACGGTGCCGTCCGACCATTCGGTGTGGCTGTGCAGGTCCCCGCGCAGCTGGGCCAGCAGCTCGGCGCCGCCGGTGTCGAGGGGAGCGGCGTTGCGCTCGCGGAGATCGGCGAGGTACGAGGGCACCTCGCCCTCGACCGCCTGCGCGATCACCTGGAAGGTACGGTCGCCGATGCCCTTGGTCCGCTTGAGCCGCCCGTCGGCGACGCGCGCGGCCAGCTCCTCGTTGCCGATGCCGTCGATCGTGGCGGCGGCGCGGCGGAACGCCTGCACCTTGAAGCTCGGGGCGAGCTCCCGCTCCAGCCAGAAGGCGATCTCGTTCAGGGCGTCGACGGCATCCATGCGCCCATGCTCCCACCGCGTCGGTGGCATCCGGTACCGTCGCGGGCATGGGGAGGATCGTCTTCGACACCGCGACCACCATCAACGGCTGGATCGCCGACGAACAGAATTCGCTGACCTGGCTCTTCGCCGTGCCGGGCGGGGAGGAGCCCGCGGAGGGACTGCTGCCGGCCGACGCCACGGTGATGGTGGAGGGGCGGACCACGTACGAGTGGGTGCTGGCCGAGACCGACATCCTGGCGCATCCGGAGCGCTGGAATGAGTTCCACGGCGAGCGGCCGTGCTTCGTGTTCACGCATCGGGAGCTGCCGGTGCCGGAGGGGGCGGACATCCGGTTCGTGTCGGGCTCGGTGGCGGACGCGTTGCCGACGATCCGCGAGGCGGCAGGAGACGGTGACATCTGGGTGGTCGGTGGCGGCGACCTGGCCGGGCAGTTCCTCGACGCGGGCGCGCTCGACGAGATCGCGATCTCCATCGCGCCGGTGGCGCTGACCGGCGGTGCTCCGCTCCTCCCGCGACGGGTGGAGTCGGATCGCCTCCACCTGGAGTCGGCGGAGGCGATCGGTCAGTTCGCGCGATTGAGGTACAGAGTCTCTGGCCCGGTGTCGGTGGACTGATATACGGTGGGTCACGTACCAAGCGAGGGGAACAGAATGACCGCACCGGCCGATACTCACGACACCATCCGCGTGCAGGGCGCCCGCGAGAACAACCTCAAGAACGTCAGCGTCGAGTTGCCGAAGCGGCGCCTGACGGTGTTCACCGGTGTCTCAGGGTCGGGCAAGAGCTCGCTCGTGTTCGGCACGATCGCCGCCGAGTCCCAGCGCATGATCAACGAGACCTACAGCGCGTTCGTTCAGGGGTTCATGCCGTCTCTGGCGCGGCCCGACGTCGACGTGCTCGAGGGGCTGACCACCGCGATCATCGTCGATCAGGAGCGGATGGGCGCCAACGCGCGCTCGACCGTCGGCACGGTGACCGACGCCAACGCGATGCTGCGCATCCTGTTCAGCCGGCTCGGGGAGCCGCATGTCGGGTCGCCGCAGGCGTTCTCGTTCAACATTCCGTCGGTCGCGGGCAAGGGTTCGATCACCGTGGGCGAGAAGACCGAGGTGCGCGAGTTCTCGCAGCTCGGCGGCATGTGCCCGCGCTGCGAGGGAATGGGCACGGTCAGCGACATCGACCTGACGCAGCTGTTCGACGACAGCAAGTCGCTCGCCGAAGGCGCGATCACCATCCCCGGTTACACCGCCGACGGCTGGGGCGTGCGCATCTACAGCGAGTCCGGCTTCTTCGACCCCGCCAAGCCGATCCGCGACTACACGGAGCAGGAGCGCCAGGACTTCCTCTACAAGGAGCCGACGAAGGTCAAGATCAGCGGCATCAATCTGACCGTCGAAGGGCTCGTGCCCAAGGTGCAGAAGTCGATGCTGTCCAAAGATGTGGACGCCATGCAGCCGCACATCCGCGCCTTCGTGGAGCGCGCGGTCACCTTCGCGCCGTGCCCGGAATGCGGTGGCACGCGACTCAGCGAGGGTGCGCGCTCGTCGAAGATCGCCGGGATCAGCATCGCCGACGCGTGTGCGATGCAGATCACCGACCTCTCGGACTGGGTGCGGTCGCTGAACGAGCCGTCCGTCGCCCCGCTGCTGAAGAACCTGCAGCACCTGCTCGACTCGTTCGTCGAGATCGGGCTCGGCTACCTCTCGCTCGACCGCGCCTCCGGCACATTGTCGGGAGGAGAGGCGCAGCGCACGAAGATGATCCGGCACCTCGGGTCGTCGCTGACCGACGTCACGTACGTGTTCGACGAGCCGACGGTCGGGCTGCATCCGCACGACATCCAGCGCATGAACGAGCTCCTGCTGCAGTTGCGCGACAAGGGCAACACGGTGCTGGTGGTGGAGCACAAGCCGGAGGCGATCGCGATCGCCGACCATGTGGTCGACCTCGGTCCGCGCGCGGGGTCGCAGGGCGGCGAGGTGGTGTTCGAGGGCACGGTGGAGGCGCTGCGCGCGAGCGGAACGCTCACGGGGAGGCACCTGGACGACCGGGCTCGTCTCAGGGAGGCTGTGCGCTCCGGCTCAGGCGCGCTCGAGGTGCGGGGTGCGTCGGAGCACAACCTGCAGGGCGTGGATGTGGACATCCCGCTCGGGGTGCTCGTGGTCGTCACCGGGGTGGCCGGATCGGGCAAGAGCTCGCTCATCCATGGGTCGGTCGCGCCGCGGGAAGGGGTCGTGTCGGTCGATCAGGGGCGATCCGCGGATCGCGGCGCAGCAACCCGGCGACTTACACCGGGATGCTGGAGCCGATCCGCAAGGCGTTCGCGAAGGCCAACGGAGTGAAGCCGGCGCTGTTCAGCGCGAACTCCGAGGGCGCCTGCCCGAACTGCAACGGCGCCGGCGTCATCTACACCGACCTCGGGGTGATGGCGGGTGTCTCGACGGTCTGCGAGGTGTGCGAGGGCAGGCGGTTCGACGACTCGGTGCTGGAGTACAAGCTGGGCGGTCGCGACATCAGCGAGGTCCTGGCGATGCCGGTCGCCGAGGCGGAGCGGTTCTTCGCCGAGGGAGAGGCCAAGCTGCCGGCGGCGCACGCGATCCTCGAACGACTCTCGGACGTCGGGCTCGGCTACCTGACGATCGGCCAGCCGCTCACGACGCTGTCCGGCGGCGAGCGGCAGCGGCTCAAGCTTGCGACGCACATGGGCGAGAAGGGCGGGGTCTACGTGCTCGACGAGCCGACCACGGGCCTGCACCTCGCCGACGTGGAGCAGCTGCTCGGGCTCCTCGACCGCCTGGTCGACAGCGGCAAATCAGTCATCGTCATCGAGCACCACCAGGCGGTGATGGCGCACGCGGACTGGATCATCGACCTCGGGCCGGGAGCGGGGCACGACGGCGGGCGGATCGTGTTCGAGGGGACGCCGTCCGAGTTGGTGGCGCATCGGTCGACGCTGACGGGTGAGCACCT
The DNA here is from genome assembly GCF_050632865.1 of Leifsonia poae. Classification (GTDB taxonomy): domain Bacteria; phylum Actinomycetota; class Actinomycetes; order Actinomycetales; family Microbacteriaceae; genus Leifsonia; species Leifsonia poae_B. The sequence continues at coordinate 415,761 of NZ_JBODSA010000003.1, read as the reverse complement.
GGCGCGGTACGTCGGGGCGTGAGCGGCGCTACGAGAGGTCGAGGGTGAAGTAGGCGCTGTTGGGGTCGTCGGTGTAAGTTCCGAACGGCGGGCTCGGGCGGAAGCCGGCGCGCTCGTAGAGACGGCGGGCGGGTGCGAAGAAGTCCATCGAGCCCGTCTCGAGCGAGACGCGCTGCACGCCCCGGGAGCGCGCGTCGGCGAGGGCCGCCTCGAGGAGCAGCGCTCCGATGCCCTGGCCCCGGCGGAGGGGGTCGGTGCGCATGCTCTTCAGCTCGTCGTGGCCGGGCTCCAGTGTGGCGAGGGCGACCGTTCCGACGATCACCCCGGCGTCCTTCGCGGTCCACAACCGGACGTGGGGATGCTGCAGCCCGGAGAGATCCAGGGCGTGGCGGCTCTCGGGCGGTGAGGTGGTCTCCATGTCGTCCAGGTGCTCCTGCAGGAACACCGCGAGGGCGGGGTCGGCGAAGTCGGCGCGGCTGACGACGATGGAAGCGGTCACATCCGAGAGCGTATCGCGGCCGTATTTCGGGCGCGTTTCCCGGCGGGTCACCGGCTCAGGTCGGCGATGGTCAGGGCGGCGTCGATGAGGCCGAGGTGCGACAGCCCCTGCGGGAAGTTGCCCCAGAAGCTGCCGTCCTCATCCATCATCTCGGCGTACAGGCCCACGTCGTTCGAGCGCGCCACCAGGTCGTCCATCAGCTCCGTCGCCTCCCGAAGGTCGCCGACGCAGGCGAGGGCCGCCGCGAGCCAGAACGAGCACGCGACGAACGGGCGCTCGCCCTCCGCCTCCGCTCCGGTGAACCGGTGCAGCAGCGACCCGTGCCCGAGCTCACGGCGCAGCGCGGCGATGGTCGACCGCATCCGCTCTCCGCGATCGAAACCGCTGGGAGCGTGCAGCAGCACGGACGCATCCAACTCGTCCTCGCCCGCCACCATCGTGTACGCGCCCAGCCGCTCCGACCAGCAGTTCTCGTCCACCCAGGCGTGGATGAGGTCCGCCTCGCGTCGCCAACGTGCCGGGTTGCCCTGTGCCTGCCCGAGCTCGGCCAGCTGCAGCGCCGCCTGGAGCGCCTGCCAGCAGCCCATCTTCGACGATGTGTGATGGCGCAGCTCCGTCAGCTCCCACATCCCGGAATCCGGCTGCCGCCAGACGTCGCAGACGCGGTCCGCGACATCGGAGACCAGCCGGCGGGTCGGGACGTCGAGCACGTTGCCCTCGGCGGCGTACGCGAGCGCCACGCTCAACAGGTCGCCGTACACGCCGAGTTGCAGCTGCGTGGCGGCGCGGTTGCCGGTGACGACCGGTCCGATGCCGTGCCACCCGGGCACGTCGTGCTCCTGCGGCTCGGCCGACGACTCCTCACGCAGCCCGTACAGGATGCGCAGCTCGGCGTGGTCGCCCTTCACCGCCCGCAGCAGCCACGAGATCGACGCGTGCGTCTCCTCGCGCAGCCCGAACCGGGCGAGCGCGCGCAGCGCGTACGCGGTGTCGCGCACCCAGGCGAACCGGTAGTCCCAGTTCTTTCCTCCGCGCGGAGTCTCGGGCAGAGAGGTGGTGGCCGAGGCCGCGATGGCGCCGGTCGGTGCGTAGAGCAGCAGCTTCAGCGCGAGCGCGCTGCGCTGGACGGCGTCCGCCCACGGACCGTCGTACGAGAAGGTCCGCGACCACAGCTCCCAGTTCGACACGGTGCGGTCGATCCCGATGTCGACGTTGCCGGGTTCGGGCAGGTGCAGCGGTTCGTCGTGCGTCGCCACCACCGTGAGCGTGCGCCGGGACCCCTCGGTCACGCGGATGCGGCCGCCGAAGCGTGGCGCGGTCGCGTCCTCCTCGGTGTCGTCCAGCCCGGTGACGCCGATGTTCACCGTTCCGACGCGCAGGATGCGGTTGCCGTCGATGTGCTCGGCCCACGGGCTCGACATCCCGAGCACCGTGCCGGGCTCCACCGACCAATCCATGACGACCGTGCCCGAGACGCCCTCGATGCGGCGGGCGAACTCCAGCCACGGCAGCCGGCCGGCGACGCCGGTGACGAGCGCGTCGGTGACCCGGACGGAGCCGTTCGCCGTCGTGAACGTCGTCTCGAGCACGTTGGTGCCCGGCAGGTAACGACGGCGGGATGTGAAGTCCGCGACCGGGTGCAGCAGCATCCGGCCGCCGCGCTCGGGGTCGATCAGGGAGGCGAAGACGGGCGGGGAGTCCAGACTCGGGATGGGCAGCCAGTCGACGGTCCCGGAACGGTCGACGAGGGCGACCGTGCGTCCGTCGCCGAGAGCGGCGTGATCCTCGATGGCCGGCGCGTCCATCCCGGGCTTCGTCACGCCTTCGGTCACGCCTTCGGCTGGAGACCGGTGGCGGCGATGACGGCCTCGCGGAAGACCGGCGTCAGCTGCTGCGCGGTGGGTCGCTCGGCCGGGTCGCTCGCGGTCATGGCGTGCAGGATGCGCGACCAGTCGCCCGGCAGGTCGCCGGGCACCGGCGGTTCGTGATCCAGCCGTGCCATCGCCGACTCCACGGCGTCGCCCGGGTACGCCACCGAGCGCGTGAAGCACTCCAGCAGCACGAGGCCGAGGGAGTAGATGTCGCTGGCGGGCGTCGCGGGGCGCCGGAGCGCCTGCTCGGGGCTCAGGTAGGCGGCGGTCCCGGTCGTCTTGCCGTCCTCGGGAGTGGAGGGTGCGTCCCGGATGCCGCTCGCGATGCCGAAGTCGGTGAGTCGTGCGCGGGCGCGGAACGTCGTCGTGCCGTACGAGACGAGCATGATGTTCGACGGCTTGATGTCGCGGTGCACGACGCCGTTGGCGTGGACGTACTCCAGCGCCTCCGAGATGTCGTAGGCCACCTCAGCGATCTCCTCGAGGGAGAGCTCCCGCTGGGCCAGCATGGCGGCGAGGTCGGTCCCCGCGACGAGCTCCATGATGAGGAACGGCCGCGGGTCCTTCGGCGCGGTGTAGTCGATGCCGGCGTCGATCAGCGAGACGATGCCGTGGTGGCTGAGCCGGGCGAGCGCCGCCTGCTCGGTGCGGTACTGCGCCATCTCCTCCTCGCCGCCGGAGCGGTAGAGCTTGATGGCGACCTGGCGGCCGAGCAGTTCGTCGGTCGCCTTGAAGATGCTGGCCTCGCCACCGCGGCCGATGACGTGCTGCGGCCGATAGCGGCCGAGCAGTGCCGGGATGGTGGACTCGGGCATCAGCTGTTCCGGGACCTCAGCAGCGCGAACGACGACTCGCCCAGGATGACGCTGGCCCCGTCGCCGAGCGTGAGCTCGGGATCGCTCGACAGCTCCAGCTCCCAGGCCGAGCCCTGCGCATCGGGCAGCACGAACTCCACACCGTTGCCGGCCCCGTTGAGCATGAGCAGGAACGAGTCCGCGCCCTCGTGACGGAGCTCGAACGCGATCGAGCGCGCCAGCGGGTCACCCCAGTCCTCGTCGGCGAACGGCTCGCCGTCTGCACGGAGGATGCACACCACATCCGGGCCGCCGACGTCGGGCGCGTGCCGGTACCACTCGGGCCGCAGCGCGGGTTCGTTGCGTCGCAGGTGGATGAGCTTGGTCGTGAACTCGTGCAGCTCCCAGTCCGCGTTCTCCCAATCGAACCAGGAGATCTCGTTGTCCTGGCAGTACGCGTTGTTGTTGCCGCGCTGGGTGCGGCCGATCTCGTCCCCGCCGAGGATCATCGGCACGCCCGCGGAAAGCAGCAGTGTGGCGAGGAAGTTCTTGCGCTGCCGGGTGCGGAAGGCGTTGATCCCCGGGTCGTCGGTCGGGCCTTCGACGCCGTAGTTGCTGGAGCGGTTGTCGGATTCGCCGTCGCGGTTGTCCTCGCCGTTCGCCTCGTTGTGCTTCTCGTTGTAGCTGGTGAGATCTGCGAGGGTGAAGCCGTCGTGTGCGGTGACGAAGTTGACGCTCGAGAGCGGCGCGCGGCGCGAATCCTCGTAGATGTCGGGGCTGCCGAGCACCCGCTGCGAGAGAGTGGACAGCACGCCCGGCTCCCCGCGCCAGAAGTCGCGGACGTCGTCGCGGAATTTGCCGTTCCACTCCGACCAGTCGGCCGGGAAGCCGCCCAGCTGGTAGCCGGCGACATCCCACGGCTCGGCGATCATCTTGACCTGCGCGAGCGTGGGGTCCTGCTGAATGAGCGTCAGGAACGCGCTGTGCAGGCTCGCGTCGCCGCCCTGGCGGGTCAGGGTGGTGGCCAGATCGAAGCGGAAGCCGTCGATGTGGAAGTCCTCGACCCAGTAGCGCAGCGAGTCCATGATGATCTGCAGCGCGGCGGGATGGCTGACGTTCCAGCTGTTGCCGGTGCCGGTCGTGTCGAAGTAGTGCGCCCCGTCGCCCTCGACCAGCCGGTAGTACGACGGGTTGTCGATGCCCTTGAAGCTGTACGTCGGCCCGAGGTCGTTCCCCTCGGCGGTGTGGTTGTAGACGACATCGAGGATGACCTCGATGCCGGCCGCGTGGAGCGCCTTCACCATGCCCTTGAACTCGTCGACCTGGTGGCCGGTGTCACCGGTCGCGGCGTACTCGTTGTGCGGGGCGAAGAACCCGATGGAGTTGTAGCCCCAGTAGTTGCGCAGGCCCTTCTCGAGCAGGTGCGCATCCTGAACGAACTGGTGGATGGGCAGCAGCTCGACCGCGGTGACGCCGAGGTTCTTGAGGTATTCGACGGCAGCGGGGTGGGCCAGCCCGGCGTAGGTGCCGCGGAACTCCTCGGGCACCCACTCCATGAGTTTGGTGAAGCCCTTCACGTGCATCTCGTAGATGATCGTCTCGCTGAGTGGCGTGCGGGGTCGCTCGTGGTCGCCCCAGTCGAACTCCTGCCGGTCGACGGCGACGCCGAGCGCGACATGCCGCGCGCCATTGGTGTCGCTGCGGCGCTTCGGCCGGCCGAGCTGGTGCCCGAACACGGCCTGGGTGTTGTCCCACGATCCGGTGACGGCTCGGGTGTGCGGCGGCAGCAGCACCTTGGCGGGGGAGAAGCGGAGGCCGTTGGCCGGATCCCACGGCCCGTCCACGCGGAGGCCGTAGCGCGTGCCGGGCACGAGCCCGGGGACGAAGCCGTGGAAGACGTGACCGGTGCGGTCAGCCAGGACGGTCTGCTTCTCGCGCCCGCGGTGGTCGAACAGCGAGACGATCACCTTGTCGGCGTGCTCGCTGTAGACGGCGACATTGGCGCCGCCCTCGCGCAGGGTGATCCCGAGCGGATAGGGCGCGGAATCGCCGCTCACGCGGCAGTCCCGGGGCGGGACGCGCGGTGCGGGCGGGGGAGGGGACAGGGCAGGGACACGGTGTCTCCGATCGGCGGTAGAACGCCACGATACCTGCGGGGGTGCGCGGTTCTCCAGGCATTGACAGGGGACGGCGCGGACGTTAGGCGATGTCCTCCGGCGGTCGGACCCGGCGTGTGCGTGCTGCGTCGAGACCTCCCGAACGGTCCAGCAGCCGGAGGAGGGCTGTCCGCGCTGCAGCGAGTTCGCCGGCGTCCAGACCCAGTTCTGCCTCGAGCTCGCGACGCGCCTCTCGCGCGGCCTCCAGCACCGAGCGGCCCCGCTCGCTGAGGCGGATGCGGCGCACCCGTCCGTCTGCGGGGTCGGCCGCGCGCTCGACGAGGCCGGCCGACTCCATGTCGGCCACGGTCTTGGATGCCGCTTGCTGGGTCACGCCAAGTGCTTCGGACAGCTCGCCGACGGTCGGGTTCGCTCCGAGGAGACGCTGGATGACGTAACCATAGGAGAGCCGGAGCTCACCGTGACCCTGCTGCGCGAGGCGCCGCTGGACCGCTGTGCTCGCCGCGGCGCCCGCGAGGGCCGCGAGCGTGGGGAGATCGAAGTCCTCGGGGGCGGCGTCCATCGCCTCAGCCTATCGGTTTCACAACCATGGTTGTGAAAACCGGTATGCACAACTATGGTTGTGGATATGACTCCACTCGCGATCCTCCGCCGTCTCCACCGCGCCCTCGAGGGCGGTGCGGCGGGAGATGCGCTCCGTGAGCACTTCACCGACGACGCCGTCACGGACGAGTACCCGAACCGGATCAAGCCGGAGGGAGGACGACTCGACCTTGCGACGATCGTCGCCGACTCGGTCCGCGGCGCCGGCCTGCTCCGTCGCCAGCGGTACGACGTCCACACCTCCTACGAGGTAGGAGACACGGCGATCGTCCGGCTCACCTGGACAGGCGAGGTGGCGCGGAACATCGGCCCGTTCTCCGACGGGCAGGTGCTTACCGCGCACATCGCGCAGTTCGTCGAGACCCGGGCCGGCCGGGTCTCCCGCATCGCCACCTACGACTGCTACGAACCGTTCTGACCTGCGCGCGTGACCCGCACCGCCTCCCCGAACGCCGCCACCGCCCCGGCCGGCGGCTCGCCGAGGCCGGTTCCCGACAGACTCACCTCGACCAGGAGGTCACCCCTGCGGAAGCGGAAGACGCCCTCGTCGTAGGCCACGTACGTCGCCGGCGCGTCGGCCGGGATGTCGCGGCGCAGCGCGGTCAGCGTCCGGTACCAGTCCAGCATCCGTGCGTTGCCGGGCCGCGAGACCTCCGACCAGTCGAGCTTCGAGCGCTGGAACGTCTCCGGGTCCTGCGGGTCGGGCACGACGTCCCGTTCCCAGCCCATCTTCGCGAACTCGGCGAAGCGGCCCTCCGCCGTCGCCTTCCCGAGCTCGGGTTCGGGGTGCGAGGTGAAGAACTGCCAGGGCGTCGTCGCCGCCCACTCCTCGCCCATGAACAGCATCGGGGTGAACGGACCGAGCAGGGTCAGCGCGGCGGCGACGGCGAGGCGGCCGGAGTCGAGGGTCGCGGTGAGGCGGTCGCCTGCTGCGCGGTTGCCGATCTGGTCGTGGTCCTGGCTGAAGGCGACGAGGCGCGTGAGCGGGATGTCCGGGTCCAGCGGCCGCCCGTGATGGCGCTCACGGAAGCTCGACCAGGTGCCGTTGTGGAAGAAACCGCGCTCGAACACCTTCACCAGGGCGCCCGGGTCGGCGAAGTCGCCGTAGTAGCCGGTGGCCTCGCCGGTCAGATTGGCGTGGATGCTGTGGTGCACGTCGTCGTCCCACTGGGCGTGCAGGCCGAAGCCGTGATGGGAGCGGCGGCGGATCAGCTTCGGGTCGTTGAGGTCGCTCTCCGCGATCAGGGTGCGCGGACGGCCGGTCTCGCCGGCGAGCTCGTCGGCCAGCACCGCAAGCTCCTCGAGCAGGTGCGTCGCGGTGTGGTCCTGGAGGGCGTGCACCGCATCCAGCCGCAGGCCATCGACATGCATCTCCCGCAGCCAGTACTCGGCGTTGTCGAGGATGTAGCGGCGCACCTCGTCCGACAGTGGTCCGTCGAGGTTGACGTTGACGCCCCAGGTGCTGGCGCCTTGCCCGAGGTAGGGGCCGAACTTCGGGAGGTAGTTGCCGCTCGGCCCGAGGTGGTTGTAGACGACGTCCTGGATCACCGCGAGCCCGCGCCGGTGGCAGGCCTCGACGAAACGCTGGTACGCCTCGGGCCCGCCGTACTGCTCCTGCACGGCGTACCAAAGCACGCCGTCGTAGCCCCAGTTGTGCGTGCCGTTGAAGGCGTTCACGGGCAGGAGCTCGATGGCGTACACGCCGAGGTCGATCAGGTGGTCGAGCCGGCCGAGGGCAGCGTCGAGCGTCCCCTCCGGGGTGAAGGTGCCGACGTGGAGTTCGTAGATGACCGCGCCGGTGAGGTCGCGCCCCTCCCACGTGCCGTCCGCCCAGACGTGCGCGTGCGGGTCGAACTCGCGGCTCAGCTCGTGCACGCCGCGTGGCTGCCGTCGCGATCGCGGATCCGGGAACGGTCCGTCGCCGTCCACGAGGAACCCGTAGTCGACGGGAGCGTCCGGCAGGCCGGGCGACTCGGCCAGCTGCCACCAGCCGCCGGTGGGGGAGTCGGCGGTCGCCGGCACCGAGCTCAGCGGGAACGTCCCGAGACCGTCGATCACCACATCCACGGTCCGGGCGGTGGGCGCCCAGACCGGGAAGCGGCGCTCGCTCCACCCGCTCAACGGGTCACCGCCAGAAGGGCGACGGGGTAGCGGTCGAAGACCGCAGCGAGGGGCACCCGGCCGCGGAAGTCGCGACCGGTCAGCTCGTCGCGCATGGGCTCGTCGCCGAGGTCGACGGTCGTGTCGGCCCAGCCGCCGGTGGCGGAGAGGCCGACGGGGAGGCGCGTAGCCAGGGCGATCGCGCCGCCGCGGTCGAAGCCGACGAGGTGTCCGGCACGCGAGCCCTCGGCGTACACAGGACGGTAGCCGGTGAACAGTTCCGGGCGGTCGCGCAGGAGGCGGAGAGCCCGGGAGGTGACCAGCACCTTGGCCGCGCCCGACGAATCGATCTCGGGCAGCCATCCCTCGTCGATGTGCGCCAGCAGGCCGGCGGAGACGTCGAACTCGACGGGACGGCGGTTGTCGGGGTCGACCAGCGACCGCTCCCAGCGCTCGGAGCCCTGGTAGACGTCCGGGCGGCCGGGGCTCAGGAGCTGGAGCAGCTTCGCGCCGAGGCCGTTGCTCGCGCCCGGCGCGTCGAGCGCGGCGGCCAGCGCCTCCACCTCCGCGCGGACTCGCTCGTCGTCGAAGGCGGCGTCGATCGCCGCCCTCATGCGGGACTCGAACGCCTCATCCGGGTCGGTCCAGGAGGTGGACGCGCCTGCCTCGCGCGCCGCCTTCAGCGCGTAGTCCTGCAGCCGCTCTCGCGAGGCCGGCCAGGCGCCGACGACGGCCTGCCAGAGCAGGCTCTCCAGCGAGCCGTCGCCGAAGCCGACCCGCTCGCGTACGGTGCGCAGGAAGCGCTCGAACCGGCCGGGCAGCTCTGCGAGGACCGCGATGCGTGCGCGGGTGTCCTCGCCGCGCTTCGTGTCGTGCGTCGAGAGGACCGTCATGGAATCGGGAAGCCTCCGCTGCCGGTCCTCCTGCCGGCGGTGGAACTCCTCCGGCGACAGCGCGAACTCGGACGGGTCGCCGCCGACCTCGGTCAGCGACGTCAGCCGGGTGAAGCGGTAGAAGGCGTTGTCCTCGACGCCCTTCGCCATGATGGCGCCGGTGGTCTGCTCGAAGCGCTCGCCGAGACGGTCCGTGATGCGGGCGATGACGGGCGCGAGGTCGGGCCGCGACTCGGCTGCCGCGAGGCGCGCCTCCTCCAGGTACTCGGCTCCGAACGGCAGGTAGCTGCGGTACACCGGGAACCAGGCCGCCAGTTCGGCGACCGCGTCCGCGGTCTCCTCGTCGGTGCCCTCGCCCAGCTCGCGCACCACCCGCAGCACCTCCGAGCGCAGGATGCTGTCGGCAACCGCGCGCTTGCGGCGGTGGACCAGCTCGGTCCAGTCCTGGTTCTCCTCGCGTTCGTCCAGCTCGCCGGCCAGCGCCGTAAGCGGTCCCTCGCCGGCGGGGTCGACGAAGACCCGGTCGATCACTCCGAGCGCGTCGTACCCGGTGGTGCCCTGGACGGGCCAGTCGGGCATCCGCTCGTCGCCCTCGATGATCTTCTCGACCCAGATGGGGGCGTCGCCTGCCAGTGCCCGAAGCCGCTCGAGGTACTGGCCGGGGTCGCGCAGGCCGTCCGGGTGGTCGACCCGAAGGCCGTCCACCAGGCCCTCGTGCAGCCAGCGGCCGATCTCGCGGTGCGTGTCGTCGAAGACCTGCCGGTCCTCGACGCGCAGGCCGGCCAGGGTCGTGACGGCGAAGAAGCGGCGGTAGTTCATCTCGGCGTCGGCCCGCCGCCACGACATCAGCTCGTAGTGCTGCCGGTCGTGCACCTCGCGCGGGGTGCCCTCGTCGGTTCCGGGCGCGATCGGGAACCGGTGATCGTAGTACCGGAGCTCGCCGTCTTCGACGCGCAGCGCATCCAACTCGTCCGGGCCGTCGCCGAGGACGGGCAGCCGGAGCCTGCCGTGGCCGAACTCCCAGTCGATGTCGAAGTACGGCGCATAGCGGGACTCCTGGCCGTGAGCGAGGAGGTCCCACCACCAGGCGTTCACCGCGGGCGTGGCGACGCCCATGTGATTCGGGACGATGTCGACGAGCACCTCGAGGCCACGCGCGTGAGCCGCGTCGGAGAACTCCCGCAGCGCATCCGGACCGCCGCGGGACGCATCCACCCGGCTGTGGTCGACGACGTCATAGCCGTGCATCGAGCCGGGCTCGGCCTCGAGCAGCGGCGAGAGGTACACCCAGTCGGCGCCGAGACGCTGGATGTGGTCGAGCACCTGCGTGGCGTCGCGGAGAGTGAAGTCGGGGGAGATCTGAAGGCGGTAGGTGCTCACGTGGTTCATTCTCCGGGAGCGCGGCGTTTGCCAGCAGGCCTTGAAATCCCTCGCACGGAAGATTGCTAGACAGGCGAGAAATATGATTAGACTAACTACACGTACGTCCGTAGAGCTGGGTGTGCAAGAAGGGGAAGCAACACGATGGGCGTGCTCAACTACGGCGGGACGGATTATCTTTTCGGCGACCGGGTGCTGTCGCACCTGCAGGTCGTCATAACCACGAAGCTCCGTCGGCGGGAGTCGTTCACTCTCAGCTGGATCCCCGACGGCGATGGCGGCCGCGAGGCGATCTGGGTCGACAACGGCGTGCCGATCCGGTTCCGTTACGACGAGTCGACCATCGCGCCGCTCAACAGGGAGTGGCTGGATGCGCTCATGGACGGCACCCACCGGCCGAACGGGTTGCTGGTCATGCCCGAGCCGGTTCTGACTGCGGCCAAGAGCTAGACAGCCCGTGACGTCCGATACGCGCGGCCTCGCGGTGCTGGAGGCCATGCGCGCCTTCGGTGCCGCCGCATCGGCCCTGCGGCGCCGGTCGGAGGGCATGCTGCGGATGAGCGAGAACGACGTGTCCGCGATGCGCTACCTGCTGCGCGCCGCCGAGGAGGGCCGGTCGGTCGGGCCGAAGGAACTCGCCGAGTACCTGGGGATCCAGAGCTCGTCGGTCACCGCGCTGCTGGACCGTCTCGAGCGGGTCGGGCACGTCCGGCGCGAGGCCAGCCCTTTCGATCGCCGGGCACGGATCGTCGTGCCGGTGGTTCCGCAGGACGAGCTGGAGCGCGCCATCCTGGGCGACGTGCGGGACGAGCTCGTCGCGGTCGCGGCCTTGCTGAGTCCCAGGGATGCGCGCATCGTCGTCGAGTTCCTGGGCAGGATGTCTGACGCGATCGACGCGCTGGACCGGCAGGAGGCGCCTGCCTGAGTGCTCGGTGGGACCTGCCTGAGCAGGGCTAGACCCGCCTCCCGGTCGGTGGGAACGTCTGTGGCGAATCGAACCACGAAAGGGGACGTCATGGGACTCGACGACAAGATTGAGAACGCCGGCGAGAAGCTGGGCGGCAACGCCAAGGAGGCCGCCGGCAAGGCGACCGGGAACGAGCGCCTCGAGGCCGAGGGCAAGGGCGACCAGGCCAAGGCCGACGTGAAGCAGGCAGGCGAGAAGATCAAGGACGCCTTCAAGGACTGATCCTGTCATCGACGTCCCCGCGCGGTGCGGCCGTGCGGGGACGTCGTCGTTTCCGGGAGCGATGGGGCGTCATCCCGGGTTCAGCGCACGTTCATCTTTCGTACACCGCCGCGGCGGAGTAGTTTCCGCTTCATGGGAGACCGATCGGAGCGCGCTCGGGCCCGGCGGCTGGCCGGCATCGGCGGCGTGCTGGCCGCGCTCGCGCTGATCGCGACCGTGGCTCTGGCGGTCGCCATCCCGACGCAGGGTGAGAACCCGCGGGCCTGGGGAGTGGTGGTGTGCGGGCTCGTGACCGTCGCCCTCTGTATCGACCTGGCGGTGCGCAACCGGCGGCTGTTGCGGCACTACCGCGGCGATGACCTGGTGCCGCCTCGTCAGGCGCGCGCGAAGGCGGCGCGGTAGCGGGTCGGAGGGACCCCGACCTCCGCGTCGAAGTGATGCCGGAGCAGCGTGGCGCTGCCGAAGCCGCAGCGCCGGGCCACCTCGTCGATCGGGAGATCGGTGGTCTCGAGCAGCAGGCGGGCGTGCAGGATGCGCTGAGTGGTCAGCCACTGCATGGGAGGCACGCCGGTCTCGGCGACGAACCGGCGGGAGAAGCTGCGCGTCGACATGTGGACGCGCTCGGCGAGGGTCCCGACGGTGTGGGTCTCGTCGAGGCGGTCGGTGAGCTCGTCGAGCAGTTCGCTGAAGGTGTCGTCCTCGCAGTCGCTGACCGGCTTGTCGATGTACTGGCGCTGGCCGCCGTCGCGCTGCGGCGGGACGACCATGTTGCGCGCGATGGTGTTGGCGACCGCGCTCCCGAGCTCGCGCCGGACGAGGTGCAGGCTGGCGTCGATCCCGGCGGAGGTGCCCGCGCTCGTGATGATGCGGCCGTCGTCGACGAAGAGGACGTCCGGGTCGACGCGGGCCGCCGGGAAGCGGCGCTGCAAGGCCTCGGCATAGCGCCAGTGCGTCGTGACGTCGCGACCGTCGAGCAGGCCGGCGGCGCCGAGGGCGAAGGCGCCGGAGCACACACTGAGCAGGATGGCGCCGCGGTCGTAGGCACGGCGGAGCGCATCCAGGAATTCCGGCGGGTACTCGTCGCGCACGGTGGCGGCGGGGACGGCGATGAGATCGGCATCGTCCATGGCCTCGAGCCCGTAGGGCGCGGTCAGGGTGACGCCGGTCGGGTTGACGATCGGCTTCGTGGGGTCGATCGCGCAGACGCGGAAGTCGAACGGCTCCAGCCCGGCGTAGCTGCGGTCGAGGCCGAACACCTCGCAGACGACGCCGAATTCGAACATGGCGAAGTCGTCGATGAGGGGGACCGCGACGGATCGGATCATGCCGTCAGTGTACTGGCCGAATTTTTACGAAGATAGACCTGAAGCCATCTCGTGTCCGAATTTTTACGTTCGTAACGTAGGGGACATGGCGAACACGACATGGACACAGGGGATGGACCACGGCTGGGTGGCACGCCCGGCACGAGTGAACGGCGGGGAGCCGGTTGCCCGGCGCCGCTTCCGCATGAGCGAGTGGTTGCCGGCGGCGATCCTCGCCCGCGGTGGCACGGTCACCCGCGAGACCGACCGCGCCCTCAGCGACCTGCGCGGTGCGCAGGCCGCCCGCGAGACCGGCCGCTGACCCTTCTCCGCGCAAGCGCTAGGAAGCGGGGAGGCGCGCCGGGGCCCGCGGGGGAGCGACGGAGGCTCGGCGGACGAGGCCCGCGTCGAAGACGACGGCCTCGTCATCCACCCGCTCGCCGCTGATACGCTGCAGCGCGAGGCGCGCGGCGGCGGCGCCCAGCTCGTAGATCGGCTGTTCGACGACGGTGAGCGGCGGTGTGGTGATGCCCGTCCACTCCGGGTTGTCGAACGCGATCAGCGAGACGTCGTCCGGGATGCGGAGCCCGAGGGTGCGGATGGTCTGGAAGACCGTCATCGCGATGAGACTGTCCGACGCGATCACGGCGGTCGCCGGGTCGGGGCCGGTGAGCAGTTCCCGGGCCACAGCATCCACACCGCGGCGACGCGCGTCGAGCCGGATGTTGCGCTCCGGGGCGGGGATGCCCGCGTCGGTCAGCGCCTCCATGACCCCGGCCACGCGGTCCGCGACGCTCGACATCGTGATGGTGTCGCCCGGCATGTAGACCCCGGCCGGGTGGTCGTGGGTCGAGATGAACGCGATCCGGCGGTGGCCCTCGGCGAGCAGTTCCGCCGTCGCGCGGGCGGCCGCCGTGCGGTTGTCGACGGTGACCGAGTCGTAGCGTCCGTCCTGGTCGCGGCGGTCGAGCAGCACGAGCGGGCGGCCCGCGGCCCCGACGGTCGCGAGGTGGGCCACGCGAGCGGAGGATGCCGGCGCCACGATCAGCGCATCCACCTGCTTGTCGAGGAGCAGGTCCACGGCGGCTTCCTCGGCGTCCACATCCTCATCCGAGTTGGTGAGGATGACGTCGTACCCGGCCTTGCTGGCGACGTCGGAGATGCCGCGCATGGCGTGGGCGAAGAACGGGTTCTCGATGTCGCCGACGACCACGCCGATCGTGTTCGAGCGGCCGGTGTTCATCGAGCGGGCCAGCGCGTTCGGGCGGTAGTTCAGCTCCTCGGCCGCTGCCTGCACGCGCGATCGGACGGCGTCGCTCACCTGCCCGTAGTCGCCGAGCGCGCGGGCGGCCGTCGCCTTGGAGACCTTCGCCGCGCGGGCGATGTCGGCCACCGTGACGGCGCGTCGGGACGCGGGGCGTGGGGACATTCGCTGACCCTTCCTGGTCGCGCTCCCGGTGTTGACGAACCCGGGAAACGTGTTGTAGCGTCCCAGAAAACCAACTGAGACCGGTCTCAGCGTAATCGCCAGAGACCGGTCTCAGCAACCAGGAGATCGACGAGGATCGCACGTCCCCTTCCTCGCAGTCCCCGCCCCCAACGATTGGACCCCGCAGTGAAACGACGCACACTCCTCCGGCCGGCGGGGCTGCTCGCCGCCGCAGCCTCCGCCGCCCTGGTCCTCGCCGCCTGCAGCGCCGGTGGCGCCTCGGGCGCGTCCACCAAGGACAACCCGTACCACCTGATCGAGCCCGGCACCGTCCGCGTCGCCAGCCTCGGCGACTCGAAGCCGTACACGTTCACCGACGCGAGCGGGAACTTCACGGGCTTCGACGTCGAGCTGTTCACCGACGTCGCGAAGCGCGCCGACATCGGCAAGCCGGTCTTCACCGGCCAGGACTTCTCCGGTCTCCTCGCCGCGGTCGCGAACCACCAGTTCGACGTCGGCGTCGCCGCCATCGGCATCACCGACGAGCGCAAGAAGACCGTCGACTTCTCCGACGGCTACCTCGCCGGCTACCTGACCGTCCTCACCACGAAGGCAAGCGGCATCGAGTCCAAGGCCGACCTCGCGGGCAAGCGCATCGGCGTCGTGCAGGGCACCCTGCAGGAGGCGTACGCCGTCAAGAACTTCCCCAAGGCGAGCCTGGTGCGCTTCCCGGACAACAACGCGGCCGTCTCGGCTCTGAACAGCGGCTCGGTGGACGCGCACTTCCTCGACTACGAGGCCGCCAAGAGCTACGTCGCGCAGTACCCCGCGCTCAAGGACGCCGATGACATCCCGTCGTTCGACGCACCCGCCGGCTTCGCCATCGCCAAGGGCAACCCGGCCCTCAAGAACGCCCTGAACAAGGCGCTCCACGAGGCGATGGAGGACGGCACCTGGAAGAAGCTCTACCAGAAGTGGTTCCCGGGCTCGCCGATGCCCGAGCAGTACCTGCCGAAGGCGGAGCAGACCTCGACGCCCACCCCGTCGAAGTAAGCACCCCGTAGGGAGATCCCCATGGACTGGCTCACCACCATCACGCACACCTTCTTCGACATCCCGTCGATGCTGCAGGTCTTCCCGCAGCTGCTGGGCGTCGGACTCGTCAACACGCTGATCATCTCGATCGCGGCGACCGTCATCGGCGTCGTGCTCGGCATGGTGGTCGCCGTCATGGGGATCTCCACCTCCCGCTGGCTGCGCATCCCCGCCCGCATCTACACGGACATCTTCCGCGGCCTGCCGGCGATCCTCACCATCCTGCTCATCGGCCAGGGCTTCGCTCGGTTCTCGCAGTCGATCTTCGGACCGTCGCCGTACCCGCTCGGCATCCTGGCCCTGTCGCTCATCGCGGCCGCGTACATCGGCGAGATCTTCCGCGCCGGCATCCAGAGCGTCGACAAGGGGCAGCTGGAGGCGTGCCGCGCGCTCGGCCTCAGCTACGCCAAGGCGATGGCGCTGGTGGTCGTGCCGCAGGGCGTCCGCCGGGTGCTCCCTGCGCTGGTGAACCAGTTCATCGCCATCGTGAAGGACTCGAGCCTCGTGTACTTCCTCGGCCTCCTGGTCGGCGAGCGCGAGCTGTTCCGGGTCGGCCAGGATGCGGCGGTGCTCACCGGCAACCTGTCGCCGCTGGTGCTCGCCGGACTGTTCTACCTGGTCATCACCGTTCCGCTCACTCACCTCGTCAACTACTTCGACAACCGGTTCCGCACCGGACGCCGGAAGGCGGCGCCGCCGAAGAGCGGACTGGACGAGCTGGACGAGGTCCAGCCGCCCGCGCCCATCACCCTCGGGAGCAACACATGACGTACACCTCGCCCCTTCCCGCGCAGGCGGTTCCGGAGTTCACGAGCTCGTCGCTCGAGCTGGTCGACCTCACGATGGCCTACGGCGACATCGACGTGCTCCGCGGCGTGTCCATCTCGGTCCCCGCCGGCACCACGACCTGCATCATCGGGCCCTCGGGCTCCGGCAAGTCGACGATGCTCCGCGGCATCAACCGGCTGCACGAGCCGAAGAGCGGCGACGTCCGGCTCGACGGCCAGAGCATCCTGGGCACGAAGCCGGACGCGCTCCGCCGCCGGATCGGCCTCGTGTTCCAGCACTTCAACCTCTTCCCCGATCACACCGCGCTCGAGAACGTCATGCTGGCGCTCCACAGCGTGAAGGGGATGCCGAAGTCCGAGGCGCGCCGGATCGCCGAGGAGCGCCTGACCGAGGTCGGCCTCGTCGAGCGGATGGATCACCGGCCGCGCGACCTCTCCGGAGGCCAGCAGCAGCGCGTCGCGATCGCCCGCGCTCTCGCCATGGAGCCGGAGGTCATGCTCTTCGACGAGGTCACCAGCGCGCTCGACCCCGAGCTCGTGAAGGGCGTCCTCAACCTCATGGCCGACCTGGGCCGTCGCGGCATGACCATGGTCGTGGTCACCCACGAGATGAACTTCGCCCGCAAGGTGGCCGACCAGGTCGTCTTCATGGACGAGGGGAAGGTCGTCGAGGCCGGCCGCCCGGAGGACCTGTTCGACCGTCCGCAGAGCCCGCGCCTGCAGCGCTTCCTGTCGGAGGTGCTGTGAGCGGCGCACCGCTCCGCGTCGGCCTCATCGGGTACGGGGTCGCAGGGCGGGTGTTCCACGCGCCGTTCCTCGCGGCGGATCCCGCGTTCGAACTGGCCGCGGTCGTCACCTCGCAGACCGACCGGCTGGCGGCCGACCATCCGTCCGCGGTCGACGTGGCGGATGTGGATGCGCTGCTCGAGCATCCCGGTCTCGACCTGGTGGTCGTCGCCTCGCCGACGCCGTTGCACGTCGCCCACGCGACGGCCGCGGTCGACGCGGGAATCGCGACCGTCGTCGACAAGCCGTTCGCGCCGGACGCCGCGTCGGGGCGGGCACTGGTCGAGCGGGCATCCGAGGCCGGCGTTCCATTCACGGTGTTCCAGAACCGTCGCTGGGACGGCGACTTCCTCACCCTCCGCCGCATCGTCGGCGAGGGCGCGCTGGGCGACGTCCGGCGCTTCGAGTCTCGGTTCGAGTGGTGGAAGCCCGCGGCCGACGACTCCTGGAAGTCGACCACGGGCGCGAGCGAGGGAGGCGGCATCCTGTTCGACCTCGGCGCGCACCTGATCGACCAGGCGCAGCTGCTGTTCGGCCCGGCCGACCTCGCCCACGCGGAGGTCCGCAACCGCCGCGGCGGTGCGGCCGACGACGACGTGTTCGTCGTCCTGGAGCACGCGTCCGGCACGACCAGCCACCTCTGGATGAGCGCCGTCGCGCCGATCGCCGGACCCCGCTTCCGCGTGCTCGGCTCCCGCTCCGGCTTCGTCTCCTGGGGCCTCGACCCGCAGGAGCCGCAGCTCGCCGGCGGTATGCGCCCCGGCGACCCTCGCCTCGGCCGCGCGGACTCCCCGGCCCGCGTCGGCAGCGACGCGCACCCCGACGAGGTCGCGCTCGCCCCCGGCGACTACGCCGACTTCTACCGACAGCTCGCCGCCGCGCTCCGCGACGGCGCACCCCTTCCGGTCGACCCGCTGGACAGCCTCGCGGTCCTCGACCTGATCGACACCATCCACTCGCAGAACCGAAAGTGAGCACCATGACCGCCACATCCATCCGTTCCCGCATCGTCGTCATCGGCGGCGGCGTGCTCGGCGTCTCGACCGCCACCCAGCTGGTCCGACAGGGCGCCGAGGTGACCCTGCTCACCGAGGGCGAGCTGGCCAGCGGCGCGAGCGGCCGCTCCCTCTCCTGGCTGAACACCGCCGGTCTGCGTTCGCCGGAGTACCACGCGCTGCGCCAGCTCGGCATCGACCGGTACCGCACCCTCGCCGCCCGCGAGGACGTGTCGGCGTTCCTCCGCTTCGACGGCGGCCTGACCTGGGCGCCGGAGGGCGAGAGTTTCCGCCCGATCATCGAGCACGAGCGCAGCATCGGCTACGACGCCCAGTGGGTCACCGCCGACGAGGTCGCCTCGGTGACGCCCGGTGTCGACCCGGCGGCGATCGCGTCCGAGGGTGCGATCTTCAATCCGGGCGAGGGATGGCTCGACCTGCCGTCGCTCATCCAGCACCTCGCCGCCGAGTTCACGGCGCGCGGCGGCTCGCTGATCACGGGCGCCGGCCACGTCGACGTCGTGGTCGAAGACGGCCGTGCGGTCGGCGCGGTCGCCGCCGACGGTCGCCGCTTCGACGCCGACGCCGTGCTGCTCGCCACCGGCCCCGGCGTCCCGGCGCAGGTCGCCGAGCACGGCGTCGCGATCGAGGACGGCAGCCCCGCCGCGCTCCTCGTCTGGACCAAGCCGGTCGACACGCAGCTCACCGCGGTGCTGAACACCCCGGACGTCGCCGTGCGCCCCACCCCGTCCGGCGCGCTCGCGCTCGACTCGGCGTGGTCGGAGGAGTCCCTGATCGTGGGCGACGACGGCTCCATCACGGTCCCCGACGGCATCGTCGACCGGCTGCTGGTGGAGGCGTCCCGCGTCCTCGCCGGCAACCCGACCCTGGAGCTGGACGGCTTCGGCATCGGCGGCAAGCCCATCCCGGGCGACGGCGAGCCGGTGCTCGGCGAGCTGGAGCAGATCGACGGCTACTTCGTGGCCTTCACGCACAGCGGCGCGACACTCGGCCTGATCGCCGGCGAACTGCTCGCCCGCGAAATCCTCACCGGCGAGAAGTCGCCGCTGCTGGAGACGTTCCGCCCGGCGCGGTTCTCGGCCGCGCTCGTGTGAGACGTGCGGAGGGGGCAGGTGGGATGGCCCCCTCCGCGCACGACCCGGCCGCCTCGGAAGGCGTCTCCTAGACTCGACCCGTGCACGAGATCGAGGCGGCCGGGTTCCTGTTCGACATGGACGGCACGCTCGTCGACTCCACCGCCGTCGTCGAGCACGTGTGGACGGAGTTCTGCCGCCGGCACGGTCTCGATCCGGTCGAACTGCTCGCGTTCGCGCACGGGCGTCAGGCCGGCGACACGATCGCCCACTTCCTGCCGCGGCTGACCGACGCCGAGCGCGCGGAGCTCGCGACCGGGCTCGTCGCCGAGGAGCTGACGCGCACCGACGGGATCGTCGAGATCCCGGGTGCTGCGGCCTTCCTGACGGCGCTGGCGGACGACGGGGCGAAGATCGCGGTCGTGACCAGCGCGCCGCGCGACCTCGCGGTGACCCGGATGCGCGCGGCGGGCGTCCCCGTCCCCGCGGTGCTCGTGGCCGCCGAGGACGTCGAGCGCGGCAAGCCCGACCCGCTGGGGTATCTGCTCGCCGCCGAACGGCTGGGCGTGCCGATCGGGGAGTGCGTTGTGTTCGAGGATGCGGAGGCCGGGCTGACCGCGGCCGTCGCCTCTGGCGCCCAGGTCGTCGTCGTCGGCGGGCACGAGTCCGGCATCACCGCCGGGTTGCCGCGGCTCCACGACTACGCCGACCTGACCGCGGTCGTCGCCCGCTGATCCGTGCATTGTGCCGGCCCATCCGGGCGCGCATGATCGCACTATGAGCACGAAGAGCGCTCCACGCAAGCTGCCGCGGCGCCCGGCGTCGGGCCTCGCGGAGCGCTGGACGACGGTCGACGGCATCGACGTCTTCTACCGGGAATCGGTGAGCCCGCCGGACGCTCCGGCGATGATGCACGTGCACGGGTTCGGCCTGTCCGGGCGGTACCTGCTGCCCACGGCGGAGCGCCTGGCGAACGACTTCCACACGCTCGTCCCCGACCTGCCCGGGTTCGGCCGCAGCGGCCGCGCTCCGAACGGGCTCGACATCCCCGACCTCGCGCACGCGGCCGCCCGGTTCCTCGACGACCGGGGGATCGAGAAGGTCACGCTGGTCGGCAACTCGATGGGGTGCCCGGTCATCCTGGAGTTCGCCCACCACTACCCGGACCGGATCGAGCGCGCGGTGCTCGTGTCGCCCGCGGGCGGCGTGCACAATCAGCCGCTGCGGCGCGCGGTCGGGCAGCTGTCGCGCGACGGCGTCCGGGAACCGCCCCGGATGGTGACCGTCGCGGCACCCGACTACCTGCGGTTCGGGGTGCCGAGCACGGTGAGGATGTTCCGGGCGCTCACGCAGTATCCGTCGCTCGCGCGGTTGCTCGACCTCCGCATCCCGACCCTCGTCGTCCTGGGCGAGCGCGACCCGCTGATGCCGCACCACCAGCGCGTGCGCGAGATCGCGGAGCGGACGGACAATCACGTCCTGCTCGTCGCGATCGAAGGGGCCGCCCACGCGATCAACTTCAGCCACCCGGGGGAACTGGCGCACGCCATCCGGCTGTTCATGGCCGACCAGCCGATCGTCGACGATCCGGACTCACCCGGTCACGCGCGGCTGTGGGAGGTGCATCGCAGCCCGCACCTGCCGCCCGCGAGCTGAGGCGGCTCAGCGGCCGCAGATCGTGCTGCGCACCCAGGCGTCCGCGTCCTGCGGGGCCAGCTCGCCCGACCGGAGGAGACGAACGAAGTCGAGTGCGTGATCGGTGAGGCGTCCATCCGCCGAGTCGGGCGCGTCACGGCCGACGTGGATGGACAGCCAGCGCGTCAGCCGCGGACCGATGCGGGCGGCGACGGCGACGATCCCGGCGAAGTGCCGCGCCTGACCGTCGGTGCCGTCGTCGACGTGCCGACGGAACCCGCGCCCGCGGATGCGGTTGGAGCCGCCGCGGCCGGCGTCGACCGGCCAGAGCACGCCGCGACGGACGCCCGCGACCTCATGGCCGAGCCGGCGAAGGAACTCGCGCGGGTTCGAGGTGCGCGCCGCGACGCGCGAGCAGGCGTCGGCAAGCTCGGCGCACGCATCCACGCCCGTCCCGGCGTTCACGGACTGCCCCCGGTCACCAGCGCCTCCGCCCCGGCCTGCCACCAGACGCCGGCGGCCGGGCCGCCGTTGCAGGTGCCGTCGCTGACGCCGGGATGCTTCACCCACAGCAGCGCATCCAGCCGGGTGTCGCCACCCTCGGTGACCTCCGGATCCTGGCCAAGCTTCGCGCGGGAGGGGTTGCACCAGGTGCCGGTCCAGCCGTTGCTGTTCCGGGACACGTCGATGATGTAGTGCTTCCACCCGATCTTCGACGAGAGCTTGCCGGCGTAGTCGCGCTCACTCTGCGTCTTGTCGAAGTTGGAGACGTTGGTGAAGAAGCCGTGCGCCTTGTCCACGCCCGCCTTCTTCAGCCACACCGCTTGCGCGGAGGGGAGAGCCAGCGGGCGTTACCGCCGTCGAGGTAGGTGGCGACGCCGGCCGATTCCAGGATGCCGACCGACGCCTTCAGGAGCGGCAGGCGCACCTCGGCCGAGCCGTCGCACTTGGCGTCGGCCAGCATGGCGAGCGAGTCCGGCTCGAGCAGCACGACCGCGTGGCTGCCGCGGAGCGTGGCCGCCATGGTGCGGATCCACGGCAGGTACTGGTCGGTCGCCAGGCCGCCCTTCGAGTAGCCGCCGCAGTCACGGTTCGGGATGGCGTACGCCACGAAGACGGGAGTCGCCCCCTGCTTCTTCGCGTCGGCGACGTCGTTCGTCAATTCGGTCACCAACCGGTCGCCGACGAACCACTCGCCGAGCCAAACGGCGGTCGGGACGGAGGCGATCCGGCCCGCGATGAGCGCGCCCTCGGTGTCGCCCTGCTGCTCCAGGCGCTTCGCTGCTGCGGCGGCCTCGGTGTTGGGGTCGAGGTAGAGCTGTGAGGACGCGAAGGCGCGAGGACTCGCGCTCGGCGTCGCCGTCGCGGAGGGAGTGGCGGCGACCGGGGCGGACGGCGGGCGCGTCAGCCCGAAGACGACCCCCGCCGCGATGATGACGGCGGCTACGACGAGCGCCGCGACGACGATCGGTCTGCGCATCCCATCCCCCGTTCCGTGCCGCTTCGGAAGCCACACCATAACAGCGCCGGGTGCGCACTCTCCGTGTCGCCTGAATTGGGGTACAGCCTCCTGTCCTCCAAACGACCCACAGACGGAGCTTTCTGGCTATGCTCGCGTCTGTCACACCCGAGTTACTCCCTTGAGCCCTGCGATGCCGGACCCGAACCCCGGCCCGCAGGAGAACCCGAACGCTGCAAAGGACGTATCGTGCACACCACCTCCTACAACCGCGCCCACGACAAGGCTCAGCTGCTCGCGCGCCGCCACGAGCGCGACCTGCACTGGGCGAAGGAGCGCCGCCGTCAGCACGAGCGCGAGACCGCCGAGGCGCGCGCCGTGCTCGCGGCGCACCCGCTGCGCCTGGCCGCTACGACCCTGTGGACGGCGGGTGTGCTGCTCGCGGTGATCGCCGGCGGCTGGCTGGCCGCGCTCACCCTGCTCCCCGCCGGCTGGGCGGGCGTCACCGACGCGATCGCCGCCGCCGCGGCGGTCGTCGTCCTGTTCGGCGCGACCATCGGCCTCGGCCGGGTGCGGTCGCGGCGTGCTGCCGCTCGGGCGCTGCTGCGCTCGCGCGAGGCGCGGCTCTCGCACACCCAGTTCCACATCCAGGAGAGCGTGCACTCGTTCATCGACGCGCGCGTGGATGTGGTGAACACCCGGCAGACCGTCTCGGCCTGACCGTTTCTATAATCGAACGGTGCCCCCCATCGACGACGGCGCCGGGACGACCGCGCCTCCCCTGCAGACGCTGTCCCGCGGCATACGGATGCTCGAACTGCTCGCCGACGCGGGCGAGCCGCTGAGCATCCCGGCGATCGCCGCGCGGCTCGGGCTGCACCGCTCGATCGCGTACCGCATCCTGCGCACGCTCGAGGATCACGGGCTGGTCGTGCGCGACGCGGCCGGAGCCGTCGAACTCGGACCCCGGATGGCGACGCTGGCCCGCGCGGTCTCGCGCGACCTCCAGGCGGCCGCCCTTCCGCAGCTGACGGCCGTCGCGAACGAGCTCAGCATGACGGCGTTCCTCGCCGTGCTCGACCGGCACGACGTGGTCACCCTGGTGACCGTGGAGCCGACGCACGCGCACGCGAGCGTGGCGCAGCGACCCGGCACCCGGCATCCGTTGGCCTCGGGGGCGCCCGGCATCGCCATCCAGTCGGTGCTCACCGAGGCGCAATGGCGGATGCTGCCCGGCGAGCACGCGCGGGACGAGGCGGCGGAGGCCCGGTCGCGCGGCTACGCGACGAGCCACGACGAGGTGATCGTCGGGCTCGCCTCGGTAGCCGCCCCGGTGCAGGCGCCGGGCCAGCCGGTCGCGGCGCTGGCCGTCGTCTACATGGCGAGCGAGGTCGATACAGCCCGGCTGGGCGCGCGGCTGCGGGAGGCGGCGGCGGCGATAGAGGCCGACCTCCGCTGAGCATCGCCCCGTTCGGTTACGCTGTGGACGAGCGCCGGGGGCCGGCGGAAGGGGCGGTGCATGCGACGCGTGGATTCGACGCCCCGGCCGGACTGGCGGGCGCGGCTCGACGAGATCGGGTTCACGTTCTACGACCTCCCTTCTGAGGGCGGACGGCCGTACTGGAACGAGTCGGCGGCCTACGCGTTCTCCATGGCGGAGGTCGAGCGCATCGAGGCGGCGACGCAGGAGCTCTTCGACCGGTGCATGGACGCGGTCGAGCACGTCGTGCGGGAACGCCGCTTCGCCGAGTTCGGCATCCCGTCGCGGTTCCAGGACCTCGTCGCCGAGTCCTGGGACCAGGATGACCCGACCGTCTACGGCCGGTTCGACCTCGCCTACGACGGCGCGGACTCGGTGAAGCTGCTCGAGTTCAACGCCGACACCCCGACCTCGCTGGTCGAGTCGGCCGTGGCGCAGTGGCAGTGGCTGACCGAGGTCCGCGGCGACGGCGCCGATCAGTTCAACTCGCTCCACGAACAGCTCGTCGAGCAGTGGGAGCACATCCGCTCGGCCCGCTGGGGCGTCGCCCCTGGCGCGCGGCTGCACCTCGCGTCCCTCCACGACTCCGGCGACGGGCAGCTGATCGTCGAGGACTTCGAGACCGTCGCCTACATGGCCGAGACCGCGCAGGCGGCCGGGTTCGACCCGAAGCTCGTCTACATCGAGGACCTGCAGTGGGATGTGGACGCCGCGCAGTTCCTCGACGCCGACGGCGAGCCGGTGCGCCACATCTTCAAGCTGTACCCGTGGGAGTGGATGGTCAACGAGCAGTTCGGCGGCTTCCTGCTCCAGAGCCGCGGGACCACGCAGTGGATCGAGCCGGCGTGGAAGCTGCTGCTCAGCAACAAGCAGCTGCTCGTGGTGCTGTGGGAGCTGTTCCCGGGCCACCCCAACCTGCTCCCGTCGTTCGCCGACGCGGCGCCGCTCACCGGCGAGCCGTTCGTCCGCAAGCCGCGGCTGGGGCGCGAGGGCGCTAACGTCACGATCCTGGACGGTACGGGCGATGTGGTGGCGGAGGAGCCGGGACCGTACGGCGACGAGGGCTTCGTCTATCAGCGCCGGGCGGCCTTCGCGCCCATCCCGGGCAAGACGGCCGTCATCGGCTCCTGGGTCGTCGGTGACAGCCCGGCCGGGATCGACCTGCGCGAGACGAGCGGCCCGATCACCGGCGACCTGGCGGAGTTCGTGCCGCACTACATCGAGGAGCCCAGCATGCAGGAGGACGGACGTGCGTAGTCGTCGCCCCATCGCCTTGAGCGGCATCGCGGCCGCCAACCGTGCTCTCCCGCGCGCGGCCTTCGGCGTCACGACGCTCGCTGCGGCGACTCTGCTGCTGGCGGGATGCGCGGCCGACGACGAGGGGACGGTGCGGACCGCGAGCGACGGCTCCACCTACGTCCTGCCCGACGACGCGCGCCGCCCCGAGTACCGGACGCGCGAGGACTGCATCGCCGACGTCACCGCGCAGCTGGACCAGCTCCGCGCGGAGGGCAACCAGGTCGACGACGACCCGGAATCGCTCTGCGAGTCATCCGCCGCCTACCCCGGCCACTATCACGCGCCCTGGATCGGCCCGATCCTGTGGGGCGCCTCGATCTGGAACAGCAGCCGGGTCGCCTCCTGGACGCCGGTGCGCAACGGCGGCTTCTCGTGGACGAGCGCCAACCTCCAGCCGGATGTGGTCCAGCGCGCGCCCGCCGGCGCCGCCGCGGGCGACCGGGCGCCGCTCAAGGGAGGATTCGGCAGCTCGGGCAAGTCCGGGATCGGCGGGGCCCGCGAGGGCAGCGTCGGGGGCTGAGCGTCACCGGGCCAGCGCCGCGCTCCGCACGATCGGACGGAAGAACGCGGCCAGCTCGTCCGTCGCGGTGAGCGGCAGCACGTGGGCCACGTACTGGTCCGGCCGCACCACGACGATCGCGCCTCCGCGGTCGATGCCGCGCTCGCCGAAGATGTCGTGTGCGGGGTCGGCGGCGTAGACCTTCTCGTAGTCGATCAGCCCGAACGGCCCGACGCGCGGCAGGAAGAGCGGCGGCACGACGCCTAGGTCGACCGCCGTGTGGTCCTGCTGGTAGATCACCTTCACGTCGAACCACGCGTCCGGGTCCGCGCCCTCGGGCGTCGCAGCGAGCGGCGACTCGGGGGAGGAGGACAGCCACTCGGCCAGGTCAGCGACGTGCGACGGTGCGCCCGCCGCAGCCTCGTCGGCGAAGACGTAGATGCGCCACCGGCCGTCCGCGCGCGCGTGGTGTCCGAGGTGCACCGGGTTGCCGTCGCAGACGCGCTCGACCGGCGCCGACTTGAAGCGCTTGCCGATCGGGAAACCGGTCGCGAGGTCCTGGTGCTCGGCCTCGCCGACGATCAGCGACGGCGCGTACTGCGTCATGAAGCCCGCCGGGAACTCGGCGGTGCGCACGTAGAAGTCCTCGAGCTCGGACGGGCTGGCGAACTCCTCCGGCTTCTTGGCCATGAGGGTCGACCACTCCTTGTCGAAGTCGATGAGGTCCTTCGCCACGACCTGGCGCTCGGCGGAGTACGTGGCGAGCAGCGACTCGGGCGCGCGGCCGTCGAGCACATGGCCGAGCTTCCAGCCGATGTTGAAGCCGTCCTGCATCGAGACGTTCATGCCCTGGCCGGCCTTCGCACTGTGGGTGTGGCAGGCGTCGCCCGTGATGAAGACCCGCGGGGTGCGCATCCCGAGCTCGTCGGGCAGCACGTCGTCGAAGCGGTCGGTGAGTCGGTGGCCGACCTCGTAGACGCTGTGCCAGGCGACGTTGCGGACGTCCAGCGTGTACGGGTGGAGGATGTCGTTGGCCTTCTGGATGATCTGCTCGATGGTGGTGGACCGGATGGCGCGGTTGTCCCCGGCCTGCAACTCGCCGAGGTCGACGTACATCCGGAACAGGTAGCCGCCCTCGCGCGGGATGAGCAGGATGTTGCCCGCCTCCGACTGGATGGAGCACTTGGTGCGGATGTCCGGGAAGTCGGTCACGGCCAGCGCGTCCATGACGCCCCAGGCGTGGTTAGCCGAGTCGCCGGCGAGGTGGCAGCCGATCGCCTCCCGGACCTTGCTGCGCGCACCATCCGCCCCGACGACGTACTTCGCGTGCACGACCCGCTCGGCGCCCTCGTCGGATCCGGCGGTGCGCCGAAGGGTGACGGCGACGGGATGGTCACCCTCGCCGACCTCGAGGCTGACGAACTCGTAGCCGTAGTCCGGCGTGAGCCGAGAGGGGAGTTCGCCGCGACCTCGGCGAAGTAGTCGAGCACGCGGGCCTGGTTGACGATGAGGTGCGGGAACTCGCTCACGCCGGTCGGGTCGTCGACCGGGCGCGCCGTGCGGACGATGCGCGAGGGATCGGCCGGGTCCGGCTTCCAGAACGCCATCTCGGTGATGCGGTACGCCTCGGCGATGATCCGCTCGGCGAAGCCGAACGCCTGGAACGTCTCGACGCTGCGCGCCTGGATTCCATCCGCCTGGCCGATGGCGAGGCGCCCGGGCCGGCGCTCGACGAGCCGGGTCACGACGCCCGGGAACTGCGCGAGCTGCGCGGCCGCGATCATGCCCGCGGGGCCGGAGCCGACGATGAGCACGTCGACGTGGTCGGGCAGCTCGTCGGGTCGGTCGATCCCGGTGCCCTCCGGCTCGTGGATGCGCGGGTCGCCGGAGACGTAGCCGTGGTGGTGGAACTGCACGGGGTCCTCACTTCGTCGTAAGTCGTTCGTTCACTATGCGAACGTCGCGTTCGCATATCGATGTGGCGAGTGTACCAGCGTCACGATCGGCGGGCGCGAGCGTCTTCCAAGGAGTGAGACTGATCCCCCTCGTCTGCGGCGTCAACATCGCCGCGCAGGTCGCACTCGTCCTCCTCGGCGTCGTGGTCGGCGTCGCGCCGTCCGCGGAGGAGACGCTGGCCCTGCTGCTCTGGTGGTGCTCGCTCGCCCTCGCGTACGTGATCGCGGTCGCCATTGCGGTCACCATCGTGTCGCGCTCGCGGAGGCCGCCGAGCGCATCGTCGACCTCGCGCCTCCTCGTCGGCCGGGTGAGCGGGTTCGTCGCCACCTCCTGCACCGTGCTCGCGAGCCTGTGCGGGATCGCCGGGGCGGCGCAGGTGAGGTTCAACTACTCGTTCGGTCCCGACGAGGTCGCTGCGACCATCGCCGGCATCGCGGCCATGCTGCTGTCGTGGGTGCTGTTGCATTGGGGCTACGCGCAGGCCTACCTGCGCCGGCACCGCCGCTCGCCGGAGCCGGCGCTCTCCCTCCCCGGTACCGAACACCCGCGCCTCAGCGACTTCGTCTACGTGGCATTCACGGTCGGGACCACCTTCGCCGCCTCCGATGCCAAGATCCTCTCTCCGCGCGTCCGCTGGACCGTCGTCCAGCACTCGGTGCTGAGCTTCTTCTACAACGGCGCCATCATCGTCCTCGCCCTCAACACCCTCACCGCCTCCGGCTGAGGCCGTAGTTTTCCGCAACAAACTCGCACGCATGACCGCCGGACCGCACCATAAAGGGATGCCGGAGTTCACCACAGCCCAGGTCCACGCGGGGGAGTCCCGCGACGCCGCCCACGGCGCCCGGGTCACGCCCATCTACCTGACCGCGGGGTTCGAGTTCGAGAGCTTCGCCCAGGCGGAGGGACGCTTCGGCGGGGATGAGGCCGGCTACACCTACAGCCGCTCCGGCAACCCGACGACCGCTGCGCTGGAGCGCCGGGTCGCCGCCCTGGAGCACGGCCGCGAGGCCATCGCGGTCGGCAGCGGCCAGGCGGCCCTGACCGTCGCAGTGCTCGGCCTGGTGCAGGCCGGCGACCACATCCTCTCGGCGCAGAGCATCTACTCCGGCACCCGCGGCCTGTTCGAGAACGGCCTGCGCCGGCTCGGGATCGAGATCGAGTTCGTCGACGACCCCACCGACCTCGCGGAGTGGCGGCGGCGCATCCGTCCGGACACCCGCGTGCTGTTCGGGGAGTCGATCGCGAATCCCGGCAACGAGATCCTGGACATCGAGGGCGTCGCCGCGGTCGCCCACGAGAACGGCCTGCCGCTGATCGTGGACAACACCCTGGCCACCCCGTACCTGCTGCGTCCGGGCGCGCACGGCGCCGACATCGTGGTGCACTCCGCGAGCAAGTACCTCGGCGGCCACGGCTCGACCCTGGGCGGCGTGGTCGTCGACCAGGGCAGCTACGACTGGGCGACGTCGCCGTTCCCGCACCTGACCGGACCGGACGAGTGGCTGGAGGGGTCGAGCTACGTGGAGGCGCACGGCGCCGGCGCGTACATCGCGTTCTCGCGGTCGGTCGTGGCGAGCCTGTTCGGGCCGGTGCTGTCGCCGATGAACGCGTTCCTCATCCAGCAGGGCATCGAGACCCTGTCGCTGCGGGTGCAGCGCCAGTCGGACACCGCGCTCGCGGTGGCGCGCTGGCTGGAGGCGCAGCCCGAGGTGGTGCGCGTCGACTACGCCGGGCTTCCGTCGCATCCCGCCTACGCCCTCGCGCAGCGCTACCTTCCGCGCGGCCAGGGCGCGGTGCTCGGCTTCACCCTCTCGGGCGGCACGGAGGCCGCCGCGCGCTTCTACGACGCGGTCGAGCTGTTCAGCCGCATGACCCACATCGGCGACGTGCGGTCCCTCATCCTGCATCCCGCGACGACCACCCATGGCCACCTGGCGCCGGGCGTCCGCGACGAGCTGGGGATCGGCGCGGGCCTGCTGCGCCTGTCGATCGGGCTCGAGGATGCGGACGATCTGATCGAGGACCTGGCCCGCGGCCTCGCGGCGGTCGCGGCAGCCGACACGGTCGTCGCGGACGCGATCGCGGCGGGACGGTAAGGAGAGACATGGCGCGCCTGCAGCATTTCGGCTGGTTCTTCAGCCGCGGGTTCGGCCCGCAGGGGTGGGGCCACCCCTACTGGGACTGGGGCTACGACTGGACCCGTCCCGACCTCTACCAGCAGTCCGCCCGCGAACTCGAGCAGGCCGGCCTCGACCTGGTCATCATCGAGGACGCGCTGTCGCTCGGCTTCCCCGAGACGCTGGACCTGCGGGTGCGCGAGGCCTATGGCGGCCCCAAGCACGACCCGCTCATGCTGTCGCCGTTCCTGCTTTCGGCAACCCGGCACCTCGGCGTCGCCCCGACGATCAACGCGGGCGCCTACCCGCCCTACGTCGCCGCGCGCCAGTTCGCGAGCCTCCACCACCTGAGCGACAACCGGCTCGGCGTGAACGTCGTCACCGACGTGGGCAGCGCCCGCCACCTCGGCCTGCCCGCGCTGTCGCACGATGCCGCCTACGACCGTGCCGAGGAGTGGCTGACCGTCATCCGCCGCCTGTGGCACAGCTGGGACGACGACGCGCTGATCCAGGATGCGGCGACCCGGCACTTCGCGGACGGCTCGAAGATCCGGCCGTTCGAGCACGAGGGCGAGTACTTCAAGCTCGCCGGACCGCTCAACGCCATCCCCTTCGCCGAGGGCGACCCGGCGATCGTCTCGCCCGGCGGATCCCCGCGCGGCATCGCCTTCGCCGGCACCCACTCCGACGTGCAGCTGGCCCTCGCCCCGCTCGACGCGGGCAACATCCGCGACTACCGGCTCAAGGTGCGCGAGGCGGCCCTGGCCGCCGGACGCAACCCCGACGCCATCAAGGTGCTGTTCGTCTTCAAGCCGGAGGTCGTGCCGAGCGATGAGGAGGGACGCCGCGTTGTCGAGGCGTCGAAGCATCCCACCGATGAGGAGCTGTACCGGGCGCTGGCCGGTCAGTCCAGCGACCTCGAGACCGACCTGACCGTGCTGTCGCTCGACGAGCCGTTCGACGTCTCGATCTTCGGCGACCATGTGTCGCAGGGCAGCATCAAGGGACTGTTCGGCAAGCAGGGCATCCGGGAGGGCGTCACGCTGCGCGAACTGATCGCGCCGAAGGTGGTCAAGGGCCGCATCGCGGATCGCGCGGGCTTCGTCGGCACGGCGGAGCAGATCGCCGACTTCATCGAGGAGATCGGGGAGGAGGCCGACAACGACGGCTTCATCTTCTCGGGCGACCTGCACCCGGTGACGCTGCACCGCTACCTGGACGAGCTCGTCCCGGTGCTGCGGCGGCGCGGGATCCTGCGCCGCGAGTTCGGCGACGGCGGCATCCGCGCCAACCTCTCGGACTTCTGACCCGGTGGCGCGCCCGGCCGTCGGCCTCGCGATCATGCTGGCGGCGCAACTGTCGTTCAGCACGAGCAGCATCCTGCTGAAGCCCCTGCTGGATGCGGGATGGTCGCCCGCGGCGGCGGTCGCCGTGCGCGTCGCGGCCGGCGGGGCCCTGCTCGTGGTGCCGGCGCTCGTAGCGCTGCGCGGGAGCCTCCGCCCGCTGCTGAGCGAGTGGCGGCTGGTGCTCGGCTACGGGCTGATCGCGGTCGCCGGGACGCAG
Source organism: Leifsonia poae (assembly GCF_050632865.1). Lineage (GTDB taxonomy): Bacteria > Actinomycetota > Actinomycetes > Actinomycetales > Microbacteriaceae > Leifsonia > Leifsonia poae_B. The sequence goes on along the minus strand of NZ_JBODSA010000003.1, from coordinate 384,813 downwards.
GTGCTCTACTTCGCGGCGGTCCAGCGGCTTCCCGTGGCCGTTGCACTGCTCATCCAGTACTCGGCGCCTGTGCTCATCGTCGTCCTCGGCTGGGTGCGCGGGGTTCGCGTGCGCGCGGTGGTGGTCGCGGGGGCGGCGGCGAGCGTCATCGGGGTCGTGCTGGTCGTCGATCCGTTCGGCTCGGGCGGGGCGATGGATGCCGTGGGCGTTGCGCTCGCGCTGGCCGCGGCCGTGTGCCTGGCCGGGTACTACCTGATCTCGGCGCGACCGGCGCCGGGGCTGCCGCCGCTCGCACTGGTGAGCGGCGGCCTCCTGGTGGGAGCGGTGGCGACGGCTGTGGTCGGCGTCACCGGCCTGCTCCCGTTGACCGTCTCGTCGGCTCCGGTCGTCCTCGGCGGCGCGACGCTGCCGTGGTGGCTGCCGATGCTGATCGTCGCCGTCGTGGCGACCGCGGTCGCCTACTCGCTCAGCCTCGCCGGCTCGCGGCGGCTGGGATCGCGGCTGGCATCGTTCGCCGGGCTGACGGAGGTGGTGTTCGCGGCGGCGCTGGCGTGGCTGCTGCTCGGCGAGGTTCCCGGGCCGCTGCAGCTGGTCGGCGGCGCGTGCATCCTCGCCGGGGTGGTGCTGGTGCGGTGGGGCGGGCCGGAGGTCGAGCCCGCTCGCGCCGCCGAGTTGGAGACCGTTCGCTAGGCCCCTGCTCCTTCCGCGCACGGAAGGCGATCATGTTCATCCGGTTGCCGCAGCGGACGCTGCAGAACCGCTTCGATCCGTTGCGGGACAGGTCGAGCACCAGCCCCGTGCAGTCGTCCGCTTCGCAGATGCGCAGCCGCCCGGTCTCGCCCGAGCGGATGACGTCGACCAGGGCCAGTGCGATCTCGACGCGGATGCGCTCCGCGAGGGCGCGTCCTGGGCCGTGGCGTGCAGGTGCCAGTCGAAGCCGTCGTGCCGCATCAGGTAGGGGAGGGCTCGCGCCTCCGCGAGCATGGCGTTGACCTCGAGGGCGGCGGCGTCGCGGTCGAGGGCCCAGGTGCGCTGGATGCGGTCCCGCGTCGCGCGCACCTCGCGCAGCTCCGCCTCGTCGCCGTCGACGCGGCCCGAGTACCGGTTCTCGCGGAGCAGGGTGGCGAGCTGTTCGGTCGTGGCGAGCTCGTCCTCGCCGCTGCGCGAGGCGCCGGGGTCGGTGTCGCAGAGGGCGACGGCGAACTCCAGCGCATCCACTGTGTCAGGGGCAAAATGCAAGTTGACTCCTTACGCCGGACGGGTCTAGCGTCAGGACCATCATCCCTTACGATCCTGACAGGTGAGTCACATGCAGCAGCGACACCCGGCCTCCGTCGGCCTTCTCATCGCCGTGGTCGCCGCTGCCTCGTTCGGGATGTCGGGCGCGTTCATCAAGCCGCTGCTCGAAAGCGGATGGTCGCCGGTCGCAGCCGTGACGGCTCGCGCGGCGATCGGCGGACTCGTCCTGCTGCCGTTCGCGCTGGTCGCCGTGCGCGGTAAGTGGCGGGCGGTCTGGCGGGGGCGCTGGAGGCTGCTCGGGATGGCGTTGGTCGGCGTCGCCGGAACGCAGGTGCTGTACTTCGCGGCGATCCAGCGCATCCCGGTCAGCACGGGCATCCTCGTGGAGTACCTGGCGCCCGTGCTGCTCGTCGCCGTGGCGTGGGCCCGGACGCGGAAGGCGCCCGCTCTGGTCGTGTTGATCGGGTCGGTGGTGGCGATCGCCGGTCTGGTGCTCGTCGTCGCGCCGGGCGGCGGGGGCGCGCTCGATCCGCTAGGGCTGCTGCTCGCCATCACGGCCATGGTCGGCTGCGCCACCTTCTACGTGATCGCCGCGCGCCCGAGCGACGGGCTGCCGCCGGTCGCGCTCGCCGCCGGAGGGCTGCTGCTCGGCGCGCTCGCGCTGGGGCTCGTCGGGCTGACCGGCGTGCTGCCGGTGACCGTGAGCTTCGCCGACGTTCCGCTGTTCGGCGGCCAGACGCCGTGGTGGGTGCCGCTGCTCATCGTCGGGGTCATCGCGACCGCCCTCGCGTACGCCTCCAGCATCACCGCGACGGAACTCCTCGGGTCGCGGCTCGCCTCCTTCACCGGCCTCCTGGAGGTCGTGGCGGCGACGCTGTACGCGTGGCTGCTGCTCGGCGAGCAGCTGGGGCCGGCGCAGCTGCTCGGAGGTCTGCTCATCCTAGGCGGGATCGCACTAGTGCGGGCCGATCGCGGCGACGCACCGCGGCGGGAGGGGGCGCGATCGCGGTCGCGGGCTCGCGCTCGCGCGGAGGCCTTCCGCTAGGCTGACAGGCTCGGCGCCGCCGGGCGGAAGGAGCCGTCCATGTCCGGTTACACCGACGCCAACCGCGCCAACTGGGACGACCGCGCCACCCTGCATGCCGACCGCGGCGATCACGGCTACCGGATCTCGCAGTACATCGCCGACCGCTCGGCGATCTCGGGGGTCGTCCGGTTCGATCTCCCCGCCTGGGCTCGGTCGAGGGTCTGCGCGCCGTGCACCTGCAGTGCCACATCGGCACCGACACGTTGTCGCTCGCGCGGCTCGGCGCCCGCGTCACCGGTCTCGACTTCTCGCCCAACGCGATCGACGAGGCGCGCCGGCTCGTCGCCGACACGGGCGACGACGTCGACTTCGTCGTGGCCGACGTCTACGACGCCGCGGAGATGCTGACGCCCGGGTCGTTCGACCTCGTCTACACCGGCGTCGGCGCTCTGTGCTGGCTTCCGAGCGCCGACCGCTGGGCGCAGGTCGTCGCGTCTCTGCTGGCGCCGGGAGGCACGCTGCATCTGCGGGAGGGCCATCCGATCCTCTGGTCGATGGACGAGCGTCTGGACGACGACCTGCACCTGCGGTTCCCGTACTGGGAGCGCGAACAGCCGCTGGAGTGGGACGACGACTCCACGTACGTCGACACGGCCCGCCCGCTGACCGAGACCCGCACCTACGAGTGGAATCACTCCCTGGGCGAGATCGTCACCGCCCTGATCCGCGCCGGCCTGCGGATCGACCTGCTGGAGGAGCACGACAGCGTCCCCTGGGAGGCGCTGCCCGGGCAGATGGCCGAGCGCGACGGCGAGTTCGTGCTCGCCGCCCTCGACGGCGTCGCCCCGCTCAGCTACACGCTGCGCGCGATCAAGCCCGCCTGACAACCCCTTGCCGCACCCGGGTTCCGCGCCGAAGGTGGGCACATGGATGCGACAGGCAGGGACGAGGACCGGCGCGGCCATGACGAGGACAAGTCGACGATCGACGTGCGCCTGACCGGTGTGCGCGACCCGAAGGACCCGGACGGGCTGCTGACGATCGAGCAGGACGCCGACCGCCCGGACCCGGCGCGGTACGGGGCGCCGGAGACGGACACCCTGGAGCGCGAGCGCGCGTACTTCGCGCGTCTGGGCCGTGACGGCTCGGCCGAGGAGCTGCCCGAGGTGCCGCCGAAGCGAGGCGTCACCGGGCTGGGCTGAAAGAATGGGGTGATGGCCCTCCCCGCGACCGAGCGCATCGTCCCCGTCCCGGTGAACCGCATCGAGCTCGACGCCGCGGTCGCCTTCGGGACCCTGCGCCGCGCCTTCGAGGCTGAGGTGCCGCCGCTCGACGTGGCCCACCTGCGGGAACTGCTGTCGCAGGGCGCGGACTGGCGCCGGCTGACGCTCGAGACGGCCGGCCCCGGCATCCACCGCTTCGTGCGCTTCTGGACCGAGCACCCAACGCCGGTCATGCGCGTCGGCGGCGCGGACATCGCGAGCGCCGTGTACCTGATCGGCGACTACGCGACGGCGGCGCGCATGTTCCGCCACGACGCGGGGACGCTGCTGTACACGCCGCTGCGGGTCGAGTTGCACGCGACACGCGCGGGCGGCACGGTGCTCAGCGTCGACCAGCCCAGCAGCCGCCTCGCCAGCTTCGGCAACAACAAGGTGACACAGGCCGGCTTCGAGCTCGACCGGATGTTGGGCGACCTGCTCGAGGAGCTGGAACTTCCGCGCCCGAGCGTCCTGCGCCGCTAGCCGGCGTCAGACCTGATCGGGATCGGGGACGTCGGGCCCGGTGACCGCGACATCGCAGCGGTACCAGGTGCCGGCGATACCGCCGACGTCCACCCACGACCGCACGATCTCGTAGCGCCGAGGGACGTCGCCCTGCGTCGGCTGCTGCAGGATCGCGTCCTCGAGCGCCGCGTCAAAACCCTCCTGCGATGAACCCGTGACCAGCATGGGAACCCCTCCCTTCCCGGCTCACCGGCGAGCCGGCCCAGCGGCACGCTACGCCCTGGCGCGTGGGCGCGGCAATCGTCCTTCCGGATCGGCCGCGCGGATCCGGCGCGCGAGGCGCGGGCCCTGCGAGATGAGGACCACACCGGAGATGACGACCGCACCGCCCAGGAGCTCCATCGGCACCGGAGCGTCGCCCAGCCAGATCCACGCGAGCAGGACCGCCACGGGCGGGACGAGGTAGAGCAGCGAGGTCGAGAGGGCGACCGGAAGCCGCCCCACGGCGTAACCCCACAGCACGAACCCGGCCGCCGAGGGCAGCAACCCGAGGTAGACGGCTGCGACCCATCCGGATGCCGGAGCGGTCAGCAGCGCCTCCCATCCGAAGGGGACCAACGGAAGGGTCATCAAGGTGCCCGCGACCATCGTGTACGTCGCGACCTCCAGCCCGGTCCGCGTGCGGAGCAGCGGGCGCTGCAGCGGATGGTAGATGCCCTGCACGATCATGGCGGCGACCGCGATCCAGACGGCCGCAGTGAGGCTGACCCCGGCCCGGGAGAGGCACACGATGACCACTCCGCCCAGTGCGACCGCTCCGCCTGCGATGGTGAGCGGGCTGGTGCGCTCGCCGAAGAGCACCCGGGCCACGGCGACGGAGACGAGGGGTGCGGCGGCGACGAGGATGCTGGCGGTTCCGGCGGGGACGTGCAGCTCGCTCTCGTTCAACAGCAGCTGATACGCGGTCATACCGAAGAATCCGGCCGCCACCACCCAGCCGAGATCGCGGAGACGAGGAGGGCGGATTCGCGCCACCGCGGCCACGAGCAGCAAGGCGACGGCGGCGACGGCCAGCCGCACGACGGAGAGGCCGACCACTCCGAGCGCGGGTGCGGCGACCTGGATGGCGGGGAAGGCGCTCGCCCAGAGGAGCACCACGGCCAGGCCCGCCCACACCGCGCGATCGATTCTCATGGTCCGATTGTCGCGGCTCGGATGCATAAGCACCAGTGACTATTCGTTACCCGAACCGTAAGCTGGGGTGATGATCGACGTCCGCAAGCTCAGGATGCTGGCCGAACTCGAACGCCTCGGCACCATCGCCGCCGTGGCCGAGGCCCTGCACCTGACCGCGCCCGGCGTATCCCAGCAGCTGAACGCGCTAGAACGGGAACTCGGCGTGCCGCTGACCGAGCGGCGCGGGCGGCGGCTGGCGCTCACGCCGGCGGGTGTGCTGCTCGCCGGTCACGGACGGGAGGTCATGGACCGGCTCTCGCTCGCGGAGCTCGAGGTGGACGCCGTCCGGCGCGGAGCGACCGGCGCCTACCGGGTCGCATCCTTCCCCTCGGCCGCCCGGACGCTCGTGGCCGGCGCCTGGGCGGCGCTCGACGCGGCCGGGTCCGGCCTGGAGCTCGAGGTCGCCACGCTCGAGCCGGAGGACGCCCTGGCGGCGCTCGCCGCGGGCTCCGCCGACCTCGCGGTCGTGCACTCCTACTCCAACATCCCGCGGCAGCTGCCCGACGGCATCCTGGCCGAGCCGATCGCCGAGGAGCCCGTCTGGCTCGCTCTGCGGTCGGATGACCCGCTGGCCCCGCACGACGGCGGCGCGGTCGAGCTCGCCGCGCTGTCCGAGCGCCGCTGGATCGCTCCGGATGCCGCGTTCAGCTGCTACGAGATGGTCGAGCGCGCGTGCGGACTGGCGGGGTTCCGGCCGCGGATCGCCGTGCGGTCGGTCGACTTCGCGGTGCAGCTGGCGTTCGTCGCGGCCGGTGCGGGCGTCGCGCTGGTCCCGGATCTGACCGTCGACCGCATCCCGGACGGTGTGGTGCTGGCTCCGCTCGCCGCGCCGGTCGCGCGGTTCACCCACGCGGCTCGTCGCTCCGCCCTGCGAGAGGACGCCGGACTCGACATCATCGCCGCCGAGCTGCGGGCCGCGGCGCAGAGCAGCATCCGGCCGTCCACCGCACCGCGCGGATGACTCGCCGCTGTCTCGTCAACCCCGGCGTCGGTGTCGGCCGCGCGGCGTACTGTCTGCCGCATGACCGACAGCAGTGACCCCAACGGCACCACCAACGACTCCGGCGACGTGCTCGGCGCGCGCCGCGACGACGACGACAGCAACCCGGCCGCAAAGGACCCGTCGGAGTGGGTCACCGGCGACGAGCCCATGACCGCCTCCCAGCGCAGCTACCTCGACACGCTCGCCCGCGAGGCCGGCGAGGAGCTTCCCGCCGACCTCACCAAGGCGCAGGCGTCGGAGCACATCGACCGCCTGCAGCAGAAGACTGGACGCGGGCAGGGCTGATCCGTCGGGAGCGGCGGGAATGGCGTCCGCCGCCCCGCTGTTGCCCCCTCCATGACAGACGCGCCTCTGCCCGGCGCGGCGCGAGCCGCCGCCGAAGACCTCGAGCGCGTGCTGGCGCGTCTCGAGTGGACGCTGCTGGACTTCGAGCAGCGAGAACTCCCGTCCGGCACCGCGGTCGCCGTGACGCCGGGACAGGTCCGATTCCACTACGTCGTCTCTGGCGTCGTCGAGGTGTCGGGAGGCGCGGCGCCGCTGCGCCTCGAGGCCGGCGACTTCCTCATGCTGCCCCGGTCCGAGGCGCACCGCGTGCGGGCCGAGCACGACTCGGTCGTCGCGTCCGGCGAGCTCGACACGACGACGGCGCCGGGACTCCCGCTCGCGTCGGCGCTCCCCGCGTCACTGACCGCGTGCGGCTTCGTCGTGCGCGAGCCGCACATGGGACCGCTCATCCAGACCCTCGGGCTCGAGTTCGGCGGGATGCGCGCGGGCAACTGCCTGATGGCGAGCCGCATCGCGTCCATCATCGCCACGGCGGCCGTCCGGTCCTGGGTGGAGAACGGATGCGCGTCCGATCAGTGGCTCGTCGGCGTGCGCGACCCGCACATCGCCCGGGCACTCACCGCGATGCGCGAGGCGCCGGGGGAGCCCTGGACGGTGGACCGGCTGGCGCGCGTCGCCAGCGCGTCCCGCACCGTGTTCGCCGAGCGCTTCCGGGAGCTCGTGGGCGACTCGCCGAGCCGCTACCTGGCGACGGTCCGCGTGGAGCAGGCCGCAGAGCTGCTGCGCGATGACCGGCTCAGCGTCGGCGAGGTGGCGCACCGCCTGGGCTACGGGTCGGACGTCGCCTTCAGCCGCGCCTTCCGCCGCGTCACCGGGGTGAGCCCGGCGGCGTGGCGGCGGAGTGCCGCGGCGGGCTCGACCGCCACGGCCGCGCCCGCCGCGCTGAGCGCTTAGGCCGCCGGGCCGCGCCGGCGGGCGGTCCCGAGGAGCACCCCGCCGAGCACGGCCACGATCCCGCCTGCGACCAGCGCCTCCTTGACACCCGCGCCGTCCACGAGCAGCCCGCCCACGGCCGCGCCCAGGGCGATCGCCAGCTGGAAGGCGGCGACGACCAGGCCGCCCGCCGCCTCCATCCGCTCGGGCTCGGTGCGGGCCGCCCAGGTCTGCACGAGGGTCGGCACGCCGCCGAAGGCGAAGCCCCACAGCACCACGGCCGCGAAGGCGAGCGGAACCTGGTCCGGCAGCAGGGCGAACACCGTCACGGCCCCTCCGAGCACCGCAGGCATGACGACCAGCGCCGTGCGGAGCCGGCGGTCGGCGACGATGCCCGCGACGATGTTCCCGGCGAAGGCGCCGAGACCGTACGCCGCCAGCAGCACTGCCAGGCCTGCGGCCGTCAGCCCGGGGATGTCCGCGGCGCCCAGCCGGATGTAGGTGAAGCCCGCGAAGTGGCCTCCGGCGAGCAGGGCCATGCCGAGCAGCCCGACGATCATGACCGGCGAGCGGAGGACGGCGAACAGCGTCCGGACCCCGGACCCGGAGGCGGGCGCGATCTTCGGCAGCAGGAGCAGCTGCGCGACGGCGGCCGCCACGGACATCGCCGCGACGAGGACGAACACGGCACGCCAACCCCAGACCGCGCCGAGGAAGGCGCCGAGCGGGACGGCGACGACCGTCGCGAGGGAGACGCCGGTGTTCACGATCATCATCGCGCGGCCCAGGTGCTCCTGCGGAACCAGCTGCGCCGCAACGGCGACGGCCATCGACCAGAAGCCGGAGATCGCGATCCCGAGCAGCACGCGCGCCACGAGCAGCAGCCAGAACTGCGGCGCCACGGCGACGAGGATGTTGGACAGCGCGGCCAGCACGGCCAACGCGACCAGCAGGATGCGCCGGTCGAGGCGGGGCACGAGCGGACCGATCGCGGGTCCGGCGACCACGCCGATCAGGGCGGTCGCCGTGACTGCCTGCCCCGCGGTCCCTTCACTGACCCCCAGGCCCGCCGCGATGGGCGACAGCAGGCTGGCGGGCAGGAACTCGCTGGTCACCAGCGCGAAGACGCCCAGCATCAGGGCGACCACGCCGCCCCACGACGCGCGGCGGACGGCGCCGGAGACGGCGGGGACGGACGCGGTCCCGGGAGAGGGGAGGTGTCGATGCTCATGCTCCCAGCCTGGCGACGCGCGCGTCCACGCACCCGACCGATCGTCCGCGCGACCTGATCGCCCGTCCGGAATCGGCGGGACGCGACACGCCGCCATCCCGAGCGGATGACGGCATGTCGCGACCCATGGATGTCAGCGGGAGGCGGGCACGGCGTCCCGGAGGAAGTCGCGCACCCAGCGGGCGCTCCGCTTGGGCGTGCGCTTCTGCGTCTGGTAGTCGACGTGGACGATCCCGAAGCGGCGGGAGTAGCCCCACGCCCACTCCCAGTTGTCGATCAGCGACCAGATGAAGTAGCCCCGCAGCGGCAGGCCCTCGGCGACCGCGTTCCGGGCGGCCTCGAAGTGGGCCTCCAGGTAGTCGGTGCGCGCGCCGTCGTCGATCTCGCCGTCCGCGTCCACCCGGTCGGGGTAGGCGGCGCCGTTCTCGGTGATGTACAGCGGAAGGTCGGGCGCGATCGCGTTGGCCTGACGAAGGACGTCGACCATCCCGTCGGGGTGGATCTCCCAGCCCATCTGGGTGACCGGTGCGCCCGTCTTGACGAACCGGACGTGCTCGCTGCCGGGGTAGGCGCTCGCCGGTGCGTCCGCCGCGGGCTTCGACCCGGAAGCGACCGTGTGGCGGCTGTAGTAGTTGATGCCGAGGAAGTCGATCGGCGCCGAGATCCGCTTCAGGTCGTCGTCGGTCGCGTGCTCGGCGAACCACTGCGTCTCGCCCAGGTCGTCGAGCACATCGGCGGGGTAGGAGCCCGTCAGCACCGGCTCGAGGAACAGGCGGTTGCTGAGCCCGTCGATCCGGCGTGCTGCGTCGGCGTCCGCGTCGGTGTCGCTGGCCGGCTGCACCGAGTACAGGTTGAGGGTGGTTCCGACGTTCGCCTGCGGGACGGTCGCGCGCAGCGCCTCCAGTGCGTGGCCGTGGCCGAGGAGCAGGTGGTGCACCGCATGCGCCGAACGCGTGCCGAGGGTGCGCCCGGGCGCGTGGTGCCCGCTCGCGTACCCGAGGAACGCCGAGCACCACGGCTCGTTGAGCGTGATCCAGTCGGTGACCACGTCTCCCAGCTCCTCGGCGACGAGCGCCGCGTAGTCGGCGAACCGCATGGCCGTGTCGCGGTCGAGCCAGCCCCCACGGTCCTCCAGCGCCTGCGGCAGGTCCCAGTGGTACAGGGTCGCCCACGGGGTGATGCCGCGCTCCCGCAGCGACTCGGCGAGCCGGCGGTAGAAGTCGAGGCCGGCCCGGTTCGCGGGTCCAGTGCCGTCGGCCTGGATGCGCGGCCACGCGATCGAGAACCGATAGGCGTCGAGGCCGAGGTCGGCCATCAGCGCGACGTCCTCCGCCCAGCGGTGGTAGTGGTCGTCGGCGACGTCGCCCGTGCTGCCGTCGGCGATCGCGCCCGGGACGCGGGCGAACGCGTCCCAGATGCTCTCGCCGCGGCCGTCCTCGTGGGTGGCGCCTTCGATCTGGTACGAGGCCGTCGCGCTGCCGACGACGAAGCCGTCGGGGAGGTCGCTTCTCTGCATGGTCACTGCTCCTTGGACGGGGCGAGCCAGTCGCCGTCGCCGTTCTCATAGAGGGAGATGAGGATGTCGTCGCGCTTGATTCCGAGCGCCGAAAGCCGCTCGACGATCAACTCGGCTCCGCGCTGCTTCACTTCGGGAGAGTACCCGTTGTACGCGAGGATGCTGATGAAGACGATGTCGCTGCGGTCGGCGTCCGGGAAGGTCCGGCTGTAGAACAGGTCGCCCTGCTCGTGCAGGGTGAAGATCTGGAACAGGTCGTCGGCCGGCATGCCCCAGCCGTCCGCCAGCGCGGAGTTGATGGCCTCGCTCATCTGCGGTCGCAGATCGGCGAGGGGCGTGTGCATGTCGATTCGGACGAGTGGCATGGGGCTTCTTTCGTTCGTGGATGGTGGATGGCGTGACTCAGTCGGCGTCGAGCCAGGTGGCGGGGGAGGGGAGCAGCCGCTCGAGCTCGTCCCAGAACTCCTGCGGGCGGTCGAGGGCCGCGGCGTCGAGGGTCTGCGGGATGCGCTCCGGCCTGCTGATCCCGACGATGGTGCTCGCGAATCGGTCGTCGCGGGTCGAGAAGCGGAGGGCGGCGGCGGCGAGGGTGGTGTCCCAGCGGCGGCACACCTCTCGCATCCGGGCGATGGCGTCGAGGGTTTCGGCCGAGGCGGGCCGGTAGCCGTAGTCGGTCTTCCGTCCGGACTCGTCGGCCAGGATGCCGCCGCCCAGCACGGCGGCGTTGACCACGCCCATCCCCAGCTCGGCTGCGCGGTCGAGCAGCGGGCCGGCGCTGCGGTCGACGAGGGTCCAGCGGTTGTGCACCAGCAGCACCTCGAACACGCCGAGGTCGAGGTAACGGCGCATGACGCGTACATCCCCGCCGGCGAGCCCGATGTGACCCACCTCGCCGCGCTCCTTCGCCCGGACCAGCGCATCCACCGCCCCTCCCGGAGCAGTCATCGCTTCGAAGTCGTGGAACTCGGGATCGTGAAGGTGGACCAGCGGCAGCGGGGCGATCCCCAACCGCTCGGAGCTCTCCGCGATCGACCGCCGCACGCGCTCGCCGCTGTAGTCGCCGTCGCGCTGATCGGTCTTGGTGATGACCAGCACGTCGTCGGGCAGACCGCCGGACGCGGCGATGGCCTTGCCGATGCGCTCCTCGCTGCGGCCGTCGGAGTACCCGTTCGACGTGTCGATGGTCCGGATGCCGCTGCGCAGCACCTCCTGCACGATCGCGATCCCATCCGCTTCGGCCACCTCGTGCCCGAAGTTCTCCGGCATGCTGCCGAGCGGCGCGCCGCCGAGCGTGACCGGGCTCACCGAGAGCCCGGTCACGCCCAGCGGACGCAGCGACGTGGATGCGGTCATGCGTTCGCGACCACGTACAGCAGGCCATCGGGGCCGCTGTAGACCTCGCGGTCGCCGGCGGTGCCGACCGCGGTGCCGGGCGCCTGCTCGCCCTCGAAGGCGACGGCGACGAAGCCGGGCGCGTCCAGCTGCGGAGTGCGCGACGCCTTCTCGGCCTTCTCGTACGTGAAGATCTCGAGCGAGCTGTCGCCGTGGCGGAGGAAGTTGATCTCGAAGCCGCGGTCGTCGCTCGGCTGGTGGATGCCCGACATCAGTCCGTAGCCGAGCTTGCCGTAGTGCTCCTTGGTCGCCTCCAGGTCCTCGACGGTCTCGGCGACGTGGTCGAACCGCGGACGCTCCGGGTCGCCGAGTCCCCAGTCCTGCTCGACCGCCTCCCGGTCGTAGACCTCGTGGTACTGGAGCGGGCCCTCGACGAGCTCGAGCAGCGTCCCGTCCGGGTCGTAGAAGAAGGTGATGCGCACATCCCCCTCGGCGTGGATCGGCTCGAGGTGGAAGGGCACGCCGGCCTCGTGGAGGGCGTCCACGCGGGCGTCGAGGTCGGAGACCTTGAAGCCGACGTGACGGAAGCCGCGCTGGAGGTCGTCGCCCACCCAGGTCGACTCGGCGGGGGAGTCGATGCGGTTCAGCACGAGCGCGGCGGTGACGACGTCGAGCACCGCCCGATCGTCGCTCTGCTCGATCACCTGCGCGTCGAAGTGACGCCGGTAGAAGTCGACGGAACGCGCGATGTCTGTGACGTTCAGGAGCACGGATTCGATGGCCAAGGGACAGTCCTTTCTACGTTGAAAGCTCACTATCTCAACGTATGCAACTAAGCATTCAGGCCGAGAGAAAGCGGCAGTAGACGACACCATACATGCCGTTTCAAAGTTTGTGACAAAAAGGTTCGAACTATTGCATCGCGTCGCGAACCGTGTGTAGGCTCGCCCCCAACGTGCGCCGCTGATGCACGGACAGCACAACGAGGTGGAGGAAATCACAATGATGCGAACGCGGTTCATTTCCGCGGCAGCGGTGGCCGCGGCCGCCGCCCTGGCGATCACAGGTTGCACCGGCTCGTCCGGCGATCAAGGCTCGGACGTCAAGCCCGCGAAGTCCGGAAGCGTCACCTGGTGGGGCTGGACGCCCGACACCCCGGTGGCCGAGAAGTACATCGCGGAGTTCAACAAGGAGTACCCGGACATCAAGGTCACCTACAAGAACTTCGAGAACGTCGACTACCGCAACACCATCACGCCGGCCCTCGACTCCGGCAAGGGCCCGGACGTCTTCGACCTGTCACCCGCCGGCGGCTCGCCCGACCTGTGGGGTCCGTACGCACTCGACCTGACGTCGCTCGCGAAGGACACCCTCGGCGACGGCTGGAAGGACAAGATCGGCGGCTCCTACGTGAAGCAGCTGACCAGCTCCGACGGCCGCTTCGTCTCGATCCCGCTGGGCGGCATGTCCGCCGGCTTCCTCTGGTACAACAAGAACATCCTCGACAGCGCGGGCGCGAAGGTCCCGACCGACTACGCGTCCTGGGTCGACACCTGCAAGAAGGTCACCGCCATCGGCAAGACCTGCTTCACCATGGGCGCGGGCGGCACCGACACCTTCCCCACGGAGATGTACCACTCGATCGCCAACACGGTGGACCCGGACTTCTTCATCAAGGCCGCCACCGGCAAGGCGAAGTGGAACGACGAGCAGGGCCAGAAGGTGCTCGAGATCATCAAGAAGATGAAGGACGACGGCATCATCGCGCCGAACGCGCTCGACGGCCCGCAGTACCCGCTCGCGAACAACGAGTTCATGAAGGGCGACGCGGCCATGGTCCAGATGGGCTTCTGGTACACCCAGTACGCGGGCGCCGAGTCCTGCAAGGCCTCGATGGAGGCGGCCGGCGTGACCAACCCGACCTGCTTCGTCCAGCTGCCCGCGCAGTTCCCCGACGTCGCAGGCGAAGGCCACAAGAGCACCTACTTCGGCGAGGCGGACTACGGTCTGGCGATCAACTCCGAGTCGAAGAACATCGGCCCGGCGAAGACCTTCGTCTCGTGGATGACGCTCAACAAGACCGGCCAGCAGAACGTCGCGAACGCGCTCGACCTGCTCCCGGCGCTGAAGGGCACCACCCCCGACTGGTCGAACATCAAGCTCGTCGACGACGCCGTGCAGCGTCCCGCGATCGAGAAGCTGATCACGGAGAGCGGCGAGACCACCGAGTCCCGCCAGTGGCAGACCACTCAGAAGTCGCTCGACGCGATCGTGGTCGCCATCCAGCAGGTGCTCGACCCCTCGGTGAGCAAGTCGATCAAGAGCATCGCCGACGACCAGCAGGCCTCCTCCGAGGCCAGCAAGGTCGGCACGAAGTAATCATGGCCGTCACGGATCTCGAGATCGGATCCGCCCGACAGACCCCTGCGGTGCAGAGGGGCGGGCGCGCCAAGCGGCGCGCCCGCCTCCTCCCCGGGGGCGTGCGCTGGATCCTTCCGGCGTTCGCCATCTCCGTCGGCCTGATCTACTACAGCATCATCTACTCGGGCTACCTGTCGTTCTTCGACTGGCCCGGCGGCCGGGCGCTGATGACGCCGGTCGGCTTCGGCAACTACATCACCGCGCTGGCGGACCCGGTGCTCTGGACCGCGCTGCGCAACACGCTCATCTACTTCGTCGTGGTGTTCGCGGTGCAGGTGGCCGGCGGGACTCTGTTCGCCGCCGCCATGCACTCCAAGATCCGCTTCGCGAACCTCTACAAGGTGCTCGTCGTCATCCCCGTCGTGGTGGCGCCCGCCACCCTGGCCCCGGCCCACGTCCAGGTCTGGCAGAGCGACGGCACGGTCAACAAGATCCTCGGCTTCTTCGGGCTCGCAGGCCTCGAGCAGCCGTGGATCGGGCAGTCGACGACCTCGCTGCTCGTCGTGACCATGGTGGGATGCTGGGGCGCGATCGGCTACGGCTTCATCCTCATCTACGCCGGCATGGCGCAGATCGACCCCGAGCTCATCGAGGCCGGGCGGCTGGACGGCGCGGGCAACTTCCGCATCCTGTTCTCGATCGTCCTGCCCAGCCTGCGGCCGATCATCGTGTCGCTGGCCATCCTGAACTTCATCACCGCCCTGAAGCTCTTCGACAGCCCGTGGCTGATCACGCAGGGCGGCCCGGCGCACTCGTCCGAATTCCTCGGAACCATGATCTACGCCGAGACGGCGAGCAGCGATCGCAACCTGGGCTACGCGTCGGCGCTGTCCATCCTGGTGCTGATCATCGCGATCGCCGTGTCCGTCTTCATGCAGCTTCGTGGACGCGAACGCCTTCCCCGGATCAAGCCGCGCCGCAAGGAGGCCGCCGATGTTTGAGACCCGTTCCCGCCGCTCGCGCATCCTCCTGCAGTTGGTGCTGACCGTCGCCGTCGTGCCGTTCGTGATCCCGCTGATCGCGATGCTGCAGACGAGCTTCGAGGGCTCCGGCTGGGGCAACTACGTCGCCGTCGTGAACGTGCCCGGCTTCCCCAAGTTCTTCCTCAACACGATCATCATCGCGGTCGTCTCCATCGCCATCGTCTACCTGGCGACCCTCGCGGCCGCGTTCGGGTTCTCCAAGCTGCGGGTGCGCGGCAAGGAGGTCTACTTCTGGCTGATGATGGCGGCCCTCACGCTGCCCGAGGTCGTGCTGATCGCTCCTCTTTATACGACGGCGGTCAAGCTCGGCTTGCTCGGCACCTACTGGTCGGTGATCCTGCCGATCGCCGCGCTGCAGATCCCGTTCACCGTGCTGATCGCGCGCGGGTACGTCGACGGCATCCCGGACGCGGTGTTCGAGGCCGCGCGGATCGACGGCGCGAGCACCTGGCGCGTGTTCTGGTCGATCCTCGTGCCGCTGTCGCGTCCGATCGCCGTGGCCCTCATGGTGCTGGTGCTGATCTACGCGTGGAACTCGTACCTCCTGCCGAAGGTCTTCCTCATCGACGACGGGATGGGCGTGGTCACCCAGCTGCCGGAGTTCTTCCGCCGCCAGTACAACGACGACACGCCGAAGATCCTCGCCGCCTCGGTGATCACCGCGATCCCGACGATCATCGCCTACATCGCGCTCCAACGTCAGTTCGAGCGCGGGATGGCGGCGGGCGCGATCAAGTGACGGGTCGAGTCGTGGAGGGAGCGGTGGATCGGGCAGACTGCCTAGAGGTCGCAGTGCCGAGGACGGAAGGGGGTGCGGTGCGATGACGGATGCGTCGGCGTCCATCGGGCTCGTGATCCGGCACGGCCGGGACCGCGACCCACTCGCCTCCGCGATCGTCCGCTCGATCGCGGCGCCCCTGCTCGCCGCAGGGATGCGCTTCATCACGCGGTCGGTCGACGACGAGGAGTCGGAGCTGAAGACGTACCGCCTGTGGGCGCGCGTCGGCGGCATCGCCGGCGTGATCGTGCTGGGTGCGGACGAGGCCGACGCGCGCATCCGGCTGCTGCGGCAGATCGACATGCCGTTCGTCGTGCTCGCTCCCGCGGACGGCGACCTCGACTACCCGGCGGTGACCGTGGATCCGGCCGCGGCGTCCCGTGCCCTCATCAGTTATTTGGACGCGCATCCGGCGCGCCGCTGGGTCTACCTGACCAGCCAGCTCGTGCCGGAGCCGCTCGTGGGCGGGGTGCGCTCGGGAGAGCGCGCGATCGAGACCGTGCAGGCGACCGACGTGGTCGGCGAGGTCATCCGGCTCGGCGCGGAGAGCTCCGTCGACGACCCGATCGCACTCGTCTTCGACACCGACCACGACGCCGTCGCGGCGCTCGACGCGCTCGAGGAGCACGGCATCCCGGTGCCGGAGGCGGTGGCCCTGATCTGCTGGAGCGATTCCCTCGTGTGTCAGAGCGCGAGCCGCCCGATCACGGCGATCGACCGGCACGGCCGTGAGATCGGGGCGCTGCTGGGCTCGGCGGCGCTCGCCGCCATCCACGACGGCGGCGTCCGTCCGGTCGCGGCGCCGGAGCCCGTGGTCGTCGTCCGGGAGACGTCGTGAGCGCGGCGCGGCGGCTGGGGCCGTCGTCGGCGAACACGCGCAGCGCGATCCTCGACATGGTCCGCTCGGGCGGCACCGTCACGCGCACAGAGCTGGCGGAGCGCTCCGGCCTGACCGCCACGTCGATCACCCGCATCGTGAAGTCGCTGATCGAGGACGGCCTCGTCATCGAGACCGGGTTCAGCGAGTCCACCGGGGGCAAGCGCAGCAGCCTCCTCGAACTGAACGCCAACGCGCGGTACGCCGTCGGCCTCTCGCTCGATGCCGGGCGCCTGACGTACGTCGTGACCGACCTCTCCGGCAACGTGATCGGCCGGTTGGTCTCGCCGGGCATCGAGCAGGCGGATCCGATGGAGGATGTGGTGCGCATCGCGCGCGAACTCGGCCAGCTCCTGGTGCAGCTCGACATCCAGCCGGAGTCCGTCGTCGGAGTGGGCGTCGCCGGCGCCGGTCTCGACCTGGGCGCCGGCGCCGAACGCCTCTCCATCACATCCACCGAGTGGGAGTCGTTCGCGCTCAACAAGGCGCTGGAGCCGAAGATCGGCCTCCCGGTGGTCCGCGACAACGACGCCGCCTGCGCGGCCCTCGGCCAGTACTGGGCCGGCCGCATCCCGGCGACGCAGGACTTCGCCACGCTCTACCTGTCGAACGGCTTCGGCCTGGGCCTCATGGTCGGCGGCAGCGTCGCTCGCGGCGCCTCGTCGAACGTCGGCGAGATCGGTCACATGGTGATCGACATCGACGGTCCCCAATGCTGGTGCGGCGCCCGCGGCTGCCTGGAGATGCTGGCGGCGCCGCGCGCGGTGGTCGCCGAGGCGCTGAAGGATGCGGACCTGGCCGCGCAGCTGGGGCTGACCGGCGACCCGCAGCGGTTCCGCGGCGACTTCGAGGCGATCGCGCGGGCCGCGGCCCAGGGCGAGCCACGCTGTTGCGAGCTGATCAAGCGGTCCGCCCGCTACGTGGCGGCGGCGGTGCTCTCGATCGTCAACGTGCTCGACCTCGACCGCATCGTCCTCGCCGGCCCCGGCTTCGCGGACGCCGGCGCGATCTACGTGCGGGAGATCCGCGAGTACGTGGCGCAGTTCGCCCGCACGCGCGGCATCCACCCGGTGCTCATCGAACTGGCGGACCCGGGGCTGGATGCGGCGGCCGGCGGTGCCGCGACGCTCGCGCTGCAGCACGCGCTGACGCCGCACGCGGCGCCGGGGCGGTAGCCGCCCGGGCAGCAGTGAGGGCGGCGGATGTCTCCGCCGCCCTCACGCTGTGCGGTACTACTCGGCCGTGATCGACAGTCCGTCGAACTGGTTGATCGCCGACTGGGTGACATCGTGCGAGGTGGAGAAGATCCCCGCGTCCTGCGTTGCCGTCGCCGAGGCGAGGGTCACCGGCGCGCCGATCGGCACGTAGTTCGCGCCGTCGTACGAGTACGACGCGGTGAACGCGGAGCCAGTCCGGGTGAGCTGCACCCAGATCGGACGGAAGACGTCGACGGACGCCTTCGCCTCCGAGTCCAGGTAGCCGTCGCCGTTGGCATCCCACTCGAACACGACACCGTTGCGTGCGGTCACCGCGACGACCGCGTAGCCGGCCGATGCGCCAGCCTTCGTGATGTCGTTGCGGACCATCACCCCGGACTTCGCCGAGGAGTTCGCGTCGTTCACCGACACGACCCGGGCCGAGACCGTGGCGTTCGCGGTGAACGACCCGGCCTTGTAGATCGCCCCGAACTGGTCGGAGTGCTGGCCGCCCGCGCCCCAGACGTCCGCTCCAGCGGCGGCGATGCCGTAGGCGTCACCGGCCTGCCCGAAGTAGGAGCTGACTGCGGAGGAACCCGCCGTCGACAGGCCGGAGACCGGCGCATCCACCGGGCACCCGACGAACCCGAACTGGTTGGCGTTGAGCGACGTGCGGTACTGCGGCGCGACACCCGCGGCGCAGATGACGTCGCGCGCTCCCGCCGGCCAGTTCGTGCCGGTCACCTTCACGTTGTTCACCAGCGTGTTGTTGTGCGCGGCGGCGTTCGGTGCCGAGATGCCGCCCGAGTTGTACCAGTTGTCGCGGATGGTGTTGTCGCTCGTGTTGTTCCGCAGGCTGTACGCGTTGGTGAAGACGAACGAGCCGCCCTGCACCACGTTGTTCTGGTACAGCATCGAGCGCGATCCCTCGTCGAGGTAGAGCCCGACGCCCGAGATGTTGAACAGGTAGTTCTTGTCGACCACCGATCCGGGGCTGGCGGAGAGGTTGTAGACCGAGCCGCCGTCGGCGAAGCGCGCCTTCGTGTTGTGCACGAGGTTGCCCTCGACGGTGTTGTCCTTCAGTGTTGTGGGCGTCGTGTAGAGCGTGTTCCACTTGTAGTAGCCGCGGTCGACGTAGTCGTTCGAGCCGCCCGCGTCGTTGATGCCCCAGCCGTACCCGGTGTCGATGCCGTCATAGGGGACGTTGGACACCTCGTTGTGCAGGATCTTGGCCCGCGTGACGTAGGTGCTCAGGATGCCGCTGTTGTCCTTGTAGTCCACCGAGACGTGGTCGATCGTGTTGTCCTGGATCGTGATGTCCTGGTTCGTCATCCGCGGGTCGCTCGGGTGGTGAGCGTCCGGCAGCACGCCCCCGACGGCCACGCCGTGGCCGCTGTCCTCCATGAAGCGATTGCCCACCACCTGGATGTCGCTGGCGCCGTATCCCACACCGGTCGTCGTCGCGTTGGCGTCGTTCCCGATGCCGAGCGCCGAGGAGCCGAGGTTGGTGAAGGTGTTGCCGGTGAAGGAGACCCGGCTGGCGGCCGAGACCTGCACGGCGGACGGCTCCTGGAACCAGCTAGTGCGCGCCCGCTCG
The DNA here is from genome assembly GCF_050632865.1 of Leifsonia poae. Taxonomy (GTDB): domain Bacteria; phylum Actinomycetota; class Actinomycetes; order Actinomycetales; family Microbacteriaceae; genus Leifsonia; species Leifsonia poae_B. The sequence continues at coordinate 365,432 of NZ_JBODSA010000003.1, read as the reverse complement.
AACATCTCGCAACCGCGCGAGCAGCTGGTGAAGGCGTCGGCGGGGCGGTAGTCGTACGTGCCCTTGATGAAGAGGCCGTTCTGCTGGTCGGCGTAGCCGTCGGTCGACGGTCCGAGCCACGAGGTGCCCGAGAACTGGATGCCGGAGAACGCGAGCCCGCTGACCGGCTGGTCATAGGTGCCGCCAATGCTGATCAGCGACTGCAGGCGGGGCAGCTCGATGTCGAGCGAGTTGGGGTCCACCCCAGCGGCCGGCTTGTAGTAGAGCTTCCCGCCGCTCGGGTCGATGTACCACTGGCCCGGTCGCGTGAGGAACGCGAGCGAGTTGTCCAGGTACCAGCTGGGACCCGCAAGGAACGAGTTCTGGACGGTGTCCCAGCCCCACGTGTTGTTGTCCCACGCCGGCTGCGCCATCGTGATCTCCGTGCTGCTGATGCTCTGCACGGGCGAGTAGCGGTTGGTGAAGTCGCCCAGCGACTCGAACTCGATGCGCGACTGGTCCGGCAGGCTCGCCAGATAGCCGAGCGCGGGGTTCTTGATGGTCAGCCCGGTGGCCGTCGGGGTCACGTCCGAGTTCGCGAGGCGGATCGATGCGCGCGGCGCGATGGTGCCGTTAACGTAGAGCTGGCGCGTGTCGAGGCCGGCCGGGGTCGGCGCCTCCCAGATGCCCGCGCCCGCCGAGGACGCGGTCCAGCCGGTGACGGCGGAGGCCCCAGTGATGACGGGGTGGGCACCGGGCGCCGCCGTCCAGGTGACCGTGTTCTGCCCGCCGCCGTCGCCGGCGTCGAAGGTCAGGGGCTTGTCCAGTCGGTAGGTGCCGTCCGCCAACTGGACGGTGACGTCGCCGTGCTTGATCGACGGCTTGAGGACGTGCTGCGCCCGCTCCAGCGAGCAGGGCATGGACTGGCTGCAGTGCCCGGCGTCCTTGCCGTCGGGGGCTGCGTAGAAGATGGTCGATGGAGCGGCTTCGGCCCGGAGCGGGATGAGCGCGGAGGCGATGACGACGCCGGCGCCGAGGATGGCCAGCAGTGCCGGCCTCCCCTCCACCTGGTCGTCGATCGTCGCGAGACTGACGTCGATGTCATATTCGATCGCTTCCTGTTCGTGGGAGGCCTCGATGCCCCCAGAACAGGGTTAGCATACGTATGATGTTTAAATCAAGAGACGTATGATGTTTACCGTTGCGTAGCGGCCATGGCCGGATCGGGGGCCAGTCCGGCGGCATCCAGCTCCTCCCAGAGGGCTTCGGGGATGTCGGCGCGGTAGCGCTCGAGTGTGCTGCGAACATGGGCCGCGGTGCGCATCCCGGTCACGACGGAGACGACGGCCGGATGCCGGAGCGGGTACTGGACGGCCGCGGCCGGAAGGCTGACGCCGTGGGCGCGGCAGACGTCTGCGATGCGCTGAGCGCGCTCGATCACCTCGGCAGGAGCCGAGCCGTAGTCGAAATGCGCGTTCGGATCGACCTGCTCCGAGCTGAGCAGTCCCGAGTTGTAGACCGCGGCGGCGACGACCCCGACGCCCCGTTCCTGCGCGGCGGGGAGCAGGCCGCCCAGCGCGGCGCCGTCGAGCAGGGTGAACCTCCCGGCGACCATCACGACATCGACGTCGGTGCGGCGGACGAACTCCGCGAGCATGGCCGACTGGTTCATCCCGGCGCCGATCGCACCGACGACCCCCTGCTCCCGCAGCTCGACGAGGGCGTCGATCCCGGTGGTGGAGGCGGACTCCCAGTGGTCGTCGGGGTCGTGCAGATAGGCGATGTCGAGCCAGTCGGTCCCGAGGCGGGCGAGCGACTGCTCCACCGAGCGGAGGATGCCGTCGCGGCTGAAGTCCCACACTCGCCGCGTGGCGGCCGGCACGACGAACCCGTCGTCGTCCAGCCGGTCTGCGGTGCCGGGGCTCTCGACCAGCAGCCGGCCGACCTTGGAGGAAAGGGCCAGGCGGTCGCGCGGCCTGGCGGCGAGGGCTCTGCCCAGCCGCTGCTCCGACAGCCCGAGCCCGTAGTGCGGTGCGGTGTCGAAGTACCGCAGTCCGCCGTCCCAGGCGGCGGTCACCGCGTCCCGAGCCTCCTCGTCGGTGGTCTCGCGGAAGAGGTTCCCGAGCTGGGCGGCGCCGAACCCCAGCTCGGTGAGGGCGGTTCCGGTCCGCAGTGAGCGGGTGGGCAGTGTCGAGGTCATCGCGGGGCCTTCTTCGTCGGTGGAGCAGGATCGCTTCCTTTCAGCATACGTATTATGTTTGGATAATTCGAGACGAGGACGTCACTCCCGGTCCGACGAGGACGGCGGTGGCAGGAAGGAGCGGCCGGCGATGTTGGCGGCGAACTACGTAGGCGAGCGCACGATCACGATCGAGGAGCGGGAGGCGGCCGAGCTCCGGCCGGGGGAGGTCCGCGTCGCCGTGGCCTACGTCGGCATCTGCGGCACGGATCTGCACGTCTTCCACGGCGACATGGACGCGCGGGTCACGAAGCCGGCGACGATCGGCCACGAGATGTCCGGCACCATCGCGGAGATCGGGCCGGGTGTCGAGGGATGGGCGGTCGGCGACGCCGTCACCGTCATGCCGCTCGCGTGGGACGGTACATGTCCGGCCTGCCTGGCCGGCAACGAGCACATCTGCCAGAACCTCGACTTCATCGGCATCGACAGCCCCGGCGCCCTCCAGCAGAGCTGGAACGTCCCGGCGTCGACGCTCGTCCGCCTGCCCGACGGAGTGTCGCTGCGGAATGCGGCGCTGGTCGAGCCCGTCGCGGTGGCGGTTCACGACGTGCGCCGCTCCGAGCTCGCCCCCGGGGACCGGGCGGTCGTCATCGGTGCGGGGCCGATCGGCGTGCTGATCGCCACGGTCGCGACCGCCTTCGGCGCCGAGGTGGTTATCGCGGAGATCGACCCCGGACGCCGCGCGGCCGCCGAGGCGATGGGTCTCCGCACCCTCGACCCGAGCGCCGTCGACCAGGTCGCCTGGGTCGAGGAGTGGACGGGCGGAGCGGGCGCCGACGTCGTGTTCGAGGTCTCCGGCTCGGCGGCCGCCGTGCTGGGTGCGACGTCGCTCGCGAAGGTGCGAGGCACGCTCGTCGTCGTCGCCATCCACTCGCAGCCGCGGCCGATCGACCTGCACCGGCTCTTCTGGCGCGAGCTGCGCATCCTCGGAGCACGCGTGTACCAGCGCGAGGACTTCGAGAAGGCGATCGAGCTCGTGGCGGCCGGGGACATCCCTGCCGACCGTCTGATCACCCGGGTCGTGCCGCTGGCCGAGACCGCGTCCGCATTCGAGGCGCTGGAGTCCGGAGGCGCGATGAAGATCCTCGTGGAGGTCGCCCGATGAACGGCTTCGACCTGACCGGCCGGCTCGCTGTCGTCACCGGAGCCAAGCGGGGGATCGGGTTCGCGATAGCGGAGGCGCTGGCGGAGGCGGGCGCCGACATCATCGGGGTGTCCGCGACGCTGGACCCGGCGTCGTCGGCCATCGGCGACCGGGTGCGCTCGCTCGGGCGGAGCTTCGAGGGACACCGCGTCGACTTTGCCGACCGTGCACAGGTGACCGCCCTCGCCGCCGGGCTCTCCGAGCGCGATCGGGCCGCCGACATCCTCGTCAACAATGCGGGCACCATCCGTCGCGCACCCGCCGCCGAGCATCCGCTCGACTGGTTCGACGAGGTGCTGGAGGTGGATCTCACCAGCGGCTTCGTGCTCAGCCAGGCGCTGGGCCGCCGGATGCTCGAAGCCGGCAGCGGGCGGATCGTCTTCACGGCCTCTCTGCTGTCGTTCCAGGGCGGCATCACCGTCCCCGGCTACGCGGCGGCGAAGTCGGGGGTCGCCGGCCTGGTCCGCGCGCTGTCCAATGAGTGGGCAGGCAGGGGCGTGACGGTGAACGGCATCGCGCCCGGTTACATCGCGACCGACAACACCCAGGCGCTCCAGGACGATCCGGATCGTTCGCGGTCCATCCTCGAGCGGATCCCGGCCGGGCGGTGGGGCACGCCCGAAGACCTCGGCGGTGCAGCGGTGTTCCTCGCCTCGGATGCAGCCCGCTACGTCTCGGGCACGATCCTGCCCGTCGATGGAGGGTGGCTCGGGCGATGACGGACTTCGAACCGATCCTGCCGGTCGTGGTGATCGACGACGCGCGCGACGCGGAGCCGCTGGCCCGCGCCCTGGTCGCCGGCGGCATCAGGCAGGCCGAGATCACGCTGCGGACCGCCGCGGCCCTCGGCGCCTTGCGCACCATGAGCGCGATCCCGGGGATCACCGTGGGCGTCGGAACGGTTCTCGAGCCGGAGCAGGCCGAGGCGGCGATCGACGCGGGGGCGGCCTTCGTCGTGAGCCCCGGCCTGTCCGACGCCGTCGTCGCGGTGTGCGAGCGCCGCCGCGTGCAGGCCGTGCCGGGAGTGGCGACCGCGACCGAGGCGATGCGCGCTCGGTCCCTCGGCCTGCGCACGCTGAAGTTCTTCCCGGCGGAATCGTCCGGCGGTCCCGCCGCCCTCTCGGCGCTGTCGTCCGTCTTCCCCGAGCTCGAATTCGTCCCGACGGGCGGCATCGACGCCGACCGCGCCCCCGCGTATCTTGCGCTGCCCTCGGTGATCGCGGTCGGCGGCAGCTGGATGGTGCCCCGCACGGCCATCGCCGCCGGCGACTTCGCCGCCATCGAGGCGCTGTGCCGGGCCGCCGTCGGAGTGGTGCGATGACGGGACACGTCCTCACCTTCGGCGAGACCATGGGCCTCTTCCGCGCGGCCGAGATCGGCGGGCTCGCCGACGTCGACACGGCAAGGATCGGCACCGGTGGTGCCGACAGCAACGTCGCGATCGGCCTGAGCCGGCTCGGCGTCCCCGCGGTCTGGGTCGGGCGCGTCGGCGCCGACGGGATCGGGCGGAGGGTCGTGCGCGACATCCGCGGTCAGGGCGTGGATGCTCGTCCGATCGCCGACCCCGACCGCCCGACCGGGCTGATGCTCAAGGAGAAGCGCACGCCGCACACGACGAAGGTGTGGTTCTACCGCTCGGGGAGCGCGGGCAGCGGTCTGCAGCCGGCCGACATCGACGACGGTCTGATCGAGGCCGCCGCCCTGGTGCACGTCACGGGCATCACCGCGTCCATCTCGGAATCGGGGCGCGAGACGGTGCGCCGGGTGCTCGCCGTAGCGCGGTCCAGCGGCGTCCCGATCTCGTTCGACGTGAACCATCGCCCGGTCCTCTGGCCGACCGGCGACCCGGGCCCGGTGTATCGGGAGATCGCCGCGTCCGCCGACGTGGTCTTCGCCGGCGACGACGAGGCGGCCCTCCTTCTCGGAGAACCGATCACGGATCCCGCGGCGCTGATCGACGGGATGCACGCGCTCGGGCCGGCAACCGCCGTCCTCAAGCGCGGCGCCCTCGGAAGCGTCGCCTCCGACGGCGGCCCGCTCGTCGAGTATCCGGCGCTGCAGGTCCCGGTCGTGGACACCGTCGGCGCCGGGGACGCCTTCGTGGCCGGCTTCCTGGCGGCACGTCTCCGGGGAGACGGCCTCCGCGACTGCCTCACGGTGGCGACCGCCGCCGGGGCCTTCGCGTGCATGGGTCTGGGGGACTGGGAGAGCATGCCGAGAACGGACGAACTCGCGCTGCTCGAGGCATCGGATCCTGTCTCTCGGTAGGAAGCTTGGCAAACGTAATACGTATGCTCTATAGTCGGATTACGCCTCCTCGGAGTCGTCAACGAAGTCGACAAGACAAGGACATCTCATGGTCGGAATCCACACTGTGGTGCGTTCACGCCGTCGCTCGGCGCTGACCGTGGCCGCACTTGGCGCCGCGACGGCGCTCCTGGCTCTCACCGGTTGCAGCACCGGTGGGAGCTCGGCGAACGGGTCGTACGGCTTTCCCGAAGCCAAGCAGGACACCTCCTCGACGATCACCGTCTGGGTGGACGCGGACCGTCAGGCCGCGGCGAAGGCATTCGAGAAGGCGAACCCGGACACCAAGATCAAGGTCGTGACCTACGACGGGTCGGCCAACGGCTCCAACTCGTTCCGGACGAAGATGCAGCTCTTCGACCGCGCAGGCAGCGGCTGGCCGGACGTGGTCTTCTCGAGCCAGAACAACGACGCGTCCTGGGCGAGCCAGAAGACGAATGGCAAGCAGGCCTTCGCCGCGGTGCTCGACAAGGGACTCGTCCCCAAGGACACCCTCGACAACTTCACCGAGGGCGCGCTCAATCCCTGCACCGTCGACGGCCAGGTGTACTGCCTCCGGAACGACCTCGCACAGGCCGTGCTCTGGTACGACAAGACGCTGATGGACAAGTTCGGGTACACCGTTCCCACGACGTGGGAGGAGTACCAGGCTCTCGGCGAGAAGGTCGCGACCGAGCACCCGGGCTACATCATCGGCACCGCCGGTGACGCCTGGACCCCCGAGGTCTTCATGTGGGCCAGCAAGTGCCAGGCCAACGACGTCACCGGGCCCAAGTCGGTCACGGTGAAGACGGACAGCACGGAGTGCAAGCGCGCGGCGAGCCTCCTCGACACGCTGCGCGAGAACAAGACGGTTCCCGTGGTGAGCGTCTTCACCCCGGAGTTCGTGAAGAACTACACCGGCAAGGTGCTGATGATGCCTGGTCCCGCCTGGTACGCCGGCGCGATCTTCAACAACCCGCAGTCGCTGAACGTCCCCGCCGGTGAGCTCGGCGTGGCCGACCCGCTGCCGTGGAAGGGCGAGACCAAGGCGGTCACCGGCAACGTCGGTGGCGGAACGTGGTTCATCTCGAGCCATTCCAAGAACCTGAAGGCGGCCGAGAAGTTCGCGCAGTTCGTGACCACGTCCGACGACTACCAGGTGGAGGTCGCCCCGGGTTACCCGGCCTACGCGCCCGCCGCCAAGGGCTGGATCACCAAGCAGGAGGCCAGCAAGTACTACGCCACCTCGCTGGCTCCGGTGGCCACCGCCGGCTCGCAGGTGTGGGACGGCTGGGGCTACGGTTCGTTCAGCCAGGAGGCCGTCTGGGCCAAGACGATGACGCCGGCCATCACCGCCGGGAAGTCGATCGTGAGCCTGCTGCCCACCTGGCAGGAGGCCATCGCGAACCAGGCCAAGGTCAACGGATACAAGGTGAACTGACATGACCCTCGCTCCACCGAGCGACCAGCTGGCCGTCGGCGCGTCACAGCGCCGGCGGTCGGCCCGTCGCAGCGGACGGGCACCGGGGCGCACGCCGATCGGCTACGTCTTCGTCTCGCTCTACACCCTGCTCGCCATCGCCTTCGGGATCCTGCCCGCCCTCTACACCGTGATGCTCGCCTTCACCAAGGCGGACGGCGGCTTCGCGGGCCTGGACAACTTCATCACGGCAGTGACGGACTTCCGGTTCTGGCCGGCCGTGCTGCACGTGACGCTCTACCTCGTCATCTGGCTGATCGCCCTCCTGATCTTCGTGGTGCTGCTCGCGCTCGTCGTCCACTCCCTCCGGGTGCGGTGGGCGAGCACCGGACTGCGCTTCATCTACTACCTGCCGGGCGCTCTCGCCGGTGCGTCCAGCGTCCTGCTCTGGCTGTTCGTCCTCGACCCGACGGCCAGCCCGGTGAGCGGGCTGCTGCGCCTGATGGGGATGAACAGCTTCGTGGAGGTCATCCAGCCCGGGAACCTTCCCCTCATCTTCGCGATCATCGCGTTCTGGACGGGAGCGGGCGGCTGGATCGTGATCATGTACGGCGCTCTGAACAACATCAGCACGGAAGTGCTCGAGGCCGCACGCATCGACGGCGCGAACGCCGTGCAGATCGCGATCAGCATCCAACTGCCGATACTCCGCAAGTGGATCGCCTACATGGGAGTGATGTCGTTGGCAGCCGGCACGCAGCTCTTCGTCGAGCCGCAACTGCTCAGTCAGGCGAGCAACGCGGTCGTCCCCAACGACTACTCGCTCAACCAGCTCGCCTACCAGTACGCGTTCCAGCAGAACGACTTCAACGGCGCCGCCGCGATCTCGCTCCTCCTGCTGATCGTCGCGCTCCTGCTGTCCTGGGTGTTCGTCACCCGCGGCGGCCTGTTCGAGAAGGAATGACCATGACCGCACTCACCGCAGAACGCCGGCGGCGCGTCAACCTGCGCGGCTGGAGCGGGCGATCCATCGCCGGCGTCATCCTCGTCCTCTTCGTCCTGTTCTTCGCTATCCCGATCGTCTGGCTGCTCTTCGCTGTGACGAAGTCGTCCAAGGCTCTGACCGTCGCCAACCCGTTCTCGATCGGGTCGTGGGCGGACTTCGTGGCCAACTGGAACCAGCTGTTCGGCTTCCAGGACGGCGCCGTGACGCTGTGGATCGGCAACTCGGCCCTGTACTCGATCGGTGCGCTGGTCATCACGCTGATCGTCAGCATCCCGGCCGGCTACGCGCTGGCGCTCACCGAGTTCCGGCTCCGCAAGGCGCTGCTCGTGCTGACCCTCGTCGTCATGCTCATCCCGAGCACGGCGCTGGTGCTGCCGATCTTCCTGGAGCTGAACACCGTCGGCCTGATCGGGAATCCACTGTCTGTGATCCTGCCGATGTCGTTCTTCCCGTTCGGGGTGTACCTGACGTACATCTACTTCTCGACCAGCATCCCGCGCGACCTCCTCGCGGCCGCGCGCATCGACGGATGCACCGAGTTCCAGGTGTTCACCCGGGTCGCGCTGCCGCTGGCCGCTCCGATCGTCGCCCTGGTGGCGTTCTTCAGCTTCGTCCAGAACTGGAACAACTTCTTCCTGCCGTTCGTGATGCTCCCCTCGAGCGACGGCTATCCGATCCAGGTCGGCCTGACCTCGCTGCTCGCGGCGACGCCGGCCTTCAACCCGAGTTCGGCGGGGTCCGACTCCGTCCAGCTGCCGACCCTGGCGCTGGCGACGATCGTCTCGATCCTGCCCGTCCTCATCGTCTTCCTGTTCTCGCAGCGGTTCCTGGTGTCCGGGATGACCGCGGGAGGGACCAAGGAATGAGCGCACCCGCACCGAAGGAGAACCACCGATGAAGATCACGGGCTACCGCAGTCTGAACACCGTGCACGACTGGGGCCGCGTCACCGGGGACGTCAACGGCGTGCAATCCGGCAACACGACGCCGGTTCCGGTGCTGATCCTGGAGACCGACAGCGGGATCGAAGGCGTCGGCGTCGGGGCGCACCCCGACATCGCGCGGGTCTTCCCCGCGGTCGAGGGCGAGGACCCGCGTTCGGTGGTCGCCCTCTACGACCGGATGCTCGACTGGGTGTTCAAGGCAGGGCACTCCGGCTCCACTTTCGGCACCATCGGCGCCATCGACATGGCGCTGTGGGACCTCAAGGCGAAGGCCGCCGAGGAGCCGCTGTGGCGGATGCTCGGCGCCCGCGAGCGGTTCGTCCCCGGATACGCCTCGGGCCTCGAGTACGGGCTGACCGACGACGAGCTGGCCGACCTGTACGGACGATTCGCCGATCGCGGGTTCAAGGCCGGCAAGCTGAAGGGTGGCCGCGACCTCGACCGGGATCTGCCGCGGCTGGAGCTGCTGCGCGACATCCTGAGCCGCAACTCCAAGCACCCGGCGCTCATGTTCGACGTCAACGAGTCGTGGAACCATGCGCAGGCCGCCCGCTACGTCGGTGCGATCGAGGAACGTCTCGACCTGACCTGGGTGGAGGAGCCGCTGCGGCGGTGGGACGCGGCCGGCATGGCGTCGCTGCGCGGCAAGATCCGCGCTGCCATCGCCAGCGGTGAGAACCTGACGGGCCTGGAGCAGTACCGTCCGCTGCTCGACAGCGGGGCCGTCGACATCGTCCAGGTCGGCAACGTCTGGGGGATCACGCACTTCCTGCGGGTCGCGACGCTCGCCCACGGGCACGACCTGCCGGTGAGCCCGGTCACCTACAACACGAATCCGGTCGCGCACGCGGCCGCCGCCGTGCCCAACCTGCTCACCCACGAGGTTCAGGACCTCTCGTTCCCCATCGGTCTGGATGTGGACCAGGAGTTCGACGACGGCGGCATCGTCCTCGGCGACCGCCCGGGCATCGGCATCATCGTCGACGAGGCGCTGTTGGCGGGCGCGGGGGATGCGGTGGCGCCTCCCGCCACCGGTCCGCACATCCGTCCGGAACGGGCGGCGCTACGGCTGGTCGCCGAACCCGACGTGATCGACGACCCGACCGTGCCGCTGAGGCCGGTCTCGTGAGCGGCGAGCCGCAGCGGTTCGCGTTCGTCGTCGGCGTCCGGCCCGAGAAGCGCGAGGAGTATCTGGCGTTGCATCGCGCCGTATGGCCCGGCGTCGAGGCGAAGCTGACCGAGAGCAACATCCGGAACTACAGCATCTTCGTGTTCGGCGACATCCTCTTCGCCTACTACGAGTACACCGGCGACGACCACGCGGCGGACCTGCAGCGGATCGCGGACGACCCGGTCTCGCAGGAGTGGTGGACGCACACCGACCCCTGCCAGGTGCGGATCGCGGACGAACGCGACCCCGGATCCCTCTGGCAGCCGATCGACGAAGTGTGGCACCTGGCGTGACGGCGCGGATCGACGCGCATGTCCACCTCTGGAACCGCGCAACGGACCCGCAGGACTGGATCGACCCGGCGACGATGTCCGCCATCGACCGGGACTTCGGCACGGACGACCTGCGCGCGATGGTCGGGGCGACCGGGATGGACCGGGCCGTCCTGGTGCAGGCGAGCAACAGCCTCGACGAGAGCATCCGCCTCTCGCGCAGCGACCCCACGGTGATCGCGGGGCTGGTCGCGTGGGTGGACCTGACCGGCGACGTGCGCGCCCAGCTCGCCGAGCTGCGTGCCGGGCCGGTGCCCGTGGTGGGGGTGCGGCACCTCGTGCACATCGACGATGACCCGGAGTGGTTGCTGCGGGCGGACGTGGCCGCCGGCCTCGACGTGCTCGGCAGTGAAGGGCTGACGTTCGATCTGGTGGTGCGCGACTGGCAGCTCGACCAGGCGGCGCGCGTCGCCGCACGGCATGACGGTGTCGCCTTCGTGCTCGACCACCTCGGCGGTCCGCTCGCGGAGGATGCGGATGCGACGCGCTGGCAGGCAGGGCTGCGCGCTCTCGCGGCGAATCCGAACGTCACTGCGAAGGTCTCCGGGCTTACCTCCGGTCTTGCGCCTGGACGCTGGACCGCCGACGATGTCCGCCCTCTTTTCGAGACGGCTGTGGACGCGTTCGGTCCCGCCCGTCTGCTCTACGGCTCCGACTGGCCGCTCGCCGAGCTCGGCGGCGGCGCGCCCGCATGGCGGACTGCCTTCGACGAGCTGGTGGGCGAGCTCTCCGCGAATGAACGGGACGCGCTGCTCGGAGGCAACGCCGTCCGCTTCTACTCGCTCGGCTGAGGCTTGCGCGAGCCGGGGCGTGGTCCGGCAGGCGGCGGCGCTCCCACGAGATGTGGATGTGGTCGTGCATCGCGCGCTCGGCGGCCGCCGCATCCCCGTTGGCGATCGCCTCGACGATCGCGGCGTGCTCGTCGAGCGTCAGCGCCACGGCATCGGGTGGGTTGATGCCCTGATAGCGGCTCGACTCGACCGCCCGCTTGTACAGGTGCTTGGCGATGTTCTCGGCCAGCCGGTTCTCGGAGATCTCCATCAGTGCGTAATGGAAGACGACATCGGCCTGCCGGAAGGAGTCCGTCTCCGACTCGCTCTCCCTCATCGCAGTCAGCGCGTTCTCGAGGCGCCGCAACCCCTCGGCCGTGTGCGACCGCGCGACCGCGCCCGCCATCGCCGCCTCCAGGCTCGCGCGCACCACCGTGAGCTCGTCGAGCACGCCCAGGCTCTCGTCGTTATCGATGAGCGCCGAGAGCACCACGGGGTCGAGCATGTTCCAGTAGCCCGGCGCCTGGACCTGGGTGCCGCGTCCCTGGGACACGATCACCAGCCCCTTCTCCTCGAGGCGTTTCACGGACTCGCGGAGCACCGTCCGGCTGACGCCGAAGTGCTCGCTCAGCGGGCCCTCCGGGGGAAGCAGGTCGCCCTCCTTCAGCTGGCCGGTGACGATGAGCTCGACCAGTTCGGCCACGACGGCGACGCCGAGCCGGGCGGCGGGCAGCCGCTGCGGGATGAGCCGGGCCGCGGCGTTGGAGTCGGTCACCATAGGTATGACCTTACCGCGTGGGAGAGCTCTCAGGCGGAAGCAGGGTTTCCCCAGCGGCGGCGTCGCGCGGTTCGGGATGCTGTGAGGATGCGCAACACCGTTCCCGCCGTCACCGCCCTGTTCTGGGTGACCAAGCTGCTGACGACGGCGATGGGCGAGACCGCGTCCGACTTCCTGGTGAAGACCATCAACCCGTTCATCGCGGTCGGCGGCGCGTTCGTCGTGTTCGCCGGAGCGCTCGTGCTGCAGTTCGCGGTGCGCCGCTACATCCCGTGGGTGTACTGGCTCGCCGTGCTCATGGTGGCGGTGTTCGGCACGATGGTCGCGGACGTGCTCCACGTCGAGCTCGGCGTGCCGTATCTCGTGTCGACCGTGGTGTTCGCCGTCGTCCTCGCGGCGGTGTTCGTGCTCTGGTACGCGACGCAGCGGACGCTCTCGGTGCACAGCATCGACACCTTCCCGCGCCAGGTGTTCTACTGGTGCGCGGTGCTCGCGACCTTCGCCCTCGGCACGGCCGTCGGCGACCTGACGGCGGTCACGTTCGGGATGGGGTACTGGCTCTCGGCGCTGGTGTTCGGCATCCTGTTCGCCTTGCCCGGTGTCGCGTACCGGCGGTGGGGACTCGGCGCGACCGCCGCGTTCTGGACCTCATATGTGCTGACCCGGCCGTTCGGCGCCTCCATCTCGGACGGCCTCGCCGTCTCGCACGCCCGCGGCGGACTCGCCCTCGGGACCGGGCCGGTCAGCCTCGCCCTGCTCGCGGCGATCGTGGTGTGCGTCGCCGTGCTCAGCCGGCGGCCGCGGTCGGCCGGCTCAGGGGAACGCGCGCAGGGCGCGCTCGGCGACGCGCTGGAGTGACGCGCGGCTCGCGCCCGCCGAGGCCTGCACGGCCAGCCCGGCGCTAACCGTCACCAGGTATTTCGCGAGGTCGGCCGGGCGCTCGTCCGCGTCGAGGTCCCCCTCGGCGACGGCCCGGCGGAAGCGCTCGGCAAGCCGGTGCTCGCCCGAGGCGCGGCTGTCGGCGAGGAACCGCACGATCCGCTGGTCCTCCGCGCTCCCCGCGAGGCCGCCTTGGATCGACAGACAGCCGGCGGGCTTGCCCGGCGTCGTGATCGCCCGGACGTTGCTCTGGAGGTAGTGCTCGGCCACCGCGTGCGCGGTCGGCTCCTCGAGGGCGTCGCCCACGTACGCCATGTCCACCTCGGCGTAGCGGGCGACCGCCTGCTTGAACGTCTCCTCCTTGTTGCCGAAGGCGGCGTAGAGGCTAGGGCGGTTGATGCCCATGGCCGAGGTGAGGTCGTCGAGGGTGGTGCCTTCGTAACCCTGGCGCCAGAACACCTCGACCGCCGCGTCCAGAGCCTCGTCGGTGTCGAATCCGCGCGGTCGCCCGCGTCCGGCCATCCCGCTCACCTCTTTCTGTACTGATCTGAAAAGAATTCTCTCATTTTGGGAATGTGGGAGCAATGGCGGTGTTTTATGTACCGTCTCGAACAGAAATGGAGCAGTTCATGAACCCCACCATCGCCACCACCCAGACCCTCGCCGGCAAGAAGGCGCTCGTCACCGGGGAGCCCGCGGCATCGGCGAGGGCATCGCCCGCGCGCTCGCCGCCCACGGCGCCGAGGTCGCCGTCACCTACCGCGCCTCGCGCGAGCGGGCCGACGCCCTCGTGGCCGACATCGTCGCCGCCGGCGGACGCGCGGTCGCCGTGCACGCCGACGCCTCCGACGCCGACACCGCCCGCGCGGGCGTCCGCGACGCGGTCGATGCGCTCGGCGGCCTCGACATCCTCGTCAACAACGCCGGAGGTGGATGGTTCGAGCATTTCACCGAGACGCCCGACGAGCACATCGAGGCGACGATCGACCTCAACATCCGGGGAACGGTCTACGCCACGCAGGCCGCCATCCCGCTGCTGGCGGACGGCGGCCGGATCATCACGATCGGCAGCGTCAACGCCGAGCGCATCCCGTTCAGCGGCGGCGCGGTCTACGGCCTGACGAAGGCCGCGATGGTCGGCTTCACGAAGGGCCTGGCGCGCGACCTCGCGGGCCGCGGCATCACGGTCAACGTCATCCAGCCGGGCCCGATCGACACCGAGGGCAACCCGGCATCGGGCGAGGCCGGCGACTACCTGGCCGGCTTCACCGCCTTCGGCCGCTTCGGCCACAGCTCCGACGTCGGCGAGCTCGTCTCGTGGATCGCGTCCGACGCGTCCGGCTACATGACCGGCTCGTCCGTCACGATCGACGGCGGCTGGACCGCCTGAGCGCCCAAGGCTGCGGTGGCCGCGATTGCGGCCACCGCGGCCGGCCGCAGGGGCGTGCTCGTTAGCCTGGAACGAGTCGGGCTGAAGGGGCACGAGTATGACCACTGTCGCCCCCGGCGCTCGAGTCTTCGTCGACGAATGCAAGGCGAAGGGCTACCACATCGCTGCGACGGTCGTTCTGCCCGCGGAGGCGAAGCAGGTGGAGAAGTCTCTGCGCAAACTGCTCAAACCCGGGCAGCGCCGCATCCACTTCAACCAGGAATCCGACTCCCGGCGCCGCCTGTTGCTGTCGCGGATGGCGGAGCTCGGCGTCCGTGTGCTCATCTATACCGTCCGCGGAGAAGGTGAGCGGATCGCCCGTGGCGCATGCTTAGAAGCGCTCGTCGATGACCTCGTTGCCGGAGGCGCGCACTCGCTCGTCCTGGAACGGCATCCGCCCATCGAACCCTACGACCGCCGCGTGATTCGCGAGGCGTTGCTACGGAACAGCCGATACGACCTTGCCTACTACCACGCCGACCCCGGCGAGCACGCCCTGCTGTGGGTGAGCGATGCCTTGGCCTGGTGCTGCAATGCAGGTGGAGAGTGGAAACGTCGAGCCGGTCCGATGATCGCCGAGCATCGCGTCCTTTGAAGACGCGAGCCTGGCTGGTCGAACCGTCCGGTTGACTGCCAGGCCTACTTCAAGCCGCTACTGCAGCTTGCAGCATCGATTCTAGCTGAATCATCCCGTCGGAATCGATAGCGGTCAGAACTCCGTGTGCCCCAGCCGCGGCTCGGCGACGAACGCCGCGACCGCCTCGGCCGCCGACTCGAGCTCGAGCACGATCAGCTCGTTGCCCCCGGTGCGCAGCACCCCGCGCGGCACGTACAGCGTCTCCTGCGGCCCACGGGTCCAGTAGCGGCCGAGGTTGAAGCCGTTGATCCACGCGACGCCCTTGCCCCATCCCGTCGTGTCGAGGAACAGGGGAGCCGGCTCGTCGAGGTCGAAGACCGCGCGCGCGAAGACCGGGCCCGCCAGGCGCGACGGCGGAGGCACATCCGAAGTCGCCAGCGCGTCGGCTACCGGTGAGATGGACGAGAGCTCCAGCGGGAGCACGCTCCAGCGTTGCAGCTCCTCGCCATTGAGCTGCACCGGGCCGATCAGGCCCTTCGGCTCGCCGATGCGGCGGCCGTAGTCGACGCGGCCCTGGTCCTCGACCAGCACAGTCAGGGTCCCGCGGGAGGGCGAGAGAAGATCGCGGTGTCGTGGTGGTCGCGCGCCAGCACACCGAGGCGGCTGTCGCCGACCGAGACGTAGGCGCGGTCGCGGACCTCGCCGAACTCGAGCACCGCCGGTTCGGTGGTGTCGATCTCGGTGCGGTACAGACCGAGGCCGCTGTAGTGGCCGAGCTCGTCGAAGGTCGGCAGCGCGTCCACGTGCGACCACTCGCCCAGCCGGTCCGCGACCGCCCACAGCGGCACCGCCGCGTCGAACGGCACGGTGAACGACGGCGCCGCGGCCGCGGCCACCGGCTCCAGCGACGGCACTGGGGCGTACTTGGCGATCACATCCCGGAACGCCCAGAACTTCTCGGTCGGCTCGCCAGCCTCGTCGAGCGGGGCGTCGTAGTCGTAGCTCGTGACGATCGGTTGGTAGACGCCCTTGTCGTTGGCGCCGTTGGTGAAGCCGAAGTTGGTGCCGCCGTGGAACATGTAGAGGTTCACCGAGGCGCCGAGAGCGAGCAGGTCGTCCAGGTCGCCGGCGGACTGCTCCACGGAGGTGGTGTGGTGGTGCGTGCCCCAGCTGTCGAACCAGCCGTCCCAGAACTCGGAGCACATCAGCGGCCCGGTGGGCTGGTGACGCCGCAGGGTCGCCAGGCGCTCACGCGACCGGGAGCCGAAAGACCCGGTCTTCAGCAGCCCGGGGAGCGAGCCGTTGCGCAGCATGTCGTCCTCGGGCTGGTCGACGGTCGTCAAGGGCACGACGATCCCGGCGTCGCGGATGACCCGCACAAGCTCCGAGAGGTAGTCGGCGTCGTCGCCGTACGCGCCGTACTCGTTCTCCACCTGCACGAGCAGCACCGGCCCGCCCTCGGTGACCTGCAGCGGCCGGACGATGTTGAGCACGTTCCGCAGGTACCGGCTGACCGCGGCGATGAA
This sequence comes from Leifsonia poae, assembly GCF_050632865.1. GTDB lineage: Bacteria > Actinomycetota > Actinomycetes > Actinomycetales > Microbacteriaceae > Leifsonia > Leifsonia poae_B. The sequence continues at coordinate 348,946 of NZ_JBODSA010000003.1, read as the reverse complement.
CTGCGGCTCCGACCGGCGGATACCGACCGACGGATCGGTGAACAGCCACGCGGGCAGCCCGCCGTTGTCCCACTCGGCGCAGATGTAGGGTCCGGGGCGCACGATCGCGTGCATCCCCTCGTCGGCGATGGTGCGCAGGAAACGGGACAGGTCGAGACCGCCCTCGGTGATCCACTGGCCGGGCTGCGGCTCGTGCGCGTTCCACGGCACGTACGTCTCGATGGTGTTGAGCCCCATCAGGCGCGCCGTGTGGATGCGGTCGGCCCAGTCGTCCGGGTGCACCCGGAAGTAGTGGATCGCTCCCGAGAGGATGCGGTGGGGCTCGCCGTCGAGGACGAAGTCGTCTCCCGCGATCTCGAAGGTGGTCATCATTCTCCTGCGAAGTGGGTGGATGCGCGTGGCCGGCCGCGCGTCGCGACCGGCCACGCGCCGGGGGCTACTTGCCGCTGACGGTGAAGCCCTGCTGGTTGCCGTAGTCGACCAGCGCCTTCTGCCAGGCCTGCAGGCCGGGGTTCAGGCTGGAGTTGGACGTGTAGGACTGGCCGACGGTGTCGCCGTAGATGCTGTTCGCGTAGACCTGGAACGGCAGGTACTGCCATCCGGTCGACACGTTCTTGGCGCCGTCCACCAGCACCTCGTTGATCTTCTGGCCGCCGAAGTACTCCGGGGCGGTGGCGAGGAAGTCGGACGAGTTCAGGTCCTTCGTCGTGGACGGGAAGCCGCCCGACTCCAGGAAGACCTTGATGCTGTCCTCGTCGTTGTTCAGCCACTTGAGGAACCCGGCCGCGAGCGCCTGGTTCTTGCTCTGCTTGAGCACGACCTGGCCGCCGCCGCCGTTCTCTGCGTTCGCCGGCTTGCCGTCATAGGTCGGGATGGGCGCGACGCGCCACTGGCCGGAGCCGTCCTTCACCGACGACTCGAGCACGCCGGGCATCCACGCGCCGGTGACGAGGGTCGCGATCGAGCCGTTGCCGAGCGCCTTGAACCAGTCGTCGCTCCAGCCGGGGACGGTGGAGAGCAGCTTGCCCTCGACCAGCTTGTCCCACGTGGCGGTCCACTTCTTGGTGCCCTCGTCCTGGAGGTTGATGGTCGCCTTCGTGCCGTCGACCGTGAACGGACGGCCGCCGGCCTGCCAGATCATCGAGGTGGTGAAGCCGGAGTCGCCCGAGTCGCTGGTGATGTAGGCGTTGGGGTCGGCGGCGTGCAGCTTCTGCGCGGCGGCGACGTACTCGTCCCAGGTCTTCGGCACCTCGATGCCGTACTTGTCGAAGAGGGTCTTGTTGTAGAACATCGCCATGGGGCCGGAGTCCTGGGGGAGGCCGACGAGCTTGCCGCCGACGTTCACCGAACCCCACGGGCCGGGCGTGTAGTCGCCCTTGAGCTTGTCGAAGCCGTACTGCGTCAGGTCGACCAGGGAGTCCGAGAGCGCGAACTGCGGGATGGCGTAGTACTCGACCTGTGCGACGTCCGGGGCGCCCGATCCCGCCTTGATGGCGTTCTGGAGCTTGGTGTACTCGGTCGTGTTCGTGCCGGCGTTGACCAGCTTGACCTTGACCTTCGGGTACTCCTTCTCGAACGCGGCGACCTGCGCCTCGGCCGACGGGGTCCAGGACCAGTACGTGATGGTGCCGCCCTGCTTGAGGGCCGCGTCGATGTCGGAGGCGCTGCCGCCGCCCGACGACGTGCCGCCGGAGCAGGCGGCGAGCGAGACGCCGATGACGGTGCTGACGACCGCCGCCGCGACGGCCCGGCGCAGAGTCCGGGACGCGAGTGTGCGCTTCATGGGTTCCCTTTCACTTCTTCGTGGAATGCGATGCATGGATGGTGGATGCGGTTACTGCTTGACGCTCCCGGCGGCGAGACCCGACTGCCAGTAGCGCTGGAGCACCAGGAACGCGGCCACGATCGGGACGATCGTGATGAGCGATCCGGTGATCACGAGGTTGAAGATCGGCTGGGCGCCGACCCCGGTCGCCTGCGCGCTCCACTGGCTGAGCCCGACCGTGAGGGGGTACCAGGTCGGATCGCTCAGCATGATGAGCGGCAGGAAGTAGTTGTTCCAGGTGGCGACGATCGCGAACAGCGCGACCGTGACGATCCCGGGGGCGAGGAGCCGCAGCGAGACGGTGAAGAACGTGCGGAACTCGCTCGCCCCGTCCATCCGCGCCGCCTCCAGCAGCTCGGTCGGGACGGCCTCGGTGGCGTAGGTCCAGATCAGGTAGAGGCCGAACGGGCTGATCAGCGACGGCAGGATGATCGCCCACGGCGTGTTCGTGAGACCAGCCTGGCTGAACATCAGGAAGGTCGGGACGGCCAGCGCCGTGCCGGGGACCGCGATGGCGCCGAGCACGACGGCGAAGACCGCCTTCTTGCCCGGGAAGTCGTACTTCGCCAGGCCGTAGCCGGCGACCGTGGCCAGCAGCGTCGCGCCTCCCGCGCCGACGACCACGTAGAGCAGCGTGTTACCGAGCCACTGCACGAAGATCCCGCCGCGGTAGGTGAAGGTGTCCACGATGTTCTGGATGAGGTTGAAGTCCTTGCCGAACCACAGCCCGAACGACGAGTACAGGTCGGGCTGGCTCTTCGTCGCGTTGACGATCAGCCAGACCAGCGGCACGAACGAGTAGATGACGAAGAGGATCATCACGATGGTCAGCACTGGCGACTTGCGGATCCGGCGGCCGGAGGAGGCGCCGGCGTTGCTGCGGGCGGCGGCACGGGACGGCGCCGTGCGGGTGCGGGTGCGCGGGCTGCGCGTGTCGGTCACGGAGGCCATCAGCGGAGCTCCTTCCTCGAGCCGCGGAGCTGGACCACGTAGGCGATCACCGCGGTGACGACGCCCATGACGATCGCGACGGTCGCCGCATAGTTGAACTGCTGCCCGGCGAACGAGAGGTTGTAGGCGTACATGTTCGGGGTGAAGGAGCTGCTGATCGCGTTCGGCGCCAGCTGCTTCAGGAGGTTCGGCTCGTTGAAGAGCTGGAAGCTGCCGATGATCGAGAAGATCGTCGCGATCACCAGCGCACCGCGGATGGCTGGGAGCTTGATGCTGAACACCGTGCGGAACGCGCCGGCGCCGTCGATCTCGGCCGCTTCGTACAGCTCGCCCGGGATGACGCGCAGCGCGGCGTAGAAGATGAGCATGTTGTAGCCCATGAACTCCCAGGTCACTATGTTGCCGATCGAGGCGAGCACCCACGGCCCGCTGAGCGGCGCGAGCCCGGTGCCGAGCAGCTGGTTGAGGCTCGCGGTGAGTCCGAACTGGTCGCCGTAGATGAAGCCCCAGATCAGCGCCGCGACGACGCCGGGGACCGCGTACGGGAGGAAGAGCGCGATCCGGAAGAACCCGGCTCCGTGGAGGCGCGCGCTGTCGAGCGCGAGAGCGGCGACCAGCGAGAGCACGAGCATGATCGGCACCTGCACGACCAGGAAGATGGTCACGCGGCCGAGGGAGGCCCAGAACTTCTCGTCCTGGAAGACCGCCACGTAGTTGCCGAGGCCGACGAACGCGTTGCCGCCGATGAGCTGCTGCCGGAAGAGGCTGAGGTAGATCGCGTAGACGACCGGGGCGATGATCATGGCCGCGAACACGATCATGAAAGGTGCGACGAAGGCCCAGCCTCGCCAGTCGCGGCGCGGCCGGCGGAGGCGGCGCGTGCCGCCCGGCGTGGTCGCCTGCGTGAGGGACGTCGTTGTCATGTCTTCCCCGTGGGTTCTGGGTCGGTTCAGATGTTTACGTCAACATCGTGGGCGCCACTCTAACATGTTGACGTCAACACAGCGCAACTCCGATGTGAGAAAGTGGAGCCATGACCGAGCCCATCGCCGACACCCCGCCCGCTACGGCGACCCGCAAGCGCGGCCCCTCGCTGGGCGATGTGGCGGCGCACGCGGGGGTGTCCACCCAGACGGTGTCGCGTGTCGCGAACGGGCTCACGAATGTGGAGGAGACCACGCGGCAGCGCGTCCTCACCTCGATGCAGGCGCTCGGCTACCGCCCCAACCGGGCCGCCCGCGCGCTTCGCTCGGGTCAGTTCCGCAACATCGGCGTGATGATGTTCACGCTCTCCTCGTACGGCAACATGCGCACCCTGGATGCGATCGCTGTCTCGGCGGCGAAGGCCGGCTACTCGATCACCGTAGTCCCGGTCGAACGGCCGACCCAGCAGGATGTCAGCGCCGCCTTCTCCCGCCTGCTCGAGCAGGCCGTCGACGGGATCATCGTCGTGCTCGAGGCGCACATCGCCGATCGGTCGGACGTCGAGCTGCCGTCGGGCCTCTCCGTCGTCGTGGTCGACTCCACCGAGCGGCGAGACTACCCGCAGGTGGACACCGACCAGGCCGAGGGCGCGCGCCAGGCGACCGAGCACCTGCTCGGCCTGGGCCACTCCACCGTCTGGCACATCTCCGGTCCCGCCGAGTCGTACTCGGCGGCCCGTCGAGAGGAGTCCTGGCGGCGGACGCTCGAGCAGGCCGGCGCGCCGGTCCCGGAGGTGTTCCGCGGCGACTGGTCGACGGCGGCCGGCTATCGCCACGGCCAGGAGATCGCATCCCGTCCCGAGATCACGGCGGTCTTCGCGGCGAACGACCAGATGGCGCTCGGCGTGCTCCGCGCCCTCCACGAGGCCGGTCGCCGCGTGCCCGAGGACGTCAGCGTGGTCGGCTTCGACGACATGGCGGAGTCCGACTCCTTCTGGCCGCCGCTCACCACGGTCCACCAGGAGTTCGAAGCGATCGGGCGCCGCGCCCTGGAGCTCCTGATCGCCGAGATCGAGGCGCGCCCGGAGCCCGTCCGCTCGTCGGTCATGTCGACACGGCTGGTCGTGCGTGCGAGCACCGCGCCGCCGGCGGAGTAGCGCAATCGGTTCTTGACGCGCGTCCCGGCCGGAGAGTTAGATGTCGCCCGTCAGCGACCATGGGGAGGTCGGGGGAATGGCGACGACGGATGTGAAGCAGCCGCAGCAGGCGCCTGCGGTGAAGCTCTCGATGCTGACGATGACCGGCATGGTCGTCGGCTCGATGGTCGGCGCGGGCGTGTTCTCGCTTCCGCGCCGGTTCGCGCAGGAGACGGGGGTCGCGGGCTCGCTGATCGCGTGGACCATCGCCGGCCTCGGGATGCTGATGCTCGCGTTCGTCTTCCAGATGCTCGCCGTCCGCAAGCCGCAGCTCGACGCCGGCGTCTACGCGTACGCGAAGGAGGGGTTCGGGCAGTACCTCGGCTTCTTCTCGGCGATCGGCTATTGGGCCAGCGCCGCCATGGGGCTGGTCTTCTACTGGGTCTTCATCATGTCGACGGTCGGCGCCGTGATCCCGGCCCTGGGCGACGGCGACAGCCTCGTCGCGATCGCCGTGTCATCGGTCGGCCTGTGGGCGTTCTTCTTCCTCATCCGGCGCGGGATCCGCGAGGCTGCGGTCATCAACCGCATCGTCACGGTGGCCAAAATCGTGCCGATCGTCGTGTTCATCCTGCTCGCGCTCTTCGCGCTCAAGCCGCAGGTCTTCGCGGAGAACTGGGCGGGAGCCGACTACGCCGGCTCGCTCTTCGACCAGGTGACCGGGACGATGCTGGTCACCGTCTTCGTGTTCCTCGGCGTCGAGGGAGCGAGCGTCTACTCCCGGCACGCGAAGCGACGGTCGGATGTGGGACGCGCGACCATCCTCGGCTTCCTCAGCGTCTTCGCGATCTTCGCGTCGGTCACGATCGTGTCGTACGGGGTGCTGCCGATGGGCGAGATCGCCCAGCTGCGCCAGCCGTCGATGGCCGGCGTGCTCGCGGCGGCGGTCGGTCCCTGGGGCGCCTGGTTCGTGAGCATCGGCCTCATCGTCTCGGTGCTCGGCGCCTACCTCGCCTGGTCGCTGATGGCCGCCGAGGTGCTGTTCGTCGCCGCGAAGGACCAGGACATGCCGCGGTTCCTGTCGCGCTCGAACAGCGCGGACGTCCCGGTTCCGGCACTGCTGGTGACGGCCATCTTCGTGCAGGCGGTGCTCATCATCACCTACTTCTCGCAGGACGCCTTCAACCTCGCGCTCGACCTGACGAGCGCCCTGACACTCATCCCGTTCTTCTTCGTCGCGGCCTACGCGCTGAAGCTCGTGCTCACACGCGACACGTATCGTGATCAGCCGAGCGGCCGCGGGCGGGACCTGACGGTGGCGATCCTGGCGACCGTCTACACCCTGTACCTCATCTTCGCGGCCGGGCTGAAGTTCGTCCTCGTCTCGTTCGTCATCTACGCGCCGGCGACCATCCTCTTCGCTATGGCCCGCCGCGAGCAGGGACGGCGCGTGTTCTCCGGGCGCGAGGTCGTCATCCTGGTCATCTCCCTTGTCGGAGCCGCGGCGGCCATCCTCGCTCTCGCCCTCGGCTGGATCGTCCTGTGAGCGAGGGGCGGGAGGAATCATGACGGACACGCCAGGCGCGCAAGGCTACGGCGTCCACTCGGAGGTCGGTCGGCTGAGGAAGGTGCTGGTCTGCTCGCCCGGGCTCGCCCACCATCGGCTGACGCCCGGCAACGCGGACGACCTGCTCTTCGACGACGTGATGTGGGTGGACAACGCCATCCGCGACCACGCCGCCTTCGTCGCCGACCTGCGGTCGAACGACGTGGAGGTCGTGGAGCTGCACGAGCTCCTTGCGGAGACGGTCGCGGACCCGGATGCGCGCGCCTGGCTGCTCGACCGCAAGATCGTGCCCGGCGAGGTCGGGCTCGGTCTGGTGGAGGGCACCCGCGCGTACCTGGAGTCCCTGGCGCCCTCGGAGCTGGCCCGCTACCTGATCGGCGGCCTCGCGACCTCGGACCTGCCGGAGGACTACCGGACCGACTATGTCGCGCTGGCCCGCGAGTCCACCGGCGTGCGCGAGTACCTGATGCCGCCGCTGCCGAACACGCTCTACACGCGGGACACCACCTGCTGGATCTACGGCGGCGTGACCCTCAACCCGCTGTACTGGCCCGCGCGCCACGACGAGACGCTGCTGATGAAGGCGGTGTACGGCTTCCACCCCGACTTCCGCGACGCGACCGTCTGGTGGGGAGACCCTGAGGCCGACTGGGGACAGGCGACCCTGGAGGGCGGCGACGTCATGCCCGTCGGCAACGGCGTCGTGCTGATCGGGATGAGCGAGCGCACCTCCCGGCACGCCATCACGCAGGTTGCCGCGGCGCTCTTCGAGCAGGGCGCAGCATCCCGGGTGGTCGTCGCCGGGATGCCCAAGCTGCGGTCGGCGATGCACCTCGACACGGTGTTCACGTTCGCGGACCGGGACGTCGTCACGCTGTACCCGAAGATCATGGACGACGTCCACACCTTCACCCTGCTGCCCGACGACGCGCCTCCCGGCGTGCGGGTGGTGGATGAGGGCTCGCGCACGTTCGTCGAGGTGGTCGCCGAGGCCCTGGGCCTCCCGGCGCTGCGCGTGATCGAGACGGCCGGCGACAACTACGAGTCGGAGCGCCAGCAGTGGGACAGCGGCAACAACGCGGTCGCCCTGCGCCCCGGCGTGGTCTACGCCTACGACCGCAACACGTCGACGAACGCGCTGCTGCGCCAGGCGGGCATCGAGGTCATCCCGATCGTCGGAGCCGAGCTCGGCCGCGGCCGCGGCGGCGGGCACTGCATGACGTGCCCTATCGTGCGGGATGCGGTGGAGTTCTGACCCGGGGGCGAAGTACGCCCCGCCGAAACGAGGGCCGCTGGTCCGTCGTCAAGTGCGCTCGGACATCTGCACGCACAATGCTCGGTCGTGGTCCTCTTTCGATAGTGTGACGGCCATGGACGAAGAAGTGCTTGCTTACTTGAACGGCCGTACCGGAGCCGATGAGGCCGCGAAGGTCACGACATATCGGGTGTACATCCACAATCGCGAAGTAGCGGTAGAGGTCTACGACCACGGTCCCCAAGCCGGCGACCTGAGATACAGCGCGGCTGCTTATCTGGCGGATCTGCCCGAGGTTGACCGTCACACAGCAAGTCGCGGCTTCAGCCTAGGCAATCCAGAGCCCCGGCTGCGCGATGCATTGTCAAACGTCCACTGGTGGGAGTTCGATAACCTAACGGATTGACGCTTGGGCACGAAGGTGCGGATACGCCCTTGGAAGGGTCGTGCTGACCTACCGGCCTGGCGTGGCTTCTGTAGGCCGTCCAGTCGTCGTGTGGCAACACCGCTGCCGTTCAGTGATCCAGGGACTCTGGGCTGATGACTCTGTGCTGAACAGCACGTGGTTGAGGAGGCTCCATGGCCCGATAAACGGTCACTGCTGCGCGATCCGGCGCACGTTGTGTCCTCCGGACGGTCGGAGCATGGCGCGCTGCGAGTGAAGTAGTCGACACTACGGCAACTCGCTCAGCGGCCTCACTGAGACGAACAGCTGGTTGGGTTGGCGCCCGGTGGCTTTGGGGCGATAGGCGGTTGGGACTGTCGGTGCATTGTCCGAAATGTATGCCACCGTCTCAAGTAGCATCGCGCCAGTACGTGCTACCTGCGACACTCCCTTGCCTGAGCCCGCGGAGAACCCGACCCAATGACATCCGCCAGCGCGAATTGCTTCTAGCTCTTCGGGCTTCCCGAGTTGTGATCGGTCGATCGTCAGGAAGACATCCACGGCGCGCGCCCGCATCTCATGGAACAGCGGTACGTCCTTCATGCCCGCGAGCCCGGTGCCCTGATAATCAAGGAATTCATGCTGGGCGAAGACCTGACGAAGCGGCTCGAGCACGCGCGGACTTACGCACTCATCTAGGTAGAATCTCACGCCGCGTGCGGCTCTCTTAGACTGCGCGCGAATTCAAGTGCCGACATAGCGGCTTCAGTGGACACCTCGGGGTAGTAATAGCCCACCTGATCCGCAGAGACCGATCCGTCATCGATCAGGTCGGCGACGGCATCGAATGGGACCCGGGTGCCTTCTATTGTTGGCCACCCGCCAAGTCGTTCGGGTTCCACTTGAAGATGCTTACCTGGACGCCTTAGGTCAACCACCCGCTCCCCCGCGATGTTCTCGAATTCTGACAGCACGTCCTCGAAGTTGGCGATGAGTATCTGCCCGGGATGCCTGACCAAATCCACTGGCTTTGAGTCGTCTCTTTGAAGGACGATGGTCCCGCCTTCACGGGCAAGCCGATATGCAGACGGATGCTCGAACATGTCCAGGGCGTGGAGCGAATTGAGAGCCTTGCGGATCTGCTGAAGGGAGGCTTCCTGTCGGAGCCTTGCGAAGGCTCTGAGGGCCGCGATGTCACGGAATGAATAAAGCAGAGGGCGGCCGCTGGAGCGCACCTCAGGCACCAGAATGTTGGTCCGTCGCCAGTGCGCTAGCTGGCTGCGGGTCGCTCCGCTGAGCTTGCCGGCGAGCGGTACAGGAAACGCCATCGTCCCCCTCCTTGGCCTGCGTTGATCTGATGATAGCGACTCGGGCTGCCCAGGGTTTCTGCCCTGTGCTCGTGTCTAACCCCGCGCATGTCTCAGACGGAGGGGCACGCCTTCGTGTCTCCCCGCGAGACGTGGCCATTGGGACTCGAGCTTCGCCGGGCCGCCACCGGCGTATCGCCCGGGTAGCGTCCCGCTCGCTCGTTCGGGTGGGCGCAAAGTCGTGCCTGGGCCACGAGTAGCCACCGATACGATTCGGTCATGCTTGCAGCCATCGACTGCTCGCCGCACGCCGTTGCTTGCGAGCTCTCACGAATCGCAGGTCTGCTCGCCGACCAGAGCCCCAGTTGGTTTGACTGGCTTCAGTTCGGGCTCACCCTGTTGTCCCTCTTAGCCACGCTCGGCGTGGGGGCCGCTGCTGTGTTTGTTGCTGCAAAAGCGCACCAACTGAGCCGCGAGATGCGCAAGGAGGCCGCTGACGCCAAGGAGTTGCAGGAACGCGGGGCTTTCCAGTCGAAACTTGTTCCCGCTGTGCAGGCCGTCGCCACGGCGGCTGTTAGCGACCCGCCCGAACCCGCCGCGCAGACAGAAGCCGTAAAGGCGGTCACGCTGCTTCTTGCCGATCCGTATGCGGCGACGCATCCGCTGGCTCGACGGCTGGGCATGGAGGTCAAAGAATTGATGGATCTCACGGAGCAGTGGGGCGTCGAGCAATCGCGAATCTCAGCGGGAATCGTTGGTGGACAGATCCTGGTGCGCGGCGCCAAGTGGGTTGCAGACCCCGACGAGTATGCCGCCCTGCTTGAGTCGGAGTCTGCGGCCGACACCGGACAGCAAGTTGGGACCGTCGTGCCGACCCCTGATTGAGTATCAACAGGCGCCCCTCAGAACCACGGAGACATGGCTCGGAGCGCCGCGTGAGCGACGTGAAGGCACTTCGATAACATCGCTTTCGCGACAATCTGGGATCACCGGGCGTCGATCGCGAGAATAGCTGCATTCGTAGTCGGGCTAGCTGCTTCCGAGCTACCTACTTCTGATCGCTCCGCGCTCACACACGGGGCTGAGAGAACGTCTCTGGACAAGCAAAAGCCCCGCTGTTTCGGTGTTTAACCTTTTCGGCGGGGCTTTTCTACTGTCTCAACCAGTCCTGTGTGCCTGAAGCACGATGCTCGACAAGCACAGTGCGCCACGAGGGATTCGAACCCCCAACCTTCTGATCCGTAGTCAGATGCTCTATCCGTTGAGCTAGTGGCGCATGGCCCGCAAGCAGGCCGGATACGAGCTTACATGACCGCATCCAAGACCGCCAATTGACGGCAGAGCGCGACCTGGCGGTAGGACGTCTCGATCAGCTCCGAGGTCTCCGACCAGTCCGACGCGTCCCGGTCCAGGTCGATCGCGAGCCAACCGCTCGGGCCCCAGTACTTCGGCACGAACACCCGCGGGTCCTGGCGCCACGCGGGCGCCTCCGCGGGGTCGGGGCGGAAGACGAGCGTGTCCGGGCGGCTCATCGCCGCGCCGAGCACCGCGAACGCACGCCCGCTCTCGCCGGCTTTCCAGGACGGACGGCCGTGGTTCACCGTCTCGACGGCCTCGGGCAGGCGCAGCGCGAGGGCGCGGATGCGGTCCACCAGCGGGTCGCCCTCCTCGAACAGCAATGGGTGGTCGCTCATCTGAACACCTCATCCAGGAAGCACACCATCGCCCGCCAGCTGCGCGCGTCGGCCACCGGCCGGTAGCGGTCGGTGCCCGGGATCGTGAAGGCATGTGGTGCGCCCGAGTAGGTGGTGATCTGCCAGTCCACGTGCGGTGCTCCGCGCAGCTCCTGCTCGAACGCGACCACCGCCTCGTCGGGGACCACGGGGTCGGCGCCGCCAGTGAGCACCAGGAGGGATGCGGCGATCTGGCCGGCGTCCGACGGGTCGTGGGCGATCAGGCCGCCGTGGAACGACACCGTGCCGCGGAGAGGCGCGCCGGTCCGCGCGAACTCGAGGGCCGCCGTCCCGCCGAAGCAATAGCCGATCACCGCGAGTCGCGCAGGGTCGACGGCGGGATGCTGCTGCAGCCAGCTGAACGCCGCCGCCACCCGCGAGCGCAGCAGCGGCAGATCGCGGTAGTACTTGCCGGCCTCGGCTGGGGCGTCGTCGCCGGTGGGCCGCACGCCCGCGCCGTACAGGTCGGCGGCGAAGGCGACGTAGCCGAGCCGCGCGAGCATCTGGGCGCGCATCCGCACGTTGTCGCCGACGCCGTGCCAGTCGTGGAGGACCAGCACCGCCGGCCGGCGCTCGTCGGCCTGCACATCCCGCGACAGGTAGCCCTCCAGCGGCACCCCCTCGTGCTCATATGACACCGTCTCGGCCTCGATGACGGCGTGCTCCCCGATCGGGACGCGCTCCAGCAGCGTCTGGAAGGCGGGGGCGAGAGCGGGCGACGGGGTGTCGAGCGACAAGGTGGGACTCCAGGATCGTCACGTCGCACGGACGGCGGGCGCCGCCGGCGGCCTGGCGTGCTGTGGCTGGTCGCGGAACGCGCGGGAGCCCTCGGGTGCGGGTCGGGATCCCACGCTTTTCACCCTACCCCGGTTCCGCCCGCGGGCCGCGGACGTACGATGGGCGCATGGCCACCGAGTTCAGCGATCAGACGGATGCCGGCCGCTACGCGATGCACGTCGACGGCGAGCTGGTGGGGGTGCTCGACTACAGCATCCTGGGCGACTCCATCTCGCTGACCCGCGCCTTCACCGTGCCGCATCACCGCGGGAAGGGCTACGCCGCGCAGCTGGTGGAGTACGCGGTCGACGACATCGAGAAGAACGGGTCGCGGCACGTCGTGCCCATGTGCTGGTACGTCGCCGACTGGTTCGAGGCGCACCCCGAGCGGTCCGCGCTGCTGCAGCGCCGCGCCGGCTGATCGCGGCATGAGCGGACCGGCCGCCGGAGAGCCCGCCCGGCTCGTCGCACGCGTCTCGCGGTTCGGCGACGCGACCGCGATGGTGCTGGCGCGCGAGGCGATCCGCCCGCCGCGCGGCAACGAGGGCGTCGTGCGCGTGACGCACGCCTCGCTCGGATCGACGGATGTGCTGGCCCGGCGCGGCGGCTATGTGCTGCATCCGTCGCCCGGCTTCATCGGCGGCTACGACTTCGTCGGCGAGCTGCTGACCGAGTCCGCGGTATCGGTGGCGCTGGGCCTGCGCGAGGGTGCGACGGTCGTCGGCGTGCTGCCCGGGATGGGCGCGCACGCGACCTTCGTGACCGTTGCGCCGACGCTGCTGGTGGCGCTCCCGGAGGGGATGGACCCGGCTGCGGCGGCCGTCCTGCCGCTCGACGGGGTGACCGCGGCGCACGCGCTGGAGCTGGCGCGCTCGCCGCGTCGGGTGCTCGTGCAGGGCGCGTCCGGCGCCGTCGGCTCGCTCGCCGCGCAGCTGGCATTGCGCGACGGTCTTACGGTCGTCGGCACCGCCTCGGCGCGCACGGCCGACCGCGCGCGGGCGCTCGGCATCCCGGTCGTCGACCACACTGCCCCGGACTGGCCGGATCGCGTGGTCCAGGCGGCCGGCGGCCCTGTGGACGCGGTGATCGACCACACCGGTACGGACCGCGTCCGCGATGCGCTCGCGCCGGGCGGTGTCGTGGTCCGTACCGCCTTCACCGGCCGCCCGGGCCACGAGCGCGCCGATTCCCTCCGTGGCGGGCTCGGCGCAGCCGGCCACCGCTGGGAGCGCGTCTGCAGCGCCCCGCTCTACGTCGCGACGCGCCGCAACGCGTACCGGCGGATGCTGTCGGGCCTGCTCGCCGCCGCGGCGTCGGGCGAGCTGACGACGGCCGAGCCGCGTATCCACCCGTTCGACCAGCTCTGGGAGGCGCACCGCGCCGCAGAGGCGGCGGAACCCGGCACGAAGGTCGTGCTCGCCGTCGGCTGACGTCAGAAGACGAACATCTGCCCCAGGACCACCACGGCGATGATGAACAGCACCACGATCGTGACCATGACGATCACGGCCCTCCCCGAGAGGCGGGCGATGCCGAAGCCGACCAGGAACGGCAGGGCGAGGCAGCCCAGGGCGAGCACCCACCAGAAGGCTGCAAATCCGCCGGCCGACGCCGACTCCAGTCTTCCGCCGAACAGCCGCTGCGTCTGCGGATGCGTCGCGAACGCGATGCACGCCGACAGCGGATAGGCGATCAGCACCGCGGTGATGAGCCCGGCGAACGCGCCCCACAGCCCGCGCTTGTCGCCCAGCTGCAGCGTCTCCTCCTGGTGCGGCCCCTGCCGGCTCTTGGTGCTCATGGCGCACAGCATAGCCAGCGGCCGGAGGCCCGGGAATCCACCAAAAACCGCCGGAGGCGCGCGGCCCAGCGGGGGTCAGAAGTCGTCGACGGAGCCGATGACCACCGGGACGCACTCGGTGAACCGGTACCGGATGAGCTCCGGCCACAGCGTCGAGTCGCAGAGGTCGAACACGTCCACGACGGCCGCACCGCCGATATGTGACGGCAACCGCAACTCGAAGGGCGGCTCGCTGGTGCGCTCGAACTCGATCTCGTATGCGACGTCGTCGCGCTCGAGCACGGCGAGAACGGTGTCCATGGTCGCCTCCTCCCGGTTCCGCGGATGCTGTACGCACAGCGATACGCCCTCCGGCGGCGATGGCAAGCCCTGGTGCGCCCCCGCATCCTGGGTGGGTTCTCCCAGCGACAATGTGGCACTAGGTGCCATAATCACCTCACGAACACCCGAACGAGGAGGGACGACGATGACCGATCCGAAACCGCTGACCGCGCACAGCACCATCGGCGAATGGCTGGAGCACCCGAAAGGAGCGCCGCTGATCCACGGATTCCTGGCGCAGGCCGGAGTCGGCGAGGAGATGCTGGCGCCGGTGCGCGGTCTCCCGCTGCAGCAGCTCGTGGCGATGAGTCAGGGACAGCTACCGCAGTCCGTGGTCGACGAGCTGGTGCTCCAGGCCAACGACGGTGTGATGCCGGAGGACGTGGAGACCGGCTGGGTCGAGAGGGTCACGCCGGGGCGCTTCGACGGCCGAACGGTGATCGTCACCGGTGCCGCGTCGGGCATCGGGCGCGCCACCGCGTCCCGCATCGCCCGCGAAGGCGGACGTGTGGTGGCCGTCGACGTCTCGGCCGACCGCCTCGCCGAGTTCGCATCCTCCCTGCCGGACGGCACGGTCGTGACCGTGGTCGGCGACATCACGAAGCAGGAGGACATCGACGCCATCGTCGCGGCCGCGGGCGACCGCATCGACGGGCTGGCGAACGTCGCGGGCGTCAACGACGACTTCTCACCGGCGCACGAGACCTCCGACGCCGTCTGGGACCGCACGATCGGGATCAACCTGACCGGCGGCTTCAAGCTGACGCGCGCGGTGCTTCCGGCGATGCTGGAGGCGGGCCGCGGCTCGATCGTCAACGTCGCGTCGGAAGCGGGGCTCCGCGGCAACGCGTCCGGCACCGCGTACACGGTGTCGAAGCACGGCGTCGTCGGCCTCACCCGCAGCACGGCGTTCATGTACGGCCCGCAGGGAATCCGTGTCAACGCCGTCGCGCCGGGCGGCGTGGCGACGGGCATCCCGATGCCGGCCAAGCCGTCGGAAGCGGGGACAGCACGCCTGACGCCGTTCCAGCAGCAGATCCCGACCATCGCGACGGCGGAGCAACTGGCCGCCTCCATCACCTTCCTGCTCAGCGACGACGGCGTGAACATCAACGGCGCCGTGCTGCCGAGCGACGGCGGCTGGTCGGTGCAGTAACCCGGCGGGCGGGAGGTCAGCGTTCCGAGCGCTTGGCCCGGATGACGTACGCCGCCCCGGCCGCGAGCGCTGCCGCGAGCAGGACGCGGCCGGCCTTGCGGCGCCTCCCGCCCCATCCACCGCTCACGGTGTGCGGCTCACCCGACGGCGTGTAGAGGTTGCCGGTCGTGTCCGCCGCCGGCTTCCCGAGCTGGAGCGCCTGCGTCTGCCTCGCGAGGGCCGCTTCGACGGCGACGGGACGCCGCTTGTGCTGACGCACGAGCACCTTGCCCGGGCCGGTGACCGTGCGCTCGGGCTTTCCCGGGCGCTTCCACGCCGCGAGGATCACGTCGACCACGTCGGAAGCCGGGTACACCGGCGGCAGCGCCCTCAGCTCCTGGCCGGTCACGTTGGCCGAGTGGTGGAAGATCGGGGTGTCGAGCGTCGGCGGCAACACGGTCACCACATGCACCGGCGACTTCGCGAGCGACAGTTCAGCGCGGAGGCTCCGGCCCAGCGCGATGACCGCCGCCTTCGACATCGAGTAGGCGGCCGCGTACGCCTGCGGCACCTCGCCCAGGATGGACGCGACGTTGACGATGAGCCCGGACCGCTGCCGCATCATGGCCCGCAGCGCGCTGCGCACGCCGTTCGCGTACCCGGTGATGTCGACCTGAAGGACGCGCTCGAAGTCGGCGGGCGGCTGCTCCCAGAAGGTGCCGTAGGCGGTGACGGCGGCGGCGTTGATCCACAGGTCGACCCGTCCGTTGCGGGCGATGGCGGTGTCGACGGCCCGGTCGGTGGTCGCGCGGTCGCTGGTGTCGCCGGCGACCGTTGCGACGTCGCGCGCCCCGAGGGCGGTCGCTTCGCGGGCGACCTCGTCCAAGGCGGAGGCGCCGCGGGCGACCAGCACCAGCCTCGCGTGCCGCTTCGCGAACGCCTGCGCGGTGGCGCGGCCGAGACCGCTGGAAGCTCCGGTGATGACGACGACGGGGGATGCGTTCATGGGCGCGACCCTACGCGCGCACCTCCCGAGTGAAAAGGGATTGCCGAGCGCTCCTCGCGAGCCGACGATGCGTGCACCACCAGAAGAGGAGAACGCCATGACCGCCACCGACAGCGAACAGGAGTTCCGGCGCGCGAAGCGGCCGCGTTCCGTGATCGCGGGACCCTACGGCCACCCGTTCCACGCGACCGTCGTGACCATCCCGATCGGCGCATGGACGGCCGCCGTCGTGTTCGACATCGCGGCCCTGCTCGGCGCCGCCCCGGGAGCTCTCGCCACGGGTGCGCTGTGGCTCGTGGTGATCGGCGTCATCGGTGCCCTGATCGCCGCGGTGCTGGGTCTGATGGACTTCTCCCAGCTGCCGGAGCGGACGAAGGTGCGCCGCACCGCGGTCTGGCACCTCGCCTTCAACTCGACCGCGATCGTGCTCTTCATCGTGAGTGCGCTCGTGCGCCTCCCAAAACCGGACGAGCCCAGCGTCGGCGGGTTCATCCTCGCGCTGATCGGCATCCTCGTCGTCGGTGTCTCCGGGGCCCTCGGCGGCGAGCTCGCCTACCGCCACGGCGTCCGCGTGGCCGACGAGGCGGATCAGGAGCGCGCATACACCCGATGACGTCGAGCACGCACAGCCCGAGCGGCTACGGTGGCCGCATGTCCCGCATTTCAGAGGTCGCCCGCGACTCCTTCGGCTGGCCGGAGCTGCGTCCGCGGCTCGCCGAGGCGATGGAGGTGCTGCTCGACGGCGGCGACGTCCTCGCGATCATGCCGACCGGGTACGGCAAGTCGTCGCTGTACCAGGTGACCGGCACGATCCTCGGCGGGGTCACCATCGTGGTCTCGCCGCTGATCTCGCTGCAGGAGGATCAGGTCCGCGCCCTCGGAGAGGCGAAGGACGTCCCGCGCGCCTTCGCCATCAACTCCTCGGCCGGACAGCGGGAGCGGGAGCGCGATTGGGAGGCGCTTGAGTCCGGCGAGCCGGGGTTCGCGTTCCTCGCACCGGAGCAGCTGGCCAATCCGGAGGTGCGCGAACGCCTCCGCGGCCTCGACGTCTCGTTGTTCGCCGTCGATGAGGCGCACTGCGTCTCCGCGTGGGGCCACGACTTCCGCCCGGACTACCTCCTGCTCGGCGACGTGATCGAAGAGCTCGGGCATCCCCCGGTCGTGGCCATGACCGCGACCGGCGCGCCGCCCGTGCGGGCCGAGATCGCGGAACGGCTCGGGATGCGCCGCCCGCGTCTGTTCGCGACCGGGTTCGACCGCCCCAACCTGCGGCTCGAGGTGCGCCGGTACGAGGACGACGCGGAGAAGCGGGCGGCCGTGCTGGCGCACGTCGGCGAGCTGGAGGGATCGGGGCTCGTCTACACCGCCACCCGGAAGGACGCCGAGCAGTACGCCGAACAGCTCGAGGCGGAGCACATCCCCGCAGCGGCATATCACGCAGGACTGCGGCGCGCCGAGCGCGACGAGGTGTACGAGCGGTTCATGGACGACCGCGCGCGGGTGGTCACCGCGACCAGTGCGTTCGGCATGGGCATCGACAAACACGACGTGCGGTTCGTCATCCACGCGTCGGTCACCGACTCGCTCGACAGCTACTACCAGGAGGCGGGCCGCGCCGGTCGTGACGGCGAGCCCGCGGTCGTGACGCTGCACTACCGGCCCGAGGATTTCGCGCTGACCAAGTTCTTCTCCGGAGGCGGGCCAGACGAGGATGAACTGGCCAGCGTGTTCGCCGCCGTCAGAGCACACCGGGGTCTGAGCCGGGCAGAGCTCGCGGAGACCACCGGCATCAGCGTCCGCTCGTTGGGTCGGCTGCTCGGGCTCCTGCGCGACGCGAACGTGCTGACCGGCTCGGACGACGAGCTGCGCGCGGAGGATGTGAGGCCCGGCCAAGCCGCATCCCGAGCCGTCTCCGAGGCGGAGGCGCGCCAGCGGATCGAGCACTCCCGATCGCAGCTCATGCAGGAGTATGCCGAGACGGGCATGTGCCGTCGGCAGTTCCTGCTCGGCTACTTCGGGGAGGAGCTTCCGGAACCGTGCGGCAACTGCGACACCTGCACGTCCGGGAGCGCCTACCGCTGGGCCGAGGAGCATGACGCGGCGGGGGAGGACCCGTTCCCGCTCGCGGCGCGCGTGCGCCACGAGAGCTGGGGCGACGGCGTCGTGATGCACACCGAGGCCGACCGGCTGACGGTGTTCTTCGATGAGGCCGGGTACAAGGTCCTATCGCTGGCCGCTGTGCGCGACGGCGGATTGCTGGAGGTGGTCGGCGCAGCGGCGTAGGGCCGGTGCGTCAGCTGCGTCCGATCGCGCGCGCCGACGCCACCGCCGCCTCCACGCCGTCCCGCCACGGCTCCCCGTGGCCCGGCAGGATGGTGCGGGCGCCGGTGGCGAGGATCGTGTCCAGCGTCCGGAGCGCCATCGCCGAGTCCGCTGTCGCGGCCCCCGCGATGATCTGCGCGCCCGGAATCCCCTTGTACGGGTCGAGTGTGACGATCGCGTCCCCGCTGAGCAGCGTCTCGCGGTCGCGCAGCAGCAGAGCGCAGTGCCCGAACGTGTGCCCAGGGGTGAAGACGACCTCCGGGCGGCCGGGCAGGTCGAGCATCCCATCACCGGGCAGCTCGGACACATCCTCGACACCCTTGACGCTCAGCGCACCGGCCCTCAGCATCCCGCCCACCGCACCGAGTGACCGGGGATAGAGGAAGGGATAGACGAACGGCGTGTGCTCCCGCTTGTACCGGTAGGGATGCGCGGCTAGCCGGCGGTCCTCCGCGTGGACGAACACCGGGACTCCCAGCTCCTTGATCGCCCGCTCCGCGAAACCGACATGGTCGAAGTGGCCGTGGGTCAGCACGATGCCCTGCAGGTCGCGCATCCGCAGGCCGACCTCGTGGGCCGCATGCACCAGCGGACCCCAGGTCTTCGGGAACGCCGCATCGACGAGCGTCCAGGCGTCGCCGTCGGCGAGGAGGTAGCAGTTCGTGAAGGCGTGCTCCACGCGATGAACGCCCGGCACGACCTGCGGGGTCAGGCGCGGCGCGCCCTTCCGGTGGCCGGGGGCGAGGGGGATCGTGGCCGTCATAGTGCCGTCGTACGCGCGCGGGCGAGGCCGGCGGAGGGGTTGACAGGGGAGGCGGAATCGTCGCCCACCCCTAAGCTGTTCCGCGGGAAAGGGGAATCGTATGGGCGCGATCGCTGTGCACGAGTTCGTCTCGCTGGACGGTGTCTTCGAGGATCCGTCGTGGACGGCCGAGTTCGGCTTCGATCCGGAGATGGGCGAGACCATCGGGCGCATCACACGGCAGTCCGGCGCGATCCTCCTCGGGCGGCGCACGTTCGAGATGTTCGCTCCCGCCTGGTCTCAGCGCACCGCCGCCGACGACCCTGGGGCCCCGTTCTTCAACGACAGCCCGAAGGCCGTCGTCAGCTCGTCGCTCGACGACGAGACGGCGGAGCGCACCTGGTCCAACTCGCGGTCGCTCGGCGCGTACGACGCCGACCGCATCCGTGAGTTCGCCGATGAGTACGAGGGCGTCTACGTCAGCGGCTCCGGCTCGCTCGTGCGGTCGCTGCTCGGCGACGGACTGCTCGGGTCGCTGCACCTGTTCGTCTATCCCGTCGTCCGCGGCACAGGCGCCCGCCTGTTCCCCGACGGCAGCGCCCCGGCGAAGCTGCGGCTGCGCCACCACGACGCCTACGACAACGGCGTCCTCCACCTGCACTACACCGCCGCCTGACGCCGCCTCCGCACCGCGTCACGATTGAGGTCGCCAGCCGTCCTCATTAACGAATAGCGTCGGTGGTGCCGAGGATGATCGGCACCACACCCACCCACAGCACACCGGGAACCACTGTGACTCTGCTTCGTCTTTCACTCCGCTTCGTGCGCCCGTACTGGCGCGCGGTGACCGGGGTCGTGATCCTCCAGTTGATCGCGACCATGGCCGCCCTCTACCTGCCGACGCTCAACGCCGACATCATCGACAAGGGCGTCGTCACGGGCGACACCGACTTCATCTGGCGCACCGGCGGCATGATGCTGATCGTCTGCTTCGTGCAGGTGATCGCCGCCGTCACCGCCACCTACTTCGGTGCCCGCGCCTCGATGTCGGCCGGCGCCGACATCCGGCGCTCCTTCTACCGCAAGGTGGACGCGCTGCCGTCCCTCGACCTCGCCCGCTGGGGCACCCCGACGCTCATCACGCGCAACACGAACGACGTGCAGCAGGTCCAGATGCTGCTGCTGATGACGTTCAACTTCATGGTGTCCACCCCGATCATGTGCATCGCCGGCATCATCTTCGCGGTGCGCGTCGACGCGGGCCTGTCCTGGCTGATCTGGGTGTCGGTCGCCGTGCTGTTCATCGTGGTCGGCATCCTGGTGACCCTCCTGCTCCCCATGTTCCGGGTCATGCAGGAGCGGATCGACGGGGTGAACGGCGTGATCCGCGAGCAGATCGTGGGCATCCGCGTGATCCGCGCGTTCGTCCGCGAGAAGTTCGAGACGCAGCGGTACGACGATGCGAACGCCGCGCTCACCCGCATCTCGGTCAAGGTCGGCAACGTCTTCGTCTTGATGTTCCCGATCATCATGCTGATCCTCAACGCGGCGACGGTCGCCGTGCTGTGGTTCGGCGGTCACCGGGTCGACCAGGGCGACATCCAGATCGGCGCGCTGACCGCGTTCCTGCAGTACCTGCTGCAGATCCTCGTCGCGGTCATGATGGGCGTCTTCATGGCGATGATGATCCCGCGCGCGATGGTCTGCGCCGAGCGCATCGACGAAGTGCTGAGCGCGGTGCCGAGCTCGACGGCCGAGGGTGCCGGGGCGTCGGCGCTGCCGGTGGATGGCCGCGTCGAGGTGCAGGATGTGACGTTCGGCTACCCGGGCGCCGAGAAGCCGGTCCTGAGCGACGTGTCGTTCACGGCCGAGGCCGGAAAGGTGACGGCGATCGTGGGGTCGACCGGCTCGGGCAAGACGACGCTCGTGTCCGTCATCGCGAACCTGTTCACGCCGCAGAAGGGCCGCGTCCGCATCGGCGGCGTGCCGGTGGACGAGCTCGACCGGAAGCAGGTCGCCGGCGTGCTGGGCCTCGTCCCGCAGCGTCCGTACCTCTTCTCCGGGACGATCGCCTCCAACCTGCGCTTCGGCCGACCCGACGCGACCGACGAGGAGCTGTGGGAGGCGCTGCGCGTGGCCCAGGCGGAGGACTTCGTCCGCGCCAAGGACCGCGACCTGAACGAGCGCATCGCCCAGGGCGGTACGAACGTCTCCGGCGGACAGCGCCAGCGGCTGTGCATCGCCCGGGCGCTCGTCGCCCGCCCGAAGGTGTTCCTCTTCGACGACTCGTTCTCGGCACTCGATGTGGCGACCGACGCCCGATTGAGACGCGCGCTGGCCGACTCCACAGGGGATGCGGCGGTGATCGTCGTCGCTCAGCGGGTCTCGACGATCCGCGAGGCCGACACCATCATCGTCATGGACGACGGCCGGGTCGTCGGACAGGGCACGCACGACGAACTGCTCGAGTCGAACGAGACCTACCGCGAAATCGTCGAGTCGCAGCTGAGCCTGGAGGTGGCCTGAGATGGCGCGCACCACGGAACGCAAGGAGCGCGGCGGACGCCCGCAGCCGGGGCAGGAGCCGACGGCGAAGGACATCGTCCTCGATGAGCTCGAAGAAGAGTACGACTTCACGCCCGGCGAGGGCGACGGCGACATGTTCGGCGGCGCTCCGGCCAAGAAGGCGGAGAACTTCTGGCCGTCGTTCAAGCGACTGATGAGCCTGCTCAAGCCGGAATGGCTCGGGATGGCGTGGGTCACGCTGCTCACGGTCGTGTCGGTCGTGCTCGTCGTCATCGCGCCGAAGATCCTCGGTGATGCAACCAACGTCATCTTCCAGGGCGTGGTCGTCACCAAGCAGGGCGTCGACTTCGTGGAGCTCGGCCGGCTGCTGACGATCGTGCTCGCCTTCTACCTCGTCGCGTCGCTGCTGCAGTGGTGGCAGGGCTACCTCCTCAACGCGCTCGTGATGCGGGTGATCTACGGCCTGCGCAAGGACGTCGAAGCGAAGCTCAACCGCCTTCCGCTGAGCTACTTCGACACGCGCCAGCGCGGCGACCTCATGTCGCGCGTCACGAACGACGTCGACAACATCCAGACGGCGCTCCAGCAGGCGTTCTCGCAGCTGATCCAGTCGGTGCTGATGGTCGTCGGGATCGGCATCGCGATGTTCATCGTCTCCTGGCAGCTCGCGCTCATCGCCCTGATCTCGATCCCGCTGTCGGGCGTCATCGCGGGCGTGATCGGTTCGCGGTCGCAGAAGCTGTTCCGGACGCAGTGGGCGTCGACCGGCGCGCTCAACGGCCACATCGAGGAGTCTTACTCCGGGCTCGAGCTGGTCCGGGCGTTCGGCCGTGACGAGGTCATGCTGGCTGAGTTCGACAGCCGCAACTCGACCCTGCGAGGCGCCCAGGTCGGGGCACAGTTCGTGTCCGGCAGCATCATGCCGTCGATGAACTTCGTCTCCTACCTCTCCTATGTGCTGATCGCGGTCATCGGTGCGCTCATGGTCACCGGCGGGAGCCTCACGCTCGGTGCCGCGCAGGCGTTCATCCAGTACTCGCGCGAGTTCTCGCAGCCGATCGGACAGATCGCGGGCATGGCCAACATGCTGCAGTCGGGTGTCGCGTCGGCGGAGCGGACGTTCGAGTTCCTGGACTCCGAGGAGCAGACGCCGGACACGGCGACCGAGCACCTTCCCGAGCGTGCCGACGGCCGCGTCGAACTCGACCACGTCGACTTCTCGTACGACCCCGAGACGGAGCTCATCCAGGACCTCTCCCTCAAGGTGCAGCCGGGAAGCACCGTCGCCATCGTCGGACCGACCGGCGCCGGCAAGACGACGCTGGTCAACCTGATCATGCGGTTCTACGAGCTGAGCGGCGGCACCATCCGCCTGGACGGCATCGACACCACCCACCTGTCGCGCGCCGAACTGCGCGGCCAGGTGGGGATGGTGCTGCAGGACGCCTGGCTGTTCTCGGGCACGATCCGCGAGAACATCCGCTACGGCCGTCTCGACGCGACCGACGATGAGGTGATCGCCGCGGCCAAGGCCACGATGGTGGACCGCTTCGTGCGGCAGCTGCCGGACGGCTACGACACCGTCATCGACGCCGAAGGGGGCAACGTGTCGGCCGGCGAGCGGCAGCTGATCACCATCGCGCGCGCCTTCATCGCCAACCCGTCGCTGCTCATCCTCGACGAGGCGACCTCCTCGGTCGACACGCGCACCGAGCTGCTGGTGCAGCATGCGATGGCCGCCCTGCGGACCGACCGCACGTCGTTCGTCATCGCGCACCGGCTCTCCACGATCCGGGATGCGCACACCATCCTGGTGATGGAGCACGGACGCATCGTCGAGCAGGGGGATCACGCGACGCTGCTCGAGCGGCGCGGCGCGTACTACGACCTCTACATGACCCAGTTCCGCGGCGACGACGCGGAATCGGAGGAGGCACGCGAGGAGCAGGAGCAGGCGGAAGTCGCGGCACCGTAAGCGCCGACGAGGTAGTGCGCGAGCCGCTAGCGGGGTTGGGCGGCCCGCGCACCGCAACCCATACAACGGCGGCGGCGCAAGCGCGTCACGCGCTTGACGCCGCCGCCGCTGCGTGCGGCTAGAACAGCCGTTCCAGCCGGGCGGGGCCCTACCGCTTCACGATCTTGGCGACCGTCCGCACCGCGACGATTCCCGCCAGCACCCAGGGCCCGGCCACGATGATCGGGTCGAGCCAGGTGTGCCGGACGTCCGCGCGGTTCTGACCGAAGCGCGACGAGAGCGGATGGTGTCCCGCCTCCGAGAGCACTCCCGACTCGGTGATCGGGTCGTCGGGCCGGCGGCTGGCGAGCGACTTCACGTGCGAGCTGATCGCATCCACCCGATCGCCGACCACCAAGAGCAGCCAATGGGCGGTCTGGCCCTCGCTGTACCGGTCGTAGGCGAAGCGCCGGATGGCGCCAGAGACGCCGTGCAGGGGCTGGGCCGTTCCGAAGACCGGCGGCATCGTGGTGTGCTCGACCGAGCGCTCCCGTTTGCCGACCGGCTCCTGGCGCGGCGGGAACGTCCAGTGCGCACCGGTCGACTCCGGCTCGACGCTTTCGCGCGGATGCGAGGGGCGATCAGCGGGGTCGCTGTCCACGCCCCAGCCCGGGATGCGCTGGCGCAGGGCCTCGGGGTCGTACTTCTTCGTGTGGTCATCGGCCACGTATGGCATGGTGCTCTCCTCCCTAGGCCGCGCTCGGAACGACGAGCGGCTTGATGATGCCGTCGAGCTTGTTCGAGAACAGGTGGTACCCGTCCTGGATGTGCTCGAGCGGGATGCGGTGTGTGACGAGTTCGGACGGCTTCAGGTAGCCGTTGCGGACGTGCTCGAACAGCCGCGGCCACTGCCGCTTCACCGGGCACTGGTTGGTGTTGATCCGGAGGCCCTTGTTCATCGCGTCCCCGAACTTGACCGCGCTGAACAGCGGCCCGTAGGCGCCCATCACCGAGATGGTCCCGCCCTTACGGACCGAGTCGATCGCCCAGTTGAGCGCGACCGGCGAACCGCCCTGGAGCTTCAGCTTGGATGCGGTGATGTGCTGGAGGACCGCCCCGTCCGCCTCCGCGCCGACGGCGTCGATCACTCGGTCGGCGCCGAGCCCGTCCGTCAGGTACTTCACCTTGCGCACGATGTCGCCGACCTCGACGAAGTTGTACGTCTCCGCCTGCGCGAACTCCTGCGCCTTCTGAAGGCGGTAGTTCATGTGGTCGACGACGATCACGCGTCCCGCGCCCATCAGCCAGGAGGACTTCGCCGCGTAGAGTCCGACCGGCCCCGATCCGAACACGACGACCGTGTCGCCCTCCTCGATCTCGGCGAGCTGGGCGCCGAAGTACCCGGTCGGGCACGCATCGGTGAGCGTGACGGCGTCGTCGTCCGACATCCAGTCCGGGATGATCGTCGGCCCGACGTCCGCGAACGGGACTCGGACGTACTCCGCCTGGCCGCCGTCGTACCCGCCCGTGGTGTGCGAATAGCCGTAGATGCCGCCGACCGCCGTGGCGTTCGGGTTGACGTTGTGGCAGTTCGAGTAGAGCCCGCGGACGCAGAAGTAGCAGCTGCCGCAGAAGATGTTGAACGGCACCATCACCCGGTCGCCCACCTTCAGGTTCTGGACGTCCGAGCCCACCTCATCCACCACCCCGATGAACTCGTGGCCGAACGTGTGGCCGATCCGGGTGTCCGGCATCATGCCGTGATACAGGTGCAGGTCGGATCCGCAGATCGCGGCCAGGGTCACCCGGACGATGGCATCGCCCGGATGCTCGATCTTCGGCCGGTCCTTCTCTTCCGCGCGGACCTTGTACGGTCCGCGGTATGTCATCGCCAGCATGAGGCTCCTCTCCGAATGGGATGGACCTCAGTGGATGCCGCCCGCGAGGTCGCGTCGAGGAGTTGACACGCTCGAGTCCCGGTGTACCCCCGGGCCCTTACACCGTTTCCCTAGGCAAGTGAACGAGTTGCCCTCCGAGCTGCGGCGGTCGTACAACGGGAGCATGACGAAGGATGCGCGCGCCACGCTGCCGCCCGGCCCCGAATTCAAGTACGGCGGGTACACCGTCCAGCTGGAGCCGGAGCACGGCCGCACCGGCCGCTGGCGGGTCGTGGACGACGAGAACTACTACGGACTGATCACCGCGTCCGACCCGATCAACGGCGACCCGGAGGTCCACTTCGCGGCGCACTTCCCGGGCGAGGAGGAGATCCCGCCGATGAAGATCGTCCCGTTCTGGACGTCGGCGGTCGAGTTCCTGCTGGATGCGGGGGAGGGCGAGCCGCTGTGGGGCCTGCCCGAGGACCGCACGGCGCCGCATCCGATCATCGCCGACGACCTTCCGTCGTCGGATGCGTCGCCGAGTGCCGACGCGTCCGCGTCCGCTACGACTCCCGACGCGTCGGAGAATGTTGACGCGTCGGAGAAATCCGACGTATCCTGACGGGGTGTCCACCGACGTCTTCAGTGTGCTGGCCAACCCGGTCCGACGCGACATCCTGACCGCGCTCCTCGAGCGTCCGCACACCGTCACCGAGCTCGCCGAGGGGCGTGCGATCGGCCGGCCGGCCGTGTCCGAGCACCTGCAGGTGCTGGTGCGGTCGGGACTGGTGCGCGACGAGCGGCGCGGTCAGCATCGCGTCTACCACCTGGAGGCCGAGCGGCTGCGGGAGGTCGACGACTGGCTGCATCCGTTCGAGCACTACTGGCGCGGGCGGATGCGCGCACTGCGCGACCTGCTCGACACCGACGCGGTCGGGCCGGACACGACATCCACCGACGAAGGACGATCATGACCGACACCACCGCCCCCGCCATCGAGTGCGACGAGTTCCTGCCCCATCCACCCGCCGCCGTCTGGCGAGCCATGACCGATCCGGACCTCATCGCGCGCTGGTGGGCTCCGGGCGACGTGCGCGCCGAGGTGGGCCACCGCTTCACGCTCGACATGGGCGACTGGGGTGCCCAGCGCTGCGAGGTGCTGGAGGTGCAGCCCGAGCGCCTGCTGCGCTACAGCTTCGGCGAGGGCGTGATCGACACGACCATCACGTGGACGCTGGTGCCCGAGGGATCCGGCACGCGCCTGTTCCTGCGGCACGAGGGATTCGACCTCGACTCGCCGCTCGGCCGCACGGCCCTGGAGGGCATGGGCCGCGGCTGGCCGGGAGTGGTCGCCGCCGTCGGCCGCGTGCTCGGCGAGTGAGACGGCAGGAGGCCCGGAACCGAACGGTTCCGGGCCTCCTCGCGTCTGCGACGGCTGCGCTCAGGCGAGCGCTCCGATCGCGAAGCTGACGCCGCCCTGCTCGTCGACCTGGGCGTCCAGGACCTTGTCGTCGAGCACCTGAGCCGCCTGGGTCTCCAGGAAGATGCGGGCTCCGCCCGACTCCACCACCTGGTCGGACGCCTCGGGCTCCGGGGTGACGGCCGCTGCGAAGGCGGTGCTGTCGGGGTTGCTGCTGCTGATGCGCAGGCCCGCGGTCTCGTCCGGGGACTGGTCGGTCAGCGTCTTGACGATCGTGCTGGCGTTCTCCGTGAGGGTGAGCATGCGCTCTCCTTCCGTCGTGTTTTCCAGGAGCCACCTACGTTCCCGCATCCCCCGAATGGGGGCAACCTCCGTGGAGGCCATTGCCAGGGAACGCTCACCGGTCGTTCCGTTTGCGCCCGCGGCTGGCTAGGGTGTGCTTGGCGATGACGACCGCGCACTTCGTGAGCGGAGCTTGGGGACCCGCTCACGTCGCCGGAAGAGGTGCGCGCGTGAAGCTGTCCAGGATCCTGATCTCTGTCGTCGCGGCCGGCGCGGTGGCCCTGATCCCCGCCATCCCCGCGCAGGGGTACGCCCTGCACCCGTTGCAGGCGGTCGGCAGCATCGATCGCGTCGCCGTCTCCTACAGCGAGGGGAGCGACACCCCCTCCCTTCACGTCATCGGCTGGGCGGGAGACCTCGCCGACGGGTCGGCGAACGGCCTCGGCGACCTCCAGGCGGAGTTCACCGTCGCCACCCCGGGCGGCTCTCCCGTCACGATCGGATGGGCCGAGCACGAGTACTTCGCCGTGTCCCGGCCGGACGTCCACCACGCCTACCCGCAGCTGAGCGGCACGCAGGGGTTCGATATCTCGCTCACGACGCCGGCGACCGGGCCGCTCACGCTCTGCGTCCGGCTCTGGAACCTGTACGCCACTCCGACGTGGGCCCAGGTCGCATGCTCGAACGTGACGGTCCCGGCGGCGCGGCCCGCCTGGAAGGCGTCCCTCAGCGGCTCCTCGTATGTCGGCAACACGCTCTCCATCGGCTTCTCGACTCAGAGCCCCGGACCGGACACCTACCGGTGGGCCCGGTATTCGCACCTCTACTCGTCGGGCATCAACGCTCCGGCCATTCCCGGTGCGACGCAGCACACCCTGACGTCGACCGTGGCCGATGTCGGATGGGTCCTGGAAGGGACCGTCACGACCACACCGCCGGGGAGTCCGCCGATCGAGCAGCATGTCAGACCGGTCGACGTCTGGTACCCGCAGACGCAACCCATCACCGAGCTGAGCGGAGCCGACCGGTTCGCCACTGCGGTGGCGGCCTCGAAGTCCGGCTTCCCGGATGCCACGGCCGGGGCGCCCGTCGCGTTCGTCGCGTCCGGGATCGACTTCCCCGACGCGCTGTCGGCCGGTCCTGCGGCGGCCAAGGAGGGCGGACCGCTGCTCCTGACCCGCTCCGGAGCTGTGGACCAGCAGACGCTGGATGAGCTCAGCCGCCTCCACCCGGCACGTATCGTCGCGGTCGGCGGCCCGAACGCCCTCGCGGAGTCCGTCCTCGACCAGCTCCGCGCGCTGCCGTTCGCCCACACCGTCGACCGACTGGCCGGGGCGGACCGCTACGCGACCTCGCGCGCCGTCGTGGACGACGCCTTCCACACGGCGGCGAGCCTCTACCTGGCGACCGGCCGAGCCTTCCCCGACGCGCTCGCGGCGGCGTCCGCGGCCGCCGCCCAGGGCGAGCCGGTCCTGCTCACCGACGGCGCCCAGGCCGCTCCGGACGACCTCACCCTGGCCGAGCTCGCGAAGCTCGGGACGACGCACGTCGCCATCGCCGGAGGTCCCGTCGCGATCAGCGACGGCATCGCCGGTCGGCTCGCGTCGAGCACGACCGTTACCCGGCTCGCGGGAGGGGACCGGTTCGGCACCTCCGCGGCGATCGCGGCGAGCGTGCCGCAGACGACCACCGTCTACATCGCGAGCGGCCTCGGCTTCCCGGATGCCCTCGTCGTGGCGCCGCTCAGCGGCCGGACGCACGCGCCGCTGGTGCTGAGCACGGGGAGCTGTCTCGCGCAGTCGGTCCTCAGCACGATGCTCGCGCGATCCGCCGGGATCATCGTCGCGCTCGGCGACCGCGAAGTGCAGCCCTGGCTGACGACGGGCATCGCCGCCTGCCAGGGCTGAGCACCGAGCCGGAGGCCTCTACTCGAACGCCTTCAGCAGCTCGCGGTTGAACGCCTCCAGGTCGTCGGGCTTGCGCGACGAGACGAGGGTGAACGGTCCTTCGTCGACGTGCACCTGCTCGTCGACCCAGGTCGCGCCGGCGTTGCGGTAGTCGGTCTGGAGGCTCGGCCAGGATGTCAGCGTGCGTCCGGACACGACGCCCGCCTCGATGAGCACCCAGCCGCCGTGGCAGATGACCGCGATCGGCTTGCCGGCGTCGGCGAACGCTTTCACCAGGGACACGGCCTCCGGGAAGGTACGCACCTGGTCGCCGTTGGCCACGCCGCCCGGGAGCACGAGGGCGTCGTACTGGTCGGCGCTCGCCGCATCCAGCGTCACATCCACCGGGAAGGTGTCGGCGGGTGTCAGGTGGTTGAACGCCTGAACCGTGCCGTCCTCCTTCGAGATCAGCTTCGGCGTGCCGCCTGCGTCGCTCACCGCCGACCAGGGCTCGACCAGCTCGGCCTGCTCGATGCCCTCCGGGCCCACCAGGAACGCGATCGTCTTTCCATTCAATGCCATGAGTGTTCTCCTTCTGTCTCGCCCCCACCTGTACGCGCGCGGCGGGGCAGAATGAACCCATGGCGAGCATCCCGGAGCTGACTCTCAACGACGGCACCACCATCCCGCAGCTGGGCTTCGGCGTGTACAAGATCCCGGAGGCCGAGACGGCGGACGCGGTGGTGACGGCGCTGGACGCGGGGTACCGCCACATCGACACCGCGGCGTTCTACGAGAACGAGCGCGGCGTGGGCGAGGGCGTACGGCGGAGCGGGCTGGACCGGTCGGAGGTCTTCGTCACCAGCAAGGTGTGGTGGACCGAGAACGGGTACGACTCGACGCTCCGGTCGTTCGACGCCAGCCTCGAACGTCTGGGCTTCGACACGATCGACCTGTTCCTCATCCACTGGCCGGCGCCGAAGAGCGACCGCTACGTCGAGACCTGGCGCGCTTTGGAGCGGGTGCGGGACGAGGGCCGGGCGCGGTCGATCGGGGTGGCGAACTTCCACATCCATCACCTGGAGCGGCTGGCGCGCGAGACGGATACGGTGCCCGCGGTCAACCAGGTGGAGCTGCACCCGTGGCTGCCCCAGGCCGAGGTGCGCGCGTACGACGCGGCGCATGGGATCGTGACAGAGGCGTGGTCGCCGCTCGCGCGCGGGCGCATCCTCGGCGATCCGACACTCGATCGGCTGGCCGCGAAGCATGGGGTCAGCCCGGCGCAGATCGTCATCCGGTGGCAGCTGCAGCTCGGCAACGTGGTGATCCCGAAGTCCACCTCGCCGAAGCGGATCCGCTCGAACCTCGACGTGTTCGGGTTCGAGCTCGACGCCGACGACCTGGCCGCGATCGCCGCGCTGGAGTCGGGCGAGCGGACGGGGAAGGACCCGGACGACCTGGGCTAGGACACCCGCTCCACCCGCTGCCGCAGGATGGTGCGCAGCTTCTCGGGTGCCGTCCGGCGGGCGTCGCCGAGGTAGATCTCGTGGTGGCGGCCGGTCATGCGGAGGCCGTGGTCCGGGATGTACCTGGTGTGCAGCTCGTCCAGCACCGGCGCCTCATCGTCATACGGGCCGAGGTGCAGCGTTTGAACGCACAGGCCCTCGTCGAGGGTTTCGACGCGCAGCTCGTCGAGCAGCGGCGCCGACCCCTTCGCGGCGACGGTCGTGCGGGCCTCCTCCACATGGGCGTCGGTGATCCAGTCCGGGAGCAGGTTCAGCAGTGTCCAGTCCCACTGCGACTTGTCGCGGGCGCTCGTGAACGCCGCCATGTCGTCCGCCCACCACAGCGCCTCGAGCGGCATCACGGTGTAGTCGCGGTCGAGCGTGCGCTTGCTGAGGAACTTCACGGCGTAGGCGACGGGGTACAGCGTCTGCAGCGCATCCCGATACCGGTCGGCGGTGTTCGGGTCGCCGTGGCCGTCGATCATCAGGTACCGGAGCGGCGGCAGCGTGACGACGTCGAAGCGACCGCGCGTCGCTGTGTAGGCGCCCAGCTCCTTCTTCAGGTCCGCCTTCACCACGCCACCCCGCTTACTCACCCGACGGATGGGCGCCGACGACGTCGAGCAGCCACGCCAGGGCGAACGCCCGCTCGCGCCAGGCGGCGTACCGCCCGGAGACGCCTCCGTGGCCCGCGGCCATCTCGATCTTGAGCAGCGGGTCCGCGCCCACCTCGCGCAGCTTGGCGACCCACTTCGCCGGCTCGACGTAGAGCACGCGCGTGTCGTTGAGGCTCGTGATCGCGAGGATGCGTGGGTACGTGGTCCGATGCACGTTCTCGTACGGCGAGTACGACTTCATGTAGTCGTAGACCTCGGGGTCGTGCAGCGGGTCGCCCCACTCGTCCCACTCGATCACCGTCAGCGGCAGGGACGGGTCGAGGATGCTGGTGAGCGGGTCCACGAACGGCACCTCGGCGAGGATGCCGGCGAAGTCGCGCGGCGCGAGGTTCGCGACCGCGCCCATCAGCAGGCCGCCGGCGCTGCCGCCCTGCGCCGCCATCCGGGACGGCTCGGTCCAGCCGCGGTCGACCAGGTGCCGGGCGGCGGCGACGAAGTCGGTGAAGGTGTTCTTCTTGTGCAGCTCCTTGCCGTTCTCGTACCAGAGCCGGCCGAGCTCGCCGCCGCCGCGCACATGAGCGATGGCGAAGACGACGCCGCGGTCGAGCAGGCTCAGGCGCGGGATGCCGAACGACGGGTCCATGCTGGCCTCGTACGAGCCGTAGCCGTAAAGGACCAACGGTGCAGGCTCGCCCGGGGTGACGAGGTCGCGGCGGTAGACGAGCGAGATCGGGACCCGCGCCCCGTCCTCGGCGACGGCCCACTCGCGGCGCTGCTCGAACAGCGACGGGTCGAAGCCGCCGAGCACGGGCTGCTGCTTGCGTAGGGCGAGCTCGCCGGTCGCCACGTCGTAGTCGTAGACGGTCGACGGCGTGACGAAGCTGCCGTAGCCGAGGCGGAGGAACGGCTGCGTCCACTCGGGGTTGCCGCCGACGCCGACGGTGAACAGCTCCTCGTCGAAGTGCAGCTCGTGCGGGGTGTCGTCCTTGGGCACGCCGTCGTGGGGCAGCCGTGCCACCGCGACGCGGGTCATGCCCTCGCGTCGGTACTCGACGCTGACGAAGTCGCGGAACGCATCCACACCCTCCAGCCGCACAGCGGGGTCATGGGGGAGCAGGATGCGCTTGGGGCCCTGCGGGTCGTCGGCCGAGACGCTGACCAGCTCGAAGTTGACGGCGTCGTCGTTGTGCACGATCAGCAGCCGGTCGTGGCCGCCGACCACCGCGTGCTCGACGTCGTATTCGACGCCGTCCTTCCGCGGCCAGACGACGCGGAACTCGCCGGTCGGGTCGTCCGAGCGCAGCAGCCACGCCTCGCTGGTGATGCTGGAGCCGGCCTCGATCACGAGGAACCGTCGGCTGCGGGTGAGGCCCACGCCGATCCAGAAGCGCTCGTCCGGCTCGTGGAAGACCTGGACGTCATCGACGTCCGGGCCGTCGCCGACGCGGTGACGCCAGACGGTGTCCGGGCGCCAGGAGTCATCGACCGTCGTGTAGAAGACGTAGGCGCCGGTCTGGTCGAACAGCGCACCGCCGGCCGTCCCGGCGATCTCGTCGGGGAAGGCGGCGCCGTCGTCGGTGAGCGACCGGACGCGGAGCGTGTAGCGCTCGTCGCCCTCGGTGTCGACCGCCCAGAGCAGGCGCGTGCCGTCGGCGCTGACGTCGAAGCTGCCGAGCGCGTAGAAGTCGTGGCCCTCGGCCTCGACATTGTCGTCGAGCAGGATCTGCTCGCCGGGGAGGCCGTTCTGCTGCGCGTCCTCGTCGAGCACCGGCGGCACCCAGTCATCGGCGGAGGCGATGGGGGCGCGGCAGTGGATGCCGTACTGCTTCCCCTCGACCGTGCGGGTGTAGTACCACCAGTCGCCCTCGCGCACCGGGACGCTCATGTCCGTCTCGCGGGTGCGGGCCTTGATCTCGTCGAAGATCTGCTCGCGCAGCACGGACAGGTGTTCGGTGCGGGCGTTGGTGTACGCGTTCTCCTCGTGGAGGTGCGCGGTGACCGCCGGGTCGTCCTTCTCGCGCAGCCACTCGTAGTCGTCGACGTAGACGTCGCCGTGGTGGGTGCGTTCGACGGGCTTCTTCGGCGTGACCGGCGGGGTGAGCATGAGCCCAGGCTATCGGGCGCAGCCCACCCCTGCCGGGGTCGCGGTCAGGGACGCAGCAGCACCTTGCCGACGCGGCCGGCCTCGCCGCTCGCGGCGACAGCCGACGCGATCTCGTCGAAGGAGTGGATGCTCGCGACCGGGAGGGTCAGCGTCCCGTCGAGGATGTGCGCGAACAGCTCCTGGAACAGCCGGCCGCGGATGTCGGCGGGCATCTCGCGGCTGACGACACTGCCCCAGAACCCCTTCACGGTGGCCTGCTTGAAGATGATGTCGCCCGACGCGAGCTCGAGGGTCGGGGACGCCATGGCGCCGAACACGACGAGCGTGCCGTTCTCGGCGAGCGTCGACAGCACGTCGCCGGCGGAGGACCCGCCGACCGAGTCGACGCCCACGCGGATCGGGGCGCCCCCGGTGATCTCGGCGAGGCGGTCGCGCCAGCCGTCGTCGTCGGTGGCGATGACCCGGTCGATGCCCTGCGCGCGGAGCTCGTCGACGCCGGCGGACCGGCGGACCAGCCCGACGACGTTGAGCCCGCGGGCGGCGCCGAGCTGCGCGACCATCCGGCCGACGGCCCCGTTCGCGGCGTTCTGGATGAGCCAGTCGCCCTCGCTCAGGTCCAGCGACTCCAGCAGGCTGATCGCGCTGAACGGCATCGAGACCAGCTGCGCGGCGGACTCGTCGGGGAGCCCGTCCGGGACGGGGATGAGCCCGGCGGCTCGGGTGACGAAGTACTCGCTCCAGACGCCGAACGTCCCGCCGGTGACGACCCGCTGGCCGACCGTGAGCTGATCGACGCCCTCGCCGAGCGCGTCCACGACCCCGAGCGCTTCGGTGCCGGCCTGCGCGGGCAGCTCGGGCTTGAAGCCGTAGGTGCCGCGGACGGTCCACAGATCGTGGTTGTGGATGGGGGAGAGCAGCAGGCGGACGCGGACCTCTCCGGGGCCGGGCTCGGGGAGCGGACGCTCCTCGGTGGCCAGCACCTGGGCTGGGTCGCCGAACTCGTGGTGGATGAGCGCCTTCATGTCAGTCCTCCGAGACCAGTATCTGCACGTCGATATTGCCGCGCGTGGCGTTCGAGTAGGGGCAGACCTGGTGCGCCGCATCCGCGAGCGCCCGCGCCTGCTCCGCCTCCAGACCCGGCAGCACGACCTCGAGCAGCACCGCGAGCTGGTAGCCGCCCTGGCCGTTGGGGCCGATCTGCACGCGGCCGCCGACCGACGAGTCGTCGATCTTCACCTTCTGGCTGCGGGCGACCGCCTGCAGCGCCGAGTGGAAGCACGCCGCATACCCCGCGGCGAACAGCTGCTCGGGGTTGGTGCCGGAGCCCGAGCCGCCCATCTCCTTCGGGATGGCGAGGTCGAGCGCGAAGGTGCCGTCGCTGGTGGCGACACGGCCGTCGCGGCCGGCTCCGGTGGAGAGGGCTTCCGCGGTGTAGAGGACGTTCATGAGTTCCTTTCTGAGGGGGTTCAGTTCGTCGGGGCGACCGTGCGCTCCGCGGTGGCGGCGTGCATGGTCTCGGTGAGACGGTGGAGGGTGTCGATGAGGGCGGTGGCGGCCTCCTGATCGGGCAGGCCGGTGCCCGCGGCGATCCGGGCCGGGATGTGCGCCAGCTCCGGGCGCAGCTCGCGGCCGCGCTCGCCGATGGTGACGGTCACGACGCGCTCGTCGTCGCCGCGGCGCTCGCGCTTCACCAGCCCGGACTGCTCCATGCGGCGCAGGAGCGGGGACAGCGTCCCGGAGTCGAGCTGCAGGTGGTCGCCGAGCGACGACACGGTCTGGTCGCCCTCCACCCAGAGGGTGATGAGCACGAGGTACTGCGGGTACGTGAGGCCCCACGGCTCCAGCAGCGTGCGGTACGCCTGGGTCGTGGCGCGGGTCGCTGCGTAGAGCGAGAAGCACACCATCTCGTCCGTAACGGGCATGCCTTCACGATTGCACACAATTCAGTTGTGCACAACTCAACTCACCTACTGGGCCCAACACGCCGTTAAACCAACGGTCATAGCGGCGTGTTGGGCCGAGCAGACGCATCCGCGATCCGTCAAGCAGAGAGGGCGCGCGTCAGCGGGCGGCGGCGAAGGCGAGCAGGGCGGCGCCGGCGCGGCCGGCGTCGCCGCCGAGGGCGCTGCGCACGACCGGCGGGCGGTCGCGCCAGGCGAGACCGGCGGACATCCGCTCGCCGAGGGGTCCGAACAGCGCATCCCCGGCGTGGGAGACCCCACCGCCGAGCACGATCAGGCCGGGGTCGAGCAGCAGGGTCAGGATGTTGAGGCCCTGCGCGAGGACGTCCAGCGCCTCCGACCACACGCGGTCCGCGATCGGGTCGGTGCCCAGCCGTTGGACGACCCGCCGCGTACTGAGGTCGGCACCGCCGGCCGCGCGGTAGCGCCGCGCCACGCCTGCGCCGGACATGTACACCTCGAGGCAGCCGCGCTGGCCGCAGGTGCAGGGCTCACCGCCGGGGATGACGGGGATGTGGCCGAACTCGCCGGCGGCGCCGGTCGCGCCGGTCACGGCGCCGCCGGACGAGACGAGGGCGGCGGCCACGCCGGTGCCGATCGGCACAAGGGCGAAGTCGCCGAAGCCGCGGGCCGCGCCGGTGCTGCGCTCCGCGAGGCCGGCCGCGCGCACGTCGTGGCCGACGGCGACGGGCAGGCGGAGTTCCGAGCGGAGGATGTCGAGGAGCGGCACGTCGCGCCAGCCCAAGTTGGACGCATAGTGCACGAGCCCGCGCTGCTCGTCGAGCATCCCCGGCGTCGCCACCCCCGCACCGACCACGTCGTGACCGTCGTCGCCCGCGGTCCGCCGCAGCTCCTCGAGCATGGCGACGAGCGAGCCGAGGATGCCGTCGGCGGGAGTCGGACGCGTCGACTCGGCGACGGCGGTGCCGTCCTCCGTGACGACCGCACCCTTCATGGCCGTCCCGCCGAGGTCCACGGCGAGGACGACGGGCGACCCGCTCACGCGGCGCCCTCCGAGGCGGCGTGCTCGTCAGAGCGGCCGCCGCCGGCACCACCGCGCGTCGCGCCGGCGCCAGTGCGGCCCGCCTCGGGGTCTCCGCCGCCCTGCCCCGTGGCATGAGCTACACCACCGACCGCCTCCACCACAGCCCGCACGACCTCCGCGGACGTGACCTCCCGCGTCCCCGCGTCGTACGCCGTCGGCGCACCCGCCGCGGCTGTCGCGACCGACTCCTGCGCCCGCAGGTGCACCTCCCGAACGCCCGTCCGCGCCACCAGATCCGCCGCGTTGCCCGGCCGCACCCCGCCTCCGGCGAGCACCGCGATCCGGTCGCCCGCCTGCGCCACGAGCGACGCGAGGGCTTCCGCTCCCTCCGCCGCGGTCGCCGCGCCACCCGACGTCAGCACCCGCGCGACGCCGAGCGACACCAACCGCTCCAGCGCCTCCGTGCGGTCCGGCACCTGGTCGAACGCCTTGTGGAACGTCACCGGCGCGTCCCCGCACGCCGCCACGAGCCGACGCGTCGCGTCCACGTCGATCCGGCCGTCCGGACGCAGCGCCCCGACGACGAATCCGACCGCCACATACGCCGAGTGAGGCAGCACGCGCAGCGAGTGGATGTCGTCCACCATCGCCTGCACCTCGTCCTCGTCGTAGACGAAGTCCCCGGGCCGCTGTCGGATGAGCACCTGGATGCCGATCCGCGTCGCAGCGCGAAGCGCGCCCGCGACGGTCCCGACCGACGGGGTGATGCCGCCCTCGGACAGTGCCGCGCACAGCTCCACCCGGTCCGCTCCCGCCTCCTCGGCGACGCGGACGCCGGCGAGGTCGTCCAGGCAGATCTCGACGACGGTCACGCGACGCGCTCCAGCGCGGCCGTGAGGTCCGCGCCGGGCTCGATCGCGCCGACCGGGACGCCGCCGCCGAGCACCGGCAGGTCGACGAGGGCGCGGGCGTCCGCGATCGGGGTGCCCAGCGCCTCCAGCACGCGCAGCGCGATCAGCGTCGTCGCACGCGGGCTGCCGTCCACGATCTTCATCGCGACCGCAGTGCCGTCGGCCGCCGCGACACCGATCACGCCCTCGGCGCCGCCCTTCGCGAGCGCGCCGGGGACCGTCTCCATCAGCGTCGTGTTCTGGTGACCGCTGCCGCCGACGTAGTAGGGGTGCTCGCGCATGGCGTCCGCCACCGCGCGCTCCGGCGTCCCGGGCTCGGCCTGCACGAGGCGGCCGAAGGCGCGGGCGATGCCGCGCACGCTGGTGCCGAACAACGGTGCGCCGCAGCCGTCGATCGCGTCGTGGCCGACCGGCACGCCGGTCGCCTCGGCCATCGTGGCGCGGACGTGCTGCTGCAGCGGGTGAGACGGGTCGAGGTAGCCGTCGGTGGGCCAGCCGTTGGTCGCGGCGGCGAGCAGCATCGCGGCGTGCTTGCCGGAGCAGTTCATCCGGACCCGCGACCGACCCTCGCCGTCGCGCAGCATCCGCTCGAACGTCGCCTCGTCCTCCGGCCGGTCGACCGGGCAGCCGAGTGCCGCGTCGTCGACGCCGGCCCGAGCGAGCAGCGAGCGCACCAGGCGCACGTGCTCGTCCTCGCCCGTGTGGCTGCCGGCCGCGATCGCCAGCTCCGGACCGGTCAGCGGCGCGCCCGCCGTCAGGCACGCGAGCGCCTGCAGCGGCTTCACCGTGCTGCGCGGCAGCACGACCGCGTCCGGGTCGCCCAGCTCGATCAGCGGGTTTCCCGCCGGGTCGAGGGCGACGAGGCTGCCGAAGTGCCGGCTCTCGATCAGTCCCGATCGCCGCACCAGGGCGAGCTCGGCGAGGGTGGACACGGTGGGGGCGGCGCTAGGCATGATCGGCTCTCGGGGTGACGGCGGCGTCGTCGTCGTGCTCGACGGCGGCGACGACGGGAAGGGACGGAAGGGTCGGCGGCGCGGTGGTGCGGCGGCGCGACCCGCGCTGCAGCCGCGAGGCGAACGCCGACAGGCTGCCGTTGACGATCAGGTAGATCACGGTCACGGCGACGTAGGTCGGGATGAGGAGGTGCAGGTACGACGCCAGCACCTGGCCGCGGTACAGCAGCTCGGTGAACGCGACGATGTAGCCGAGCGACGTGTCCTTGAGGAGGCTCACGAACTGTGTCACCAGCGACGGTGTCACGTTCCGGATCGCCTGCGGCAGCACCACGTACGTCATGGCCTGCGTGGGCCGCATCCCGAGGCTGAGCGCCGCCTCCCGCTGCCCGCGCGGCAGGCTCAGGATGCCGGCGCGCACGATCTCGGCGAAGACGGCCGCGTTCGCGATGGTCAGCGGCACGACGAGCTTCCACAGCGTCGGCAGGTTGATGCCGATCTGCGGCAGGCCGAAGAGCATGAGGTAGATCACCAGCAGCACGGGCACCGTGCGCGCGATCTCGATGTAGAGCCCGCAGACGAACCGGACCCAGCGGACGTGGCTGACCCGGCCGAGCGCGAGCAGCACGCCGAGGAACGCCCCGAGCACGGCGACGATCGCGGCGGCCTCCAGCGTTCCGAGCAGGCCGACCAGCAGGTACTGCCAGATCGCCCATTCGGTGAACGGCGCCCAGCGCGCGGGATCGAGCTGACCGTGCGAGGCGAACTGCCAGAGCCCCAGGCCGACGACGACGGCGAAGATCAGGACGCTGACGATCGACCCGACGAGGATGTTGCGACGCCCGCGCGGTCCGGGGACGTCGTAGATGAAGGCGGCGTCGTAGCGGCGCTTCGTGCGCTTGGCGCGGATCGGCGCCGGACGGTCGGGGATGAGCTGCGCGGTCATCGGGTGATCGCCACCTTCCGCTCGACCCAGCCGGCGGCGAGGCCGATGGCGAGGGCGATGGCCATGTACACGAGTCCGGCGCTCGAGAAGATCAGGATGGGCTGCGCCGCGACGAGGTTGACCTTGTTGACCTCGGCGGTGAGCTCGACGACCCCGACCGCTGCGGCGAGGGCGGTGTTCATCGCGAGCGCGATCATGACGTTGCCGATCGGCTGCACGACGGCGCGCAGTGCCTGCGGCACGACGACGTACCGCAGCGACTGCCAGAGCGTCAGCCCGAGGGCGCGGGACGCCTCCACCTGACCGACCGGGACGGTGTTCACTCCGGAGCGCACGGCCTCCGCCACGTAGGCCGCCTCGTACACGGTGAGCACGATGATCGCGGTCGGCGTCAGCGGCAGCAGGATGCCCGCATCCGGCAGCGCGAACACCGCGAGCAGGAGCAGAGCCAGCAGCGGGACGTTGATGAAGAACTGCACGTAGAGGAAGGCCGCGGCGCGCAGCACCGGGATCGGGCTGACGCGCGCGATCGTCACCAGCACGCCGAGCGCGATGGAGCCGACGCCTGCCACGACGGCCATCAGCAGCGTGGTGCCGAGCGCCTGGACCAGCGGTCCCAGGTTGTCGATCAGGGGGTTCATCGTTCTCTCGTCGAGCGCGGGTGGAAGAAGGGGGTGGGAGGCCGGATGCGCGCGGGCGTGGGGGTCGCCTCCACGCGCATCCGGCCGGTCTGTCAGGAGCCGGGGACCGAGCCGATCTCGGGGGCCGTCGGCACGTCGGAGTCGGTCACGGTGCCGAGCGTGGTCTTCCACGCCTTGCCCCACTGGCCGTCCTTCTGGATGGTCTTCAGCCACTCGTTGACGAACTTCTTGAAGTCGTCGTCACCGTGCTTGAGGCCGATGCCGTAGGGCTCCTTGGTGAAGGGCTGGCCCACGACCTTGATCTGCTTCTCGCTCGCGGCGTCGCTGGCGAGCAGGGTGTAGTCCTGCACATAGGCGTCGCCACGGCCCTGGATGAGCGCCTGCACGGCGGCCGGGTCGGTCCCGAACGCGGTGACGGTCGCCTTCGGGGCGATCTTCGGCACCTCGGTCACGGCCGGCGTGTTGGCGCCGACGATGACGTTCTTGCCGTCGAGGTCCTTGTAGCTCTTGATGTCCTTGTTGTCGCTCTTGACGGCGACCGCGAGGCCGGACTCGAAGTACGGACCGGCGAAGTCGACCTGCTTGGCGCGCTCCTCGGTGATCGTGTACGTGTTGAACACCACGTCGACGGTGTCGTTCTGGAGCATCGCCTCGCGGGTCTCCGACGCCGGCGGGACGATCTCCACGTTCGGCTTGCCGATGATGTAGGTCGCGAGCAGCTTGGCGAGCTCGGCGTCGAAGCCGTTCACCTTGCTGGGGTCGGTCGGGTCCTGCTGCGAGAGCAGCGGGGCGTCGAGCGCTTCGGCGACGATGAGCTTGCCGCGCTTCTTGATCTTCTCCATGGTGGAGCCGGAGAGGATGAGGTCGGCCTTCGCGACGGGCGCGCCGGCCAGCACGGAGTCTCCGGACGCGGTCGAGCTGGCGTCGCTGCCGGGCAGTGCCGTGTTTCCGGAGCACGCGGTGACGGCGAGCGTCACGGCGGCGAGCAGGACGCCGGCGACGGCGCTCTTCCTGCGGATGCTGCGGGTCATGGGATGCATCCCTTTCTGATGTGGGCGGGGGTGTGATGTGGAGCGGTGGTGCGCGGCCCCGCGCTGTCAGTGCGACAGCACGGAGGCCAGGAACGACTGCGCCCGCGCGGTGGCCGGCGAGTCGAAGAACTGGGCGGGCGGCGCCTGCTCGACGATCTGCCCGCGGTCCATGAAGACCACGCGATCGGCGGCACGGCGGGCGAAGCCCATCTCGTGGGTGACGACGATCATCGTCATGCCCTCCTTGGCGAGGGAGGTCATCACATCCAGCACCTCGCCGACCATCTCGGGGTCGAGCGCGCTGGTGGGCTCGTCGAAGAGCATGACCTTCGGCTGCATGGCGAGTGCGCGGGCGATGGCGGCGCGCTGCTGCTGTCCGCCGGAGAGCTGTGCGGGGTGGCTGTCCGCCTTGTCGGCGATGCCCACGCGGTCGAGGAGTTCCATCGCCTGGGCGCGCGCCGCGTCCTTGCCGAGCTTGCGGACCTTGAGCGGAGCGAGCGTGACGTTGTCGAGGATCGTGCGGTGCGCGAACAGGTTGAACGACTGGAAGACCATGCCGACCTCGGCGCGCAGCTTCGCGAGTGGTGCGCCCTCCTCCGGCAGCAGCTCGCCGTCGACGCGGATCTCGCCGGAGTCGATCGTCTCCAGCCGGTTGATGGAACGGCACAGGGTCGACTTGCCCGACCCGGAGGGGCCGACCACGACGACGACCTCGCGCTCGGCGACGTCGAGGTCGATGTTCTGCAGCACGTGGAGGTCGCCGAAGTGCTTGTCGACCGCGCGCAGACTCACCATCGGCCGGGCGTCCGTTGCTGTCATCGGTGGTTCCTCGCATCGTTGTCGGGCAGGTTTCGATGAGCGTACTAAGTAACCGCCAATAATCGCAATATCGAAATTAGTTAATGCGATATCGAACGAAGTCGGTACAGTATTCTCTACGAAACGAGGGGACGCGCCGATGGTGAGCACGATGGGGCCGAGCACGGTCGAGGGGACGCCGGTCCACGCCGGTCCGGGCACCCCCGGCGGCATCCTCGACCTCGTCCGCTCCGGCCGCTCGCGGTCGCGCGCCGACATCGCACGCAGCACCGGCCTCTCTCCGTCGACTGTCTCGCAGCGCGTGGACGCGCTCATCGCCGCCGGCTACCTGCGCGAGGCGGGTGCCGGAGTCTCCCACGGAGGGCGCCGCCCCCGCGCCCTCGAAGTGGATGCGTCCACCGGCGTCGTCTGCGCTGCCGACCTCGGCTCGCACCATGCAACTTTCGGGCTCATCGACCTCGGCGGCCGCCTCCTCGCCTCCCGGAACGAGTCGATGGACATCAGCACAGGCCCGGCGGCCGTGCTCGGCTGGATCGCCGAGGTCGCCGCAGAGCTGACCGCCGAGC
Source organism: Leifsonia poae (assembly GCF_050632865.1). Lineage (GTDB taxonomy): Bacteria > Actinomycetota > Actinomycetes > Actinomycetales > Microbacteriaceae > Leifsonia > Leifsonia poae_B. The sequence goes on along the minus strand of NZ_JBODSA010000003.1, from coordinate 306,776 downwards.
ACGCGCAACCCGGGCAGACCCTCCGCGGGTTCGGGATCGGCCTGCCCGGCCCGGTCGACTCGACCACGGGTCGCATGGTCTCGCCCTCGCGCATGCCCGGCTGGAACGGCGTGGACGTCGCGGCCGAGCTCACCCGCATCACCGGTCTCCCGGCCGCCGTCGACAACGACGCCAACCTGATGGCGCTCGGGGAGTACGACACCCTCGCCGCCGGGGGCGCGGATGTCGGCGAGCTGGTCTTCGTCAAGGCGGGGTCGAGCATCGGCTGCGGCATCATCGCCTTCGGCGGCGTCTATCACGGCTTCCACGGGATGGCCGGGGACATCAGCCACGTCACCGTCCCGGGCGCCCCGGCGGTACTGTGCTCGTGCGGGCGGATCGGCTGCCTGGATGCGGTGGCCGGTGGCGCCGCGATCGTACAGGCCCTGCGCTCCTCCGGGGTCGACATCGCCGACACCCGCGAGGTGCTGGCGCTCGCGCGCGACGCGCATCCCCGCGCCACACAGGAGTTGCGGGAGGCGGGCCTGCGCACCGGCGGCGTCCTCGCGACGATCATGAACTTCTTCAACCCGCAGCGGCTCGTGCTCGGCGGCATCCTGGGGGAGGCGGAGGCGTTCGTCGCCGGGGTGCGATCGGCCATCTACTCCGACTGCCTGCCGATGATCACCGACCAGCTCGAGATCGCCGTGAGCTCGGCCAAGGAGAACGCGGGCATCCGCGGTGCCGGCCGGCTCATCCTCGACGCGCTGTTCGACCCGTCGCGCGTCGACCTCGTCGTGCGATGACCGCGCATGGCGTCGCCGTCGTCGGTGCAGGACGGATGGGGCAAGCGCACGCGACGGCCTGGGCCCGGGTCGGCGTGCCGGTGCGGTGGGTCGTCTCGCCGCGGCGGCGTCCGGAGCTGCGGGATGCGCCGGGCGCCCGCTGGGCCACATCGCTCGCCGTTGCGCTCGCCGATCCCGACCTGACGATCGTGTCTATCTGCACGCCCACGCCGTCGCACGCGCTGCTCGCCATCGAAGCGCTGGAGGCCGGGCGTCACGTCCTGCTCGAGAAGCCGATCGCGCTGACGCTGGAGGACGCGCAGCGAGTGGTGGACGCGGCATCCCGAGCGGCGGGGAGGCTGATGGTCGCGCACGTCGTCCGCTTCTTCCCGGGCTACGCCGCGCTCGCCGCCCGCGTCGCCGCCGGGTCGGTCGGCCGGCCGCGGGTCGTGCGCGCCTCCCGCATCTCGGATGCGCCTGTCGGCTACGACTGGCTGAAGGACGAGGAGCGGTCCGGCGGCATGCTCGTGGACTTCGGCATCCACGACATCGACCAGGCGAACGCCTACCTCGGGCGCGCGGTCGCGGTCACCAGCGTCCCGCTCGAGGGCGACGGCTTCGGCACCCCGGTCGTCACGACCGTCGAATACGCGGAGGGCGGGATCGCGCAGCTGCTGCACGCGTCGGACCTGCCCGCCGGTGCGCCGTTCCGCTCAACGCTGGAGGTCGTCGGGGACGTCGCAGTGGATACGGCCGACACCTCCGCAGGGGACGCCTTCGCCGAGCAGGCGCGCTACTTCCTGGGCTGCATCGAGCAGGGAACCGAGCCGGCGACCGCCCCCGTGGCCGTCGCCGTCGACGCGCTGCGGGTCGCGCTCGCCGCACGCGAGTCGGCGCGGACGGGACGGCGCGTACCGCTCGGGTAGGGTGGGCGCGTGAACGACAAGTGGTGGCAGTCGGCGGTCGTCTATCAGGTCTACCCGCGGAGCTTCGCGGACAGCGACGGCGACGGGATCGGCGACCTGCGCGGCGTGATCGAGCACCTGGACTACCTCAAGACCCTCGGTGTTGACGTGGTCTGGCTGTCCCCGATCTACGCGTCGCCGCATGACGACAACGGCTACGACATCAGCGACTACCGCGCGATCGATCCGCTGTTCGGCACCTTCGAGGACTTCGACGAACTGCTCGATGGCCTGCACGCCCGCGGGATGAAGCTGGTCATGGACCTGGTGGTCAACCACACCTCCGACGAGCACCCGTGGTTCATCGAGTCGGCGTCCTCGACCGACAACCCCAAGCGCGACTGGTACTGGTGGCGCCCGGCGCGCGCCGGGCACCAGCCGGGCGAGCACGGCGCAGAGCCGAACAACTGGGGCTCCTTCTTCTCCGGGCCCGCCTGGCAGCTCGACCCGCAGACCGGCGAATACTACCTCCACCTCTTCTCCCGCAAACAGCCTGACCTCAACTGGGAGAACCCGGAGGTGCGCGAGGCCGTCTACGACATGATGAACTGGTGGCTCGACCGCGGGGTCGACGGCTTCCGGATGGACGTCATCAACTTCATCTCGAAGGTCACCGACCTCCCCGACGGCGAGGTGCCGGAAGGCGCGCTGTACGGGAATGCGTACCCCTACTTCGGTCAGGGGCCGCGCATCCACGAGTTCCTGCACGAGATGCACCAGCGGGTGTTCCTCGGCCGCGGCGACCGCTACCTCACCGTCGGCGAGATGCCCGGCGTCGACGTCGAGCAGGCGCGGCGCTTCACCGACCCGGCGAACGGTGAGCTCGACATGGTGTTCCAGTTCGAGCACGTCGACCTCGATCACGGCCCCGGCGGCAAGTGGGACCACCGGCCGGCGTCGGTGCTCGACCTCAAGCGCAACCTGTCGAAGTGGCAGGAAGGGCTCGCGGACGTCGGCTGGAACAGCCTCTACTGGAACAACCACGACCAGCCGCGCGTCGTCAGCCGGTTCGGCGACGACGGCGAGCACCGCGTCCCGTCCGCCAAGGCGCTGGGAACGGTTCTCCACCTGATGCGAGGGACGCCGTACGTCTACCAGGGCGAAGAGCTGGGGATGACGAACGTGCCGTTCGCGTCGATCGACGACTTCCGCGACATCGAATCGCTCAACCACTACGCCGAGGCGGTCGACATCCTGGGCGCCCCGGCAGAGGTCGTGCTGGCGGCGCTGCGGCGGACCAGCCGCGACAACGCCCGCACTCCGATGCAGTGGACCGCGGGCCCGAATGCGGGATTCACGACCGGGACGCCGTGGATCGCGTCCAACCCCAACGCGGCCGAGATCAACGCCGAGGCCGAGGTCGCCGACGACGACTCGGTCTTCGCGCACTACCGAGCGCTGATCGACCTCCGGCACCGGTCGGACGTGGTGGCGCGCGGCGACTACACGCTCGTGCTGCCCGAGCATCCGCAGATCTTCGCGTACACCCGCGCCCTCGGCGGCAGGGCGCTGCTCGTGCTGGCGAATCTCACCGGCGACGAGGCGACGTTCGACCCGGCCAAGCTGCCCGGTTGGTCGGACGCGGAGCCGGTGCTCTCGAACCTCGGCGCCTCGGCCGCCCCGCGCGGTGTGCTGCGGCCCTGGGAGGCGGTCGTCCTCTCCCGCGGCTGACGCGGTGCCACAGCGCCGGTCTTGCGCGGCCGCTCCTGCGGGTGTGGGATAGGCGGCACGAACCGGGAGGGGAAATGGGCGAGTACGTGGCACGGGCGGAGATCGACGTGGCGGCCCCGCGCAGCACGGTGTGGAAGGTGCTCACGTCGAACGGCGCGCGGCCCGAGATCATGTTCGGGGCGGAGGTCGTCTCGGACTGGCGTGTCGGCTCGAAGATCGTCTGGCGCGGCGAATGGCAGGGGAAATTGTTCGAGGATCACGGGCGGGTGATCGAGCTCGAGAACCGCGAGGAGCCGTGGCGGATCGTGCTGACGCACTTCAGCCCGCTCAGTGGTCTGCCCGACGAGCCCGACAACTACCACACGCTCCGGTTCGAGGTGGATGCGATCCCCGGCGGGACGCGCATCACCCTCGATCAGGACAACAACCCGACCCGTGAGGCCGCCGAGCACGCGCAGGGGAACTGGGCTCAGATGCTCGCCGGCGTGAAGACCGTCGCCGAGCGCGATCAGGACTGACGGCCGGTCAGTCGCCGAAGGCCTCGCGCAGGAACGCCGTCAGGAAGACGTCGAACGCCTGGACGGTGCCGTTGCGGTCGCCGCTGATCAGGAAGCCGAAGTGCAGGCCGGCGGCGGAGTCGACCAGCCAGTGCGCGAGGACTCCGGCGCGGCGGCTCTCGATGCCCTGCTTCTTGAGCCATGACTTCACGGTGTCGCGCCACTGGGTGAACGCGACGGTGACGCGCTGCCCGATGTCGGGGTCGATCGGCTCGAGCGCGCCCGCCTCGAACTGCAGTCGCAGCGCCGTCCGGTTGTTCTCGCGCAGCGAGTGCCGGAAGGCCTCCTTGTACCAATCCCGGAACTGATCGCGGTCGAAAGCGGTCACATCCACGCCGATCAGCGACTCGGACTGCTGGCGCACGCCCTCCTCGAGGATGGCGTCGATCATCTCCTGCCGCGACCCGAAGTGGTACACGAACGAGTAGGTGCTGACGCCCAGAGCGCTCGCCAGACTGCGGAACGTCATGCGCGAAAGCGGCTCGGTCGCCACATGGTCCATGATGCGCGCGAGGAGTTCCGGCTTGCGGTTCGGATCTGGAGTGCGGCCCACGCGATAACACTAGTCCGAATATCGTGCCGGATGACTAGGCAGCTGTTGCGCTGTTCAGGGCTTCTTCGGGGGTTGGGACCGCCCTGACCGCCGCCCTGACCGCCGCCCCCTCGACCTCCGCCTCCGGGTGCCGGTGCCGTCGGCGCACCCGGGGCGGGCGCCGTCGTCGGAGGCTTCGGCGCCGGGGGAGCGGTCGTGTACTTGCCGGCGGGCGACGGGAACGCCGATCCGCCGTACGCGGCGTTCAGCGCGGCGATGACCCGCTTCGCGATGGCGAACTTGACGTTGCCTCCGCCGATTCCCTGGAAGCTGACGCTGCGGAGTGCCACTCCGCCCTGCACGTTGCCCACCCAGGTGGCCTGCGCGACCTTCGTGGTGGATGTGACCAGCCAGTTCTCGATCGAGTCGTCCGTCGTTCCGGTCTTGCCGAAGACGGGGATGCCGTCGCCGGGGTTCGCGGAGGCCGCGGTGCCGCCGCCACGCAGCACGCCCTGGAGCGCGTAGATCGCCGCCGCGGCGACCTGGGGGTCGATCGGAGTCGTCGAGCACTGCGACTTCGGTACCGCATGCGCGCTGCCGTCGCCGTTGATGATCTTGTCGATCGCGATCGGGCTGCAGGCGACGCCGTTGTTGGCGAGGCCCGCGTAGGCGGTCGCCATGGTCAGCGGTGCGATGTAGTTGGTGCCGAGCACCGAGGACGGGTTGGCCATGTAGGGGTTGGCCGCCTCGTCCGCGCCGTGAACCAGCAGGTCCTGCGCGCGCTGCTTGATGCCGCAGAGGTCGAGCGAGGTCGCCATCTTCGCGAAGATCGTGTTGATGGACTGCGCGGTCGCGTTCATGACGCTCGTCGACGAGACCGACTCGCCCTCGTCGTTGGAGACGTTCCACGGAGCGCCGCCGATGTCGTTGCACGGGTCGCTGGAGTGGAACGAGGTCTGCGGGAAGACGTGTTGCGTCCCGCTCACCGATTGGTAGAGCGAGTGCCCTTCATTGAGCCATTCGAGCAGGTCGAAGACCTTGTACGCCGATCCCGTCTGGAAGCCCTCCGACCCGCCGTAGGCGTAGTCGGTGTTGTAGTTGACCGCCGTGGTCGAGGGAGCGGGCTCCGCCGTGTTGTCGTACGGCCGGTTCTGAACCATGGTGACCACCCGGCCCGTGCCGACTTCGACCGCCACGTTCGAGGAGCCGAGGTCGAGGCGCGGGTCGGCCGGCGGGATGTACGAACTCACAGCCGCCTGCGCCTGGTTCTGCAGGTCGAGGTTGAGCGTCGTGTAGATCTTGAGCCCGCCGCGCGTGAGGAAGTTGGAGCGGTCGTCCTCGGTCTTGCCGAAGATCGGGTCCTGCTCGATGACGCGCTCGACGTAGTCGCAGAAGAACGCCGCGTTGTACTGCTGCGCCGTCATGCAGCCGTTCTGGGTCGGCGTGATCTTCGGCTCGACCTTCGTGGCGCGGGCGGCGTCGTGCTCCTCCTTGGTGATCTTGCCGTTGGCGAGCATCCGGTCGAGCACGTAGTTCCGCCGGTCCAGGGTCTCCTTGTACCCGTCGGCCGCGCCGTTCTCCTTGCTGTTCGGCTTGTCGATGCGCAGGTTGTCCGGGTTGTTCAGGATGGCGATCAGCGTCGCCGCCTGCTGCAGGTTCACATCCTTCGCCCCGACCCCGAAGTAGTACTCGGCCGCCGACTGCACGCCGTAGACCCGGCCGCCGAAGAGCGCGATGTTCAGGTAGCTCTGCAGGATGTCGTTCTTCGAGTACTCCTTCTCGAGCCCGATCGCGTACCGCATCTCTTTGAGCTTGCGGGACGGGTCGACCTTGGTGGCGTCGTTGTAGCAGGCCTCGTAGGCGGTGAGCTGCTTCTTCTGCACCGCGTCGGTCGCCGTCGGGTCGGGCTGCTTGTTCTCGCAGCGCTGCACGAGGATGTTCTTCACGTACTGCTGGGTGATGGACGAACCGCCCTGCACCGACTTGTGCAGTGCCGTGAGGACGGCGCCGCGCAGGGTTCCTGTGACGTCGACGCCGCCGTGCTCGTAGAAGCGCGGATCTTCGGTCGCGATCGCCGCGTCCTTCAGGTTCTGGGAGATGCCGTCCCAGCCCACCTCGATGCGGTTCTGGGAGTAGAAGGTCGCGATCGGCACCTGCTGCCCGTTGCTCAGCGCGTACATCGTCGACGCCTGGGCCAGCGGCTCGACCTTGATGTACTCAGGCAGGCCGTCGAAGACGCTGATGGTGGAGTCTGCCGCCGAGCCGGTCAGCGCGACCGCCGGTGTGACCGCCGCTGCTGCGAGCACGCCGGCCAGACCGCTCAGCGCGACGAATCCCGCAAGGGCAGGCGCCCATCCCCATCTCATGCGTCACGTTCTCCCTCGTCGAGACCATTCTTCCGTGGCGGCAATGATACGCGTCGGTCGTGACCGCTCCGGGAGGTCGACGTCCAGGTTGTGGAGAGAACGAATGCCGCCGGACCTGTGGACGGTTGCGTCAGGAGCTCTCGCGCAGCTTGTCGCAGAGCTGAGCCAGCGTCTCGAGTTCGTCGGTGGTCAGCCGGCTGCCGACCCGCGCGTTGATCGTCTTCACATGGTCGACCGCAACGCGGCGGAACATCTCGAATCCCTTATCGGTCAGGCGGATCACGGTGCCGCGGGCGTCCGAGGGCTCGGGCTCCTTGGCCACGAGGCCGCGCGCGACGAGACGATCGACGAGCCGGCTGACGCTGGGCTGGGTGAGGAGCACGTGCTTGTTGAGGTCGCGCAGCCGCAGTTCGCGGTTCGGCTGGCGCGAGAGGTTGAAGAGCACGTCGTACTCGTTGAACGAGATGTCCCGCGTCGGGAACTCGGCCGCCAGCGTGCGCATGACGGCGACCTGCGCACGGAAAAGCGACTCCCACGCCGCCACCGCGCTGATGCGCGAGCGGCCGGGTGAGCCCTGCGTCGCGGTCTCGGTCATGACTCTCCTCCTCATGCTCGATGCATTCGCATCTTCTCATCATGAGGGTACGTCGACATCCGTGTTACCACGGGCGGGAAGCGGATGGAGAGGTCACCGCGCAAAGATCGAGGGCCGGCCGCAGAGGCTAGCGGCCGGCCCTCTCCCTTGCACCAAGAGTGTCCTGCAATCACATTCCGCGATGGCTGCCACAGCAAACAACCATTGCTCTTGAACTATATAACGAAGAGGTAACGGCATCTAGTTATCAAGTCGTTATTTTTTCTGCGAATCTCCTATGCACTCCCGAGCGATGACCTGAGCGGTATCCTCGCCGCGTGACCGACGACTCCGCGGCCTTCCGGGGCGACATCCCCGCGCACTACGACGCCGGCCTCGGGCCGGTGCTGTTCGAGTACTACGCCGACGTGCTCGGGCGAGCGGTCGCCGAGACCGAGCCGGGCCGCATCCTCGAGACCGCCGCCGGCACCGGCATCTCGTCCGCCGCGATCGCGCGCTACAGCCCGCGCGCGGAGCTCGTCGTCACCGACCTCAACGAGGCGATGCTGCACCTGGCGCACAAGAAGGTGCCCGCATCCACCCGCATCGACGTCGCCGACGCCCAGCACCTGCACTTCCATGAGGGCGACTTCGACGCGGTCGCGTGCCAGTTCGGCGTCATGTTCCTGCCAGACCTCGCAGCCGGCTTCCGCGAGGCCCGTCGCGTGCTCGCTCCACGAGGCGTCTTCCACTTCTCTGTCTGGGACAGCCACGCGAAGAACCGGTTCGCCGCGATCACGCACCAGCTGCTCGCCGAGACCTTCCCGGCCGACCCTCCGACGTTCTACCAGGTGCCGTTCGGACTGAGCGACGTCGGCTACCTGCGCGACGAGGCTCAGGCGGCCGGGTTCGGCCGCATCCGGGTGGATGTGCTCCCGCACACCTCGAGGGTGGCCTCGTGGTCGGCCTTCGCCGACGGACTGCTCCTGGGCAACCCGGTCGCCGACCAGCTGCGCCGGCGATCGGCCGACATCCCGGCCCTCCTGCGCGAACTCGCCCGGCGCCTCGAGGTGGAGTACGGCCCGGCTCCGGTGGAGATCCCGTTGCAGACACTCTTCTATCGCGCCTATCCCGCCTAGCTCTGGACAGATTCACTCTGGATCGAATACTCTACTCAGAGTAATCAGATGCGAGTGGAGGTGACCATGTCCAAGCGCGCGGTGTCCAACCCGCTGGCCCTGGCCGTGCTCGCCTGCCTCTGGGAGCGCCCGATGTACCCGTACGAGATGACGACCACGATGCGGGAGCGGGGCAAGGAGGACAGCATCCGCCTCAACTTCGGCTCCCTCTACGCCGTCATCAAGTCGCTCGAGAAGCACGGCTTCATCGAGGTGGCGCAGACCGAGCGCGAGGGCAACCGTCCGGAGCGCGTCGTCTACGCGATCACCGACTCCGGCCGCGCCGAGGCGGAGGAGTGGCTGCGGGAGCTCATCGAGGTGCCGGTGAAGGAGTACCCGGCGATCGAGACCGGGCTGTCGCTGCTGCCGATGCTGCCCCCGGAGGTCGCCGCCGACCTGCTCGAGAGCCGCCGCGACCGGATCGACGCAGACCTCGCGGCGCGACGGACGCTGCACGAGCAGGTCCGCGGGCTCCCAGAGCTTTTCATGGTGGAGTCCGACTACCGCCTGGCTGTCCTCGAGGCCGAGCGTGCCTTCGTCGCCGATCTGGCCGCGCGCATCCGCGACCGCTCGATCGGCGGCTACGAGGGCTGGGAGCAGCTGCACCGGCTGCTCGCCGAAGGTGTCGGGATGGAGGAGCTGAGCGAGCGCATCGCCGCCGGCTTCTTCGGGGAGGAGGCGGCCGCCCTGTACCGCGCCTAGACAGAACGATGGCCGGAGAGCGGCAACTCTCCGGCCATCCACACCTTCAGTCGTTCCATTCGGAACCTGCGTCAACAGTCACCGAGGGCTCCTTCCAGGATATCCCGTTGCGGTGGCTGACCATCAGATCAGAGAGGAAAGCCACCATGGCATCCGCAACCGGGCCGGCACTCGCCGCCGCCCACCTCGTGAAGACCTACAGCGGCGGCAGGGGCAAGCCCCCGTTCGTGCGCTCGACGACCTCGGCTTCGAGGTCGCGTCCGGGACCGTGTTCGGGCTGCTCGGCCCGAACGGCGCCGGCAAGTCGACCACCATGAAGATCCTGTCGACGCTCGCACGGCCCGACTCCGGCTCGGCGTCAGTGGCCGGGATCGACGTCATCCGCCATCCTGCCCGCGTACGCCGGGCCATCGGGTACGTCGCACAGAAGCCGGTCTCCGACCCGTCCGACACCGGGGTTGAAAACCTCCTCCTGGCCGGCCGCCTGCAGGGCATGCCCGGGCGGGATGCGGCGGCGCGCGCCCGCGAACTGCTCGACCGCTTCGGACTCACCGAGCACGCGCGCCGGCAGGTCAAGACCTACTCCGGCGGCATGGCCCGCAAGCTGGATGTGGCGATCGGCCTCATGCACCGTCCGCAGGTGCTCTTCCTGGATGAGCCGACCACCGGGCTCGACCCGGAGGCGCGCGCCGAGCTCTGGCTGGAGCTCGAACGGATGACGGCGGCCGAGAACCTGACCGTCCTGCTGACGACGCACTATCTGGATGAGGCGGACCGCCTCGCCGACCGGCTCGCGATCGTCGATCACGGCCGGGTCGTCGCCGGGGGAACGCCCGAGGAGCTGAAGAACGGACTCCGGGGCGACGCCATCGTGGTCGAGCTGGCCGGTGACGCCGATCCACTCGCCGGGCTCTCCACCCTGCAACGGGTGGATGCGCTGCGCGAGGTGGGCGGCGACGGCCGCACCCTGCGCGCCCGCGCCGACGTCGGCGCCGCCACGCTCCCGCTCGCCCTCGCGGCGCTGGAGGCCGCGGGCGTCGCCGTCGCCTCCGCCACGGTCGCCCGGCCGAGCCTGGACGACGTCTACCTGCGGCACACCGGCCGCACCTTCACGCGGGCGCAGGAGTCCGCCGAGTTCGTCCTGGAGGACGCATCATGACCGCCGCAACCCTCGCACCGTCCCGCCCGCTCCGTCGGACCGGGCCGACCTTCCTCACCCACACCCTGCTGCTGACCGGCCGTCAGCTGCGGGCGGCCTGGCGGATGCCGGCGTTCCTGGTGATGAACCTGGTCCAGCCGGTGATCTGGCTGCTGCTGTTCGGGCAGCTGTTCAAATCGGTCATCGAGATCCCCGGCTTCGGCAACGCCGGGCAGAGCTACCTCGAGTACCTGACACCGGGCGTCGTCATGATGCTCGCGCTGTTCGGCAGCGCGTGGTCGGGCACCGTCTACATCCAGGACATGGACCGCGGCGTGATGGACCGGTTCCTCACGTCGCCGACCAACCGTGCGGCGATGATCGTCTCGACGCTGGTGTACCAGTCGATCCTCGCGGTGGCGCAGTCGCTCGTGGTGGTCGGGATCGCCTTCTGGGCGGGGGCGCGCTTCGAGGGCGGGGTGGTCGGCATCCTGCTGCTCCTGCTCGGAGTGGTGCTGCTGACCGCTGTGTTCTGCTCGCTGTCGAACGCGGTGGCGCTGCTGGCTCGCGAGCAGACGGCGCTGATCGGCATATCGCAGCTGATCACGCTGCCGCTGATGTTCCTCAGCTCGGCGATCATGAACACGAAGCTGTCGCCGGAGTGGGTGCAGAACGTGGCCGCGTACAACCCGTTCGAGTGGGCGGTGATCGTCGGCCGCCAGGCGCTGAGTGCAACCCCGGACTGGTCGACCCTGTGGTTCCACGCCGCCCTGCTGCTGGCGCTCGCGGTCGTCATGGCCGCCTGGGCCACATCCGCCTTCCGCACCTACCAGCGCACCACCTAGCCGCAGCCGCCGAGCACAGGAAGAACGTCGTGGTCCGCTCCGGATCGCGACGTTCTTCCTGTGCGCGCGGGCTGCGGGGGTGGGCTCAGAAGAGGTCGGGGGAGGGGGCGCTCGCGTAGCGGATGGAGACGTCGGCGTGGCGGTCGAAGCGGTAGCCGACGCCGCGGACCGTGCGCACGATGTCCTCGTAGCGAGCCAGCTTGGAGCGCAGGCGGCGCACGTGGACGTCGATGGTGCGCTCGTTGGGCACCTCGTCCTCGTCCGCGTCGCTCCACAGCGAACTGATCAGCTCCGAGCGCTCGATCGTCCGGCCCTCGCGCAGCACCAGGTACTGCAGCAGCTCGAACTCCTTGTACGTCAGCGCGACGGTCTGGTTGTCGAGCACCAGGCGCTTGCGCGAGATGTCGACGACGACGCCGGAAGCGGCACGGTCCTCGTCCTCGTCGACCGTCACGGTCTGGCGGTGCTTGGCGACCGCCGACGGGTCCTGCAGCGCGAGGCGGACCACATCCACGTCGCGTCCGCCGGCGCCGGCGGGGGCCAGGGCGACCGCGGCGTAGGTCTCGGCGGAGGGGGCGATCTCGGCGGTCAGCCGCTTCAGCGCCTCCACGATGCGGCCGAGGTCGGTGCCGTCGGCGAGGGCCTTGGCCTCGTCGATCCCGACGTAGAGCACGAAGCCGCGAGCCTCGGTGCCCTCCGGGACGGCGCGGATGCGCGGAGCGGACTCGGCGGCGGCGGCCGCGGCCGGCGCGACGGGGGCCGGACGGACCGGGGCGACGGGCGAGACGGTGGCGGTGCGGGCGTAGGTGGTGTCGATGGTAGCCAGAGACATGGGGATCAAGTCCTTCGATGATGATGTTCCGCGTCCCGATGTGCGACGATGCTCCGCCGATGAAGCGGAGGTGCAGGGATTCGCGGGAGTGTCGTGTTGTGCCCTGTCAGAAAGGGCTGATGCGCGGGAGCCTGGTTGCGGCGATCCCGGGGAGCGTTCGCCAGGTCACGACCGGGTGCGGTCGGAGGGCGGCTGCTCGGCGAATGGTCGTCAGATCAGCGGCACATTCGGCAACACATGACTGCGTCGCGGCCGGCCATCATCATGCCGGCATTCCCAAGGGCCTCGAAGGAGGTCAGGGTACGCGCGTTGTCAGTCATGCAGGACAGTAAAACCGATCATGACTCGACGTGTCAAATGATTACGTAATGTTGCGGACCGCTACACGGTGCCGTAGAGGCGGTCGCCGGCGTCGCCCAGACCTGGCACGATGTAGCCGTTCTCGTTCAGCCGCTCGTCCAGCGAGCCGAGGACGATGGTCACATTGCGGCCCTCGGTCGCCTTCTCCAGCGCCTCCAGACCCTCGGGGGCCGCGAGCAGGCAGATGGCGGTCACATCCACCGCGTTGCGCTGGAAGAGGAAGTCGATCGCGGCGCCCAACGAGCCGCCCGTCGCGAGCATCGGGTCGAGCACGAAGCACTGGCGGTCGGACAGGTCCATCGGCAGGCGCTCGGCGTACGTCGTCGGCTCCAGCGTCTCCTCGTTGCGCACCATCCCGAGGAACCCGACCTCGGCGGTGGGCATGAGCCGCACCATCCCCTCGAGCATGCCGAGCCCGGCGCGCAGGATCGGGACGACCAGCGGACGCGGTTCGCTCAGCGCGACGCCGGTCGTCTTGGTGACCGGAGTCTGGATCTCGACCGGCTCGACGCGCACGCCGCGCGTGGCCTCGTAGGCGAGCAGGGTCACGAGCTCTTCCGTGAGCTGGCGGAACACCGGCGACGGGGTCGACGCGTCGCGGAGCACCGTCAGCTTGTGGGTGATGAGAGGGTGGTCCGCAACGTGCACTCGCATAGGCTCAAGGCTAGCCGAAACATCCCCGAGGAGCCCCCGTGAGCCTGACCGTCCCCAGCTCGTACGAGCAGTGGATGCGCGCCGCGCTCGACGACGCCCGGCTCGCGTTCGTCACCGGCGACGTCCCGGTCGCCGCGCTGGTGCTCGACGAGGAGGGCCGCGTCATCGGCCGCGGCCGCAACGAGCGCGAGCTGCGGCACGACCCGACGGCGCACGCGGAGGTGCTGGCCCTGCGGGACGCAGCCGCGACGCGCGACGACTGGCACCTCGAGGGATGCACACTCGTCGTGACGCTCGAGCCCTGTGTGATGTGCGCGGGCGCGGTGCTCGCGGCGCGCGTCCCGACCGTCGTCTTCGGCGCGTGGGATGAGAAGGCCGGCGCAGGAGGGTCGGTGTACGACGTGCTGCGCGACCGGCGACTGAACCACCAGGTGCAGGTGTACGCCGGTGTTCTCGCGGAGGAGTGCGGCGAGGTGCTGCTCGACTTCTTCCGCGCGAAGCGCTGAGCGCTCGGGCCTGCCTCTACCGTTACCGCTTCAGGCTGCTCAGCCACTCCGAGAAGGCCGCGCGGGACGCCTCCTGCATCCGCGCCGAGTGCAGCTCGCGGTCGCGGCGCAGCGCCTCCGGGTCGATGGCCAGCTCGTCGAGTTCGTTGTACCCGTCGGCGACCCACGCCTCGTGCATCTCGTCGGTGACCTCGGGGTGGAACTGCACCGCGAGCGCGAAGTCGCCGATTGCGAACGCCTCGTTCGAGTAGTCGCTGGACGACGCGAGCAGCGTCGCCTGCTCCGGCAGCTCGAAGGTGTCGCCGTGCCACTCCACGACCGGGACGCCGTCGAAGTGGCGGATGGGCGAGTCCACGCCAGCCTCCGTCGGCTCCACTCGTCGGTAACCGATCTGGGTGGTGTCACCGCGGTACACGCGCTGCCCGAGCGCGCCGGCCATGAGCTGGGCCCCGAGGCAGACGCCGAGTGTCGGCCGCTCGGCCTCGATCCGGGCCCGGAGCAGGTCCTTCTCGGCCTGCAGGAACGGGAACTCGTCGGTCTGGTAGGCGCCCATCTCGCCGCCGAGCACGACCACAAGGTCGGCCTCCGCCGGGTCGATCGCCGTCACATCCTCGGTGCTCGCATCCACGATCCGGAGCTCGTAGCCGTGCTCGACGAGGACCGGGCCGATGTTGCCGAGGTGGATGCTGGGGTCGTGCTGCAGGATGACGGCGGTGCGGGTCACTCGAGTCCTTTGATGACGATGGTGTCGGTGGCGGGCGCCCGGTCGTTCGGGTCGATCCAGACGTCCGGTTCGATGTAGATGACGCGGGCGGCGGGGACGGCCTCGCGGATGCGACGCTCGACGTCGTCGATCGCGGCGGCGACCTCGGCGAGACGGTGCTCGCCCGAGAAGGCGAGCTTTGCGGCGACCATGAGCTCGTCCGGGCCGAGGTACAGCGTCTTCATGTGGATGATGCGCTCGACGTCGTCGCCCGAGGTCACGGCCTTCTCGATCGCCGCGACGTCCTGGTCGCTGGCGCCCTCGCCGACGAGCAGGCTCTTCGTCTCCATGCCCAGGATGATCGCGACCGTGACCAGCAGGAGGCCGATCAGCACCGTCCCGATGCCGTCCCAGACGCTGTTGCCCGTGATGATGGTCAGCCCGACGCCGAGGAGCGCGAACACCAGACCGGTGAGGGCGGCCACATCCTCCAGCAGCACGACCGGGAGCTCAGGGGCCTTGGCGCGGCGGACGAACTGCGGCCACGTCATCCCCTGCTTGTGCGGGCGCGACTCGTGCACCGCGGTGCGCAGCGAGAACGACTCCAGCGCGATGGCGATGAGCAGCACGAGGATCGGCAGCCACGCGTTCTCGAGCGGGTGCGGGTGGGTGAGCTTTTCGACGCCCTCGTAGATCGAGAACACGCCGCCCACGGAGAACAGGATGATCGACACGACGAACGCGTACACGTAGCGCTCGCGGCCGTATCCGAACGGGTGCTCGCGGTCGGCCTTCCGCCGCGACTGACGGCCGCCGAGCAGCAGAAGCAGCTGGTTGCCGGAGTCGGCGAGCGAGTGGACGCCCTCCGCCAGCATCGACGACGACCCGGAGAAGAACCACGCGATGAACTTGGTCAGGGCGATTCCGAGGTTGGCCGCGAACGCGGCCACGATGGCTCTGGTCCCACCTGATGCGCTCATGCCCCCAATCCTAGGATGGAGCCATGGACGACACGCAGAACGTGACCCTGCCGACGATCGCGATGCTGGGGGCCGGCTCGATGGGCCGTGCCATCCTGAGCGGGCTGCTGGCGCCCGGGGTGCAGGTGGCGGGCATTCGGGTCACCAACCGGTCGGAGGCCAAGGCGGCGGAGCTCGCCGGGACGCCCGGTGTCACCGCGTACGCGACCGAGGCCCAGGCCGATGCGAACCGCCTGGCGGTGGACGGCGCGCAGGTGGTGCTCGTCGCGGTGAAGCCGGCGATGGTGCGCGACCTGCTGGCCGAGATCAGCGACTCGCTCGCGCCGGGCACGGTCGTCGTGAGCGTCGCGGCCGGAGTGACGGCGGCGACCATGGAGTCGCTGCTGCCGGACTCCGTGTCGGTCGTCCGGGCGATGCCGAACACTCCCGCCGTGGTGGGGCAGGCGGTCACAGGGGTCTCGGCCGGATCGCGGACCGATCCGTCGGACCTGGATGTCGTGCGCGCCCTGTTCGAGACCGTCGGCGAGGTCGTCGAGGTGCCGGAGTCGCAGCTGGATGCGCTGAGCACGATCTCCGGCTCCGGCCCCGCCTACGTCTTCCTCCTCATCGAGGCGCTGACCGACGCCGCCGTGCAGAAGGGCTTCACGCCCGAGCAGGCCGCGACCCTGGTGAACGGAACCTTCCTCGGCGCCTCCCAGCTGCTCGTCTCCTCCGGCGAGGACCCGGCCGAGCTGCGCCGCCGCGTCACCAGCCCCAACGGCACGACCGAGCGCGCGATCGCCGTCCTGGCCGACGCCGACCTCCCCACCCTCTTCGCCCGAGCCACTGACGCCGCCCTGGCTCGGGCCCGCGAACTGGCCGCCGGCTAGCCCGCGGGCAGAGGTCAGGACTCGAGGGCGGCGAAGCGCTCGATGTCGGCGGAGGCGCCGGAGACGATGACGAGGTCGTGGTCGGTGACGACGGTGTCGGCGGTCGCGTAGGTGAACGGGCGTCCGGGCGGCTTGACTCCGACGACCGTGATGTTGTGCTTCGAGCGCACCCCGGACTGGCCGAGGGGCAGGCCGCGGATCGGCTTCGGCGGGTACATCTTGACCAGCGCGAAGTCGTCGTCGAACTCGATGAAGTCGAGCATCCGGCCCGAGACGAGGTGCGCCACGCGCTCGCCGGCCTCCGCCTCCGGGTAGATGACGTGGTTGGCCCCGATCCGTTCCAGGATGGTGCCGTGCGACCGCGAGATCGCCTTCGCCCAGATCTGCGGCACCTTCAGGTCGACGAGGTTGGCGGTGATGAGCACGCTGGACTCGATCGACGACCCGACGGCGACGACGGCGATGGAGAAGTCCTCCGCGCCGATCTGCCGAAGACCCTCGATGGACCGCGCATCCGCCTGGACCGCGTGCGTCACCCGGTCCGCCCACTTCTGCACGAGCCCCGCGTCGGTGTCGATCGCGAGCACTTCGCGCCCGAGCCGGTCCAGCTCGCCGGCGGTCGCCGCACCGAAGCGGCCGAGGCCGATGATGAGGACGGGCGCGTTGTGCTTGATCCGGTCAACCAACGAGCGGCCTCTCCTCGGGGTTCGTGTACAGCTGCCGGCGCTGGCTCTGCGCCAGGGCGGCGGCGAGTGTCACTGTACCAACGCGTCCGCAGAACATCGTCGCGGCCATGATGTAGACGCCGGCGTCCGGGAGCCTCGCGGTCAGGCCGGTCGACAGACCGCAGGTGGCGAAGCCGGAGATGACGTCGAACAGCACGTGATCGAGCGGCGCCTTCGTGATCTGCAGGATGAGGATGGTCGAGACCGCCACGATGGTCGCACCCCAGAGGGCGACGGCGACAGACAGCCGCAGGACGTCGATCGGGATGCGGCGGCGGAACGCATCCATCGAATCCACCCCACGGGCCTCCGCGAAAGCGGCCAGGAAGAGGACGGCCAGCGTCGTCACCTTGATGCCGCCCGCGGTGGACGCGGACCCGCCGCCGATGAACATCAGCATGTCGGTGACGAGCAGGCTCGACCCGTGGAGGTCGTCGATCGGGATGGTCGAGAATCCGCCCGATCTCGCCATCGTGGAGAGGAAGAAGGACTGGAAGACGGTATGTCCCGCGTCCAGCCGCCCGAAGGTCTTCGGGTTGTCGTATTCGAGGATGATGTACAGCGCCGCGCCCGCCACCAGCAGGATCACCGAGGTGAGCAGCGTCAGCTTCACGTGGATCGACCAGCGGCGCCGCCTCTTCCGGAGGTTGGACGCGATGGCCAGGATGACCGGGAAGCCGATCGCGCCGAGGAACACGCCGACCATGAGTGCCGAGAGGAACCAGTAATCGGTCGCGAAGGCGTCGATGCCCTCGGCGTTCGGCGTGAAGCCCGTATTCGTGAACGCCATCGCCGAGTAGTACAGCGATTCCCACGCGGCCGTGCCGACGTCGATGCCGGCGATCAGCATCCGTGGGAAGAGCAGCAGCGCGACGCCCAACTCGATCACGACCATGCTCAGCGCCACGGTGGTCAGCAGCTTGCCGACCTCGCCCAGCCGCACGGCCTGCCCCTCCGCGACCGGCCCGGCGTGGACGCGCAACGGGTTGCTGTCGCTGGCGGCCATGAGCTTGGCGCGCAGCCCGAGCTTGCGCGACACGATGAGCCCGAGGATGGACGCCATGGTCAGCACGCCGACCGCACCGATCTGCACACCGAGGTAAACGAGCAGGTGGCCGAAGTAGGACCAGTGCGTCGCCATGTCGACCGTCGAGAGGCCGGTGACGCAGATGACCGACATGGCGGTGAAGAGCGAGTCGGCGAGCGGCGTCCACCTGCCGTTCGCGGACGAGATCGGCAGCGAGAACAGCAGCGTGAACAGCAGGACCAGCGCCGCGAACACGACGATCGCGAACCGCGAGGGGCTGCGGGCCGCGAAGCCGTTGATCACGGCGCGGACCGGTCCGACGGACGTCAGGGCGCCGCCACGGACCGCCCGAGTGGTGCTCATGTCGCGTCCTTCCCGTCGTCTTCCTCTTCGGGGGCGGGCTTCGGACATGGTACTGCGCCGGGGGAATGACTAGCCTGGGGAACATGGCCGACATCTTCGACGTGATCGCCGACCCGACGCGGCGCGAGATCCTGCGCGTACTGCTCGATCGCAGCTCGGATGCGACGCATGCCGCGGGCGATATATCCGTGTCGGAGATCGTGGCGACCCTCGAGCTCAGCCAGCCGACCGTGTCCAAGCACCTCAAAGTGCTGCGGGAGGCCGGGCTCGTCGCCGTGCGTGAGGAGGGCCAGCACCGCTACTACCGCCTCGATTCGCGGCCGCTGGAGTCGGTCGAAGACTGGATCATTCCGTTCACGGCATCCGACGACGACCTCCAGCTGAGCGTCCAGCTGGCCCAGGAGACCCGCGACTTCGCCAGCTCCGTCGGCAAGGTGCTCGCCGACACCCGCCACCGCGTCACCTCGGCGACCGAGCGCGTGACGCCGAAGAAGTGGCGCAGGGACTGACCCCGCCGGGTACCATGGCGGTCAGGAAAGGGACACGATGGCACACGATCTGAAGGACGTGCGCTTCTTGACGGTCGCCGAGGTGGCCGACATGATGCGCGTCTCCCGCATGACCGTCTATCGCATGGTCCACGCGGGCGAACTGCCGGCCATCCGCTTCGGTCGATCGTTCCGTGTTCCGGAGTCCGCCGTCGCGCATCTGCTGCAGACGGCCACCGTCCACGAAGGCGGCGTCGCGGACTCGGCGTGACGTCGGGTAGACTGTCACTTCGTGTCGCCGCGCGCCCCGCGGCATGCCCCTGATTCTTTGTGAGGTCCACGTGGGTTCCGTTATCAAGAAGCGTCGCAAGCGTATGGCGAAGAAGAAGCACCGCAAGCTTCTTCGCAAGACGCGCCACCAGCGTCGCAACAAGAAGTAGGCCTCCGGCCTGCAGCTCAAGCGTCGGTCCGATCGGCCCGGCGCTTTTTGCTGTGTCCTGTGCATAGAGTGGAGACGTGTCCAGCGTCTCCCTGACCCTCATCGGCAAACCGGGCTGCCACCTCTGCGACGACGCGAGGGAGGTCATCCACGGCGTGATCGCCGATCTGCCGTCCGGCGAGCCGGAGGTCGGGGTCGAGGAGCGTGACATCCTGCAGGATGCGGAGCTGTACGAGAAGTACGTGGAGGAGATCCCGGTCGTGCTCATCGACGGCCGCGTCCACACCTACTGGCGCGTGGACCCGTCCCGCTTACGCACCGCGCTGCTGGAGGCGGCGTCCTGATCGGTCAGAAGACGGGCGTCCGCTCGATGTCGGCGTCCTTGCGGCGATAGTCGTCGAGGAACTGCTTGAGCGGCGCCGCGTAGAGCGCCTTCACCAGATCGCCCGCCTTCGCGCCGTCGCGGTCCTTCGCCGCCGCCGCGATGCCCGCCAGGGCCTCGGGGAGGTCGTCGATGCCGAACGGCGTCTGCCACGCCGAGATGTACCGGAGCAGCTGCGGGCTGAGTCCTTCGCTCATGGAGACGAGGACGTCGTTGCCGCCGGCCCGCTCGAGCTCGAGGAAGAAGTCGTTGAATGCGTGGCCGAGCGCCGGGAGGTCGCGGGCCTTCGCGGCCTTCCGCACCGTCTTCTGGGCCTTGTCGAGCTTGGCGACGGCCGCGTTGTCGAGCGTCGGGACGATCGTGCGCGCCGCGTGCTCGTGGAGCAGACCGGTGGCGTAGATGGCCTCGTCGATCGCCTTGAGGTCGATCGGGGCGACCCGCGTGTAGCGGTTGGGCGCCATCTCGACGAGTCCGATGTCGGCGAGCTTCATCAGCGCTTCGCGGATGGGCGTGCGCGAGACGCCGAGCCAGGCCGTCAGCTTCTCGTCGAGCAGGGTCTCGCCCGGCTCCAGGGTGCCGTCCAGGATGCCGTCGTAGAGACGTGTGTAGACGACGTCGCGCAGCAACCGACGCTCGACGGGGGCAGTGTCGTTCGCGGGCAGCGGCATCAGCGGAGCTCCTTCTGGGATGCGGCGAACTCGTCGGCGAGGGTGACCAGCGCGGTGTCGAACAGCTCGGTGGCGGCGCGGCCGGCCTTGTCGGCCTTGCCCGCCACGGCGGCGTCGGCGAGGGTCGACACCGAGGAGCGGGCCTTCTGGAAGGCGGCCTCGGAGGGGGCGGCGTTGAGCGCGCGCTGCACCTCGGGCAGGTGCCGTTTGAGCAGGCGCGCGACGGTGCCGTTGTCGAGGCGGCGCACGAAGACGCCGAGGAAGCCGTCGGCCGACAGCCCCGTACGCACGACAGACGCGGGGTCGCCGTCGGCGGCCGACCGGAGCTCGTCGCGGTCGGCGTCCGTCAGCAGCGGCGTCGCATCCCGGACGACACCCGCGACGAGCACGCCGACGGTGGCGACGAGGTCGCGCAAACGCTCCGGCTCGATCGGGGTGACGCGGGTGCGGCGTTGCGGCAGGATCTCGACCAGACCCATCGTGGCGAGCTGGTTGAGGGCTTCGCGGACGGGGTGCGCGAGACGCCGACCCACCGTTCGATCTCGGCGTCGTAAAGCTGCTCGCCGGGGAGGAGGTCGCCGTCGACGATCGCGTCGAGGAGGCGCACGAAGACTTCGTCGCGGATGAGCCGCCGGGGGCTGGCAGCTCCGGTCACGGGCACGGGCATAGATGAATGTTACATCCCGGTCGCTCAGGTCGGGCGCTGATGTACCGGGTGTCGAAAGCGTGCATCCCATGCACATCCTTCCCCCACCGGGCGCTCAGTCCCGCGGGCGTAGGCTGGTCCGGTGAGATCAGCCCCGACCGCTCGGCGGGAGACTGGCGTGACGGTCCTCGAGGCCGAGACCGCACCCCTCGATGACGTCCGCCAGCTCATCCCCTTCCTCGATTCCCGCACGCCCCTCGTGTGGCTGCGCAAGGGAGAGGGGATGGCCGGCATCGGCGAGGTGCTGAGGCTGGAGTTCACCGGGCCGGACCGCATCCAGCAGGCCTCGGCCGCGTGGCGCGAGGTCGCCGCGGCAGCCTCAGTCGACGACGCCGTGCGCACCCCCGGCACCGGGCTCGTCGCCTTCGGCACCTTCGCGTTCGACGATGAGAGCGCGGCGACGAGCACCCTCATCGTCCCCGAGGTGGTCATCGGTCGCCGCGGCAGCCGCAGCTGGGTCACCCGGATCCGCCGCGCGGGCGACCCGGTCGCGCCGGCGCTGCCGCGCCCGACCGCGTTCGGCGATGAGTACCGCCTCAGCCTCCTGCCCGGACAGCTCGGCGACGACGGCTACCGGTCGGCCGTGGCGGCCGCGGTCGAGCGCATCCGCGAGGACGACCTCTCGAAGGTGGTGCTGGCCCGCGACCTGCGCGGCCACCTGCCCGTCGAATCCGACCTACGGCGCGCGCTCGTCGACCTCGCGCTGGGCTACCCGGACTGCTGGACCTTCGCGGTCGACGGGCTCGTCGGCTCGTCGCCCGAGACGCTGGTGCGCGTGCACCACGGGACCGTCACGGCGCGCGTGCTCGCCGGCACCATCTCGCGCGGCCCCGATGCCGAGCAGGATGCCGCTGCGGCGGCTGAGCTGGTCGCCAGCGCCAAAGACCAGGGCGAGCACCGCTATGCGGTGACCAGTGTGATGGATGCGCTGCGCCCGCACAGCGCCGACCTCGCCGCGAGCGATGAGCCGTTCACCCTCAAGCTGCCCAATCTCTGGCACCTCGCCACCGACATCGCCGGGATGCTGAGCGACGGATCGAGCTCCCTCGATCTGGCCGCTGCGCTGCACCCGACCGCCGCCGTCGCCGGCACCCCGCGCACGGAGGCACTGGCGCTCATCCGCGAGCTGGAGCCCTTCGACCGCGGGCGCTATGCCGGTCCGGTCGGCTGGGTCGGCGGCGACGGGGACGGCGAGTGGGCGATCGCGCTCCGCTGCGCGCAGGTCGACCCGAGCGGTGACCTGACCGCGTACGCGGGCGCCGGCATCGTCGCGGACTCGGACCCCGACCGCGAGCTCGCCGAGACGACGATGAAGTTCCGGCCGATCGTCGAGGCCTTCGGCTAGTCAGGACTCCGCGAGGCGGCGCAGCTGCTCCTGCACGTCGTAGTCCGGCTTCGGCCACTCCAGGTCGAGGTCGGACAGGGCCCGGATGAGCAGTTGCTGCACCGCGACGCGGGCGTACCACTTGTGGTCGGCGGGCACGACGAACCATGGCGCGTATGCAGACGTGGTCCGGTTGAAGACCACCTGGTAGGCCTCCTGGTAGTCGTCCCAGAGCAGGCGCTCGTCGACGTCGGCGGGGTTGAACTTCCAGTACTTGTCCGGGCGCTCAAGCCGCGAGGTCAGGCGCTTCTTCTGCTCGTCCTTGCTCAGGTGCAGCATGACCTTGATCACCGTGGTGCCGGACTGCGCAAGCTCCTTCTCGAACGCGTTGATCGCGCCGTAGCGCCGCTCCAGTTCTTCCGGAGGGGCGAGCTCGCGGACGCGGCCGATGAGGACGTCCTCGTAGTGCGAGCGGTCGAACACGCCGACCTGACCCGCCGCGGGGACCTCCTTCCAGACCCGCCAGAGGAAGTCGTGCGCCAGCTCCTCGGGCGTCGGCTTGCCGAAGCCCGCGTAATGGACGCCGCCCGGATTCATCGACCCGATGACGTGGGACACGATGCCGCCCTTGCCCGCGGTGTCCATGGCCTGCAGCACGAGCAGCACAGAGCGCGGCTCGCCCTCCCGCCCGCAGGCGAACAGCAACTCCTGGAGGCCGGCCAGCACGCCGGCGTCCTCTGCGAGGACTTTCTCGCCGTCCGCCTTGTCGCCGCGGAATCCCGGCGTCGCGTCGGTGGGCTGATCCGCCAGGGTGAAGCCCGGCTTCACCCTCAGCAGCTCGTAGGGATCGTCGGTCCAGTCGCTCTTGTCGCCCATCGCCGCCTCCTCGTCGCCGGGACGCCCATGGTAGACCCGCCGCGACCGCTGTGGCCCGGCGAAAATCCCCGCTAGCCGAGCGCCGGTGCGCGGCACTACGGTGTGCGCGATGAGAGGGGTCTCCAATGGACACGTTCTGGAGTGTGTTCCTGTACACCTTCTGGATCTTCGCGTTCGTCGCGTTCTTGATGCTGCTGTTCCTGGTGCTGGTGGACCTGTTCCGCGATCCGTCCCTGAACGGCTGGGCGAAGGCGCTGTGGGTGATCTTCCTGGTGTTCTTCCCGGTGCTCGCGGTGCTCGTGTACCTCATCGCGCGGGGACGCGGGATGGCGGAGCGGAACATGGCGCGCGATGGGAAGGTTCCGGAGGACGACAGCTGGGGGCAGCACCCGACGGCGTCCGCGACGCCCGCCTCGGACATCCAGCAGGCGCAGACGCTGCTCGATCAGGGCGTCATCTCCCAGGGTGAGTTCGACGCGTTGCGCGCGAAGGCGCTGGGGCAGCGGTTCTGAGCGTTCGGCGTGCGTTCGGGGCCCCTGACTGCAACGGTCGGACGCCGCAGCCTAAGCTGGTGGAGTGAGTAAGGCCGACCTCAGCAAGCAGCCCGCCCAGGTCGCCGCCATGTTCGACCAGGTGTCGACGCGCTACGACCGGACCAACGCCGTCCTGTCGGTGGGCAATGCGGCGCTGTGGCGCGTGGCGACGACGCGTGCCGTCGACCCGCGCGCCGGTGAGACGATCCTCGACGTGGCGGCCGGGACCGGCACGTCCAGCGCGTCGCTCGCCCGCAATGGCGCCTCCGTCGTCGCCGCCGACTTCTCCGAGGGGATGATCGAGGTCGGCCGGCAGCGCCAGGCGGACAACCCGTTCGTCCGCTTCGTCCAGGCGGACGCCACCGCGCTGCCGTTCGAGGACGACTCGTTCGACGCCGTGACGATCTCCTTCGGCCTCCGCAACATCGTCGACCCGAAGAAGGCGCTCGCCGAGTTCTACCGCGTCGTCAAGCCGGGCGGCCGCGTCGTGGTGTGCGAGTTCTCGCAGCCTCCTCTCTCTCCCGTTCGTGCCGGGTACTCGGCATATCTCAAGTACGGGATGCCCGTGCTCGCCCGTGTGGCCAGCTCCAACCCGGCCGCGTACGAGTATCTGATGGAGTCCATCCAGGCATGGCCCGACCAGCGCGCGCTCGCCGCATGGCTGCGCGAGGCCGGATTCGAGCGGGTGGCGTACCGCAATCTGACGGCCGGCATCGTGGCGCTGCACCGCGGCTTCAAGCCGGAGCGACCGGTCACTGTCGAAGAGGCGCCGGCGGCGAAGCCGAAGGCAGCCGCAAAGCCGAAGGCCGCCGCATCCACCACGCCGAAGCCGAAGGCCGCCGCATCCACCGCGCCGAAGCCGAAGGCTGCCTCGAAGCCGAAGGCCGCGCCGAAGCCGAAACCCGCGCCCAAGCCGAAGGCCGACCCGGCATCCGGCGCGTCCGCCGGTTCCGAATCCTCTGCGTCCACCGTCCCGTCCGAGGGGGAGTAGTGCCACGAAGTGTCCCGGCCGTGCGGCGTCCGTCGCTGACCGGCCAACTGGGCTTCACCGAGCGGATCTTCGTCCGCGGTGAGGACCGCGAGCTGGCCAACGCCGTCGACGACGGCCTCGCCCTGGTCGAGGAGGGCCTGCACCGCGAGATGCACTTCGCGGACGGCCTCGCTGATGTCACCGCGCGCTACCTGCTGGAGGCCGGCGGGAAGCGCGTCCGCCCGATGCTCACCCTCCTCGCCGCCCAGCTGGGCGACGGGACCAACGCGAACGTGATCCAGGCCGCGGAAGCCGTCGAGATCACCCACCTCGCCTCGCTCTACCACGACGACGTCATGGACGACTCGCAGATGCGCCGGGGGTCCCGAGCGCTCAGTTCGTCTGGGGCAACTCGGTCGCCGTGCTCACCGGCGACCTGCTCTTCGCCCGCGCGAGCAAGCTCGTCTCCGCGCTGGGCGAGCGCGCCATCCAGCTCCAGGCCGACACCTTCGAGCGGCTGTGCCTCGGGCAGCTGCATGAGACCATCGGCCCGCAGGACGGCGACGACCCGGTCGAACACTACATCCAGGTGCTCGCGGACAAGACCGGCTCGCTCATCGCCGTCGCCGCCCAGATGGGCGTCGTGTTCTCGAACGCGCCGAGCGCCTACGAGCAGCCGGTGGTCGTCTTCGGTGAGAAGATCGGCGTCGCCTTCCAGCTCATCGACGACGTCATCGACCTCTCCGGTGAGGGCGTCGCCGAGACCGGCAAGACCCCGGGAACGACCTGCGCGCCGGCGTCGCCACCCTGCCGGTGCTGCGGCTGCGCGAGCGCGCCGCCTCCGACGCGGACGCCGCCGCCCTGCTCGAACGCCTCGAGCGGGACGTGATCGGCTCGGCCGAGGACGGCGAGGTCACGCCCGCCGCCATGGACGCGATCGCGGCGCTGCGCGAGCACGACGTGACGCGTCAGACGCTGGACGAGGCGCACCGCTGGGCGCGCGAGGCGGTCGAGGCGCTGGCGCCCCTGCCGGACGGCCCGGTGAAGAAGGCCCTCGTCCGGTTCGCGGACACCATCGTCGAGCGCTCCAGCTGAGCCGTACGGAACACCAGAAGGAATCAACGAATGACCAAACTGCGACTGGCCATCGTCGGCGCCGGCCCGGCGGGCATCTACGCCGCCGACATCCTGCTGAAGGCCGAGCGCGGCTTCGACGTCTCGATCGACCTGTTCGAGCAGCTGCCCGCGCCCTACGGCCTGGTCCGCTACGGCGTCGCCCCCGACCACCCACGCATCAAGGGCATCATCACCGCCCTCCGCGAAGTGCTCGACCGCGGTGACATCCGCATCTTCGGCAACGTCGAGTACGGCAAGGACATCACGCTCGACGACCTCAAGCGCCACTACAACGCCGTCATCTTCGCCACGGGCGCCGTCCGCGACGCCGACCTCGAGATCCCCGGGATCGAGCTCCACGGCTCCTACGGCGCGGCCGACTTCGTCAGCTGGTTCGACGGACACCCGGACGTGCCGCGCACCTGGCCGCTGGAGGCGAAGTCGGTGGCCGTGATCGGCAACGGCAACGTGGCGCTCGACATCTCGCGCATGCTCGCCAAGCACGCCGACGACCTGCTGCCCACCGAGATCCCCGAGAACGTCTACGAAGGGCTCAAGAGCTCGCCCGTCACCGACGTGCACGTGTTCGGTCGACGCGGCCCCGCCCAGGTGAAGTTCACCCCGCTGGAGCTGCGCGAGCTCGGCGAGCTGCGCGATGTCGACATGATCCTGTACGACGAGGACTTCGACTACGACGAGCAGTCCAAGGCCGCGATCGCGAGCAACAAGCAGGTCATGGTGATCGACCGCGTGCTGCAGCAGTGGCGGCAGCGCGAGGTCGGCAGCGCCTCCCGCCGCCTGCATCTGCACTTCTACGCCAAGCCGCTGGAGGTCGTCGGCGACGACCACGGCAACGTCCGCGCGTTCCGTTACGAGCGCACGGAGCCGGACGGCGAGGGCGGCGTGCGCGGGACCGGCGAGATCCGCGAGCTCCAGATCGACGCGATCTACCGCGCGGTAGGCTACTTTGGCTCGCCGCTGCCCGGCATCCCCTTCGACCGCAAGCACGGCGTCATCCCGAACCACGAGGGCCAGGTGCTGCGCAAGGGTGACAACGAGCGCATGTACGGCGTGTACGCGACCGGGTGGATCAAGCGCGGTCCGGTCGGACTCATCGGTCACACGAAGTCGGATGCCATGGAGACGATCAAGCATGTGATCAACGATCAGGGCAACTGGTGGTCCCCCGCAGACCCGTCCGAGGAATCTGTGGAGAACCTTCTGCGCGAGCGGGGTGTGGAATACACGAACCTCGACGGCTGGCACAACCTCGACGCCCACGAGCAGTCGCTCGGCGCCGAGCAGGGCCGCGCGCGCATCAAGGTCGTGCCGCGCGACGAGATGGTCCGCGTCTCCAACGGGGTCCCCGCCGTCGACTGAGCGCCGTCACAGGAGCATGACGGCGGCGGCCACGCACATCCCCGTTATGGATGCTGCGTCCAGCCACGCACGACCCGACCGGCCCCGCGCCAGCGTCCGGAAGCTGCCGGCCAGGCACCGCGACGCACAGCACGACGAGCGCCGCCGTCAGCACGACCGGGAGCCACGCCCCGCCGTGCCCGGCGTGAGCCGATACGGCGGTCGGCGCGGCCCGATGGAACAGGGCGAGCGCCCACATCACCGCCATCGCCGACGGCTCGAGCACCCGCATCGCCGGGCCCGCTGACCGCCGCCGCGCAACCGCAGCGGCCACCGCGAGCGCCCCGAACACCGCCAGCCACGCGGCCGCGGGAGGACGCGCGTCCCGAGCAGCATGTCGGCGTCCGCGCCCAGAGCGACCACGGGCACGGCGATCCCGGCGGGGATGCGCCGCGCCCGCAGCGGGGATGCCTGGGCGTCGACGGTCATGCCCGAACGGTACGGAGCCCAGCGGCCCACGCACTAGGCAGTAGTCGCCATCGCCCCGCGCCTGGCACGCTGGGGGGATGACGACCACGCACGAATGGCGCCCGGACATCCTCGGAGCGCCGTTCGAGCAGCTGACGCTGCCGCTCGGGCGGGACGCCGAGGGTGAGGTCGTCGCCACCCTCGTGCGTTACTCGCCGCCGCCGCGTCTCCACCTCCACCGCGGCCCGGCCGCCGACGCCGACGTGCTGTACGTGCACGGCTGGTCGGACTACTTCTTCCAAACCGAGCTGGCGCGGTTCTGGCACGACCAGGGCGCCCGCTTCCACGCGCTCGACCTGCGAAAGTACGGCCGCAGCCTCCGCGAGGGGCAGACGCCCGGGTTCGTCGACGACCTCGCGATCTACGACGAGGACATCGCCGCGGCCCTCGACGCCATGGGCCACGGGGAGGACGCGCGCGGGCGCCGCCGCCTCATCCTCGTCGGCCACTCCACCGGCGGGCTGACGCTGAGCCTGTGGGCCGACCGGCATCCGGGACGGGCGCAGGCGCTCATCCTGAACAGCCCGTGGCTGGAGTTCCAGGCACGGTCGGCGGGCCGGGCGGCCCTGACGCCGCTGGTCGACCTCCGCGCCCGCATCGACCCGAAGGCGACCATGCCGAACGTCGATCTCGGCTTCTACACCCGCACCGTCTCACGCACCCTCGACGGCGAGTGGGACTACGACCTGGCCTGGCGCCCGGTGCGCGGCTTCCGCGTCCACCCGGCCTGGCTGACCGCCGTGCTCGCCGGGCACGCCCGCGTCGCCGCCGGCCTGCACATCGACGCGCCGGTGCTCACGCTGCTCTCGGCGCGGTCGACGCTGCTGCCGTACTGGACGCCCGACATGCTGAAGTCGGACGTCGTGCTCGTCGTGCGCGACATCGCCGAGCGCGCGCTGGGCCTCGCGCCGACGGTGACGGTGTCGTGGGTCCAGGATGCGCTGCACGACGTGTTCCTGTCGGCTCCACCTGTCCGCTGCGCGGCGTACGCGGCGGTGGAGCGGTGGATGCGCGGCTACCTCAGCGGAAGTTGACGAACTGCACGGCGACGTCGAGGTCGGCGTTCTTGAGGAGCGCCATGGTCGCCTGCAGGTCGTCCCGGCTCTTCGAGCTGACGCGCAGCTCGTCGCCCTGGATCTGCGACTTCACGCTCTTGGGCGCCTCGTCGCGGATGATCTTGTTGATCTTCTTGGCCGCATCCTGCTCGATGCCGTTCTTGAGCCCGACTTCGATGCGGAACTCCTTGCCCGATGGGTAGGGGGCTCCGGTGTCGAGCGACTTGAGGGTGATGCCGCGCTTGATGAACTTGGATTCCAGCACCTCGAGCACCGCCTTGACGCGCTCCTCGGTGTTGGCCTTCAGCAGCACCTTCTCGCCGCTCCACTCGACCGACGCCCCGACGTTCTTGAAGTCGTAGCGCTGGTCCACCTCCTTGCGGGCCTGGTTGACGGCGTTGTCCGCCTCCATCTTGTCGACCTTGCTGACGATGTCGAACGAGGAGTCTGCCATCTTCTCTTCCCCAATCGGTGGCTTGCTGGAACGGAGCCCGCATGCGGGCAGTTCGAGTCTAAAGCGCCGTCACTCGACGTGTGACCCGGCGGACACCGCGATCGCATCGCGGAGGGAGGCGACAGCCGCGCCGCGCGCCCAGTCCGTGAAAGTGTGGCGGCGCACCACCAGGCGGCAGTTCGCCGCGGCGCCGAAGGCGTGCGCGAGGAATTCCTCGCGGAAGCGGCGCTCGTAGAGGTCGTAGTCCATCACGCCCTCGCCGGCGATCACGACGACCTCCGGACCGAACAGGTTGACGGTGGCGGCCAGCGCGGCGCCGATCGCGGTGCCAGCGCGCTCGAAGGCCTCGACGGCGGCCGGGTCCCCTTCATGCGCCAGGCGGATCGCGTCGGCCAGG
The DNA here is from genome assembly GCF_050632865.1 of Leifsonia poae. Classification (GTDB taxonomy): domain Bacteria; phylum Actinomycetota; class Actinomycetes; order Actinomycetales; family Microbacteriaceae; genus Leifsonia; species Leifsonia poae_B. Next base: position 277,170 of record NZ_JBODSA010000003.1, on the reverse strand, counting down.
GTGAGGTCGGGTTCGGAGCGTCCGCTGCGGACCGCCTCGAGGATGGCGTGCGACGATGCCACCGCTTCCACGCAGCCTCGCCGACCGCACACGCAGATCGCGTCCGACGACGCGAGCGGCAGGTGGCCGATCTCGCCCGCGACGCCGTGGGATCCGACCACCACGTCGCCGTTCACGTAGATGCCGCAGCCGATCCCGGCGCCGATGGTGACGATCGCGAACGAGGTCGCGTCCTTGCCCACGCCGAACCAGTGCTCGGACTTCGCGAGCGCACGCACGTCGTTCTCCACTGTGACGGGGAGACCGATCCGCGCCTCCAACTCGCTGCCGAGCGCGACCTGGGTCCAGTCGAGCAGGGGGAGTGGCGGACGGTGCCCGTGCTGGTGTCGATGTCGCCCGACACCGAGACGCCCACGCCCGTCAGGTGCGCGGCGTCCTCGCCGAGCTGGTCGATGAGGGAGTCGACGGAGGCGACGATCGCGGCGATCGTGGTCTCGGGGTCGTGGCTCCGGAGCCGGCGGCGCGTGGAGCCCAGCACCTCGTTGCCGAGGTTCACGGTGACGGCGAAGATCTCGCCCTCGTTCACCTTCACCCCGACCGCGATCATGGACCGCGGGACGACACTGAGAGGACGGACGGGACGGCCGGGGAAGGAGTGCTCGGCGTGCTCGCCGACCGCGACGTAGCCGCTCTCGATGAGCGGGCTGACCGTCTTGGTCACCTTGGCCTGGGAGAGTCCGGTCAGGCGCCCGATGTCCAGTCTGCTGACCGGGCCGTGGGTGATGATGCGGGTGAAGATCTCCGCCGACTTCGCCGTTCCCAGCGCCGGCCGGCGCGCGGCGACGGCGCGCGGCTCTGCTCTGACGGTGTTGTCTCCCACACCTCGAGGTTAGTGCACGCCGTGTCCTAAATGCGACGGGGCGTTCTGTGGGCTCGAATCAGGCGGCCGAAGCAAATTATTGACAACGGCAAAAAAATACGTTTTGCTGTAACTCGATTCGGACAAGCCGGATGGATCTACAGGAGTCTTCGATGACGAAGGTGAGCAGTACCCACGAGAGGCGGCTCGCGTGACGAGCGCCCCGACCGCGACCAGCGTAACCGCAGCGCCGACGGCGACGGGACAACCGAAGCCCGTCCGAGCGGCGGCCACCCGGACCACCCTCCGCCGCAAGAGGAGCCTCGGCCAGCGCTGGCGGATCGCCTGGAAGCGGCACTGGCAGCTATACCTGCTGACGATCCTGCCGCTCGCGTACTTCGTGATCTTCAAGTACATCCCCATCTCCAACGCGATCATCGCGTTCAAGGACTACAGCCCGGTGCTCGGGGTGTGGGGGAGCCCGTGGACCGGCTGGACCAACTTCCAGCTCTTCCTCCAGAACCCGCAGTTCCCCACCCTGCTGTCCAACACGCTCATCCTGTCCGGCTACGCGGTGCTGGCGAGCTTCCCGATCCCGATCATCCTGGCGCTTGCGCTCAACGAGGTGCGCCACCGCTGGTTCCAGAAGACGGTGCAGCTGGTCACCTACGCGCCGTACTTCATCTCCACGGTCGTCGTCGTCTCGATGCTGATCCTGATCATGGCGCCGCGGCTCGGCATCCTCAGCGAGGTGTTCGGCTTCTTCGGCGTCCCGTCGCCCGACTTCCTCGGCGACCCGGACTACTTCCGTCACGTCTACGTCTGGTCTGATGTCTGGCAGACCGCCGGCTACTCGGCCGTCATCTACATGGCCGCGCTGTCCGGGATCGACCCGTCGCTCTACGAGGCGGCGAAGGTGGATGGCGCCTCGCGTCTCCGCAAGATCTGGCACGTCGACATCCCGGGCATCATGCCGACGGCGATGATCGTCCTCATCCTGAGCGTCGGCAACATCATGGCGATCGGATTCGAGAAGGCCTTCCTGCTCCAGAACCCGCTGAACCTCGGGCAGTCCGAGATCATCGCGACCTACGTCTACAAGCTGGGCATCCTCAACGCCGACTTCGGAACGGCGACTGCCGTCGGCCTCTTCAACTCCGTGATCAACCTCGTGCTGCTCCTCGTCGTCAACTGGGTCGCACGCCGCGTGAGTGGGAGTGGACTGTGGTGACCATCGATCGTCTGGCGGACCGCGCGAAGGTGCGCGGCGTGGCGAAGCAGAAGCCACGCCCCCTCAAGACCCGCCGCATCCGGGAGTCGCCCACCGACCGCGCCCTGCTGGTCGTGATCTACCTCGGCCTGATCCTGGCGGTGCTGGTCGTCGTCCTGCCGCTGCTGTACATCCTGGCCAGCTCGTTCTCGTCGCCGCACGCGGTCACCGCCGGCGAGGTGTTCCTCTGGCCGGTCGACTTCACGCTCAAGGGCTACCAGACGGTGCTCTCGGACCCGCAGGTGCTCCTCGGCTACGCGAACTCCCTGTTCTACATGGTCGCCGGCACGCTGATCAGCACGACCCTCACGGTCTGCATCGCCTGGCCGCTGTCGCGCCGCACCTTCATGGGCCGCAACGTGATCATGTCGCTGCTGCTGTTCACCATGCTGTTCAGCGGCGGCCTGATCCCGACCTACATGGTCGTGCAGAACCTCGGGATGCTCGACACCCGCTGGGCGCTGCTCCTGCCCCAGGCGGTCGCGGTCTGGCAGGTCATCATCGCCCGGACGTTCTTCCGGTCCGCCATCCCCGACGAGCTGGTCGAGGCGGCCGAGCTCGACGGCGCGAGCGACTGGCGCTTCCTGTGGACGATGGTGCTCCCGCTCTCGAAGCCGCTCATCGCCGTGATCGCCCTCATGTACGCGATCGGCCAGTGGAACGGCTACTTCGACGCCCTCCTGTACCTGAAGAGCTCGGACCTGTTCCCGCTGCAGCTGGTGCTCCGCAACATCCTCGTGCTCAACGCTACGAACGGCGGCACCAACGATCTGGCCGCCCAGGCGTCGAACCAGGAGCTGGTGAACCTTCTCAAGTACTCGCTGATCGTCATCACCAGCGTCCCCGTGCTCATCATCTACCCGTTCGTCGCGCGCTACTTCAACAAAGGGGTGCTCATCGGGTCGGTCAAGGGCTGAGCCCGGCCGACCGCACGCCCTTCCCCGAACCCACCACTGCACACCCGTCACGCAATCCAAGTTCCAAAGGAGGAACGAACCATGTTTTCCAACACGGACAGCCGCGCCGGCCGGCGTCGGCGCAAGGCAGCCCTCGCCGTCGCGGTGGGCGGCGCGGCGCTGCTCGCCCTCTCGGCGTGCACGCCATCGCAGGCCAACGGCGCTAACGACAAGATCGGCGGCACCGCGAACCTGAGCGTCTTCGCCCAGCAGGGGACCGGACAGGACCTCGCCACCAACGCCTTCACCAAGGAGGTCGCCAAGAAGTTCAACATCAAGTTCAGCTGGCAGACCACGACGCAGGACTCGTCCGTCGCGCCGGAGAAGCGCCAGATCCTCATGGCGAGCGGCGACTACCCGGACGCGTTCCTCCTCATCCCGTGGGTGGACCAGTTCAACCAGGTGGACGTCGAGAAGCTGGCGAAGCAGGGCGTGGCCGTCCCGCTGAACGACCTCATCAAGCAGTACGCGCCGGACATCCAGAAGGCGCTCGACAGCAACCCGGACTACAAGGCGATGGCGACCTCGCCGGACGGCAAGATCTACGGGCTGCCTCAGCTGGCCGAGACGCTGCACATCCAGTACCCGTCGAAGCTCTGGATCAACACCGACTGGCTGAAGAAGCTCAAGCTGCAGATGCCGAAGACGACCGACGACATGACGAAGGTCCTCGAGGCGTTCAAGAACGGCGACCCGAACGGCAACGGCAAGAAGGACGAGATCCCGCTGAGCGGCGACTCGCACGACACCCTTATCCCGTTCTTCATGAACGCCTTCATCTACGACCCGCAGAACCCCGACAAGGGCATCCAGTCGACGACGGTGCTCAACAAGGGCAAGGTCGACATCCAGGCGAACAAGGACGGATGGCGCGAGGGCCTGAAGTACATCAAGTCGCTGTGGGATGCGGGCCTGATCGACAAGGGCGCGTTCACCCAGAACCCGGCCGCGTTGGCCCAGGAGGGCAACAACGAGGGGACGGTCCTGCTCGGAAGCGCGAGCGCCCTGCACCCCTACATCTTCGTGAGCCCGGGTGCGAAGGACGGCCGTGACAAGCAGTACGACGCCGTTCCGCCGCTGACCGGCCCGGACGGAGCCGACTACGCCACGTACGCCTTCGGCAGCACGCCGGGCGCGACGTTCCTGCTGACCAACAAGGCGTCGAAGAACGACCAGGTCGCGGCCATCAAGCTGGTGAACTACCTCTTCACCGAGAAGGGCCAGCTCGACGGCAACTTCGGCCCGGAGGGCAAGGGCTGGGCGAAGGCCGGCGCCGACGACAAGGCGCTCGACCCGAGCGAGAAGGCGGCGTTCGTGAACCTCCAGCTGGATCAGGACGCGGCCAACGCGGTCCAGTGGGGCGCGCTGTCGACCTACAACCAGAACGCGGCGTTCCGCGGCTCGCAGGCCGTGCCGACGGACATCTACGACCCGTCCGGCTACGAGCGCCGGCTGTTCGACGCGACCCAGCTGTACAAGGGCCACGAGAACAAGAGCGAGATCTACCCGACGTGGCGCGTGTGGCCCGACCCGTCCAAGGCGACCCAGGTGGCCACGGAGCAGACCAACATCGACAACTACGTCACCCAGAACGCGCTGGCCTTCATCACCGGGTCGAAGAACATCGACACCGACTGGGACGCCTACGTGAAGGGCTTCGACGGCCTCGGCCTGAAGGACTACCTGAGCACGCTGCAGACGGCGTACGACACGTCCAAGAAGTAAGCGCCGCTCGCTGACGCGAAGAACCCCGGCCGGGCATCCTCCAGATGTCCGGCCGGGGTTTCTGCGCGGATGGCGTCAGACGACGAGCGAGCGGATGGCGCCGGCCGCCGCGCCGCGCGCCCAGTCCTCGAAGGTGTGCGGGCGCACGACGATGCGGCAGCGGTCGGCCGACGCGAACACGTGCTCGGCGTAGGACCGGCGCAGCGGCTCCTCGAACAGATCGAAGTTGGCCACGCCCTCCCCGCCGAGGATGACGAGCTCGGGGCCGACCATGTTGACCAGGCTCGCGATCGCCGCGCCGATGACGGTTCCCGCCTCACCGAACGCCTGCATAGCGGCGGGGTCGCCGGAGCGGGCGAGGTCGACCGCCTCCCCGATCGTGACCGCGCGCCCGTGGGCAGCCGAGACGGAGGCGACGATCGCGTGCGTGGCGGCGACCGCCTCCACGCAGCCCCGGCGCCCGCAGGCGCAGACGCGGTCGGGAGAGGTCAGCGGGAGGTGGCCGATCTCGCCGGCGACACCGTAGGCGCCCTCGACGACCTCGCCGTTCAGGTGCAGGCCGCTGCCGATGCCGCGGCCGATCGTCACGATCGCGAACGAGCCGGTGCCGAGACCGACGCCGAACCAGTGCTCGCCGATGGTCAGCGCGCGCACGTCGTTCTCCACGACGACCCCCACCCCGGGCAGACGCTGTCGCAGCAGCGCGCCGAGGTTCACCGCGCGCCAGCCCATCAGGGCCGAGTCACGGACCATCCCCGTGTCGCTGTCGACGTCGCCGGACACCGAGACGCCGACGCACGCCAGCCGGGCCTGCAGACCGCCCAGCCCCTCCTGGAGGCGTGCGCACAGCTCGACGACGGCATCGACGACGGCGTCGGGGTCGTGGGAAACGAGCGGCAGGCGGTCGGAGGTGATGATCCGCGTGGTGAGGTCGGTGGCGACGCCGATCAGCTCGTCGACGTTCACCTTCACGCCCAGGGCCACGACGGCGTCTGGAACGACGGCGACCGGGCTCACCGGCCGCCCGGGTAGGCCCGTGAGCGTTGGGTCGAGCGAGTCGTCGACCAGACCCGCGGCGACGAGCGGCGTCACGGCCTTGGTCACGGCGGCCTGGGACAGACCGGTCAGCCGCGACACGTCCGTCCGGCTGATCGGGCTGCGGGTGAGGATGGTCGTGAAGACGCGGGTGGCCGCATCCGACGACGACCCGAGCAGGGCCGTCCGGGTCAGGATTTCGTCGTTCACGGGGTGTTCTCGAGCGCGGCCTCCGGCTGGACGACGTACTCGCCAGAGGCGGGGATGCTCACGCGGGTCTCCGTGTCGCCGTAGCGCACGCGCACCTCGCGCGGCTCGCTCCCGGGGTTGCGCAGCACGGCCGTCGTCAGGCTCCCCTCGGACCACTCGAGGTCGACCGTGAGGCCGCCGCGGGCGCCGAACCCGGTGACCCGACCCTCGGGCCACGCGGAGGGCAGCGCCGGCAGTAGGTGGATGACCCCCGCGTGACTCTGCAGCAGCAGCTCCGCGATCCCCGCCGGGAACCCGAGGTTGCCGTCGATCTGGAACGGCGGGTGCGTGCTGAACAGGTTCGGCAGAAGGCCGCCCCACTCGGAGCCGTCGACCGGGCCGTGGCGGCGGGCGTCGCCGTCGTAGGGGGCGAGCGCCTGCGTCAGCAGGTCGTGGGCGGCATCCCCGTCGCCGAGGCGCGCGCGGAGGGCGATCTTCCACGCCCACGACCATCCCATCGCGCCCGGTCCGCGGGCGTCGAGGAACCGTCGGGCCGCGTCGGCGTGCGCCGGAGTGCCCTCCGGGGTGATGAGGTCGAGCGGATACAGGCCCACCAGCGGCGACAGGTGGCGGTGTGCGGGCTCGTGCTCGGGCACCTCCTCGGACCATTCGAGCAGTCGTCCGTCGCGGCCGATGCCGGGCTCCGGGATGCTGGAGAGCGCCGCTTCGAGCTCATCCCGGAGCGGTCCCTTCTCGCCGAGGATGTCGGACGCGCGCAGCGTGCGCTGGAAGAGGGACCGGATCAGCTCGCGGTCCATGGTGGCCGTGAGGCCCAGGGCGCGCGGGACGTCGTCGGCGTCGCGGTAGGCGTTCTCGGGGGAGGTGGAGGGAGCCAGGAAGGCGACACCGTCGTCGTCCACCTGCAGCCAGTCGAGGCAGAACTCGCTCGCTCCGCGGAGGAGCGGCCAGAGGCGGTCCCGCAGCAGGTCGTCGTCGGCGGTGAACTCGTAGTGGTCCCAGAGCGAGTGGGTGAGCCAGACGCCGCCCATCATCCAGATGGCCCAGCTGGGGGCGCCGTGGCCCATGCCGACGGGCAGGCTCCAGCCCCACAGGTCGGTGTTGTGGTGCGCGACCCAGCCCCGGCAGCCGTACAGCTCGCGCGCGACGTCGCCTCCGGTGGCGGCCAGACGCTCCACGAGCGAGATCAGGGGCTCGGCGTGGGAGATGACGCCGAGCGGGCCGGCCGCCCAGTAGTTCATCTGCGTGTTGATGTTGATCGTGTAGTTCGACGACCAGGCCGGACGCAGCTCGCCGTTCCAGATGCCCTGCAGGTTCGCGGCGGGGCCGCCCGCGCGGGATGACGAGGTCAGGAGGTAGCGGCCGTACTCGGCGGCGACGGTCGCACGGAGGGCGTCGTCGGTCCCGCGCAGGATGTCGGAGTCGACGTCCCAGCGGCCCTCGCGGCGGCCGCCGATCGCGAACCGCGCCGCTTCCGGATGACGTGGCTCGTCATCCGGAAGCGGACCGGCGCCCACGGCGCACGCGCCGAGAGCCCGGTCCCTGGCGCGGTCCCGGATCGTCTCGCGAGAGACGGTCCGCCACTCGTCGTCCGCGCCGGCCCACCACGACTCAGCGCGGGTCGACGACGAGAGGGCGATCAGCAGCCGACGGACGTGACGGACCGTGAGGCCGGAGGCCGTGGCGTCCGTCGTCCCGTCGCTCCGCACCGCGAGTGCCGCGGCGGCGAAGCCGTCGTAGGGTGCGTCGTCCGCCTCCGCGTAGCGCAGCGGCGGCACGACGGACTGCTCGTGCAGGGGAGCGCCGTCGATCGGGACGGCGACATCGAGGGTCAGCAGCTCGCCGGAGGCGGCGCGGCCGAGCTCGCGAAGCGGCGTCGTCAGGACGATCCGGACCTCCGGCAGGGGCGCCTGCGCGACCAGCTCGACGAGGAGGACGCCGTCCCGGACGCGGGAACTGCGGCGAACGGAGATCCCGCCGACGTGGAGTGATTCCTCCACGACGGCGAGGTCGAGGTCGAGCACGCGTGCGGGTGAATTAGTTTCCGGCGTGGCGTCGGGCACCTCGACGGTCAGGTCGACGAACGGCAGGAACTCCTGGCTGTAACGACCCTCGAAGGTCATCAGCAGCTCCTCCGCGCGGGAGAGGTCGCCGGCCGCGAGCGCGGAGCGGATCTCGCGCAGCCGGTCAGGTCCTGCGCCCTGCGCAGTGACGCGGCGAAGCTCCTCGCCGGGGACCAGGGGAGTGCCCGACCAGACGGTCGCGTCGTTCACCTGGTAGCGACCGCTCGCGCCGCCGAACACCATGGCCCCGAGGCGGCCGTCGCCGATCGGGGTGGCTTCTTCCCAGTGGGCCGCCGGCTCGCGCCACGCGAGCTGGAGCGTCCGTGCGCCGGAGATCGTCATCGGTCTTCCCCTTCGAGGTTGCAGTTGACAGATTAGGCATGGTTAATTGACACTGTCAAATAACCGACATCCGCTAGGAGCCCCTTCATGCTCGACGGCTATGGCGCCGTTCTGGCCCTGCGCGCAGCAGGCACCTCCCTCGTCCTCGACACCGGGGGACGCGTTCCGCGCGTCCTGCACTGGGGAGCCGACCTCGGTCCCCTCGACGACGCGGAGGCGGCCGCCCTGCGGGAGACCGGGGGACCGGCGGTCCTCAACAACTCGCCCGACATCCCGCGCACCTTCAGCCTGTGGCCGACCGAGTTCGAGGGATGGGCGGGCACGCCCGCGCAGGAAGGGCACGCCGCGGGAACGGCGACCACTCCGCGGCCGCGCACGGAGGCGGTCCGGTACCGCGACGACGGTGAGGCCGGGGGAGCGGTCGAGCTCGACCTCGCCGACGAGATCACCGGCCTGCGGTCGACGATGACCCTGGAGCTCGACCCGTTCGGCGTGCTCTCCGTCGACATCGCGATGGTCCGGGACGCGTCCCTCGCCCGCGACGGCGCCGCGCTCCCGTACACGCTCGACGCCCTCCGCGTGCTGCTTCCCGTCCCGGAGCGCGCCGTCGATGTGCTCGACTTCACCGGAAAGTGGTGCCGCGAGCGGGCTCCGCAGCGCGGGCCGCTGTTCTTCGGCAGCCACGTGCGCCGCGCGCACCGCGGGAAGCCGGGGCACGACGCGCCCTTCCTGGTCGTCGCCGGCACCGAAGACCTCAGCTTCGGCCGAGGTGAGGCGTGGGCCAGCCACCTGGCCTGGAGCGGCGACGCCGAGTACGTCGTCGAACGCTTGACCGAGGGCGCGGGGGCGTTCTCGGCGGTCCTCGGCGCCGGCGAGGGCCTGCGCCCGGGGGAGATCGCCCTCGAGGCGGGGGACCGCTACGTCGCGCCGACCGCCCTGTTCGTCTGGTCCGGCGCGGGACTCGACGGCATCGCCGACCGGCTGCACCGGCGCCTGCGCGCGCGTCCGTCGCATCCACACACGCCGCGTCCACTCACCCTCAATTCATGGGAGGCGGTCTACTTCGACCACGACCTGGAGCGCCTGACATCGCTCGTCGAGCGGGCGGCGCGCGTCGGCGTCGAGCGGTTCGTGCTCGACGACGGCTGGTTCCACGACCGCCGCGACGCGAACGCCGGTCTCGGCGACTGGGTCGTCGACCGCACGGTGTGGCCGGACGGCCTCGGACCGCTGGTCGACCGCGTGCGCGCGGCGGGCATGCAGTTCGGCATCTGGTTCGAGCCCGAGATGGTCAACCTCGACTCCGACCTCGCTCGTGCGCATCCCGAATGGGTGCTCGGCCCGCGAGAACTCGGCGCGGCCGCCCGCGACCAGTACGTGCTCGACCTCACGCGGCCGGACGCCTACGAGCACGTGCTCGGGCAGATCAGCGCCATCGTCGAGGAGTACGCGGTCGACTACATCAAGTGGGACCACAACCGCGACCTATCGGAGGCGGTCAGCGGTTACGCGGGTATCGACCGCCCCGCCGTGCACGAGCAGACGCTCGCCCTGTACCGGATGCTCGACACGCTCCGCAAGCGCCACCCGCATCTCGAGATCGAGACCTGCTCCGGCGGCGGCGGACGCGTGGACCTCGGGATCCTGCAGCGCACCGATCGTGTTTGGGCCTCCGACTGCAACGACCCCGTCGAGCGCCTGCAGATCGAGCGCTGGACCCGGATGCTCCTTCCGCCGGAGCTCATCGGCTCGCACCTCGGCGCGGACCGCTCGCACACCACCTCCCGGCGGACCGACCTCTCCTTCCGGCTCATCGTGGCGCTCACCGCGCACGCCGGCATCGAATGGGACCTCCAGGAGGCGGACGAGGACGAGCTCGCGACGATCGCGCGCTGGGCGGCCGTCTACCGCGAACTGCGCGACCTCATCCACACCGGGCGCGTGGTCAACGCCGACCTCGCCGACGACACCACCGGGCTCACCGGGATCGTGGCGCAGGACGGCGCTCGCGCCCTGTTCAGCTGGGTGCGGCTCTCGACGTCCGCGCCGGGACAGTCCGGGCGCGTCCGCTTCCCCGGGCTCGACGCCTCGGCGCGGTACACGGTCCGCATCCGGGACGAGTTCGGCGACGCCAGCCGGCACCAGAGCGCCGACCCCTCGTGGATCACCGCCGCGCTCACGCCCGAAGGCGTCGCGCTGCCCGGCTCGGTGCTCGCCGTTGCCGGCGTCCCGCTGCCCACCCTCAATCCGCAGCAGGGGATGCTGTTCGACCTGGTCCGCGACTGACCGAGCCGACGCGTCCCCGCCCCACAGACGGCCCACCGCATCACCGCCTGACGCTCCGAGCAACGGGCTCTTCAGAGAGGAAGAACGCATGACCCGCTTGACACGCGCGCGCCGCGGCCTGCACGCCGCGGCCGTGACGGTCGCTGCGCTGGGACTGGTGGCGGCCGCCGCGCTGCCCGCCGGCGCATCGCCGGCGCCGACCGAACCCCCGACCGCGACACCGACGCCGACCGCGACGGCCACTGTTACGCCGACCACCACCCCGACCCCGACCGCGACCGCCTCACCGACGGCGACCGCGACCGCCTCACCGACGGCGACCGCGACCGCGTCAGCGTCCGCGGCACCGAAGGCGACCGCGACGGCGGACGTCCCCACGCCCATCCCGGCTCCGACCTCCACCGGCGACCCCTGGGCGCAGAAGCCCTACATGGGCTGGAGCAGCTACAGCATGCAGGTCTACTCGGGCAACGGGAAGTGGATTACCGCCGACCAGCTCATCGCCCAGTCGGACGCCATGCACGCCAAGCTGCAGAAGGCCGGCTACGACCGGATCAACGTCGACGCCGGCTGGAACGACGGCGTCGACGACAACGGCCGCCCGGTCCCCAGCACGACGCTCTACCCGCAGGGGCTGAAGAAGGTCATCGACCACGTTCACGCCAACGGGCAGAAGTTCGGCGTCTACCTGATCCCCGGCATCGGTCCCGACGTCTACAACAAGGCGTACCCGATCGCGAACGCGCCCGGATGCACCACGCACGACATCGTGAAGCAGCCGCTCCAGCAGGCCGACTACTGGAAGATCGGCTACCGCATCGACTTCTCCAACCCGTGCGCGCAGAAGTACGTCGACTCCATCGCCGACCAGCTCGCCGCGTGGGGCGTGAACTTCGTCAAGTTCGACAGCGTCACGCCCGGCTCGGGCATCAGCGACGGCTCGGTGGATGCGCGCGACGACGTCGCCGCCTGGTCCAAGGCGCTCAAGAAGCACCAGATCTGGTTCGAGATCTCGTGGGCGCTCGACATCAACTACGCCGACTACTGGAAGCAGTACGCCAACGGCTGGCGCGTGGAGTGGGACGTCGAGTGCTACTGCGGCAGCGAGGCCCTGACCCAGTGGGAGAACATCAACCGCCTCTTCCCGCGGGCTGCCGACTGGTGGCGGCATGCCGGCCCCGGCGGCTGGAACGACTTCGACTCGCTCGACGTCGGCAACGGGAAGATGGACGGACTGACGCCGGACGAGCGCCGCACCGCCACGACCCTGTGGGCGATTTCCGCCGCGCCGATGTACACCGGCAACGACCTGACGAACCTCGACCAGTTCGGGGTCGACCTGCTGACCAACCCCGAGGTCGTCGCGGTGGATCAGGCGGGCGTGCCCGCGCGTCCGGTCTCCACGACCTCCAAGCAGCAGGTCTGGTACGCACTGAACGCGGACGGCAGCTACACGGTCGCGCTCTTCAACCTGGGCCGGTCCGAGGCGGATGTGACCGCGAAGTGGTCGGACATCGGCCTGAAGGGCTCGGCGACGGTCCGCGACCTGTGGGCCCGTAAGAACCTGGGCAGCGCCGACAGCGGCTTCACGGCGAAGGATGTGCCGATCCACGGCGTCCGGCTGCTCAAGGTCACCCCGGGCAAGGGGTCGGCTCTCACGGTGAACGACGACGCGCTCGGCATGAAGTACGGCGGCGACTGGACCCGCAACGGCGGGGCGGAAGTCGCCGCGACCTCGCAGCCGCTGACCGTGAACGTGACGGACACGGGCACGCCCGCGCCATCCACCTCCACCGGTCCGACGCGAACCACGAGCGTGAACGACACCGACCCCGGGATCGTGTACTCCGGCCAATGGGGTTACAGCAACGGCCGCAACTTCGGCGACTACCAGGACGACGTCCACTACGCCGAGCATCCAGGCAGCGACTCCTTCTCGTACACGTTCACCGGCACCGGGATCTCGTACTTGACCGAGCTCGACTCGTCGGAGGGCGACGCGGACGTCTACATCGACGGCCAGTTCGTGAAGACGGTCAGCGCCAACATCCCGACGGCCTCGCACACCGCGCAGCAGGCCGTTTTCTCGACGAACGACCTGCCCAACGGTCAGCACACCCTCCGCGTCGTGATGAAGTCCGGTCAGTTCATGCTGATCGACCGGCTGGATGTGATCCAGCAGAACCTCATCGACCCGTCCTCGGTGTCCTACGACACCAAGGCGCCGGCCGCCGCGAGCTTCGGCGTCCTCCGCGACCCGGACGAGTTCACCGGGATCACGGCGAACGGCAAGACGCTCGCGAAGGGCACCGACTACACGGTGTCCGGGTCGACGGTCACTCTGACGACGGCGTACCTGGCGACGCTGCCGGTCGGGGCGACGACGCTGAACGTCGGCTTCCGCGGCGACTACCTGGACGACGTCCACTCCACGAAGACGGCGGGCGCCTCGGTGTCGTACGCCTTCACGGGGACCGGTGTCGACTGGCTGGGCGCTACCGCACCCGACCAGGGCATCGTGGACGTGTACCTCGACGGCAAGCTCGTCAAGCGCGTCGACACGCACAGCGACACGCGCCGCACCCAGCAGAAGCTGTTCAGCGCCACCGGGCTGCGGGACGGGAAGCACGCCTTCATGGCCGTGAAGGAGTCGGGTGACGTGATGCGCACCGACGCCATCCGCTACACGGTGCGCTGATCGCCACGGGTGGGCCGGGACACGGCGTCCCGGCCCACCCCTCGCGGAAGAATGAGCTGACGAATCCACTGGAGGACACCGCATGAGCCGCCCCGAGTTCCCCGCCTCGCTCGGTCTCGAGCCGCTGCCGACTCCGGACGACTACGACGCCTTCTGGGCGGAGGCGTTGGACGGCGCCCGGCGTCATCCGCTCGACCTCCGCCTCGCCCCGGTCGACACCGGGCTCGCGGCGATCGACGTGTACGACGTCTCCTTCGCCGGGTACGACGGTCGCCGCGTCCGCGGCTGGTTGCGTCTGCCGCACCACCGCACGGGAGCGGTGCCCGCGATCGTCCACGCCAACGGCTACGGCGCCGGCAGGCTCTCGCCGATCGACGACCTCACCTGGCCCGCGGCCGGCTTCGCACAGCTCGTCGTCGACACACACCAGCAGGGCGGCGGCAGCACCGGCCACCTGCTGGAGGGCATCCTGGACCCGCGCAGCTCGTACTATCGGGGCGTGTTCGTGGACGCGGCGCGGGCCGTGGACGCACTCCGCGCGCTGGACGACGTGGATGCGTCGCGCGTCGCCGCGATCGGCAACAGCCAGGGCGGCGGGATCGCCCTCGGCGTCGGCGCCCTCGTGCCGGACCTCGTGGCGGTCCTCGCGCAGGCGCCGTTCCTGACGGCGGCGCCCGTCGGCCTCCATTTCGCCGCCCAGGGTCCGTGGCTGGAGCTGCGCGCGTATCTCGCCGAGCATCCCGATCGCGCGGACGCCGTCGCGCGCACCCTCGCGTACGTCGACGGCGTCACCTCAGCCCGGCACGCCACCGCGCCGGGGTGGATCAGCGACGGGCTGGACGACGACATCTGCCCGCCCGAGACGGCGCGCGCCGCGGCGGAGGCGTATGCGGCGCCGGTCGTCTTCCGGGAATGGCCGGGTGCCGGGCACGAGGCGGGAGGGACGGGCGATCGGCAGGGTGCGCTCGCCGTCCTGCGCGAGCGGTTCGGGGTCGCCGCCTTGACGCCCGGACGCGGGTAGGAGAGGCTTAGGCAAGCCTTACCTGAGTCAGGAGACCCGCATGGCCGAGCTCATCCCCTTCTCGCAGGCGTTGAGGGAGCGCACGCGCGGCGTCCACCAGGAGAGCGAGGGCGCGGTCTTCATGCAGGACCTCATGTCCGGCAACGGCTCCCGCGACGACTACATCGCGCTGCTCTCGCAGCACTACTTCGTCTATGACGCGCTCGAGGAGGCGGCCGACCGCATGGGCGGCGACCCCGTGGCGTCGCTGTTCATCACCCCGGCGCTGACGCGCCTGCCGGCGATCGAGGCCGACCTGGAGTTCCTGATCGGCGACGACTGGCGCGAGCGGATCGCCCCGCTGCCGTCCACCGTCCGCTACACCGCCCGCATCCGCGAGGTCGGAAGCACGTGGCCGGGCGGGTTCGTGGCGCACCACTACACGCGCTACCTCGGGGATCTGTCCGGCGGGCAGATCATCCGCACGTTGCTGCAGCGCGCGTACGGGTTCGAGACGAACGGGGTGGGCTTCTACCTCTTCGCCGACATCGCGAAGCCGAAGCTGTTCAAGGACACCTACCGCTCCCAGCTCGACGCCGTCGACTGGACGGAGGAGGAGCGCGACCGCGTCATCGACGAGGTCGGGTTGGCGTTCCGCTTCAACACGGAGCTGTTCGACGACCTCGCGGTCGCGAAGGCCGCCTAGGCCGTCTGCGCCAGCTCTTCGTAGTAGGTGACGTGGCAGCCGTCGCCGCTGCACTCGATGCAGAGGGTGATCTCCTCGAGGTGCTGCGTCGGGTCGGCCCCCGTGCCGTCGCACCGTTCGCAAATCTCCAACGTTCTCATGCCCACGATTGTGCGCCGGACCACCGACATCGGCGGCAGGCGCGCCGGGGTGTCGCGAGCGCACAGCATCCACTCGGCCGTTCTGCCCAGAGCAGAACCGCCGGAACCCGCAGGCGCGGATCCGGGCCATTCGACATAGGCTTGCCGCATGCTTCTGCGGCACGCGATCGGCTCGGTGCTCCGCCGGATCAGGACGGAGCGGGGGACGACGCTGCGCGAGCTCTCGGAGCACTCGCGGGTGTCGGTGCCCTACCTCTCGGAGATCGAGCGCGGCCGCAAGGAGGCGTCGTCCGAGATCCTGGCGGCGCTGTGCCGTGTGCTGGGTGTCACGGAGGGCGAACTGCTGACTCGCGTCGCCGCCGAGTTCGCGGGCGGGCAGGTGCTGAGCCTGGTGCCCGGGCACGAGGACGACATCGCCGTCCGGACGACCGCCGAGCTCCAGCCCGCGGTCGCGGTCGCCGCCGGCCAGAAGCCCGGCGTGGTCGCGCTCGCCGCCTGACCGGCTAGCCGTGCGGAGGCTGGGCGCCCGCTGATTTCGTGTGCGGGCGCGCGTACGGCTATTCTTGTCTGGCGCCTTCGGTCACGAGAAAACTGGTGGTCGGGAGCGCCTTGGCGAGTTACCCAAGCGGCCAAAGGGATCTGACTGTAAATCAGCTGTCTACGACTTCGGGGGTTCGAATCCCTCACTCGCCACCACCAAGGGACTCGGCCGATCGGCCGGGTCCCTTCGTCGTCGTCAATGGCGCGCGACTACGGGCCGCCGCCCCTCTCGCCTGCAGCTGGCCTCAGCTGGCCTGCCTACCCGTTGAGTGGCCCATTAGGGGTACTAACGATTCAAAACTATGCATGCCACAATTCCTGCATGGCTTTAACCAACCTCAGCGCTGACCCAAGCCTTCCGAAGACACCTGCAGGAGTGGCCGAAGTGATGAAGCTGTATGAAATGGCCACCCGACGAATTGCGGTTGCCGCGCCGCAAACCGCTGCGGTCCCGGTTGTGACCACTGGCGCAAACGCGTATGTGAGGTAGCGGTGCCCACATGGGGGGACTTACTTCAGCAGCTGACTGACGGCTCGTGGACCGCGCCGGATGGGTCCCTTGATCTGGACCGATTTCGCCGCCACTACGTCGAGCAGCTGTCTAATTACACCGGTCGTAACACCGTCGTTTATTCCACTGACTGGCTAAACCCGGCAAAATCCGACAGTCCCGATCTCTCGATTCTCCTCGGCGACATGCAGGGCCTGATGGAAGTGTTCAAGGACCTGGATGTGAGTGCTGGCCTCGATTTGGTCTTGCACTCCCCCGGAGGTGACCCGACGGCCGCCGACAGTCTTGTTCGGTATATGCGGTCGCGGTTTGCGCACGTCCGAGTCATAGTTCCCGTGGCTGCGATGTCTGCGGCGACGATGTGGAGCTTGGCGGCCGACGAACTAATCCTCGGCCGCCACTCCCAATTGGGGCCAATCGATCCACAGCTGAGACTTGGGAACAATATGATTCCCGCGGCCGCGATCAAACGAAACTTCGAGAAGGCTCAAAGCGAGTGCGCTGCAGACCCCTCGCGGCTGAGCGCGTGGGTCCCCGTTCTTCAGCAGTACTACCCGGGGCTGCTAGAGATGTGTGACGACTTCACCAACCTGTCCAAAGCGCTCGTGGAGGAATATCTTCTCGACTACATGCTTCGTCGCCGCAAAAATAAGGCGGTGCTTGCGAAAGCTGCTGCGGAGTTTTTCGCGGACAGTGACGCCCACATGGCTCATAGCCGGGGGATAGGAAGGGACAAGATCCGAGCGTATGGACTCAAGGTTTCGAACTTGGAGGACGATGCCGGCTTGCAGGATGCCGTCCTGACCGTCCATCACGCAATGACCCACACCTTTAACATTACGTCCATCGCGAAGATTGTTGAAAATCAGCTCGGACGCTCGTGGATGAAGGCCATGCCGGCCGGCATATAGGGCTCGACTTACATAAGATTCGTGCTCTACTTGGGCTCCATTGCGGCTGACGGCGAAGATGACGAGAGTCTTCTCTCCGCCAGTGAAATAAGGACCATTCCGACGACCCACATGCCAATGGCCGCCCAGTTCCACACTGCCCACGACGGCGTAAAAGCGAACAAAAAACTGATCCCGAAACAGGCAAAGCCCGAGATGTAGAACGCGAGCGCCCAGAGCGCCAGTCGCATAGACAGCCGGCGTGGATCCGTTCTGACGAGGACATACCGCTCAATTAGGCGGTCACGGAGTTGCGTCATGGCCGTTACTCCCTGGCTCGCTGCATCGAGTTTGGGAATGAGTTCGGTGATGCGCTCGATTCGACGTAACGTGCCTGCCTCTCGAGCGATCAGGTTCACGGTAGCGACTGCGCCCACGAGGGAGGTCAGCACTGTTGCGCAAACACCGAGCCAAGCAACGTCCATGCAGACGTTTCTAGCAGTTCTCGACCTACATGTTGTCTAAAGCCGATGTCTTGACCTGGTGTCGGTGTATTTGGGTGAGCAGCCCAAGGGAAACGGTAGGGAATATGAAGATAAATCTCACTCGCCACCACCGAGGGACTCGGCCGATCGGCCGGGTCCCTTCGTCGTCGTCAGTGGCGGAACATGTCCAGGAAGCCCTCGGCCAGCGCGTTCAGGAATGAGGCGACCCTCGTCACCTGCAACCGCCAGTAGTCGCTCATGCTCGCAGCCTAGCGGGGGCGTTGCTCACGGGCCGCCGCTGAGAGGGCAGTAGTAGAAGGTGCCCGCGTCGCGAACCGCGATTCCGATAGGCAGCAGGAAGCCAGGCGGGGCGTAGATCGTGCCGCCGCCGATGGTCCGCCCGCGCGGGACCATCCCGACAAGGTCCTCGGGGCGCGCCTCACTGTGCACGTTCCCGCAGGTGAAGTCGCGATCGTCGTACTGGACCACGGTCGGCACGGCCCTGGGCCACCAGTCGGAGGTGGTGCGGTGCACCTGGTAGAAGAAGGTCCCCACCGCAAGCAGGACGAGCGCTGAGATCGCCACCACCGGGATGAGCCACCACCGACGCCGCATGAGGCCCAGGTTAATCGTTGCGACACAAAAACGGCCTCTCCGAGGAGAGGCCGTCGAGCCGTGGTCGTGAAACCACGGCGGGGTATGCATCGAAGTTAGCACAGCCGGCTCTTCTGCATTGCGGCCATCCGGAATTCAACGTGGCACGCGGCAGGCATGATTCAACGATGGCGGAACGACTCGTGGTCTACGTGGACGGCTTCAACCTCTATCACGGCCTTCACGATCAGTTCGGTCACCGCTATCTCTGGCTCGATCTAGCGTCCCTGGCGAGATCACTCCGGCCCCATTCGAACCTCGTCGGTGTCGAGTACTTCACGGCCTCCGTGCTGAACGATGGCCCCGCTCAGAGTCGACAAGACGCTTACATCGAAGCGCTCAAGGCGGCGAACCCGGGCCTGTTGCACGTGACCATGGGCCGGTATCAGCAGAACAAGCGCCGCTGCCGGAGTTGCGGTGTCTCGTGGCGTGTCTACGAGGAGAAGGAGACGGATGTGAACATCGCCGTCACCCTCGCGGCCGACGCAATCGCTCGCCGCGCAGACGCCTTCATGGTGATCAGCGGGGATAGCGACATCGCGCCGGCGATCCGGCTGGCCATGAGCCTGAATCCGGATGCGCGTTTTCTCGCCGCCTTCCCACCAGGCCGGTTCTCCGCGGAACTGCAGGCGCTCATGCCGTCCTCGTTCCATATCGGGCGCGCACGTATCGCCTGATCCCTTCTGCCCGACGAGGTGCCGGTTGGGGGCACCTCGAGGGTGTTCGTCCGGCCGGAGAAGTGGCGCTAGCAAGCCAAGGCACCCCCGGACCGTGCCAGGCTTGACCCCATGACCTCCCCGTCGAACTGCTCGAGATCGCCGCCACCGTCGCCCGCCGGGCTGCCGCCTTCGCGTTGCAGCGGCGGCAGGACGGGGTGGAGATCGCCGCGTCCAAGTCGTCGCTGAGCGACATCGTCACGCGCGCCGATCGCGAGACCGAGCAGTTGATCCGGGATGCTCTGGCCGCCGCGCGTCCGCTCGACGGGTTCCTGGGGGAGGAGTCAGGCGACAGCAGCAGCCGGAGCGGGCTGACCTGGGTGGTCGACCCGATCGACGGGACCGTCAACTACTTCTACGGCATCCCGGCGTGGGCCGTCAGCATCGCGGTGGTCGAGGGCGATCCCGATCCGGCGACCTGGCGGACGCTGGCCGGGGCGGTCGTCAATCCGGTGCTGAAGGAGACGTATACGGCGTCGCGCGGGGGCGGCGCGAAGCTCAACGGCGAGGCCATCCACGTCAACGACGGGGTCGATCTGCCGCTGGCGCTCGTCGGCACTGGATTCGGATACGACGCCGAGGTCCGCCGACGGCAGGCGGCGTTCGTGCAGGAGCTCATCCCGGAGGTGCGTGACATCCGGCGGATCGGCGCCGCCTCGCTCGACCTCTGCTCGGTCGCGGCCGGGCGGCTGGATGCGTACTTCGAGCGGGGCCTGAACCCGTGGGATCACGCCGCCGGCGCGCTGATCGCCGAGGAGGCCGGCGCACGCGTCGCCGGAATCGGCGGAGGCCCGGCGGGTCGCCGCCTGCTGGTGGCGGCCGCGCCGGGCCTCTTCGAAGAGCTGCACCCCCGCGCCGAGCGGTACTACGCCGGCTGGGAGTGAGCGGGGCTCAGACGAGCCAGACCGCGGTGTCCTGCGGAAGCATCCCGTCGGTCAGCTCACCGCTCGCGAGCACGATCTCGCCCGACGGGATCGCGACCGGCGACGTGCCGAAGTTGACGACCACGGTGACCGGACCGGTCCGGAAGGCGAGCGTGTCGCCGCCGAGGTCGATCCACTCCGGCGCGCCGAACGCGAGGTCGTGGCGGCGACGCAGCTCCAGCGCATCCTGGTACATGGTCAGCGTCGAGCCGGGCACGCCCTGCTGCGGCGTCCGCGTGTACTCGGCCCACACCGCCGGCTGCGGCAGCCAGCTCGCGGGACTCGGACCGAAGCCGTACGACGCCTCGTCGCCCTCCCACGGGATGGGGACGCGGCAGCCGTCGCGGCCGTAACGCTCGCCGTTGGTGCGGAACCAGGTGGGATCCTGGCGCGCCTCGTCCGGGAGGTCGATCGCCTCGGGCAGGCCGAGCTCTTCGCCCTGGTACAGGTACGCCGAGCCGGGCAGCGCGAGCATGAGCGCCGTCGCCGCGCGGGCGCGACGGAGGGCGAACGCCGGGTCGGGCAGGCCCTTGGTCTTCGGCCCGATGCCGTGGCCCTGCAGGTTCTCGCCCTGCAGCGCGAGACGGGTCGCGTGGCGTACGACGTCGTGGTTGGAGAGCACCCAGGTGCTCGGGGCGCCGACGCTGCTGAACGCCGCGATGGAGCGGTCGATCACGCTGTGGAGCGCGTCCGCGTCCCACGGGGTCTCCAGGTACGCGAAGTTGAAGGTCTGCTGCATCTCGTCGGGGCGCACCCAGCGGGCCAGCTTCTCCAGCGGCTCCACCCAGGCCTCGCCGCACAGGACGCGGTCGCCCTCGTACTCGTCCAGGACCTTGTGCCAATCGCGGTAGATCTCATGGACGCCGTCCTGCGCGAAGTACGGCGGCGTCGGCGGGTCGAGCTCTGCGTGCGCGTGGATCTCCGGCTCGAGGGGGATGCCGCCCGTCTCGAGGGTCGGGGTGGTGCCGCCCATGCTGCCCATGCCGGTGGGCGGGGTGTAGTCGGGGAGGCCGGCCTCCTTGACCATGCCGTGCGCGACATCCACGCGGAAGCCGTCCACACCGCGGTCCAGCCAGAAGCGCAGGACGCCGCGGAACTGCTCCCAGACCCACGGGTTTTCCCAGTCGAAGTCGGGCTGCGACTTGTCGAAGAGGTGGAGGTACCACTGGCCGGGGGTGCCGTCGGGCTCGGTCACGCGCGTCCAGGCGCGGCCGCCGAAGATCGACTCCCAGTTGTTCGGAGGGAGCTCGCCGTTCTCGCCCGTGCCGTCGCGGAAGATGTACCGCGCGCGCTCGGGGCTGCCCGGTGCGGCCGCCAGCGCCTCCTGGAACCACACGTGATCGCTCGACGAGTGGTTCGGGACGATGTCGATGATGACGCGCAGGCCCAGGCTGTGCGCCTCGGCGAGCATCGCGTCGAAGTCGGCGAGGGTGCCGAAGCGCGGGTCGACGTCGCGGTAGTCGGCCACGTCGTAACCCGCGTCCCGCTGGGGCGAGCGGTAGAAGGGGGACAGCCAGACGGCGTCCACTCTCAGGTCGCGGAGTGCGCCGAGCCGGCTGGTGATGCCGGGGAGGTCGCCCATCCCGTCGCCGTCGGAGTCGGCGAAGGAGCGGGGATAGACCTGATAGATCACGGCGGAGCGCCACCACTCGCGGCCCGGGGCCGAGGGGATGAGCGCGCTTTCGGGGTTCGTTGCTGCGGAGATGGTGGTCACCTCGTGTTCGTGTGGATGGGGTGGGGGGTCAAGGGTGGACGGCGGTGCTCGACCGCACGATCAGGTCGGCGGGCGCGACGTGGCTCACCGGGTCGGGACGGCCGGCGGCGCCGCCCCTGCGCGAAGCGTCGAGCGCGGCGAGGAGGATTTCGGCCGCGTGCTCGCCCTGGGCGACGGGATGCTGCGCCACGGTGCTCAGCCCGAAGAACTCCGCCAGGGGGTGATCGTCGATCCCGATGACCGACACGTCGCGAGGGACGCTCAGGCCGAGGTCGCGGGCGGCGAGGATGGCGCCGATCGCCATCTCGTCCGATGCCGCGAAGATCGCGGTCGGGCGCTCGTGCGGCGTGCCGAGCAGCTGCTTCGCCGCCTCATAACCGCCCGGAAGGGTGAAGTCGGCGGCGCGGTGCAGGCGTTCGTCCACGGCGATCCCGGCCTCAGCGAGCGCCTGCTCGTAGCCCAGGCGACGGCTGGTCGGGATGTGGAAGTCGAGGTCGAACTCGTGGGACGCGCCGATGTGCGCGATATGGCGGTGGCCCAGGGAGATGAGGTGGTCGGTGGCGAGGTGCGCGACCGCGACGTCGTCGATCCGGAGCGTGCTGACGCCGGGCAGCGGGCCGCCGACGCCGACGAGCGGCTTGCCGAGGGCGAGCAGGCGGGAGACCTCCTGCTCGGCGAGTTCGAGGGAGACGGCGAACACCGCATCCACCCGGTTGCGCAGCAGGTGGTGCTCGAAGACGCGCTGCCGCTCGTCCCCGTCGCCGCTCAGGTTGTAGAGGGTGAGGTCGTAGCCGCGGCGGAGGAGGACGCGCTCGGCGCCCTCGATGACGGAGGTGAAGAACCAGCGGTTGAGGTGTGGAACGACGGCGCCGATGTTGCGTGTGCGACCGGAGGCGAGGCTGGAGGCGTTCGAGGACACCACGTAGCCGAGGTCGGTCGCAGCCTGGACCACGCGGGCGCGGGTGGACTGCGAGACGGGGCCGTTGCCGCTGAGCGCGCGCGAGACCGTGGCGGTGGAGACGCCCGCGAGGCGGGCGACGTCGTCGATGCCCGGCATTCCACCTCCTGATCGCTTGCTGGTCGCCTGCGGTGGAAGCGCTTGCGTCCGCCGGTGCGCGGGTGTGACCGTGCACACGGCGAGTATAGCGAGGGAAGTGTAAGCGTTTGCACTACCCCCTACGGGGTTACGGCGGCTCAGGCCCAGTGGGCCGGGCGCTCCAGCGTCTCCGGGAGGCGGGTGCGTGCGTCGCCGCTCGCCGCGTTCACCTGCGGCTGGGCGAGGTAGATCGCCTCGCGGAGGTCGGCGCCGTCCAGCCGCGCGTCGCGGAGATCGGCACCGATCAGCTCGGCCCGGGAGAGGTCGGCGTCGCGCAGGTCGGCGGCGATGAGGAGGGCGCCACGCAGTTCGGCGCCGCGGAGGTCTGCGCGACGGAGGTCGGCACCGAGGAGGTCGGCGCCGGGACGGATGCGGGAGCGCGCCACCCGGGTGGGTCCCGACCCGATCGGGCCGGACTCGCGGGTGAGACGCGCGGCGTCGCGGAGGAGGAGCGCGGCGGGCTCGCGGAGGTCGTCGATGTCCGCGTGCCGAATGAGGTCGGGCGACGCGTCGGCAAGGGCGCGGACCTCCGAGCGGATGCGCCGGAGCGCCGGGTGGAGGGACGCGGCGGCCGCGAGCGCGAGGGCGTCCTCGAGGTACCAGAGCAGTTCGTGGAGTTGGCGCATGATCGGGAACACCGCGAACATGTCGGCCCGCACATCCTCGTCGCGCCAGGTGGCGCCGTCGAAGGTGCCTTGCGTGGTGTGCTGGCCGGCGCCGAAGCAGTCGAACACCGTGCAGCCCTTGAAACCGCGGTCGCGCAGGTGGGGGTGGATGCGGCAGCGGTAGTCGTCGTCGAGGTTGACGCACGGGTCGCCGGCCGCCTTGTCGAAGGCGAAGTCGGCGGACCGTGCGAAGGCGAGGGCGACGCAGCACAGGCCGACGCAGCGGGAGCAGTCGGCGCGGAGGTCGCTGCGGGCGTCGCTGCGGGCGTCGTCGGTGGTGCGCATTCGTCCACAGTACGGGCCGCCCGCAACCTTTCCACATCTTCAGGCGTGACCGGAATAGCGCCGGGACGCCCGCGTTAGCGTGGAAGAACAGACGGAAATGAAGGAGACACACGCATGACCGCACCTCGCCGCACGATCGGTTCCTCCGACCTGGAGGTCTTCCCGCTGTCGCTCGGAGGCAATGTCTTCGGCTGGACGGCCGACAAGCAGACCTCGTTCGACGTGCTCGACGGCTACACCGCCGCGGGCGGCAACTTCGTCGACACGGCGGACGGATACTCGGCGTGGGTCCCCGGCAACACGGGCGGCGACTCCGAGCGAATCCTCGGCGAGTGGTTCGACGCCCGCGGCAACCGCGACGAGATCGTCCTCGCCACCAAGGTGAGCCAGCACCCCGACTTCAAGGGCCTCGCGGCTGACAACATCCGTCGCGCCGCCGACGCGTCGCTCGAGCGCCTGCAGTCCGAGTACATCGACCTCTACTACGCGCACTTCGACGACGAGTCGGTGCCGCTGGAGGAGACCGTGTCCGCGCTGTCCGGGCTCGTCGACGCCGGCAAGGTGCGCTATATCGGCATCTCGAACTACTCCCCGGAGCGCATCGAGGAGTGGTTCCGGATCACCGAGCGCGAGGGCCTGCACCGCGCCGTCGCCCTGCAGCCGCACTACAACCTGGTCGAGCGCGCCTACGAGACGAAGTACCGTCCGATCGCCGAGCGGGAGGGCCTGGGCGTCATGCCGTACTTCGCCCTCGCCGCGGGCTTCCTGACCGGCAAGTACCGCGACGGTGTGACCGTCGACAGCGCCCGCGCGGGCGGCGCCGCGAAGTACCTCGACGAGACAGGCCGCTCCGTGCTCGCCGCCCTCGACGAGGTCGCTGCCGCTCACGGCGCCTCGGTGGCGTCCGTCGCCCTCGCCTGGCTCGCCGCGCAGCCGACCATCACCGCGCCGATCGCCAGCGCCCGCACGACCGACCAGCTCCCCGACCTGCTGGCGTCGGTCTCGCTCGAGCTGACCGCCGACGAGCTGGCCGCCCTCGACGGCGCCTCCGAGCAGGCCAAGGCCGCCTGACCGGCCCTTCTCGCGGGCATGGCCGCTGGGGCCGGTTGTGTACGAAGCACCCGTTCGCGGATGGTATCCTCGTACGGTTGCCGAAAACGGCCGGCCCCGGCCGGCGCCGGCTCCGCCCCCTTAGCTCATTGGTAGAGCACTTCCTTGGTAAGGAAGAGGTAGTGGGTCCGATTCCCACAGGGGGCTCCGTCTCCCCGCCGCGCGACGCATCGCACGACGGAGGGATGCCACGGCGGGGTAGCTCAGGTGGTTAGAGCACACGGCTCATAATCGTGGTGTCGCGGGTTCGAGTCCCGCCCTCGCTACAGACTCGAGATACAGGAACGGCGGCTGCTAGACGGCCGCCGTTCTTCGGTTTCCGGGGCGACCGTGCCGAGTGGTGTCTAAGCGGCGACCAGCTCGTCCATCGCCTCGCGCGGCATGGGGCGGCCGAGGAGGTAGCCCTGTGCGCGATCGCACCCGAGACGAGTGACCAGTTCCAGCTGGTCGGTCGTCTCGATACCTTCGACAACGGTCCGCACGCCGTACGCCCGCGCGGCCTCGACCGCGCGGGCGATGAGCGCTTCAGCGCTCTCGTCCTCGATCAGCGACCGATCGAGCTTGAGCTCGGTTCCGTGCAGACGACGGAGCTGTTTTAGTGAGCTCTGGCCGACGCCGAAGTCGTCGATCGCGACGCCCACCCCGAGCGCCCGCAGCCGATCGAGCCGGCGCACCACAGCCGGGACATTGCGCATCGGCTGCTCTTCGGTGATCTCGATCGTCAGCGTGCTGCTGCCGGTGCTGACCCCGCTGAGTTGGGTTTCGAGCCAATTGGTGAATGCTGCCGTCTCCAGTTGCAGCGGTGACACGTTCACGGATACGTCGATGCGCCACCGCTCGATAGCGAGGCAGCCTTGGCGTGCCATGAAGACGCCGATCTCCTCGATGAGCTTGGATTCCTCCGCCGCGGCGATGAACTCGGGAGGCGGGACCATCCCGCGCACCGGATGATTCCACCGGCACAACGCCTCCGCTGCGACCACGCGACCATCACGAAGATCGATCTGCGGCTGGAACCAGGCAGAGATCTCGCCGCGCCGAACCGCCCCCACGAGGTCGGTCACGATCGTCTCCACGACCCGATACTAGGCCCGGGACAACTCGACACGTGCAGTGATCACAGGGGGTGGATGTGGAGGGTGTCACGGACGGTGAGGGCACCTATCATGAGCGTGATCACGACGGAGGATCCGATGGCCTACCTCGCACGACAGACTCCGCTGCCCGACTTCTCGACCGGCGCCGTCCATGCGGACGAAGTCACGGCGCCAGAGAATGTCGTCTCCACGGGCACCCTTCCCGAGGTGGAACGCGTCCATGAACTCATCGAGACCGCCCATGAGCGCTACCGCACGCTGGACGACGGGAAAGTGGCCGACTACATCCCCTCGCTCGGGCAGGCAGACCCGGCCCTCTTCGGCATCAGCGTCTGCAGCGTCAAGGGCCTCACGACGAACGTCGGCGACTCCGCCCACCCCTTCTCGATCCAGTCGATCTCCAAGGTGTTCGTCTTCGCCCTCGTCTGTCATGAGCTGGGGCACGCGGAGATTTCGCGTCGCGTCGGTGTGAACAACACCGGCCTCCCGTTCAACTCGGTCATGGCTCTCGAACTGAGCGACGGCGACCCGAGGAACCCGCTCGTGAACGCGGGCGCGATCACGACGACGTCTCTTGCTCCCGGCTCGACGGCGGCCGAGAAGTGGGAGTTCGTACGCGACGGACTCTCCCGCTTCGCCGGGCGACAGCTGGAGATCGACGAGAAGGTCTACGCATCGGAGTCGGCCACCAATCAGCGCAACAAGGCGATCGCCCGGCTCCTCCAGAGCTACGGGCGGATGGAATTCGACCCGATTCAGGCGACCGATGTGTACACGCGACAGTGCTCGCTCCTCGTGACCGCGGAGGACCTGGCGATCATGGCGGCGACCCTCGCTGATGGAGGGGTGAACCCGATCACCCGGCAGAAGGTGATCGACGCATCCGTCTGCCGTGACACGCTCGCCGTGATGGCGACGAGCGGACTCTACGAGTTCTCCGGGGACTGGCTGTTCGAAGTGGGCATTCCAGCCAAGAGCGGAGTCTCGGGCGGCATCGTCACGGTCGCACCGGGCAAGGGCGGCCTCGGAACCTTCTCCCCGCGCCTCGACCCCGCCGGCAACAGCGTTCGGGGTCAGCGGGCCGCGCGATTCCTCTCCCATGCGCTCGGGTTGGACATCTTCGCGTCGACGCCGGCTGATGAGGGCGTCAGCGCGGGTCGACCTGGACGGTCGCCGCGCGGGTCTTCGCAGTGACCATCGGCGGGTAGTACGGGCTCGTGCCGTACTTCGCCTCGTACGCGGCGTCGATGCGATCGTTCAGCACGGCGTCCGTGATCGGAGTGAAGGTCACATCCTTCTCGACGCCGCCCCCGGTGATCCGCCCGGCCCCTTGTGAGCGGGCGGACTGGTACCAGCGAGAGTTCGTGCCGTTGTAGGCACGCACGTAGACCCCGTCGTCGACGACGACGGACCAGATCCAGGTGGGGGTGCCGAGCGTGGTGCCGTCGGCCCGGAAGGGCGCGATGTGGAAGTCGTCGGTGGAGGCGATGGCGTGTAGTTCGTCTGCGGTCCAGGCGGTCATGAGTCCTCCGTGATGGTCTGACGCAGTGCGGGCCGGTCGGCCGCCCAGGATGCGAGCAGCCGCAACCGCTCGGCCGACGCCGAGCCGGGCTCGGCGGTGTAGACGAGCATGACGTGGCCGGGTTCGGCGGTGATCGCGAACTCCTCGTACGCCAGCGTCAACTCGCCGACGACGGGATGCTGGAAGCGCTTGGTTCCCGCGCCGTGGGTCCGCA
The DNA here is from genome assembly GCF_050632865.1 of Leifsonia poae. Classification (GTDB taxonomy): domain Bacteria; phylum Actinomycetota; class Actinomycetes; order Actinomycetales; family Microbacteriaceae; genus Leifsonia; species Leifsonia poae_B. The sequence continues at coordinate 249,461 of NZ_JBODSA010000003.1, read as the reverse complement.
CATCGTGGGCACCCCAGAGCCGTCGGAACGTGTCGCTCCGGGTCGACAGCTCGCCCACGAGGTCCTGGAGCGCACGGTTGTGGGGGTCGCGTCCGGCCTCGGCGCGCATCATCGCCACGCACATATCGGCGAAGAGGTCCCAGTCCGGATAGAAGTCGCGCGACGCCGGGTCGAGGAACTGGAAGCGCGCGAAGTTCGGTGTGCGGCCGCCGTCGCCGATGAGCGGCGAGTAGAAGGCGCGCCCGAGCGCGTTGAACGCGATCACATCCGACTGTGCGTTGCGGACGACGGCGACGCCCTCGGTGAACGCCTCCAGTGCCCAGTGGAGGCTCGGTCTCGCGGCGGGGCTGCGGGTCGCGCGGCGTCGCGGACGCCCGGAGACGGGGATGCCGTCTGCGGCGCGTGCGAGGTCGAAGAGGTGGGCGCGCTCGGTGTCGTCGAGCTGTAGCGCGCGCGCCACCGCGTCCAGCACTCCGGTGGAGACGCCGGCGATCGCGCCGCGCTCGAGCTTGGAGTAGTACTCGACGCTGACATCCGCGAGCATGGCGACTTCGGAACGGCGCAGCCCCGTTACCCGCCGCCCCGTTCCCGTGGGCAGGCCCGCCATCTCCGGGGTGAGCTTGGCGCGCCGCGACATGAGGAATTCGCGCACGTCGGCTCGATTGTCCATGCCTCACAGGCTAGGCCGGCTCGCGTCCATGAGGGATGCCCTGCCAGTACACCTCTCACCAGGGACTCCCTCGCCGCGAATGAGCGCGGTGTGCTGGATGACGTGACAGCATCCCTCTCTCGCAGAACCCATGTACGCGCCAGCGGTCCCCTGGCGACGCTGCTGCTCGTGCTGACCGTGTTCGGTCCGATCTCGATGGATCTGTACCTGCCTGCGCTGCCTGCTCTGACGACGGAGCTGGGCGCCGCGACGTCGACAGCGCAACTGACCGTGACGGCCTGCCTGATCGGTCTCGCGGCAGGGCAGCTGATCGCCGGCCCGCTGTCCGACCGGTTCGGCCGACGGGGTCCTGCTCTGATCGGCGTCGCCGCCTACGTGCTCGTCTCGGCGCTGTGCGCAGCGAGTCCGACGGTCGAACTGCTCATCGCTGCCCGGCTGGTGCAGGGGCTGGCCGGAGGGGTCGGCATCGTCATCGCACAGGCGGCCGGTCGCGACGTGTACGAGGGCGGGAGGCTCATCCGCTTCTACGGCCGGCTCACCGTTGTCGGCGGCCTGGCGGCAGTCGTCGGACCTCTCCTCGGAGGCGCGCTCACGGCGATCCTGGACTGGCGCGGGCTGTTCCTCGTTCTCGCGGTGATCGGCGCGCTCATCTTGGCGTGGGTGGCTCTCGGCCTTCCCGAGACTCTGGCTCCGGGCGACCGCACGGCCGCCGGCGTCAGCGTGATCCGACGGGACATGCGGATGCTGCTGTCCGACCGTCGATTCGTCGGCGCGGTGGTCGCGCAGGGCTTCGTCTACGCCGCGTTGTTCGCCTACCTCAGCGGCGCGACCTACGTGCTGCAGGGCGTCTACGGCCTCTCGCCACAGGCCTATGCACTCGCCTTCGGACTCAACTCCGCGGGCTTCATGGGGTTCGGCTATCTCGCCGGACGCGCCAGCGAGAAGTGGAGCGTTCTCGGCACCCTGACCGTCGGCCTTCTGACCACCGCGCTCGGTGCAATCGGGCTGCTGATCGCGGGCCTCACGACCGTTCCTCTGACCGTAGTCATCGTTGCGCTCTTCCTCCTCGCTGCCGGGACGGCCATCACCAGCCCACCCTCGACGACGCTCGCGCTGGTCGACTACCCGCAGATCGCGGGCACTGCATCCTCCCTGCTCGGCGCCGCACGTTTCGCCTTCGGAGGCATCGCAGCGCCGCTGGTCGGCGTCGCGGGCGCCCTCAGCATCCTCCCGCTCGGCCTGGTCACCACTGTCGCCGTCGCGGCGGCCGCGGTCACGGCCGCTCTTCATCTCCGACTTCCGGCCCGAGCCACCGCCCCCGCCGGCACCACCCACTCCGCAACGGAAGGAACCCTCACATGCGTGGAGTAGTCATGTACGCACCCCGGGATGTGCGCGTCGAGGAGCGCGCCGACCCCGTCATCCAGGAACCGACGGACGCGGTGATCCGCGTCGCCGCGGCCTGCATCTGCGGCTCGGACCTCTGGCCCTACCGCGGGACGGACGCCGTCACCGGGCCCACGCCGATGGGCCATGAGTATGTCGGCGTCGTCGAACAGGTCGGAGAGGACATCACCAACGTCAAGGTCGGCGACTACGTCGTGGGCTCGTTCTTCGCCTCCGACAACACCTGCGAGATCTGCCGCGCCGGCTACCAGTCGCGCTGCGTGCATGCATTCCCGATGGGCGCACTGGGCACACAGGCCGAGAAGCTGCGCGTCCCGATGGCCGACGGCACCCTCGTCGTCGTGCCCGGCACTCCGACGCCGGCCCAGGTGCGCGGGCTGCTCGCCGCCTCCGACGTACTCGGCACGGGCTGGTTCGCCGCCGTCGCGGCCGAGGCCGGCCCGGGCAAGACGGTCGCCGTCGTCGGCGACGGCGCAGTAGGGCTTCTAGGCGTGCTCGCCGCGAAGCAGCTCGGCGCCGAGCGGATCATCGCGATGAGCCGTCACGCCGACCGCCAGGAGCTGGCCCGCCGCTATGGCGCGACCGACATCGTCCAGGAGCGGGGGATGCCGGCGTGGCCGCGATCAAGGGCCTCACCGACGGCCTTGGCGCACACTCCGTCATCGAGGCCGTCGGCACGCAGGAGTCGATGATGCAGGCGATCCGCGCCACGCGGCCTGGCGGACACGTCGGCTACGTCGGCGTCTCGCATGATGTCGAACTGCCCGGCGAGGAACTGTTCTTCTCCGGCGTGCACCTGCACGGCGGACCGGCGCCCGTCCGTCGCTTTCTGCCCGCGCTGATCGAGTCGATCATGAGTGACGAGTTCGACGCCGGTGCGGTGTTCGACCTCACCCTCCCGCTCGTCGACGCGGCGGAGGGCTACCGGGCGATGGATGAGAGACGTGCCATCAAGGTCTTGCTGGAGACGGAGAACGCATGAACATCGAACCCGCCACCCCGACCGTCAAGAACCCGCCGGAGCAGTTCGCCGGCGACGTGTGGGTCGACCCGATCGTCACACCTCACGACGCCGACCAGCGGATGACGGCCGCTGTCGTGCGATTCGCGCCCGGTGCCCGCACTGCCTGGCACAGCCACGCGCGCGGACAGTACCTGCGTGTCACCGCCGGGGTCGCCCGGTTCGGTGCCCGTGACGGCAGCATCATCGAGGTGCACGCGGGACAGACGCTCTACACGCCTCCCGGCCAGGACCACTGGCACGCTGCGGCACCCGGCTGCTTCATGGAGCACATCGCCATGCTGGAGTCCGCCGACGATCGCGCCGGCACCACTACCTGGAAAGAGCACATCACCGACGCCGACTACGAGGGAAGAAGCGCATGACCGAACCGGCTCAGGACGGCTGGACCGGAGGCCAGCGCGCCTTCGGCGACTTCGCCCCCGGTCTCGTCCACTACACCGACCGGGTTCTCTTCGACGAGGTGTGGGAGCGTCCCGGCCTGTCCAAGCGCGACCGCAGCCTCATCACCGTCACCGCCCTCCTGGTCGGTGGCAACCTCGACCAGCTGCGCTTCCATCTCCCCTTCGCCGTCCAGAACGGCGTCAGCCGCGAAGAGCTGGTGGAGACGATCACCCACTTGGCGTTCTACGCCGGATGGCCCAAGGCCATGTCGGCGATGACCATCGCCAAGCAGTTGTTCGGAGATGGCCGGCCTGCAGACTGAGCGGCACCGCCCCGGAATCTCGACGGTTCCGGGCTGCTCAGCGCAGCGCCGCGAGGAGACCTGCGTAGTCCTCCCCGCAGGCGGCGCATCGCGACAGGTGGAGGGCGACGCCGGGGTGCCGAGCAGGGGCGTCCTCGCCCGCGAGCACCAGTTCCGCGTAGACGTGCATGAGGGACATGGTCTTGGCGCAGCCGGCGTCCTCCTCGCCGGTCCCCAGGAACCCGTCGATCCGTGTTCTCGCGCTCATGTCACCTCCTCCTGGTCGTCCAGATAATGATGAGTGACAAGGTAGCCCCGTAACTTCCGTCGCGCGTCGAAAAGGGTCTTGTAAAGGGCTCCACGCGTGGTCTTGCGGGCGACGGCCAGCGCGTCCAGCGGGACTCCGCGCACGACGACGGCGAGCAGCACCTCTCGTTGTCGGCGCGTGAGCTGGGTGTCGATGGCCTCGCGAAGTGCCGTCAGGAGGTCATCGGCGACGCTCGCCTCCTCGGGGGTGATACCGAGGCGGTCGGGGAGCCGTTCCCAGCCGTAGTCCTCGAGCGCGAGGTCCGGGTGCCGCCAGAAGTGACGGCCGACCTTGGCCGAGACCTCGAAGATGGCGAACGTGTACGCCCAGGTGGTGAATCGGCTTTCGCCGCGGAACTCGTGAAGGCGGCGCAGCACGCCGATGACCGCATCGGCCGCCGCCTGGTGGGCGATGTCGTCGAGCTCCGGTCCGCCGAACGGCAGGGACGGCGCACGTCGCCGCACCTCCGCCCGGGCCACGCCGAGCAGCATCCGGTAGAGCCGTTCCTCCGCCGACCGTTGCGCCGCGCCTCCGGAGGTGAGAGCGGAGCGCCAGCGGGCGGTGTCCGTAAGCGGGTCCGTGACGGGTTCGTCCTGTGCCGGCGGCCCGTCTCCGACATCCATGGGTCGATGCTACGGCGGCGGGCGCCCGCTCTTCCACCGGAAGAATCTCCTGGCCCGGAGGTAAGGGCCGCCGATCCGCCGCCACTAACCGTTCGGGCGCCTGTGCACGACGCGCTCGCAACGGGGTGCCGCAGGCACCGCACCGAATCGAAGGAGAATCATGAGAAGCGCTCTTCGTATCACCCTCGCGACGGCATCCGCGGTCGCCGCGGCCGCACTCTTCGCGTCGCCGGCCCTGGCGGCACCCCCGCACGCAGCGAACCCGCCGGGCTCGAGTGTCGGAGCCTCGTCCGCCGTGTTCGTCCAGACGGATGGCCTGGGTGGCAACGCGGTGGTCGCCTATGATCGTGCGGCCGACGGCACGCTCCATCAGGCCGGCACCTACCCGACGGGCGGTGTCGGCGGCGCCCTGGCCGGATCGGTCGTCGACCATCTCGCCTCGCAGGGATCGCTCGCCTATGATCGCGGCCTCCTCTACGCGGTCAACGCGGGGAGCGACACGGTGACCGTCTTCGCCGTCCATGGGGACCAGCTGGTGCGCCTGCAGGTGATCTCATCGGGTGGCGCGTTCCCGGTCAGCATCACCACGCACGGTCGCCTGGTGTACGTCCTCAACGCGCGCGACGGCGGTAGCGTCCAGGGATTCGTTCGGGCTGGCGGCGGACTGGTCCGCATCCCCGGCTGGAACCGCCCGCTCGGGCTGGACCCGACGCTGACGCCGGAGTTCACCCACACGCCGGGTCAGGTGTCCTTCACGCCGGACGGCTCTCAGCTCGTGGTGACGACGAAGGCCGACGGCAGCGCCATCGACGTCTTCAACCTCAACGGGCTGGGCGGCCTCGCACAGCGCCCGACCGTCAACGTGGAGCCGGGTGCGGTGCCGTTCGCTGTCTCGTTCGACGCGGGTGGGCATCTGCTCGTCGCCGAGGCGGGGACCAACGCGGTCGCCAGCTTCGCGATCGCGCCGAACGGCACGGTGACGCCGATCACCACGGCCGCGACGGGCCAGCCGGCGACGTGCTGGATCGCACGATCCGGGTCGCTGTTCTACGCCTCCAACGCCGGAGGACCGTCGCTCTCGGGCTACGCGGACGCGGGCTCCGGCGCTCTGACGCCGGTCAGCCTGACGGCGACCGACCCGGGGACGGTGGATGCCGCCAGCAGCCCGGACGGTCACTACCTGTACGTCCAGACGGGCGCGAACGGGATCGTCGACGAGTTCCGCGTGAACCCCGACGGCTCACTGACCGCCATCGGCTCGGTGACCGTCCCCGATGGCGTCGGTGGAGAGGGCATCGTCGCGCAGTGAACGGAGGGCCCGCGCGCCGTATCGGGGGATTCGGCGCGCGGGCCTTCCCATGCACGGGCAGCTTCGGCGATGCGCTCGTCGGCTAGTGGGTCACCCCGTGCCGCGCTGCTCCCCGGGAGCCGTCTGTGCTGTGTGCCGCCGCTGGTTCAGGCGTTGCGCCAGCAGGGTCGTCACCCCGCCGAGAGTGATCGCGGCCAGGTTGACGACCAACTGGATGAGCGCACCGACGGACTGGTCGGTGGCTCCGTAAGCGAGGGCGACGGCGGCGTTCGCGGCAGCCGGAATCGTCGTCACCGAGATCAGCACCCCGATCAGCGCGCCCGACTTCGCGGTCGACAGCGACAGCAGGCCTGCGATGCCGGCGAGGAAGCCGACCACCCAACTGAGCCCGTTCGGCCTCCAGATGAAATCGGTCAGAGGCCGGGAGTGCAGCAGGTCGGCGGGTGACATCAGATGGAGCGCGGTCAGGAACAAGGTGAACAGGATGGTGCTGACGATCGCGACCCCGAATCCGACGGCCAGAGCAAGGACCGATTGAGCGATCATGCGGCCCCGCCACCGCACAAGACCCACCGAGAGTGCGGCGAGCGGGCCGAAGTCCGGGCCGACGACCATCGCACCGACGATGAGGATGGGTTCGTCGAAGACCACGCCGATCGCACCGATCATGGTGGCGACCGACATGAACGTCAGGAAGGTGGGGGAGAGGCTGGTCTCCTCATGGGTGCGCTGCTCGATCTCCTGCCAGACCACCGCGTCGGCGGCGTGGCCGGGGGCGGCGCGGCTTGCACGCTTCGCCGCATCCGAGATCTCGATGCCGACGTCATCGACGGAGATCGAGCCCTCGTGCTGCACCCCGAGGTGCTGAAGCTGGTCGAGAAGGACGCTCACCCCTTCCCGGGCGACATCGCACAGCACCAAGTCGCCGGGTGGCCGGGTAGCGGCATTCGGGATGCGGACGATGTTCGTCGTCGCGACGCTGTCCTGCAGGGTGGCGAGCACGCGGTCGACCAGGGCGGCGGGGGCGATGATCCGCAAATGCTGCACGTGGCCAGTGTGGCTGCAGCCGGCCCGCACGTCCGGCGATCCGGGGCGTGTCGCCAGGGCTGCCGTACTGCGACGTGTGGCTAGTCCTCGCCTGGCTGACCCTTCCTGGCTCGGCCGGAGGAGCCGAAGCCGGACGCGGAGCGAGCGGCGAGCCAGATGACGAGCAGCACGCCCACGATGGCGAAACCCACCGCGTTGAGGTCGATGCTCGACGCCCACCGCCCGATTCCCCGACCAGGTCCGCGCGCTCGCCGATGAGCCCGACGAGCTCGAGGCTCCCGACGATCAGCGCGACTCCGGCGGACAGGGCGGTGATCGTCAGGTTGTAGCGGCTACGGCGTCTCGGGTCTTGGAATGCCCAGCCGTACGCATAGCGCATCACCAGCCCGTCGGCCGTGTCGAGCAGCGACATGCCGGCGGCGAACAGCAGGGGAGGGCCAGCACGGCGTACCAGGGCAACCCGGAGACGGCGCTCGTCGCCGCGACCGCGAGAAGGCCCACCTCCGTGGCGGTGTCGAATCCGAGGCCGAAGAGCAGGCCCAGCGGGTACATCTGGCCGGGGTGCCGAACGGCGCCCATGACGCGGCCGAAGACGCGGGTGAGCGGTCCCCCCGGCGGCGCGTCGGGCACCTCCCCGGCCGGGACGCCGACGCGGCCGACGCGTGCACGGCGGATCCCGCTCACGAGTGCCACGACGTTCATGACGGCGATGACGTAGAGGAACGTCGCGGAGACCGTGGTGCCGATGACGCCGGTGATCTGGTGGAGGGTCGAGCCCTCGTTCGCGATCGCGCCGGTGAGCGCCCGGGCGCCGAGCGCGATTGCGAGCGTCAGCCCGAAGACGATGGTCGAATGCCCCAGCGAGAACCAGAACCCGACGGAGGCCGGTCGTCGGCGGTCCGCGACCAGCTTGCGGGTGGTGTTGTCGATGGCGGCGATGTGGTCGGCGTCGAAGGCATGACGCAGGCCCAGCGTGTACGCGGTCAGCGCGAGGCCGAGCACGCCAGCGCGCTGTGCGCCGTCGGCGCCGGCGATCAGCAGCCCCACGCCGGCGAGATGGAGGAGGACGATGACGGCCGCCATCCCCACGACGGGGACGAGGACGGCCGGCCGCGCCTCAGACGACGTCGACGTAGATCACCTCGACGGCGTTGTTGCCGTAGCCGAGCCTGTTCCAGTCCGGCTGCTCGGGCTGGATGTTCCCGGCGGCGTCCGTCGCGCGCACCCTGAGGGTGTGCCGCCCGACGGCGGAGGCGTCCCACTCGTAGCTCCACTCCTGCCAGTGGTAGGGGCCGGAGGGCGGCTCGAGTTGGGCGGGATACCACTCGCCGGCGCCGGTGAGGCTGACCTCCACGCGCTCGATCGGACCGTTGCCCGTCCAGGCCTTGCCGCGCACCGTGCACGGACCCGCCGGGATGACCGCTCCGGCAGCCGGGGAGGTGATGCGGGCGCGCACGCGCATGATGGCGACCGGCTCCGGCGGGCGGTCCGTCCACTCGAAGATGTAGTGGCCGGTCTGGAACTCTCCGGCGAACTCCTCGGTGAGCACATCGATCCGGGCGAGCCATTTGACGGAGGCGACGGCGTACCAGTGGGGCACGACGAGCCGGAACGGGGCGCCGTGATCCTCCGGGAGAGGTCCCCCGTTCATCTCGTAGGCGATCAGGATGTCAGATGCCGGATCCGCCGCCAGGCCCAGCGGGAGCGCCCGCTCGAAGGCCAGATCGTCGCGGTCGATGTCGGGCAGCACGGGCGTGAGATGGTAGGCCCCGTGGTCGGCTCCGGTGAAACGGACCGCCACGCCGGCGGACGCCGGTTGCGCGAGGGCCAGGACATCGCTGAGCCGTGCACCCCGCCAGCGGGCGGTGGAGACGGCGTAATCGCCCCACGGCTCGCCCGTCGGCAGCGGACGCATCTGGAGGCGCCCGTTTCCCGCGCACTCCAGCGTGACGGTGTGCTCGTGCGGCGGCATCGCCCGCAGGTCGTCGAGCGTGAGGGTGAGAGGGTTGTCGACGGCTCCGCCGATCGCGAGAGTGCCGTCGTGCTCGGGCAGCGGGAAGTTGCTCCGCACGTAGTGCAGGGCGGTCGGCGTGATCTCGCCGACAAGCGCCTCGGGCGGTGCCTCGGCGTTGTACGGCGCCGGGTTGATGAGCTGCAGGGCGGCGCGGTCTTGGCGGAGCTGTTCGGTCGTGTCCATCGCTGGTCCCCTTTCGGTAGGTCAGAAGTCGGGGTCCCGGAAGTCGGGTTCCCGGTCGTCGTTGAACGCGCCGATGCCTTCGGCGCGGTCGGGGTGGATGGCCGAACGCCAGTGCGCGTCCATCATGGTCGCGATCGCCTGCTCGACGGGCTGGCCTTCGCCGAGCTGGACGGCGCGTTTGACGGCCTGCACGGCGGTGGGCGAATTGCTCGCGATCTTCCGCGCGATCGCCAGCGTGGCGTCCAGCAGCGCGCCGGGTAGATGCAGTTCGTTCACCATCCCGAGGCGGTACGCGTCGGCCGCGCTGATCGGGTCGCCGGTCATCAGCGCCTGCATCGCGGCCCCCGGCCGAGGAGCCGGGGCAGGAACACGGGAGAGCCGCCACCGGCGGCGAGGCCGATCATCGCCTCCGGCTGGGCGAAGGAGGCGGTCTCGGACGCGATGATGAAGTCGCAGCTCTGGGCGAGTTCAGACCCGCCGCCGTAGGCGACGCCGTTCACCGCCGCGATGATCGGTTTGCGAAGCTGACGGACGGTGTAGAGGGTTCGGTCGAACTGCTGCCGCTGGCGCAGCCACTCCTCCTTGGTCATCTGGTTGCGTTGCCGCAGGTCGCTGCCGATGGAGAACGCCCGGTCGCCCGCGCCGGTGAGCACGACGGCGCGGACAGACGTGCGCACGGCGACGTCCTCCACCGCCTCGGTCAGCCGCGTCCCCATCTCGGTCGTGATCGCGTTGCCGGCGTGCGGCCGGTTGAGCGTGATCACCACGATGCGGCCGTCATCCACGTCCTCGGACAGCACGGACGAGTCGGGCTCCTGCGCATCGGCCGGGGGAGGGGGAAGTCGAGCGCGTCCCAGCGGCCCGGTGCGGCGGAGGTGTCGGTCATCGTGTCCTCTTCTCGTGTCAGCCGTCAGGGCAGCTCGGAGAGCCACCGCAGCGCGGACAGGCTCGGTGCGAAGCAATACTCGCCGCCGCGCGTGACGACGAACGGAGGCACCTCGGTCAGCCGGCGGCGGATCGGCCGCTGGGGGATGGTGAAGTCGCTCGGGCCGCGTGCCGACCCGACGAGCGGGTCGGCTTCGTCCGGGGCGCCGATGAAGATGCCGTCGTTGAGCCACTGGGTCTTGACGAACTCGAACTGGCGCTTCAGGTGCGCGCCGGCGAACACGAAGATGATTCCGCGGTCCTCGCCGTCGTCCTCGAGCACGCCCTCCGGCAGTTCGGGGCCGTAGCTCGTCCCCCGGCGGATCATCCGGTGGAGGCGCGCATCCACGCTCCCGTCTCCGTCGAGGGCGTCCCGGGGGTTGGCCCGGCGTGCGTGAGCGCCGACCGGGCACTTGAAACCGCGCGGGTCGTCGCCGTACTGGAAGTGATTGTTGCGGTGCGGGTCGGCGCCGAGCGAGGGATCGTCGTGGTCCGGCGCCACAGCGAGCGGCGCGCCGGACTGCCAGCGTCCGACCATCTTCGCTCCGAGCAGGGCCTCCTCCTGTCGGTTGGCGGCCTTCTCGCGCAGGTAGCGGCGGTACGCGGCGACCTTGGTGTGGAGCTTGCGGAAGACGACATAGGTGCCGTTGCGGCCCAGGATGTCCGGGCTCGGCATGGGCGGAAGCTCGCCGGTCTCATCGGGGTAGCCGAGCACGATCTCGCCGGCCTTGAGGGGACGCTCGTACCGGTTGGTGGGCGGCCGACCGCTGCCCTCGACAGCCGGCTGGCCGATGCCGTCCTTGAAACCGAAGGAGGTGCGGCCGGTGGGGAGCTGGTAGCAGTCCTGGCGCCAGACGACGGTGATGCCGGGGAGCGAATCCTGTGCGCGCCTTGCCTTCTCGGCGACCGACTCGAGTCGGTCGCGATCGGGCGACAGGACGGCGATCGCGAGGTGGACGTCGGGTGTGCCGAGCGGATGCTCCCAGTGCTCGGGCGCGCTCTCACCCACATCGCCCAGGATCTGCGCGCGGGCCGCCATCCCCTCCCTGAACTCGGGGGAGAAGCTGTCGAGCGATTCCTGCGGTACTCCCAGCGCGGCGAGCCCGTGATAGGTGAAGGCGACGGTGATCCAGGCGTCCTGATTGGGGTCCCCCGACGGGACTCCCGAGGCGACGAGCGGGACCAACCGGCGCACCAGCTCCCGGCCGTCGGCCCGATCGTCGATTCGCAGCAGCAGGTACCTCCCGACGTAGGGGGACGGCCGCTCGTGCAGGGCCCCGCTCTGGATGTCGTCCAGGTCGAGGGCGACCTCGTCCGTGGCCGGCATGTCAGTGGTGCTCCGGCTTCTCGGGCGGGTTCGGGTTCGGCGGCGAGAGGTAGGGGAAGGTCCGCGAGGCCGGCCGGGAGGACGCGTCCACGCCGTCGCGGATCCGTGGGCCGTTGCCGGCGTTGATGAACGTCGTGAAGAAGGTGTCCATCATGTCGTCGTTGATCGTCCGGCCGCCGGAGGTCACGTGTTCGCGCCCCTGGCGGGCCGCCAGTTCGATCTCCAGGAACGAGCCGGACTCCTGGTACGGTTTGTCGAGGTCGACCACGAGGTAATCGGCGAGCACGAGCTCCGTCAGCGGGTGCCGCCCGTCGACCGGCGGCCAGTCGACGGTGCCGTCCAGGCCGTCCCAGAAGGCGAGGTTGGCGTCAAGGCGCGCCCGGTAGGCGCTGAGGTAGCCGTCCTCCAGGTGGAAGCCGTCCTCCATGTTGTAGAGGTCCCGCACCTCGATGTCGGTGTTGACCGGATCGAACTGCTTCGGCGCGAGCAGCATGTTCTTCACCTCGGGCCGTCCGACCCGCTCGATGCGCACGTTGAACACGCCCCGCGTGAGGGTTTCGCCGATCACGCCGACGATGGTCGTGTCGCCGAGCAGTTCCCGGTCGATCTCGAGAACGAGGCCGAGCACGTTCTTGCCGTCCATGAAGATGTGACCGGGCTCCGTGAACGCCAGGCTGCCGGTCGCGATGGTCTTCAGCGCCGCCGGGGCGTCGAGGATGAATGGGTCCCAGCGGACGCCCGCGAACACCCGCACTCCATGGCCCGATCCGCCGCCCTCGTCGTTCACCGAGAAGGAGACCGCATCGCCGGCCGGTGTCGTCACGCTCCCCATCTGGCTGAAAGAGTCATCGTCTGAGCGGTCCGGCGGGTCGAACACGACGTCAAACCGCCACTCGTGGTCGGATGGTGCGAACGGGGCTGCGGCGGCATCGCCCGTCGGCGTCAGGGCCCGCACCCGGAAGCGGTAAATCAGACCCTCCGAGAACGCGTCCGAGGGTTTGGCGAAGGGCAGCGTGTCCATCACCAGCACCAGCCGCCCGGGCTCGTCAGGGCTGGGGAAGGCGTAGAGGTCGGTGATGTCGGCGATGGGATTCGCCAGGGCGCGGGGGCCGGAGATGTGGTCGGACATGCGTCAGTCCGCAGCCTCGTCGAGCAGAGGTTGCAGGGCCGGATGCGCCAGCGCGGCCGCGGCGTCCGGGTGATCCAGCACCTGCTGGAACGCCGCATTCACCCGAAGCGCCTTGCGGATCTCCTTCACGGTGCCGGGGTAGTTGCGTGCGTAGGCGGCCGCGCGCTCCTGGGCGCCGAGGATGAAGGCCTTCTCCGTCGCGAGGTCCGGCAACCCGTCATATCCCTCGGTGTGCCGGAAGATCACATCGAACAGCGCGAGCGTCGGCCCGGAGTTGAAGAAGTCGTCCATGTAGGAGTCCCACGGGCCGTCGAAGCTCGTGATGAAGGCGAGCCGGGTGTCGTCCTCGAAGAGGACGAAGCGGGCCTCGTGGATGGTCGAGACCGCCATGCCGTAGTCGCCGGGACGGTAACCGGGGGTCTGCTGCAGATCATCGAGAGCTTTCCTGAGCTCCGCCTCCTGCCCCGGCTTCACCCGGAAGAACAGGCTGAACTCGCTGGTCGGCCCGACCTGCACGCCGGGTTCGGGAGTGGGGCTCTCCATCGTGGTCATCATTGCTCCTGAGTCAGTGGTCGTGCGGGAGTGGAAGAGACGAGCTTTCTAGCGTGAACGGAGCTCGCGGCCGTGGACGGTGACGGCGTAGATGATGAGCACGTCCAGCGCGATCATCACGACCGACCACCACGGCTGCGCCGGAAGCGACATGATGTGGCTCACGGCATTGATACCCGCGAGAACCGCGACGAGGATGCGGGCCCACAATCGACCTGTCAGCAGGAAGAACGCGGCCACAACCAGCAGCGCTCCGATGATGAGGGACCACCACCCCCACCCAGCGATGTCGAAGGAGGCGACGCCGCCGCGCGGCCCGACGAAGTAGGCCATATTCGGTCCGACGATCGCCATGATGCCGTAGAAGATGTCGATCGCTGCGGCGATCAGCAGGAGTATGCCGGCGAAGTAGACCCAGCCGACCCAGCCGGATCGCAGTTGAGTTTCCGTGTTCTCTGTGGCGACCAATGCGGTCCTCCCTCTTCTCAGTTGGATCTCACGCGAATCATGGGGCCCGGTCTTCTTCCCTGGCTAGACCGGAATCTCTCGGGTGGCCGTGAACATTCGTTGTGACGGGTCCCGAGCCCTCTCTAGACGCCGCCTGTCGTTTCCCGGATCATCTGACTGAACGACGAGGAGCGGGGTGGACGGCGGTCGCATGAGCACTGATGGAGTCCAGCCCGCCGGGCTCGCGAAGCCGACCCGGGTGCTGATCGCCGTCGCGGCCGCCGGGGTGGCGGCGTGGACCGTGTGGGCCGCCCGCGACATCCTCGGGCCACTGCTCCTGGCCGGGATACTGGTCGTCGTCGTGCATCCCGTCCGGCGCCCGCTCGACCGCCGGGGCTGCCGCGCTGGCTGGGGACTGCCGCGGTGGTGGTCACGGCCTACCTCGTCCTTGCTGTGCTCGCGGTCGTCATCGTGCTCGCACTCGGCCAGTTCTCCGCCCTTCTGGCCGACTACCGGGTTCAGCTCGACGCGGGGGATGCGGCGCTCGCCGAGGTCGCGCGATCTCTCGGTTTCGACGCCAGTGGGACGGCCGCAGTCGTGAGCGGCGTGGAGCCCGGGGCCGTGCTGCACGTCCTGTTCGCCGCCGGCACGCATCTGCTCGGCCTGGGGCTCGCCGTCTTCTTCGTCCTCGCCTACGCGCTGTGGATCGGCATGGACGCCGCCCGGCTCCGGGACCTGCCCGACTCCCTCAGGGTGGAGCACGGGATGCGCGTGCGGACCTTCCGCGACTTCGCCGACGGCACGAGCCGGTACTACGTCGTCAACTCCATCTTCGGTGCGCTCGTAGCCGTGATCGACGGAGTCGCCCTCGCGCTCATCGGCGTCCCCGGCGCGTTCGTCTGGGCGGTACTCGCGTTCGTGACCAACTACATCCCGAACATCGGGTTCGTCATCGGCCTCGTTCCGCCGCTGGTGCTCGCGCTCGTCGTCGGCGGGTGGGGGCAGGCGCTGCTGGTCCTCGTCGTCTACTGTCTGGTGAACGTCGTGCTCCAGGTGCTGGTGCAGCCCCGGTTCGTCGCCGTGTCCGTGCGGCTGAGCTTCACCCTGACGTTCCTGTCGGTCGTGGTGTGGGCCGTCCTGCTGGGGCCGATCGGATCCATCCTGGCCGTCCCGCTGACCCTGCTCACGCGGTTCCTGCTCATCGGCGGGGACCGGGACGCGCGGTTGGCGCGCTGGCTCAGCGGCGACCAGGCCGAACCGCCGGACTGATCGCCCTCATGAGCCGCGGCTATACAGGGCCGGGGCGGCGTACGTATCCTGATCCTGGTGTGCCGGGAAGTCTGGTCGGCGGGCGGTTCGACCGGACCGCCTGTTCCTGACTCCGGACGGACCGATGGCATCCCGCGCTTCCTCCACCGACCGCGTCGGCCCCCTGCTGGCCATGCGCGCCGTGAGCCGCAGCTATCCCGACGGGGTGGGCGTGCACGAGCTCTCGCTGGAGGTCGCAGCCGGTGAGGTGCACGCCCTGGTCGGGCTGAACGGCGCGGGCAAGTCGACGCTGATGAAACTGCTTCTGGGGATGCTGCGGCCGGATGCCGGAACAGTGACGATCGGCGGTTTCGACGCCGCGAGCGCACCGGCGGCGGTGTGGTCGAGCGTCGGGCAGCTCGTCGAGACGCCGTCGGTCTACGGCGAGCTCACGGTGGCCGCCAACCTGCGGGTCAACGCGGTGCTGCGAGGGGTGCCGCGCGACCGGCTGCCCGCGGTGACCAGTGCGGCGGCGGAGGAGTTCGGGCTGTCGGACTCTTCGGGGAAGCGGACCAGGCTGCTGTCGTCGGGGAACCGCCAGCGGCTGGGATTGGCGGCCGCGCTGCAGCATCATCCGCGACAGGTGGTCCTCGACGAGCCGACGAACGCGTTGGATCCGGCGGGGACGATCCTGCTGCGGGATGTGCTCCGTCGACGTGCGGCCGAGGGCGCCGCCATCCTGATTTCCAGTCACCACCTGGACGAGGTCGCGCGGGTTGCGGATCGGATCACCGTGATGAACGTCGGACGGCTGATCGGGCAGCTCGACCCGGCCGGGGCGGAGCTGGAGCGAGCCTTCTTCGCCCTGGTGCTCCAGGACGACGCGGCGCGGGCCGGGGAGGCAGAGCGGTGAGTGGACGCGCATGGTCTGCGGCCGCGTCGGTCGAGACGCGGAAGCTGGCGGCGGCCCGAGTCCCGATCGTGACCCTCGTCCTCCTCTCGGCGGGCGTCGCCGCGATCTGCCTGTCCACCATCGTCGCGGTCGAGAACGGGTCCCCGGAGATTGTCGCGAAGCTCGGTCCGCTCGTGGCGGCGGGAGGATGGCCGGGGTATCTGAACGCCGCGCTGCAGGTGACGGCGGCGGCCGGTGCCGGAGGATGCGGGATCCCGCTCAGCTGGAGTTTCGGTCGCGAGTTCAGCGAAGGGACCATCTCGGGCCTGTTCGCGCTCCCTGTCTCCCGCACGGTGATCGCCGGGGCGAAGATCGCGACGTATGCTCTATGGTCGGTGGTGGCCGCCGTCGTCGTGACCGGTGTCCTCCTGCTGGGCGGTCTCGCCGTCGGCCTCGGCGCACCGACCTGGACGGACGTCGGGGTCGCTCTGCGCATCCCGGTGCTCGTGGTGCTCACCGCCGGCATGGTCCTGCCCGCGGCGTGGGTCGCCACGTTATCGCGGGGACTGCTCGGCGGGATCGCGGTCACCATCCTGCTGGTCGCCAGCGCCCAGGTGCTGGCCTTCGCCGGCGCGGGGGCCTGGTACCCGCCTGCGGCGCCCGCGCTCTGGGCGTTGCAGCCCACCGCCGAGAACGGCGCGGCGCTTCTTGTCGGGCAGCTGGTCCCGGCCGTCTTCCTCGGGCTGACGCTGCTCTCGTGGCGGCGGATGCAGCTCGACCGCTGACCCACGCCGGTTAGGCTGGAGGTCTGGTGTGCCGGGAAGTCTGGTCGGCGGGCGGTGGATACCGCCCTGGCCGACGTGAGGACCCCGCATGAGCTTCATCCGATCCGAACGCGTCGCCGCCGGCCTCCTGCTGCTGGCCGCGGCGTTAGGTCTGGTGATCGCGAACTCCGGCATCTCGGATGCCGTGCTCTCCCTCGCGGAGTCGACCTTCGGCCCCGCCGGGACGCCCCTCGACCTCTCCGTCGACGAGTGGATCAGCGAGGGCCTTCTCGCGGTGTTCTTCTTCGTCGCGGCAGTGGAGTTGCGCAACGAGTTCACCAACGGGCAGTTGAACACGGTCAAACGGGCGATCCGCCCGGCGGTGGCCGCGGCGGGCGGTGTGCTGGTGCCGATCGGGATCTACCTGGCGATCACGGCCGGTTCCGGGTACACCCGCGGCTGGCCGGTACCGACGGCCACCGACATCGCCTTCGCGCTGGGGGTGCTCGCGGTGTTCGGGCGGGCCATCCCCTCCCGCCTGCGGATCTTCATGCTCGCTCTCGCGATCCTGGACGACGTGGTCGGGATCGTGATCATCGCCCTCTTCTTCGCGCAGGACCTCGACCCGCTCATGCTCGTCGCCGCGGTGATCGCGGTCGCCGTCTTCGGGATGCTCAGCCGGCTCCTCTCCACGCGCGCGCGGCCCCTCGTCATCGTCGCGCTGGTGCTGCTCGCAGTGGCGACCTGGGTGCTCGTCGTGCTGTCCGGCATCCATCCCACCATCGCCGGCGTCGCGCTGGGCCTCGTGATGGCGCACCGGCCGGGACTGCGCGCCAGGCACGTGCTGGAGCCCTTCACGAACGGCGTCGTGCTCCCGCTCTTCGCCTTCACCGCGGCGCTGGTCCCGATCCCGGGCGTCTCCGTCGGAGAGCTGTCGCGGCCGTTCTGGGGGATCCTGGTCGCCCTGCCGGTCGGGAAGCTGATCGGCATCAGCCTGGGTACCTGGCTCTACAGCGCGCTGAGCCGAGACAACCGGCCGAGCATCGGCCTCCACGGCCTGCTCACCGCCGGAGCCCTCGGCGGCATCGGGTTCACGGTGTCCTTGCTGATGAACGAGCTCGCGTTCGCCGCCCACCCGGAGATCGCCGACCAGGGGACACTGGCCGTCCTCCTCGGCTCCGGGATCTCCATCGTCGTCTCGGCCGTCCTCGTCGCCACGCTCGACCGCCACTACCGGAAGCTCCGCGCCCTCCGCGAGCGGGCGATCGAGCGGGCGCGGAGCGCGCGCGGCTGACGGGGCGGTCGGGTTACCGGCCTGCGCGTCGATCGCTCTCGCTGCGACCTCAGTGCTGGATGGCCGACGTCAGCATCCGCACGATCCGGTCGGCGACCACATCCGGATCCGCACCGTGTTCGACCAGTCGCATGCCGCCCTCGAGGAGCGATTGGGTCAGCGCGCCGACGATCGTCGGCTGCTCGACCTCGAGATCGGAGAGGACGAGGTCGACAGGGCGCATGAGCTCCGCGTGCATGCGTGCCAGCTCGTCCCGGTCGTTGGGCGAGAGTTGTGCCTGTGCGAGTTGCGTCGCGATGTGATGACGGCCCTCCGCCGCCATACGCATGCTCTCGTACACGAAGAGGGACAGTCGCTCCATGCCGGTGCGTCCCGCAAGGCGCTCCTCGACCTCCGCGTCCCAGCGCTCGATGGCGGCGATGGCGACGGCGACCAGGATGTCGTCACGGGAGGCGAAGTACTCGTACACGCTCGAGCGGGCCAGGCCGGCGCGCTCGCCGACAGCCTTCGGGGTGACGGCCTCGATGCCCTTCTCGTGGATCAGCTCGACCGCCGCGCCGAGCAGCGCAGCCAACTGTGCGGCGCGGTGCTCGGCGACGGTGGCGGCGGAGATGCGAGGCATCGTCCCATTATTCCGGCGCGGCGAGCAGGTGCGTTCCTTCTCAGCCGACGACGGCGGAAACGGATCGGCCGCCGTCACGCCGCAGGGCGCGCCCGATGGTGACGAGCAGGAGCACGAACGCCGCGGTGAGGACGATGTGGCCGATCCCGGCGATACCCGCGATCATGGCGCCCGCCTCTTGACCGAGAACGGTCAGGACTCCGTGCCACACCATGCTGCCCGCAGTGAGAACGAGACCGGCGTTGTAGGTCCAGAAGAACCAGCTGAAGCTGCGGCTCGCGCTGAGCGTGAACAGCTTCTCGAGAACCAGCAGGATGAGCATGACCAGCGCGCCGAGGGCGAGCAGATGCGTGTGGACGACGCTGAGCTGGGTGGTTCCGTCCTCGGGGAAGCCGTTGAGCTTCGTGAAGTCTCGGTAGAACAGGCCGGAGGCCAGGCCGAGTCCGACGTAGACGGCGAGGGCGATGAAGATGCGGCGCATTGTGTTTCCTTTCGGGCGGGAATCGCGGGGAGGCGGCGTCGGTGAAACCGACAGTATGTCGGCATCTTATCGACAGCATGTCGGGAAAACCAAACGGTCTCCACGGCGAGGTCGGTACTTGCGGCGGCGCTGCCCGGCACGCCACGCTGGCCGCGACGGCGGTCGGCGAGCGGCCTCCGGTCGGGAGGTCTGACATGACGGATGAGCACGCATCACCGCTGCTGCGGCAGATCAACGACGGCAACTGGCTGGCGCAGGAAGAGGCGGAGTCGCTGCGGGCGGAGCTGTTCTACCAGCGCGCGATCCATGCGTACTTCACCATGCAGCCGGCGTTGAACGTGATCGGGATGCGCGACGGGTCCGAAGCGGTGTTCGGTCGCGGCTACAACGTCCTGCCGATCTGGAAGGACCGGATGGACAGCCGCACCTGGGTGCCGACCCCGAATGCCGACGTCATCTACTCGATGAGCTACCTCGATCTGAAGGAGACCGGCCCGCTGGTGGTGAACGCGCCAGGCAACGTGATCGGGATGTTCACCGACTTCTTCCAGCGCACGATCACCGATGTCGGCGCGATCGGTCCCGACCGGGCGCTCGGCGGCCTCTACCTGTTGCTGCCGCCGGACTACGACGGGCATGTGCCGTCGGGCTACTTCGCGTTCCGGTCCTCGACGTACAACGTGTTCCTCTTCTTCCGCACGATCATGGGGCAGGGCGACGGGGAGCCGGACCCCGCGGCGGGGGTCGCCGTCGCCGAGCAGACCCGCGTCTTTCCGCTCTGGACGGAGGAGAAGGACGTCCGGCCGATGCAGTTCCCGAATGCCTCCGGAACCCGGTTGGACATGATGTACCCGACCGACGAGACCTACTGGTCGAAGCTGAAGGCGTTCGTCGACTACGAACCGATCACCGCGATCGACCCGGAGCTGCGTGGCGTCCTCGCCTCGATCGGCATCGTGAAGGGCGAGCCGTTCGAGCCCGTCGACTGGCAGCGCGAGCAGCTGCGGCGGGCGGTCGAGACGGCGCCGCGGATGATCCTCGCGCTGGCGCAGCTCGGCCGCGACGACGAGCGCAACCGGTACTACGACGACCGCCAGTGGGAGCAGGCGTGGGCGGGGGCACGGCCGAGTGGATGCAGCAGAGCTACCTCGACATCAACACCCGTGCCCGGTTCTTCCAGTACGCGTACTCGTCCGCCCCGGCCATGAACATCCACTCCACCGGGGCCGGGTCGAAGTATCCGTTCACCTACCGGGACGCGGACGGGGACTTCCTCAGCGGCTCCTCGACGTATCGGCTGCACCTGCCGGCGGACATCCCGGCGGCCCTGTTCTGGGCCGCGACCGCGTACAACGTGATCGACGGGACCATGCCCGAGACCGAGCAGTTGCTGCCCTCGACGAACGGCTACTACGACATCCCGAAGAACGAGGACGGCTCGATCGACCTGTACTTCGGGCCCTCACAGCCCGACGGCGTGGTGGATGCCGCGTTCGTGCAGACCGTCCCCGGCCGGGACTTTCTCGTCGCCTTCCGTCTGTATGGGACCGAGCACGCCTTCTACGACCAGACCTGGCGACCGGACGACCTGGTCAAGATCGCCGACTGAACGACCTCGGCCGGGACTACAGCCCGTATTCGTCGAAGTCCTCGATGCCGAAAGACGACTTACCGATTGCGCCCGCCGGGTCCGTCTCCTCCTGCTGTCCATGCTCGATCCGAGCCTCGCTGGAGGTGGTGACCAGGATTTCCGTACGGTTGCCGTTCATCGTGACGATTTCGATCCATCCACCACCGGCATGGACAGCCTGCAGTATTCGAGCCTTCAGGTCGTCGAGATCGCCGTCCATCCGATACGTTCGGTCGCCGATCACCACCGTCGAGATCGTCGTCGGACGCGGCATCTTGCCCACCTTCATCGTTGGTCCCGCAGCGGGATCTCCTTATGCCGTCAGAGGCGCAGCACGAGAAGGTCTGTGTGATCAGCATCCTCTAGCCAGGCGAGAGGCGCAACCTGGCAGCAGGGACTCCGTGTGCTCGACCACTTCACGAGGTCCGTCATGCCGGCGAAGGGCCTCGCCGATGCGTTCGGCGACCGTCCGGTAAGCGGGCCGGCCGGAGACGCGCTTCCACGCGCGCAGGATCGCGCGCGGAGACGGCCTTCCCGTGCGCAGATTCACTCCGGCGCCGGCCCAGGCGACGCGGGCTGCGACTTCCGGCTTGTCCAGGTCCCCGCCGGCGACCACGAGCGGGACGCCGTGGTGCAGCGCCGCCAGTACGCCGCCCCACCCGCCGTTGGTCACCATCACGTCGACGCGGGGCAGCAGCCGATCGTAAGGAAGCAGGTCTGCGACGCGCGCGTTCGGCGGAGCGGGGAACGGCAGCTCGCTGTGCCCACGCACTCCCGTCGCGACCGCGAGCTGCACCCGCTGGCGTCCGAGAGCTGCGAACGTCGGCCGGATCAGGTCGGCAGGGTCCACATTCTGGGTGCCTTGGGTCACATGCACCACCGGCCCCGGGTCCGCCAGCGATTCCGGCCACCACGACGGCTCCGGGATGCCGCTGCCGGCATGGTCCGTGAGCTCGCCGACCCAGACGATGCGTCCCGGCCACTGAGGGCGCGGGTACTCCAGCTGCACGACGCCGCTGGCGCACACCAGCTCGCGCGAGTACAGCGCCTCCTGGAACGAGAGTTCGGTCGGCGGAAGCCCGGCGACGGAGCGTTGCTCGTGGAATGCGCGCTGAATCGGGCGGGATGCGGCCGAGAGCGCCGCCCAGAGTGCGCGGTCCCGCAGGCGGCCGAGCGCGGACGTCGCCGGTTGCAGGCCGAGGCCGGGCGGCGGTGCACCCGGGGACGGGGTTGCGAGGGGGACCAGCGACACGGTGACGCGCGGGGTGCCGGTCCGTTCGGCGGCCAGGTGCGCCCCGAGGGAGAGGCTGTCGGCCAGGACGACATCCCAGGGCCGCGCGTCAAAGGAGGCCATCAGGTCGGCGCACTGCGCTGCTCCCGTTCGCACGAACAGGTCCTCGACGTTGACGATCAACTGACGGATGCCCTTCCGGCCGCGCAGTCGCGGGAAGGTCGCGGGCAGATCGTTCTCGTCGAAGTCCGGCGCCTTCTCCCACAGCACCGGTTCCGCCCCGTCGGCGCGGAAGGCGTCGGTGTGGGCCGACCCCGTGTACACGCGCACCCGGTGGCCGGCCGCGATGAAGGCGCGCACGACCGCCCGCATGGGCGCGACGTGACCGGCGAACGGCATGACCGCGAGCATCACCTCTGCCATGGCAGCCATGGTGAGGGATGCCGATGGGGCGGCGCTAGAGCGTCACAGAGCGGTCGGGCCTCCCCGCAGAGCCGTCGGCGGAGCACAATGAGCTCGATCGTGCCGCCGTCCGACGCAGAGGAGCAGGTCATGTCACAGGCAGCCGCCACTTCTTCCCCCAGCCCTCTCCGCCGTCGATCGCGCGAGGCGCTGACCGCCCTGGCCCTGCAGTACCTGCTCGGGATGGCCGCCAACCTGATCGGCGAGCCCGACGGCGGCTTCGCCCTCGTCTTCGACTGGATCGTCATCATCCTGCATACGCTGGTCGCCATCGGCCTGGTGGTCATCGCCATACGGCTGCTGCTGGCGGCCCGACGGGAGCAGGTCGGTCAGCGGCTGGCGGTGTGGGGGCTCGTGGTGATCGTCGTCACCTTCGTCGCCGGCGTCATCACGATCAGCGCCGGCAGCGATTGGGCGTCGTACGTCATGGCCACCGGCTTCCTGGTGGCGGCGGCGCTGTACGGGGGGACGTTCATCGCGTCGTACCGGGCGAAGGCGGCTGGGGTGTAGTCGCGACCGGACGTGCGAGGTCAGGCGACCTCGGCGATGTCCGCAGCGCGGCACGACGCTACGTCGCGACGACGGAGCAATCGTCGTAGACGATCGAGCCGGTCGTCGACGTCTGGTTCGTCGAGTAGATCTGCGGCACCATCCGCTCGCCGGAGCGCTGAGCCGTGCCCGCCCACGTGACCTTGGTCCAGGTGTTCGCAGGGAGTGAGGCGATGCTTGTCAGGGGGAGATGGATGTCGCTGCCGAAATTCTGCGTGTACTCGAGGAATCTGGCTTGGATGTTGAGGCCGCCGGCGCTCGGGCGCACCCAGCACGAGGCCGTATAGACCTTCCCTGCGACGGAGTTCGCGACGACGGTGTTCTGGGTCAGCCCGACCAGCCCGGCCGATGCACTCGGTGCGGTGACGCGCAGGGCCGCCGCACCGCCATGGACCGGTGCCGCGACGGTCGCGAGCGTCCCGGTGACGAAGGCCTTCCAGCCTCCGCGCCCGCCTCGAAGCCGGGGTCGGGAAGGAGCTGGGCGGGCGGCGGTGGCGGAGGTGTCGTGGAGGCGACCGGGCTCACCGTCACGTCCGCCTGCGCGCCGTAGCCGGCCGCGTTGATAGCCCGAACGGTGTACGAGTAGTGGAACCCGTTTCGCAGCCCCGCCACCGTGGCGCTGCGCGCCGTGCTCGGGACCAGTGAGGCCGCGCCGGTGTTGCCGTTGCGGATCTCGTACTGGGTGACGGGGAGATTGCCGTCGCTCGCCGGGGGCGAGAAGGAGATCACGCCCCCACCATCGGTGGAGATCGCGGACACGGCGGTGGGTGGGCTCGGCACCGTGTACGGCGTCTGCGGCACGCCGACCGTGAATGTCGATGTGGCGGGCGCGCTGACGTTGCCGCTGCCGTCGACCGCCCACACCGCCGCCGTGTACTGACCGGCGGTCAGGGTCGGCGATGTGGCCGAGGTGGCCGTCCCGTCGGACAGGGCGACACCGCTGAGGACGCCGACGGTGGACGCGCCGCCCGGCGAGACTCGTGCGATGGTGTGGGTGACGTCGGAGGAGGGGGACGGCTTCCAGCTGATCGCCGGCGCCGATCCGGCGCCGACAGTCACCCCGCTGGGTGCCGCCGGAGATACGGCGTCCGAGCGCAGCTGCCAGAGCAGGGTCCCGGTCATCGGGTTGGAGTTCACGAGTCCGGCGCAGCGCTCGGAGAACGTGATCTTCGCCATCTCGACCAGGCCCAGGGCGTCGACGATCAGGTTCTCGACGTCGATCGTGCCGGTCATCGGCGCGCCGCACGTATGACTGTCCAGCGTCACCTGGAACCCGTACTGGCTGGTGGGGACGGGACCGTCCCACGGTGCGGTGGTGTGGACGCCCGCCGTGATCGGGGGGCCGTTGTTCGCCGGGCCTCCACCCGGGGGCGTGATCACGACCTGCGCGTTCTTGGACGCGTCGGTGGTGGTGGCGGTCCAGGCGTATCCACCGAAGATGGTGGATTCCGCGATGATGTACGGCCCGTTCGCGTACGTGTTCGTGGCCCCGAGATCCAACGGATCGGTACCCGACGTGGTGATCGACGATGTCCCGATGGCGGCCGCGCCGGTCAGCGCCACCGTCTGAGTCGATCCTCCGATGGGGATGCGCAGTGCGGCGGTCCGCGGTCCGGCCTTCTTGGGGAAGAATCCGACCTTGAAGGAGCAGGTCGCTCCCGCCGCAAGTGAGCTGCCGCAGGTGCTGCCGGTGGCGGTGAAGTCGGCGGCGCCCGATCCCGAGAACGTGGGGGCGCCGAGGGAGACCGCGGACGAGGTGGTGTTGTGCAGCCACTCCGCCTGCTGGGCGGGAACGCTCGAGAAGCCGATGGGGGTCGCGGGGAACGCGAGGGTCCGCGCTCCCAGGTCGACGCCCTCGGACTGCGGTTCGTTCAGGCTGAGCTCGCCGATGCCGTGCAGCACCAGGTCGAAGGTGGAGAGCTGGCCGATGCTGTCCCACTTCAGGTCCCGGATGTCGAGCTCCCCGGTGAACCCGGTCGTCACACTGCCGGCGTCGAGGCGCACCTGCGGCTGGGTGCTGTCCGATTGGTTGCCGTTGATGACGGCGTAGTCGCCCATTCGCAGCGGCTGACCCGGTGGTGGGGTCACCGTCACGACCGCGTCCCCCGTTCCGGCCGATATGCCTCGAGACAGGGTGGCGTAGGTGACCTTGGCCGTCCCGTTGTCGCCGAACTGGTAGGCGGGCTGGGAGGCCTGGTCGACGCCGAGCTTCAGCGAGACGATCGGTGGCACGGTCCCGGCCTGCGCGCTCGTGCCGATCACGGCGGTCGCTGTCAATGCGAGCGTCCCTGCCATCGCCACGATCGCCGCCGTGTGCAGCATCTTCCGCATCCTGCCCCCGATCATGCGCCCGGGCGCGGATGTGACCGGGCGGTCGGAACGCTACGCCGGGAACCACCCGCGCACAATAGTTATGAGCGAAACTCACCAACGCGAAATGTTGTCGACGCCGCGGTCGACCCCTTCCACCCGCCGGAGGGCTGCTGCTATGGTCGCCCGCAATCCGGCAAAGGCGCTGAGGACGCGACTGTCGATCCCCCGAGGAGTCGAACGTGAACATCCGGATGCATCACCGAGCCGCTGCGGCTGTGGCCGTGGCACTCGTCGGCAGCGCCTTCATCGTCGGTGTCCCCACGGCGGCTGCAGCGGCACCCTGCCGTACCAGGATCCGGGCAACAGCGTCGCGACGCGGGTCGCCGACCTCCTGGGCCGGATGACGCTCGACGAGAAGATCGGCCAGATGACGCTCATCGAGCGCCGCTGGCTGTCGGATGACGGACTCGCGAGCGGCATGATCGGCGCCGGGTTCTCGGCCGGCACCTCCGCGCCCGCGAGCAACACCGTGGCCGGCTGGGAGGACATGTACGACGGCTACCAGAGGGCCGCCCTGCGCAACCGGCTCGGCATCCCGATGCTGTACGCGATGGACGCCGTGCACGGCGCAGGGAACGTGCACGGCGCGACCATCTTCCCGCACAACATCGGCCTCGGAGCGACGCACGACCCGGCGCTCGTCCAGCGGATCGGTCACGCCGTCGCGCAGGAGGTGAGCGCGCTCGGCATCGACATGAATTTCGCGCCGACGGTGGCCGTCGTCCGCAACGACCGGTGGGGGCGCACGTACGAGTCGTTCGGCGAGGATTCGGCCCTCGTCTCCTCGATGACCACCATGGTGACGGGCGAGCAGGGCTCGTCGCTGTCGGCACCGGACTCGATCCTGGCGTTGACCAAGCACTTCGTCGGCGACGGCGGGACGACCGGCGGCGTCGACCGCGGGGACACGCAGCTGAGCGAGGCGCAGTTGCGCGCCATCCATCTGCCGCCCTTCCAGGAGGCGGTGCGCCGCGGGGTGTCCGCCGTGATGGTGAGCTATTCGAGCTGGAACGGCGCGCGGCTGCACGGCGACAAGTACCTTCTGACCGATGTGCTGAAGAAGGAGCTGGGCTTCTCGGGCATCCTCGTCTCCGACTACGGCGGTGTGGACTACCTGGATGGCGACAAGAGCACCCTGTCCGCCTACGACGTCCGCACGGCGGTGAACGCGGGCATCGACCTCGTCATGGTGCCGGACGAGTATTCGCAGTTCCACGCCGAGCTCGTGGCCGAGGTGCACGCCGGCCGCGTCTCGCGGGCCCGTATCGATGACGCCGTCTCGCGGATCCTGACCAAGAAGTTCCAGAAGGGACTGTTCGAGCATCCGTTCGCCGATCGATCTCTCGCGGGCCAGGTCGGGTCGGCGGCGCATCGCGCGCTCGCGCGGCAGGCGGTCGCCGAGTCGACGGTCGTCCTGAAGAACGACCGGGGACTCCTGCCGTTGCCCCGCAGCGCGAGCAAGGTCTTCGTCGCGGGAAGCGGCGCGAACGACATCGGGCAGCAGTCCGGTGGATGGACGATGGGATGGCAGGGGTCCCTCGGCCCGATCGAGCCGGGGACGACGATCCTCGGCGGCATCCGGGCCGCCGTGGCCCCGGGCACGACGGTGACGTACTCGCCGGACGGGTCCGGCATCGACGACAGCTATCACGATGCCGTCGTCGTGGTCGGCGAGAGACCGTACGCCGAGTACAAGGGCGACGACCGCGGCGACATGCGGCTGAGCGCGTCCGATCAGGCGTTGATCGACCGCGTCACGGCGTCGGGCGTGCCCGTCACGCTCGTGCTGCTGAGCGGACGCCCCCTCGACATCGACGAGAAGATCGGCTCCGTCCGGGCCGCCGTCGCGGCATGGCTTCCCGGCACCGAAGGCGCCGGCGTCGCGGACGTGCTGTACGGCGGCGCCCCGGCGACCGGCACGCTGCCCGTCACGTGGATGCACGATGCCGGCCAGGAGCCGATCAACGCGGGCGACGGGAAGAACGCCCTCTTCTCGGCCGGTTACGGACTCCATCCCGCAACGGGACAGTCGGCGTACGACACCATCGGAGCCGTCTACTACGACGACCAGCGCGGGACCACGACGGAGAACTGCACCGACACCGCGTGCGGGCGCGCACTCGCCCACCTCGCCGACGGCGACTTCGCGGGTTGGTTCGACGTGGACTTCGGGGCCGCGGCGGCGAAGTCCGTCTCGGTCCGGCTCGCGTCGGGCGCGATCGCCACGGGAACGATCGAGGTGCGCACGGGCTCGCCCGCAGGTCCGGTGCTCGCCCGGATCCCGGTCTCGTCGACAGGGGGATGGCAGAGCTGGGTGACGAAGACCGCGCGGTTGTCCCTTGCGCCGACGGGCAAGAGCCGCGTGTACCTGCGGTTCGTGGGCGCCGGGACCGCCGCTGCGGATGAGTTCGTCAATGTCAACTGGTTGGTGTTCTCCCACTGAGTGAACTGTCGTCACACCGTCGGAACGGTTCCGCCGTCGATCACGACCTCGGCGCCCACGATGGCCGACGCCCGGTCGGAGGCCAGGAAGCCGACGAGGTCGCCGATCTCCTCCGTCTCCGCGAACCGGCCGAGGGGCACGCCTCCGAGCGATTCCATCACCCGCTGCGCGGCGGCCTCGCGGCTGATCCCGTTGGCCTCGGCGATCCGGTCGTAGAGCGCCAGCGCTCCATCGGTCTTGATGCCGCCGGGGCTGATGGCGTTGACGCGCACGCCCTTCGGCGCGACTTCGGTGGCGAGACCCTTGCTGTACGTGCGGAGCGCCGCCTTCGCGGCCGCATAGGGGAGCGTCGACTCCCACTGGGGAAGTTGGCGCTGGATCGAGGTGACGTGCAGCACGACTCCCGAGCCCCTGGCGATCATTCCGGGGATCAGTGCGCGGTCGAGGC
The DNA here is from genome assembly GCF_050632865.1 of Leifsonia poae. Taxonomy (GTDB): domain Bacteria; phylum Actinomycetota; class Actinomycetes; order Actinomycetales; family Microbacteriaceae; genus Leifsonia; species Leifsonia poae_B. The sequence continues at coordinate 221,379 of NZ_JBODSA010000003.1, read as the reverse complement.
GCACGGCGCCGAGGAGGTTGAGCTGCAGTTCGGCGATCCACTGGTCGTCCGAAGCGGCCGCGAAGCCGCCCGCTGGTGTCGATGATCCGCCGACCACGTGCACGATGATGTCGGCGCCACCCGCCCTCTTCATCGCGGCGGCGACGAGGTCGGTGCCCTCCTCCGTGGAGGTGTCCGCGGCGATGAATCGGTCGGGATGTTCGTACCCCTCGGGCATCGACCGCGCCGAGACGTAGACATCCGCGCCGAGCTCGCGCAGCCGCTCGACGGCGGCAGCGCCCGCGCCCTTCGTTCCTCCTGTGACCAACGCCCGACGACCATCCAGGCGATCGCGGTCCCTGTGCGACATGGCTGCACTTCCCATCATCCGAAATTACTGTCCAATGGGACAGTAACATAAATGCTGTCCTTCAGGACACGAATGGGAAGGGTGATCACGATTTCGGCGGGAGCAGCCCTCTTTCCAGCTGACGACCGGCCGACTCGATCGCGTCGGTCACGAAGCGCTCGGTGAGTTCGGTGTACTGGCGTATGTCGGCGGGGGACCACCCGTCCAGCACCTCGGAGATCATGCGATCACCGAGGGCATAGACGCCGCGGGCGGCCTCCTCGCCCTCCTCGGTGAGGGTGATCAGCGTCGCGCGACGGTCGGCAGGATCGGTCGTCCGCGCGACGAGCCCGTCACCCTCGAGTCGGCGCACGATCTTGCTGACATGCGACGCGCCGGTGCCCAGCACCTCCGAGAGGGCGGTCGGACGCATGGGGCCCCACGCGAGAAGGTGGCGAAGAGCGGCATGGGACTGTTGGTCGATGGTCTCGCCGCTCTTAGCCAGGATCTCCCCCTGGATGGCTGGCGAGTCCCACAGGAGGATCAGTGCGCTCAGGTTCGCGAGCAGTGTCGAGCGATACGGGAAGTCGCTGGGCTGCAGCGAACGTCGACTGTCGGCCTTCGAGCTGTCGTTCACGTCGTCAGTCTAGTGTCCCACGGGACAGTTACTACTGTCCTATACGACAGTAGTGTGATACTGTCCCGGTGGACAGCAAATCGCGAACGAGGGAGAAGATCATGACCAGCGAGCTGAAGAACGACGAACTGCCGGCCGCGGTGCACGGCTTCGTCGACGGGTGGCAGGCCGGCGATGCGGACGGGGTCGCGGCGCTGTTCGCCGAGAACGCGGTCGCCTCAGACCAGGGCGAGACCTTCCACGGCCTCGCCGAGATCCGCAGGTGGATCGACGACTCGATCCACCTGTTCACGACGACCGTGACCTTCCTCGGGGCGCGCGAGGCCGACGGGATGGTGGGAGCGTCGTACCGGCTCGAGGGCGACTTCCCCGGTGGAGTCGTCGAGCTCGAGTACCAGTTCCGCCTCGACGAGGAGGGGCGGATCGTCCAGCTGGATTTCGCGGACGCAGCCGATTAGTCTCCGGCGCCGCGTCCCCCTTGTCGGGGAACCCGGTCGATTCGCGCCCCACGATACGGAAGTCGGGCCGCACCGTGCGGGGCGGCTGCCGCTCGCCCTTCTCGTTGATGCGCTCGATCAGCAGGTCGACGGCGAGCCGAGCGATCTCCATTCGGCCCGGGTCGACCGTGGACATCGACGGCAGCGAGTACTGCGATTCATCGATGTTGTCGAAGCCGATGACCGCGACGTCGTCGGGAATGTGCACCCCCGCCTCTCCCAGCGCGCGGAGGACGCCGAGGCCCAGCGTGTCGTTGAGCGCGAAGACAGCGTCGAAGTCCACACGGTCGGCGAGCAGCGCCCTCGTGGCGGCGGCGCCGGACTGCCGGGTCCAGCCCTCGACGCGGCGGACGAGCAGAGGTTCGAACGGGATCCCGGCGCGCTCGAGGGCCTGGCGGTAGCCCTGGAGCCGGAGGTTGGCCGAGCTAGCGACATCGGGCCGCTCGTCGACCTCGCCGACGACGGCGATCCGACGCCGACCGATCCCGAGCAGATGCTCGACGGCCGCCTCGGCGGACGAGCTGTTGTGCATGGTGACGTGATCGGTCGGGCCGCCGAAGATCCGCTCGCCGAGGAGGACCAGCGGGAAGTCGACGTCGAGCAGCGCGACGTCGTCTTGGCCGAGGCTCACCGGGCTGAACAGCATCCCGTCGATGAAGCGCAGCCGTCCCCCAGTGAGCGACTGGATCTCGGTCTCGCGAGCCTCGTTGGTCTGCTCGACGACCACACCGAGCCCGCGCTCCTGCGCGGCCTGGATGACCGCGTCCGCGAGCTCGGCGAAGTAGTTCTCTCGGAGCTTCGGCACGCTCAGCCCGATCACACCCGTCCTGCCCGATCGAAGCCCGCGCGCCGACAGATTCGGGCGATAGCCGAGCTCGGCGATCGCGGCCTGGACCTTCGCGCGCGTCAAGGGGCGGACGTACGGATAGTCGTTGATCACGTTGGAAACGGTCTTGGTCGACACGCCAGCGGCCCGGGCGACGTCGTGCAGGGTGGTTGTCATTGACGCTCCTTCGCGAGGCCCACTCACAGTACCGAAAACTGCTTGACACACATGCGCTCAGTAGCCATAGTCGTATTTACAACGTGGAAATGCAACGTTGTAAATAGCGATTCCGCACCCGCTGGAAAGCGGATGCGTTGCCGTCGATGTCGACGACATGCCGTTTTCGCGGCATTGCGGTGCACCAACAACGAGGTTCAGCATCCGAAGGGAATCGAGCAGTGAACAGAAGAAGAGTGATCGCCGTCATGGCGAGTCTCGTGGTCGCGGGAGTACTGGCCGGGTGTACCGGCGGCGGTGGGGGTACGAGCACCAATGGTGCCAACGCGAACACGTCCAACTGCACGAACAAGATCGTGAAGAAGGACGCCCCGGTCGTCACGCTCTGGGCGTGGTACCCGAACACGCAGAAGGTCGTCGACAACTTCAACAACGCCCACGACGACGTCCAGGTCTGCTGGACGAACGCCGGCGCCGGTGGCGCGGAGTACGACAAGTTCCAGACCGCCGTCAGCGCGGGCAAGGGCGCTCCGGACGTCGTCATGCTCGAGGCCGACCGCATCCCGACCTTCCAGGTGCAGGACGCGCTCGTCGACCTGAAGGGACTCGGCTACAGCGACGTGAAGGACAACTTCAGCGACGGAGCGTGGAAGGACGTGTCCGTCGGAGGCGGGGTCTACGGCGCTCCGATCGACGGCGGCCCGATGGGCATGATCTACCGCACGGACGTCTTCCAGAAGTACGGCATCACGACGCCCCCGAAGACCTGGGACGAGTACGCCGCGGCGGCTCAGAAGGTGAAGGATGCCGGCGGTCCACTGTTCGGCGACTTCCCGGCGAACCAGCCCGCCTACGTGACCGCCCTGCTGTACAACAACGGGGCCACTCCGTTCACGTACAACACGTCCAACAAGGGCACGATCGGCATCAAGCTGAACGATGACAAGTCCAAGCAGGTGCTCGACTACTGGGCCGGGCTCGTCTCGAAGGGGCTGGTCGGCAAGCAGGACCAATTCACCCCGGAGTACATCTCGGGCGTGATCGGCGGCAAGTACGCCACCTACCTGTCCGCCGCGTGGGCGCCCGGCTACCTGCAGGGCGCCGGTGTCGGCAAGGGCGCGGACGCGGGCGTCTGGGCGACTGCTCCGCTGCCGCAGTGGGACCCGAGCAACCCGATCTCGGTGAACTGGGGAGGCTCGGCGTTCTCGGTCACCAAGCAGGCCAAGGATCCCAAGCTCGCCGCCAAGGTCGCGTTCGGCGTCTACGCCGACGACGCGTCGCTCAAGGACGGGTGGGAGAACCAGATCATCTTCCCGCTCAACCTCAGCGTGCTGAAGGACCCCGCGTTCGTGAACGCCGAGGTGAAGTTCTTCAACGGGCAGCAGGCGAACAAGGAGGTCTACGTCCCGGCGGCCAACGCCTACAAGGGCATGGTGTACACCCCGATCGGGCAGTACTACTACTCCGCGTTCACCAAGCAGATCGCCGCGATCAACGACGGCTCCAAGTCGGGCTCGCAGGCAGCCGATGCGCTGCAGGCCGACGTCGTCAAGTACGCGAAGGAACAAGGGTTCACCGTCAAGTGACCCGACGTGGAGGGTCGGCCCGCCGAGGGCCGGCCCTCCACGATCCCTTCCCGATCCGGAGGAATCATGACCGCAGCAACCGCAGACAGCGTCGAAGCCCGCGACGACACCGCCAAGCCACCGGGACGTCGCCGCACCATCACCGCCCGAAGGAATTCCATCGGCTGGCTCTTCGTGGGACCGTTCGCGGTCATCTTCCTCGGCCTCCTGGTGCTGCCGATCGGCTACGCGCTCTACCTGAGCCTGTTCCAGAAGTCGCTCATCGGCGGGACGAGGTTCGTCGGCTTCGAGAACTACCTCAAAGCGTTCAGCGACCCGTCGTTCCTGAGCGGGGTCCAGTTCGTCATCACGTTCTCGCTCGTCCTCATCCCGCTGCAGATGGCGGTCTCGCTCGCCATCGCCCTCATGCTCGACATCGTCGTCAGCCGGTTCGCGCGGTTCTCACGGCTCATGATCTTCCTGCCGTATGCGATCCCCACGGTCATCGGCGCGTTGATGTGGGGGTTCCTGTACAGCGAGAACTTCGGACCGCTCGCGGACATCTTCGGGGCCTTCGGCAAGCCGGCTCCGGACTTCCTCAGCACGAGCCTGATCTTCTACGGACTGCTCAACGTCGTGACCTGGCAGTGGGCCGGCTACTACATGATCATCATCTACGCCGCACTGCAGGGCATCGACCCGACGCTCTATGAGGCGGCACGGATCGACGGCGCGTCGCAATGGCAGATCATCTTCCGGATCAAGATCCCCCTGGTCGCACCCGCCCTCGTGCTGATCCTCGTCTTCGCTCTCATCGGCACCCTCCAGTTCTTCAACGAACCGAAGATCCTGCAACCGCTCGCGGCCGGTGCCATCCCGAACGACTTCACGCCGAACATGTACGCGTACCAGCAGGCGTTCTCGCTCGCGAACTCGAACTACGGTTCGGCGATCTCGTTCGCGCTCGGGGCCGTCGTGTTCATCTGCGTCTACATCTTCATGTTCGCGACCCGCAAGAGGGGAAACATCCTGTCATGACCACCACGAACATGGAGCGCAAGCGCGCGACGCGGACACCGGGAGGCGTCCCCATCCAGATCGTGCTCGGTGTGCTCGTCGTCTACTTCCTCATCCCCTTCTGGTGGGTCGTCGTCAACAGCTCCAAGAGCACGGCCGAGCTCTTCGGCGGAGGTCCGGCGCTCTGGTTCGGCTCGAACATCGACTACCTCGGCAACCTGGTCGCCCTCTTCACCTATGACGGCGGCATCTACGGGCGCTGGCTGGCGAACTCGGCCCTCTACGCCGTGGTCGGCGGAGTCGGCGCGACCGCGCTCTGCGTGCTCGCCGGCTACGGCTTCGCCAAGTACCGGTTCGCCGGGCGCCGTGCGTCGTTCTCGATCCTGCTCGGCGCGGTGATGGTGCCGATGACCGCGCTGGTGATCCCGACCTTCGTGCTGTTCTCGGTCGCCGGGCTGACCAACACCATCTGGGCCGTCATCATCCCGAGCCTCCTGAATCCGTTCGGGGTCTATCTCATGGCCGTGTACACCAGGGACGCCGTTCCGGATGAGCTGCTGGACGCCGCGCGCGTCGACGGCGCAGGGGAGTTCCGGGCCTTCTTCCGGGTGGCGCTGCCGCTCCTGCGTCCCGCGATCGTCACGGTGCTGCTGCTGTCGGTGGTCGCCTGCTGGAACAACTACTTCCTCCCGCTCGCAATGCTCTCCGACAACCGCCTCTTCCCGGTGACGGTCGGCATCGGCCTGTGGCAGTCCACGGCATCCACCTACGGCGCGGCCGGCGGGACGAGCCTGTGGAGCATCATCGTCCTCGGATCGCTCGTCTCGGTGATCCCGCTCATCATCGCCTTCCTGACCCTCCAGCGATACTGGCGAGGGGGCTGGCCATCGGCAGCCTGAAGTGACCCGCCACCCGCGATCCGTTCAGCCGCATCGACCCCTCGAGGAACCGTGACTTCAGCACATCTCACCATCGACCCGCATTTCGTGGTCGGTCCGATCAACCGTCGACTCTTCGGCTCGTTCGTGGAACACCTCGGGCGGTGCGTCTACGACGGCATCTACGAGCCCGGTCATCCGGATGCCGATCAGGACGGCTTCCGCAACGACGTCGCCGCGCTCGTGCGGGAGCTCGGAGTGACCACCGTGCGCTACCCCGGCGGCAATTTCGTCTCCGACTACCGGTGGGAGGACGGGGTCGGGCCGGTGGACCAGCGTCCGCGACGGCTGGACCTCGCCTGGCACTCGACCGAGACCAACGAGGTCGGACTCGACGAGTTCGCGCGCTGGCTGCGCAAGGTCGACGGCGAGCTCATGTACGCCGTGAACCTCGGCACGCGCGGCATCGAGAACGCCCTCGACGTGCTGGAGTACGCCAACCACCGCGGCGGCACGGAACTGTCGGACCGCCGGATCGCGAACGGTTCACCCGAGCCGCACGACATCCGCATGTGGTGTCTCGGCAACGAGATGGACGGGCCGTGGCAGGTGGGCCACGGGACGCCGCGCGAGTATGGGCGGCTCGCGGTGAAGACCGCGCGGGCGATGCGGCAGTACGACCCGACGCTGGAGCTCGTGGTCTGCGGCAGCTCCGGCGCGGGGATGCCGCTCTTCGGCAAGTGGGAGCGAATCGTGCTTGAGGAGACCTACGACGAGGTCGACTTCATCTCGTGCCACGCCTACTACGAGCCCGTCGGCGGCGACCTGGAGAGCTTCCTCGCCTCCGCCGTCGACATGGACCGCTTCATCGACTCGGTCGTCGCCACCGCCGATCATGTGAAAGCCGCGCGCCGCAGCGACAAGACGATCAACATCTCCTTCGACGAATGGAACGTCTGGTACCAATCCCGGTACGCGGAGGTGGACCGGATCACCGACATCGACGACTGGCCGGTCGCCCCACGGATCCTCGAGGACACCTACTCGGTCCTGGACGCCGTCGTCTTCGGCAACCTCCTCATCTCGCTCGTGCGGCACGCCGACCGGGTGACCGCCGCGAGCCTGGCCCAGCTGGTGAACGTCATCGCGCCGATCATGACCGAGCCCGGGGGAGCCGCCTGGCGGCAGACGACGTTCTTCCCGTTCGCCGTGATGTCGCGTCTCGCGCGCGGCTCCACACTGGAACTCAAGCTCGACTGCCCCACGTATCAGACGGAGCGCTACGGCGAGGTGCCGGTGGTGGATGCGGTGGCGACGCACGATCCGGAGACCGGCGACACGGCCGTCTTTCTGGTCAACCGCAGCATGACCGACACCGTCGAGGTCGGCATCGACACCAGCCTGCTCGGCGACGTCTCGGTCGACGGGATCCAGAGCCTCCACGACGACGACATCCACGCGGCCAACACGCTGGCGGACCCCGAGCGGGTGGGCCTGAAGCCCAACGACAGCGCCCGCGTGCTCGAGAACGAAGTGCGCGTCTCGCTTCCGCCGGTCTCCTGGACGGCGCTTACGCTGCGCTGAGGTCAGGCCGGCGGTTGCAGGGTGGCGCCGAGGCCGACGAGCGCACCGTAGAGATCGGGCACACCCCACCACTCGACGGCCAGGCCGTTCTCGAAGCGGAGGATGTGCATCGCGGCGAAGGTCACCGAGCGGCCGGTCGCCGGCAGCCCGGCGAACGATCCGGTGTGCGTTCCGGACCAGGTGACCCGTCCGGCGAGCTCATCGCCCTCGACGACCGTGTTCTCGACCACGCACGTCAAGCCCGACAGGCTCGAGTGCATCCCGTGCATCCACTCGATGATCCCGGCGGCTCCGGGCGGCTGGCCGGGCAGTGCGCCGTGGTCCCGGATGCTCGGGCTGATGCATGCGGCCAGGGCGTCCGGATCGTCGGCTTCGATCGCCGTGATCAGGCGTGAATAGGCCTGACGCAGGGTGGCCGCACTGTCCATGGCCTCTCCTCGATGAGCGCGTGTTGTTGAATCCAGGTTGACCGCTCCGCGGCCGGAGGAAAAGCCTCGATGGGGCGGCTCACGCTCGGGTGAGGAACGCGAGTTCCACGATCCACCGGGTCTTGCGCTTCTCCGTGCGCGGATCGGTCCGGTAGATCTCGCAGCGGGAGGCGAAGGCCTCACCGCGCGGGTGCGGCTGCGTGTCCAGCCGGAGCCCCTGCTCCTCGATCCATCGGTGCAGGGCCCGGTTCGCCGCGAGGGACCGTGCGCGGTAGGCCAGGACCGCATAGTCGCCCGCGGGGATCGAGCCGGAGACGACCCGATCGTCGACGACGTCGGACTCGGCCACGACCCCGACCTCGATGTCCATCAGGTCGGACATGTTCACCACGTGGAGTCGCAGGAAGAAGGGCCCTGCGGTCTCCACCCCATGGGTCTCCAGCCAGTTGATCAACTCCGATAGGAGCCGATCCCGGTTCGACAGCATGGTTCTGAACGGCACGGTCTCGCGGATGCCCAGCGTCTTCAGCTCCGGCCGGAACTCCAGCGCCGGGCCGCTGACGATGTCCAGTTCGTCGGTCGCCACCTCGGCATCGTCCCATAGGACGTGGTCACATGGCGCCCGATGTGATGGATCAGAGCACCGCCGCGACCGTCATCGCGGCGACCGCGAACCCGCCGAGTGCGGCCTCCGCCCGATCGAGCCGGCGCGCGCCGGGGCGCAACAGCAGCCGGGCGGAGTAGGCGGCGAACGCCAACGCTGCGGCGGCCAGGACCAGGGGGAGCCAGGCTCCTCCTGGGGTGTGGGCGGCGTGTGCCGGGGTGGCCGCCGCCGTGATCGCACTGTCGGCGTGCCGGTGGGCGGACATGATGACGAGGAGCCCTGCCATCAGCAGGCCCTGCAGGGCGCGATGCAGACCCATGGTCCGATGGGCGTTGCGCGCGGCGCCGTCGATGGGACCGGTCGGGCGCCTCGTCCGGGCCGCCGTCGCGATGGCCAGCGCGACCAGCAGGGCCGCCCACGCGACGGCGGGCAGGAGCGGCGACGGGAGGACCATCGTGTCCGTCATCGCCGCGAGCATGGCCAGCATCCCGAGCCACGCGGTGGCCGATCGCCGGTCGCGGCCGCCGGCGAGGCAGCATGCTCCCAGCGTCGCCGGGAGCATGCTGCCCAGGTGAAGGGCCTCGACCATCAGTGGTGGTGTCCGCCGTGGCCGTCGTGGGAGTCGTGCCCGTGACCGAAGTGGCCGCTGTGGCCGGGTGCGCAGTGGTCCGGTGCCTCTGCCGGGACGTTGAGGGCGGGGTTGCGGCCGAAGAAGCCGTAGGGCTTCAGCGTGAACTTGGCGTAGTCGACGGGCATCACCGGCCAGTCCTCGACCCGGGGGAAGTGCGTGGGTCCGAACGTGTGCCACAGCACGATGTCCTCGCCGTCGAGCGGGCGGTCGGCGGCCATGTAGGCCGGCAGTCCGTCGCCTCCCGGGTTCTGGTTGACGAACTCGCCCGCGGGGTAGCGCTCGTCCGAGGCGTACTGGGTCACCCACACCTGCTTGGTGGTGAAGGCGGCACGCGCGGTGACGGAGGCGGATGGGTCGGCCATCAGGGTCGGATTCTGCTCGGCGTGGAGCACGTAGCCGGTCGGGCGGCCCAGGCGGTTCGTCTTCTCGGTGTTCACGATGTGCCAGGTGCGGCCGACGGAGGCGTCGGCGTCACGCGCGCCGTCGGCCTCGCTGAGGATCCGCGTGGTCCGGCTCGTGAAGGCGTTGCCGTACGGGTTGCCCTCGCCGATGGGGAGGCGCACCGCATCCACCTCCTCGACCGCATTGGCGAGCCCGTCCACCATCATGTCGAGCCGCGCCGAGAACAGGTGCTGGTGGTAGGGCGCGCCGAGTCCCGGCGCGACCTCGCTCGCGGTGGGCGAACCCTCGATGTAGGAGGAGGTGAACAGGATGCCGGTGAGCTTCGCCTCGCACTCGATGGTGCCGTCGAGGTAGAGGTACCAGTAGAAGCCGTAGTCGTAGTTGCCGACGGTGGTGAAGAAGCTGATCACGAGCCGGCGGCTGCGGCGGACCTCGTTCGCGCCGGTGAAGAGGTCGGTGTGCTTCCAGAGCGTCCCGTAGTCCTCCTCGTGCATGCAGATCGCGTTCTCGATGGTGCGCGGCCGGCCGAACTCGTCGGAGAGGACCGCGTCGAAGTAGCGGATCTCGCCGAGGCAGTCGCAGCCGAGGGTGAGGGAGTTGGCGAAGCGTCCGAACAGGTACTCGCCGGTGTCGAAGTAGTTCTGCCAGTAGCGCGTCGGCGACGGGTCGGCGTATGGCACGACCATCTCGGCGATGGACGCGCGGTAGATGACGGGCCGCACGGCACCGTCCTGGTCGGGGTCTGCGAAGGCCAGGTTGCGCAGGATCAGGCCCTCGCGAGCGTCGAATCCGAGCGAGAAGGACCAGTTGGCCCAGCTGACGGTGTCGCCGTCGACCGAGAAGCTGGGGCCCTCCGGCTGGGTGATGGAGATCGGCTTCAGGCTGGTGAGGAGCGCGGGGCGCTCCGACTCCAGCTGGAAGTTGCCCGGCTCCTCCGGGACGGGCAGGGGAGCGGCGTCGACGACCTGGGTGACCTCCTTGGCGATGACGTCGACGTAGGCGCAGAGGCCGTCGACCGGGTGCGCCCACGGGTGGTCGTCGGCGTGGTCCATCCGGAACGCGAAGACGCGGATGATGCGCCGGCCCTCCTCGCCGGCGATCGGATAGGAGCCCGGGGAGAGCGGTGCGTAGACGACGCGCTCGGGGTCGAGGCCCCGGGCCGCAAGCGCGGCGAGCCAGCCGGCATCGGCTTCGAGGATCCCGCCGATCGCCTCGAACTCCTCCTCGAGGATCGGCACCTGCCCGCGGGAGCCGTCGATGGGGACGAGGGTGACCACGTCGTCCTTCGTGAGCGAGACGGTCGCATCCCAGCTGGCGCCGGTGGACACGTCGAGCAGCAGAGCGCGCGCCTCCCGGTCGGGGACGGGACCGCCGTCGAGCGCGGCGAGCACGTCGGCCTTGTCCGGCTCGAGCAGTCCGACGTAGACGAAGCGCGTGGCCTGGGAGACGAGGCCGGCGATGCCGAGGATGCGGGTGACGTCCTCGATCTCGGCCGCGGTGAGGCTGGACAGCACACCCGCGGGCGTGCCGGGGCCGGAGGACAGGGTGAGGGGCAGTTCGGTTGTCATTGCGGGGTCTCCTAGGCGCTGATGGTGTCGATGATGTTCTCGTACGCGGCGCGGTTGCGGCGTCGGAGGATGGCGGCCTGCACGATCCCGATGACCGGGAAGGCGAGCATGGCCAGGAAGAAGCCGATCGAGAGCGGTCCGACCACGGGCGTGCCCTTCGCGTCGACGTCGCCGATCAGGAGCGGGAAGTTGTCGACGATGATGAGCGTCACGCCGACGAGGCCGAGGAGACCGATGACCGGGGCGATCACCGTCCGCCAGAGTCCGGCGCCGGTCCGCTTGCGGGCGAAGTAGACGATCACCGCGAGGCAGGTCAGGGCCATCAGCACGACGATGGCGAGGGTCGCGATGCCGCTGAACCAGGTGAAGACCTGCAGCACCGGGTCCAGCCGGAACACGGCGAACGCGGCGATCAGCAAGGCGGCCGTGACCGTCTGGACGAGCGACGACACGTACGGAGAGGAGTGACGGCCGTGAACCCGCCCGAGCCGCGCCGGGAAGACGGAGGCGTTGGACATCGAGTGCTGGTAGCGGGTGACGACGTTGTGGAACGACAGCACGCAGGCGAACAGGCTGGTGACCAGCAGGACGTTGACGATGACGCCTCCGACGGTCCCCAGGTAGTGCACCGCGGTGTTGACGATGAATCCGCCGGTGTCCGTGGCGACGACGTCCACGATGTTCGCGGGACCCCAGCCCATGACGAGCGCCCAGGACGTGAAGGTGTAGAAGAGGCCGATCGCGATGACCGCGATGTAGGTCGCGCGCGGGATGGTCTTCTCCGGCTCCTTGGCCTCGTCGCGGAAGATCGCCGTCGACTCGAAGCCGATGAAGCCGGCCAGCGCGAACATGAGGCCGATGCCCGGCGAGCCGGAGAGCACCGTGGCCGGTTCGAACGGCGCGAGCGACAGCCCGGAGGCGCCGCCGGTGGCGATGATGACCAGCGAGAGCACGATGACGATGCCGACCTCGGCGATCAGCAGGACGCCGAGCACCCGGGAGCTCAGCTCGATGTGGCGGTAGCCGAGGATCCCCACCAGGGCGATCATCGCGAGCGAGTACACGTACCAGGGGAGGTCGGGGCCGTGCAGGGCGACGACCGACGACTCCAGGGTCGCGCCGAGGTACCCGTACACGGCGACCTGGACGGTCGTGTACGTCAGGAGCGCGAGGTAGGCGGCGGCGAGGCCGAGCGGGCGTCCCATCCCGTACCCGACGTAGGTGAAGAACGCGCCGGGGCGAGGGATGAACCGGCTCATGGCGCTGAGCCCGACCGAGAAGAACAGCAGGATGACCGCGCCGATCGCGAACATGCTCGGAACGCCGGCGCCGTTCCCGAGCAGCACGGCGACGGGGAAACCGCCGCCGATCACGGTGAGCGGGGCCGCCGCAGCGACCACCATGAACACGATCGAGCCGACGCCGAGCCGGCCGGAGAGCTGGCGCGCCGCGCCCGGCCCCCGGACCGCGGTGGGGGCGCCCAGCAGAGCCTGTGGCTCCTGTGCTGCCGTCATGGGAATCTCCTCCAGGGTGGTGGGATGGGTGCGGCCAGTCTCGATGGCCGGTGTTGCACCCGGATTCCGCTCCCGTGAAGAGTCGGCGCTCGCCGAATGAGACGCCCGCGTCGCATTCGACGGTCACCCGATCGTGACGACGGTGAAACGCGCCCGCAACACGCGCTGCATAGCCTCGCGGGCAGGAGCAACACGTGACCGCACTCAACAGGACGGCCCTCAGCCGAGCGATCTCCGACCCGCGGCCGGTCGACGGTCTCCCGTCGCGCTCGCCGATGGCCGGGCTGGACCGCCGCAGCCTCGGCTTCGTCGACGTGCTCGCCCAGTCCGTCGGGGCCGTCGCACCGTCCGCCGCGGCGGCCACCTGCCCGGCGCTCGTCGCCGCGCGGGCTGGATCGGGGACCCTCCTGGCGTTCCTGCTCGCCGGGGTGCTCATGGCCCTCGTCGCATACGCGGTCAACCAGTTCACCCGCCGGATGGCAGCGACGGGATCGTTGTACACGTTCGCCGCGAGGGGCCTCGGCGTCCGGGCCGGCTTCGCCACCGCCGCCGCGATGCTGGTCGGGTACGGATTCGTGGCGATGTTCGCGCTGCTGGGTGCGGCCTACTACACGCTGACGCTCCTCCGGCGGACGGAGCCGGGAGTCGCGGGATCCGAGCCGCTGGTGGTCGTGCTGCTGCTGGTGTTCGGGGGCGTGTGCCTGCTCGTGCTCTGGCGCGGCATCCGGATCTCCGCGCGGGTCACCCTGGTGATCGAGCTGGCATCCATCGCGGCCATCCTGGTCCTCATCGGCGTGCTCCTGGCCACGGTTCCGCCCACCTCGTTCTCGGCCGTCGCGGTTCCTCGCGGTGTGAGCGGGCCGGAGCTGGCCGCGGGCACGACGGTCGCCATCACCGCCTTCGTCGGCTTCGAGAGCGCGGCGACGCTCGGGGTGGAGGCCCGCAAGCCCTTCGCCACGGTGCCGCGGACCATCCGCTGGACCGTGATCGCCGCCGGCGGGCTCTACCTCCTGTCGGCGTACACGCAGCTCGCGGGCTTCGACGCGCTCGGCGGCTCGCTGGCGAGCAGTTCGAGTCCGGTGAACGACCTCGCGTCCCGTGCCGGCGTCGCATGGATCGGTCTGCTGCTCGACGGGGCACTCGCGTGCTCCTTCATCGCGTGCGCGCTGGCCTCGACGACCGCGCTCGCTCGCGTCCTGTTCTCGCTCGGGCGGGAGGGGATCGCGCCCAGCGCCCTGGGCCGCGCCCACCGCCGCTTCCGCACGCCGCACATCGCGCTCGCGTGGGGCATCGCGGTCGAGGTCGTCGTGCCGGCGGTGCTCGTGCTGTGCAGGCTGGACCCGTGGCAGGCGATGGGGGTCGTCGTCGTGTGCGCGGCGGCCGGTTACATGACCGCCTACACGCTCGTCTGCGTGGCGACGCCGTTCTTCCTGCGGCGGATCGGGGAGTTCACCGTGGCGCCGGCCTTCGCGGCGGGGGTGGCGGCGTCCGGTCTCGTGGCGGCCCTCGCCCTCGACATCTGGCTGGAGGCGTCCGGGCCACGCTGGCTGGCGGTCCTCATCCTGGCCGCGACCGCCGTGGCGGCCTTTCTGGCGTACGCGGTCTGCCGCCGCACCCGCACGCACGCGCTGACAAGGATCGGTCTGTACGACGAACCCACGCCGAAGGATGTGCTCGGCGGCGCACCATGACGGCGGTGGGCGAGCTCAGCGGTCGGCAGCCGGGTGCAATCCACAGCGCGCTCGCCGTCTTGGAGGCCGTCGCCCACGCCGGCCCCGGGGTCACCGCGCAGCAGCTCTCGGACCAGTTGGGTCTCCCGCGGGCCACGACCTACCGGCTCATCAACCTGCTGGTCCAGGACGAGTACCTGATCCGCATGCCCGACCTGCGAGGCTTCGCGCTCGGGCGCAAGGTGGCCGAGCTCGCCGGCGTCGCCCACGCGCAGGATGCGGCCTTGTCGGTGCGGGAGACGCTGGCGGAGCTGCGCGGGCGCATCCGCGGCGGCGTCCACCTGGCGGTGTTCCGGGACGGCCGCGTGGTCCCGGTCGACGTGGACCCCGACTTCCCGCTGTCCGACCCGCGCCGCATCTCGACGGACCTGTCCGTGTCGGCGCTCGGCAGGCTCCTCCTGGCGGAGCGGGCCTCGCGGACGGTCCCGTCGCCGACGCGGTACACCACGCAGGAGGGGGAGCTGACCCCGGGGTTCGGCTGCCTGGCCATCCCGGTGCGCGGAAGGGACGAGCGGCTGGTGGGCGGGCTGGCGCTGGCGATGCCGGCCGCGCGCCTGGCGGACCGGGATGGGCTGCTGGCGTTGGTGGGGGAGTCGGCGGCGCGGATCGGGGTGTTGATCGGGGAGTGACAGGGCACTAGCGCTCGGTCGTGTGCTCCGGGGAACGCGTCGCATCTAGGGTGTGATCAGGCCGGCGCGCATAATCGCCCTGACCTCGAAGCACGTTGTTCGGCCCGCAGGCCATCGCAACTCCGGCGAGGACCACGACCGCTCTTGCTAGAGAGCCCACGACGACCCTACTGATTGAGGCCGCGCGGAAGCAGAATCGTGACGGGACACACGAAATCGCCCCCGCGCCTCCCGGATCGGGGTGGGAGGTGCGGGGGCGACGTTAGGGTTGCGCACCGTACGATCGACACGTTTGCCGAGCCGACCCAAGGATGTTCAGATGCCTACTCTCCCGTCGAGGATTCGGCTCCGGTTGCAACGGACGCTGGCAGGCGTTGGCGAGTTCATCGCCGGACTCATCGAGACTTTTCTTCGTTAGCTTCAGCGGCTGCGATGTCCCGGTCTGCCCACCATCGCCCTAGCACAGCCAATCCGACGAAGACGGCAACGTAGGCAGCAGTCCAACCCCACCCCGGCAGGAGCCAGGGCCAGATCCAGCTCACGGCGATCAACCCAACAATGATCCCCCAAGACACCAGATTGCGGACTGGCGTGGCTCCTAGAGCGACCCTGGTCTGATTGCTAAAGAGCTGCCTCAGGTTCATCGGCAATAGCTGTCCTTGTAGGGAACCGTCCCGATAACCCCCGGGCTGATCAACAGGTGAGCGCACTGGCCGGCGTTATAGGCCTTGGTTGCGTTGTACATGATGGAGACAGCGTTGATTCCACAAAGAACGGCCGCGGCGACGCCTACGGGGCCTGCCATCTTGAGCAGTGCGCCACAGGCTTTCGCGGCCCCACCGGGACCTGTTGGCCCCGCCCCGATCCCCATCAGCTGGCGGGTCTCGGCGCGAGTGGTCTTGACCCCCGGCAGCCCCCAGTACCACGCGAACTGAGGGTCGGCGACCACCGGGAACGCGGTCTGAGGCGCGAACTCGACAACCTGCGTCAACACATCGCCGTTGACTTCAAAGTGGGTGGCCACCGGGTCCCCGTTGGCATCCTTGGCCCACGGCGCTGGGATGTATGCCGAGATGGCGACCCCATCCTCGCTGCCGATGTAGGCTGCGCCGTCGTCGAGAAGGTGGACCGCCTGCTCACCTGGCACGGTGATCGGGTATGCGTAACGCTTGGGCGCATTCGCGTCGTCGATCACCGTGGTGATCTGCACACCGCCGTCGGGGCGGGTCACCGGGACAGTTGATGAACCGTTGTTGTTGTCATAGACGACCACGCCAGCCTTCTGCGACGCGGCCGCGTCGTCGGCCTGGTCCGCGAACGGCAGTCCGATGGTCACGTTCGGGGCATCGCCCGGCGTCGTTACGTGAAGGCCGTCACTTGGGTCCTTCGGCACCTCCACGGATCCACCCGCTGGCACGGTCACCTTCACCGCGGTGTCAGCGTCCGTCTGGGCTGAGGCGGCTACATTCGCAACTGCATCCGGGGCGATGTCCTGGAGTACGGCAACCACATCCACCGCATTTGTTTCTGCCGCGTCTGCCGCGGCGAAACCCGTGAGGCCGGCTCCGAGAATGCACGCCGTTGCCAGCGTGGCGGCTGATGTGAATAAACGAGACTTCTTCACCGAGGTCTCCCTTTCGCTTGAAGCAAGCGAAGTGGACTAATGCCCATCACCCGACGGCGCCGGAACGGTCGTAGTCCACTACCGGGCGGGCAGGTCGCCCTCCACTGGTGAAGACGCGGGTGGGTGGTGAATGTGACGCATGAGGGTGCGGAATGCAGGTATTAGGACGGCTCGGGACAGCCGCGCCGCCCTCAGTGCGCCACCACCGGCTCCGGCGCGCCCGCCGGCTCGCCCGCCTCCCCTCGGTCGATCGACGCAGGCGCGGTCGCCCGGCGCCGGTACAGGAAGGCGGTCAGCACCGCCCCGAAGGCGAAGAAGCCCGCACCCCACCAGTACGCCGTGGCGTAGCTGTGCACCGCAGCCTCGGCCATGACCGACGGGGTCGGGGGCAGGTGCGCGGCGAGGTAGTCGGCGGCGGCGGTCGCGGCGAGCGTGTTCAGGAGTGCCGTGCCGATCGAGCCTCCGACCTGCTGGCTCGTGTTGACCATCGCCGAGGCCACGCCCGCGTAGCGGCGGTCCACGCCGAGCGTCGCGGTCTGGATGGCCGCGGGCATCGTGGAGCCCATGCCGAAGCCCAGGATCATGAGCGGGGGCAGGAGGTCGACCGCGTAGTTCGCGGTGACGCCGAGGTGCGTCAGGTAGACCATGCCGCTCGCGGCGATCGTCATGCCGATCGGGACCATGACCTTGGGGCCGAAGCGCGGCACGAAGATGTTCGTCGACAGCTGGGCGGCGAGCACCAGCATCACGATCATCGGGAGGAAGCCGAGGCCGGTCTGGATGGGCGTGAAGCGCAGCGTCTGCTGCAGGTAGTACGTGACGAACAGGAAGATCCCGAACATCCCGGCGCCGGCGATGAGGATGGCGCTGTACGACGCGCCGCGGTTGCGGTCGAGGACGATGGGCAGCGGCAGGAGCGGGTGCTCGGCCCGGCGCTGCCACAGCACGAAGGCGATCAGCAGCACACCCGATGCGGCGAGGAACGCCCACGACAGCGGCGAGTCCCAGCCGTCCGACTCGGCGTTCGAGAAGCCGTAGACCAGCGAGAACAGCGCGCCGGAGACGAGCAGCGTGCCGGGGACGTCCAGCTTCGGCCGGGGGCCGCTCCGCGGGACGGTGGTGACGAAGACGGCGGCGCCGGCGATCGCCACGATGGCGATGACGACGTTGATGTACAGGTTCCAGCGCCAGTCGAGCTGTTCGGTGAGCACGCCACCGAGGAGGAGGCCGACGGCGCCGCCCGCACCCGCGATGGCGCCGAAGATCCCGAACGCGCGGGCGCGCTCCTTCGGGACGGTGAAGGTCGTGGTCAGCACGGCCAGCGCGGTCGGGGCCAGCAGCGCGCCGAACGCGCCCTGGAGGGCCCGCGCTCCGACGAGCATCCCGAACGTGCCGGCGGCGCCGCCGAGCGCCGAGGCGCCCGCGAAGCCGATGAGGCCGATGATGAAGGCCCGCTTCCGGCCGATGAGGTCGGAAAGGCGGCCGCCGAAGAGGAGGAGGCTGCCGAACGCGAGGGAGTAGGCGGTGACGACCCACTGCCGGTCGGCGTTCGAGAAGCCGAGGTCGGCCTGCGCGGAAGGCAGGGCGATGTTGACGACGGTCGAGTCGAGCACGACCATCAGCTGGGCCAGGGCGACGGTGACGAGCGTCCACCAGCGCCGTGTCGAAGGCGCGGGCGCGTCCGGCGCAGCCGTCGCGGAAGAGGGAGAAGTCTGGGACATGGGCGCCAGCATATACGAAACTGTCAAGTTCCGGATCTCTTTTGTTCAGAAATTCATCTAGACTTTATCCCGTGATGGACACTTCAGCCCCCGCGACGAAGCTCGGGCGCAAGCGGGACCACACCCGCGACCCTGAGATCCTGGACGCCGCCCTCGACGTGCTGGCCGAGGTCGGGTACGACCGCATGACCATGGACATGGTGGCCGCCCGCGCGAAAGCCGGCAAGGCGACCGTCTACCGGCGCTGGCCGTCGAAGGCCGATCTCGTCGTCGAGGCGGTCGCGTGCATGAAGAAGTCGGACGTCGATCCGGCGGACCTTCCCGACACCGGAACGCTCCGCGGCGACCTCATCGCCATCATGAAGCCGCACAACGTCGTCGACGCCGAGAAGAAGCTGCGGGTCATGGCGGGCCTGGTCTCGATGCTCGCCGAGAATCCCGAGTTCAGCGAGGCTGTGAACGCCGCCATCGTCGAGCCGCGCGCCGCGATCAACCGGCAGCTGCTCCAGCGGGCCGCCGACCGCGGCGAGATCCGGGCGGACGCCGACATCGAGCAACTGGCGCTGCTCGGCCCGTCCATGGCGTCGTACCGGGTGCTGGTGCTGCGCAAGCCCGTCGATCGGGCGTTCCTGATCAGCGTGCTCGACGACATCCTGCTGCCCGCGGCGGGGGTGCGGGAGCAGCGGGCGGTAGGTCGGTAGCCTGACCGACATGAGCATCCAGCCGGTGTCCGACCTGACCAGCCTGACCCCGAAGCGCGCGTACGTGCTGCGCTCGCCGGCCGGGGAGGAACTGCTCGCGGTCTACGGCGGCCCGGCTGAGGATGGCGCCGGTGCGACGTTCTTCGCCCATGCACCGGGATTCGACGGCGAAGTGATCGTGCTGCCCTCGGACGGGTGGAGCGTGCTGCCGGAGCACGCGGCCGCTGCAGAGTCTGACGGCTGAGCGTCGCGTCCGCCACACTGTGCCCATGACGGACACCATCCAGGGAGCCGAGGCCGAGCGCATCCAGCAGGCCGAGGACGGCACAGCGGCGTGGCGGGACTGGGGCCCATACGTGTCGGAGCGAGGCTGGGGAACGGTGCGCGAGGACTACAGCGCCGACGGGGATGCCTGGGAGTTCTTCCCCCACGACCACGCCCGCAGCCGCGCCTACCGCTGGAACGAGGACGGCATGGCCGCCTTCTGCGACCTCCGGCAGAACTGGTGCCTGGGGCTCTCCCTCTGGAACGGGACCGACCCCATCCTGAAGGAGCGGATGTTCGGGCTGACCGGTCCGCAGGGCAACCACGGCGAAGACGTCAAGGACTACTGGTGGTACCTCGACGGCACGCCGACCCACTCGTGGAACACCTGGCGCTACCACTACCCGCAGGCGGCCTTCCCCTACGAGGACCTGATCGCGACGAACGCGGCTCGCGGGCGGCTCGAACCCGAATACGAACTCGTCGACACCGGGATCTTCGACGACGGACGGTACTGGGTGGTGACGGTCGACTACGCGAAGGCCGGCCCGCACGACCTGCTCATGCGCATCACCCTCGAGAACGCGGGCCCGGACACCGCGTCCCTCCACGTGCTGCCCACCCTCTGGTACCGCAACACGTGGTCGTGGGGATACGACGTGGTCAAGCCGGAGCTGCGGTGGGACGCCGGGACGATCGTGGGCACCGGACCCGGCGGAGCCGTGACCCTCGTCGGCGACGGCAGCCCGGATGCGCTGTTCTGCGAGAACGAGACGAACACCGGCCGGCTCTTCGGCGCTGCGGACTCGCCTCCGTACCCGAAGGACGGGATCAACGACCACGTCGTGAACGGCGCCGCGACGGTGAACCCGGATCGGTCGGGGACGAAGAGCGCTCTGCACTACGAACTCACTCTGGGACCGGGCGAGACGCGCGAGATCCGGGTGCGGCTGAGGGCGCCGGAGGGCGAGACTCCGGAGGCCGCCGTGCCCGAAACGTCGGGCCTGGGTGAAGAGTTCGATGCGATCATGCGCCGCCGGGAGGCCGAGGCCGACGCGTTCTACGCCGCCATCCCGGGGAGCCCGTCGGACGCAGACGAGGCCCGCGTCATGCGCCAGGCGTTCGCCGGCCTGCTGTGGTCGAAGCAGTACTTCCACTTCAACGTGAGCAAGTGGCTCGACGGCGACCCCGCCGGTCCGCCCCCACCCAGCGGCCGGGGCGCCGTCCGCAACGGCGACTGGCGTCACTTCGACGCCGACGACGTCATCCTCATGCCCGACCCGTGGGAGTACCCGTGGTTCGCCTCGTGGGACCTCGCCTTCCACTGCGTCACCATGGCGCACATCGACCCCGCCTTCGCCAAGGCGCAGCTCATCCTGCTGCTCCGCGAGTGGTACATGCACCCCGATGGTCAGCTGCCCGCCTACGAGTGGAACTTCTCGGACGTGAACCCGCCGACACACGCCTGGGCGGCCCTGCAGGTGTTCCTCATCGACGGCGGGACCGACACGCGGTTCCTCGCCCGCGTGCTCCACAAGCTGCTGATGAACTACACCTGGTGGACGAACAGCAAGGACGCCGACGACGACGACCTGTTCGAGGGAGGCTTCATGGGGCTCGACAACATCGCGCCCCTGAACCGCTCGACGCTCTCGCCGAGCGTCGGCACGCTGGAGCAGGCGGATGCGACCGGGTGGATGGCGGCGTACGCGCTCGACCTCCTGGAGATCGCTCTGCGGCTGGCCCGCTCGGACGACGTGTACGAGGACATCGCGGTGAAGTTCGCCGAGCAGTTCCTGCGGATCGCGGCGTCCGCCAACAACTCCGGGATGTGGGACGAGGACGACGCGTTCTTCTACGACGTCCTGCACCTGGCGGACGGGCGCGACGTCCCGCTGAAGGTGCGCTCGTTGGTGGGGCTGGTCCCGGTGGTCGCGTCGTTGGCCTTCGACGACCCCGGCATCCGCACCCTGCCGGAGTTCCGAACCATCCTGCGCCGGTACCTCGACCGGCACCCGGAGATGGGCGCGGCCTTCCACGCCCGGCGGTTCGGAGGGCGAGCGACCTACCTGCTCGCGCTGGTGTCGCCGGAGCGGCTGACGAAAGTTCTGAAGGAGGTCTTCGACCCGGCCGCGCTGCTGAGCGACCACGGCATCCGGGGCGTCTCCGCGTACCACCGGGAGCACCCGTTCGTGGTGGAGGTCGGGGGAGTCGAGACCTCCGTCGACTACGAGCCCGCCGAGTCCACGTCCGCGCTGTTCGGCGGCAACTCGAATTGGCGAGGCCCGGTGTGGTTCCCCCTCAACGCCCTCCTGATCGCATCCCTCCGCCAGTACGACTCGCACGGCGAGACCGGCGTGCGGATCGAGGACCCGCTCGGCTCGGGGACTTCGCTCACGCCCGGACAGGCGGCCGCCGACCTCTCGCAGCGCCTGATCGCGCTGTTCCTGCCGGGCGCCGACGGGGTCCGCCCGTCGGATGCGCGCTATCCGCTGCTCTCGACGGACCCGCGGTGGCGCGACAACATCTTCTTCTACGAGTACTTCGACGGCGACACCGGCCAGGGGTTGGGCGCCTCGCACCAGACCGGATGGACGGCGATGGTGGCGCACCTCATCCTGACGCGGAAGCGCGGACGCTAGGGGTGACGGTAGGGGTACGGTTCACACGACCGGGCTCGCGCCTCCACAGATACGCCGGTTAGCTTCCCGGGATGGACGAACCGGTTCTCCTCTTGCCGCAGAAGGCGGCCGCTTACCTGGGGATCTCCGAGCTGGCCGTCCACCGGCTGATCGCCGACGGGAAGATCCGCACGGTCTTCTTCCGCGGGGTCGTCCGGCTCCCGGTCTACGAACTCGACAAGTACCGGGAGAGCGAGTCGGCCGACTAACCGACGATCTCCGCGGCGAGCCTGTCGCCGACGAGTGGGCCCATCGTGAGGCCCGCCGCGCCGAAGCCGGCGTTGACGTAGACGCCGTCGATGCCCTCGAGGGCGCCGACCGTCGGCAGCTCGCCGTCGGGGAGCGGGCGCAGACCGACCCGGGTCTCGATCAGCGTCGCGTCGGCGAGGCCCGGCGCGACCGAGAGCGCGTTCTCCAGTACCTGGCGCTGCCCCTCGGCGGTGACGCGCGGATCGAAGCCGCTGCCGGTCTCGCGGGTGGCCCCGACAGCGACACGCGAGTCGTCGAAGGCGACCAGGTAGTGGCTGGCGACGGGGTGGACGGACGGCCAGAAGCGGGTGTCCGCGGTCCCGACCCGGAGGTGGCTGATCTGGCCGCGCTGCGGCTCCACACCGACGCGGCGGCCGAACGGCTCGAGCAGGCCGTTGGTCCAGGCGCCCGCGGCGACGACGAGCGTGTCCGCCTCGAGGGTCCGGCCGTCGACCTGAGCCGCCCAGCCGCCGGCGTCCGTCGCGTCGAGAGTCGCTGTTCCCGGGATCACGGTCGCCCCCAGCCCCTGCGCGCCCGCGAGCAGACCGGCCCGCAGCACCCGTCCATCGACCCGTGCGCCGCCGGAGATGTGGATGCCCGCGAAGCCGTCGCCGAGCGGAGGAAACAGCTCGCGGGCGCGCTCGGCCGAGACGCGCGCGACCTCGCCCATGGAGGCGGCCTGCGGGCGACGTGCGGCCAGCCGCTCCTCGACGCCGTCGAGCACCGAAGAGTCGCGGTTGACGACCAGTGCCCCCGCGCGCCGGTATCCGATGTCGTCCACGCCCACGGCGGCCAGCTGCGCGATGAGCTCGGGATAGAAGTCCGCGCCGGCGGCGTAGAGGTCGTAGAACGCGCCCTCTGCGACGGAGCTCCACGGCTGGATGATCCCGGCGCCCGCGGCGGTGGCCTGACCGGTGAGTTCGGCGTCGACCAGGGTGACGGCGACGCCGCGCCGGCTCAGCGCGAACGCCGTCGACGCTCCCGCGACTCCGGTTCCGATGACGATGGCGCTGCGCGTGCTCATGGGCTGCCTCTCCGGGATGGACTCTCCATTCTCGCGCGGGCTGGCGCGCGACCCGCGACGGGCGCATCCTTGTGGCGGGAGCGAGGTGGGCGATGGATGCGAAGCGGCTGGCCGGCACGATGCTCGAGACCGCGGTCGCCGAGCAGCAGGCCGCGCATCGGATCGCGCCGGGGGACGACGTCCCCGCGGTCCGGGCCGAGGTGCGCCGGCTCGCGCGCGAGCGGGGCGTGCGCATCCGCACCGGCATCGTGGGCGACGCCCTCGTCGTCGTGCGAGCGGACGCCGAGGTGTGGCACGAATCCACCGCCACGATGCGGCGCAAGCTCACCCCGTGAGGGCCGACAGCGTGGAAGACGTCAGCGCGAACCCGTCGCGAGGTAGCGGCCCAGCGCCTCGATGAGGCCCTTCGTGCCCTGCTCGCGGCCGACGCCGTCCTCCCAGAAGCGGTCGAAGAAGACGCCGTGCTCCGTGTGGGTGTAGCGCGTTCCGCCGTCGATCGGGTCGAACTCCAGGGAGGCGACCGAGGTCGACATGTGGTCGCCGTCCAGCCACATGTCGTAGGTGGTGACGATGCGGTTGTAGTCGACGATGTCGGTGTACGTGGCCACGTACCGGGAGACCGGTCCGTTGTGGAACTTCGCCTCGGCGATGTCGGTGCCGCCGATGCGGAAGTCGAAGGCCCACTCGCGGGCCTCCTCCATCGCGTCGCCGGCGCCCCACCAGCCGAGCTTCTGGTCCTCGTCGGCGAACGCGTCCCAGACGCGCTCGATCGGGGCGGGGTAGTCCCGGCTCAGCGTGAACCCGGAACGGGCGAGGCGGCGTTCGGTCATCATACGTTCGTCCTGTCTCTAGCGGGTGAGGGTGACGTGGATGACGCCGCTCTCGGCGACCTCGGACGTCACGGCGTAGGTGGAGTCGAACCCGGCGAGGTCGTCGAAGATCCGGTGTCCGCGGCCGAGGAAGATCGGCGCGACCACGAGATGGAGGTCGTCGACCAGCCCTGCCCGGAGGAAGTCGCGGGCGGTGCTGTAGCCGCCGCCGATGCGCACGTCCTTTCCGGCCGCGGCCTCCGTCGCCTCGGCCAGCACCTCCTCGACCGTCGTGTCGCGGAAGTGGAAGGTGGTGCCGCCCTCCATCTCGATCGGGGGCCGATCGGCGCTGTGGGTGAGCACGTACACGGGCGTCCCGAAGGGCGGGCGGTCGCCCCACCAGCCCTTCCACTCCGGGTCGTCGGGGAACGAGTGGAAGCCGAACATCCCGGCGCCCATGATCTCGGCGCCGATGTTCTCGAAGAAGGCCCTTCCGTACGCGTCGTCGACGCCGGTCGTGCCGGCGCCCGAGGTGTCGCCGAAGATCTTCTCGCGGAAGGTGCGGGTGCCCGCCCAGGCCGCGGTGAGGCGTCCCCAGTCGGGCCCCATGGGGTTCTCGGGTGAGGCGGCGTCGGGTTCGGGCGTGTAGCCGTCGAGTGAGGCGAAGAGGTCCATGCGGACGCGGGTCATGTCAGTTCTCCTTCGGTGCGGTGCGGATCAGGTGCGGTGCGGATGAGGTGGATGCCGAGCTGGTCGGCTTGACGCTCGGCGGGCGTGCGCTGCTCCCCGAGCCAGACGTGCAGGATGTCGAGCGCCCCGGGCCGCAGGCTGACGGTGCGGACGCGACCGTGCTTCTCGGAGACGACGATGCCGGCGCGCTCGAGGATGCCCAGGTGCTGCAGGAACGAGGGGAGTGACATGAGGAACGGTTCCGCGAGCTCCGAGACGACGGCGGGCGCCTTCGCCAGCCGCTCGACGACGGCGCGCCGCGTCGGGTCGGCGAGGGCCCGGAGCACGGTGTCGACTTCGGCGGAATAGTTAGGCACATACCTAACTATGGAGGTCTGAGACCCGGAAAGCAAGAGCCCGACAGGATGTTGCGTCCGGCTGAAGGCCGCCACCAGAATGTGGTCGTGGAGGTCCGTCTGCCGGGAACCGGCCGTGTCGAGGCGTTCAGCGACGGGGTCTTCGCCATCGCGATCACGCTGCTCATCCTCGAGATCCACGTGCCGTCGGACACTGCGCACCTGCTCGACGAGCTGCTGCAGCTGTGGCCGTCGTACCTGGCCTACGTCGTCACGTTCCTGCTGATCGGCCTGGTCTGGGCCAACCACCACGTGATGTTCGACTACATCGAGCGGTCGGACCGGCTCCTGCTGTTCGTCAACACGCTCCTGCTGATGAATGTAGCGTCGTTGCCGTTCGTGGCGGCGGTGCTCGCTTCCGCGCTCCGGAACGGGGAGGGTGAGAACGTCGCCGTGGCGCTGTACGGCGGGACGCTGACGGTCGGAGGCGTGTTCTTCAACGCCGTCTGGCTCCACGCCACCAGGGGTCACCGCCTCCTGAGCGACGCCATCACCCCGGCGGAGGCGGAGGCGAAGGCGCTGGCCCGGCGCTTCCTTGCGGGTCCGGTGCTCTATCTCGCCGGAACCGTGATCGGGATCTTCCTGCCGATCGGCGGGATCGTGGTGTTCGCGTTCCTGATCCTGTTCTACTGGCTGCCGCCGCAGCGGGTGCGGGTGCGTACCGGCGGATAGGGACTTATCCCATCGCCACCGTCTCGCCGCTCGCCTGCCCGCGCTCGTCGAGGAAGTGACCGAGGTGCTTCACCGTGCGCAGCACGACGGAGCGGTCGGCGATGGACACGCCGGGAAGGCGCTCCTCGATGACGGCCTCGAGGCGGTTGACGTCCTGCAGCGTCCGCAGCCAGACGGCCATGATGACGTTGTATTCGCCCACGGTGGTGACGACGAGCCGCACCTCCTCCATCCGCCCGAGCTGCGGCCCGACGGCGGCCACCATCGACGCGGGGACCCGGAGGAAGTACCAGGCGTAGACCGGCCACGGCGTCTGGGCGCGGGCGATGTCGACGCGGATGACGAGCCGTCCGGACGAGCGCAGGGCCGTGATCGCGTCCCGGACCTTCCGGGGCGCGATGCCGGCGCGCTCGGCGATGTCGGCGATCGGCGTGCGCCCGTCGATCGCCAGCTGCTCCGTGAGGGAGGCGAGCTGTTCGGGAGTGAGCCGCGGCAGGGGCACGCCAGGGCGGCGATCGGCCGACTCGACGGCGGCGATCTCGCTCCGGGACAGCGCGCGCAGCCTCCAGTTGCGGGCGTCTGCGATCGGCTGGGAGACGAGGTGCGTGCGCATCGACCGCACGCCGGCGATCGTCCGGATGCGCTCGAGGGTCCAGCTGCTCAGCGCCCCCGGGCCGTCGGTGATGAGGCTGACCACGATGTCGCGGCCTCCGGCGGTCAGGTCGATGGTGAACGCCTCGCGGTCGGCCGCCAGGGCGGTCGCCACATTCAGCGTCTCGCCCGGGATGCACTCGAACTCGATCAGCGAGAGGAGGGAGGTCGGCGTCGCGCCGTATCCGGTGACGTAGACCAGTCCCTCCTCGGTCAGCCGGTTCCAGCGCCTGGCCAGGGTCACGGGATCGGCGCCGACGATCGGGGCCAGCGCCGACCACGGCGCCCTCGGGGCGATCTGGACGGCGTGGATGAGCCGCTGATCGAGATCGGTCAGTGCTGAATCCTGCATCCAGGAGGATGTTTCGGGCATTTTCCTGCATCCATCGCTCGGGGAATCGTTGCTTTCATATTCTCGCCCGAACACTTCCCCCACAGCAAGGAGCCTCTTGTGAACCATCGGGCACCATCCGTCACCTCCCCGTCCACGCCGGCTCGCGCCGCCTTCGGCGGAGTGGTCGGCTTCCTCGTCGTCATGGAACTCGGCAGTGGCATGCTCCAGGGCTGGTACCCCGTGCTGCTGTCCGCCATCGGAGCGGAGTTCCGGGTCACCCCGGCCGCCCTCAACTGGGTCAGCGCGGGATACATGCTCGCGACCGTCGTCTGCGTCCCGATCATCGCCAAGCTCGGCGACCGGTACGGCCACAAGCGCATGCTCACCATCTCCGCCGCGCTGGTGGCCCTCGGGTCCATCGTCGTGGCCATCGCGCCGAACTTCGGGCTGCTGCTCCTCGGCCGGGCGCTGCAGGCGCCGCTGGCTGCGTTCCTCCCGCTGGAGTTCGCCATCGTGCGCGACCGGGACGAGAATTCCTCCGGGCGCTCGATCGGCAAGCTCGTCGGTGCGCTCACGTTCGGCGCGGCGCTCGGCGCCCTCGGAGCCGGCTTGCTCTTCAACGCGACCGCCGATCTCCGTCTGGTGCTCTGGATCCCGGCGATCTTCCTCACACTCTGCGTGCCGGTCGTCGCGTTCCTCGTCCCCGAGTCGAAGACCCGCGCGAGCGGGCGCATCGACTGGCTGGGGGCGGCGCTGCTCGGCGTCGGGCTGCTGCTCGCCCTCGGCGGCATCGCCAACGCGGCGACCTGGGGCTGGGCCAACCCCATCACCTGGGTCGTCATCCTGGCCGGAGTCGCGCTCGTGGCCGGCTGGGTCGCTGTCGAACGTCGCGTAGCCCATCCGCTCATCGATCTGCGCGTGCTGACGAAGGGAGGCGTCGGCCTGCCGATCCTCATCGCCTTCCTCTTCGGCGCGCAGCTGTTCGGCAGCCAGACGGCGACCACGGTGTACCTGCTCTCCGACCCGGCGACGGTGGGCTTCGGGCTCGGCGTGACGTCGGCGACGGTCGGGATCGTCACCCTCGTCACCGCGCTCGCCGCCTTCGTCGCGGCCAGCCTCGGCGACCGCCTCGCGACCCGTGTCGGGACGCGCCTCGCGCTGGTCATCGGAGGCGTCCTCGTCATGGCCAGCTACGTCACGCTGATCGCGGGGTCCGCGTCTCTCGGGATCGTGGTCGTGGCGCTGATCCTCGGCGGACTCGGGAACGGCGTGCTCATCTCCGTGCTTCCGACCATCGTGGTGAAGCGCGCACCGGCCGACTCGGTCGGCATCGCGTCCGCCCTCTACAACACCTCGCGGACAGCCGCCGGGGCGGTGGCGGGTGCGCTGTTCGCGCTCGTCATGGCCAGCTTCCTCACGACCATCGGCTCGGGTGCGACGGCCGTGACCACGACCTCCTACGCGGGTTACGTCGCCGTCTGGGCGATCTGCGCGGCGGTCGGCCTGGCGGTCGTGGTCCTCGCACTGTTCGTCCGCGAGCCACGTTCGGCGAGCAGCGCCGATGAGCCGGCCATCGTCACCGCCGCGCCCGCAGCCCCCGCCACCCTCGCGACAGGAGAGACCGCATGACCATCACCGTCACCGAATCGACGACCACCCCGACGCTGGAGGAGGTCAAGAGCGCCATCGAGGCGGCCATCCGCACGGCGGGGCCCGGCCTGGTCGAGCTCAGCCATGACATCCACGAGCACCCGGAGACGGCGTTCCAGGAGCACTACGCCGCGGAGGCCGTGTCGGCTGCGCTGCGGGAGGCCGGATTCGCCGTCACGACGGGCGTGTACGGACTGGACACGGCGATCGAGGCGACCTACGGGAGCGGCCCGTTCGTCGCGACGGTCTGCGCCGAGTACGACGCCCTGCCGGTCATCGGGCACGGCTGCGGGCACAACATCATCGCGACCGCCGGCCTCGGCGCCGCGATCGGTCTCGCGGCGGTCGCGGACGAGCTCGGCATCACGGTGAAGCTGCTCGGCACGCCGGCGGAGGAGCACGGCGGCGGCAAGGTCCTCCTGCTGGAGGCCGGAGCGTGGGAGGACGCCACCGTGTCGCTGATGGTGCACGGCGCCCCCGGCATCGACATCCGGTGCGACAGCTTCACCAGTCAGGCCGTCGACCGCTTCCGGGTGACCTACCAGGGCAGGCCGGCGCACGCGGCGGCCGCACCGGAGAACGGGGTGAACGCCCTCGACGCCGCCACGGTCGCACTGACCGCCGTCGGCCTTCTGCGCCAGCAGCTGGGCCGCGGGGTGCGGGTCGCGGCGATCATCGCCGAGGGCGGCGACGTGACCAACGTCATCCCGGCGCGCACGGTCGTCGACCTGGAGATCCGGGCGTTCGAGCTGGACGAGCTGACCGATGCCCGGCGCCGGGTGCTCGCCTGCTTCGAGGCCGGCGCGCTCGCAGCGGGATGCACCTGGGAGTACGTCCGCACCCAGCCGCGCTATGCGAACCTGCTGCAGGAGCCGCTGCTCGCCGCCGCTTGGAACGACGCCCTGACAGAGCTCGGCCGTCCGCCGGTGCCGTACGAGGGCGGCACGGGAGGGTCGACCGACATGGGCAACGTGTCGCAGGTCGTTCCGTCCATCCATCCGGGCATCGCGGTGCACGGCTCGGTCGCGCCGCCGCACACGGTGGAGTTCGCCGCCGACGCCGCGACGCCCGCGGCCGACCGGGCGATCGTCGACGCCGCCATCGGCCTCGCGTGGGCGGCGGCGACCGTCGCCCTGGACCCTGCGTCGCGGGAGGACCTGCTCGCGCGGCAGGCGGCGCGCCCCGAGGGTGCGACGCGGGCGCCGGCCGGCCAAGAGTGAGCGCGCAGTGAGCGATCTCGCCGTCGAGGCGAGCCGGGCCGTCAGCGGCGGCCCGGGTCGTCCCGGCGTGTACACCTCCGCGTTGGAGCTGTTCTCGATCGGGATCGGGCCGTCCTCGTCGCACACCGTCGGGCCGATGCGCGCCGGGCTGCACTTCGCCCGGCGGGCGCTCGACGCCTCCGACGGCGTCACGCGGGTGGAGGCCACGCTGTACGGGTCCCTCGCGGCGACGGGGCTCGGCCACGGCACGCCGGACGCGCTGGTGGCGGGCCTGGCGCGGCTGGAGCCGGAGACCTGCGATCCGGCGGCGGTGCGCGGCGCATGGTCCGGGCATCCCGACGGCGCGCTGCTGCTGCTCGGCGGCGTCCAGCCGGTCGCGTTCTCGCGGTCGGATGTCATTTTCGAGCCCTTCCGTCGCGGTCTCGGGCACCCCAACACCCTCCGGCTGCGCGCGTGGACGGGGAACGTCGAGGCGCCTGCGCTCGACGAGACCTACTTCTCGATCGGAGGCGGTTTCATCCAGCGCCTCGGCGAGACCGGATCGACACGACGCGCCTCGAGCACGGGCACCGTCTTCCACGACGCCGCATCTCTGCTCGCGCTCTGCCGCGACGGCCGCTCGATCGCGGACGTGGCACGCCAGGCGGAGCTGGAGCAGAGGACCCCGCAGGCCCTGGACGCCGGGCTCGACGCCGTCTGGGCGGCGATGCGCTCGTGCGTGGCTGCCGGCCTCCACGCCGAGGGCACCCTCCCCGGAGGACTGAACGTGCCGCGGCGGGCGGCGGGGATGCGCGCCCGGCTCGACGCCGACGGCGACCCGTCGGCGGCGGGCTGGTTGCAGGCATACGCGCTCGCCGTCAACGAGGAGAACGCCGCGGGTGGGCGAGTCGTGACCGCGCCGACCAATGGTGCGGCCGGGATCCTGCCCGCGGTGCTGCAGTACTGGTGGAACACCGCCCCGGATCCGAGCCTCGACGGTGTCCGCACCTTCCTGCTCACCGCCGCGGCCATCGGATCGATCATCAAGGCCAACGCGTCGATCTCCGGCGCCGAAGGCGGGTGCCAGGCGGAGGTCGGATCGGCATGCGCGATGGCGGCGGCCGGGTTCTGCGCGGTTCTCGGCGGCACGCCGGAACAGGTGGAGAACGCCGCGGAGATCGCCATGGAGCACCACCTCGGCCTCACGTGCGACCCGATCGCCGGTCTGGTGCAGATCCCCTGCATCGAGCGCAACGCGATCGCCGCCAGCACGGCGGTGACCGCGGCGCGGCTGGCGCTCCACGGCGACGGAAGCCACATCGTCTCCCTCGACGCGGTCGTGGAGACGATGCGCCAGACGGGGGCCGACATGAGCGACAAGTACAAGGAGACCAGTCGCGGCGGCCTCGCCGTCAACGTGGTGGAGTGCTGACTCGGGGCAGCGCCGAGCGGCGTCGGAGGTGCGCCCTATCCTGACGCCATGGCTGACATTCGCGAAGGAGTCGACGCCGCGCCCGATCCCGTCAGCGATGCCGATCTCGCCGACCTGCATGCGCGACTGCGGCTGTTCCGTCCCGTCGACACCGTGGACGCCGAACCCTGGGAGCTCGGTGCCGACAGCCGGTGGCTGGCCGAGGTGGTCGACTGGTGGTCGCGCACGTACGACTGGCGCAGCCACGAAGCAGAGCTACGGCACCGGCCGTGGGTGCTGGTCGAGGGCGAGACGCCGATGCGCCTGCTCCATCACCGTGTGGGTCCCGATGCTCCGACCGTCGTGCTGGTCCACGGCTGGCCGGACTCCGTGCTCCGCTTCGACCGGCTCGTCCCGCTGCTCGCGGACTGCAACCTCGTCATCCCCGCTCTGCCCGGATTCCCGTTCGCGGCGCCGGTGCCCGGAAACGGCAGGCGTGCGCTCGACGCGGGGGAGGCCCTGGGCGGTGCCCTCGCGGCGCTGGGCTACAGCGATTACGTCGTCTCGGCGGGCGATGTGGGGACCGATGTCACCGAAGGCCTGCTCGAGCGTGCCGGAGGGTCGGTCCGGGCGCTGCACTTCACCGATGTCTCGCAGTACCACTTCCTCCATGACCTCCCGAAGGATCTGACCGCGGAAGAGGCCGCCTACGTGGAGCACGGCCGGGCCTGGCAGGCCGCCGAGGGAGGCTACATGCACGAGCAGGGGACGAAACCGGCGACCATCGCCGCGGCGCTCGGCGACTCCCCGGCCGGCCTCGTGGCCTGGATCGGCGAGAAGCTGCGGTCCTGGACGGACTGCGACGGAGACGTCTCGTCCGTCCTCGACCGGGACGAACTGGTCACCTGGATCGCCGCCTACTGGCACACCCGCAGCATCGGGACCTCCTTCACCCCGTACGCCGTGCCGAGCCCGAAGCAGCCGCGGCGCGTCGACCTGCCGACCGTCTTCACCGTCTTCCCGAAGGATCTCGTGAACGCGCCGCGCTCGTTCGCGGAGCGGTTCTTCGATATTCGTGAATTCCGTACGTTTTCGTGCGGCGGCCATTTCGCCGCTTGGGAGCAGCCGCATGACTATGCCTGGGGGTGCGCGCGGCGATCAGGCTCATGTCGCAGTCGTGACGCTCTGAGGGTGGGCAGTTATGTCGACACCTTGCATTCTTATGTCGAAAAGAGACAGAATGGCAGGGTTCGGCATTCGCCACATCCAGCAGAGAGTGAGCAACGATGCTTCTCGAAAGAGACCTCATCCAGTCCGTCGGCTTCCGCAACGTCCGCGAGGGCGACCGTGTCACGGGGTTCCAGCTCCGCCTGCGGATGCCCTCCTACCGCGGGATGGCCGCCTCCCTGATCGACGGCGTCGCCGTGCGCGTCGGCAATCTCGTGGATGTGCCGGCCGACGTTCCGCTGTGGACCTTCGGCGGTCGC
This sequence comes from Leifsonia poae, assembly GCF_050632865.1. GTDB lineage: Bacteria > Actinomycetota > Actinomycetes > Actinomycetales > Microbacteriaceae > Leifsonia > Leifsonia poae_B. Next base: position 188,802 of record NZ_JBODSA010000003.1, on the reverse strand, counting down.
ACCTACACGCTGCAGGAGCTGTGGGACAGCGACGGCGTGCGGTGGCAGCTCGACGAGGCGGCCGTGGTCACGGTGCCCTTCGAGGGCGGACTGCCGCAGGGCGTCCACGAGGTGTCCATCGAGCTGCGGCTGCGGATGTCGTACATCCCGGAGGAGCACCAGCCGTCGGTCTACCGCGTCACCAAGCACGTCACGCTCGCGCCCGACGGCGGCGGGGAGCCGTTCAAGTACGGCGTCTCGCTCTACAGCTTCATGACCGATTACGGCACGGTGCTCGATCTGGAGACGTCCCTGCGCGCGGTCGCCGACGTCGGCGCGACGGGCGTCGAAATCCTCGGCGAAGGGCACATCGAGAACTACCCCGAGCCCTCAACGCAGTGGATCGACTCCTGGTTCGCTCTGCTGGAGAAGTACTCGCTCGAGCCGACGAACTACGGGTCGTGGATCGACACCCGGCTGCACTCCCGCGGCCCGAACGCCCGGCCGATGACGGCTCAGGAGGGTGCGGACAAGCTCCAGAGCGACCTCCGGCTCGCGAGCCGGCTCGGCTTCCGCTACGTGCGCCCGAAGATCGGCGTCGTGTCGAGCGACCTCATCCCGGACCCGATCTGGACCGAGTCGGTCGAACGCTCGCTCGACCTCGCGGCCGAGCTCGACGTCGTGATCTGCCCCGAGATCCACTCGCCGACGCCGATCAAGCACCCGGTCGTCGACGACTACATCGGCCTGATCGAGCGGACGGGGACCAAGCACTTCGGTCTGCTGATCGACACCGGCATCTTCCAGGACCGCCCGATCCCGCTCCGCGAGGGCGAGACCCGCGAGACCCGGCCGCCGTTCCTCGACGGCATCGGCGTGGACCCTGCGGACTTCAAGGACATCGTCCAGTACGTCGTGTTCATCCAGGCCAAGTTCCATGACATCGACGACAACCTCGAGGATCAGCAGATCCCGTGGCGTCCCGTCCTGAAGGCGCTGAAGGAGTCCGGCTACACCGGCTACCTGTCCAGCGAATACGAGGGGGAGCGCGACCCGTGGCGCTCGATCGAACACGTCCGCCGCCAGCACTCCCTCATCCGCACCATCGCCGACTCGCTCGGCTGACTCACGAAAGACCCAGGAGAATCATGCCCAACGGACTCATCGACGACGCCGCCCTCCGGGTGCACCCGGACGGCTTCGCGCTCGCCCTCACCATCCCCTGGTACCGGAGCCTCTGGCTCTCGTCCGTCACGACGATCCGCCTCTCGGTCGACGGCGTGCCGATGGCGGAGGAGGACCTGGCCTTCGAGCTGGACGGCGTCCGCTACGCCCTCCCGGAGCTGAAGGAGCAGAGCGAGACCCTGTGGTACCTCCAGGCGCATCCGCTGCTGATCGTGCGGCGCGACCCGGCGGTGGAACTCGGCGAGACCCACGAGATCGACCTGTTCGGCGAGCTGCGACTGCCGTACATGCCGATCAAGCCGGGCGACGACGGCGGACCGGGTCTCTACGTCCCGAACGTCGTGCACCAGGTGCTGACGCTGACGGCGACCGACCGGGACGCCGAGCCGCCCGTGCTCGAGACCGGGATCGTCCCGCCGCCGCCCACGGCCGAGGAGGACCCGTTCAAGCTCGGCCTCACGCTCTATTCGGCCAGCGCCGAGTTCCGCGCCGGCTGGTTCGACTTCGACGGCCTGCTCGACCGGGTTGCCGAGCTCGGCATCGGTCCGGGCATCGAGATCGTCGCCTCGCAGGTGCTGCCGACCTACCCGGTCGTATCCGACGAGTTCGTGACGACGTGGCGGGAGGCCTTCGACCGCCACGGTTTCGACGCCAGCTCGTTCGGCGCGAACCTCGACATGGGACGCCGGCGCGACCGCGACATGACCCCGGACGAGGAGTTCGAATTCAGCGAGACGCTGTTCCGCGGGGCCAAGAAGCTCGGCTTCCCGCTCGTCCGCATCCAGAGCGCCAAGCCGGAGCTGCTGCGCCGCCTGCTGCCGATCGCCGAGGACCTGGAGCTCAAGCTGGCGTACGAGATCCACGCGCCGATGGGCCCGAACTCGCCCGAGATCCTGAAGGTGCGCGATGTGTACGCGGAGCTCGACTCCCCGCTGCTCGGTTTCGTCGCGGACTTCTCGTCGACCATGCACAGCATGTCGCCCACGCTGCTGCGTGCGATGCGCCGCGGGGGCCTGGACGACGCCGCCATCCAGCGCCTGCAGGAGATCTGGGCCCAGGATGCGCCGGGGCGTGAGCGTCAGGCCGAATTCCTCGACTACCTCAAGGCGCGGGACTTCGACCCGGGCCGCCTCGGCTCGTTCGCGCACCTCGCCTTCAACATGCACGGCCACGTCGCGCCGACCGAGTGGGCCGACATCATGCCGCAGATCCTGCACGTCCACGCCAAGTTCTACGACATCGACGAGAACGGCCAGGAGCCGGCGATCGACTACCCGGAGCTGACCCGCGTATTCGTCGAGGGCGGCTACCGCGGCTACTGGTCGAGCGAGTGGGAGGGCCACGCCTTCGCCGAGATCGGCGAGGTCGATCCTTTGGTGCTCGTCCGCAAGCAGCACGACCTCATCCAGAACAGCATGCGGTCGGCGCTCGCCGCGGTCTAGGCGGCGTCGTCCCGGGTGGTGGCGTGGACGCTGTCCTCCACCACCCGGCCGGCCTCCTCGAAGAGGCCGCGCATCCACGCGTGCTCGGGGTCCTGAGTGTGTACGGGATGCCACCACAGGGCGTTGGTGAGCGGCGTCGGCTCGAACGGGAAGTGCACGATCCGCACGCCCCCGACCGCCAGCACGGCCGGCGCCAGCGACGCCTGCACGAGCCCGATCCGCCGGCTTCCCGCCACGAAGTGCGCGACGGCCAGGAAGCTCTCGACCACGACCTCGATGCGCGGCTCGACCCCGAGCTGCTGCACCTGGCGCGCGGCGGAGGTATAGGCCGACCGCGACTGGTACGTCATGACCCACGGCAGCTGGGACATGGCCTCCATGGTCAGCTCGTCACCCACGGCGTCGTTGGTGTCCGAGACGATCGCGATCCACTCGTCGTGCCAGAGGTCCTGGAACGGCAGGTCGGTGACGTGACCGTGGGGGATGACCATGCCGTCCACCGAACGGAGCCGCGTCGCCGCGTCCTCGACGATGGACGGGTTGTGCAGCATGAAGCGGAAGCGGACGCCCGGTGCGCGCTCGGCAGCCAGCTCGGAGACGATCTTGCCGATGGTCACGAACCCGTAGTCGGAGCCGTAGATCGCGAACTCGCGGGTCGACTCCGTCGGTGCCCAGGTCGCCTGGCTCTCGAACACGCGCCGGGCCGCCTCCAGAGCGGTGGTCGTGTGGTCGGTCAGCCGGATGGCGAACGGCGTCAGCTCGTAGGTGTTGCCTCGGCGAGCCAGGATCGGGTCGTTGAAGTGGGTGCGGAGGCGCGCGAGGGATGCGCTCAGCGCGGGCTGGCTGAGGTGCAGGCGCTCGGCGGCACGCGTGACGCTGCGCTCGGTGAGCAGCGCGTCGAGCGACACCAGGAGGTTGAGGTCGAGGCGGTACAGCGGGGACTGATCGGACACGTCGGTGTGACCTTTCGGGCGGGGAGCCGGTGATGCTTCACCGTATCAGGCCCGCGGATGTTCGCAGCTGCTCTCATAGCTGACCGTGATGTGAAGCTCGGCTTATGTCGCTCATTGGAAACAGTTATGTGCGATTCCGACATAACTGCGTGATACTGGTCCCCACAGCGACGTCGCTTACCCGAGTCGCAGACAACGAAGTCAGAAAGGCTCAACATGACACAGCACCGTCGCTCCCGCGTCGCCCGAGCGGGCCTGGTGGCCTTCGCGACAGCGGGAGCCCTCGTCCTCGCCGGATGCTCCGGCTCCGGCTCCGGCGGATCCGGCACGTCCGGCTCGCAAAGCTTCTCCCTCTCCTATGCCGTCACCAACAGCGCGGTCACCGCGCCGTACAAGGCGCTCGCCGAGGCGTACATGAAAGAGAACCCTGGCGTGAAGATCACGTACAACGAGGTTCCGAACGACACGTACGGCCAGACGCTGACGACCCAGCTGAACGCGGGCAACTCGTCCGACGTCTTCCAGGCCGCTCCCGGCGAAGGCCAGACCTACAGCATCCTCACCCTGGCCAAGGCCGGCCTGTTGATGCCGCTCTCCGACTCCGCGACCAAGGTGATCCCCGAAGGCTCGGACTCGCAGTTCATCGTCGACGGCAAGACCTACGGTTCGGCGCTCGGCATGACCTTCGTGGGAGCGGTCAGCAATGACACGGCCTCCAAGGCGGCCGACACCGAGTACCCGAAGACCTGGGACGATCTGATCTCCACCTGCAAGGACCTCAAGAGCAAGGGCAAGTCGCTCTACGCGCTCGCCGGCGCCGCTCCGCCGAACACCGGACTCCTGGCCCTCAGCATCTCGGCCACGCGGGTCTACGCGGACAACCCCGAGTGGAACAAGGACCGCTCCGACGGCAAGACGACCTTCGCCGGCACGGCCGGCTGGAAGGACACGCTGAACGACATCGTGGACATGAACAAGGCCGGATGCTTCCAGCCGGGTGTCGAGGGCGGCGGCTTCGACGCCATCACCCAGGGCATCATCCAGGGCACCTCCCTCGCCGCGTTCATCCCGAGCGGCGCGGCAGCCGACCTGAAGCAGAACGCCAAGGACCAGGACTTCCTGATCCAGCCGATCCCCCCGGCATCGGGCGGCAAGGCCTTCGGCATCGCCGGCGCCGACTACGCCATCTCGATCGCGAAGAACACGAAGAACGCCGACGCGGCGAAGAAGTTCGTCGAGTGGACGGCCACCGAGAAGGGTCAGTCGACCTTCGCGAAGGCGGGAGGCGGGATGCCCCCGACGACCAGCGACTTCGCGGGCACGCCGTTCGAGCCGGTCTCCGAGATCGTCAAGGACAAGAGCTACGTCCCGCTGCCGAACTCGTCCTGGCCGAACTCGAACGTCTACGACGCGCTCGGCTCGGGCGTGCAGGGCCTGCTGACCGGTCAGAAGACGGTCGACGACGTCCTGAAGTCGATGGACGCCGCCTGGGGCAACTGATCGACCGGTCGCCCGTGCCCGCGCGGCACGGGCGACCGTCCCTCTCAGCACGACGATGACGACGATGTGAGAACACGAGGACACCATGAGCACCACCACCCTCTACTCGGAATCCGAGGAGCTGATCGTCCCCAAGCGCACCAAGCGGGGGCGTCGCACCGACGCCCAGCCGCGCAAGGGCGGCAACCTCAGCTTCGGCTACTGGTGGTGGGCGATCCCCGGTGTCCTCCTCGTCCTCGCCATCCACTACGTCGCGACGACCGTCGGCGGCTTCTTCGCCTTCACGAACTGGACGGGCATCGGCGCCTTCCAGTGGATCGGGCTCGACAACTTCGTCAAGATCTTCCAGGATCCGAGCAAGATCGGCGCTCTCTGGAACACGCTGTTCCTCGCCTTCGCGTCGGTGATCCTCTCGAACGTCGCCGGCCTCGTCCTGGCCCTCGGCGTGAACCGGCTGGTCAAGACCCGCTACACCCTCCGCGTCCTCTTCTTCATGCCGGTCGTGCTGAGCCCGTTGGCGACGGCCTACATATGGAAGTTCATCTTCGACTTCAACGGGCCGATCAACGCGGTGCTGAAGTCCGCCGGGCTCGGCTCGATGGCGAAGGCGTGGCTCGGTGATCCGAACTTCGCCATCTGGGCCATCCTCATCGTCATCGTCTGGCAGCAGACCGGCTTCGCGATGGTCATCTACCTCGCGGGTCTCGCATCCGTCCCGATCGAGGTGGAGGAGGCGGCGGCCATCGACGGCGCCGGGATCTGGCAGCGGTTCCGCAGCATCGTGCTCCCCGCCATCCGCCCATCGGTCGCCATCGCCACGACGCTGGGGCTCGTGAACGGGTTGAGGATCTTCGACCAGATCATGGCGCTCACCGCGGGCGGTCCCTCCGGGGCGACCGAGACCCTGGCCACTCAGGTCTACAAGCAGGCCTTCTCGCTCGGCAACTTCGGTTACGGCGCAGCGCTCGCGCTGCTGCTGACCGTCATCATCCTGATCTTCGCCATCATCCAGCAGCGTCTGACGAACGCCCGGCCCGAGGAGTCCTGACGTGTTCCGTTACACCAAGCTCACCCTGCTCCGCGAGATCGGCCTGTGGATCCTCGCGATCGTCTTCCTGCTGCCCTTCTACTTCCTGGTCGCCACCTCTCTGAAGCCGGACGCCGAGCTCTACTCGACGTCGCCGCTGGCCTGGCCCAACAACCCGACGTTCGACAGCTTCACGACCGCGCTCTCCGGTCAGGGTCCCTCGAACATCCTGGTCGGCCTGATGAACAGCGTCGTCATGACGGCCGGTGCCGTGTTCATCCTGGTTCTGCTCGGATCGCTCACCGGGTACGTCATTTCGCGCAGCACCCGGCGCTGGAGCCGCGGGATCTACTACCTGTTCCTGATCGCCATCGTGCTGCCCACGCAGCTCGGGACCGTTCCCCTCTACATCGGCGCCCGCTCGATCGGCCTCACGGGGACGATCTGGGGCATGATCATCCTCTATTCGGGGATGCTGCTGCCGCTGGCGATCTTCCTCTACGCGGGCTTCTTCCGCGGCCTCGGCACCGAGTACGAGGAGGCGGCCGCGATCGACGGCGCCAGCCGCACGCAGATCTTCTTCCGGATCGTACTACCGCTGATGTCGCCCGCCACCGGGACCGTCGCGATCCTCGCCGGCCTGATCGTCTGGAACGACTTCTTCACCGCGCTGATCTTCCTCGGCGGCTCGGCCAACCAGACGCTGCCGGTGTCGATGTACTTCTTCATCGGCGCACTGGTGTCGAAGTGGAACTCGATCTTCGCGATCGTGATCATCTCGATGGTCCCGATCCTGCTGTTCTACCTGTTCGCGCAGAAGCGCTTCATCCAGGGCTTCGCCGGCGGCCTCAAGGGATGACCCCGCCGCACGCGCCCACCACCGACCACCCCGTGTTCTGACGATGGAGAAGACCATGTACCAACTCGCGCCCAACATCGAGCTGCTGTTCACCGAGGCCGGCCCCTACGAGGACCGCGTGCGCGCTGCCGCCGCGGCCGGCTTCACCGCCGTGGAGATGTGGGGACCGACCGGCGTCGACGCGCCCGCGAGCCCCAAGGACATCCCGGCGCTCAAGGCGGCGCTGCAGGAGACCGGGACGATCCTCACCGCGCAGCTCGCCGAGCCGCGCACCCAGTTCATGATCCCGCCATGGGACCACTCGGAGTTCTACCGCAAGCTCGACGAGGGCGTCGCCATCGCGCAGGAGCTCGACTGCCCGCGCATCGTCGTGGGCAGCGGCACGGGGTTCGGCGGGTGGAAGCGGCAGGTCCAGCTGGACAAGCTGGTCGAGATCTACCAGAAGGCCATCGCACAGATCGAAGGATCGGGCATCACCCTCGTGCTCGAGGCGGTCAACGTTCGCGTCGACCACCCGGGTTCGCTCCTCGACCGGACCGCGGAGTCGGTCTATGTCGCGCGTGCCGTCGACTCGCCGTACTTCGGCATCCTGTACGACCTCTACCACTCGACCGTCGAGGGAGAGGACGTGCGGGCCGAGCTCGCCAACGCCGGCGACCTCGTGCGCTACGTGCAGATCGCGGATGCGCCGGGACGCGGCGAGCCGGGCACCGGGTCCATCGACTGGGAGGAATCGCTGGGCATCCTGCGCGAGTCCGGGTACGACGGCCCGATCGGGCTCGAGTACTACCCGACGACCGAGTCGACCGCCTCGGTGGAGTACATCCGGAAGCTGGTGTCGGCATGACGTCCGAGCGCCGCTATCCGGAGGCCGTCGACGTCGCCATCGTGGGCAGCGGCCCGACCGGCGCAGCCTACGCGCGCATCCTCTCGGAGGAGGCGCCCGGCGCGACGATCGCGATGTTCGAGGTCGGGCCCACGGTCTCGAACCCTCCCGGCTCGCACGTGAAGAACATCGAAGACGCCCAGGCGCGGGCCGAGGCGCAGGAGCGCTCGGAGGGTCCGGGCGCGGGAGCCGCGACGGTGGACTCGCCCGGTGCCGTCACCGCCGGCACGCGCGCCGGACGTCCCGGAACCTACCTGCTGCAGGACGGCTACCAGGCGGAGGGCGAGGACGGCCTCCCCGTCGCCGCCTTCTCCAGCAACGTCGGCGGGATGGGCGCCCACTGGACCGGCGCCTGCCCGACCCCCGGCGGCAAGGAGCGCCCGGACTTCGTGCCCGGGTTCGACGGCCTGCTGGACGACGCGCGCCGGCTGCTCGGCGTCACCACCGACGCGTTCGAGGGCGCGCCCTACTCGCAGCTGGTGCGCGACCTACTCGCGGCCGCCGTGGACGAGGGTCGCACGGAGGCGCAGCGCGTACAGCGGATGCCGCTCGCCGTGCACCGCCGTGAGGACGGCCGGCTTGTGTGGTCGGGCTCGGATGTCGTGTTCGGGGAGGCGACCCGCAGCAACCGGGACTTCTCGCTGTTCGACGAATCGCTCGTCACGCGTGTTCTGCTCGACGATGGCGGCGAAGCGTCCGGCGTCGAGGTGAGGGACCTCCGCACGGGCGAGTTGCATCGGGTGACCGCGCGGTTCGTCGTGGTGGCGGCCGACGCCCTCCGCACGCCGCAGGTGCTCTACGCGTCGGGCATCCGCCCCGACGCGCTCGGCCGGATGCTCAACGACCAGACCCAGATCGTGTACGCCTCGCGGCTGCGCGGCCTCGCACCGGCGTCCGACCAGGTCGCCGCTTCCGGGACGCTGCAGGAGCAGAGCGGCGTCAGCTGGGTGCCGTACACCGACGAGGTGCCGTACCACGGCCAGATCATGCAGCTGGACGCGTCCCCCATCCCGCTGGCCGAGGACGACCCCGTGGTCCCCGGCTCGATCGTCGGACTCGGGCTGTTCTGCGCGAAGGACCTGCGGTGGGACGACCGCGTCGCGTTCGCCGACGACGAGGTCGACTGGTACGGGATGCCCGCGATGCGCATCCACTATCGCCTCACCGACGCCGACCGCGACGCCATCGCGGGGGCGCGCGCCGAGATCGTGCGCCTGGCCGAGGCGGTCGGCGACCCCATCGGCTCCGAGCCGTTCACCCTGCCCCTCGGCTCGTCGCTGCACTACCAGGGCAGCGTCCGGATGGGCGCGACGGACGACGGCCGGAGCGTCTGCGGGCCGGACAGCGAGGTGTGGACCGCGCCCCGCGTCTTCGTCGCCGGCAACGGCGTCATCCCCACTCCGATGGCCTGCAACCCCACGCTGACCAGCGTCGCCCTCGCCGTCCGCGGCGCGCGGCGCATAGCCGAAGAGATCACACAGAACAGCGGTGCGCCCGTGCGCACCCACGACCAGGAGGTCCCCGCATGATCCCCGACCGCATCATCGAACAGGGCACCCTGCGCACGCAGGGCGGCCGCGCCGCCGTGGAGGTGCGCATCCCCTGGTACCGGGCGCTGCCCGCCTCCTGCATCTCGGAGGTGTCTCTCGCGGTCGACGGCATCCCGGCGCCGGCGGACTCCATCCGCTGGGAGCTGAACGGCCGTACCTTCCGCCTGGAGGACCTGGCCGGCGACACCGAGGACTGGTGGTTCCCGCTCGACTCCGCCGTCGTCTCCGGCGACGTGCCGGTCGACGAGGGGAAGGCCGAGCACACGGTCGACGTGGAGCTGAAGCTCTACATCCCCTACATCATCATCGACAACGATCAGGTGCTCCGGATCGAGGAGCACGACAGCAAGACCATGAAGGCGGTGGCAGCATGACCGAGCTCGGCAAGCCGATCCAGGGGGTCACCCTCTACAGCTTCACGCGCGCATTCCATGCCCGCGAGTACGACCTGGAGCAGCTGATCCGCAAGGTGGCGGCCGACGGCTACGGGCCGGGACTCGAGATCATCGGGTTCTCCAGCTTCCGGAACTTCCCGGCGCTGGACGACGCGTACGTCGGATGGTTCCGCGACCTGATCGCCGAGACCGGGCTGGTCCAGACATCCCTCGCGGTGAACGCCGACATCGGCATCCGCCGCGACCGGCTGATGAACCAGGACGAGCTGGTCGACTACATGACGCTGCAGATCGAGGCGGCGGCTCGGCTGGGCTTCCCGATCGCCCGCGTGCAGATCTCGATCGAGCCGGACTCGATGGAGCGCCTGGCGCCGATCGCCGAGAAGTACGGTGTGACGCTCGCCCTGGAGGTGCACGCCGACCAGTACGCGTCGCACCCGCGCATCCTCGCCCTCCGCGACCGCTATGAGAAGGTCGGCTCGCCCTACCTCGGCTTCACCGCCGACTGGGGCGCGACGACCTCCGGCTTCGCGCCGTCGCTCATCGAGGCGTACCGCCGCCGCGGAGCCTCCGAGGAACTGCTCACACGCGTCGTCGACCTGTGGAACGACTTCTACCAGGCCGGACCGCCGGCGGACCAGACGGACCACGGCCGCCGCTTCGGCGCGTTCATCGGCCTCGCCGGCGAGAACGGCCGCCCCGACCTCGGCGTCGACATGGCCATCAACGGCACCGGCCTGTTCGGCCCGGCCCGCGTGGACGACTGGCTCGAGATCATGCCGTGGATCCGTCACGTGCACGGCAAGTTCTTCGGCATCGACGAGAACGGCGAGGAGCCCTCGGTCCCTGTCCGCGACCTCATCCGCCTGCTGGTCGAGAACGGCTACGACGGCGCCATCTCGAGCGAGTACGAGGGCTGGCACTGGAACTACTGGCAGAGCCCGTTCGAGATCATCGCCGGCGAGCAGGCCGTGCAGCGCTCGGCCGCCGCGGCCGCCGGCTCGCGGATGGTCGTCGACGCCGACGAGGCCCGCGCACAACTCGCCGCCCACCTGGCCCAGCCGGTCCAGGCCTGAGAGGAGCATCACCATGACAGAAGAGAACGGCATCGCCGGAACGGGCATCAAGCTCGGCATCACCCTCTACTCGCTGACCTCGGAGTTCGCGGCCGGCCTCTACACGCCGGAGACGCTGATCAAGGCCGTCCACGACGAAGGCCTCGGACCCGGCATCGAGTTCAACATCGCCCAGATGCTCCGGACCTATCCGGACGTCGACGACGAGTTCGTCCGCCTCTGGCGCGACAGCACCGAGAAGTACGGCCTGGAGCCGAGCGCGGTCGGCACCAACCTCGACATGGGCCGCCGGAAGGATCGGGACATGACGCCCGACGAGGAGTACGACTTCCTCGCGCGCCAGCTCGCGACGGCCAACGCCCTCGGCTTCCGCAAGATCGTCATCCGCTCGGCCGGCAAGGAGCTGCTGCGCCGCCTGCTGCCGCTCGCCGAGAAGTACGACCAGAAGCTCGGCTACGAGATCCACGCGCCCTCCGGGCCGAACGACCCGACGGTCGTCGGCATCCGGGAGGTCTACGAGGAGTTGGGCAGCGACCGGCTGGGCTTCACCGCCGACTTCAGCTCGACCATGCACAGCCTATCGCCGACCCTGCTGCGCACCCTCAGCCAGATGGGCCTCGACGAGAAGCACTTCCCGGTGATGGACGAGATCTGGCACGAGCCGACGCCGATGCACGTCCGCAACCAGAAGTTCGAGGACTACCTGCGCGGCGAGGGCGTCGACCCGACGCGGTTCGGGCCGTTCACCCGGCTCGCGTTCAACATGCACGGCCTGGTGCCGCCGGAGGAATGGCTCGACATCATGCCGCAGATCTTCCACGTGCACGCCAAGTTCTACGACATCGACGCGAACGGTCAGGAGCCGGCGATGGACATCCCGCGCATCGTCCGACAGTTCGTGGAGGGCGGCTATACCGGCTACCTCTCCAGCGAGTGGGAGGGTCACGCCTTCTCCGACCTGGGGGAGTCCGACCCGGTCGACCTCGTCAAGAAGCAGCACGCGCTCATGCGCCGCACGATCGAGGACGCCGTCGTCGGCGTCCCGGCCTGAGGGAGGCCCGAGCCATGTCCGAGACCGCCACCGAGTCCACCGCACAGGAGCTCGCCGCCGAGGTCGGGCGGCTGCGCGAGGAGGTCGCCGCCGCGCTGCGCCTCGCCCGGCACGCCGCCGATCGCGGCGAGATCGAGAACCTGTTCAACCGCTACATGTACCTCCACAACGCCTTTCAGGACGAGCGGATCATCCCGCTCTGGGTCAAGGAGGGCACCGAGGGGATCCGCGCCCGGTACACCAACGCCGGCCAGTACACGACGTGGGAGAGCGTCACGCGGTATCACCGCGGGCGTCCGTCGCCCGAGGGCAAGCTCATCCTGCACGCCACCACCACCCCCGTGATCGAGGTCGCGGCCGATGGCGAGACCGCCAAAGGCGTCTGGATCATGGCGGGCACCGAGTCCGGGCTGACCGACCCGGAGGTGGCCGCGGCCTTCCCCGACATGTACTCGCCGCGGGAGGTGCAGGGCAAGAAGGTGTGGGCCCACTGGGTCTGGTGCAAGTACGCCATCGACTTCCTCCGCCAGGACGGCGAGTGGAAGTTCTGGAAGTTCCGCTGCTACGAGCTCGCCCGAGCGCCGTTCGAGGAGAACTGGGTCAGCTTCGGCGAGAAGAACCAGGCCGCCTTCGACCTGGACCTCATGTACTTCGGCGACGACGGCAAGCCGGTGTTCATGCCGCCCGCGGACGAGCCGGTGCCCAGCCAGAACCACCCGTACAGTCCTTCCACCGTGCAGAAGCTCGAGCCGGAGCCCCCTGCGCCGTACGACCACTTCACCGACACGTTCAAGTAAGGGACCGATCATGGCAACGCACAACTCTTTGTTCTCGGAGAAGGACGTCCGGCGCACCGACGGCGGGATCGCCGTCTCGGTGCAGATCCCCTGGTACCGCAGCCTCTGGCTTTCCGCGGTCGACGATGTGGCCGTGACGGTGAACGGTGTCGAGATCCCGAAGGACGACATCCGGTTCGAGCTCGGCGGCACGAGCTACCGCGTCGAGGAGCTGCCCGAGCAGTCCGAGACGCTGTGGTTCGTCGCCGACCGGCCCGACATCGTCGTGTCGCTCGACCCGGTGCCCGCTCCCGGCGACAAGCTGACGGTCGAGGTCGTGCTCACCATGCGCCTCCTCTACATGCAGATCATGCCCGGCACGGACGGCGGCCCCGGCCGCTATGTCACGAACCGCGTGCCGGTGGAGCGAGAGGTCGTGCTCGCATGACGCTGCGCGTCGCCATGATCGGCTACGGCTTCATGGGCGCGGCGCACTCGGTGGGCTGGCGTCAGGCGCCCCGCGTGTTCGACCTGCCCGACGACGTCGAGATGGCCGTCGTCGTCGGCCGCAACGCGGACGCGGTCCACGAGGCCGCCGCGAACTGGGGCTGGGCCGAGTCGGCGACCGACTGGCGCGAGGTGATCGCGCGGGGGACATCGACATCGTCGACATCGTCACACCCGGCGATTCGCACGCCGAGATCGCCATCGCGGCGCTCGAGGCAGGCAAGCACGTGCTCTGCGAGAAGCCGCTGGCGAACACCGTCGAGGAGGCGGAGGCCATGGCCGACGCCGCCGACCGCGCCGCCGCCGACGGCGTGCGCTCGATGGTCGGCTTCACCTACCGGCGCGTCCCGGCCGTCACCCTCATGCACGACCTCATCGCGCGTGGGCTGATCGGCGAAGTCCGCCAGGTGCGGGCCGCCTACCGCCAGGACTGGCTGGTCGACCCCGGGGTGCCGTTGGCCTGGCGGCTGCAGAAGGAGCACGCCGGCTCCGGCGCTCTCGGGGACATCGGCGCCCACATCATCGACATGACGCAGTTCGTGACCGGGCTCGACGTCACCGCGATCTCGGGGACCGTCGACACCATCGTGAAGCAGCGACCCATCCTCGCCGCGCGCTCCGGACTCGGCGGCACGGCGTCGGGAGAGTACGGCGAGGTGACCGTGGACGACGTAGCCGTCTTCACAGGCAGGCTCGCCAACGGCGCGCTCACCTCGTTCGAGGCCACGCGCTTCGCCACCGGGCGGAAGAACGCGCTCACGATCGAGATCTCGGGGGAGAAGGGCGCGCTGGCGTTCGACCTCGAGCGGCTGAACGAGCTGCGGAACTACGACCGCACGGCGCCGGCCGAACTGCAGGGCTTCACCGACATCCTCGTGACCGAGCCGGAGCATCCCTACGTCTCGGCGTGGTGGCCTGCGGGGCACATGCTCGGCTACGAGCACGGGTTCTCGCATCAGGTGGTCGACCTCGTCACCGCGATCGTGCAGGGCACCGACCCGGACCCGAGCTTCGCCGAGGGGCTGCGGGTGCAGCGGGTGTTGGATGCTGTGGAGCGGAGCGCGGCGAACGACTCGGCGTGGGTCCGCGTGGACGCGGCCGTCCCGGCCCGGACATAAGGAGAGGAACTTTCGATGGCACGACCGATCACACTGTTCACCGGCCAGTGGGCCGACCTGCCCTTCGAGGAGGTCGCCCGGCTCGCCGGCGAGTGGGGCTACGACGGCCTCGAGATCGCCTGCTGGGGCGACCACCTCGACGTCTCGCGCTGGGACGACGCCGACTACGTGCAGTCCAGGAAGGACATCCTGGAGCGCAACGGCCTGAAGGTGTGGACCATCTCCAACCACCTCGCTGGCCAGGCGGTCTGCGACGACCCCATCGACCAGCGTCACCGCGACATCCTCAACGACCGGGTGTGGGGAGACGGCGACCCGGAAGGCGTGCGGCAGCGCGCAGCCGAAGAGCTCAAGCTGACCGCGCGGATGGCCGCGGCGCTCGGCGTGAAGACGGTCACGGGCTTCACCGGATCGTCGATCTGGAAGGCGGTCGCCATGTTCCCGCCGGCCTCCGACGAGTGGATCGCCGCCGGCTACCGCGACTTCGCCGACCGGTTCCACCCGATCCTCGACGTGTTCGAGGAGGTCGGCGTCCGGTTCGCGCTGGAGGTCCATCCTTCGGAGATCGCCTACGACTACTGGACGGCCAAGGCGACGCTGGAGGCGATCGGCCATCGCGAGAGCTTCGGCATCAACTTCGACCCGTCGCACTTCATGTGGCAGCAGCTCGACCCGGTGGCGTTCGTGCTCGATTTCGCCGACCACATCTTCCACGTGCACGTGAAGGAGTCGATCACCAATCTGGACGGCCGCAACGGCGTGCTCGGATCGCATCTGCCGTGGGCCAACCCGCGGCGCGGATGGACGTTCGTCTCCACGGCGCACGGCGAGGTGCCGTGGGAGCCGATCTTCCGCGCCCTCAACTTCATCGGGTACAGCGGGCCGACGAGCGTGGAGTGGGAGGACGCCGGGATGGACCGTCTCCAGGGCGCCCCGGAGGCGATCGCCTTCGTGCGCGAGCTGAACGCGATCACACCGCCGGACGCCGCCTTCGACGCCGCCTTCTCGACGAAGTAGGCGGAACGAGCAGGGCCGCATGACCCGGGATGGGGATCGTGCGGCCCTTCTTCGTGCCCGCGGTCAGGCGGCGGCCTCCCCGGCGGCGGCTCCGGCGGCCAGCGCGGTGCGCGCCAGCTCCAGCTGCCGGCGGGTGATGTCGGTCGCCGTCTCGTCGTCCAGCCACTCGTGGCCGCCCCACTCGCTGCAGAAGGTGCCGGTGAAGTCCGTGTCGGCGAGGGCGGCGCCCAGGTCGCGCAGGGGAGCAGAGACGCGGTCTTCGCTGTCGTCCACGTCCCAGAACTTCAGGTGGAACGCGCCCGTCAGCGGGAGGATGGGGCGCAGGTCGTCCACGGTGGAACGCCCGAACCGGACCAGCAGGTTCATGTACAGCGTGTGGACCTGCGGCGGCACCGCGCCCGAGCGGAGGACGGCGACCACTTCCTCGCCCGTCGCCGGGTCGCGCCAGTCGTCCGCAAGGGTGCTCAGGAGCGACGGGGGCAGACCCGCGTCCTCCAGTCGCTGCAGGTAGCTCGGCGGCAGGGCCGGCATCAGCAGGCTGACGTCGATGAGCAGCCGCACGCGCGGGTCATCGAGCGCCGCGATGTCCTCGATCGCAGGTGCGGCCGCGGAGGCCGGGTGCTGCTGGCCCTGGATCTCCTCGTAGAGGACGAGGTCGAGCTCCGCGAGGAGTGGCTGGAGGCGGCGCAGGAGGGCGGGTCCGGCCTGGCCGATGGGGAGGCGCGCCCCGTGCGCACCGAGCGTCGCCGCTGCGCGCAGCTGCGGGACCAGGAAGTCATAACGCTCCTCGTCGTCGCGACGGCGCGTCGGAGTGGCCCAGTCGTCGATGTTCACGCCGACGATGCTCACGCGCCCGCCCGCCCCGTCGAGCTCCGACCGGAAGGCGCGCAGCTCGTCATCGGCCAGGTCGGGGAACGATCTCCACAGCTGTCCGAGCTCGAGCTCGATGGTCTGCGCGACGCCGTCCCGGACGACGTCGAGAGCGATCTCGGGCGCCTCCCGCTCGGCGCGGATGATGTCCGGAGTCCAGTTGAAGACGCTCGCACTGAGGGTCCACCCGGACGGGAGCGCGGCGTTCATGCGACGTCCCGCGAGACGGAGTCGGTGCGCGTCCCCGGCCGGAGGTCGCGCCGCTCATGGAACGGCAGCGTGAGAGGCCGATCCGGGCCACCCGGTAGGTAGGGGATGACGAGACCGAAGGCGACGTCGACGTCGTGCGGGCCGTCGCCCAACGCCTGCCGGCCCTCGATCACGACGCGGTCCTGGAGGAACCACCACGCGCCGGGGGCGGCCGGCCGGGGAAGTGCCGACGCGGCCTTGCCGTCAATGGTGACGGCGACGTCCTGCAGGCTCGACACGGGGAGGGAGCGGATCCAGGGCAGCGAGATGCGGAGCTCGAACCGGTCAGCGTCGACGGTGAGCGCATCATCCCGAAGGATGTGAAGGGTCATAAGCGCTTAAGCTACCGACTTAAGCAGAAAACCGGAAGAAGTAATCAGGCGGCGAGATGGATGCCCGCGACGGTCGGGCGACCGTCGGCGAACCAGCGCGGGAACGTCGACTCGAACAGCTGCTCGATCGCCAGCTCGGCGCCGCCGAGCAACGGCTCGTTCTCGTCGCCGATGGAGCGGGCGATGGTGAGATCGCGCGTGGCCAGCGGCAGCGACAACTCGTAGACGCGCTGGCGCACCTCGGCGAGGAACACCTCACCGGCCGACGACATCGCGCCGCCGATGACGATCACGCTCGGGTTGAACATGTTCACGAGCGCCGCGATCGACTCCCCGACCAGCCGAGCCGACTTCTGCACGAGCGAGATGGCGAGCGCGTCGCCATCCATCGCCGCGATCGAGATCTCCTCCGGCGTGAGGTCCGCGCCCTCGTGCACGCGCGAGGCGAGGATGCCGGTGGCGCCGTCGTCGATCGCCTGCTGCGCGTCGCGGACGACGGCCCAGCCGCCCGCCTCCGCTTCGAGGCAGCCGATCTTGCCGCAGCGGCACACCGTCACGGAGTCGTGCACGCGGACGTGGCCGATGTCGCCCGCCGCGCCGTTCGCTCCCCGGTGGATGCGGCCCTTCGACACCAGGCCGGCGCCGATGCCCGTGCCGACCTTGCAGTAGATGAGGTCGACCGCGACCTCGTTGCGGTGGCGGCGCTCGGTGAGCGCCAGCAGGTTCACGTCGTTGTCGACCCAGGTCGGCACGGAGTACTTCTCCTGGAACGCGCCGCGCAGGTCGTAACCGTTCCAGCCCGGCATGATCGGCGGCGCCACCGGGGTGCCGCTCTCGAAGTCGACCGGCCCGGGCACGCCGACGCTCGCCGCCCAGACGTCGGGGTCGCCGGCGTTCGTCAGCAGCGTGTCCAGCATCGCCGTGGCCGCCGCGAGCGTGGCCTCGGGGCCCTTGGCGATGTCCCAGGGCCGGTGGTCGGACGCCAGGATCGTGCCGTCGAGGTCGGAGAGGCCGACGCGGATGTGCAGGGCGCCGAGGGCGCAGACGAGGATGACGGCCTGGTCGGAGCGGAATCGCAGGGTGCGAGGGGCGCGGCCGCCGGAGGAGGGGCCGACGTCGCCCTCGGCGAGGAAGCCCATCTCGATCGCGGCCTCGACCCGCTGCGTGACCACTCCACGGCCGAGGCCGGTGACGCGGCCGATTTCGGGGCGCGTGTCCGCCTCGCCGGTCCGGACGAGGTTGACGATGCGCAGAAGGCTCGTCACCTCGTCGGTCTGTGCGCCGAACCGCAGCGCTGATCCAGTGGCCATGGCTAATTCTGACACAAGGCCGGAGGCAGAACGCGGGAACGCCGCAACTATGGACGACTTGGTGCGGACTTAGGCATAATTGTGACAAAAGGAGGCAATGATGCCATACGGGGTCGCCATCATCGGTGCGGGACCGGGCGCCGGAGCGCTGCACATCCCCACCCTCGGAGAGCTCGACGACCTCTTCACGGTGACGCACGTCACCGACAGCGGCAGCGGCAAGGCCGCAGCGCTCGCCGCACGCCTCGGCGCAGCCTCTTCGGTGGACATCGCCACCGCCCTCACCGATCCCTCGGTGGATGTGGTCGCCCTGATCTCCCCGCCGGACCAGCACGCGCGCCAGATCCTGGCTGCGGTCGACGCCGGAGTCCGCGGGATCTTCTGCGAGAAGCCGCTGGCCACGGATCACGCCGCTGTGGATGCGGTGGTCGACGCCTGCCGGAAGGCGCGCATCCCCCTGCTCGTCGGCACCAACCACCTGCACGACGCGGCCTGGGGACGGGCGACCCACCACCTGACCGCCGGCGCCGGCACGGTGCAGAGCGTCGCGCTCACGCTGGCCCTTCCGCCGAACTACCGCTACCACGAGGTGGTCTCGGACGCCGGGCCGTTCCCGTCGCCCGATCGAGGCCGCCCCGACCTGACCGACCCGCGCATCGCGGCCGCGGTCCTGCGCCAGCTGCTCACCGGCCTCGCGGTGCACGACATGCCCGCGGTGCGCGACCTCGCGCCGCAGTTGGAACGGGTGCTCTATGCGCGACTGGCGCCTCCGATCGGATACTCGGTCGGATTCGTCGCGAGCGGCGTCGTGGTGCAGCTCATGCTGACGATGCTGCCGGACGGCTACGACGCCCTCTGGCGCCTCACCATCACCACCGACGGCGACCGGGTGGACGTGGACTTCCCGCCCGCGTTCGTGCACGCGGGCAGCGCGACGGTGACGGTCCGCGATCAGCGCGGCCGGATCACGGAGTACCGCCACGACGACCAGGACGGCTACGTCGCCGAATGGCAGGCGTTCGCCCGGATGGTCGACGGGTCGGATCCGGTCGAGTACGACGACATCCGCGCCGACGCCCACTACGCCATCGCGCTCGCCGACGCCGCGAGCGACCTCGTGCGGACCGGAGGAGACGCATGAACGACCCGAGGATCCCCGTGCTGGCGACGGACAGCGGCTACCGCGCGGCCGTCGCCGAGCTGCCCGCGCGGACCCGGCACGCGACGGCGGACGAGGACGCCCGCATCGTCGTCCTGGGCCGCCGGACGCGACCTGCCTTCCTCGACGCCGCCGCACGGGCCGACGCCGTCATCCTCGCCGCGGGAGCGCCGTGGAACGCCGAGCCCGCCCCTGGGAAGGCCGTGCTCGTGCAGCGCCGGTGGCTCCGTCCCGACGTCCTGGACGACGTCCTCGCCGCACGCGACGGCGCACCGCACACCGCCGTGGTCGTCGAGTGCGTCGCCGCGACGACCGAGCTGCCGTCGATGCTGGCGGACGCCGTCGGATGGGCCCGCGCCCTCAGTCCGGCCGGGATCGCTCTCGACCACGCCTCGGCGACGACCGGTGCGGGGGCCGCCTCGCTCCGGTCGCTCACCGACGATTCTCCGATCAGCATCGGCTGGGTCGCGCAACGCGGCGCGGCCGACGGCGGGATGCTTCGCATCAACGTCCTCGGCGTGGTGCGGACCGAGATCGGGATCGATCTCGCTGCCCGTCGCACCACCGTCGACACCTTCACGCGCCGGGGCCGGCTCCGCGCCCCCGAGCGGTTCGAGCGGGCCGAACGGGTGGCGCTCCGTCGCGCCGTCGGGGCCCTTGGCACCGGTGTCGCCTCCGACGAACTCGAGAGCCTGCGGCAGGACGCGGCACTCGCCGAGCGCATAAACCACTCCGATTCGGAGGATAGGCAATATGCGCTTCCCTGATACCTCCGGCGCCGCGAAAGTTGAGATCCAGGGCTGAACAGTCGCCCTCTCGGAAAGGATCGAAGATGATCAAGCTTCTCTCCCATCTCTCGTACGTCGCGATCACGTCGCCGGACGTCGAGGCCTCGGTGGAGTTCTACGTCAAGCAGGTCGGCCTCACGGTCGTGGACCGCGTCGACGGCCGCGTCTACCTGCGCTGCTGGGGCGACTACTACGCCTACTCGGTCGTGGTGGTCCCGGGCGACGAGCCGTCGCTCGAGACGATGGCCTGGCGCACCTCCAGCGCCGAAGCGCTCGACGAGGCGGCCCGCCGCATCGAGGCGGCCGGCATCGAGGGCGAATGGGTCGACGTCCACCAGATCGGGCGCGCCTACCGCTTCACCGGTCCGTGGGGCCACAGCATGACCCTCCACTGGGACGTCACCCGCCACCAGGCCCCCGGTCAGGTCGCCTCCATCTACCCGGACCGGCCGGAGAAGCGCAGCCCGGTGGCCGGCGCCCCGCGGCAGCTGGACCACGTGACGATCGCCACCAGCGACGTGGACGCGTTCGCCCAGTGGTACAACGACGTGCTCGGCTTCCGGATCATGGCCCGCACGGTGCTCGACGAGGCGCCGATCTCGGTGTTCTCCGTCCTCACCACGAACGAGAAGTCGCACGACCTCGGCGTCGTGCTCGACGGCTCCAGCCGCGCCGGCCGCGTCAACCACTACGCCTTCTGGGTCGACACCCGCGAGGAGCTGCTGATCGCGGCCGACGTGCTCATGGAGAACGGCATCCCGATCGAGTACGGCCCCTCCATCCACGGCATCGGCGAGCAGAACTTCCTCTACTACCGCGAGCCGTCCACGCTGCGCATCGAACTCAACACCGGCGGATACCGCAACTACGTGCCGGACTGGGAGCCGAACACCTGGAAGCCCTCGCTCGGCTCGAACAACTTCTACCGCAACGGCGCCATGCCGATGTCCATGACCGAGTCGTTCCCGCCCGCGGACGGCCCCAGCGCGACCGAGGAGGGCGTGCCGGACGAGATCAAGGATGCGCTGCTCAACCCCTACGCCCAGCAGGGACGCGGCTGATCCGACCCGACCCGGGGGCGGCCCTTTCCATCCATCGAGACGGCCGTCCCCGTACCACCCCTGCACCACCGGAGAAGGACCTCAATGACGACGAACCGACTCACCGCCCCGTTCGCACTGGCACGTTACCGCGACGGGGATTCGCTGCGTCTCGGCCTGGTCGCGGGCGAGCGCATCCGCCCGCTCGACGCCGACGACCTGGGAGCGCCCGGGCTGAACGACTTCCTCGCGGCGCCCGACTGGGAGCGGCTTGCCGCGCTCGCCGACGCCGACGGCCCGTGGCGGCCGCTGGACGAGGTCACCCTCGGCGCCCCCGTGGAGCCGCAGCAGGTGCTCCAGACGGGGGCGAACTACCGCGAGCACGTCATCCAGCTCGTGGCTGCGGGACTGACGCAGGACGGCTCCCGCACGCCGGAGGAGGCGCGCGCCTTCGCCGCCGACCTGATGGACAAGCGCAAGGCGAACGGCGAACCGTACTTCTTCATCGGGCTGCCGGCCTGCGTGGTCGGTGACGACGTCCCGCTGGTGCTCCCCGGCTACAGCGATGTGCACGACTGGGAGCTGGAGCTGGTCGTCGTGATCGGTGCGCCGGCGTTCCGGGTGAGCCGGGAGGATGCGCTCTCGCACGTCGCCGGGTACACCATCGCCAACGACATCACGACGAGGGATCTCGTCTTCCGGAAGGACATGAAGGAGATCGGCACCGACTGGTACCGGGCGAAGAGCGCGCCGGGATTCCTGCCGACCGGTCCCTTCCTCGTCCCGGCGCCGTTCGTCGATCCCAGCGACCTGAACCTGCGGCTCGAGCTCAACGGCGAGGTCAAGCAGGACGCCTCCACGAGCGATCTGCTGTTCGACATCCCCGCGCTCATCTCGGGCGCCTCGCAGACCATGCCGCTGCTCCCCGGCGACCTGCTGCTCACCGGCAGCCCCGCGGGCAACGGCCAGCACTGGAAGCGGTTCCTGCAGGACGGGGACGTGATGACCGGCAGCATCGAGGGCCTGGGCACCCAGGTCGTCCGCTGCGTGGCGGAAGGAGAAGGACGATGACCGACGTACGCACCGGCGCGCCGACGGAGGACCCGGCGCTGCTCGACAGGCAGGACCCGGAGAGCGAGATCGACGCGCGAGCCGAGTCGTTCCGGAACTGGGGACGTTGGGGCGACGACGACGTGCTGGGCACGCTGAACTTCATCGACGAGGCGAAGCGCGTGGAGGCAGCGGGTCTGGTGCGCGACGGTCTCGCGATCTCCCTCAGCCAGTCGTTCGACATGAACGGACCGCAGAAGGGATGGCGCCGCCGCACCAACCCCGTCCACACCATGCTGGACACCGGCACCGACGCCGAACGCGGCAACCAGGGCTTCCCGCACGGCCTCGGGGGAGCGGACGACGTCATCGCGATGCCGCTCCAGTGCTCGACGCAGTGGGACGGCCTCGGCCACATCTTCGACCACGGGTACGCCTGGAACGGCCGCCGGGCTGGTGACGTCGTCACCAGCGACGGCGATCTGGTCACCGGGATCGAGCACGCGGCGGACGTCATCGTGTCCCGCGGCGTGCTGCTCGACCTCGGACGCCACCTGCGTCCCGCGACCGGCGAGCTGGAGGACGGCTACGCGATCACCGCCGCCGACCTCGAGTCGTGCATCCGCGCCCAGGGCGACAGCGCGCGCGTCGGCCGGGGCGACATCGTCCTGATCCGGACGGGCCACCTCACCCGCGCCCGCCGCGACGGCTGGGGGGACTACGCCGGAGGTGCGGCTCCCGGGCTGTCGCTCACGACGGCCGGCTGGATCCACCGGACCGAGGTCGCGGCCATCGCCACGGACACCTGGGGCTTCGAGGTGCGGCCGAACGAGTTCGATGTGCCCGCCTTCCAGCCGCTGCACCAGGTCGCCATCCCGAACATCGGGCTCACCATCGGCGAGCTCTGGGACCTGGACCGGCTGAGCGCCGCCTGCGCCGAGCGCGGACGCTGGGAGTTCCTGCTCACGGCGGCGCCCCTCCCGATCACCGGGGCGGTCGGCTCGCCGATCAACCCCATCGCCGTGCTCTGATCGCCGCAGAGCACGGGACAGAGAAGAAGAACAGAGAGGTTCTGACATGACCGCAGTACAGAAGGTCGCGATCGCGGGCAGCGGCGTCGCGGCGCTCGCGGCCGCCATCCGACTGGCCGAGGCGGGCGTCGAGGTCGACGTCTTCGAGGCCAAGCCGGAGCTGAGCGCGCTCGGCTCGGGGATCACCCTGCAGGGCAACGCCCTCCGCGTGTTCGACCGGCTGGGCGTCTGGGAGGCCGTCCGCGACGCCGGTTACACCTTCGAGGGCCTGAACCTGCGCGCTCCCGGACCGGGCGCATCGATCGTCGCCGAGCTCCCCGATGTGAAGACCGGCGGCGAGGAGTATCCCGCGGCCATGGGGATGTACCGTCCCGACCTGGCGCGCATCCTGGTGGACCGCGCAGCGGAGGTCGGCGCCCGTCTCCACTGGGGCTCGAAGGTCACCGGCCTCTCCGACGACGGCGAGTCGGTCGAGGTGCTGGTGGACGGCGAGCCGGCCGGCCGCTACGACCTTCTGATCGGCGCGGACGGCCTCAACTCGACGGTCCGCGGCCTGATCGGCATCGAGACGGCGCCGCAGCCGACGGGGATGGGCATCTGGCGCTCCTTCGTCTCCCGACCCGCGGAGGTGACCCGGAGCGAGCTCTACTACGGCGGCCCCGTCTACATCGCGGGGTACACGCCGACCGGCGAGGAGACGATGTACGCGTTCCTGGTCGAGAAGGCGGAGGACCGGTTCGGCGTGGACGACGCCGAGGCGAGCCGGATCATGATCGGCGAATCGCAGGCATACCAGGGACCGTGGGAGTCCATCCGCGCAGACCTGGCCGCCGGTGCGCGCGTCAACTACACCTGGTTCACCGCCCACCTCGTGGAGGGACCCTGGAACCGCGGACGCGCGGTCATCATCGGCGACGCCGCGCACAGCTGCCCTCCCACGATCGCGCAGGGGCGGCGCAGGCGCTCGAGGACGCCCTCGTGCTCAGTGAGCTGTTGACGTCCCGCGTCGAGCTGGACGAATCGCTGTGGGACGAGTTCCACGCACGTCGGCTGCCGCGCGCGAAGGCGGTGGTCGACGCTTCCGTGCAGCTCGGCCAGTGGCAGATCGACGGCGTCCGGGACGCGGACGCTCCCGGCCTGATCTTCGGCATCGCGCACCGGATGGCGGAGCCGGCATGAGCGCCGTGCAGCAGTCCCCGGTCACCGACGTCCACGCCCACCTCCTGCTCCCTGGGCTGCAGGCCGAAGTCGAGCGGCGCGCCCCCGAGGCGTTCGCGCAGGCGCAGGCGCTCGAAGCGCGGCGCAACGGACCCGAGAGCCTGGCCGCCTCCGGTCGCATGATCGGGGAGCGCTTCCCCCGCCTCACCGACCTCGGCGCACGCCTCGCGGCCATGGACGAGCAGGGAGTCGAGCGGCAGTGGGTGAGCCCGTCGCCGAGTCACTTCTACCCCTGGGCCGAGGAGCAGCTGGCGGTGTGGATCGCGTCGGAGGCCAACCGGCTCATCGCCGACCACGTCGCGGGCGCGCCGGACCGGCTGACCGGACTGGGCCTCGTCCCGCTGCAGCACCCCTCGCGCATCCTGGAACTCGTGGACGACGCGGTGCTGGGACGCGGTCTCGCCGGCATCGAGATCTCCTCGTTCGCCGGGGATGTCGAACTCTCGGACCCGCGCCTGGAGCCGATGTGGACGCGGGTGGAGGAGCTGGGCGCGATCGTGTTCCTGCATCCGTTCGGGTGCAGCCTCGACGGGAGGCTGGACCGCTTCTACCTCTCGAACACGGTCGGCCAGCCGGTCGAGAACGCCGTGGCGCTCTCGCACCTCATCTTCGCCGGGGTGCTCGATCGGCACCCCGGGTTGCGTCTGGTCGCCGCCCACGGCGGCGGGTACCTGCCGACCGCGATCGGGCGCTCCGACCACGCCTGGCGGGTGCGTCCGGAGGCGCATGGCTGCGTCGAGGAGCCGTCGAGCTACCTGCGGAAGCTGTGGTTCGACACGGTCGTGCACGATGCCGCCGGACTGAGGCATCTGATCGAGGTCGCGGGAGCCGATCGGGTGCTCCTGGGCAGCGACTTCCCGTTCGACATGGGGCCGGACGACCCGGTGGGGTTCGTCCGCTCGGCGCACCTGGAAGGCGACGTCGAGTCCGCGGTGCTCGGCGGGAACGCGGCGGCGCTGCTCGCTCAGGCGGTGCGCGCATGAAGCTCGCGCGGTGGACGCACGGGGACACGGTGGCGGAGGGCTTCGTCGTCGGCGATCAGGTCATCCCGTTCCCCGATGGGCTCACGGTCGCGGACCTCCTCGCGGGCGGTCTCGCCGCCGCGGCTGAGGTGCACGAGCGCGCGTCGGCCGGCTCGGGAATGCCGCTCGCCGACGTGCGCCTGCTCGCGCCGCTTGTGCCCGCGTCGATCCGGGACTTCGTGGCCTTCGAGGAGCACGTCGAGGGCGTCAGCGCCTCCGTCGACGGCAAGAGCGAGGTCGTGCCGGAGTGGTACCAGGCGCCGACCTTCTACTTCACCAACCCGCACACGGTGCTCGGGCCGGATGACGTGCTGGCGCCGCCGGAGACGGAACGGCTCGACTTCGAACTCGAGGTCGCCGCCGTCATCGGCGGCCCCGGCGGCTCGAACCTGACCGCCGAGGCGGCCGGGGAGGCGATCTTCGGCTACACGATCATGAACGACTGGTCAGCGCGGGACCTGCAGTCGCGCGAGATGAAGGTGCGGCTGGGCCCGGCGAAGGGCAAGGACTTCGGGACGACCCTCGGCCCGTGGATCGTCACGGCCGACGAGTTCGACCCGTTCGTCGACGAGGACGGCTTCCTCGCCATCCGCGCGGAGGTCGCGGTGAACGGCGAGCGCATCGGGCACGACCTGGTGTCGAACATGGGCTGGCCCTTCGCGGAGCTCGTGGCCTACGCGTCGCGGAACTCCCGGGTGGTCGCTGGCGACGTCCTGGGCTCCGGCACCACGGGCAACGGCGGCTGCATCGCCGAGCTGTGGGGACGGCGCGGGACGCTCGACCCGGCGCCGCTGCGCGAGGGGGATGTGGTGCGGATGACGGTGGAGGGGATCGGGGTGGTGGAGAACCGCGTGGGTGTTGCTGTTGCGGCGCCGGAGTTGCGTCCCGCGCGGGTTCGGTCGCGTGCGCGCGAGCGGGCGCCGCAGGACGCCTGAGGACAATCGTTCGAGTGGCCGCAATACGGCCTCGAGTGCCCGATTCGGGCTCGCGGCTCGCGCGGCTCCCGTAGCGTTGAGCACGCAGTCCCAACTCGCGGGTGGGGTCTGCTGAGAGGGTTAAAGACGAAACCCCCAGTTGCACCTGGGGTTGGTCCGCCTTCAAAAGAGGCTGGTGAGCCGGGAGCAAACTTCCCAGCGGATACTTCGCTTCGATAATACAGCCAGTTTGCTACCCCCGGTAGCCGACTGGCCGCTCCCGGTTCGCCGTGCTTTTCGTGCTCCCGCAGGACGAGAGGAGACCGAGTGGCTGCCGAGGGCAAGCGCAAGGTCGACGTGGAGAAGATCCTCCGGTGCGTCTGCGCAATCGTTGTGACGGTTGCGAAAGTCGCCTACCTGGTCTGGATCTGCTTCCGCGGGTGAACCACCCGGAGGCGGTCGGCTCGAGAGGGTCAGGCCGCCTCCGGCGGCGCATCCTTATGTTGATTTCCGTCTAAAGATCGCATAAAATCGACATGACGCTGGGGCCCATGGTCCGTTCCCCGTCGCGGAGTTGCGAGCGGGGGCACACAAGGTCGCGTCGATCGCCCGGTCGTTCGGGTCGCCCGACTATGCAGCTCTCACCTCTCCGGCTCCGTCTGCTCGTAGCCTCCCTCCTCACCGTCTCGTTCCTCGGAGCGCTCGACAACACGATCGTCAGCACCGCGCTCGCGACCGTCGCCGGGCAGCTCGGCGCGCTCGAGCACATGGGGTGGATCGTCGTCGGCTACACGCTCGCCAGCACGGTGCTGCTGCCCGTGCTCGGCAAGCTCGGCGACGTGGTGGGACCGCGGGCGATCTTCCTCGTCTCGCTTGTCGTCTTCATCGTCGCCTCGATCGCCTGTGGTTTCGCGACGAGCATGGCCTGGCTCATCGCCGCTCGCGTCGTCCAGGGGATGAGCTCCGCCGGCCTCCAGCTGATGTCGCAGACGATCATCGCGCACGCCACCACCCCGCGACAGCGACCGAAGTACCTCGCGATCATCGGAGCCGCCTTCCCCGTCGCCATCCTCCTCGGTCCGGTGCTCGGCGGGCTGATCACCGACTACTGGGGCTGGCCGTGGGTCTTCTGGGTGAATGGCCCGGTCGGCGTGGTCGCCCTGATCCTCGCAATCTTCGCCGTACCGCACGTCACCGATCGGCGCCCCGGCCGCTTCGACGTCGGAGGAACGGTCACGCTGACGGTGACCCTCGTCGCGATCGTGCTGGGCGTGACCTGGGCGGGCGAGCCCGGTGGCCGGTCGAGCGCGGCGGTCGCGTTCGTGATCGCGGCGGTCTTCTTCTCGGCGTTCATCCTCTTCGAGCTCCGGGCTCCGCATCCGCTCGTCCCGTTGACGCTGTTCCGCAGCAGGACCATCGCGGCCGGGATGGTCGTGTCGGCCGTCGTCGGCGTCGGCCTGTTCTCGATCACCTCGTACCTCCCCACCTACTTCCAGATGGCCTACCGCACCAGCGCGACCGTGTCCGGACTGGTACCCATCGCGACCGTCTTCGGGATGCTGGTCAGCAACCTGCTCACCGGCTGGCTGTCGAGCCGCACCGGCCACTACCGCGTGTTCCCGATCGTCGGCACGGCGCTCGGCGCGGTCGGGCTGGCCACGATGGCCGTCCTCCCGGTCGGCCTCCCGCTGTGGGCGCCCATGCTCGTCATGGCCGTCGTCGGCCTGGGGACCGGAGCCTTCATGAGCCTCATCGTCGCCGTCGTGCAGTCCGGCGCCCCGCGCAGCGAGACCGGCGCGGTCACGGC
This sequence comes from Leifsonia poae, assembly GCF_050632865.1. GTDB lineage: Bacteria > Actinomycetota > Actinomycetes > Actinomycetales > Microbacteriaceae > Leifsonia > Leifsonia poae_B. The sequence goes on along the minus strand of NZ_JBODSA010000003.1, from coordinate 160,691 downwards.
GACGGTCAACCTCGTCCGCCAGATCGGCTCGACCGTGATGACCGCCGTCATCGGCGGGGTCGTCGGCGTCGGCGTCGCGGCGCTACTGCCGAGCCGACTCGACCCGGCCACGCTGACGCCCGCCCTCGTGCATGCCGCCGACCCGGCGGTCCAGACGTCCGTCGCCCAGATCTACCGCGACGTGTTCGCGCCGGTGTTCCTCGCCCTGGCGGCGACGTACGCCGTCGGCTTCATCGCCGCCCTACTGCTGCCCGCCGGCACGCTCTCCGACGAGCACGCGCCGGCCGCCGCCCCCGCCGCTTCCGAATCCCTGACCGCCTGAACCACGCCCGAACACCGGAGAACACCATGACCACCTCACCGACCATCGCCATCGTCGGCAGCGGGCCGATCGGCTCGACGTACGCCCGCCTGCTCCTCGAGGGGCTGCCCGACGCGAATGTCATCATGTTCGAGGCCGGCCCGCAGCTGACCGAGATCCCCGGCGAGAGCGTGCGCAACATCCCGGACCCGGAGGAGAAGGAGCGCGCCCGCGAGCGTTCGCAGGGACCCCAGGCCGGCGCCTTCCGGAAGTCGCTCGGCATCCCCGAATCCGCCGTCGTCGAGGGCATGTTCACGGCCCGTGGCGGCACACACCTGCTCGACTTCGGCGGCCCGGGCTCGGCGTATGCCGACACCTTCCCGGCGGCCGCCGCGTCCACCAACGTCGGGGGGATGGGCGCCCACTGGACGTGCGCCACTCCCGCTCCGGCCTTCTCCGAGCGCATCCCGTTCATCGGCGATGACGAGTGGGACGGGCTGATCGCCAAGGCCGAGGAGCTGCTGCACGTGCAGCGCTCGGCGTTCGGCGACTCGGGCGTCGGCGCCGCCATCCGCGCGCTGCTCACCGAGGAGTTCGGCTCCGAGGTCCCCGAGGGCTACGGCCCGGGCACCCTCCCCGTCTCCGGCGACCCCCAGCCCGACGGCTCGATGCGCTGGGCCGGTGCGGATGTCGTGCTGGGCCCGCTCGCCGACCCCTCCAGCGACCTCGCCGAGCGTTTCGAGCTCCGCGACCTGACCCTCGTCCGCCGTGTCGAGCACGACGGCCCCCGAGTCACGGGCGTGACCGTCGAGGACCTGCGGACCCACGAGACCAGCTTCGTCGCCGCCGACCTCGTCGTGGTCGCCGCCGACGCGTTCCGCTCTCCGCAGCTGCTCTGGGCCTCCGGCATCCGCCCGACGGCGCTGGGCCACTACCTGACCGAGCACCCGGTGGTCATCTCGACGGTCGCCCTCGACGGCGAGCGGATGAGCCGCCACGCCACCGAGGAGCAGCTGGATGCGGAGCTCGCCCGCCGCGCGACCAACCCGGCCGACCCGGTCGCCGCGGTCAACCGCATCCCGTTCTCCGAGCCGAACCATCCCTTCTCGCTGCAGGTCATGTACGCCGAGAACCCGCCGTTCCAGCTCGACCCGACCCACCCCGCCGCGGGCAACCGCTGGGGCTACGTGAACATGGGCTACGGGATGCGCAAGAGCCCGCGCTTCGAGGACGCCGTGACCTTCGACGACGGCGACCTGGACTACCGCGGTTTCCCGAACATGACCATCCACTACGAGCTGACGGAGAAGGAGAACGCCGAGATCGCCGACGGCACCGAGCACCTGCGCCGCGCCGGCCAGGCGCTCGGCACCTTCGTCGCCGAGCCGCGGCTGCTCCCCAACGGCTCGAGCCTGCACTACCAGGGCACGATGCGGATGGGGGATGCGGACGACGGCACCTCGGTCGCCGACCCGTACTCGCGCGTCTGGGGCCACGAGAACCTGATCGTCGGCGGCAACGCGCTGATCCCCACGGCGACGACGATGAACCCCACGCTGATGAGCGTCGCCATCGCGGTGCGCGGCGCCCGGCAGGCCGTCGCCGACCTCGGGGCCTGATCTAGGCTGACGGCATGGCGGGAGGTGCAGCGGACCACCGGAGCGTCGCCGCCCGGGTCTTCGCGATCGCCGATGCCTTCGAGCGCGGCGACGAGCTCACGCTCAGCGAGGTCTCCCGCCGTGCCGGGCTGCCGGTCTCGACGACCCACCGGCTCCTGAACGAGTGGGTCGACTGGGGCGGCCTGGTCCGCGGAGAGGACGGGCGCTACCGCGTGGGCATCCGTCTCTGGCGGCTCGGCGCACGGCAGCCGACCGCGCGACGCCTGCGCGAGGTCGCGCGCCCGTACCTCGACGACCTCCTGGACGCGACGGGCGAGCACGTCCACCTCGCCATCCGGGACGGCCTCGGCGCCGTCTACCTGGACCGTCTGTCCGGTCGCGGGGCGGTCTCCGTCATCAGCGACGTCGGCACGGAGCTCCCGCTGCACGCGACCGGAGTCGGTCTCGTGCTGCTCGCTCACTCCGGCCCGGGGGTGTTCGACGCGGTCGTGGCCGCCGGGCCCCGGAAGTTCCTGCCCAACACGCTGACCGAGGAACGGGAGCTGCGGTCGCGGCTGGCGGCCATCCGCGCGACCGGCATCTCGGTGACGGTCGAGGAGCTGACGCGCGGCGCGTTCTCGGTCGCGGCACCGATCCGGGATGCGGCCGGCGAGGTCGTCGCGGCGGTGTCGATCATCGCGCACGCGGAGCGCAAGGACGAGCCGCAGTTCGCGCTCGGCGTCCGGATGGCCGCACGCGGGATCTCGGACGCGCTGCGGTCGGATGCGATCTAGGCGTTCACTCCGTGGCGTTGGCGCGAACGAAGGCGGCGAATCCGGGAATGGTGAACTCGAGCGCGCCGTGACCGGAGGGTTGGACGAGGCCCTTGTCCAAGAGCCTGGCCCGGATGGGGGAGAGTGCACGGGAGTCAGCTCCCATGGCCTCGGCGATGGCTTTCCGCAGCACGGGCCCATCGCCGAGCCCGGCCATGGCGGCCATCATTACCCGTTCCTTCGGCGAGGCGTTCGACCACCGCGAGCGATAGAGAGCAGCCAGGTCCTCGTCCACGGCACGTTGACCGGCGGTGACGTCTGCGGCCGTGATCCGGCCACCGGCATCGGGACGTCCGGCGGCTGTCCAGGCAGCGTCGCCGACCAGCTGAACCAGATACGGGTAGCCGCGTGCGATCGCCAGAGCGTGAGCTACCGCATCGCGATCCCATTCGACGCCGAGCTGCCGGGCCGGGAGCGCCAGCGCGAGTTCTTCGTCAGCCGGTGACAGCGGGGGCAGTGGCCGGTACGCGAATCTCTCGCTGAAGGTCACTGCGGCGCCGATCATATCGGGTGCGTTCGGTAGGCCTGCCGCGAACACGGCGGCGGGTACGTCCGCTCCTTCGGCTTGCAAGTGCTGCCAGGCATAAGCCAGTGTCCGCAGCCCGTCCGAATCCGCCGCTTGGATCTCGTCGACCAGGATGATCAGACCAGCGGCGTCATCCGCGGCAGCCGCCTCGCGGACGACGTCCTCGAACGCCCGGCTCCCGAACGGCGGCGGACTGGATGCCTCGGACCGGAGGGTGGCCTCCACTCCGAGCACGGCCGGAATGCCGGCCCGGAAGGTCAGCTCTTTCAGGTGATCCTGGATACGGCGTCGGGCGTCTTCCCGCCACGAGACCGTCGCGCGCTCGACGGCCGATGCGATCTGGGCTATAAGGTCGCCCTCGCCGGCGGTCACCCACACCGTCAGCACACCGCGATCCCTGGCATGGCGCTCGTACTGCCGCAGCAGCGACGTCTTCCCGTACCCGCGCGGTGCATAGTCGACGCGAATGCGACCGTTCAGACGATGAAGGTCCACCAGATAGGACAAGCGCTCGTCGAAGTCCGCCAGTTGCTGCGCTCGGCCGGGCGTCGCACGAGCGATGACGCCAGGTGTGTAGGGACTCGGCTGCACCGTTAGATGTTATACGACGCTATACCTGGTCCGAAAAATACATGGATATACGCCGCGGCAATCGAGTTCGTCTTCCACTGGACGGAAACCACCCACCGAACCGCCCCACCGACGACGAGCATGGACCCACCTTCCCGACGTCGTGAGAGGCGGAGCATGCGCACCCAGGTCGCCATCATCGGAGCGGGTCCTGCGGGGCTGCTCCTCGGCCACATCCTGCAGCGCGCGGGCATCGGCTTCGTCATCCTCGAGCAGAAGAGTCGCGAGTACGTCCTCGGCCGCATCCGCGCCGGGGTTCTCGAGCAGGGCTCGGTCGACATCCTGCGCGACCTCGGGCTCGACGCCGATCTGGAGGCGCGTGGGCTCACCCACCACGGCATCTACCTGCAGTACGAGGGCACCCGCCACCACCTCGACTTCGTCGACCTGGTCGGCCGCACGGTCACCGTCTACGGCCAGCAGGCCCTCGTGGCGCACCTGCTCGCCGAGCACGACCGCCTCGGCTCCGACGTCCGCTTCGAGGTGGACGGCGTCAGCCCCCACGACATGGACACGGACGCCCCCTATGTCCTCGCGGGCGACGGCGAGCGGATCGACTGCGACCTCATCGTGGGCGCGGACGGCTACCACGGCGTCTGCCGTCCGGCGATCCCCGGTGTCACGGCGCTGGAGCGCGGCTACCCCTACGCCTGGCTCGGCATCCTCGCCGATGTCGCGCCGTCGACCGATGACCTGATCTACGCCTTGCACCCGGACGGCTTCGCGATGCACTCGATGCGCTCGCCCCAGGTGTCCCGGCTGTACCTCCAGGTGGACCCGTCCGAGTCCATCGACGAGTGGTCCGACGACCGGATCTGGGACCAGCTCCAGAACCGGCTCGGCGTCGACGGCTGGACGCTGCGCGAGGGGACGATCACGGAGAAGTCGATCACCCCGATGCGCAGCTTCGTGGCCTCGACGCTGCAGCACGGCCGGCTGTTCCTGGCGGGCGATGCCGGCCACATCGTGCCGCCGACCGGCGCGAAGGGCCTCAACTCCGCCATCGCCGACGTGGCCCTGCTGGGACGGTCGATCGCGGCGTCCTACCGGGGCGACGCGTCGCTGCTGTCCCGCTACAGCGGGGCGGCGCTCGCCCGGCAGTGGAAGGTCCAGCAGTTCTCGCAGTGGATGACGGAGATGCTTCACGTGCACCACGAGATCGGCGACGAGGCCACCCGCGCCTTCCGCTACCGCAGCCAGGTGGGGCAGCTGGAGTACACGACCGGTTCCCGTCACGCTCAGGCGGCGCTCGCCGAGCAGTACGCGGGCCTTCCCTTCTGAGGTGGAACGATGACCGAAGCGACCCAGGATCAGATCACCCGCGAGATCGCGGAGGCGCAGGCTGCCGCTGCCGCCGCCGGGCCGCTGCCGACCCATCCGCTGCGCGACTTCGCGCCGTACCGCAGTTCGACGCTGCGCCACCCCACGCATGAGCTCGTGCGCGCCGACCCGGAGGAGATCGAGCTCGTCTCGCCGGCGTTCGGGCACTCGGACGTGTCGCCGGAGGAGAGCGACCTGACCATCCAGCACAGCGGAGAGCCGCTAGGCGAGCGGATCATCGTCTCCGGCCGGGTGCTGGACGGCGAGGGCTGGCCGGTCCGCGGGCAGCTCATCGAGGTGTGGCAGGCGAACGCCTCGGGTAGATACGTGCACAAGCGGGACCAGCATCCCGCGCCGCTCGACCCCAACTTCACCGGGGTCGGCCGCGCGATCACGGGCGACGACGGCTCGTATCGCTTCGTCACCATCAAGCCGGGGCCGTACCCGTGGAAGAACCACCGGAACGCCTGGCGGCCGGCGCACATCCACTTCTCGCTGTTCGGGTCGGCGTTCACGCAGCGGCTCGTCACGCAGATGTACTTCCCGACCGACCCGCTGTTCGCCCTGGACCCGATCTACCAGTCCATCGTCGATCCGGCGGCCCGCGAGCGGCTGAAGGCGAGCTACGATCACGACCTGAGCGTGCCGGAGTGGGTGATGGGCTACCGCTGGGACATCGTGCTGACCGGCAGCCGGGCGACCTGGATGGAGCCGGAGGAGGGCGAGCATGCCTGAACAGACCCCCTCGCAGACGGTCGGGCCGTTCTTCGGCTACGCGCTGCCGTACGCCGGGGACGCCGAGGTGACGTCGAGGGCCGATCCAGCGTCCATCCGCCTGCACGGCACGGTCTACGACGGCGCGGGCGAGCCGGTGCCGGATGCGATCCTCGAGATCTGGGGGCCGGACGCTGCAGGCAGGCCGATCCGCCAACGCGGGAGCCTGCACAGAGACGGGTACACGGTGACGGGCTTCGGCCGTGCCGCCGTGGATCGCGCGGGCCACTACAGCTTCACCACGGTGCGACCGGGGGCGACGGCCGATGGCCGGGCGCCCTACCTCCTGGTGACGGTGTTCGCGCGCGGCCTGCTGCACCACCTGTTCACGCGCGCGTACTTCGCGGAGGACGACCCGTTCCTGGCGCGTATCCCTCCGGAGCGCCGGCGCAGCCTGCTGGTCGAGCCGGACGGTGAGCGCAGCTACCGCTTCGACATCCGCCTGCAGGGCGACGACGAGACCGTGTTCCTCGACTTCGTGGGAGACGGCCGTGGCTGACGCGTTCGACTGGGGCCTGCTGGAGCCCGCGGGCGAGGCCGGGGCGATCGCCTCCGACGACCGCATCCTGGACGCGATGGTCGAGGTCGAGCGCGCGCATCTCGGGGCGTGGAGCTCTCTGCTCGGCGTGGAGACCACGTCCACCCTGGATGTGGGAACCCTCGACCGCGTGTCCCTGCTGCGCGAATCGCGCCGGGCGGGCGTCCCTATCGTCGGGCTCGCGCAGGCGCTGCGCCAGCAGGGCGGCACCCTCGTGCATCAGGGGATGACGAGCCAGGACGTCATGGACACGGCGCTCATGCTGGTCTCGCGCGACGCGCTGACGACCGCTCGCGCCGATCTCGTCGCAGCCGGTCGGAGCTTCGCGGCCCTGGCGCGCGAGCACCGCGGGACGCCCTTCGCCGTTCGCACTCTGACGCAGGAGGCGGAGACCACCACCCTCGGCGCCGTGATCGGCGGCTGGCTCGACGTCATCTCCTCCGCCCTGGAGACGGTCGATGCGGTCGCCTTCCCGCTGCAGCTGGGGGCGCCGTCGGCGACGGCGGTGCGTTCGCACGGCTTTCCGGCCAGCCGGACGCCGTCTCGGTACTCCGGCGACGGATGTCGGCAGCGCTGGGTCTGACGGACCCCGACCGCGCCTGGCACACCGACCGCTCGCCGGTGCTCGCCGTGACGCGCGCGAGCGCGAGCGTCAGCTCAGCCGGGGGACGCATCGGTCGCGACCTCGGTCTGCTGGCGCGGGACGAGACGGCGACGCCCATCCACGGCGGGGGCTCGTCCGCGATGCCGCACAAGCGGAACCCGGTGGACGCTGTCCTCCTGGTAGCGAACGGGCTGCGGGTCAGTGGTCCTCTCGCGGTCGTGCAGACGGCGTCGCTCAGCTACGACGCCCGGCCGGCGGGGGAGTGGCACGCCGAGTGGCAGGCCTGGCGCGAGACGCTGCGGCTGGCGGCCGAGAGCGCGTCGCTTCTCGCGCACGCGGCCGGCGACCTCGTCATCCAGGTGCGGCGTCCGGATGGAGCGGCCGGCGCACCGCGTGCGTCGCACGTCGTCGACGCGGCGCTGAGCAGGTTCGAGCAGCGCGCGGACGGGGAGGGATCATGAGCGCCGTGCGGCTGCGGGGCTCGGTCGCCCCCGCCGCCCCGACCGCGGAAGCAGCACCGCTCCTCGTGCTCCTCCCGTCGCTCGGAACGACCACCGAGCTGTGGGACGGTGTCGTCGCCCGCTTCGTGCAGTCGCCAGACCGCCCTCGCATCCTGCGGATCGACCTCCCCGGCCACGGGGCGTCTCCCGCCGCGCGGGCGGGCTTCACGGTCGGCGACCTCGCGCGGGGCGTCCTCGACGTCGTCGACGAGGTCGGCGGCGGCGCCTTCCATGTCGCGGGCGATTCTCTCGGGGGCGCGGTCGCCCTCGAGCTGGCCGTCGCCGTCCCGGAACGCGTGCGCAGCCTGACGATGTTCTGCTCGGGTGCGGCGATCGGCAGCCCGGAGGGATGGGCGCAGCGCGCCGCGCAGGTCCGCGCCTCCGGGACCGCCTCCGTCGTCGCCGGCAGCGCCGAGCGCTGGTTCGCTCCCGGCTACCTCGACGCGCACCCGGACGGACCCGGCGGCCAGGCGCTGCGGACGCTGGTCGACGTCGACGACGAGTCGTACGCGCTGTGCTGCGAGGCGCTTGCCGCCTTCGACCGGCGCGCGGACCTCGGAGCGGTCAGCGCCCCGGCGGTCATCGTCGCCGGCGCGCACGACGCCGTGACGACGCCCGCCCTCATGCGCGAACTCGCCGACGGCATCCACGGTGCACGGTTCGTCGAGCTCCCGAACGCCGGCCACCTGATCCCGCTGGAGGACCCAGAGGCCGCGGCCGAGCTGCTGCGGACGGCCGTCGCCCAACCGGGGACGGCGGAGGCCGGGATGCGGGTGCGCCGCGCGGTGCTCGGCGACGCCCACGTCGACCGTGCGACCGCGGCGATCACGCCCGAGACCGCCGACTTCCAGGACTTCATCACCCGATACGCCTGGGGCGAGGTCTGGTCTCGTCCGCAGCTGACCCGCTCGCAGCGGTCGATCGCCACCCTCGCCAGCCTGGTCACCGGCGGCCACGAGAACGAGTTCCGGATGCACGTGCGCGCCGCGCTGCGGAACGGATTGACGCCCACCCAGATCGCGGAGGTCGTGCACCACACGGCCCTCTACGCAGGCCTGCCCGCTGCGAACAGCGCCATGGCGATCCTGCGGGAGGTCTTCGCAGAGACGGAAACGACGGAGGAGTCCCATGGATAAGACGTACGCGTCGGCGGCGGAGGCCGTGGCCGACATCCCGGACGGCGCCTCCCTCGCCGTCGGCGGCTTCGGCCTGTCCGGCGTCCCGATCGTCACCATCCGCGCGCTGCTGGCGCGCGGCGTCGGCGGCCTGGAGGTCGTCAGCAACAACTGCGGCGTCGATGGCTGGGGCCTGGGTGAACTGCTCGCGGCCGGCCGCATCCGTCGCGTGATCGCCAGCTACATCGGCGAGAACAAGGAGTTCGCGCGCCAGTACCTCGGCGGCGAGGTCGAGGTCGAACTCACGCCGCAGGGCACGCTCGCCGAGCGCCTGCGGGCGGGCGGCGTCGGCATCCCGGCGTTCTTCACCGCCACCGGCGCCGGCACCGCGGTCTCCGATGGCGGGATGCCGATCCGGTACGCGCCCGACGGCTCCGTCGCCGAGGCCAGCGCCCCGAAGGAGCTGCGCCCGTTCGACGTCTTCGGGTCCACGCGCGAGTACGTGCTGGAGACCGCGATCCGTACCGACTTCGGCCTGGTGCGGGCGGCGGTCGGCGACCGGCACGGCAATCTGCGCTTCGAGAAGTCGACCCGCAACTTCAACCCGCTCGCCGGGATGGCCGGCCGCATCACCATCGCCGAGGTGGACGAGCTGGTCGAGCCGGGTGTGCTCGGCCCGGACGACATCCACCTGCCGGGGATCTACGTGGACCGGGTGGTCGCGCTGACGCCCGAGGAGTCCGCCGACCTCCCGATCGAGAAGACCACCGTCCGCCCCCGCCCGGAAGGAGCGTGACCATGCCGCGCACCCGCGACGAGATGGCCGCCCGTGCCGCCCAGGAGCTGGAGGACGGCTCCTACGTCAACCTCGGGATCGGGCTGCCCACGCTCATCCCGAACCACCTTCCCGACGGCGTGCACGTCGTGCTGCACTCGGAGAACGGCATCCTCGGCGTCGGCCCCTACCCGTGGGAGGGAGAGGAGGACCCGAAGCTCATCAACGCGGGCAAGGAGACGGTCACCGTGCTCCCCGGCGCGAGCTACTTCGACTCCGCTGCCAGCTTCGGGATGATCCGCGGCGGCCGCATCGCCACCGCGGTGCTCGGAGCCATGCAGGTGTCGGCCCATGGCGATATTGCCAACTGGGCCGTCCCCGGCAAGATGGTGAAGGGGATGGGCGGCGCGATGGACCTGGTCAACGGCGCCGAGCGCGTCATCGTGGTCATGGAGCACGTCGCGAAGGACGGCACGCCGAAGCTCGTCGAGCAGTGCACCCTCCCGCTCACCGGGCGCGGGTGCGTCGACCGCATCATCACCGACCTCGCCGTCATCGACGTGACCGACGAGGGGCTGGTGCTGCGCGAGCTCGCACCGGGCGTGACGGAGCAGCAGGTGATCGACGCGACCGGCGCCTCCCTCACAGTCGCGCTGGAGGCGGTCGATGCCTGAGCTGCGCGAAGTCGTCGTCTGTTCGCCCCTCCGCACGCCGGTCGGCCGGATGGGCGGCAGGCTCGCGCCGGTCTCCGCGTCGACGCTGGCCGAGACCGTGCTCCGCGCGGTGCTCGAGCGCACCGGTATCGATCCGGCGGCGGTGGAGGGCGTGATCGGCTCCCAGGGCTACCCGACCATGGAGGCGCCCGCCTTCGGTCGCGTTGCCGCCCTGAACGCCGGCTTCCCCGTGACCACGACCGGCTACCAGCTCGACCGCCGTTGCGGGTCCGGGCTGCAGGCCGTCATCAACGCGGCCATGGAGGTGCAGACCGGTGCCAGCGACGTCCTGATCGCGGTCGGCGCCGAGTCGATGTCCAACGCTCCCCTCTACACCGAACAGGGGCGACGCGGGCTGCCGCCCGGCGGTCTCCTCCTCCACGACTCGCTCGCGCGCGGACGTGAGACGGTCGGCGGACGGAAGTTCCCGACGCCGGAGGGCAACGTCGGTTCGGCGGAGGAAATCCGCCGCCGGTACGGCATTCCGCGTGAGGCGCAGGATGCGTACGCCCTCCGGTCGCACCAGCGCGCCGTCGCCGCCCAGGAGTCGGGCGCCTTCGACGCGGAGCTCGTCTCCGTGACCGTCCCGGGCCGTCGCGGCGACGTCGTCGTCGAGCGAGACGAGCACCCCCGCGCGGACACGACGCTCGAGGCGCTGGCCGGGCTCCGTCCGATCCTCGGCCGGAACGACCCCGAAGCGACCGTCACCGCCGGCAACTCCAGCGGCCAGAACGACGCCGCGGCCGCCGCGATCGTCACGACGCCCGAGCACGCCGCCGAGTTGGGGCTGACGCCGCTGCTCCGGTTGCGGTCGTGGGCCGTGGCGGGCAATGACCCGGCGATCTTCGGCGTCGCGCCCGTGCCCGCCGCGAACCGCGCTCTGCAGCGCGCCGGCGTCGCCTGGTCGGAGCTCGACGTCATCGAGCTCAACGAGGCGTTCGCCGTGCAGGTCCTCGCCTGCCTGGCCGACTGGGGCATCGACGCGGAGGACCCCCGGGTCAATCCACGGGGGAGCGGCATCTCGATCGGGCATCCCATCGGGGCGACGGGACTCCGGATGCTCGCCACCCTGGCGAACGAGCTGCCCGCCCTCGACGGCACCCTGGCCGTGGAGACCATGTGCATCGGGGGCGGGCAGGCGCTCGCGGCGGTGTTCGAGCGGGTGTGACGGGCGTCAGCCCTCCCGCTGGAGCTTGATCGCGGCCAGCGCCTTGGTGTCCAGACGCTCGCGGATCTCGGCGTAGCGCGCTTCCGTGATGCGGTAGAAGAGCAGAGGGACGATGGCGAGCGCCACCGCGATCGCCGGACCGATGTTCACCACCAGGTTGATGCCGTGCAGCACCTCGCTGGTCTGCTGGTGCGCCGAGGCGACGTAGCCGATCGCGCCGAGGAGGGCGATGCCGATCGCGCCGCCGACCGCGCTGGCGATCTTCGTGGCCAGGCTGGTGAAGGCGTAGGAGGTGCCGTCGGTGCGGACGCCGGTCTTGTCCTCCGCGTAGTCGATCGCGTCGGAGACCATGGCCAGCACCAGCGGGATGCCGTACGAGCTCAGGCCGTAGAGGGCGGTGAGACCGATGACCACGGCGATGTTCTCCCAGCCCGTGAAGTACAGCGCGGTGAGGATGACGGCCTGCGCGGCGAAGGAGATGATCAGCATGTTCCGCTTGCCGAAGCGGCGGCCGAGGCGCGAGAACACCAGGATGCCGACCACGGTCGAGAGCGGCGCGAGCGCCATCAGCACCGAGACGAGCGCGTAGTTGCCGACGTTGTTCAGGTAGTAGAACAGCACGACGCCGAGGCGGCCGAACAGCGACGTCAGCGACAGCAGCAGCACGGCGAAGAGCAGCATCAGCTGGCCGTTGCCGAGCACGAGCCGGAAGGTCTTCGAGAAGGGCACGCGCTCACGCTGGACCGGCTTCACGACCTCCTTCGAGGTGGCGAACACCAGGAAGAACAAGGGGAGAGCCGCGACCGCGAAGATGGCGGCGGCGATGGTGTAGCCCTGGGTGGTCGGCTGGTTGCCGCCGCTGAAGGCCAGGATGATCGGCAGGATCGCGATGCCCAGCACGACGCCGCCGATGTTGGTGCCGATCATGCGCCAGGAGTTGAGCGAGACCCGGTCCGCCGTCCGCTCGGACATCACCGTGCTGAGCGCCCCGTAGGGCACGTTCACGCTGGAGTAGAGCGCGCCGAGCAGGCCGTAGGTGAGCACGGCCCAGATGACGGCACCGATGCTCTTGCCGTCGAAGGGCGCGGTGAAGGTGAGCACCACCATGATGGACAGCGGCACCATCCCGTACAGGATCCAGGGGCGGAAGCGGCCGAACCGGCTCCGGGTGCGCTCGGCCAGTGCGCCGATGAAGGGGTCGATCACCGCGTCGAACACGCGCGCCACGAGGATCAGCACGGCGACCGTCCCGGCGGCGATGCCGACCATGTCGGTGTAGAACACCGCGAGGAACGAGCTGGTGATCGTCCAGATGAACTGGCTGGCGATGTCGCCGAAGCCGTAGATGACGCGGGTGTGCAGGGGGAGGGCCGGGCCGGCGCTGGTGACGCTGCCGGTCGCGGGGCCGACCGGCGCGGATGCGCTCGTCTGATCGGTGGTGGTTGCCATGAATGTTTCTCCGAACACTTCATCGTGTGCGACGTCGAGCAAACCTACCCGACGTCGAGGGGTTAGGGCTGAGCGAAAACATATGCTGGATTCAGACAGAAGTCAACATAAATCAGACTGATCCCGTTTGAAGTGGTTCCGATTCCGGTCTATGGTTACGGAAGTCGGTCCGCCGGTGGACGCGGTCGCGCAAGCGATCCGGGCTGGAAACCCCGCGCCAACGCCGAAAGGGCCGACCTATGTCTGCACCCGTGTCCGCACGCACCCGATGGTGGATCCTCACCGTCGTCTCGCTCACCCAGCTGCTCGTCATCCTCGATGGGACGATCGTGGGAGTCGCGCTCCCTCGTGCCCAGGTCGAGCTCGGGATGTCCGACAGCGACCGCCAGTGGGTCGTCACGGGATACGTGCTCGCCTTCGGATCGCTGCTCCTGCTCGGCGGCCGCATCGTCGACTACTGGGGTCGCAAGCGGTCTTTCCTGCTCGGGATGGTCGGCTTCGCCGCCGCGTCCGCCTGGGCGGGATTCGCGCACTCCGGTCTGGAGCTCCTGGGCGCCCGAGCCGTGCAGGGCGCGTTCGCCGCGCTCATGGCCCCAGCCGCGCTGGCGATCCTCACGGTGACCTTCCCCTCTGGGCGCGAGCGCGGCTCCGCCTTCGCGATCTTCGGCGCCGTCTCGGGTGCCGGCTCGGCGATCGGACTCCTGCTCGGCGGCGTCTTGACCGAGTACCTGGACTGGCGCTGGTGCCTGCTGGTCAACATCCCCGTCGCCGCGGTCGGCGTGGTTCTCGGCGCCGTGCTGCTCACGGAGAGCCGCGCGGAGGGCGACCGGCGCTACGACCTGCCCGGCGCGATCACCATCACGCTCGGCTTCGGCGCCGTGGTGTACGGGCTGACGCTCGCCGAGACGCCGCAGAACGTCCCGCTCTCCGCCGTCGTGGCCGGTCTCGGCGTCGTCCTCCTGGCCGCCTTCGTGCTGATCGAGCGACGCAGCAGGAACCCGCTGCTGCCGTTGCGCATCCTCACCGACCGGACGCGCGCCGGCGCCTTCCTCGTGCAGGCGCTGACGGGGGCGGTCATGATCGGCGCGATGGTCTACATGAACTTCCACCTGCAGTTCATCCTGAAGCTGAGCCCTGTGCTCGCGGGGCTTGCGACGCTCGCCATCACCGTCTCCATCATGGGCACGGTGCCGTTCGCCGCTCGGCTCGTCGGTCGCATCGGCCCGCGTCCGCAGCTGATCTTCGGCCCGGTCATCGCCGCCGCAGGTGTCGCCCTGCTGCTGTTCCTCACCCCGGACGGCGACTACTGGTCGCAGGTCCTGCCCGCCATGGTGCTGCTCGGCGTCGGGATGGGCTTCACCTTCGTCCCTCTCCAGAACCTTGCGCTGCAGGGCATCGCCCCCCACGACGCGGGCGCCGCGGCCGCGACGGCGAACGCGGCCAACCAGATCGGCGGCTCGGTCGGTCTCGCCGTCGTCACCAACGTCTACGTCGCCGTCGCGGGAGCGTCCGCCCGTCCCGCCGCGATGGTGGCCGGGTACCACGCCGTATTCGGGATCGGGGCCGTCCTCCTCCTGCTCGCCGCCGCGGTTGCCTTCGTGCTCATCCGTCCGTCAGACGGGCGTGCCGTCGGCGAACCACGCGGCGAAGGTGCGCTCGAAGAGCTGTTCGACGACGAGGGCGTTTCCGCCGCGGATGGGCTCGTCGGGGTTCCCCTGCGACCGTGAGACGGTCAGCTTCTGCGAGATCAGCGGGAGCGCCCGATCGGCGACGATCCGGCGGAACGGCACCACGAAGGCGTCCGCGCCGGAACTGATGGCGCCGCCGACCACGATGGCGGACGGGTTGAGCGCATTGGTCAGGTTGGCGATCGTCTCGCCGGTCCGCTCCGCGCTCAACCCGACCAGCCGCAGCGCCAGCTGGTCGAAGTGCCGCGCCGCGATCGCGATGTCCTCCGGGCGGATCGGGTGCTCCTTCCGCACGGCGGCGAGCTCGGACGGCTCTCCCGCGGCCAGGGCGGCTTCCGCATCCCGCACGAGGGCCCATCCGCTCGCCGTCGCCTCGAGGCACCCGGTGCGCCCGCAGCGGCACTCGACCGTCTCGCCGCGCAGATCGCGCGAGTGGCCGATGTCGCCCGCGGCGCCGGACGCGCCCCGGTACAGTTCGCCGTCGAACACGAACGCCGCCCCGATGCCCGTCCCGACTTTCAGATAGATGAGGTTCAGGTCGTCGTCGGGACCGCGCCGGCTGCGCTCGGCCAGCGCCAGCAGGTTCACGTCGTTGTCGACCCAGGTCGTCGCGTTGTACCGCTGCTCGAAGTGGCCGCGCAGGTCGAAGCCGTCCCAGCCGGGCATGATCGGCGGCGCCACCGGTCGCCCCGTGGCGAAGTCGACGGGGCCCGGCACGCCGACGCCGATTCCCCAGATCGGCGCCGTGCCGGCCTCCTCGCGCGCGAGCAGGTCGTCGATCAGTTCGCCGGCGACCGCCAGCGTCTCCAGCGCGCCCGCCGAGATGTCCCACTCGCTGCGGTCGCTCGCGAGGATCGTGCCGTTGAGGTCGGAGACCCCGACCCGCAGGTGCAGGCCGCCCATCGCACAGACCAGGATGCGTCCCCGGTCGGCGCGGAAGCGCAGCGTGCGGGGAGCCCGCCCTCCGGTGGACTCGCCGAGTTCGCTCTCCTCGAGGTAGCCGATGTCGATCGCCTGCTCTACGCGCTGGGCGATGACCGCGCGGCCGAGTCCCAGCGCCTGCATCAGCCCGGGGCGCGTCCGCGCCTGGCCGGTGCGTACGAGGTTCACCACCGCGAGCAGACTGGCGACGCTGTCGGCGCCCTGACGCGGCGACTCCAGGGGGACGGTCATCGGCCCGCTCCTTCCAGCGCGGCCGTCAGTTCGCGGATCGTTCGAACCGGGTCCACCTCACCCGGGGAGAGAAGGGCCTGGAGGGCCAAGCCGTCCTTGATGGCGAGCAGCAGCGTCGCAAAGGTCTCGGGCGGCAGTCCGGACGGAGCGTCGCCCGCATCCTGGGCCGTGGCGATGGCCTCGGTGAGCTGCGCCCGCAGTCGGGTGTAAAGCGCGGCGAAATAGTCGTGCGCCGCATGGTCGGGGTTCGTCGCCTCGGCCGACAGGACCGTGTAGAGGCGCATGACGGTCGGGCTCTGCGCGTTGTCCGCGATGATCTCGGCCAGCGCCTCGGACGGCGTCCGGTTGTTCGCGAGCGCCGCGTCGAAGCTCCGCCTGTCCGTGTCGTCGCGGCGCTGCAGGACCGCCGTCAGCAGCTCCTCCTTGCTCGCGAAGTGGTGGAGCAGCCCCTGGCGGGAGACGCCGCACGCCGTCGCGATGTCCGTCAGGGTCGCGTGCTCGAAGCCGGAGGCGCCGAACGCGGCGACCGCCGCCTCGAGGATCCGCTCCTTGCGGGCACGCCCCGATGCGTACCCCTCTTGCCTGGTGCTCACGCCGCTAGCCAATCATGGAAATGAAAACTTACGAGCAGGTAGGGATTCATGCTAGCGTCCGACCAGCCCGTTTCAAAGGAGAAAGGCACCGCCCCATGTCCGACACCCTCGACGTCCTCATCCTGTCCGGCCATATGACCCGGGAGCATGACAACGAGTTCCGCAGCTTCCGGCAGCACAACGTCTGGCTCACCACCCTGCTGGAGGACACCGGGCGCTTCTGCGTGCGGGTCGTCGAGGACCCGCGCGGACTCGGCGCAGAGATCATCGACAAATACGACGTGGTGGTCGTCGTCTTCGAGGGCCGCGACGGCTACCACGAGAAGGCCACCGGCTTCGGTGCGGAAACCGACGCCGCGCTGCTGAAGTTCGTCCACGACGACGGCAAGGGCATCGTGTGGTTCCATGGGTCGGCTGCGCAGGAGGACGACTGGGGCTACCCGGACGAGTACAACGTGATGCGCGGCTCGCGCCTCACCGTCGCCGGTGGGCTCCGTCCGCGGCCGTGGGGCGAGGCTCAGCTCGACACGGTCGAGCCGCGCCATCCGATCACCGACGGCATCAGCGCGCGCTGGACCGTGACCGGGGACGACATCCTCACCGGGGTCGAGATCCTGGACGGCGCACAGGTGCTGCTGACCACCTTCGACGACCTCGAGTCGTACGAGAAGGCCCCGGTCTGGCCCATGTCGCACTATCCGGTGGCGATCCCGGAAGAGGGCGTCGCCGCGCTCCCCGGCATGAACACCGACCAGCCGATCGCGTGGATCAACGAGTACGGGACGGGCCGCTCGTTCACGATCACGATCGGGCACGACATCGACACCTTCCGCCGGATCGAGTTCATCCAGATGTTCCCGCGCGGCGTCGAGTGGGCGGCGACCGGCGAGATCACGCTGAACGGCCCGGACCGTCGCGGCGAGCGCCGGTTCCTCCCGTGGCCGTACTACAACCACGAGGGCTGATCGGCTCCCAGGTCGGTCAGAACCCGGCCGGCTCCCGGGGCGTGTAGGCGGCCTCCAACCGGGCCACCTCGTCATCCGTCAGCGTGAGGTCGAGCGCGGCGACGGCGTCGTCGATGTGGTGCGGTTTCGTCGCTCCGACGATGGGCGCCGTGACCGCGGGGCGGCCGGCGACCCAGGCGAGGGCCACCTGCGCGATCGGGACGTGCCGTTCCTCCGCGATCGCCGCGACCGCGTCCACGATCGCGCGATTCGACTCCTCCTGCGAGCGGTACAGCGTCTTGCCGAACTCGTCCGTGTCGGCGCGGCTGCCGGAGCCGGGCGCGTCCCACGGGCGGGTCAGCCGGCCGCGAGCGAGCGGGCTCCACGGCAGCACGCCGACGCCGGTCGCACGGCAGAACGGGTGCATCTCGCGCTCCTCCTCGCGGTCGAGAAGGTTGTACTGGTCCTGCATGGACACGAACTTCGTCCAGTGGTTCACCTCGGCGACGCGCTGCAGCTCGGCGAACTGCCACGCCCACATGCTCGAAGCACCGATGTAGCGCGCCTTGCCCGCCTTGACGACGTCGTGGAGCGCTTCCATCGTCTCCTCCATCGGGACCGTCGGGTCGAACCGGTGGATCTGGTACAGGTCGACGTAGTCGGTGCCGAGCCGAATGAGCGACGCGTCGATCTCGTGCAGGATCGCCGCCCGCGAGAGGCCCGCGCCGTTGCGTCCGTCGCGCATCCGCTGGAACACCTTGGTGAAGAGCTGCACGTCCTCGCGCGGACCGAGCTCGGCGACCAGGGCGCCGGTGATCTCCTCGCTGGACCCGAGCGAGTACACATTGGCCGTGTCGAAGGTCGTGACACCCGCCTCGAACGCGCGCCGCACGAACGGCCGCGCCTCGTCGATGCCGACGCTCCAGGGGTGACTGCCGCGTTCCGGATCGCCGTACGACATCATCCCGAGGACGAGGCCGCTGATCTCCAGGCCGCTGTTGCCGAGGCGAACCGTGCGCACGAGGTCCTCCGATCGTCGGGGTGGGTGTGGGTCCGACTCTATGCCCGTCGAAATGGCTCTTGCATGTTTAGACAGAGCTGTCTAATGTCTAGTTAGACAGATCGGTATAAACGAAAGGATCGATCGCGATGAACGCAACGTCCTGGTCCCTGTCCGGCAAGACGGCCCTCGTGACGGGAGCGACCTCCGGCCTGGGCCGGGCCGCCGCGTTCCGTCTGGCCTCCCAGGGGGCCGAGGTCATCGTCCACGGCAGGAACGCCGCCCGCGGCGTACAGGTCGTCGAGGAAATCGAACTCGCGGGAGGCCACGCCCGCTTCGTCGCTGCCGACCTGTCCGACACCGCGGAAGCCATCGCCCTCGCCGAGCAGGCGGGCGATGTCGACATCCTGGTCAACAACGCCGGGCTCGCGTGGTTCGGCCCGAGCGACCAGCTCTCGGCGGGCACCCTGGACGAACTGTTCACCGGCAACGTCGAGTCGGCCTACCTCCTCACTTCCAGCCTCGCGCCCGCCATGGCAGATCGCGGTGACGGCGCGATCGTCAGCGTGTCGAGCATGGCCGCCAACGTCGGTCTCGCCGGCGGAGCCGCCTACAGCGCCACCAAGGCTGCGCTGTCCGCGCTGACCCGCGCGTGGGCCGCGGAGTTCAGTCCGCGCGGCGTCCGCGTGAACGCCGTGGCGCCCGGGCCCGTGGCGACAGCGGGAGCGAAGGGCGACACCGCCGCTCTCGGCCGGACCACCATCATGGGGCGCCCCGGCACGGAGGAGGAGATCGCCGACGCCATCGGGTTCCTCGCCTCGCCGGCGTCCTCCTACATCACCGGCGTGACCCTCGCGGTCGACGGCGGACGGGCGGCGATCTGACGAGCGGGGAAGGTACAGTCGACGACGTGAGCAGCCGCGTGACCAAGAAGCCGTCCGCTCGCGAGCGGCTGCTGCGTGCCAGCGACGAGCTGTTCTACACCGAGGGCATCCACACGGTCGGCATCGACCGCGTGCTGGAGAAGGCGGACGTCGCCAAGGGCTCGCTGTATTACAACTTCGCCGGGGGCAAGGAAGAGCTGGTCTCGGCGTACCTCGCCGGGCGGCACGCGGCCTGGGAGAAGGTGATCGACGACGGGATCGCCGGGGCCGGTCCCGACGCCCGCGCGCGCCTGCTCTCGATCTTCGACTCGCTCGCCATCCTGTTCGCGCGTCCCGACTACCGGGGCTGTGCGTTCGTCAACGCGGTGGCGGAGGCGGAGCCGGGCGGGGTGGAGGAGGCGGCGAGCGAGCGGTTCCGGGAATGGCTGCACGGTCTCATCGGCGGACTGGTGGCCGAGCTGCCCGTGGATGACGCAGCATCGGTCACCGATCAGCTCGTCATCCTGTACGACGGCGCCACCACTACCGCGCAGATGGACAAGCGAGCCTCCGCGGCGACGACGGCCCGGCGCATGGCCGAGCTGATCATCGACGCGTCCCGAGCGGGCGACTGACCCCGTCGGGCGTCCTCACGCCTCGCGCAGGATGCGCTCCGTCACGCGCGCGCAGAACCGCAGCGCGTCGACCGGCACCTGCTCGTCGACCGCGTGGAAGTGCCCGAACCCGTCCGCGTCGTCGTCCAGGCGCAGCGGGGTGAAGCCGTAACCGGCGATTCCGGCGTCGGCGAGGTGCTTGTTGTCGGTGCTCGCCGGCATCAGGTACGGCACCACGACTCCCTCCGGGTCCTCCACGGCTATCGCCGCTGCGAGCACGTCGAGCAGGGGACCGGCCGACGGGGACTCGATGGGATGCACCCAGCGGTCCCAGGTGACCTCGAGGTCCGGATCGAGCAGGGCCTCCACCTCCTGCCGCAGCGCCTCCTCCTGCCCGGGCAGCACGCGGACGTCGAACTCCGCGCGCGCCTCGCCCGGGATCACGTTCGCCTTGTAGCCGCCCGCGACGATGGTGGGTGTCACCGTGTTGCGAAGCGCTGCCGCGAGCAGCGGGGCGACGGGCCCCAGCCGCGGGTCGCCCGGGTCGAGGGCGTCGAGGTCGACCGGCTCGCCCAGCAGCGCGCCGACCTCGGCGGCGAATGCCTCGACCGCGGGTGTCCGGACGATCGCGAACCGGTGGTCGGCGACGGCCGCGACCGCGCGGGCGATGCGGGCCACCGCGTTGTCGGCGGTCGGCCGCGACCCGTGGCCCGCGGTGCCGCGCGCGGTGAGGACGAGCCGTCCGATCCCCTTCTCGGCGGTGGCCACCGGGTAGGCGCGGCGCTCGCCGAGGCGCACGGAGAACCCGCCGACCTCGCTGATCGCCTCCGTCACCCCGGCGAACCAGTGCGGCCGGTGCTCCAGCAACCAGCGAACGCCGTAGACGCCTCCCGCCTCCTCGTCGGAGAAGAACGCGAACACGATGTCCCGCCGCGGCACGATGCCCGACCGGGCGAAGTGCCGGGCCAGCGCGACCAGCACCGCCGCGTACCCCTTCATGTCGACCGCGCCGCGCCCGTACAGGACGCCGTCGTGCACCTCGGCCGCGAAGGGGGATGCGTCCAGTCCTCGGCGACGGCGGGCACCACGTCGAGGTGTGCGTGAACGAGCAACGCGCCGCGCTTGCGGTCACGGCCGGGGAGCCGGGCGACCAGGTTGCCGCGGCCCGGCACCGACTCGGCGTACTCGGTCTCGTAGCCGGCCTCCTCGAGCAGCCGCCGCACGTACTGTGCCGCGCGCGCCTCCCCGTCGCCGATGGTCGCCGGGTCGCCGGTGTTCACGCTCGGGATGCGGATGAGCTCGCGGGCGAAGCGCAGCGCCTCGTCCTCCAGGGTGCGCGTCACGAGGCGACCGACGTCAGGCTTCGACGGCCGCCGCTGCGCCCACCTTGTACCGCGCCCCGCGATGCGTCGCCGGCAGCCGGTCGCCCGCCCCGTGCAGCTTGTTGCGGAGCGTCCCCGGCGCATACTCCTCGGGGTAGGCGCCGCGCTTGCGCAGCTCCGGGATGACGAACTCGACGATGTCCTCGAAGGTGCCGGGGGTGATCGCGTAGGCCAGGTTGAAGCCGTCGACGTCGGTGTCCTCCACCCACTCCTGGAGGGTGTCGGCGACCTCCGAGGCCGAGCCGACGATGAAGGGGCCGAGGCCGCCGATCGCGCCGTTGCGGCCGATGTCGCGGACCGTCCACTCGCCGCCGTCGGCGTTGGGGCGCTGGAAGTTGGCGACCGCCGACTGGATCGCGTTGCTGTCGACGTTGCCGATCGGCTCGTCGAGGTCGTACTGCGACAGGTCCACGCCCATCCAGCCTGACATGAAGACCAGGGCGCCTTCGTCGCTCGTGTACTGCAGGAAGTCCTCGTACTTGGCCTGCGCCTTCTCGCTGGTCTCATCGGTGATGATCGTGAGCAGCGTGTAGATGCGGGCGGAGTAGCGGTCGCGGCCGGCGGCCTCGAGCGCGTCGCGCAGCTTGCCGACGGTGGCCTTCAGGCCCTCCTTGGTGGAGGCGGCGACGAAGATGGCCTCGGCGTTCTCGGCCGCGAAGCCGATGCCGCGCTTGGAGGCGCCGGCCTGGTAGATGACCGGGGTGCGCTGCGGGCTCGGTTCGGAGAGGTGGATGCCGGGGACGGTGAAGTGCTTGCCCTTGTGGCCGATCTCATGCACCTTCGACGGGTCGGTGAAGACGCCGGACTCACGGTCGCGGATGACGGCGTCGTCCTCCCACGACCCCTCCCACAGCTTGTAGAGCACTTCCAGGTACTCGTCGGCGTGGTCGTAGCGGTCATCGTGCTGCAGCTGGTCGTCGTGACCCATGTTCCGTGCGGCG
Source organism: Leifsonia poae (assembly GCF_050632865.1). Taxonomy (GTDB): domain Bacteria; phylum Actinomycetota; class Actinomycetes; order Actinomycetales; family Microbacteriaceae; genus Leifsonia; species Leifsonia poae_B. The sequence continues at coordinate 138,649 of NZ_JBODSA010000003.1, read as the reverse complement.
GAGGGCAGGTAACCGGTGACCACGTTCCAGCCGACCCGCCCGTTGGTGAGGTGATCCAGCGTCGACATGCGGCGGGCGAACGGGTACGGGTGCTCGTAGGCGGTGCCGGCGGTGATGCCGAAGCCCAGGTTCTCGGTGACCAGCGCCATCGCCGAGACCAGAAGCAGCGGGTCGTTGACGGGCACCTGCGCGCCGTGCCGGATCGCGGCCTCGTTGCTGCCGCCGTAGACATCGTAGGTGCCGAGCACGTCGGCGATGAAGATGCCGTCGAAGGTGCCGCGCTCGAGCAGTTTGGCGAGCTCGGTCCAGTAGGTGAGGTCCTTGTAGCGCCAGGCGTGGTCCTCGGGGTGTCGCCACATTCCGGACGACTGGTGGGCGACGCAGTTCATGTCGAAGGCGTTGAAGCGGATCTGCCGGGTCATGCAGACCAGCATGGGAGGCCGCGCGGGGAGCGCGCATCCGGTCCGTCATGCGGCGTAACGCGCCGCACCCGTCACCGCAGCAGCACCGGCCCGGCGTCGATCCGCACCCGGAACAGCGAGTACGGGTACTCGCGCAGGTCCTCGCCCCGCTGGTACTTCGCCTGCCGGTGCAGCTGGTTGGCGGTCACGTAGAGGTATCCGTCCGTCGCCACCGACATGGTGTCCGGCCAGAGGAGTCGTGGGTCGTGCACCAGCGTCTCCATCGTGCCGTCGGGGAGGCGCCGAAGGACGGCGTTGTGCGACCAGTTGGTGGAGTAGAAGCGGCCCTGGTCGTCCGTCTCCAGGCCGTCGGCGGCCCCGCCCTTGTCGCCCTCGTCGCGCACGAGTTCGCCCACCTGCGAGTCGGGGAGGTCGCGGTCGCGCATCGCCTCGGTCGGGACGCTGTACCAGCGGCGGGACAGCAGCGGGCAGTACCACAGCCGCTCGCCGTCGGCGGAGATCGCGATGCCGTCGGATCCCATGGTCACCGGCTTCGGCGGGCCGTCGGCCGGCCGCTCGGCGAAGACGCGTCCCTCCACCACCGGCGTCAGCTCGGGAGGCGTGACGGCCTTCGTGGAGGGATGGTCGTGCAGCCTGCGCCACGCCTCACCGCTCTCCAGGTCGACCACGATGATGCCGTTCGGCCCCTGGTCGGACGAGTCCGTTACGTAGGCGACGCCGTGCCGCAGGTCGAAGCGGACGTCGTTGACGTACGACGTGGGCAACGCGACGTCCTGCTCGAACACGATGATCTTCGCCACGGTGTCGGTCTGCAGGTCGATGCACACCAGCTTCGGGCCCCCGCGCTTAACCGGCCGCATCATCGGGCTTCCGGTGTCCAGGATCCACAGGCGGTCTGCCGGGTCGACGACGATGCTCTGCACCGACACCAGCCGTTCGGGATCGTCGTCACCGCGCGGCTGATTGATCTCCTCGCTCGGGAAGGGCACGGGATACCCGCCCTTCAACTCCACCACGGTCGCCGGCACCTCGTCGCCCCACTTGGGGTAGTTCACGAAGATGCGGCCGGTGTGCGAGACGCTGACGCCGGTCGGCATGGGGCCGTCGTCGAAGCTGTGGACCAGTTCCAGTCCGCCGGTCGGCGCGTCGGCCGGGTAGCGGGTCGCTGCGGGGTCGGTGGCGTTCGTGTCGGTCACGGGGTCCTCCTCTGTTCGCCGTCGGAGCCCACCCGACGCGGCCGTCCCTCCCGCGTCAAGGGGTTGCCCGGTTACGACGACCGGAGGGTCTGCGACGGGCTCTCGCCGAACGCGGCGCGGTACGACGCCGCGAACCGGCCCAGGTGGATGAAGCCCCATCGCGTGGCCGCCTCGGTGACGCTGTCGGTCCCCGGCCCGGCCTTCAGAAGGTCCTCGCGCACCTTCTCGAGCCGCACGGTGCGCAGGTAGTTGGTCGGCGTCGTGTCCAGGGTGCGGCGGAACCCCTGCTGCAGGCTGCGCGCGCTCACCGAGACCCGGGCCGCCAGCTCGACGACGGTCCACGGGTGCGCCGGGTCGGCACGCAACAGGTCCACCGCGCGGGAGACCGGCCGCAGCCCCGAGTCGGGAGCGGGGTACCGCAGCGCGTCCGAGTGGTTGTGGGGCTGGGCGAACAGCATCGAATCGATCAGCGTCTGCTCCAGCCGCAGCCGGGCCAGCGGATGCGCGAGCGGGCCGCCCTCCATGGCGGAGGCCTCGTCGATCATGCGCAGCGTGTCCAGCAGCATCCGCCCACCCGGCCCGGTCAGGTCGAGCTCGCTCGTGTACCGGAGGGGACGGATGGACTCGCGGCCGAGCAGACGCTCCAGCTCGAGCTGGAGCTCCGCGCGCGGGATCATGACCGACAGCTGCGAGAACCAGGCGCTGCAGTCGAGCCGCACCGGCTTGCCCGGGGTGAAGACCCCGGCGGTGCGCGAGGTGGCGTGGATCTCCGGGTCCACGCCCGCCTTCATGACGGCCCGGCCGTGGACCGGGATGTCGAGGTGGTAGTTCTCGGCCTCGACGGTCTGGATGGAGACCTCCTCGCGGAACTCCATGAAGCCGCAGGTGACCCGCCCGACCTGGAGCGCGTTGAGCGTCATCTCGACGCTGCCGGAAGGCGCGACGGACGGGAACTCGACCGGGAGGAAGACCTCCGACAGCGCCTGCCGCGCCTCCTCGACGCCGTGGCCCGCCGCGACGCGGTGGGTGGCGAAGAGCTCGCTCGGCTGCCGGTTCATGCGGCGATTGTAAGCACGTCCCAGGAGCCCTCCCGACCGTTTATCGAACGGGGAGTTCGCGAACAGGACACCCGCGTTCGCATGCCGGATAGCAGCGCTCCGGGGGTCTGCCTACCGTGAATACGCGGTCGACGTGTCCGACCGACGCACGGTGGTCCCCTTCTTCGGGTGGAGAGGGCCACCGTGCACCATCGAGTCCCGACCACCCGGAGCGTTGGATGACGATGATCGAGCCGAACCCGGTGACGCGGCCCCGCTGGTGCCCCCGCTGCCTCAATCGCATGCGCGTCACCCGCAATCCGTACTACGGGGTCGGGCTCGCCGTGCACCAGCACCTCTCGACCTGTCCGCAGTGCGGGTACGTCGAGTTCGTGCGCGGAGCACCGCGTCGCGTGGACCCGGCACCCGTCGCGACGGCCTCGCCACCGGCGTCGCTGGGACACCGTCTGCTCGCTCTCGCGGCGCGCTGGTTCGCCGCACAGCGCTAGCCGACCGACCATCACGGGTCATCCCTGACCCCCGAGGCTGGTCACGATGTTGATCGCGACGGCGATGACGACCGTGCCGAAGAAGTACGACAGGAGCGCGTGCATGAGCGCCTTGCGGCGTGTCCCGATCGCGTTCGGTTCGACCTCCGAGACGGCGTACGACATCCCGATGGTGAACGCGAGGTAGGCGAAGTCGCTGTAGGTGGGGGGCGACTCCTGGTTGAAGTCGAAGCCGTTCCCCTGACTGTCCACGTAGTACATCCGCGCGTACTTGAACGCGTAGACGGTGTTCACCAGCGCCCAGGCCACGATCGCCCCGAGCATGCCCAGGAGCACCAGGACGACCGAGATCACGTCGGTGCTCCGGTTGCTGGACTGGATGATGGACGCCACGACAGCCGCGATGCTGATGAGGCACGCGGTGACCATCACGTTGTCCGTCACGTGGGTGGTGGACTCCTCGCGAGCGAGGCGCTCGGTTCCGGCGCTGTCCTGGTGCCAGCCGATGCGCCAGACCCAGACGAGGTCGACGATGCCGAACGTGCACCAGCCGACGAGCGGGCCGATCCGGACATCGACGGCGAGAGCCGCGACGGTCCCCGCGACAGCGCCGATCACGACGCAGATCAGGGTACGTCGGGCGGAGAGAAGGCGACCGGCCATGGCTGTTCCTGACGCAGGCACGGGCGGGCGGCGCCGACCGGGTCACCGGACGACGCCGTCCACCGCGCTGCCGTCAGGCGTTCGCCCCTGCGGGGTGCAGGACGACCTTGGTCCAGCCGTCGTCACGGGCGTCGAAGTGCTCGTACGCGTTCGGCGCCTCGGTCAGATCCAGCTCGTGGCTGACGATCCAGGACGGGGTGGCCTTGCCGGCCGCGACGAGGTCGCGGAGCGCCCGGTTGTACTTCTTCACCGGAGCCTGGCCAGATCCGATCGTCTGGCCGCGGAACCAGAACTCGCCGAAGTCGAACGCGACCTCGCCCTGCTTGGCCAACTCGTCGGAGGCGCCCGGGTCCTGCGGGACGTAGACCCCGACCACCCCGATGGTCCCGGTGAACCGGACGGATTGGACCAGCCGGTTGAGCGTCATGTTGGGGTGCTCGTTGCCCTCGACGTCGTGCGCCTGGTAGCCGACGCACTCGCAGCCGTTGTCGGCCCCGAGCCCCATGGTCATCTCGTTGACCGCCTCGACGGGATCCACCTTCGAGTCGTCGATCGGGATGGCGCCGATCTCCTCCGCGAGCTTCAGTCGGTCGGGGTGACGGTCGACGATCATGACTTTGCTCGCGCCCTTGAGGGTCGCCGAGTACGCCGCCATCAATCCGACCGGCCCTGCGCCGTAGATCACGGTCTGGTCGCCCGGCTTCACCCCGGCCATCTCGGTGGCGTGGTAGCCCGTCGGGAAGATGTCGGCGAGCATCACGTAGTCGGTCTGCTTCTCCGCGGCGTCCTCGCCGAGCCGCAGGCAGTTGAAGTCGCCCCACGGCACCCGCAACAGGTCGGCCTGTCCGCCGGCCCAGGGACCCATGTCGGCGAACCCGTAGGCCGCGCCCGCCCACGCCGGGTTGGGCTGTGCGGTCAGACAGTAGTTGGTGAGACCGCGCTCGCAGTTCTTACAGTGCCCGCAGGCGACGTTGAACGGGAGGACGACGTACTCGCCCACCTGGACCTTGTCGACGGCGTCGCCGACCTCGATCACCCGCCCCATATTCTCGTGCCCGAACCACCGGCCGGTCTCGAAGTCGGTCCGGCCCTCGTACATGTGCAGGTCGGATCCGCAGATGTTGGTCGAGGTGATCTGCACCAGGACATCGGTCGGGCGCTCGATACGGGCATCCGGGACATCCTGGACGCTCACCTGACGCGGGCCGTCGTACACCACTGCTTTCATTGCTTCTTCCCTCCATCGATGGATTGGACGGGGCGGCGGCCCGCTCATCCCCGCCCGGGCGTCGCTCCGCTACCGCACGCACCGTAGGCGGAAGATTTCCGATGAGGCCCGGTTGACAAACCGGGCTACAAGGCGGCGGCCGGTTCGCGCACATCGGACAGCGGCTGTCGCGGTCCGGATATCAACGGATGGTCTCGCTGCCTAGCGTGGACGCGGAACCGCCATGAGACATCGAGGATTCGCCGGCCCCGACGCGTGGCTGGCCGCCGTGGAGCGCGAACTCGCGCGCCCGGACGCGCTCCCCGTCCTGATCGCGAAGGGCATCGATCCCGACGCCGTACGCAGGGTCGCGCGAATCGAGGCGTCCCACGCGTCCCCTCTCGGGCGCTGCTGTCTGAGCGCCGAGCAGGTCGCCGGCGCGACGGGACTGCCGCGGGCGTCGGTGCTCCGCGCCCGGCTCGCGCTGGTCGAGCTGGGGCTGGCGGACGCGGTCACGGGCCCGGCCTCCGCAGGCGGCGTCCAGCGCGAACTCCACCACGGATAACGTGTGTGAGTGCGCTAACAGCATCACTCAACCCTAGAATCCCGCGCGATTCCGGCGTTCAAACTTTTGTTTGACAGAGTTTGATAGTGCGCTAACATGGCCAGCACGAACCCAAACAACGAAGGAGTTGGACGTGACTGAGCCGTACACAGTCGTAGCGCTCTCGCCGCTGCAGATCCCGATCGTGGAGCCGGAAGACGCGCTGAAGAACACCAAGCGCATCATCCAGTTCATGAAGACGGCGGTCGGTGTCGCCGCGACCGAGGGCTACCCGGTCAAGCTGGTCGTCATCCCCGAGATGGCCATCCAGGGGATGCACATGGCGTTCCACGCGGGTGACCGCGAATATGAGAAGAAGTTCGCCCGCACCATCCCGGGCCCCGAGACCGACGAGCTCGGCAAGGCCGCTCGTGAGCTGAACACCTACATCGCCGGCGAGCTGTACCTGGTCGCGGACGACGATTTCCCGGACCGCTACTTCAACTGCGCGTTCATGATCGACCCCAACGGCGACGTCATTTACCGCCGCGCCAAGGCCACTTCGGACGGCTTCGAGGGCGGCACCCTCGGCACCACGAACCCCCACGACCTGTGGGACGAGTGGATCGTCAAGAAGGGGAACGGCAACGTCATGGATGCCATCTACCCCGTCGCGAAGACCCCGGACATCGGCAACATCGGGTACGTCATCTGCCACGAGGGCGCCTACCCGGAGATCGCACGCGGCCTGGCCATGAACGGCGCGGAGATCATCATCCGCGCGACGCTCATCGAGCCGCAGACCTCGCAGGGCATGTGGGAGGTCCAGAACAAGGCGCACGCCCTGTTCAACAACGCGATCGTCGTCGCCCCGAACCTGGGCCCGGAGCTCGGCCCGGACGGCGTCGTCAACGACCTCTTCGGCGGCCGCTCGATGATCGTCAACCAGCGCGGCAAGATCATCACCGAGACCCCCGGTGTCACCGCGGGCGACACGTTCGTCAGCACGACGATCGACATCGACGCCCTGCGCCGCGACCGCCAGGCGAACGGCGTCTTCAACGGCTTCAAGGACCTCCGCACCGAGCAGTACGCGGCCATCTACGAGAAGCCGATCTACCCCAAGAACCAGTACCTCGACGCCCCTCCCGGGGAGGACTGGCTGGCCCGCGAGCGCGCCACGCGCGCCCGCAACATCAAGCTGCTCGAGGAGCGCGGGGTCTTCACCCCGCTCGACTGAGCACCCGGCGGCGGCGCCCCGCGGACCCTCCGTCCTCCCCATCGGGGCGCCGCCGCCACCCGCACGATCCGCTCCACAGGCAGTACAGGCATCACCCGCCCCACCCCGAAGCAACAGCTGCACCGATCACCTCACAAGGAAGTGGAAACATGATCAGCACCCGTTCCCGAACCATGCTCAAAGTCGCCGGCATCGCGGCGGTCACCGCCGTCCTCTTCACCGGATGCGCGCGCGGCGGAACCGACGGCGCCGCCTCGGCGGACGACAAGAAGTCCGGCAAGGGCCTCGTCATCGGCTGGAGCCAGCGCGGCATCAGCGGCAGCGACTGGTGGAAGACCCTCGTCGAGGGCGGCCAGGCCGAGGCCAAGAAGCTCGGCGCGAAGATCCAGCTGCTCGACGCCAACGGCGACACCGTCCGCCAGAACGCCGACGTCCAGACCCTCATCACGAAGAACGTCGACGTCGTCATCATGAACCCGAACGACCCCATCGGCGTGGGCGCCTCGGTCGCCGCCCTCCAGAGCGCGAACGTGCCCCTCGTGACGGTCAACTCCAACCTCGACAAGTCGCTGGTGCCGGACATGTACTGCTACGTGGCCGAGGACCAGGGCTACACCGGCTCGCTCGCCGGCGAGGTCGCCGCGAAGAAGGCGCTCGTCAAATTCGGCGACTCGGGCGAGATGAAGATCGTCGGCATCGGCGGCTTCCCCGGCGACGTCCTCAGCGACCTCCGCTTCAACGGCTTCATGAAGGGCTGGGAGAAGGTCATGAAGGACCACCCGGGCGTCATCACCAAGAAGCTCGAGACCAAGTACGGCGAGTGGAAGCCGGACAAGGCGCTCGCCCCGATCCGCGACGTCGCGACGGCGAACCCGGACCTCAAGATCGTCTACAGCATGAGCGACGTCATGCAGGGCGGCATCGAGCAGGGCCTCCAGCAGGCGGGCATCTGGGGCGACGGCGTCATCGTCGCCGGCTACGACGGCGGCATGAACGTCGTCAAGGAGATGGTCGACAACCCGACCGGTCCGATGCAGGCGACCGCCTCCAACCAGCCGTGGGACCAGGGCGTCGAGGCCGTGAAGATGGCCGTCGCCGCCTACAACGGCGACAAGACGGCGTGCCCGAAGAAGGAGGTCTTCATCAAGACCACCGTCGTCACGCCCGAGAACGCCAAGGACTACTACAAGCCCAGCGACACCTACGTCCGGGCGAACGACTAGGCGCGTAAGGCGCCACAAGCGGCCGTCGCTGCGCCCGATGTCATCGGTTCGGGCGCAGCGACCGGCTCCATCACACACGTACGAGGAAGTGCAGAGGAAACATGGACGAGCTTCAGCTCGAGGGCATCACCAAGGGCTACCTGGGCGTCCAGGCGCTCAAGGGGGTCAGCTTCTCGGTCAAGCGCGGGAGCATCCACGCGCTCGCCGGACAGAACGGCGCCGGCAAGTCGACGCTCGTCAAGATCCTCTCCGGCGCCGAGGTCCCGGATGGCGGGACGATCCGCCTCGGCGGCGAGGTCATGCGGTTCAAGGAGCCGACCGACGCCCAGGCCGCCGGCATCCACACCATCTACCAGGAGCTGAGCCTCGTGCCCTCCCTGTCGGTGGCCGAGAACATCTTCCTCGGCACGCTCCCCAAGAAGAGCGGAGTCGTCGACTGGAACGCGATGCAGGCTCAGGCGCGCGAAGCGCTCGCCCGGGTCGGCTTCGACCTCGACGTGCGGCAGCCGGTCTCCAGCTTCTCGGTGGCCGAGCAGCAGGCGGTCGAGCTGGCCAAGGCGCTCCACAAGGACGCGCGCATCCTCCTGCTCGACGAGCCCACCTCCACGCTGCCCCTGCCGGATGTGGAGCGGCTGTTCACCGTGCTGCGCCGCCTCGCCGCGGAGGGCGTGACACTCCTCTACATCTCGCACCGCATGGATGAGCTCTACAGCCTCTGCGACGCGGTCACCGTCCTGCGCGACGGCGTCACCGCGGCCAACCTGCAGACGGCCGACTCGAAGCCCGCCGACGTGGTCACGGCGATGGTCGGCAAGAGCCTCGAGGGCTCGATCGCCGACGCGGCCCTGCGCGGTGAGCGCAGCCCCGGCTCGGCGCCGGGCGCACCGAAAAGGTGCTGCTCTCGGCTCGCGGGCTCGGTGAGGACGACCGCGTCGCCGACATCGACTTCGACCTGTACCAGGGCGAGGTGCTGGGCATCGCCGGCCTCATCGGCTCCGGTCAGTCGGAGCTCGCCAGCCTGCTCGCCGGCGCCCGCAGGAAGACCGACGGCGCGCTGCTGATGGACGACAAGCCGGTCGACTTCGCGTCGCCGCGTGACGCCATCCGGCGCGGGATCGGCCTGCTCCCGCAGGACCGCAAGGCGCAGGGCTTCATCCCGGAGATGGGCGTCGCGGGCAACATCACGCTCGCCAGCATGCCGATGTTCAGCCGGCTCTCCGTGATCGACGGCAAGCGCGAGAAGCGCGCGGCCCAGGACATGGTGACGAAGCTCGGGATGAAGGTCTCCAGCGTCAACCAGCCGATGAAGACCCTCAGCGGCGGAACGCAGCAGAAGGGCATCCTCGCCCGGTGGCTGGTGCGCTCCTCCCGCCTCCTGATCTGCGACGAGCCGACCCGCGGGGTCGACGTCGGAGCCAAGGAGGACATGTACGAGCTGATCCGCGACTTCGCCCGGTCGGGCGGGACCGTGGTCATCGCGAGCTCCGAGATCTCCGAGGCGATGATGTGCGACCGCGTGCTGGTGATGGCGCGCGGCCGTGTGGTCGCCGAGTTCGATCACGACGAGATCGACCCCCAGGGACAGCGGATCCTCCAGCTTCTGGCCTGAGCCGCCTCCCCACCGAACACCCACTGACGAAGACCCAATGACGGGAAAGACAATGTCGAACAAGACCCTCCCCGAGCCGGCGACGTCCACCGGATCGTCCCCGGCCGCCCAGCCCCGATCGACGTGGGGCGGTGTGGCCAAGCGCCTGCTCCCGAAGAGCTACCTGCTGCTCGTCCTCGTCGTGATCATCGTGATCGGCTACTACGTCTCGGCCGACTTCCTCACGCTCCGGAACGCGGAGAACGTCATTGCGGCCGCGTCCATCGTGGCGGTGCTCGCCGTCGGGCAGTTCTTCGTGATCCTCACCGGCGGCATCGACCTGTCGGTGGGATCCATCCTGGCGATGTCGACCGTCATCGTCGCCCTCACCCTGCAGGCGGGCATGCCGACGGGGATCTCGGTGGCCTTCACGCTGTTCTGCTGCGGTGTCGCCGGGCTGATCAACGGCCTGCTGGTCGTGTGGCTGCGCATCCCGCCGTTCATCGCGACCCTGGCGATGATGAGTGCCGTCAAGGGTTTCAGTTACATCATCCAGTCGACCAGCCTCATCCAGATCACCGACCAGACCTTCATCGACCTGTTCGCCCGCGGCACCAGCCTCGGCCTGCAGAACCCGGTCATGATCTTCCTCGTCGTGATGATCCTCGCGGCGCTGGTGGCGAAGTTCACCACCTTCGGCCGGTCGCTGTACGCCATCGGCGGCAACCCGGAGGCGGCGCGCCTGTCCGGCCTCCCCGTCGCCCGCAACCTGATCATCACGTACACGATGTCGGGCCTCCTCGCCGGTCTCGCCGGTCTCATCGCGGCCGCCCAGCTGCGGCAGGGCAGCTCGCTCATCGGCGTCGGCTACGAGCTGGACGCGATCGCGGCCGTCGTGGTCGGCGGCGCCTCCCTCATGGGCGGCAAGGGCGACCCGATCAGCGCGGTCATCGGCGTGTTCGTGCTCGCCACGATCATCAACGTCATGAACCTCGTCGGCATCTCGTCGGAGCCGCAGCTGGTCATCAAGGGCGCCGTGATCGTCATCGCCGTCTTCCTCTCCTCGGCGGGAGGCGTCCAAAGGATCTCCGGATTCTTCCGGTCGCACTTCGGACGCCGGACCGCACGGGCAGCGAGCTGATCCGGTGTCGGCACCTTCGAGCAACGAGAAGCAGTCGACGACTCGCGGTGCCAGGATGATCGATGTCGCACGGCTGGCCGGGGTCTCCCAGCAGACCGTCTCCCGGGTCGTCAACGGGAGCCCCAACGTGGCACCGGAGGTCCGGGACCGCGTGGAGACCGCCATCCAGCAGCTGCGCTACCGCCGCAATCCCGCTGCACGGGCTCTGGCCAACGGCCGGACGATGAACATCGGGATCGTCAGCTTCGGCCTGGCCCAGTACGGCCCGTCCGTCGCCCTCAGCGGCATCGCGGACGAGGCGAGGAAGGCGGGCTACGCCACCAACCTCGTCACGCTCGGCGACGTGGACCGCGCAGGGATGAAGGCGGCCCTCGAGCATCTGGTCGAGGACTCGGTCGACGGCATCGTCGTCCTGGCCCCGGTCCAGGCGGCCCTCGAAGCCATCACCGGACTGGACGCCGGCGTCCCGCTGGTCGTCTTCGAGCCGGGTGCTGCGGAAGGCACGCGGAGCGTCGCGACCGACGAGGTCGCCGGCGCCGAGCTCGCGACCCGGCATCTGCTGGACCTCGGGCACGAGACCGTCTGGCAGGTCGCCGGTCCCAGCGGCTGGCTGGGCAGCGACGCCCGGATCCGAGGCTGGGCCAGAACCCTCGCCGCGGCGGGCCGGGTGACCAACAAGGCGTTCGTCGGCGACTGGTCCACCCGCTCGGGCTACGCCGCCGGATGCGAGATCGCCGGCAACCCGACGATCACGGCGGTGTTCGTCGCCAACGACCAGATGGCCCTCGGCGTGGTCAAAGCGCTGGCGGACGCGGGTCTCCGGGTGCCGGAGGACGTCAGCGTCGTCGGCTTCGACGACGTCCCCGAATCCCAGTACTACCGGCCGGCCCTCACCACGGTCCGCCTCGACTTCGAAGAGGTCGGACGCCTGGCGGTCGACCGCATCCTGCACCTGATGCGCGGCGGCGAGGCCGACCCCCTCCCGCGGGTGAGCCCCACGCTCATCGTGCGACAGAGCACGGCACCACCCTCACGGACTCCGTGAACCACCGAACCCCCGACAGAAAGCGAAGCGCAATGACCACCAAACAACTCGGACGCACCGGGCTCACCGTCTCCGACGTCTGCGTCGGGACCAGCGCCCTCGGCAGCTTCCCCGCGCAGTACGGCTACGAAGTGGACACCGAGACGGCCGTCGCGACCATCCGTCGCGTCTTCGAAGGCCCGTTCACCTTCATCGACACGTCCAACGAGTACGGCGGCGGCGACAGCGAGAAGCGCATCGGCCAGGCCATCCGCGAGAACGGGGGAGTGCCGGAGGGCTACCTGATCGCGACCAAGGTGGACCCGATCCCGGGCACGACGGACTTCTCCGGCGACCGCGTGCGCCGCTCCGTCGAGGAAAGCCTCGACCGCCTCGGCCTCGACCACCTTCCGCTGGTCTACCTCCACGACCCCGAGAAGATCAGCTTCGAGGAGGGCGTGGCCCCGGGCGGTCCGCTCGAGGCCCTGATCGACCTGCGGGACCAGGGCGTGATCGGCCACCTCGGCGTCGCCGGCGGGCCGATCGACCTCGAACTGCAGTACCTGGCGACCGAGGCGTTCGACGCCGTGATCAGCCACAACCGGTTCACGCTGGTCGACCAGTCGGCGGAGCCTCTGCTCGACGACGCGCAGGCTCGCGGCGTGGCCTTCGTGAACGCGGCGCCGTTCGGCGGCGGGATGCTCGTGAAGGGCCCGGACGCCGTTCCCACCTACTGCTACGCCCCCGTCGCCGACGAGGTGCTGGACCGGGTGCGCCGCATGGAGGCGCTGTGCGCCGAGCACGGGGTCCTGCTCGCCGCAGCGGCCCTGCAGTTCTCGCTGCGCGACCCGCGCGTCACCTCCACGATCGTCGGCATGTCCGAGCCGAAGCGTGTCGCGCAGACGGTGGAGCTCGCGGAGTTCGACATCCCCGAGGCGCTGTGGGACGAACTGCTCCCCATCGCGCGCCTGGGCCGCGCCGGGGTGCTCGCCTAGGCGACGCATCCCCCAACAGAACGTCACAAGGAAGGACAGACAATGACCACCCTCAAGAACCCCGAGCCGGTCGACGTCGTGATCGTCGGCGCCGGCGCCGGCGGGGCGACCGCCGCCAAGGTGCTGACCGAGGCGGGACTCCGCGTCGTCGGCCTGGAGCGCGGCCCGTGGCTGAAGCCCGAGCACGCCTCCGGTGACGAGCTCAAGTTCCTGAACCGCAACTTCATCTGGCAGGACCCGAAGCTCAAGCCGCGCACGTACCGCCAGAACGACAGCGAGGAAGCCGTCATCACGAACTTCTCGGCGACGCCGCAGGTCGTCGGCGGCGGCACGACGCACTGGGGCGGCATGGTGCCCCGGATGACGGAGAACGACTTCCGTCTCCGTTCGATCCACGGCGACGTCGAGGGCGCGAGCCTGGTCGACTGGCCGATCAGCTACGACGACCTGGAGCCGTACTACACGCGGGTCGAGTGGGAGTTCGGCACCTCCGGTCTCGGGGGTGCCAACCGCTGGGAGGGCCGCCGCAGCCGCGACTACCCGACCAAGCCGGCGCCGCTCAGCCAGATCGGCCGCAAGTTCGCGACCGCGATGAACAAGATGGGCCACAGCACGTTCCCGATGCCGCAGGGCATGGTGACCGAGCCGTACCGCGGTCGCAAGCCGTTCAGCGAGAACGGGTTCTGGCAGCAGTACCCGGACCCGGGCAACGGCAAGTCCTCGACGCTGATCAGCTTCATCCCGGACGCCATCAACACCGGTCTCTACGACCTGCGGTCCGACTGCTATGTCAGCGAGATCCTGGTGGACAAGACCGGCAAGGCGACCGGCGTGCGCTACCAGGACGAGAACGGCAACGAGTTCGTGCAGAACGCCAAGGCCGTCATCGTCTGCGGCGGCGGCATCGAGACCCCGCGTCTGCTGCTGATGTCGAAGTCCGCGCTGTTCCCTGACGGGCTCGGCAACGGCAGCGGCCAGGTCGGCAAGAACGCCACCTTCCACCAGTACTCGTTCTCGGTCGGTCTCTTCGACAAGGAGCTGCACGACCCGCTGTACGGCTGGTCGGGGCACTACATGAACCTGTGCTCGTTCGACTTCTACGAGACGGACGAGTCGCGGGGACACATCCTCGGCTCGCTCATCTTCCCGTCGATGCTGGGTCATCCCGTCAACTGGAGCTTCCCCGGCCGCCCGACCTGGGGCCAGGCCGCCAAGGACGCCGACCGCGACCTCTTCAACTACAGCATGAAGATCGGCATCCTGCTCCACGACCTCCCCGTCGAGTCGAACCGCGTGGACCTGGACCCGACCGTGAAGGACGCCTGGGGCCTCCCCGTCGCGCGCATCACCCACACGCCGCACGCGAACGACTTCGCGCAGGAGAAGTGGCAGGTGAAGAAGAACGGGGAGATCCTGGAGGCCGCGGGGGCGTCGAAGGTCGTCCCGGTCAACATGGAGCGCATCACCGGCAACACCTCGCACGAGCTCGGCACGGCCCGCATGGGCAACGACCCGGCGACGTCGGTCGTCGACAAGTGGTGCCGCTCGCACGAGGTGCCGAACCTCTACGTGTTCGATGCCAGCTTCTTCCCGACCGCGACGGGCATCAACCCGGCACTCACCATCATGGCGAACGCCTGGCGTTGCGCCGACCGGATCATCGCCGTGGACCGCCACGGCTGGACCGACTGACATCCACGGGACCTGCAGAGGAGACGACGAAGACAATGGGACAGGCAGAATGGGTCACCGTACCGATCTCGACCAGAGACACGGATGGGCCGCTGTTCTTCACGGAGCACGAGTGGGCGACTGTCGAGGCCGCCACTGCGCGCATCATTCCGACGGACCACCACCCGGGAGCCCGCGAGGCGGGGGTGGTCCGGTTCATCGACCGGATGCTGGCGGGGACGCAGTTCGTCTTCCCCGCGGCTGACGGCAAGGGCTTCCTCCGCATGGAGGGGCTTGAGGAGAAGGCCTGGCAGGAGCGCATCGAGAGCCGCCAGAAGTTCTACCGCGAGGGGATCGTCGAACTCGACGGGATCGCCGCCGAGAAGTTCGGCGCCGACTTCGTCGACCTCGACGACGACCAGCAGGACACGGTGCTCGAGATCATCTCGAAGAAGGAGAAGCCGGCGAAGTTCGTCTTCGCCGAGTCGGACGGCCAGGGCAGCGGGGGAGCGCCGGCGGGCAACCAGCCGGTCAACGAGGACTTCCTCGAGTTCTTCCCGCTCCTGGTCCTGAACACCCGGCAGGGCTTCTACGGCGACCCGGTCTACGGCGGAAACGACAACCGCGTCGGCTGGCGCGTGATCGGCTTCCCCGGCCCCCCGTCGCTGGCCGCGACCATGGACGGCAGCTACACGACGCTGGAGTACATGATCCCGGAGGCCGAATGGCCGTACGAGCAGCACCCCGCGGTGCTGCGCTACGGCAACCGCTGAGCCGCCGGCTCATCACGGGACCGGCCGGGCGCTGACGAGCGCGCGGCCGGTCCCGGCCATAATTGGGGGATGACGGAGACGAGAGCCGGTGCGCCGCGTGCGGCGCGCATGGTCGATGTGGCCCGGCTGGCGGGGGTGTCGCAGCAGACTGTCTCGCGCGTGGTCAACGGCCACAGCAACGTCTCTCCCGAGATCCGCGACCGGGTCGAGGCCGCGATGTCGCAGCTGCGCTACCGCCGGAACTCGGCCGCCCGCGCGCTCGCGACCAGCCGTTCGATGAACCTGGGTGTGCTCAGCTACGCGCTCTCCGTCCACGGCCCGGCGCTCGCGCTGTTCGGCATCGCCGAGGAGGCGCGCAGGAACGGCTACTCGACGAGCCTCGTCAGCGTCGCGGAGGTCGACCAGGCCAGCATCCGGGCCGGGCTCGACTCCCTGGTGGACGGCGGCGTAGATGCCATCGTCGTGCTGGCGCCCATGACGGCGGCCACCGAGGTCCTGCAGCGGCTCGACGCCGACGTGCCCGTGGTGCGCTTCGAGCAGGGCTCGCCCGCCGGCCCCGCCACGATCTCCATCGACGAGACGCTGGGCGCGCAGCTGGCGACCCGGCACCTGCTCGACCTCGGGCATCGGACCGTGCACTTCGTCGGTGGCCCGGCGGGATGGATGGCCTCCGAGGCGCGTCAGCGCGGGTGGCAGACCGAGCTCGCTCTCGCCGGCCGGTCCGTCCCGGCCGTGTTCGAGTCCGACGACTGGTCGGCGGAGTCCGGCTACCGTGCCGGTCTGGCGATCGCCGAGGACCGATCCATCACCGCCGTGCTGGCGATCAACGACGTGATGGCGCTCGGCGTCATCAAGGCTCTCAACGACCGCGGGATCAGCGTGCCCGACGAGGTGAGCGTGGTCGGCTTCGACGACCGCGACGAGTCGGCCTACTTCCAGCCCGCGCTGACGACCGTCCGACTGGACTTCACGGAGGTCGGACGCCGAGCGGTGGAGAGCGTGCTCGGCGCCCTGCGCGGCGAGACGCCCGCGACCATCCCGCTCATCCAGCCGGAGCTGAAGGTGCGGGACAGCACGGGCGCCCCTGCGCGCTGACCCTACGGCTGGAACACCGCCCGGACGCAGCCGTCCGTCTTCTCCTTGAACATCCCGTAGCCCTGCGGGCCCTGGTCGAGCGGCAGGATGTGCGTGGCCAGGTGCTCGGTGACCAGCTCGTCGCGCGCCATCCGCTCGAGCAGCATCGGGATGTAGCGGTGCCCGTGCTGCTGCGCCGACCGCAGCGTGAGGCCCTTGTTCATGATGGGGCCCAGCGGGAACTTGTCGACGAAGCCGCCGAAGACGCCGAGCACGAAGACGCTCCCGCCCTTCCGCGCCGCGAAGATCGCCTCACGGACCGCCGTTGGGCGGTCGGTCTGCAACCGCAGCTGCTGCTTGAGCTGGTCGTAGGCGAAGTCCGGGCCGTCGTGGTGCGCCTCCATCCCGACCGCCTCGATGCAGACGTCGGGGCCGCGGCCGCCTGTCAGCTCGCGCAGTTCGGGAAGCACTTCGCTGGTCTCGTAGTTCATCGTCTCGGCGCCGATCACCTGCTCCACCTGGGACAGCCGCTCCTGGTAGCGGTCGATCACGATGACCCGCTCCGCCCCCAGGAGCAGCGAGGCGCGTGCGGCCATCTGCCCGACGCCGCCGGCGCCCCACACCGCGACGGTGTCGCCGGGCTTCACGCCGCCGAGGTCGGCGCCCATCCATCCGGTCGGCGCCGCGTCGGAGGCGAACAGGGCCCGCTGGTCGCTGACCCCTCCGGGACGGAGAAGGCGCCCTGATCGGCGTACGGCACGCGGATGTACTCGGCGTGACTTCCCGCCCAGCCGCCGAGGGCGTGCGAGTAGCCGTAGCAGCCTCCGGGAGCCTGCCCCCACAGCATCTCCGGGATGCCGGCGTTGGGGTTGCCGTTGTCGCACAGCGAGTACAGCTCATGCTGGCAGTACCAGCATCGTCCGCAGCTGATGAAGGAGCACACGACGACCCGGTCGCCGACCTTGTGCTTCGTGACGGCCGAGCCGGTCTCGACGACCTCGCCCAGGAACTCGTGGCCCAGCACATCCCCGCCCGCATCGTCGGCACGTAGCCGCCGAGCAGGTGAAGATCGGAACCGCACGTCGTGGACAGCGTGACACGCACGATGATGTCCTGAGTGTTCAGGATGGACGGGTCGTCCACTTTCTCGACCGCGAGCTCGTTCACTCCGGTCCAGCACAGAGCCTTCACAGCACACCCTCGCGCCCTTCGCCTCGTCCTCGGCCTTGTCGACGGCGGCGCCGAACAGGGTCGCCTTGCGCTTGCCGTGCGGCCTGGGTGTCGCCCGCAGGATCTCGCCGGTCTCGAACAGCTGCTTCGCGTCGCGCAGCGCCACCCGCAGCGCCTGGTCCGGGTCGTCGTCGCCGACCACCGGCTTCGGGTCGACATCCGGCCGCAGCCGGGCGTGCACCTCGAAGCCCTTGTCCCCCGGAGCCGTCGCGAGCCGGACCTCCAGCACCTCGCGCAGCCGCTCCAGCGGCGCGGGGTAGCCGTCCCGCGAGAACGCCGCCTGATCGCCGAGGACGGTCACCGCCTTCCATCCCTCGGGATGCCGGCCGTCGCCGTCGCTCTCCTGCTTCTTCTTGACGAGTTCCCTCGCCACGAGCCCTGCCGCCGCCGCACCGACCACGCCGGCGACGACCGCCGTCTTCGCACCCATTTCCGCTCCTCTGATCATGAGGACGGTCACCCCGCCCTCTCCTCTCGATCCCTGCACCGTAGGAGCGGGCGGGAAGCGCTCCCAGGGCTTCACATGCGGGATCGCGAGCGGATAATGCGCCACCTCCCTCAGACCTCGGGGCTCGCGCAGCCGGGTGCGGCGGCGATAGCGTTCGAGCAGGCGAGACGACCGGAGGAGGACCGGATGAGCGACACCGGCAGCGGGGGATTCGAGTACCCGGATGAGGCCGGCTACCCGGACGGCACGGGGACGCTGAGCGAGACGCAACAGATCCTGGTCGACGAGGTGGCCTCGGACGCGCAGAGCGGTCCGGGCATCGAGTTCTACGTCGAGGACAACGAGAAGACACGGACCTTCGACGCCATCAGCGGCGACACGCTCCTCGGCGGGATCACGTACTCGCGCCGCGGGGACGAGGTGACGTTGATC
This sequence comes from Leifsonia poae, assembly GCF_050632865.1. Lineage (GTDB taxonomy): Bacteria > Actinomycetota > Actinomycetes > Actinomycetales > Microbacteriaceae > Leifsonia > Leifsonia poae_B. The sequence continues at coordinate 120,232 of NZ_JBODSA010000003.1, read as the reverse complement.
GCGACGTCGGTGTTCCCCGAGTTCCGAGGGCAGGGCGTCGCGACCGCCCTGGTGCAGCGTGTGCTGGACGCGCTGCGTGACGAAGGGCTGAGCGTGCGGGTCGAGTGCCCGATCGTCAGGACGTTCGTCGACGGGCACCCCGAGTACGCGTCGCTCGTGGCGCGCGACTGACGGCGACGCCGGTCACCGCCGCGCGCGGTGGTACGCCTCGAGCACGGGAGGCACACCCTCCGTCAGCATCTTCCTGCGGACCTTTCCGAGCAGCTTCGACATCGCGTAGCCGCCGACGCCGGTGAACCCGGTGTGATGCCAGGTGAAGCGGGTTCCGTCCGGAGACTCTTCGAGGAGGTAGGTCACGTCGGTGACGTCGTCCGAATCCTCGTCGCCCTTCCACGTGTAGTGGAGGGAGTGCGGCGCGTCGACCGAGATCACCTCGCAGTAGACGACGCCGGCCCAGCCCAGGGTGGGCTTGCCGACGAAGCGGAAGCGGGTGCCCGGAACGGCTTCGAACCCCTCCGGCCTGCCTCCCTGTCCGGTCGTCGTCCAGCGGGCGACCTGCTCGGGCTCGGTCAGCACGGCCCAGACCTCTTCGATCTGGTAGGGGTAGTCGCGAACGATGGTGTATTCGGTCATGGCGATAATCTACCTAACGGTAGGTAGTTTATCTACCCTGCGGTAGGTAAGCTGGGGGCATGGACACTCGACGTCGCGGCGAACGCACCCGAGAGCTGGCACAGCAGGCGGCCCTGCGGCTGTTCACCGAGCAGGGGTACGAGGCCACGTCGCTCCGGCAGATCGCCGACGAGCTCGGCATCAACAAGGCCTCGCTCTACTACTACTTCGACGGCAAGGAGGCGATCCTGCAGTCCCTCCTCGATCAGCGCGGAGACGAGGCGGAGGAGCTGCTGGCCTGGGTGCGCGAGCAACCCGCTTCACCCGACGTCATCGCGGCCGCCGTGTCCCGCTGGGTGGACTCGTTCACCGCCGACAAGCTGCAGGGCATCCGGTTCCTGGCGGCGAACCCGCGCCTGCTGGCCGGCCTGACCCGCGACGGCGAGACGCCTCAGGTCGGCACGAGTCTGTCTCAGCTCGCGGACGAGCTGAGCGCCCGGCTGCCGGACGGCACGCCGGAGGACGTGATCGTTCTGCGCATGGCGCTGCTCTCGATCAACGCCGCCGTGCAGGCCGCGGCGACCACCACCGCGGACGACGCCGCGATCATGGCGGCCGCCCGCCGCGCGGCGCGCATCCTGACCGAGGACCTGGCGGCCGCTCCACCTCGATAGGGTTCGGGGTATGTCAGACCCGATCGACGTCACCCTGCGGCCGCGCACCGAGGGGGACCTCGACGCGCTGTACGCCATCGCCTCCGACCTCAGCACCTGGGATGAGCGGACGCCGTCCATGCCCGCGCCGCTGACGCGTGCCGCGTACGAGGCGCGCCTCCAGCAACTCGACGCAAGCCCCGACAAAGCCGTGAGCTTCGTCGTGGAGGCCGACGGCGGGGCGGTCGGCAGTGTGTCCCTGTTCTCGTTCGACGACCTCGCGCGTCACGCCGAGGTCGGGATCGCCCTCCTCCCGGAGGCCCGGGGACGGGGATCGGCACGGCCGCGATCGAGCGCATCGTCGAGTTCGCCTTCGTCCGCTGCAACCTGCGCCGCGTCCACCTGCAGGCGATCGCCTCCAACCTGGCGGCGATCCGGGCGTACGAGAAGGCCGGTTTCGTCGTGGAAGGGCGTCAGCGGGAGCACGCCTGGGTCCGAGGGCGTTACGAGGACATCGTGGTGATGGGCCTGCTGCGGTCGGAGTGGCGCGCGAGCGACGCCGTTTAGGACGCCGGCTGCAGCGCGGGCATCGCGTCGTCCTCGCGAGCGACGATCAGCCCGCGGGGGCTGTCCGCCGATCGGGCGAGCCGGCTCAGCCACTCACGGTTGAGCGCCGGTGTGCGCGAGCCGTCGTAGTGGAAGACGAGGTCGCTCGTCGGGCTGATCCACACGCTGGTGCGGCCGCCGCCTACCGAGCGGGTGTCCCTCCAGGACAGCGCGAAGCTCTCCCCGTGGCGGAGTTTGTTGATGATGACGACGTGCAGATGCGCGAGGGTGCGGTCGTCCATGTCGAAGTCGCGGTTCTGGTAGCTGAGGAAGCCCATGATGTTGCCCTCCTGGATCGGTCCGGAAGGGGGCAAAGATCGTGCCAATCGAAGCTTCACGTCTACCGGAGGGTGTCCTCGTAGTCTGCCCGCATGCGGGTGACACTGTCCACGTGGTGGAGGGGACTGTCAGGGGAGGCGGAGGGGACTGTCAGGCGCGACGGAGGCGATGCGCGGCCGGGCAGTCGAACGGGTCCCGGGCGGCCAGTCCGACGCGGTTGAGGTAGCGGATGACGATCCGGTACGAGTTCACCAGCCCGGTCTCGGTGTACGGGATGTCGTGCGCGGCGCAGTGCTCCCGCACGAGTTCGCGCGCCCGCCGGAGCGCGGGTCGGGGCATGCTCGGGAACAGGTGGTGCTCGATCTGGTGGTTGAGCCCGCCCATCAGGAGGCTCATCCCGCGACCCCCGCGGATGTTCCGCGAGGTCAGCACCTGCTTGTTGAGGAAGTCGACGCGCGAACCCGCAGGCAGGAGCGGCATCCCCTTGTGGTTAGGGGCGAACGACGCTCCCATGTAGACGCCGAAGACCGCGAGCTGCACCCCGAGGAACGCGAAGGCCATGCCGAGGGGGAGCGTCAGGAACACGACCGCGATGTAGACGGAGAGCCGCAGGCCGACCGCGACGAGCTCGGTCCCGCGGCGTTCGACCGGTCCCCGGGCCAGCAGCGAGCGGATGGAGGTGACGTGGAGGTTGACGCCCTCCAGCAGCAGGAGCGGGAAGAACAGGTAGCCCTGTCTCCGCGTGATGACGGCGAGGAGGCCCCGCTGGCGCGCGGCGTCCTGCTCGGTGAACGAGATCGTGTCGAACGCGATGTCCGGGTCTTTGCCCTCGGTGTTGGGGTTGGCGTGGTGCCGCGTGTGCTTCGTCATCCACCACTGGTAGCTCATGCCGACCAGCCAGGTCGCGATGAGTCGTCCGGCCCGGTCGTTGGTGGGGCCGGAGGCGAAGACCTGCCGGTGCGAGGCCTCGTGGCCCAGGAACGCGAACTGCGTGAAGATGAGACCCAGGGCGGCGGCGATCAGCAGCTGGAACCAGGAGTCGCCCAGCAGGATGAAGCCGGCGACCGCGCCGCCGAGCCCTGCGGTGAGGGCGGCGAACACCCCGATGTAGAAGCCCCGACGCCGCTCGAGGAGTCCTTCGCCGCGGACGCGTCCGAGCAGTTCGTTGTACGTGCTGGTGACCGCCGGGCGGTTGCCGGTGCGAGGCCTGGTCCGCAGGACGGGGCCGAGGGTGGATGCAGTCATGCTGTCCTCCGCTGGTGAGACGACTTCCCAGCCGAGGATGTGGGCGGACGCCCCAGATGATCCGAGCGTAGGCGCGCTAGCTGGGTGTTCGTCGGTCCACGTGCGATGAGCGAATCAGCGCCGGGCCCTCCGCGCCGCACGGTTGCGGGCCAGCACCCACCCGGTGATCACGCCGATGGCGAAGACGATCAGCACCAGCAGCCAGGTCGGCAGCTGAACCTGCCCCCACAGCACGAAGATGGTCGCCTGATCGCCGCCGATCCCGTTCTGGATCGCCACGACGATCAGCAGCAGGACCAGCACGATGGCGAGCCACTTGCGCTTCACGAACTCGCCGAACCGGTTGTCGCCGGAGGTGCCCTGGCTGCGTGCGCCGCTCATGCGGTCAGTATGGCGTACCGTGCCCAGGGTGACCATCCTCCCGACCGACGCCGAACGCCGGCTCGCCCTGCGGCGGATGAAGGCGCTCGCGACGAGCCTGCTGGTGGTGGCCGCCGTCGTGTTCGCCGTGTCGTTCGCGCTCCAGGATCGCTATCCGTGGCTCGGGTTCGTCCGCGCGGCGGCCGAGGGCGCCATGGTGGGCGCGCTCGCCGACTGGTTCGCCGTGACCGCGCTGTTCCGGTATCCGCTCGGGTTGCGCATCCCGCACACGGCGATCATCCCGAACCGCAAGGACGAGATCGGCGCGACGCTGGGCGCGTTCGTCGAGACGAACTTCCTGTCGGACGAGGTCGTCGCCGGCAAGCTGGGCACCATCGACCTCGCCGGCGCCGCCGCCGACTGGCTCGCCGAGCCGGGGAACGCCCGGCGGGTGGTGGCCGAGTCGTTCCAGGGGGTGGCCGGGCTCGCCGACCTGGTGGACGACGACCGGATGCGCGAGGCGATGGAGGCGGTCGTCCGCACGCACGTGGTCGCTCCGCTCTGGGGGCCGCCCCTCGGCCGGCTCGGCGAGCGGGTGCTGAGCTCGGGCGGCCACAGGGAGGCGGTCGACCTCCTCCTGGATCGGCTGGACGAGTGGCTGGCGGCCAACCCCGAGGCGTTCGGGTCGGTCGTGTCGCGGCGGCTGCCGTCGTGGTTGCCGTCGTTCGTCGACCGCGCGATCGACGATCGGCTCCATGCGGAGGCCCGGCGGCTGGTCCGGAGCGTGCGCGATGACCCCGACCACCGCCTCCGTCGCTCGCTCGACGAGTACCTGGCCCAGCTCGCCGACCGGCTGCAGCACGACGACGCGACGATCGAACGGCTCGAGGCGGCGAAGGGACGCGCGTTCGACGACCCGCGCATCCGCGAGCTGGCCGCCTCCACCTGGCAGGCCGCCCGCGCCGCGGCGATCGACGCGCTCGCCGACGAGGACGGCGAACTGCGGCGGCGTGCCGAGGCGTTCGTCGTGGATGTGGCACGCCGGATCCGCGCGGACGACCAGTTGCGGGCCTCGCTCAACGCACGGCTGACCGGCGCGGCACTGCACCTCGTGACGAGCTACCGGAGCGACATCGCCCACGTCATCACCGAGACCGTGCAGTCGTGGGACCCGTCGGAGACGACGGAGAAGATCGAGACGCAGGTCGGCCGCGACCTGCAGTTCATCCGCATCAACGGCACGGTCGTGGGCGCCCTCGCGGGGCTTGCGATCTACAGCGTGGCGACGGGCGTGTCCGCGCTGTTCTGACAGCGCACATCGCACCACGAGGCCGGTGGTTCAAGGGATCGAGTGCGCGACGGCGCGCGGATACACCGGGACCATGAGCACCGTGCAATCGCCGACCAGGAATCCGATCCACACTCTGCCGTCGAACGCGTTCGCCTTCGTGATGGCGACCGGGATCGTGGGCACCGCGTTCACGACAGCGGGCCTCCGCCCTGTCGGTGTGGTGCTGGCGGTCATCGGTGCCGTCGGTTTCGTCGTGCTCGCCGTGCTGCTGATCGCGCGCGGGATCACCGCCTCCGACCGGTTCGCGGCGGACCTGCGCGACCCCGCCCGTGGCTTCGGGTTCTTCACCGTGGTGGCCGCGCTCGGCGTGCTCGCGGCGCTGTTCGCGATCCTCGGCGTCCCGTGGGTGGCCACGGTCGCCGCCATCATCGCGGTCCCGGTCTGGCTGCTGGTCACGTACGGGATGCTGCCGCTGCTCGTCCTGAGCTCCGATGCCGGCGAGCCCGTGACCCGGGCTGTCGATGGGTCCTGGATGCTCTGGGTCGTCGCGACGCAGGCGCTCGCGATCATCTTCTCGACGCTGGGCGCCGGGATCGTGGGCATCGCGCTCTGGGGTGCGGGCGTCGTCCTGTACCTCCTGATCGCCGGGCTGCTGACCGCGCGGCTGTTCGGGCGGCGCGGCAGCGAGGCGGCCGTCGAACCGACGGCGTGGGTGGTGATGGGCGCCGCGGCCATCTCGGCGCTCGCCGCCGGGCGCCTGACCCTGATGCCCGAGCTGCTGGCGGTGCGGCCGTACCTCAGCGGGACGGCGCTGCTCCTGTGGGGGTTCGGGACGTGGTGCATTCCGTTCCTCGTCATCGCCGCGGTGTGGAAGCGGTTCGTGAAGCGGACACCGCTGCGGTACGAGGCGCCGCTCTGGGCGGTGGTCTTCCCGCTCGGGATGTACACCGTCGCGACCCAGGCGCTGGCGCGGGCGACCGGATCCCAGCTGCTCAACACGGTCGGGCAGGTGGCGTTGTGGGTGAGCGGAGTGGCGTGGGTCGTCGTCGCCGTGTTGGGCCTTGTGGCGTTGGTGCGCGGCCCTTCCCGGCGTGCGTCCCGGTGACGACGCCATTCTGCCGTCTTCCCAAGGACCGCCCCAGGGTGCCATCGTGCCGCCGAGGAGGGGCCGATGGATGCAGTGGCGGGGCAGGATGCGGGGACTCGCGCCGCGCGATCGGGCGCTCTCGCGGTGGTGGCGCTCGCCGTGGCCGTCCTCACCGCATGCTCGGGCGGGACGACCGAGCTGGAGCGGGCCCAAGCCGAGGTGACGGCCAAGCAGAAGGCGGTGACCTCCGCCGAGGCAGAGGCATCGTCGACCGCCGCGGCGTTCTGCGAGGCGGGCAAGGCGTACATCACGGGCCTCGACCGGTACGGGGACATCCTCACCTCGACGGCGCCGACGGTCGGCGACGTGCGAAGCGCGGGCGCTGAGCTGTCCCGTCCCCGGGATGCCGCCTTCGACGGCGCGGACGCGGCCGTCGCCGCCCACGAGCAGTTGGTGACCGCGCAGAAGGAACTGGCGGACGCCGAGGCGAAGCTGCGCGCAGTGCAGACCGGGACGGCGGCTCCTCCGTCGCCGTCTCCCTCGGCCTCCGTGACGCCGCTCCCGTCCGCCGACGTCGTGAACCGGGTCAAGACCGCGGACACCGAATTCACGGCCGCCCAGGAGTCGATCGGCGACGAGACGCCGCTGGCCGAGGCCGCCGTGCAGTTCAACAGCGCAGCCGTCGCGCTCGAGTTCGCCTGGCTGCGTCTCTTCGCCGATGCCGGCTGCATCCCGGACGAACGGGCGCAGGACGCGCAGGCAGCCGTCGGCGCCTATGTCGCTGCACTGCAGAACGACCTCGCCGCGGCCGGGTACTACACCGGCGCGGTCGACGGCATCTACGGACCGCAGACGGCCGCCGCGGTGGAGGCCCTGCAGCAGAAGAACGGTCTTCCCGTGACCGGCGCGGTCGACAAGGCCACGGCCGCAGCCCTGCAGAAGGAGCTCGCCGCCGCTGGAGGAGCGGCGGCGAAGGACGACACAGCGGCCACCATCGCCCTCCAGCAGACGCTGAAGCTCGCCGGCTACTGGGACGGACCGGTCGACGGCGCCTGGACGCCCGCGCTGACCGAGGCCGTCATGGCGCTGCAGACGGACCTCGGCGTCCCTGCGACCGGGGTCGTCGACGCCGTCACGATCAGCGCGTTCGAGAAGGCGCTCGCCCAGGCGAAGCAGCCGGCGACCACCTCGACCCCCACACCGTCGGCCACGGCGGGCTGACGAGCGGCGCGGCGTCGGCCGTCCCCGCTACGCTCGGCGCATGAGCATCGACGTGCTGCCTGCGACGGGCCGGTTCGACGACTTCGCGGCGTTCATGGTGCCGCGCAAGCCGGGTGGCGGCGGATGTGTGTGCATGTCGTACCGGGACGCGCGGCTCGGGATGCCCGAGCGCGTCGCGTACATGCAGCACGAGTGCGAGACGGAGCCGGGGCCCGGGGTGCTGGTGTACGCGGACGGCGAGGTCGCCGGCTGGTGCAGCGTCGCGCCGAAGTCGACGTACCGCCGCCTGATGAACTCCCGCACCATCCCGCACGTCGACGAGGACCGCGACCCGTGGTCGATCGTGTGCTTCGTCGTGCGGGGCGCCTTCCGCAAGCGCGGACTCATGCACGATCTCCTCGACGGCGCGGTCGAGCACGCCCGGGCGAACGGGGCGGCGATGGTGGAGGGCTATCCGGTCGACACCGGCGGCGACCGCGTGGATGTGATCAGCGGCTATGTCGGGACCGTCGAGCTGTTCGAGCGGCACGGCTTCCACCGGCTGCAGGCCACCGACGCGCACTCGGGCGGCGGCGTCCGCTGGATCATGCGGCGGGAGCTGGGGTGAGCGGGGACGTGCGGATCCCCGAGCGGCAGCAGGAGTTCCTGGACCGCGTGCTGCCGCGCATCGCCGCCGACGACCGGGTGACGGCCGTCGCGCTCTCCGGCTCGCTCGCGCACGGCTCGCCCGACGCGTTCTCGGACGTCGACCTGGTGCTCGCGATCCCTGACGAGTCGCACGCCGCGGTGATGGCCGACCGGCTCGCCCTCATCGCCGCGTGGACGGACCTCGTGGTCGGATTCACCGGCGAGCACGTGGGCGAGCCGCGCCTCATCGTGGCGCTGGTGGGGCCGCCGCTGCTCCACGTCGACTTCACCTTCCTGCCGGAGTCGCGGTTCGCGGAGGTGGTGGGCGGCCTCCGTCTGTTGCACGGAGCGGTCGATGCACCCGCGGCGCAGCTTCCGGCCGAGAGTGCGCCGTTCGACGCGCAGTGGATCGAAGACCGCTTCTGGACGTGGATCCACTACGGCGCGACCAAGCTGGCCCGCGGCGAGCTCTTCGAAGCGCTCGACACGCTGGCCGCGCTCCGCTCGCTGGTGCTCGGCCCGCTGGCGTCGGTGCGGGCGGGCGCCGAGCCCCGCGGCGTCCGGCGACTGGAGTCGGTCGCGCCGGAGGACGCGGCCGCGCTGCGGGCGACGGTGTCCGGCTACGACCGTCGCGAGGCGGCCGAGGCGCTGCTCGCGTCGGTCGAGCTCTACCGGCGATGGCGTCCCCGCGACGTCACACGGCGAACGGGCGCGGAGGAGCTGGCGGTCGCCTTCCTGCACGAGGTGATCGCTTAGCAGCGTCGTGACTAGGCGGCCGCGCGCGCGTGCCGCTGCACGAACTCCAGTGCCTCGTCGGCGACCTCGCGCCATCCCGAGTCGATGACGAGCGAGTGGCCGCGGTTCGGGATGACCACCAGCTCGGTCACCCCGGGGTTCTTCTGCTGGATGCGGTACTCGTTCTCGACGACGGACTGCGGGACCGTGTGGTCCTCGGCGCCCGCGATGAGCAGCAGCGGGCCGCGGTCGTGGTTATCGGTGACGACCTTGGTCTCGGCGAACGGGTTGAAGTTGGCGGTGGCCGCCTGGAAGATCGGCACCCCGGAGGCGGGCACGTGGTACTTCTCGTACAGCGCGCGTCCCTCCTCCTCGGATACGGCGTTGGTCCAGCCGTACGCGAACTGCTCGTAGGTGAGGGTGACGCCGTGCTTGGAGTGGTTGAACTTCAGGAGGGCGGGCGCGCCGGCCTTCAGCGCCGAGGGCGGCAGCGCCGTGACGCCCTTGAACTGCGCGGCGTCGATCGCCACGGTGACCGCGTTCTTCGACTCGCCCGCGAGCTTCTGGGCGATGAGGCCGCCGAAGCTGTGGCCGATCACGACCGGCGCCTGGTCGAGCGCATCGATCGCCTCGGCGTAGTGGTCGGTGACCTGGCGGACCATCTTGCCCGCGAAGACGTCGGGGTCGGACTTGGCCTGCTCCACCGTCTCCGGGTCGTCGGGCCAGCCGGGGGCGATCGTCGTGAAGCCCTGCTCCTCGAAGAGGGCGCGCCACGGCTGCCAGCTGCTCGACAGCAGCCACAGGCCGTGGACGAAGACCACGGGCGTCAGTCCGGAGGCGTTTGCGGCGTCGATCTCGTCGCGTTCGGCGGAGGTGAGGGGCATGGTGCGACTCCTTCGGGTGTGAGGAACCGGGTCGCTGCGCGGAGCGGCAGCGTACGCGACGAAGTCTCGTCGGCCGGAGGGCCGCCGCACAAGATCCAGCCCGTTACAGCCCCTCGGCCACCGCCGCAGCCCCGTGCAGCCACGCCCGCTGCGTCCGCGCCGCAAGCGACTCGAACGACAGTCGGCCGCCGTGCATCTCCGGGTCGAACGGGATGGTGACGGCTCGGCGCGCGAGCGGTTCGAAGCCCCGGGCGACCCGGCGGACGTCGGCGGCCGGTCCGGTGCGCTCGGACTGGGACACGATCACCACGGCCTCCCGCGCGAGCCGCGCCGAGTGCGCATCCCGCTGCAGCAGCGCCTCGAGGAGGAGCGCGCCGGCCTCCGCGTGCTCGCCGAGCGCGGTGGTCGCGATAACCAGCTGGTCGGTGTGATCGATCATCCGGAGCCAGCGCTCGGCGGACTCGTCGTTGCCGCTGTCGATGATCACCAGCCGGTAGAACTTGGTGGCCACGGTGTGCAGGCGGTCGAAGTCCTCGCTCGAGATGCGCTGCTCGGTGGCGAGCATGGTCGGGTTGGAGCGCAGCACGTCGTACTTGTCGGCGTTCTGGTGGTGCACGAAGTGTCCGATGTCGGCGGTGCGCGCGCCGGCCGACATCAGCTCGTCGGTGGCGGGGAGCAGCGACTGGACGGTCGCGTCGTGGTCGTCCTTCTCGGTGCGCCAACCGAGTGTGCCGCGGGTCTCGTTGTTGTCCCAGGCGAGGACGCCGGAGCCGCCGTTGCGCGCGAAGACGGCCGAGAGCAGGGCCGTGGTCGGCGTCTTGTTGGCGCCGCCCTTGCCGTTGACGATCGCGATGGTGCGGGGACCCGCCCAGTGGCGGCTCACCGCATCCAGCTCCGCCCGCTCCCGCAGCTCGGCCGCCGAGGGGGAGAGGGGCATGCCGGCGCGGGCGAGGGCGCCGCGGAAGCCCTGCTTGGCGCGGTCGGGACGCGGCCGCTCGACGTACAGGAACGACTCCCGGGCCGGCGCCTCGCGGGTGGCGGGCTCGGTCGCGGTGGCGTCGGTGGTGCCGCTGTCGGTCGCGGCGGGGTCGGTGGTCGGGATCTCGCGCGTCGTCGCCAGGCGTGAGGAGACCGGCGCGAGGTCGGGGCCCTGGGCGACGGACAGCGCCTCTTCGTCGCCGATGCTGCCGTCCGGCTGGATGGCGAGCAGCCAGTCGCCCTCCTCGTCCGAGACGGTGAGGCGGACCGGCCGCCCCGCGGAGGCCGCGATCTCGCCGACGCGGCCGAGCACGGCCTCGCGCAGGCGCTCCGTGCTCTCTGCGGCGAAGGTCTCGGGCACGCCGTCGACGATCAGCTCCCCGGTCGCGTCGGGCGAGAACCGGGCGCTGAGCTGGGGTGACGGGGACAGATCAAGGGACACGTGCTTCCTTCCGCGGCCCATGTCACGAGACGGCATAGACCGACGACAGACGGTAGACCGGTCCGGGAGGCGCGTCCAGGGACGCTCAGGGTCTTGACAGATTGGCCCGGTCGGTCAGCAGGCCGAGATCGCGCAGGCTCTCCGCGGTCTCGACGATCGTGTCGGCGGCGGCACGCGGCCGCAGGCCGAGCTCCCGCTTCGCCTTCTCGTTGTGGATGACCAGCGGCGCCGGCTCGTCGCCATGCAGCTCCTCGGTGGGGACGCGCGCGGCGAGCTCGCCGAGGCGTTCGCGCAGCACGTTCGCGGCGTCGAGGAACGTCATGGTCGGACCGTCGGCCAGCAGCAGGTACCTGTTGCCGGCCGCCTCGGGCGTGGCCATCGCGGCGCGGTGCGCCGCGGCGACGTCGCGCACGTCCGCCATCCCGAACCGCTGCCTCGGGACCGCGGTCATCGTGCCGTCGAGCATCCCGGTGAAGACGGACAGGGAGGAGCGGACGGACGCGGTGAGCGTCGGGCCGGCGATCCAGGTCGGATTGAGCGCGACGAGTTCGAGGCCGCCGCCCTCGCGCTCGACGAAGTCCCAGGCGGCGCGCTCGGCGACCGCCTTGGACAGCGGGTACGCGGGCAGGCCCGGGGTGGCCGGGTCGGTCCAGTCGCTCTCGTCGTACTCGCGCACCGGCTTCGGCGAATAGCCGACGGCGGCGAACGACGAGGTCAGCACGACCCTGCGCGCACCCGCGTCGCGGGCCGCGCGGAGCACGCGCAGGGCGCCGTCGCGAGCCGGGACGACCACCTCGTCGGGCGTGGTCCCGAGGATCATCGGGGACGCGGTGTGGTGCACCTCCTTGATGCCCGCGAGCGCGTTCGTCCATCCCTCGTCGTCGGTGAGGGACGCTGCTGCGAACGACAGTGCGGTGTCATCCGCTCCGGCGCGGCGGACCGCGGCGCGAACGTCGTCGGCGCGGTCGAGCGACCGGACGGTCGTGCGGACGGCGACGCCGGTGCCGAGCAGGTCGGCGACGAGCCGGGTGCCCAGGTAGCCGTTGCCCCCGGTGACGAGGACGGTCGGAGTGTCGGTGGTGGTCATCGGAAGGTCTCCTCGAGTCGGGGAAGGATGGATTCGAGCTCGTCGTGCGCACGGGCCTCGGCCGCGGCGTCGGCCCTGTCGCGGGCGTCCCAGAGCTGGGACTTCACGCGCAGGTAGTCGAGGTGGACGCGGAGCGTCGCGATCTGTTCCTCGACGCGCTCGGCGTGACGCAGGAGGATGTCCCGCTGCTCGCCCGCCGCCGCGCGGCCGCGGCGGCGGTTCGCCTGGTAGGTGCGCATGTCCTCGATGCCGACGCCCATGGCGCGCAGGCAGGCGAGCACCTGCGCGGAGTCGAGGTCGCCTTCGGCGTACCGGCGGTGGCCGCTGCGCTCGTCGCGGGCGATCGGGCCGAGCAGGCCGACCTCCTCGTAGTACCGCAGCGTCGGCTCGCTCAGCCCGCTCTGGCGGGAGACGTCCTGGATGGTCAGCGTGCTCATGTCCCCATCAGAACAGACCTCAAGCGCTTGAAGTCAAGTCGGCAGCGGGCGGACTCAGTCGACCGCGGTCGCCTCCACCAGCCACACCGTGTCGGGATACGACACCGGCGACATCACACCCGCCTTCGCGAGCGCCGCGCCGGTCAGCACGACCCCGTCCGGGTCCGCGGCCCAGGCGGGCGCCGCGCCTTCGCCGCGGGGCGACCCCAACGGCAGGAGGCGCACGCGGTAGCGACGGTCGGCGTGCAGCCCGCGCAGGGTGACGCGGCCGATCGGCGCCACGTCGGAGCGGGAGACGTAGGCCAGGGCGAACAGCGCCCGGCCGCCGTCGGGGGCCACGACGCCGCCGATCTGCAGGGACGGGTCGACCTCGTCCATCCGCACCAGGTCGCCGGCGTGCAGCAGGTCCCGGTTCTCGACGTGGAACGCGATCCACTCGCGCAGCTGGTCGAGCTCGGCGTCGGACGCCTCGGTCAGATCCCACTCGATGCCGAGGTGACCGAACAGCGCGCTCGCGGCACGGAACGCGAGCGAGTGGACGCGGTGGGTCGTGTGCGAACGGCCGGAGGCGATGTGGGCGCCGAGCAGTTCCGGCGGGAGGAGCTGCTGCGTCCAGCGCATCATGCCCTGGCGCTCCAGCGGGTCGATGCAGTCCGACACCCAGACCCGGTCGGTGCGCTCGATCACCCCGAGGTCGACGCGTGCGCCGCCGGAGCTGCACGACTCGATCTCGAGGTCCGGGAAGCGCTCCTTGAGCTCGTCCATCAGCCGATACACGCCGAGGGTCTGGGCATGCACGCCCGGACGGCCCGTGGGGAGGCTCCCGGCATCCACCAGGTCGCGGTTGTGGTCCCACTTGATGTAGGCGATGTCGTTGTGCGACAGGATGTCGACCATCCGGTCGCGCACGTAGGCGTACGCCTCGGGGATGCCGAGGTTCAGCACCTGCTGATGCCGCGCCTCCACCGGGAGCCGGCCGCCGGTCTGCATGATCCACTCGGGATGCGCGCGGGCGAGGTCGGAGTCGGGGTTGATCATCTCAGGCTCGAACCACAGGCCGAACTCCATGCCGAGCGAGCGAACTCGGTCGATCAGGGGCGTCAGGCCGTCGGGCCAGACGGTCTCGTCGACGTACCAGTCGCCCAGGCCGGCGCGGTCGTTGCGGCGGTGGCGGAACCAGCCGTCGTCGAGCACGTACCGTTCGACGCCGAGTGCGGCCGCGCGGTCGGCGAGCGCGGTGAGGTTCGCCAGGTCGTGGTCGAAGTAGACCGCCTCCCAGACGTTGAGGGTGACGGGACGCGGTCGCCGGGGATGCTGCGGCCGCGCACGCAACCAGCGGTGCAGTCGGCCGGCCTGGTCGTCGAGCCCGTCGCCGTAGACGCCGTAGACCCAGGGTGTCCGGTAGCTTCGCCGCTGGCGAGCACGATCTCGCCCGGAAGCAGCAGCTCGCCGCCGCCGACGACCTGGTCGCCGCCCGACAGCCGCTCGGCGTAGTGCCGGTGGTCTCCGCTGAACCCGACATGCAGGCCCCAGACCTCGCCGCTCGCGAAGCCGAATCCCGGCTCGCCGACGGTGAGCAGGGTGGCCGCGTCGGCGCCGGTGCGGCCGCGCCGGCCCTCTCGCACGTGGGCGCCGACGGTCAGCGGCGAGCGCTGCGGGGTGCGCTCCTTGCCCCAGCGGCCGGCGAAGTCCAGGACCTCGCGGGCGCGGGCGGGCACCGGCAGGGCGAGCGAGAGGTCGTCGAGCCGGTAGGCGCCGCCATGGTTGGTCAGCGTCGCGGCGACGCGGAGGACGCCCTGCGGCGTCAGCTCGATGTCGAAGGCGACCTCGAGGGCAGCCTCCTCATCGCGCGCGACGATCCGCACGACACCGCCGGGGACGGTGGCGAGACCGTCGCGCTCGTCGGCCGAGCCGGTGTCCACGGAGACGACTCGCAACCACGGCGACCACGCACCGCCGTCGTCGCGGTTGCCGCTGAGTCCGGGACGGCCCAGCCAGCCGGTGTGCTGCTCAGGGAGCAGCGAGAGCCGTGTCGGCACATCCGGGGTGTTCGCCACGACCGGACGGTCGCCCGCAGCCACGAGATCACGCGCGCCTGCCGCATCCAGCTCGCCGAGTGCCGCGCCCCAGTGGGCGACGGCGGGCAGCCGGTCGTCGGCGACGTCGAGCAGCACGCTCACGCCGCCGGCCGTCAGGTGGATGCTCTGCAGGGGCACGCGGTTCTCCTTCGTACAGCGGACGGGGCAGGCTCGGCGCCTGCCCCGTCCATCTTCGTCGCCCTCGGGGACGGATCAGCCCTTGACGGGGATGGACTGCGCCTTCAGCGCCTTGATCGTCGACTCCTGGGCCGACTTCAGCGCGTCGGTGAGCGTGCCGCTGCCGCTGACCGCGCTCTTGAACCCGTCGGAGACATCCGCGTACGTCTGGGTCATCGTCGGGCCCCAGGTGAAGTCCGGCTTCACCTGAGACGAGGCCTTCGCGAACACGTCGTAGATCTTCTGGCCGCCGTAGAAGTCGACCCCCTGCTGCAGCGCGGGGAGCTCGAGGCCCTTCTTCGTCGCCGGGTACAGGTTGGCTGCCTTGTTCAGCGCGGTCAGCGCCTCATCGGAGGTGTTCAGCCAGAGGGCGAACTTGGTCGCCTCGTAGAGGTGCTTCGACCCGGTGAACGCCACCACCGAGCTGCCGCCCCAGTTGCCGGCTGCGTTGTCGCCCGCCGACCACTGCGGCGACGGCGCGACGGCCCAGTCGCCCGCGGTGTCCGGAGCGCCCGACGAGATGGAGTTGGCGCCCCACACAGCCGAGTTCCACGTCCACGCCTGGCCGGAGTTGTAGGCGTTGTTCCACTCGTCCGTCCACGCCGGCACCGTCGACACGAGGCCGTCCTTGATGAGGCCGTTCCAGTAGTCGGCGACCTTGGTGGACTCGCTGCTGGTCAGGTTCACCGTCCAGTCCTTGCCGTCGTTGGCGAACCACTGGCCGCCGGCCTGCCAGACGAAGCCGGCGAACTGGTTGATGTCGGTCTGCGAGAAGTTGGTGATGTACCCGCCGAGCGCGCGGATCTTCTTCGCCGCCTCCGTGTACTCGTCCCACGTCTTCGGGACGGCGATGCCGTTCTTCTCGAAGAGGTCCTTGCGGTAGAACAGCGCCATGGGGCCCGAGTCCTGCGGGATGCCGTAGACGCTCTTGTCCGAGCCGAGCGACACCTGGTTCCAGGTCCAGTCGACGAAGTCGCTCTTGGCCTTGACGACCGCGGAGCAGGCGCTCAGGTCCTCGAGCGCGTTCTGGACGCGGAAGTTCGGAAGCGCGTCGTACTCGACCTGGCCGAGGTCGGGGGCGTTGCCCGCCTTCACCTCATTGAAGAAGTTCTTGTAGGTGCCGTTGTTGCCGTTGGGGCCTTCCTGCACCTTGACCTGGATGTCGGGGTTCTTGTCGTTCCAGAGCTTCACGACGTCGGCCATGCCGGGCACCCAGGTGGTGAAGTCGAGCGTGACCTTGCCCTTGCTGGGGGCGCAGGCGGCCGCGGTGTCGCCGGAACCCGACGACGACGAGGAGCAGCCGGCCAGGGCGACCGTCGCGCTCACCGCGAGGGCGGCGATGGCGGCGATTCTCTTCGGGTATCGCATTGTGATCCTTCTCTCGGTGTGATCCACCCGGCTTCGATGCCGGGAGCTTGGGGTCGTCGGGCGCCGGCTACTTGAGCGAGCCGGAGCCGAGCCCGTTCCGCCAGTAGCGCTGGAGCAGGAGGAACGTGACGACGAGGGGGATGATGGACAGGAAGGCGCCGGAGAGCACGAACGTGCGCAGCTCCGGGACCTGGTTGATCTGCGTGTTCCAGGTGTAGAGGCCGAAGGTGACCGGGAAGAGCTCGGTGGACCGCAGCATGATCAGGGGCAGGAAGAAGTTGTTCCAGATCGCGACGAACTGGAACAGGAACACCGTCACGAGCGCCGGCGTCATGAGCCGCACCGCGATGGTGAAGAAGGTGCGCAGCTCGCCCGAGCCGTCGAGCCGAGCCGCTTCGATCAGTTCGTCCGGCACGCTCGCCGCCGCGAAGATTCGGCTGAGGTAGACGCCGAACGGGCTGACGATCGAGGGCAGCAGCACCGCCCAGATGGTGTCGGTGAGCTGCACCTTGCTGAACAGCAGGAACAACGGGAGCGCCAGCGCCGTGGCCGGGACGAGCACGCCGCCGAGGACGATGTTGAAGATGCTCTCGCGGCCGCGGAACCGGTACTTCGCAAGCGCGTAGCCGCACATCCCGGCGAGCAGGGTCGCGAAGAAGCCGCCGACCCCCGCGTACAGGATGCTGTTCAGCATCCAGCGCCCGAAGATCCCGTCGCCGTAGGCGAGCATGTCGCCGATGTTCTTGAACAGGTTGAAGTCGGCGAACCAGAGCCCGTTCGTCGTGAGCAGCTGCCCGCGCGACTTGCTCGACGCGACGACGAGCCACCACAGGGGGATCAGCGTGTAGAGCGTGAACAGCACCATCACCGTCATGGCGACGGTGCGGGACACCGCACTCTGCCGCGGGGCGGTGCCCTGCCCGCGGCGGCGACGGCGTCGCACCTCGCGTTCGGCGCGGGCTCCGGTCGGGACCGGGATCAGGGTCTCGGCGGTCATGCGTCCTGCCCCTTTCGCTGCGTCACCTTGAGGAAGGTGAACGAGAGGACGAAGGTCGCCAGCGCGAGCACGACGCTGAACGCGGCGGCGAGGTTGTAGTTCGGGAGCGAGCTGGTCGCGTAGATCGTCATGTTCGGCGTGTAGGTGCTGGTGACCGCGGAGCTGAACGAGGCGAAGACCTGGGGCTCGGCGAGCAGCTGGAGCGTGCCGATGATCGAGAAGACGGCCGTCAGGAGGATCGCGGGACGCACGATCGGGATCTTGATCGACCACGCCATCCGGAACTGGCCCGCGCCGTCGAGACGCGCGGCCTCGTAGATCTCCTGCGGCACCGCGAGGAGCGCCGAGTAGATGATCAGCATGTTGTAGCCGACATAGACCCAGGTGACGACGTTGGCGATCGACCACAGCACCAGGTCGGCGCCGAGGAAGGGCACGGCCTTGGTGAGCGCCGAGAACGGCGACAGGTTCGGCGAGAACAGGAATCCCCACATGATCGCTGCGATCACGCCGGGGACGGCGTACGGCACGAAGTAGGCCAGTCGGAAGAATCGCTTGCCCTTGATCAGCGGCGAGTCGAGCAGCAGGGCGAACACCAGGGCGAGGCCGAGCATGACGGGGACCTGCACGACGCCGAACAGGAGAACGCGGCCGACGGAGGTCCAGAACGCCTGATCCTGGAACACCAGGGCGTACTGCTGGAGCCCGCCGAAGACCTCGGTCGCCGGACCGAAGGTGCCGTCACGCTGGACGACCAGCAGCGACTCCCACACGGCGTAGGCGACGGGCAGCGCGTAGAACAGGGCGAACAGCACCAGGAACGGGGCGACGAGCGCGATGATCGCGCGCTTGTGCGGGGTCCGGATGCGGCGGCGGGGCGGGCGCGCGGGCGCCTCGGCCCGCGCGGTGGCGGACGTCACGGTCATGACGCCTCCTCTCTGCTGATCCCGGCATCGCCGGCGGGGACGAGGACGGGCGCGGCGTCCTCGCGGATGATGCGCACACCGCCCGCGGGGACGACGACGGAGCTCTCCAGGCGCTCGCCGGAGAGCAGGTCGACGCCGGCGGAGGCGAGCTGCACGTCGTGGTCGCCGTGGTTGATGGCGAACAGGAACGAGGTGCCGTCGCTGCCGATGCGGCGGGTGACGTCCAGCTCGGCGGCGCCGGCGGCGAGGGGGCGACGCCGGCGCCGTCGAGAGCTTCGCGGACCAGGTCGTCGAGGTCGAGCTGGTCCAGTTCCGTCGCGACGTACCAGGCGGTGCCGTCGCCATACGAGTTGCGGGTGATGGCCGGGCTGCCTGCGGCAGGTCCCTCGGCGAAGGTGTCGACGACGGAGGCGGTGGTCGCGCGGCCGCGCTCGCTCCAGACCGTGCCCGTGCGGCCGGAGGCGAGGTGGACGCTGTCGCCCGGCACCAGCGGGGTGAACTCGTCCATCCGCACGCCGAGCAGGTCGCGCAGGAGCCCGGGGTAGCCGCCGGTGACGACCGTCTGCTCCTCGTCGACGAGACCGCTGAAGAAGGTGACGACGGCATGGCCGCCCTGCTCGACGTACCGGTGCAGCCCCGCCGCCTGGCTCTCGGTGAGCGAGTACAGGGCCGGGACCGCCACCAGCCGGTAGCCGGCCAGGTCGGCGCCCGGGGCGACGACGTCGACCGTGACCCCGGCCGCGCGCAGGGCACGGTAGACCGTGTGCACCTGCTCGAGGTAGCGGACGTTCTGGCTGGGCAGGTTGTCGCCGTTGGCGGCCCACCACGACTGCCAGGAGAAGACGATCGCGACCTCGGCGCGGACCGTGGTGCCCGTCACCTCGGAGAGTGCGCCGAGCGCGCGGGCGAGTTCCTGCGCCTCGCGCCAGGTCGCCGAGTCGGTGCCGGCGTGCGGGAGCAGGGCGGAGTGGAACTTCTCGGAGCCGCGCACGGAGGCGCGCCACTGGAAGAAGCAGATCGCGTCGGCGCCGCGGGCCACGTGCGTGAGCGCGTTCCGGAGCAGCTGCCCGGGTGCCTTCGCCAGGTTGACCGGCTGCCAGTTGACCGCTCCGGTGGAGGTCTCCATCAGCATCCACGGACGGCCCTGCGCGAGGCCGCGGGTGAGGTCGGCCGCGAAGGCCAACTCGGTCGTCGGGTCGTCGAGGCGGTCGTCGAGGTAGTGGTCGTTCGCGATGAGGTCGAGGTCGCCCGTCCAGCTCCAGTAGTCCATGTTCTGGATGTGCGCCGCGTTCATGAGGTTCGTCGTCACCGGCCGGTCGCTGTGCCGGCGGATGACCTCCGCCTCGGCACGGAAGTGGTTCAGCAGTGTGTCGGAGGAGAACCGGTGGAAGTCGACGACCTGGGCCGGGTTACGGGTGGAGAGCGTGGCGCGCGGCGGCAGGATCTCCTCCCACGCTCCGTAGCGCTGACTCCAGAATGCGGTGCCCCAGGCATCGTTGAGCCGATCGATCGTCTCGTAGCGGTCGCGCAGCCAGCCGCGGAACGACGCCGCGCTCTCGTCGCAGTAGCAGAGGGCGTTGTGGCAGCCGATCTCGTTCGACACGTGCCACAGCGCGACGGCGGGGTGGTGGCCGTAGCGCTCGGCGATGCGCTCAACCAGTGTGAGCGCGTAGCGCCGGTAGACCGGCGAGCTGGGGCAGAAGGCCTGGCGTCCGCCCGGGAAGCGGCGCGTGCCGTCGATCGCGACAGGGAGGAGTTCGGGATGCAGGGTCGTGAGCCACGCCGGCGTCGACGAGGTGGCCGTCCCCAGGTTCACGCGGATGCCGGCGTCGTGCAGCAGGCCGATGATCTCATCGAGCGCGGAGAAGTCCCACACGCCCTTCGCCGGGTTGACCTGCGCCCAGCCGAAGATGTTGATGGCGACGAGACCGACGCCGAGCTCGCGCATCAGCGCGATGTCCTCGAGCCACACGGCGCGGTCCCACTGCTCGGGGTTGTAGTCGCACCCGAGGATCATGCCGTCCGCGTCGGGGATGAGCACTGTGGCTCCTTTGCCAGTCTGTGAACGTGCACACATTTGGGTGTGCGCGTCCCGTCGTTCATTGTGGGAACGTGCACAGTCTGCGTCGCTCCGAAGCCGGAGCAGCGGGACTGTGAACGTGCACAGACTAAGCAGGCCGCATTCCATCTGTCAAGCTCCCGCATCCCCTAGACTTCCTCCATGACCGAACCCCGCCGCCGCGCCACCGTGGTGGACGTGGCGCTCGAGGCGGGCGTCTCGCGGGGGACCGTGTCCCGCTACGTCAACGGCGGCCACTACGTCTCGAGCGAGGCGCGGCAGGCGATCGAGGCGGCGATCCGCAAGGTCGGCTACACCCCGAACACGGCGGCACGAAGCTTGGTACGCCAGCGCACGCAGGCGGTCGGCTTCATCGTCCACGAGCCGCACTCGGTGTTCCTGGAGGACCCGAACATCGGCGTGATCATGCTCGGCGCGAACGCCGCGCTGTCGGCGCACGACTACCAGATGGTCTGCCTGATCGTGGACTCCGAGCGCGACACCGACCGCGTCTCGCGCTATCTGAGCGGCGGCTTCGTCGACGGCGCGATCGTGGTGTCGGCGCGCGACCGCGACCCCATCCTCTCGGTCATCGAGCGACTGGGCCTGCCCGCCGCGTTCGTCGGACACCCGCCGGGGATCACCGCGCCCTTCATCGGCATCGACAACCGGGGCGCCTCCGCCGCGATCACACGGCGGCTCATGCAGACCGGCCGCCGCCGGATCGGCATGATCGCCGCCGCCCTCGACCGCGACTCGGGCGCCGACCGCCTGGCAGGGTTCCGCGAAGCGCTCGGCATCGCGTACGACCCCGAGCTCGTCGTGCCCGTCCCGCTGTACTCGTTCAACGACGGTGCCGACGGGATGCGCACCCTGCTCGAGCGCGCGCCCGACATCGACGGCGTGGTCGCCGCGTCGGACGCGGTCGCCGCGGGCGCGATGCAGACCCTCCACGAGGCCGGGCGCTCCATCCCGGGCGACGTCGGACTGGTCGGCTTCGACGACAGCTCGTGGGCGACACGCACCACTCCGCTCCTGTCGACGGTCCACCAGCCCGCCGAGGGCCTAGGCCGTTCCGCCGCCGATGCGGTGCTGGAGCAGATCCGCACCGGCGACACGACCGCCGGCGGGCTCGTGCTCGACACCCCCATCGTGTGGCGCGAATCGGCCTGACGGGTGATGATGGGCTCGTGGATGACACCGAGCGTTCACTGATCGCCGGGCTGCAGTCCGGCGAGGTGGACGCTATCGAGCGCCTGTACCAGCGCTGGGGCCGGCTGGTCTACACGCTCGCGCTCCGTTCGCTCGGCGATGTCGCGGACGCCGAGGACGTGACCCAGCAGGTGTTCGTCGCCGCATGGCAGTCGCGCGCCTCCTTCGACCCCTCGCGGGCGAAGCTCAGCACCTGGCTGATGGCGATCACGCGGCACAAGATCGTCGACGCCTACGAGGCGCGGGCGAAGCGGCAGCGCGAGCTGCAGGCGCTGATGGAGAGCGTCTACCTGCAGTCGCTGACCTGGACCGACGAGATCGCGGACAGCGTCGAGATGAGCCAGGAGCTCGAACAACTCGACCCCGTTCCGCAGCGGATCATGCGGATGGCGTTCTACGATCGGCTGACGCACACGCAGATCGCGGCGCAGCTCGACCTGCCGCTCGGCACCGTCAAGAGTCATATCCGGCGCAGCCTGCTCCGGCTGCGAGCACGGCTGGAGGACGCGGATGACGCATAGCGATCCCGACGCCCTCGCCATGCTCGCGCTCGGCGACCCGGACGTCGACGATGCCGACGTCCAGCACGTCATGGGCTGCGAGGTGTGCCGGTCGGAGCTCGACCGGCTGATGCGCGTCACCCGCGCCGCCCGCGAGAACGGTCCGGTCGACTTCGAGCTGAGGGAGCCGTCGCCCGCCGTGTGGGAGGGCATCCGTGCCCAGCTCACGATGGAGGCGCCGGCCGCGCCCGCGGTGGTTCCTGCGCCTGCGCCCGCGCCCGCGGAGCCGCCCGCGCACGTCGCCGCGCAGCGCCGGGTCCGGAGCACCGCGTCCCGCCGTCGCTGGGTGGCCGCGCTGTCGGGCGCCGCCGTGCTCCTCGTCGCCGTCGTCGTCGCGGCGGTGCTCGTGCTCCGCCCCACCGCGCAGGTCCAGGCGCACGCGACGCTCGCGGGCCTGCCCGCCTGGTCGACGTCCAGCGGCACCGCGACGATGGAACGGCAGACCGACGGGACGACGGTGCTCCAGATCGAGCTCGACTCCCCGGCCGTCCACTCCAGCGGCGACTATCGCGAGGTCTGGCTGATGAACAGCGACCTGACCAAGTCGATCAGCGTGGGCCTGCTCGCCGGCGACTCGGGCACGTTCGCCATGCCGCCCAACATCGCCGCTGCGGACTACCCGGTCGTCGACATCTCGCAGCAACCGCTGAACGGCGACCCGGCGCACTCCGGGGACAGCATCGTCCGGGGGACGCTCGCCTCCGGCTGACGCCAGTCCGGCTCGGCCCCGCTCAGCCCGCGAAGAGCCCGCGCTCGCCCTCGGCCAGCCGCTCGAAGAAGAGCGCCACCACGGCGCGCTCGCGTCGGCTCAAGCCGGCCAGCAGCGGGGCCACCTGCTCCGGGGTCGGCTCGCCGGGCAGACTGCCCGCCAGTTCGGCGACCGCCCGCGCCAGGTCATCGGCTGTCTTCGACATGGTCCATCCCATCCTCTCGATCGGTGTCGGCGGGGTCCGCTGCGAGCAGCGCTCGGGTGCGTCCGCCGTCGCACTGCAGGAAGCAGAGCCGCCCGGCGATGCACGAGACCAGAGCGCCCTCGCGGCTCTGGAGGACCCGGTGCAGGGCGGAGGGCAGGTCGGTCACCTCGTCCTCGAGCAGGCCGTCCTTGACGAGCACGCACTGCTCGGGTGCTCCGTGGGCGCGGAGCAGGGCGAGCACGTCGCTCTCGGGCATCCGCTCGATGTCCGCCGCCTCGCATCCCGGCCTCAGCTCGACCGGTCCCGCCAGGCGCCGGCGGAACTCCCTCCGCCCCGCACGGGTGGTCCGCGCAGCGAGGAGGACGACCCACGAGGGGCCGAGGAAGGCATGCACGGCGGCGCCGACGTGCTGCTCGACCATGCGCCTCCGCGGCGCGGGCGGGCCCGGCCGGCGGGTTGGTGCTGTGCCCGCCGGCCGGGTGGTTGTCAGTGCCGGGTCATCCATGGGAAGGAAAGCAGGCTCCCTTGTCTCAGCGTCTGGACGGCGACCGTCAGGTTCCCGGCGGACGCGCTGCCCCAGGCGTAGACGATGGTGTTCTGCCGCGAGACGACCGGTACCGCCGCCGGGCCGATCACGGGTGCGGTCGTCCCGGCCAGGGCGACCGCCGCGTTCACCGTGCCGGCCGGCAGCACGAGCGC
Organism: Leifsonia poae; assembly: GCF_050632865.1. Lineage (GTDB taxonomy): Bacteria > Actinomycetota > Actinomycetes > Actinomycetales > Microbacteriaceae > Leifsonia > Leifsonia poae_B. Next base: position 96,698 of record NZ_JBODSA010000003.1, on the reverse strand, counting down.
CGCCTGGTTCGGGTTGGTGAGCGACCGGACGACCGGCGTGCCGCCCGCCAGGACATCGACGGCGGGAGCGGCGGCGGTGTGCCGCACGACCAGCCGACCCTGGCCGTACGGTGTCTTGGAGAGGTCGTTCGTGAAGACGGTCGCGGTGGGCGCGCCCGCGGCCGTGAGGTGCGCGGCGACGGTGTAGCTGGTGTTGCGCGCGAAGCTGACGGTGACCGGACCGATGACCGGGCTGCTGTCGTTCCTCGCGTCGGCCGCCGTGATCGCCAGCCGGTAGGTGCCGCTCGGCAGCAGATACGGGCCGGCGAACGTCCCGGGCTGGAAGTCGTTCAGCACCCGGATGTGGTTCACGTACACGTCCAGCGGCGTCGCCGGGACGCCGTGGAAGACCGACACCTGCGAGATCCCGAACGACCGCCAGGTCTGCTGGGGCGCCGCGTTCGCGGGCGCCGCCGACACCCCGATCAGTGCCAGCACCGCGGTGGAGATCACCCCGATCCGCCACCACCGCTTCCTCATCATGATGAACCCCTTCGTCTCATCGAGGCTCCGGTCGGAGCCGTCGTGAAGTCATTCCCCGCGAAGGGGGCGATCGGATGCAGACCGCGAATTCTGCTAGCCGAGCGAGGTATCACCGCCCTACTCTGTGCGCATCGTCGGGGTGAAACGAAGGGGAGGAACCATGTCGGATACTCGGGAGGGCGACGTCACCGTCGTCCTGGTCCACGGCGCATTCGCCGATGGCGCGAGCTGGGCGGGCGTTACGCAGCTGCTTCAGGAGGCCGGGGTGCCCGTCCTCGTCCCGGCGATCGCCTTGCGGGGCATCGCGGTCGATTCGGCCTACCTGCGGAGCGTGGTCGAGCAGCTGGACGGTCCCGTCCTCCTCGTCGGCCACTCCTACGGCGGCGCGATCATCAGCAACGCCGGCACCGGGCTGGACGCTGTGAAGGGGCTGGTCTTCGTCTCCGGTTTCGCGCCGGATGACGGCCAGGTGCTGGGCGAGATCGAGGGGACCTCGCGCGACAGCGCGCTCGGGCCCGCGCTGGTGCAGAAGAACTTCCCGGGCGCCGACGGGCAGCCGGCGGTGGAGCTGTTCGTCGACGAGAAGGAGTTCCCGCGGGTCTTCGCGGGCGACCTCCCGGCGGAGGTGGGCAAGGTGCTGGCCGCCTCGCAGCGCCCCGTCGCCGCGTCCGCGTTCGAGGAGAAGAACGGAGCCCCGGCCTGGAAGAACGCGCCCTCCTGGGCCGTGGTCGCGACCGGCGACAAGGCGGCCGGGTCGGATGTCCTGCTCGCGATGGCGAAGGCGGCCGGCGCGGAGCTGACCACCATGGAGGGGTCGCACCTCATCATGGTCTCGCAGCCCCGGGCGGTGACGGACGTCATCCTGCGCGCACGGGAGGCGGTCAGCCGATGACCGACGGACAGCACGACGACCTCGCCGGGCGTCTCAAGCGCACCGAGGTGCAGCGCGCCGCGTCCTCGATCCCCGGCCGCATCATCGTGCAGGTGCTGACCGAGATCCCGGAGGGCGTCGAGTCCGGCTGGCACACGCACCCGGGGAGGAGGTGGGCTACATCCTCGCCGGGACCGTGGAGATGCGCATTCACGACGCCGAGACGCTGCACCTCGAGGCGGGAAGCGGCTTCCTCATCCCGCCGGGGACGCCGCACAATGCGCGCGATCTGGGACCGGGGACCGGCCGGATGCTGTCGACCTACCTGGTCGCGCCGGACCAGGCGCTCGCGACGTTCGTCGACCCGGGGTGACGCCCGCGGTGACGCGCCGCGCACCCTCTGCGATCTCCCAGCCGGGAGGGCGCAAGATGTTCCGGTTGTCTTCAGTACGTTAGGAACACCATGAGCTCGCTTCGCGATCACATCGAGCGCACCCTCATCGAGTCCGATTCCGCCGGCTCGGCGGAGGGCGCGATGACCGGTTCGATCACCCTGCCGCCGCACGAGTAGGCGTATCGTCGGCACATGTGCCGCAACATCCGCTGCCTTCACAACTTCGAGCCGGCGACGACGGACGATGAGGTGCGGGAGGCCGCGCTGCAGTTCGTCCGCAAGGTGAGCGGGTCCACGCGTCCCTCCCGCGCCAACGCGGCCGCCTTCGATCAGGCCATCGACGAGATCGCGGCCGCAACCCGGAGGATGCTCGACCAGCTGGTCACCAACGCGCCGCCGAAGAGCCGGGAGCTCGAGGCGATCAAGGGACGCGAGCGCCACGAGAAGCGGATGGAGCGCGAGGTGCGCAGCCGCACCGCGGCGGTCTGACGCCGATCAGCCCCGGAGCGACGTCACCATCCCGCGGAGGATGCGGAACGCGGCGGCCTGCTCCTCCTCGGTGAGGCCGGCGAGCATCCTCAGCTCGACGTCGCGTACGGCCGCCGTCGCCGCCTCGAGCTTGCGGCGCCCCTTCTCGGTGAGCCGCGTCGGGAGCGCCTTGCCCACGGGTGCCTCGGCGGCCCGGGCGACCTCGCCGTCGCGTTCGAGCGCCTGCAGGAGGACGTTCATCGTCTGCCGCGTCACGAAGGTGCCGCGCGCGAGCTCCGAGTTCGAGAGTCCGGGCCGCTGGGCCAGGAGCTCGAGGCACGAGTAGTGGGTGATGTTCATGCCGAGCGGACGCAGCACCTCCTCCATCGCGGCGCGGAGGGCGCTGGATGCCTCCTTGAGCAGGTAGCCGAGCGACGTGTCGAGGTCGATGCCGACGCGGTCTTGACGCATGTCAGTATTCTGACATAGCCTTCGTGTGTCAGAAAGCTGACACGCCACGAAGGAGAACGACATGCCCGCCATCGGACCCGACTTCATCTCGCTGCAGGTGCGAGACCTCGACGCCTCGCAGGCGTTCTACGAGCGCTACCTCGGGCTGGTGCGTTCGCCCGCCGGGCCGCCGCATGCGGTCGTCTTCGCGACCGCCCCGATCGCCTTCGCGCTCCGCGACCCGCTGCCCGGGACCGACCTGTCGTCGGTGGCGCATCCCGGAGTCGGCGTCGCGCTGTGGCTCAAGGCGACCGACGTGCAGGCGATCCACGACGATCTCGCGGCGGACGGCCATGCGATCGTCTCGGAGCCGGTCGACGGCCCCTTCGGCCGGACCTTCACCTTCGCCGACCCGGACGGCTACCACGTGACGTTGCACGACGGCGACTGACCCGCGAGCGGGACCAGAGCCGGATCGATCGCTCGGTCCGGCTCTGGCACTGTTCCCCATACCCGTAGCTACGGGGAGCCCCAGGATAGCGCTTCACCGCAGTGTCACCTCCAGTGGGTAGCATCCGTCCCATGGCCGATGGGGAAGCGGCGCTGTACCGCCCGGGGCGCTGCAGCCGTATTGGGGGAAGACCGGGCACTACACGATCGCGTCGTTCGCGTGCGAGCAGGTGCCGGAGGGTGCGCTGCGGACCCTGCTGGCGGCGAACGCGGACCGGATCAGCGTGCGGATCGGACCGCAGGGACGCGCGGTGTCGGCGGAGGTGCGTGCCGCGAATGCCCAGAAGGGATTCGTGCCGCTCGCCGATGTCCCGGACCTGATCTGGAAGAACCTGCCCTCGGCGGTTCCGGGTGGCCGCGATACCGCCTTCCGCTCGGGCCCGGAGCACCCGAATCACTACGCCGACATCGATCAGCCGCTCGACGGGACCACGCTGCGCGAGCGCTGCGTCGCCGATCCGGCGCAGGTCGCGGTCCCGGTGTGGCAGGACTACTACACGCGGTTGGGGAAGACGGCGCCGGATGAGCGCGGGCTGCTGCCGTTCCGGGTGCAGCAGTTCTTCGAGGAGCTGGTCGCCGCAGCGCGGGCAGGGGACGCGGTGCGGTTCGTGGCCGCGGCCGGGCTCGTCGCGCATTATGTCGGGGACGCGTGCCAGCCGCTCCACGGGTCGTACCTGGCCGACGGCCTGCCGGACGGCACCGGGAAGGGCGTGCACTCTGCGTACGAGACGACGATGGTCGACCGGCACGACGCCGAGCTCGTCGAAGGGATCTCGGCGGCGCTGCCGAAGGCGATGTGGCCTGCCCCGCTGGGCTCGGCCGCCGATGCCGCCGTCGCGGTCGTCGCGCTGATGGACCGGTCCGCCCGGGCGGTCGGGCCTCGCGCGTTGGTGGATGCGTACGCCGCGGTGGCGCACAAGCCCGACGACGCGTCTGTCGCCGTGACCGACGCCCTGTGGCGCGATGCCGGTGCGCAGACCGCCGGCCTGATGGTGGATGGCGCGGTCACGCTGGCCGGGCTGTGGCACAGCGCCTGGATGCTGGGCGGCGGGGACGACACCGTGGACGCCTCGCGGCTGGTCGCGATCGACACCGCAGAGTTGCAACGCCTCTACGAGCAGCCGACGTTCGTGCCGTCGCTCACACTGGACGAGATCGGGCCGGCGCTGGGCTGACGCCGTCCACGACCATCCGCACGTAGTCGACGAGCGCGGAGGCGTCCGGCGCATTCGCCGGGTTGACCTCGGTCAGCACGAGACCGGCGAAGCGGTCGCTGGCGGTAAGCACACGCAGCACGGTGACCACCTCCTCCACGTCGAGCCCCCAGGGCGCGGCATCCGGGTTCGGCATGTTGGCGAGCGGCAGGTGCAGGTGTCCGAGCACATCCACGTCGAAGTGCAGGACGAAGCGCTCGCCGGCCGCCTCGATCGCGTCCCGGGCCGCTCGGGCTGCTGCGGCGGCGTCCTCGTGGACGCAGGTCGCCGGGATCCGCACCAGCCCCAGCTCGTTCACGCGCCGCCACTCCAGGTCGGCCGGGTCTTCCGGGCGGGCGTCGCCGAGCAGCACGATCTCGTCGGTTCGCAACAGCGGAGCGGGTCCGAGCGCCGCCGTCAGCACCGGATCGCTCCCGGGCAGCGCGAGCAGGTGCGCCACTCCCATCGCGTCGACGTTGCCGTACGCGATGCCGCCCGGCGTATACAGGTCGGGGCCACCATCCAAGTAGAGGAGGGCAGCGGGCGCGTTCGCCCGCCGGAAGCCCGCGACCACTCCCGTGGTCACCGTGCAGTCGCCGCCGATCACGAGCGGTGTCGAGCCGGTGGCGACGATGCGCGCCAGGGTGTCGGCCGTGTCGTCGGCGACGCGGGCGACCTCGGCGATGTTCTGGCGGTCGGGATGCGCGGGGTCGGGCGTGCGCCGGAAGCCGCGCACGTCTCCGGAGTCCGCGACGCCGTGGCCGCGTGCCACAAGCGCCTCCGCGAGCCCGGCGGACCGGATCGCAGCCGGGGCGAGGTCCATCCCCGGCGTGTGACCGCCCGCGCTCGAGGGCACGCCGAGCAGGGTCCAGGAGCGCCCGCGTCCCGCCATCGTGTCCTCCCGCTCCGCCGTTGCGGCATCAGCGAGAGTACGCGCGGCGCCTGAACTCAGGCGGCCAGCTCCTGCGCGCGGCGGAACAGCGGCGCCGGGATGTGCTCGCCCTCGCCGATGCAGACGAAGAAGGCGAAGTCCGCCTCCGACTCCACGGTCAGGACGGCTGAGACGCCCGACCACGGGTCCTCGGGCAGCTCGACCAGCCGCCCCATCTCCAGCGCTCGGCGCTCCGCGTCGCGGGCGGAGCCCTGGAAGGCGAAGAAGGCGTCGAGGCTGTCGTCGTCGGAGGCGTCGGCCAGCCAGCCGACGAGCGGCACGGTCGAGCGGTCGCTGACCGGGACGATCTCGAAGAGGGCTTCTGCCACCTCCTCGACGGAGGCTGCGCTCTCCACGACGTGGGGCTGCGGGGCGACGCTCCGGGAGGTGACGGCGATCCAGCTTCCCGCGGGAGCGGCGCCGAGCACCGCCAACGGGCGGCCGGACAGGACAGGGTTGAGCATACGGAACATGGAAGTCGGGCACTTTCCACGAGGCGTCCGCGCGCGCGTCAGCATAGCGTTCCCCCAACGCGCCACCGAACGCGACCAATAACGGGCGGGTCAGTCGCCCGGGCGAGCGACTTCGGCAGTGGCATACCTTCCGGAGTTTCGGGTTCCGGAAGGTGCTGTCCACTCTAGGGCCGTGTCCACTGAAGTGGGGACACCCATTCGGGGGTGATTTTGGGGGGATTCGGCGCGTCAGACCGGCAATACGTCCAGGAGGTGGGTACGCAGTGCCGCCGCCACCTCCACCGAGTCGTGGTCGTACAGCCAGAGGTACTGCAGGCCGTCCCACAGCGCGAGCACCCACAGCGCCTCGTGCGCCGGGTCGCGGTGCGCGGGCAGGTCGCCCGCGTCCCGGGCCGCCTCGAACATCGCGGTGAAGCCGTCGAGAGCCTGCGCGAACCGATGCTCGAAGTACGCGTGGGCGGGATGGTCGGGGACCGTCGCCTCGGAGGAGATGACGGCGTAGAGCTCGATCAGGCCCGGCTGGTCGCGCTCGTTGGCCTCGGCGCCGTCCGCGAAGCCGCGCAGGATCTCGGCGGCGCTGCGGGCGGGGGAGCCCGCGACCGTGTCGTCGATCCGGTGGTCGCGCTCGCGGAGCACCGCGAGCAGCAGCGCATCCTTCGACGGGAAGTGGTGGTACAGCGCCGACTTGGAGACGCCGACGCGGGTCGCGATGTCCTGGAGGCTGGTGTCGCCGTAGCCCTCCCGCGCGAACAGCGTCATCGCGTCGTCCACGATCGCGGTTCGCCGGGCGCGGCCGGTGCGGTAGCCGGCGGGAGACTCCGGCTCGTCCTCGATCAGCGGGGGAGCGGCGGGCCGGGCGGCGCCGCGGTCGCGGAGCCGTCGTCGCCGGGGCGCGCCAGCCGGCGGGATGCGCGATCAGCCGCGCATGCGCGTCGAGAGCCGTGTCGACGTCCACGCGATCCGGCAGGTAGCGGTGGAGCATCCGGAGTCCGCAGCGCGCGGCGACGAGGCGGATCGCCTCGGCCTCGGGGTCGCGGCCCTCACCGAGGCCGCCGTCCGCCAGCGCGCGCGCGTGCGCGGCGACAGAGCCGGCCAGTCGTTCGCGCATCCACGCGTGCAGGGGATGCAGCGGGGCGGAGGCCTCGCCGGTCAGGGACGCGAAGAACGGCTCGCACCCCTCCGCCGCCGGCGCGCGCTCGTAGCGCTTCGCGACCTCGTCCAGCAGTTGGTCCTTGTCGGCGAAGTGCTTGAGCAGCGCGGGGTGCGAGATGCCGGCCCGGACGGCGATCTCGCGGAGGGAGACGAAGCGGTAGCCCTGCCGCGCGAACAGCTCCGCGGCGGCGGTGATGATCGCCTGCCGGGTGGCCGCGGCGCGCGCGAACCGCGTCCCGTCGACGACAGACGTCATGACGCACCTCCCTCGGCACCATCGTAGCCAGGTTACCGTGCAGTCGGATTTCGGTTACCACGCGGTCGCTTTTGTGTGTATGCTGGCGCGCATCGTCAAAGCGGACGACACGAAAGGACCGACCATGACAGAGCTGTCTCCCGCGGCGACCGCGGCCTACACGGGAACCACGGGCATCAAGGCGCCCGGCACCACCCCAGCCCGGACACCCCGCGGGTACACGCCGGGGCTCGCCGCCGTGAACTTCGGCGTGCTGCTCGCGCTGCTCACGCCCGTCCTCGTCTCGATGGCGTTCAAGGTGCAGCACCTGACCTCGTCGACCGGGGAGGCGACCGGACAGCTCGGCCTCATCCTCGGCGTCGGCGCCCTCTTCGCGCTGGTCGCCAACCCGCTCGCCGGGCGGCTCTCCGACCGCACCACCTCCCGCTTCGGGATGCGGCGCCCGTGGATCCTCGGCGGCAGCGTCGTCGGCCTCGGCGCCTTCGCGCTCATCGGGGTCGCGTCCTCACTGTGGGTCGTGCTCATCGGCTGGTGCCTCGCGCAGGCGGCGTTCAACGCGGTGCTCGCTGCGGCCAACGCCACGCTGCCCGACCAGGTGCCGGCTCCCAGCCGCGGCAAGGTCTCCGGCATCGTCGGCGCCACCACGCCGCTCGCGATCCTCGGCGGCAGTGTCCTGATCAACTTCATCAGCGACGACGTGCTCCGGTTCGTCGTGCCCGCCCTGCTCGCGCTGGTGCTCTGCGTGTTCTTCATCCTGGTGCTGAAGGATCGCCGCCTTACCGAGAAGCCGCGCCAGCGCTTCACCGTGGGCCAGTTCTTCGGGTCGTTCGTGTTCAACCCGGTCAAGCACCGCGACTTCGGCTGGACCTGGCTCACCAAGTTCTTCGTCATGTTCGGCTACGCCGGCATCGCGACCTTCCTGCCCTTCTTCCTGACCGAGAAGTTCAAGCTGGACGAGCAGGGCGCGATCACGACCATCCTGATCGCGAACCTCGCCTCGACGGTCGCGATGGTGATCTCGAGCCCCCTCGGCGGCTTCCTCTCCGACCGCCTCGGCAAGCGCCGCCCGTTCGTCGCGGCCGCCGGGCTCATCATGGTGGTCGGGCTCGTCGTGCTCGCGTTCGCGCCGACCATCGGGGTCGTCATCGCGGCGCAGGCGATCATCGGCCTCGGCGCCGGCTCGTTCTTCTCCGTCGACCTCGCGCTCGCCACCCAGGTGCTGCCGAGCCAGGACGACGTCGCGAAGGACCTCGGCGTCCTCAACATCGCCAACGCCCTGCCGCAGTCCATCGCGCCGGCCATCGCGCCGGGGATCATCGCCCTCGGCGCCACCACGGCGATCGGCGGTTACTCGGTGTGGTACCTCTTCGGCGCCTTCATCGCCCTGCTGGGCGCCGTGCTCGTCTACCGGATCAAGGGAGTGAAATGACCATCGCAGAGACCACCGCCACCCGCCCCTGGCTCGACGCCGAGCTGCCCGTCGCGGAGCGCGTCGAGCTGCTGCTCGCCGAGATGACCCTGGCGGAGAAGGCGGGCCTCTTCTTCCACACGATGATCGGGATGGGTGAGCTCACCGAGCCGAACCCCGTCTTCTCCACCCCGTCCGCGGTCGACTACGTGGAGCAGCGGCACCTGACCCACTTCAACCTCATCGGCGGCGCGCAGACGGCCCGGGAGATCGCGGAGTGGCACAACGCGCTGCAGCGGCTGGCCGCGTCCACTCGCCTGGGCATCCCCGTGACCCTGTCCACCGACCCGCGCCACTCGTTCACCGAGAACGTGGGCACCGCGTTCCTCTCCGGGCCGTTCTCGCAGTGGCCGGAGCCACTGGGTCTCGCCGCGATCCGCGACGAGGAGACCGTGGAGCGGTTCGGGGACATCGCCCGCCAGGAGTACGTCGCCGTCGGCATCCGCGTCGCCCTGCACCCGCAGGTCGACCTGGCCACCGAGCCGCGCTGGGCGCGCCAGGTGGCGACGTTCGGGGAGGATGCGGAGCTGACCGGCCGTCTCGGTGCTGCCTACGTGCGCGGCTTCCAGGGCGCGGCCTTCGGCCCGGGGTCCGTCTCCACCATGACCAAGCACTTCCCGGGCGGGGGCCCGCAGAAGGACGGAGAGGATCCGCACTTCGCGCACGGCCGCGAGCAGGTCTACCCCGGTGACGCGTTCGAGCTCCACCTGAAGCCGTTCGCGGAGCTCCTGGCCGCCGGGACCCGGCAGATCATGCCCTACTACGGCATGCCGATCGGCACCGCGTACGAGGAGGTCGGCTTCGGCTTCAACAAGTCGGTGCTCACCGGGCTGCTGCGCGAGCGGTTCGCGTTCGACGGCGTGGTGTGCACCGACTGGGGCCTCATCACGGATGCGGAGATCTTCGGACAGCCGTTCCCGGCCCGCGCCTGGGGCGTCGAGCACCTGACCCCGCTCGAGCGGATGAAGAAGATCCTCGACGCGGGCGCCGACCAGTTCGGCGGAGAGGCGTGCCCCGAACTGCTGATCGAGCTGGTCGAGTCGGGCGAGGTGACGGAGGAGCGGCTGAACGAATCCGCGCGCCGCATCCTGCGGGAGAAGTTCGAGCTCGGCCTGTTCGAGTCGGCCCTGGTGGATGTGGATGCGGCGGATGCGGTGGTCGGCCGCGACGAGTTCCGCGAGGCGGGGAGTGGGCGCAGCGCGCGTCCATCACCCTGCTCACCAACGGCACGCCCGATGCTCCCGTGCTGCCGCTCGCCGCCGGGACGCGCCTCTACGTGGAGGGCATCGACCCCGCGGTCGCCGCCGGCTACGGCGAGGTCGTCGCGTCGCCCGCAGAGGCGGACGTCGTCGTCGTGCGCCTGCAGGCCCCGTTCGAGGAGCGGCCGACCGTCTTCGAGAGCCTGTTCCACGCCGGGTCGCTGGACTTCCCGGAGGAGACGATCGCGCACGTCCGCGAGCTCGCCGCGCACGCCCCGACGATCGTCGACGTCTACGCCGACCGCCCCGCCATCCTGGAGCCGATCGTCGAGGCGGCCGCCGCCGTCACGGTCAACTGGGGTGCGAGCGGCGAGGCGCTGCTGGACGTGCTCACCGGGCGGTTCGCGCCGCATGGCCGTCTGCCGTTCGACCTGCCGCGGTCGATGGCGGCGGTCGAGGCGTCGCGACCCGACGTGCCGTTCGACACCGCCGAGCCGCTGTTCCGCTTCGGCGACGGGCTCGGCTACTGAGCGCCGCCCGGTCCGCTCACTCGTCCGCGTCGAGGCTCTTGCCGCGCATGACGATGAGCGGATCGGGCCGCTTCGCCACCGACGGATCCTTGCCGTCGTAGTCGAACTGGCTGAGGAAGTAGCGCATCGCGTTGACGCGTGCGCGCTTCTTGTCGTTCGACCGCACGATCGTCCACGGCGCATGCCGCTTGTCGGTGCGGCGGAACATCTCCTCCTTCGCCGCGGTGTACTCGTCCCATTTGTCGAGGGAGGCGATATCCATCGGCGACAGCTTCCAGCGGCGCACCGGGTCCAGCTGACGCATCGCGAACCGGGTCCGCTGCTCCGTGCGTGACACCGAGAACCAGAACTTGGTCAGGTGGATGCCGGAGTCCACCAGCATCTTCTCGAATGCCGGCGCCTGCGCCATGAACTGCTCGTACTCCTCGTCGGTCGCGAACCCCATGACCCGCTCGACGCCCGCGCGGTTGTACCAGGACCGGTCGAACATGACGATCTCGCCGGCCGTCGGCAGGTGCTCGATGTAGCGCTGGAAGTACCACTGCCCCTTCTCGCGGCTGTTCGGCTTCGAGAGGGCGACGACGCGGGAGGTCCGCGGGTTCAGGTGCTCCGTGAACCGCTTGATCGTTCCACCCTTGCCGGCCGCATCCCGCCCCTCGAACAGGATGACGGCCCGGCGGTCGTTGTCCTCCAGCCAGTACTGGAACTTCAGCAGCTCGACCTGCAGCTGATACTTCTCGAGCTCGTACTCCTCGCGCGACATCCGCTCGGAGTACGGGTAGCCCTCCTGCCACGTGTAGACCGGGTTGCCCTGGGGGTCGATGAGATCGGGGTCGGGCGTGTGGCCGCCCTCGACCGTGTACCCCTCCGAGCGCAGGTGCTCGATGTACTCCCGCAGGTCGCTGGTGGGCAGCTCGTCGGCCATGGTTCCTCCCGGTCGCCGGTGTCGATGCCCGGAGTGTACGCGGCGGGGATGAACGGTCGGGACCCGCGGGTACGTTGGGGCTGTGCAGACCTTCCTGCCCTATCCCTCCTTCGCCGAGAGCGTCCGTCTGCTCGACCGCGCGCGCATGGGCAAGCAGCGGGTGGAAGCGCTGCAGGTGCTGCGCGCCGTCACCGTCCCCGGCTATGGCTGGCGCAACCATCCGGTCGCCAAGATGTGGCGCGGATACCTCCCGGCCCTGACCAAGTACGCGGTGGAGTCGGCGGACGCGTGGATCGAGCTGGGCCACGCCGACACGGTGCGCCCGCAGGTTCTCGCGTTCGCGCCCGAGGTCGAACACCTCTCGCAGGACGAGCTCGAGCTGCCTCCCTGGATCGGCGACCCCGAGTTCCACCTCAGCCACCAGTCGAACCTGGTTCGCAAGGACCCCGAGTTCTACGGGCCGCTGTTCCCCGGCGTCCCGGACGACCTCCCGTACCTCTGGCCCGGGCCGACCCGGGACTGAGACCACCCCCAAGGAAAGGACATCATGCAGTTCAGGTACCTCGGCGACTCCGGCCTCAAGATCTCGGAGATCACCTACGGCAACTGGTTGACCCACGGCTCCCAGGTCGAGAACGACACCGCGACGGCGTGCGTGCGCGCCGCGCTCGATGCCGGGATCTCGACCTTCGACACGGCCGACGTCTACGCGAACACCCAGGCCGAGACCGTGCTCGGCGAAGCGCTGAAGGGGAGCGCCGCCAGTCGCTCGAGATCTTCACGAAGGTCTTCGGCCCGACCGGCCCGAAGGGTCATAACGACGTCGGGCTGTCACGCAAGCACATCCTCGAGTCCATCGACGGCTCGCTCCAGCGCCTGCAGACCGACTACGTCGACCTGTACCAGGCGCACCGCTTCGACGTCGAGACGCCGCTGGAGGAGACGATGCAGGCGTTCGCCGACGTCGTGCGCCAGGGCAAGGCGCTCTACATCGGCGTCAGCGAGTGGACGGCGGAGCAGCTGCGCGCCGGGCACGCGCTGGCGAAGCAGCTCGGCATCCAGCTCATCTCGAACCAGCCCGAGTACTCGGCGCTCTGGCGCGTCATCGAGGCGGAGGTCGTGCCGACGTCGAAGGAGCTGGGCATCTCGCAGATCGTGTGGTCGCCGATCGCGCAGGGCGTGCTCAGCGGCAAGTACAAGCCCGGGGCTCCGCTGCCCGAGGGCAGCCGCGCGACCGACGAGAAGGGCGGCGCGGGCGCGGTGAAGCGCTGGCTGACGGCCGACGTGCTCACGCGCGTTCAGGAGCTGACGCCGATCGCGCAGGAGCTGAGCCTGACCCCCGCACAACTCGCCGTGGCGTGGGTGCTGCAGAACGACAACGTCGCGGCCGCGATCATCGGCGCGTCCCGGCCGGAGCAGGTGGTCGAGAACGTGAAGGCTTCGGGCGTCACGATCCCGGCCGAGCTGCTGTCGCGGGTGGACGACGTGCTGGGCGGCGTCGTCGAGCGCGATCCGTCGCACACCGCGACCCGATCGCCGAAGACGCGAGAGGCGTGACTCTGGCCAGCCATGGCGGCAGGCAATAACCTGCCGCCATGGATCTCGGACTCACCGGAAAGCACGCCGTCGTCACCGGCGCGAGCCGCGGCATCGGCCTCGCCATCGTCCGCGCCCTCCTCGCCGAGGGCGTCTCCGTCGTCGGGATCGCGCGGAAGGGGACGCCGGAGACGGGGGCCGCCGAGCGCGACGGCGACTTCCGGCTCGTCGAGGCCGACCTCGGGGAGAGGACGGCATCCTCGCCGCGGCCGCTCAGCTCGACGGCCCGGTCGACCTGCTCGTCAACAATGTGGGGTCGGCACCGCCGCGGCCCGGCGGGTTCCCCAGCATCACCGACGAGCAGTGGACGGGCACCTACGCCCTCAACGCGCTCGCCGCGGTGCGGACCACGCGCGCACTGTTCGACCGCATCCCGGACGGCGGGTCCGTGGTGAACATCGTCTCGGAGAACGCGATCCTCGCCGACCCGCTCGTCATGGACTACAGCGCGGCGAAGGCGGCGCTGCTCAGCTTCACCAAGTCGCTGTCCAAGGAGCTCGGGCCGCGCGGCATCCGGGTGAACTCCATCAGCCCGGGACCCGTCGCGACCGATCTATGGCTGGGGGACGGCGGCGTCGCCCGGACCGTCGCCGCCGCCACGGGCGGAGACCCGGACGCGGTCAAACACGGGGCGGAGGCGTCGATGCCGACCGGCCGCTTCACCACCCCGGACGAAGTGGCCGCACTCACGGTGATGCTGGCGAGCCCGCTGCTCGGCAACCTCACCGGCTCCGACGTCGTGATCGACGGCGGCCTGCGCCAGACGATGTGACGGCTACGCGGCCAGGTCGAGCACGAAGGTGAGCAGTTCGAGCCGGCGGCCGTCCGGCAGCTCGATCACGCGCTCGCGCTCGCCGCGGCGGCTGAAGCCGAGCTTGCGGTAGAGGGCGTGCGCACCGAGCATGTCGGGTCCGCTGTTGAGGACGACCGCCCGAGCGCCGCGCGCCTGCGCCTGATCGACGGCGAACTCGGTCAGCGCGATGCCGACGCCGCGCCCGCGCGCCGTCGGGCTGGTCGCCAGGAGGCGGAAGTACAGCTCGTCCGGCGCGATCTCGCCGTGCATGTCGAAGCCGGGGCGGAGCAGCGCGACGGTGCCGATCAGCTCGCCGGTGGACGCGTCCTCGGCGACGAAGAACTCGAACTCCCGGGTCAGCGCCTCCGGGTGCTTCAGCTCCTCGCGGTAGTTCCGCGGGAGGTCGTCGTAGTCGTGCGTGTAGGCGGCGTGCGTGAGTGCGCCGATCGCCGCGTACTCGTCGTCGGCCGCTGCCCTGATCCGGATGCCGTTCATCGTGTTCACCGTAACGGACAAGCGCGGAGCGGGCCGGGGCATTCCCCGGCCCTCCGGCGACCGACGCGAGGGCGGCGCGTCTGAGAGGGCTCGCAGGGGCCGTTCACCATGGCGTAGCGCACGGTTCACCCGATCGTCGTCGGGTGCTTCCAGCCTGTGGCGCGGGGTGTCGTCGCACCCCCGAACGAGGAGGATCGGATGCGCACTCGAACCCGCAGGCTCTCGCTGATCGCCGCCGCCGTCGTCGCGGCGTCCGTCCTGGGTGCGGCGGCCGCCGTGGCCGCACCCGGCATCGGCAGCGGCTGGCCGTACGAGACGAAGGCCCACGGTCCTGACGCAAAGGACTACACCCTGGCGGCGGTCGGCGACATCGCGTGCGAGCCCGACGACCCGGACAACGCCGCCACCCCGTCCTCTCTGAAGTGCGGCAGCCCGAGCCTCGGTGGCTACGACGCCGAGTTCGCGACCGCGAAGCAGGCGGACGCCATGAAGCCGGACGCGGTCGCCCTCCTCGGCGACGAGCAGTACGAGGTCGGCAAGCTGAGCGACTTCGAGGGCTCCTTCGAGCAGGCCTGGGGCGGCCTGAAGTTCCTGGAGCGCCCGGCGCCGGGCAATCACGAGTACTACGCGTACACGAAGAAGGGCGACAATGAGGCCGGCCAGAACGGCACCGGTTACTTCGCCTACTTCAACGGCCACGACCAGGCCGGCACGCCGAACACCGCGGGCCAGGCGGGCGACGACACGTCGCAGAACCAGGGCTGGTACTCCTACGATCTCGGCAACTGGCACATCATCTCGCTCAACGTCGAGTGCAACTCGCCGGCGTTCGCGAACGACTGCTCCACCACCGACCAGGGCCTCCTCGCGCAGGAGACGCGCTGGCTCGCCCAGGACCTGAAGAGCAACCAGCAGCAGTGCACCCTCGCGTACTGGCACCAGCCGACGTTCAGCGCGACCACCGCGTCCACGTCCACCGTCCCCGCCTCGGCTCCGGGCGCCGGCGGTCAGGAGGGACAGGTCGCCGACGCCTGGTGGAAGCTCCTGTACGCGAACCACGCCACGCTGGTCCTGAACGGCCACGAGCACGCCTACGCACGGCTGAAGCCGGTCGACCCGAACGGCGTCCCGGACGCGAAGAACGGCATCCCGGAGTTCATCATCGGCACCGGCGGCGAAGCGCTGGACACCCTCGCGAAGAACGCCGACGGCTCCTTCGCCAACCCGAACGTGGTCACCGGCTACGACCAGGGCTACGGCACCATGAAGTTCACCCTGAAGCCGAACGGATACGCGTATTCGTACGCCCCGGCGCTGCAGGGTGCCGGGCTCCCGGCGTCGGCGCTGAACTACTCGGACGCGGGGTCGGGGAGCTGCCGGCGCTGACGGGTCAGCGACGACGGGTGCGCACCAGACCGACCACCACGACGAGCGCCACGACCACGAGGACCGTGAGAAAGCTGATCAGGACCCAGTCCGAGATCGACCCCATCGCGACCGTGTCGTTGCACTCCTGACCGCTCGGGGGCGCGGTCGCGCACGACGCCAGGATCAGGGGGACGTCATAGCGCCCCACGCTAGCGGGTGCCACGCCGTGATTGCAGAGGGCCCCGCCGCCCGTGCGAACCTGGAGGCATGACCACCACGACCACCGCCCGCCAGCAGGACCTCACCCTCCTCCTGATGCTCGCCCTCACCTTCTCGACCGGCATCGTGGATGCGGTCGGCTACCTCGGTCTCGACAAGGTGTTCGCGGGGAACATGACCGGCAACGTGGTCATCCTCGGCATGGCGTTGGTGGGCGCAGAGGGACTGCCATGGGTGGGGCCGCTGATCGCGCTGTTCGCGTTCATGGCCGGTGCCGTGATCGGCGGGCGGACGCTGCGACGCGAGTCGACGGGGTGGAACACGCGGACGAGCTGGTCGTTCACGGCGACCGCCGTGGCGCTCGCGGTGCTGACCGTGACGCTCGTGATCACGGGAGGGGTGCCGCCCAAGCCGTGGGAGCTGGCGATCACCACACTTCTCGCCGCGACCATGGGCTTCCAGGCGGCGGTCGCGCGGCATCTCGCGGTGAAGGATGTGACCACGGTCGTCGTGACGTCGACCATCACCGGCTTGGCCGCCGACTCGCGCCTGGCCGGCGGGTCGGGCCAGCCGTGGCGGCGGCGTGCGGCCGCGGTCGTGCTGATCGCCGTCGGCGCGCTGGTCGGCGCGGCCCTGCTGCGCGTGCACATCGCGGTGCCGCTCGGGCTGGCGGCCGTGATCAGCGGCGCCGCCGCCGTGCTCGGGCATCTCGCCGCGCACGAGGGTCGCGGCGAACCCGCGCCCGCCGCGGCGAACGGTTGACCCTCAGCGCACCTCCGACGGCGCGCCCTCGCGGGTGATGATCGCGGCGTCGCCGTCCTCGTCCAGCTTCACGCGCAGCGGCTTGCGGAAAGCCCGCGTCACGACCAGCAGGGTGATGATGCCGATGGTCAGCCACACCAGGCCGTAGGTGAGGGCGTCCAGGTGCAGGTTCGCCCAGAGCACGCCGGTGAGCAGCATCCCGATCCCCGGCAGCACGATGTTGCGCACGACGTTCCTCCCGCCGCGGAACTCCTTGCGGCGCAGAGCGAAGTGGATGATGACCGTCGCGTTGACCACGGTGAAGGCGATGAGCGCGCCGAAGTTGATCATCGACGAGACGAACTCGAGCGTGAAGGCCGCCGCCAACAGCGATACCGCGCCGACCAGCAGCACGGCGGTCGCCGGCGTGCGGAACCGCGGGTGGATGTACGAGAGGGTCCGCGAGACGCGCCCGCTGCCGTTGCGCGCCATGACGTAGATCATGCGCGACACGCTGGCGTGCGAGGCCAGGCTCGACGCGACCGCGGCGGCGACGGCGGCCGAGACGAAGAGGATCTGGAACAGCATCCCGCCGGTCTTCATGGCGATCTCGGGCAGGGTGTCGTCGGTGAAGTGGAACCCCGCCATGGTCGGGAACCGCGACTGCGCGAACCAGGCGGCGATGAAGAAGATGGCGCCGCCGATCATCAGCGCGAGCACGATGGCCCGCGGGACCGTCTTCGTGTCCTTCGCCTCCTCGGTGTACATCGTGATCGCGTCGAACCCGATGAAGGAGAAGCACACCACGGTGGCCCCGCCGATCACCGCCGCGAGGTGCACGCCCGAGTGGAACAGCGGCGCGAGGCTGAAGGCGGTGCCGTTGCCCGATCCCGCGTTCAGCGCGGTCCAGGTCAGCGCCACGAACACCGCGATCAGAACGATCTGGAACACCACCAGGATGCCGTTCACCCGCGAGGTCGACGACATGCTGAACAGGTTCATCGCGGTGATCACCGCGACGTAGCCGACCACCCAGATCCACCCCGGGACCTGCGGGAAGAACGACTCGAGGTAGAGCCGCACGATGAGCGCGTTCACCAGCGGCAGCAGCAGGTAGTCGAGCAGCGACGACCAGCCGACGAGGAAGCCGACGTTCGGGTGGATGGTCTCCGACGCGTACGTGTACGCCGATCCCGCAGAGGGGAAGACTCGCGTCATCCGGCCGTAGCTGATGGCCGTGAACACCATCGCCACGAGCGCGAACAGGTACGCGGACGGCACGACGCCGTTCGTCTCGCCGGTGACGATGCCGAAGGTGTCGAACACGGTCATGGGAGTCATGTAGCCGAGGCCGAGGCCGACGATCGCCCAGAGGCCGAGGGATCGCCGCAGTTTCGCGGGTGCGGGTGCAGTGATGGACACGCGAGCTCCTTCGCTCTTGTTCGGGGTCGGGCCATCGTAAACCCGTCGGCTACGAAATCCGAATCAGGAGCAGAGGATAACGGGGGTGAAACCGAAGATTCGCTATCGAATCAGTCGTCAAAATGGATTTTCAGTGTCGATTCCGCTAATGTGCCCGGCATGACCACCATCGAACGGGACGTCGTCATCATCGGCGCAGGAGCCTCCGGCCTCACCGCCGCCACCGACCTCGTCAAGGCGGGCCTCACGGTCGCCGTGCTCGAGGCACGCGACCGCGTCGGCGGCCGGCTGTGGACGAACGACATCGACGGCGCGACCCTCGAGATCGGCGGCCAGTGGGTGTCGCCCGACCAGGACGCACTGATCAGCACGCTCGAGGAGCTGGGGCTGACGACGTATTCGCGCTACCGCGAGGGCATCAACATCTACCTCGGCGAGAACGGCGAGCGCCGCACCTTCGAGGGCGAGATCTTCCCGGTCGCACCCGCCACCGAGAAGGAGATCGTCGGCCTCATCGAGCGGCTGGACGCGCTCGTCGCCGAGATCGACCCGGAGCGGCCGTGGGCGCATCCCCGCGCCAAGGAGCTGGACGAGATCTCGTTCCGCCGCTGGCTCGAGACGCAGACCGAGGACGAGGAGGCCCGGCGCAACATCGGCATGTTCATCGCCGGCGCCATGCTCACGAAGCCCGCGCACGCGTTCTCCGCTCTGCAGGCGCTGCTCATGGCGGCCAGCGCGGGCAGCTTCTCGAACCTGGTGGATGCGGACTTCATCCTCGACAAGCGCGTCAAGGGCGGCCTGCAGCAGGTCCCGCTGCTCCTCGCCGAACGCCTCGGCGACGACGTGCACCTGAACGCCCCGGTGCGGACGCTGCGCTGGGACGAGGCCGGCGTCACCGCGATCGCCGACGGCGGCCTGGAGGTGCGGGCGCGCTTCGCGATCCTGGCCGTGCCGCCGGTGCTCATCAACCGCATCTCGTACGAGCCGCCGCTGCCGCGCCGCCAGCAGCAGCTGCACCAGCACCTGTCGATGGGTTTCGTGATCAAGGTGCACGCGGTCTACGAGACGCCGTTCTGGCGCGACCTCGGTTACAGCGGCACGGCGTTCAGCCCGTACGAGCTCGTACACGAGGCGTACGACAACAGCTACGACGGCGACCCGCGCGGCACGCTGGTCGGCTTCGTCTCCGACGAGGCGGCCGACGACGTCTTCCGGCTCACGCCCGAGGAGCGCAAGGCACGCATCCTCGAGTCGCTGTCGCACTACTACGGCGAGCAGGCGCTGAACCCGGTCGTCTACTACGAGAGCGACTGGGGCAGCGAGGAGTGGACGCGCGGCGCCTACGCGGCGAGCTTCGACATGGGCGGCCTGGCGCGCTACGGCGCCGACCTGCGCATGCCGGTCGGCCCCATCCACTTCTCGTGCAGCGACATGGCGGGCAAGGGCTACCAGCACGTCGACGGCGCGATCCGCGTCGGCCGCGACACCGCGGCCGCGATCGTCGGGGCGCTACTGCCCGCGTAAGCGCTCCCGGCATAGCGGAGAATCGTGGGATGGAGCCCCGCTACTGTCCCAGCCGCCGCGGCGGGCGGCCATGCACGCGGCCGCTCGGTCACTCCGGCCTGCACCGCTACCAGGGCGCGATGTGGTCGGATGAGGGCGCCGATCCCGCGCGCTGTCCCGGCTCCGGCGAGCCGGCAGAACCCGCGGTGGCCCTCGACGACGGCTGGCCCGACGGACGCGCGGCGTGCCCGCACTGCCAGCGCTTCGTCCCGCTGGCCGATGGGCGCCTGGTCGAGCACGACACGACCGACCCGGACGAGTCCGACGACGAGATCGCCCACCGTCGCGCCTGGTTCAACGCCCACGGCTGGTGACGGTCAGATCTCGACGTCGCTGCCCATCGTCACCGTGCGCAGCGGCGGCAGGTTGAAGCGGGCCGCGGGGTCGGCCGCGTTGTGCGCCAGGCCGACGAACAGGGACCGGCGCCAGCGCACCATCCCGTGCGCCCGGGTGGTGCGGATCGCGCCGCGCGAGATGAAGTACGACGCCGACATGAAGTCGCCCGCGGCGAGGGGAGCACGCCGAGCCGGCAGGCCTGACGCAGGGCCCTCGGGATGTCCTGCTCGTCCGAGAAGCCGAACCGGATGCCCAGGTACTCGATCCCGTCGTCCACATAGCCGAGGTCGTCGTACTCGAAGGCGTCCGCCGGCGGGACATGCGGCACCTGCGCTGTCGCGATCGAGACGATGATGACGTGCTCGTGGAGGATGTGGTTGTGCTTGACGTTGGCCCGCAGCGCCAGCGGAGTGGTGTCCTTGTTCGGGTGCGGGAAGATGGCGATCCCGGGCACGCGCGGCAGATTCTGGTCGCGGATCTGCTCGATGAACTCGATCAGCGATCCTTCCTTGCGCTTCCGGTCCTCCTGCACCAGCTGCCGGCCGCGTCGCCAGGTCGTCATGATGAGGATGACCGCGGCCGCGATGAGCAGCGGCACCCATCCGCCGTTGACGATCTTCGAGAGGTTGCCGGCGAGGAAGGCCAGCTCGAGGCCGCCGAACGCGACCGCGGCCAGGATGATCTTCCACGGCGCCCAGTGCCAGAGCGGCCGGGCGACGATCAGCAGCAGGACCGTGTCCACGACCAGCGCACCCGTGACCGAGATGCCGTAGGCGGTCGACAGCCGGTCGGACGAGCCGAACGCGAGCATCACGGCCATGACGCCGATGAACAGCAGGAGGTTGATCGCGGGCAGGTAGATCTGGCCGCCCTCGTGCTTCGAGGTCTGCCGGATGGTGAGCGGCGGAAGCAGTCCGAGCTGCACCGCCTGCCGCGACAGCGAGAACGCGCCCGAGATCACCGCCTGGCTGGCGATCACGGTCGCCGCGGTAGCTAGGATGACGACGGGGAGGCGCCCCCACTCCGGGATCAGCAGGAAGAACGGGTTCGCCCGCGCGGCCGGGTCGTGCAGGATGAGCGACGCCTGGCCGAGGTAGTTGAGGGTCAGCGCCGGGAAGACCAGGAAGAACCAGGCCCGGCGGATGGGCGAGCGCCCGAAGTGGCCCATGTCGGCGTACAGCGCCTCGGCGCCGGTGATGACCAGCACGACCGCGCCGAGCGCGATGAACGAGACGACCGGATGCGCGACGATGAAGACCACCGCGTAGGTCGGCGAGAGTCCGAGCAGGACGGACGGGTGCGGGATGACCTGCGCGAGACCGGCGACGGCCAGCACGGTGAACCACAGCACCATGACGGGGCCGAACAGCACGCCCACCTTCGCGGTTCCGAAGCGCTGCACCGCGAACAGCGCCACGAGGATGACCGCGGCGATGGGGATGACCATCTGCGAGATCGCCGGGACGGTGACGTGCAGACCTTCGACGGCGGAGAGGACGCTGATGGCGGGGGTGATGATCGAGTCGCCGTAGAACAGCGAGACGCCGACGATGCCGACGACCAGGAGCATCCCGGCCTTCGACGCCTTGCCGGCGTAGAGGCGCTTCGCGAGTGCGGCCAGCGCCATGACGCCGCCCTCGCCGTCATTGTCCGCGCGCATCAGGATCGTGACGTACTTGATCGACACGATGATCGTGATGCTCCAGAACATCAGCGAGATGACGCCGTACACGTCACCCTGATCGGGACGCACGGCGCCGCCGTCCAACAGGAAGACGGTCTTGAGCGCATAGAGCGGACTCGTGCCGATGTCGCCGAAGACGACGCCCAGCGCCGCAAGTGCGGCGCCGAGCATCAGCTTCCGGCCGGGACCGCCGGTGCGGCTAATCCCGCGACCGGCTCCCGTGGGGGCTTTCGCCCCGTGTAAACGCAGATCACCCACGAGCGACACCGTACGCCGGTGTCGCCGTGGGCGGAGCTGTCAGAGGGGGCGGATGTTCGCAGCCTGCGGACCCTTGGGGCCCTGGGCCAGGTCGTACTCGACCTTCTGGTTCTCTTCGAGGTTACGGAAACCCTGCGAAGCGATCTCGCTGTAGTGGGCGAAGACGTCGGCGCTGCCGTCATCCGGGGCGATGAAGCCGTAGCCCTTCTCCGAGTTGAACCACTTGACGGTACCTTGTGCCATCGTTCTTCTTCCTTTCACGCCCGATGCGAAACTTTTTCAGGCGCCGGACGGTCCCATCGTACACGCGCACGCGCCGAGAGCGCCCGGATGAACTGCGCGACGTCATCGGGCGTCTCCTCCGCCATGTAGTGCCCGGCTGTCGTCGGCTGGTAGGTGAGGTCGTCGGACCAGGCGCCCCAGATGGCCGTCGGGTCGAAGCCGAGCTGCGCTCCCCAGTCCTGCGAGAGGACGCCGAGCGGCATCTCCAGCTTCCGTCCGGCCTCCCGGTCGGCCCGGTCGAGCTCGAGGTCGACGCCGGAGCTGGCCCGGAAATCGGCGACGATCGACGCGACGGCGGCCACCGAGCTCTCGATGTAGTGGTGCCGCAGCTCGGGCGTGAACGTGTTACCGTCGGAGTCCCACGCGTCGAGGAACGAGGCGAAGAAGTCCTCGGCGACGGCGGCGATCATCCGCTCGGGAAGACCGGCGGGCTGGGCCATGAGGTAGAGGTGCCAGGCGACCTTCGCATCGACGCCGTGGAGCACGCCCCAGGTGTCGAGGGTGGGCAGCACGTCGAGGATGCCGAGGTACTGCACGGCGTCCGGATGGTCGAGAGCGGCGCGCACGCCGACGAGGGCGCCGCGGTCGTGGCCGACCAGGCCGAACCGGTCGTGGCCGAGCGCGGCGGCGACCGCCACCACGTCGTCGCCCATGGTGCGCTTGGAGTAGGTGTCCGGGCCGTCCTCCTCGGGCTTGCCGCTCCGGCCGTACCCGCGCAGGTCGGGCACGATCACGGTGTGGTCGTCGGCGAGCCGCCGTGCCACCTCCCGCCACATGACGTGGGTCTGCGGGAAGCCGTGCAGCAGCACGACCGCGGGGCCGTCGCCGGCGAAGGCGACGTTGAGCGGCACGCCGCCGCTGCCGGGGATGGTGCGGTATTCGAAGCCTTCGATGGTGGTCATCGGGGGAGTCCTTCCGGTTCGGGGTCGGTGGGGTCGGCAGGGGCCGGATGGCCCGAGAAGATGCCGAGGGGGAGCGCGTGGGTGCGGTCCGCGGTCGCGCGCAGGGCGGGGATCAGGATGGTGTCGACCAGCGCCTCCAGGTACGCGCCGGTCGTCTCCAGGCCGTTGAGCCGGCGGAGCAGCAGGACACTGCCCGTGATCTCCTCGAAGGGGAACGGGTCGACGCCATCGGGCAGCTCGCCGCGCGCGACCGCGGCCACGGTCACGGAGGCGGGGAGCCGTCCGCCGGTCGGACCGACGCTGTGCTCGATCGCGTCGCCGAGCTCCGGATCCTCGAAACCTGCCTGCAGCAGCGCGAGAGCGGTGTGCCCGTCGGTCGACTGCATGGTGGTGAGGAGCCGGTCGCAGAGGGCGAGCAGATCGCCGCGCAGGGAGCCGGTGTCGATCTCATCCGGACCCTCGCGCCGGGCCGGCCCGGCTTTGAGTGCGGCGACGACCATGTCCCGCTTGGTCTTCCAGCGGCGGTAGAGGGTCGGCTTGGAGGCGCCGGCGCGCCGGGCCACCTCCTCGAACGTCA
This sequence comes from Leifsonia poae, assembly GCF_050632865.1. Classification (GTDB taxonomy): domain Bacteria; phylum Actinomycetota; class Actinomycetes; order Actinomycetales; family Microbacteriaceae; genus Leifsonia; species Leifsonia poae_B. The sequence continues at coordinate 73,120 of NZ_JBODSA010000003.1, read as the reverse complement.
CACCGTCGTAGCCGCGCTCGGTGAGCAGCGCGTTGACGACCTCCAGGATGGCCGCCTCCCGCTCCGCATCACGCGGCCGTCCGGCACTCTTCAAATACGACACGTCCCGTATCGTAACACGCTGTGCCCGGACCCATCTACTGGTCGCAACACGCCGTTATGGCGCCGGCCGTGACGGCGTGTTGCGCCCACTAGATGCGGGCGGCGAGGGTTCCCGGGGGAGGCCGAGCGTCCACTCGGCGACGTCGGAGACGAAGCGCACGTGGGCGGGGTGGGTGAGGTCGCCGGTGCTGTTCACGTACGAGCCGCCGCCGTCGACGGCCATCAGGATGCGGATGCTCGCGGCCTCCGGGTCCACGTCGGCGAAGTCGCCGGAGCGGATGCCGTCCTCGATGATGGCGCGCAGGCGCGCGCGGTCGAGCTGGTCCTGCTCGGTGAGGGTCGCGTCCAGTGACGGGGTGAAGCGGGACAGGTGGCGCGCGTTCAGCCACAGCCGGGCCAGCGGCAGTGAGGCGCCGGTCTGGATGTGGCCGATGAAGTGCGCCAGCCGCTCGACCGGTGTGCCCTCGGTGGGGAAAAACCGCTCGCGCTCGAGCGTCGCGGCGCGGGCGAAGGCCTCATCGACGAGGTTTTCCGCGGCAGGGAAGTAGTGCGAGATCAGGCCGGGCCGCACGCCGAGCCGGGTGGCCACCGCCCGCAGCGTGATCCGCTCGAGGCCCTCGTCGAGCGCGATCGACGCGGCGGCCGAAAGGATCTCCTCCCGGCGCTCCTCCGGCTGCTTGCGAACCCGGGGTGAAGGCGCTCTTGACTCCATGGGAACCCATGCTATTGAATAAGCGACCAACAACCTATTGGGCAGATGACCAACAGCGATGGAGCTGCTGGCAGGAGAGGAACCCATGTCCGAAGCCCGGACCGGCACCGACCACTTCGTGGATGCCTCCACCCAGCCCGAGACCCGAGGGATCGAGGTCATCGGCGACAGCGAGCGGCACGGCCGCGCACGCGATCTGTTCTTCGTCTGGGCGGCGCCCGGCGTGAGCATCCTGAACTTCACCATCGGCGCGACGCTCATCCTGCTCGGGCTCGAGATCTGGCAGGCGTTCCTGGTGATCGTCGCCGCGTCGCTGCTCTGGATCTTCCCCGGCCTGATCGCGGGGAGCGGCCCGGCCGCCGGCACTTCCGGGTCGGTCGTGACGCGGGCCATGTACGGCATCGTCGGCAACAAGCTCTTCGTCGCCTTCGTCGGATGGTTCATCGGCGCGGTGTTCCTGTCGCTGACCTGGCTCGCGTCGAGCTTCATGGGCGCCGACCTGCTCCGCCGCATCGGCCTGGACGACCCGGTGTGGGTGCCGATCGGCGTCACCATCGTCGTGTCGGCGGTCACCATCCTGGTCGCGATCTTCGGGCACGGCCTGATCCTGCGGATCTACCCGGCGATGGCGATCGTGCTGTTCGCGATCTTCCTGCTGGTGTCGGCGTTCATCCTGCCGACGGTCGATTGGGGGTACCACGCACCGGAGCCGCTGGGCGGCGTGCCGCTCTGGTCGGCGATCACGGTCGGGTTCACCATCCTCGCCTCCACGCCGCTGTCGTTCATCAACAGCCCGGACATCGCCCGCTACCTGCCGCGGTCGACCAAGCCGTCGCACATCACGGCCGCAACGGCGCTCGGCGGGGCCGTGCCGTTCATCGTCTTCACCGCGATGGGCGTGCTGCTCGCCACGGGACTGAAGGCGAGCGCCTTCGACGCCGGGATCGACGTGGCGCTGTTCGACCTGCTGCCCGGCTGGGTCGGTCCGCTGCTGGTGATCGGCGTGATCGTGAACACGATCGCGCTGAACGCGATGACGGCGTACTCCTCGAGCATGTCGCTGCAGGCGATCGGCCTGCGGCTGAAGCGCATCCCGGCGGCGATCATCGTCGGGCTGGTCGGCACCGCGCTGACCATCTACCTCGTGCTGTCGTCGAGCCTGCTGGAGGCGGCGAACCTGCTGCTGCAGTTCCTCGTCATCGTCTCGGGGCCGGCCATGGCGATCTACGTCGTCGACGTGCTGCGCCGGAGGTACGTCTACGACGGCGCCGACCTGTTCGACGACCGCCGCAGCGGCCGCTTCTGGTACACCGGCGGCTGGAGCATCCCGGGCATCTCCGCGCTGCTGCTCGGCGGCCTGGCGACCGCGCTCTGCCTGTCGACCGACGTGTGGACCGGCGCCATCGGCCAGGCGCTCGGCCACGTCGACCTCTCGGTACCGGTCGGGATGATCGTCTCCGCCCTCGTCTACGCACTGCTGAGCCGCACCCGGCTCGGGAAGGAGGGGCGGCTGTGACCGACCCGATCACTCTGTACCGCGGCGGCCGCGTCTTCACCGCCGACACTGATCCTGAGCGCGCGTGGGCCACTGCGTTCGCCGTCGCAGGCGACCGCATCGTCTGGGTCGGCCGCGACGGCGACGAGCCGCCCGCCGCCGACCGCGTCGTCGAGCTCGACGGCCGGCTCGCGCTGCCCGGATTCACGGACGCGCACACGCATCTGCTGATGATGGGGGCGGCGCTGGGCCAGGTGTACCTGACGGAGGCGCGGAGCCTGGAAGACATCCAGCGGATGCTGCGGGAGGCGCGGGCGGACGACCCGTCGGCCACCGTCCTGCGCGGCCGGGGCTGGCTGTTCGACGCGGTGCCCGGCGGCGCGCCGACCGCCGCGATGATCGACGCCGCGGTCGCGGACATCCCGGTCTATCTGGATGCGAACGACTACCACTCCTGCTGGGTCAACTCGGCTGGGCTGGCGGAGCTCGGGATCACCCGGGACACCCCCGATCCGATCGGCGGAGAGATCGTGAATGACGCCGACGGCGAGCCGACCGGCCTGCTGCTCGAGACCGCCGCGACCCAGTACGCGTGGGCGCAGCGCGACGAGGCGACGACCGACGCGGACCGGGATGCGGACATCGAGCGCACCCTGGCCGCCTATGCCGCGACGGGCGTCACCGGCGCCGTCGACATGGCGTTCGACGAGTACGGACTCGCGGCCCTCCAGCGGGCGCAGGAGCGCCGCGGGGGAGAGCTGCCCCTCCGCATCGCCGCGCACTGGCTGATCACGAACACCGGCGACGACGAGGCGAACCTCGCCCAGGTGGCCGAGGCCGCGCGCCGCGCGGCGGAGCCCGCGAGCCCGTGGCTGCGGGTCGTCGGGATCAAGCTCATCCTGGACGGCGTCATCGACGCCTGTACTGCGGCGATGCGGCACCCGTACGCGAATGGCACGAACGCCGCTCCGATCTGGCCGCTCGAGCGGCTGCAGCCGGTGGTGTCCGCCGCCGACGCGGCCGGCCTGCAGATCGCGATGCACGCGATCGGCGACTACGCGAGCCAGATCGCGCTCGACGCGATCGAGCACGCCGTCGCCGAGAACGGCGACCGCCCGCGCCGGCACCGGATCGAACACCTCGAGTACGCGGCGCCGGGCACGGCTGAGCGGATGGCGCGGCTCGGCGTCACCGCGTCCATGCAGCCCGTGCACTCGGACCCCGCGATCTTCGACAACTGGGTCGCGATGCTCGGCGACGACCGCGTCGACCGCGCCTTCCCGTGGCCCGAGTACGAGGACGCCGGAGCGCTGCTCGCCTTCTCCACCGACTCACCGACGGCGCCGCATCACGCTCTGGCGAACATGTACGTCGCCTCGACCCGCGCCTCGGCGCTCGACCCGTCGGTGCCGGCGGTCCAGCCGTGGTTCGCGCTGCCGCTCGACCGTGCCATCGGCCACGCGACCCGGGACGCAGCGGCCTCCGTGGGCGACGGCGACTGGCGGGGACGGATCGCCCCGGGCTTCGCCGCCGACGTGGCGCTGCTCGACGCGGACGTGTTCGCGGCGGAGCCGTCGGCGCTGCTGCGGGCGAAGGTCGTGGAGACGATCGTGGCGGGGCGGACGACGTACCGGGCTTAGCCGGACGCCGCCGCCCCATCCATGTCGAGGGAGTGCTCGGGCGGCGTGTGGTCGCGCAGGTCGCCGACGATCGTCTGCGTGTAGGTGAACGTCGACGCGGCGGGCCACGGTTCGGAATCGCTCAGCAGGTACACGTCGAAGGCCGGCATGCCGGCGAGCGAGCTCGGACGCCGGATGCTGGCCGGCGGGAACTCACGCGGGCCGAAGTCGTGCTCGAAGTCGCGCCACGGGTGCTGCGGGTGCACGAACGCGGCGCGCCAGGTGGTGTCGCTCATCGGGTTCCTCGGGATAGGCAGAGCGTTTCGGGTAGGCGATAACGGTTGTACCACGATGGGAGCGAGCTGCCCGGGAGGGTTACGCGCTGCGCCGCCGGTCGTATTCGCTCGGCGAAACGCGGCCACCCCTCACCCCGCCACCCGCGGCGGCGCTGTGCTGCGCCGCACCACCAGCTGCGGCACCGGGAACTCCGGCGCCGGCCTATCGGCATCCCCCTCGATCTGCGCCAGCAGCGCCGTCGATGGCGCGCGCCCCGAGCCAGCCGAAGTCCTGGTGGATGGTCGTGAGGGGCGGGTCGTAGTGCTTGGCCTCCGGGATGTCGTCGAAGCCGACGATGCTGACGTCGTCCGGCACCGACAGGCCCAGGTCCGCCGCCGCGTGCAGCAGGCCGAGCGCCATCTGGTCGTTGGAGGCGAAGACCGCCGTGAAGTCCGGGTGGTCGAGGATCTTCAGGCCGATCTCGTAGCCGAGGTCGGCCGTCCAGTCGCCCAGCATCGGCGCGGTCACCGGGAGGTCGTGCTCGTCGAGCGACGCCAGGAAGCCGCGCATGCGGTCCTCCGCCTCGCTCCAGTCCTGCGGCCCCGCGAGGTGCACGATCCGGGTGTGGCCGAGGTCGATCAGGTGCTGCGTCGCCAGGCGCGCACCCGCCTCCTGATCGAAGGCCGCCACCCGGCCGTCGCCCGGGTCCCTCCAGTGGAGGCTCACGAACGGGATGCGCACGGCCACCCGCTGCAGCGCCTCGTGCGCCCGTTGCTGGGGCGCGATCACGACGACGCCCTCGACGCCCTGGGCGGCGAAGGCGTCCAGGGCCTCGGACATCGTCGCGTCGTCCTCCCGGGCCAATGTCGCCGACAGGATGGCGTACCCGCGCGCCCTGGCCGCCTCGTCGATCGCCGCGGCGGCGCTGAACGGACCGTAGTGGGAGCGGCCGGAGACGAGCACGCCGATGGTCTTCGACCGCGAGGTCGCCAGGGCGCGCGCCGCGCTGTTCGGCCGCCAGCCGTGCTCGTCGATGACCTTGCGGACCTGCGCCTCGGTGGACGGCTTGATGTAGCGCTCGCCGTTGAGCACGCGCGACACCGTCTGCCGGGACACCCCGGCAAGCCGTGCGATGTCCCGGATCGAGAGCGCGCGCTCTGCCTCGGGTCCGTGCTCGTCCATGGATCCTGTCTCGTCGGGCGGGAGCGGCATCGATGCCGCTCGCGAACGTGCTCATCATATTTTTCGGCGAATGACTTGACTGGCCACCTCTTCGGGTCATAACGTCTAACCCGTTCTGGGACCGGTCACATATATCGCGTACGGACCAGCATACGACGAGGGAGTCGCCACATGACAACAGCCGGATCGCACGGTCGCGACGGCTGCTGCACTGTCCCGTCGCAGGCTGATCGCGCAGCGCGTGCCAGTTCCTTTTCCCGGCGAGCCCGTGCGCATCGGGCGCACCGGTCGCCTCACCGCTCGAAGGGAATCACAGTGAAGATCAGGAAAGTCGGACTCGCCGCCGTCGCACTCGGCGTCGCAGTCGCACTCGCCGCGTGCTCGGGAGGACGCGGCGGCGGAGCGGAGAACAGCTCCGACAACAAGGGCGCCCTCGTCGGCGTCGCCATGCCCACCAAGGTGTCGGAGCGCTGGATCGCCGACGGCAACGCCGTCAAGTCGGACCTCCAGAAGAACGGCTACAAGGTCGACCTCGAGTACGCCAACAACGACATCCCCACCCAGGTGCAGCAGGTCAACACGATGATCACCAAGGGCGCCAAGGTCCTCATCATCGCGTCGATCGACGGCGGATCGCTGACCGACCAGCTCGACGCCGCCGCGAAGGCCGGCATCAAGGTCATCTCGTACGACCGCCTCCTCACCGGAGACAAGAACGTCGACTACTACGTCTCGTTCGACAACTACAAGGTCGGCGTCTACCAGGCCAACTCGCTGCTCACCGGCCTCGGCGTCCTCGACGCGGACGGCAAGAAGACCGGCAAGAAGGGTCCATTCAACATCGAGGTGTTCGCCGGCAGCCCCGACGACAACAACGCGACGTTCTTCTACAACGGCGCGATGGACACGCTGAAGCCGTACATCTCGGACGGCACGCTGGTCGTCAAGAGCGGTCAGACCAACTTCAACCAGGTCGCCATCCTGCGCTGGGACCCGGCGACCGCGAAGGCCCGCATGCAGGACCTCGTCGCCAAGTCGTACTCGACCGGCGCCACGGTCCAGGGCGTCCTCTCGCCCTACGACGGCCTCTCCGACGGCATCCTGAGCGCGCTCGAGGGCGCGGGCTACGGCCAGGGCGGCAAGCAGCTCCCGATCATCACGGGTCAGGACGCCGAGGTCGCCAGCGTGAAGCAGATCATCGCGGGCACGCAGTACTCGACCATCTACAAGGACACCCGCAAGCTCGCGAACGAGGCCGCCAAGATGGCGAACGACCTGCTCTCCGGCAAGAAGCCCGAGGTGAACGACACCAAGAGCTACGACAACAAGGTCAAGGTCGTCCCGAGCTACCTGTTCCAGCCGGTGGTCGTGACCAAGGACAACTACAAGGAGATCCTGGTCGACAGCGGCTACTACAAGGAGTCCGACCTCCAGTAAGGCGGACCGACGGTCCGGGCGGGTGCGCTGTGGCGCGTCCGCCCGGACCTCGCACGATCAGGCAAGGGAGACCATGGCCAACACGATTCTCGAGATGCGCAACATCTCGAAGTCCTTCCCCGGAGTCAAAGCGCTCCAGGATGTGTCGATCAGCGTCGAGGAGGGTTCCGTCCACGCGATCTGCGGGGAGAACGGGGCCGGCAAGTCCACGCTGATGAAGGTGCTGTCGGGGGTGTACCCGCACGGCACCTTCGAGGGCGAGATCGTCATGAACGGCGAGCCCGTCGAGTTCCGGTCGATCAACGACTCGGAGGCGGCCGGCATCGGCATCATCCACCAGGAGCTGGCGCTGTCGCCGTACCTGTCGATCGCCGAGAACATCTACCTCGGCAACGAACGGCAGAAACGCGGCTTCATCGACTGGAACGAGACCAACCTGGAGGCCGCCAAGCTGCTCGCCCGCGTCGGCCTGCACGAGAACCCGATCACCAAGATCAAGGACATCGGGGTCGGCAAGCAGCAGCTGGTCGAGATCGCGAAGGCGCTGTCCAAGTCGGTGAAGATCCTCATCCTCGACGAGCCGACGGCGGCGCTCAACGACGACGACTCGGCGCACCTGCTCGACCTGATCCGTCAGCTGCAGTCGCACGGCATGACGGCGATCATCATCAGCCACAAGCTCAACGAGATCAAGGCGATCGCCGACCGGGTGACCATCATCCGCGACGGCCGCACGATCGAGACGCTGGAGATGGGCAAGGACGCCAGCGAGGAGCGCATCATCAAGGGCATGGTCGGCCGGGATGTGGCGAGCCGCTTCCCGGACCACGTGCCGCACATCGGCGAGGAACTGCTGCGCGTCGAGAACTGGACGGTGCACCATCCCCTCGACCGCACGCGCAAGGTGGTCGACGACGTGAGCTTCAACGTCCGCGCCGGGGAGATCGTCGGGATCGCCGGCCTGATGGGCGCCGGTCGCACCGAGCTCGCGATGAGCATCTTCGGGCGCAGCTACGGCGTCGGGATCAGCGGGCAGGTCTACAAGCGCGGCAAGCCGATCTCCGTGTCCACCGTCGCGAAGGCGATCGACAACGGCATCGCCTACTCGACCGAGGACCGCAAGCGCTTCGGCCTGAACCTGATCGACAACATCCAGCGCAACATCTCCATCGCGGCGCTGGACAAGCTCGTCAACTGGTTCAAGTTCGTCAACGAGCAGCGGGAGTCGCTGGTGGCGGAGGAGTACCGCCGCTCGATGAACATCAAGACGCCGAACGTGCTGGCGCTGACGGGCAAGCTCTCCGGCGGCAACCAGCAGAAGGTCGTGCTGTCGAAGTGGATGTACTCCGACCCGGAGGTGCTGATCCTCGACGAGCCGACCCGCGGCATCGACGTGGGCGCCAAGTACGAGATCTACACGATCATCGACCGGCTCGCGGACCAGGGGAAGGGCATCGTCGTCATCTCCTCCGAGCTGCCGGAACTGCTCGGCATCTGCGACCGCATCTACACGCTCAGCGAGGGCCGGATCACCGCCGACGTGCCGCGCGAGAAGGCGACGGCCGAATACCTCATGCAATTCATGACCAAGGAACGCGAGAAGAACAACGCATGAAACCGCTCACCAAAGCACTCAACTACCTGGCCGGGCAGCTGCGTCAGATCGGGCTGTTCATCACGCTGATCGCGATCGTGGTCTTCTTCCAGATCGCGACGAGCGGGATCACGCTGGCGCCGATCAACGTCTCGAACCTGATCGTGCAGAACAGCTACATCCTGATCCTCGCGATCGGCATGGTCATGGTGATCATCGCCGGCCACATCGACCTGTCGGTCGGCAGTGTCGTCGCGTTCATCGGCGCGATGGCCGGCGTGTTCATCTCGAACTGGCATCTGCCGTGGCCGCTCGCGGTGTTCTTCTGCCTGGTGCTCGGCGCGCTGGTCGGCGCCTGGCAGGGGTTCTGGATCGCGTACTTCGGCATCCCGGCGTTCATCGTGACGCTGGCCGGCATGCTGGCGTTCCGCGGCGCGGCGCAGATCGCGCTGGGCAACCAGCAGATCTCGTTCTTCCCGAAGGAGTTCCGGGCGATCGGCTCCGGCTTCCTGCCCGCCTTCGGGAGTACGGGTTACGAGCCGCTGACGATGATCCTCGGTCTGCTCGCGAGCATCGCCATCCTCTACACCTCGATCCGTCAGCGCGCCGTGCGCCGCAAGTACGACCTCGAGGACGAGCCGCTGTGGTGGTTCATCGTCAAGCTGGTGTTCCTCGTCGCGCTCGTGCTGATCATGACGCTGCTGCTCGCCAGCTACAACGGCACGCCGATCGTGCTGATCATCCTCGCGGTGCTGGTCGTCGCGTACTCGGCGGTGATGAACCGCTCGGTGTTCGGCCGCCACATCTACGCCATCGGCGGCAACCTGCAGGCGGCCGCGCTCTCGGGCGTGAAGACCAAGCGCGTGACGTTCCTGCTGTTCGTCAACATGGGCGTGCTCTCCGCGGTCGCCGGCCTCGTGTTCACCGCGGGCCTGAACCTCGCCAGCCCGAGTGCGGGCAACGGGTTCGAGCTGGATGCGATCTCCGCGGTCTTCATCGGAGGCGCGGCGGTGACCGGCGGCATCGGAACGGTGACCGGCGCGATCATCGGTGGTCTGATCATCGGCGTGCTCAACAACGGCATGTCGATCCTCGGCATCGACAGCGACTACCAGCTGCTCATCAAGGGCCTGGTGCTGCTGGCCGCCGTGGCCTTCGACGTCTACAACAAGCGGCGGTCGGTCGGGCAGTAGCCTCTCGGATCGCTGGGACGGAGGCGGGGTCGTGCGCGAGCACGGCCCCGCCTGCGTGTGACAATGGTCACGGCTGAACGGAGGGGCGATGGCGGCGACGATCCGGGACGTGGCGCGCGTCGCGGGCGTCACCCCGAGCACCGTCTCGTATGCGCTGTCCGGAAAGCGCGCGATCTCCGAGGAGACCCGGGAGCGCATCCAGAAGGCCATCGTCGAGCTGGACTTCACTCCGAACGCCGGCGCACGGGCGCTGGCGCTCTCGCAGACGAACGTGCTGGGCCTCTTCCTGCAGTTCCAGGAGGACGAGTTCGCTCCGGCGATGCTGCAGTACGTCCTGCCGGTGTCCACCACAGCGCGCACGCACGGGTTCGACCTGCTGATGGTGACCGATCCGGACGTGGACGCGGCCATCCGGCGCACCACCTCCTCGGCGATGGTGGACGGCGTCGTGCTCCTCGACGTGACCTACGACGACCCGCGGCTCGAACCGCTCCGGCAGACGCGGCAACCGGTCGCCCTGATCGGGTACGCCCGCGATGCCGAGGGCTTCGACGCGGTCGACCTCGATTTCGGCGAGGCCGCGCGCATCGCCCTCGACCACCTGGTCGAGCTGGGCCACCGCGAGATCTTGCTCGTCACCCCGCCGCGGCACGTCTCGGAGCGCGGCGGCTCGTACGCCTGGCGGTTCCGGGACTCGGCGGCCGAGCGCGCGGCGCGGCACGGCATCCAGCTCCACATCGTCGAAGGGGACTCGCGGCCGCCGGCGCTGGGGGAGGCGCTGACCTCGGCGCTCGACCGGTTCCCTGGCGCGACCGCGCTCGTCGTGCACAATGACGCCACCATCGCCGCGCTGCCCTCGCTCCTGAACGAGCGCGGGATCTCGGTGCCGGGCGACCTCTCGGTGGTCGGCATGTTCTCGGCGGAGTTCGGCAACTCCTTCTCCCTGCCGTACACCGCGGTGGACACGCGGCCCGAGGTGCTAGGGGAGTGGGCGGTCTCGCGGCTGGTCGAGCGCATCGCCGACCCGGAGGGCGCGGAGGCGCCGCAGGTGCGGCTGATCGAGCCCGGATTCACGGACCGGGGCAGCACGCGCGCCGTCTCCTGACGCGGCTCCGGAGGCTGTCGAAGCGGTTCGGCGCGCTGTGCGCCGCCGCGGAATTCGGCGGGTCCGGCGCCTCCTGAGACCCCTTTTCGAGGGTGGAATGCAACGATTCGGGCATCAATCGAAGCGGTTCGACTTGTGCGATGCTTCGGTGTGCGCTACTTTCATCGAAGCGGTTCGACACGAGCCGCCTTCCCGACGATGTGGAGGAGGGGACGATGGCCGTCACCATCACCGATGTGGCCCGCGCCGCCGGCGTCTCCACGAGCACCGTCTCCTACGCGCTCTCGGGCAAGCGGTCCATCTCGGACGACACCCGCCGCCGCATCGACGAGGCCATCTCATCCCTCGGCTTCATCGTCAACGCCGGCGCCCGCGCGCTGGCGACATCGCAGACGATGGTGGTCGGCCTGTTCACCCAGTTCCACGCCGACGAGTTCGCCCCGGCGATGTTCGAGTACATCCTCCCGGTGTCCGACACGGCGCGCGAGCTCGGCTACGACATCCTGCTGGTCACCGAGCTCGACAGCGTCTCGGCGCTGCGCCGCGTGACCAGCTCCGGGATGGTGGACGGCGTGGTGCTGCTCGACGTGGTGCACGAGGACCCGCGCCTCACGGCCCTCCGCGAGGCGCCGCAGCCCGGAGCCCTGGTCGGCCTGCCGAAGCACACCGAAGGCCTCGACGTCTTCGACCTCGACTTCGGGGAGTCGGCGCGCATGCTCGTCGACCACCTGCACGCCCGCGGCCACCGCGAGATCATCGTCGTCTCGCCGCCGCTGCACGTCTTCGAGCGCGGCGGCGCGTACGGCTGGCGGTTCCGGGATGCGGCGCTGGAGCGCGCTGCACGGTACGGGCTGCAGATGCACCCCTACTACGGCGAATCGCGCCAGCCGGAGATCGGCCGCAGCATCAACGCCATGCTCGACGCCCGGCCCACGGCCACGGCGCTCATCGTCCACAACGACGCCACCATCGCGGCGCTCCCGTCGGTGCTCACCGCCCGCGGAGTCCGCGTCCCCGACGACCTCTCGGTCGTCAGCCTGTATGCCACCAACTTCGGCCGGGCCTTCTCGCTGCCCTACACGGCGGTCGAGAGCTCACCCGACGAGCTGGGCCGCTCCGCGGTCCGGCAGCTCGTCCGGCGGATCACCTCCCCGATCTCGCCGGCCCGGCGGTGACGAGATTCGTCGCCCCGGAACTCACCGACCGCGGGAGCACCCGATGAACCGCTCCACGCAGCCCGCTCAGCGCCCAGCGACCGGTACCACCCGAATGCACGATTCAAGGAGGAATACTGTGATCACCAAGAAGACCTCGCGCCTCGTCGGCGCGGCGGTCGTCGCCGTCGCGGTCGTCGCCGGCGTCGCCGCCTGCTCCGGCTCCGGGTCCGGCTCCGGCAGCAGCGCCGGCGGGACCTACACGTTCTGGGACCCGTACCCGCAGTTCGACGCATCGGCCGACTGGACGAAGCTCGTCGAGCAGTGCGGCACGGACGCCGGCGTCACCATCAAGCGCACCGGCTACGACACCAGCGACCTGACAAACAAGGCGCTCCTCGCCGGGCAGCAGGGCAACTCGCCCGACCTGCTCCTGGTCGACAACCCGGTGGTCTCGACGCTCGCCGACGCGGGCATCCTGACCAGCACCGCCGAGAACAAGCTCGACACGTCCGAGATCCAGAAGAACATCCTGGCCGCCGGGCAGCTGGACGGGAAGACCTACGGCGTCCCGATCGGCGCGAACACCCTGGCGCTGTATTACAACAAGGCCGTGCTGAACGCCGCAGGCGTCGACATCGCGACGGTGAAGGACTGGAACTCGCTCACCGACGCCCTCGCGAAGGTCACCGCGGCCGGCAAGAAGGGCATCACCTTCTCGGCCATCGGCACCGAGGAGGGCAGCTTCCAGTTCCTCCCCTGGTTCTGGGGCTCCGGAGCCGACCTGAAGAAGCTCGACTCGGACGACGCCGTGAAGTCGCTGACGCTGTGGACCGACTGGCTGAAGAAGGGCTACGCGCCCAACTCGGTCATCAACAACACCCAGACCACGTCGTGGCAGGAGTTCGCGACCGGCGACTACGCGTTCGGCGAGAACGGCACCTGGCAGCTCGGGAACGTGAAGAAGGCCGGCATCGACTACGGCATCCTCACCATCCCGGGTGTGGACGGCAGCGCCGCCCCGGCGCCGACCGGCGGCGAGTTCATGACCATTCCGGTGCAGAAGGACACCGCCCGGTACGCCACCTCCAAGAAGATCGCCGAGTGCCTGACCAGCACCAAGAGCTTCGTGAAGACCGACACCACGCTCTCCTACATCGCCCCGACCGAGGCGGCGCAGAAGGAGCAGGTCGCGGCCAACCCGGAGCTCCAGCCCTGGGTGGACGCGGTGGCCGCGGCGAAGGGCCGCACCAGCGACAACCTCGGCACCGACTACCCGAAGATCTCGAAGGAGCTGTGGACCGCGGTGCAGAACGCGCTCAGCGGGTCGCAGTCTCCGGAGGCAGCGCTGAAGGCCGCGCAGACGGCCGCCGCAGCCGCCACCAAGTAATCCACGCTCACGCACTGAGGAATCCCCCGATGACAACTACTCAGACAGCGTCGCGCAGCACCGCCGGGCGCGCGGACCGGACGGCTCGGGCAGCCGTCTCGTCCGTGCCCCGGCGGCCCCGCCGCCGCGGCCAGTGGGCCGCCTGGGCGTTCCTGGCGCCCGTGGTGATCTACCTGGTCGTCTTCTACGCCTACCCGCTCTACCGCAACGTCGAGCTCAGCGTCCGCGACTACACCGTGCGCTCCTTCGTGATGGGGGACGCGCCGTTCGTCGGCCTCGACAACTACGTCAAGGTGATCCAGGATCCGACCTTCGGGCCGGCGTTCTGGCACACCGCCGTCTTCACCCTCGTGTCGATCGCCTTCCAGTTCACGATCGGGCTCGCGCTCGCCGTGTTCTTCCACCAGAACTTCCGGCTCTCCGGCACGCTTCGCGCGCTGTTCCTGGTGCCGTGGCTGCTGCCGCTCATCGTCTCCGCGTCCACCTGGTCGTGGATGCTCAACAGCGACTCCGGCGTCGTCAACGCGGCGCTCGAGGCCTTCGGACTGCCGGGCATCAACTGGCTGACCTCGCCGGACTGGGCGCTCACCAGCGTCATCATCGCCAACATCTGGATCGGCATCCCGTTCAACCTGGTGATCCTCTACTCCGGGCTCCAGAACATCCCCTCGGAGCTGTACGAAGCGGCCGCCATCGACGGCGCGAACGGCTGGCAGCGCTTCTGGCGGGTGACGTTCCCGCTGCTGCGGCCGGTGTCGGCGATCACCCTCCTGCTCGGGCTCGTCTACACGCTCAAAGTGTTCGACATCATCTGGATCATGACCCGCGGAGGCCCAGGAACCGCCTCGACGACGTTCGCCACCTGGTCGTACCAGCTGGGCTTCGCGTCCACTCTCCCCGACTTCAGCCCGGCGGCCGCGGTGGGCAACCTGCTCATCATCCTCGCGCTCGTCTTCGGCTTCGTCTACATCTACACGCAGCGGAAGCAGGACATCGCATGAACGGCCGCCGACCCTGGTGGAAGACGGTGGTGGGCGTCGCGCTCACGCTGATCATGCTCTTCCCCGTCTACTGGATGATCAACGTCTCGCTCACGCCGACCAGCCTGATGCGCAAGAGCCCGCCGGACCTGTTCCCGATCCACGCGACGTTCGAGGGCTACCAGGCGGTGCTCGACCAGCAGCTGCCCTACCTCGCCACCAGCCTGCTCGTCGGGTTGGGGACCGTCGTGCTGACGGTCGCGATCTCGGCGCCCGCCGCCTACTCGCTGGCGAAGCTGCGCCCGCGCGGCCGCGGCGCGCTCAACTTCGTGCTGCTGATCGCGCAGATGATCCCCGGGATCATCATGGCGATGGGGTTCTACGCGATCTATCTGAACCTCGGCATCCTCAACACGGTCTGGGGCCTGATCATCGCGGACTCCACCATCGCCGTGCCGTTCGGCGTGCTGATCTTCAGCGCGTTCATGGCGGGCATCCCGGACGAGTTGATGAACGCCGCGAAGATCGACGGCGCGAGCACCTGGCGCACCTTCCGCTCGATCGTGCTGCCGGTCAGCCGCAACTCGATCGTCACCGTCTCGCTGTTCGCGTTCCTGTGGGCGTGGTCCGACTTCGTCTTCGCGTCGACGCTGAACAGCGGCGGCTCGATGCAGACCATCACCCTCGGCATCTACCGGTACATCGGCAACAACAACCAGGAGTGGAACGCGATCATGGCGACGGCCGTGGTGGCGTCCATCCCCGCCGCCGTGCTGCTCGTGCTCGCCCAGCGCTACGTCGCCGCCGGTGTCACGGCCGGCGCGGTGAAGGACTGACGATGGCGGCGACCGATATCGCCCTCGACCTGCGCGAACTGCCGTTCTCGCTGCGCGGCTCGTGGCTCGACCTCTCACCGGTCACCGGGATGCACCGGACGGTCGCCGACGTGCACCTCGTGTCGCACGTGACCGGGATGCACCCGGTGCTGCGGCTGGTGCCGGAGGGCGGCGCCGGCGTGCGCGTGGAGGCCACGGCATCCCGGGTCTCCTGGACGGACGACGACGGACGTGTCGAGGCGGTCTTCGAGAGCACGAGCGCGTTGCGCTTCCGCGGCAGCGGGCTCGGGATGCGGTTCGCCGCCTCCGACGAGCTCACGCCGTTCACGGGCGGGTACCTCTTCACGGACCCGGTCGACGGGGCGATCGTGCTGACCAGCTACGAGACGGGCCGTCGCTACCGGTTCACGGTGCTGAGAGGGAGCGCGGAGGTCGTCGGCGACGGGGAGCTGGGGGCCGCTGAGCGTGCGGTCGTCCTCTCCGGATCGGACTGGGAGGTGCGTGTCTCCCAGACGGAGACCGCCCCGGCCGCTTCGCCGCCGGCTGTCGAGTTCGACGAGCTGGTCGAGAGCCGCCGGACCGAGTTCGCCCGGTACGCCGATGCCGTCGCCGGGCCGGGAGCCGCGCCCACCGCGGTGAAGGCGGCCTACGTGCTGTGGTCTGCGACCGTCGAGCCGTCCGGCTTCGTCGGGCGCGAGGCGGTGCTGATGTCGAAGCACTGGATGGACAAGGTGTGGTCGTGGGACCACTGCTTCAACGCCCTCGCCCTCGCCCCGCTGGATGCCGCGGCCGCGCTCGACCAGTTCCTGCTGCCGTTCGACCACCAGGACGCGGCGGGGGCGCTCCCGGACTCGATCACGCACTCCGAAGTGCTCTACAACTTCGTCAAGCCGCCGATCCACGGGTGGGCGTTCGCGCGGCTGCGGGAGCGCCTGACGACCCCGCTCGATAGGGACGCTCTGGGGACGGTCTACGCGCGGCTGGCCGCGTGGACACGGTTCTGGCTGGAGAGCCGCCGCGCCCCGGGGCACGCCCTGCCGTACTACCAGCACGGCAACGACAGCGGGTGGGACAACTCCACGCTGTTCGACCGCGCGCGGGTGGTCGAGGCGCCGGATCTGGCGGCGTTCCTCATCCTGCAGCTGGACGCGCTGGCCGCTCTCGCCCGCGAGCTCGGCGAGCCGGCGGAGGAGTGGGACGACGCACGGATCGTCGTCGAACGTGCGCTGTACGACGAGCTCTGGACGCCGGACGGCTTCGTGGCCCGCGCCGTCGCCGACGGCGAGCCGTCGACCGCGACGAGCCTGCTCGCCTCCCTCCCGATCGTGCTCGGGGAGTGGCTGCCGTCCGATGTCACCGACCGGCTCGCCCGCTCGATCGAGCACCGGGTCACCGAGTGGGGCCCGGCGACGGAGCCTCCGGACTCGCCGCTGTACGAATCCGACGGCTACTGGCGCGGACCGGTCTGGGCGCCCTCCACCTACCTGATCGTGGACGGGCTTCGCCGGGCCGGGCGCTCGGCGCTGGCCGATCGCGTCGCGGCCGGCTTCCGCGCCGCGTGCGAGCGCTCGGGCTTCGCCGAGAACTTCGACGCCCTCACCGGAGAGGGCCTGCGTGACCGCGCCTACACCTGGACGGCGGCCGTCTACCTGCTGCTCGCCGCCGACCACCGACCCTCGGGAGAGAGATGACCGACACCATCCGAGCCGCCGCCACCGGAGGTCCGGTCGTGCCCTCGCGGTCGCTGCTGCGTCCGCTCGGCGCGCACGAGCTGCGCGTCGTGGGCGGCTTCTGGGGCCGCATCCAGGAGCTGAACGCATCCGCGATCATCGCGCACTGCGAGCGCTGGATGGAGCGCATCGGCTGGATCGGCAACTTCGATCGCGCCGCGGACGGCACGGTCGCCGAGCACCACGACGGCATCGAGTTCGTCGACTCGGAGGTCTACAAGCTGCTCGAGGCGATGGCGTGGGAGCTGGGCCGGAGCGCCGATCCCGCGCTCGAGGGCCGCTATCGCTCCCTCGTGGATCGGGTGGCGGCTGCTCAGGAGCCCGACGGCTACCTCCACACCGCCTTCGGGCGTCCCGGACAGCGGCCGCGCTACAGCGATCTGGAGTGGGGGCACGAGCTGTACTGCTTCGGGCACCTCTTCCAGGCTGCGGTCGCGCGTGCCCGGAGCGGGCATCCCGACGACATGCTCGTGATCGTGGCGCGACGCCTGGCGGACCACGTGGTCCGGGAGTTCGGCCCGGAGGGCCGGGACGCGATCTGCGGCCATCCCGAGATCGAGACCGCGCTGGTGGAGCTGGGCCGCACGCTGGGCGAGGAGAGGTACGTCGAGCAGGCGCGCCTCTTCGTCGAACGGCGCGGACGGCGGACGCTCCGGACGACCCTGTTCCAGGGCAGCGACTACTTCCTCGATGATGTTCCGGTGCGCGAGGCGACGGTGCTGCGGGGCCATGCCGTGCGCGCCGCGTACTTCGCGTCCGGAGCGCTGGACGTCGCGGTCGAGACCGGCGACGACGCGCTGCTCGCCGCGGTCGCGGACCAGTGGCGCGCCACGGTCGCCCACCGGACCTACCTCACCGGCGGCATCGGAGCGCACCACCAGAACGAGGAGTTCGGAGCGGACGACGAGCTCCCGCCCGATCGGGCGTACGCCGAGACGTGCGCGGCGATCGGCTCGGTGATGGTGGGCTGGAGGCTGCTGCTGCAGACCGGCGCGGCCCACCACGCCGATCTCATCGAGCGGACGCTGCTCAACGCGGTCCTCGTCTCACCGCGCGAGGACGGCGAGGCCTTCTTCTACGCCAACACCCTGCACCAGCGGCAGCTCGCCTCCGAGACGGACGACGACGAGCTGAGCGAGCGCGCCGAGGCCAGCCTCCGCGCGGCCTGGTTCGAGGTCTCGTGCTGCCCCACCAACGTGGCGCGCACGCTGGCCGGTGTGGCATCGTACTTCGCGACGGCGGACGACGACGGCGTGCAGCTCCACCAGTACGGCGACGTCGACCTCGACACCGTGCTTCCGGACGGGCGCGCTGTCTCCCTCCGCGTGCGCTCCGGGTATCCGTACGACGGCCGCGTCGTGGTGACGGTTGAGCGCGACGCCGAATTCACGCTGTCGTTGCGCATCCCGGCCTGGTCCGCGGGGCGCGCGCGTCTCACGGTCGCGCGGGAGGAGGTGCAGGTCGATGGCGACACGGCCAGCCTGCACCGGGCTTTTGCGAGCGGCGACGACATCGTGCTGGAGCTCGATGTCGCGCCCCGCTTCACGGTGGCGGCGCCGGGGATCGACGCGGTGCGCGGCACGGTCGCGGTCGAACGCGGCCCGCTCGTGCTGTGCCTGGAGTCGCCCGATCTCCCGGAGGACGTGCGGTTCGAGGACGTCCGTCTCGATCCGTCCCGGTCGCCGCGGCCGACCGAGCGGGGTGCTCGCGTCGACCTGCTCGTGGAGGAGCGTCCGGCCGATGACGGCTGGCCCTACCGACGGCTCGATGACGCCGCTCCCGCATCCCGCGGGCGGAGTGTGAGCGCAGAGTTGGTCCCCTACGCCTCCTGGGCGAACCGGGGACCTGGCCTGATGCGGGTGTGGATCCCCGCCGCAGGCTGACGACGCTCGGCTGCCGGCGAGTCATCGGGGTCGGCAGCCGAGTCCTCACTGTGGCCCCGGAGCCGTCGCCGGCGCTACCCTCCGATCGGAAGGGAGCGCCATGACGTTCCGCGAACTGCATTTCGCTGACGAGCCGCTGCTGCTGCCCAACGCGTGGGATGTCGGGTCGGCGCTCGCGTTCGCCGCCGCGGGCTTCCCCGCGATCGGCACGACGAGCTTCGGCGTCAACGCGTTCGCCGGTCGCCCGGACGCCGAGGGGGCGAGCCGGGACGCGACGGTCGCCCTGGTGCACGCCATCTCCGCGCTCCCGGCCTACATCACCGCCGATATCGAGGACGGCTTCAGCGACGACCCGGCCGAGGTCGCCGACCTCGTGGCGTCCCTCGGCGCCGACGGTGTCAACCTGGAGGACTCGGCGGGAGGCCGGCTGGTCGACCCCGCCATCCCGGCCGCGAAGATCGCCGCCATCCGTGCTGCCGCGCCCGACGTGTACGTCAACGCGCGCGCGGACGCGTACTGGTTCCACGAGGACGACACGGTGGATGCGGTGGTCGAGCGCGCGAAGCGGTACGCCGACGCAGGCGCCGACGGCGTCTTCGTGCCGGGCGTGACCGATCCGTCGACGATCGCCGAGCTGGCCGCGGCCATCCCGTTGCCGCTGAACGTGCTCGTCGTGCCGGGACTCACCCTCGACGACCTGCAGAGCCTGGGGGTGCGCCGCGTCAGCACGGGGTCGCTGCCGTATCGGGTCGCGATCGACGCGGCGGTGGATGTGGCCGAGGCGCTGCGCGAGCGGCGGGAGGTGCCGTCGGCGACCTCCTACGCGGTGGCCCAGCAGCGGCTGGTGGACTTCGCCCGGTCGACCCCGCGCGGATAATATGGTCGCGTCCGGCGCTCGATCGCCGGTGCTCGAAAAATGGGCACGAAGCACCCGCTGAGCCGCGGTGGCGAGACACATACGGAAGTCGTCCCTCCGTCGTCTCGAAAGGCTCCGCCATGCCCTCCGTTTCCGCCCACGTCGCCGCCACCCTCGCGCGCCACGTCGACCATGTCTTCGGCGTGATGGGCAACGGCAACGCCCACTTCCTGGATGCGCTCGAGCGCCAGCGCGGAGGCGAGTACTGCGCCATGCGCCACGAGGCCGGCGCGGTCGTCGCCGCGGACGCCTACTTCCGCGCCTCCGGCCGCCTCGCCGCGGCGACCGCCACCTACGGCGCCGGCTTCACCAACACGCTGACGGCGCTCGCCGAGGCGGTGCAGGCGCACATCCCGCTCATCCTCGTCGTGGGTGACGAGCCCACCTCCGGGCCGCGGCCGTGGGATGTCGACCAGATCGCCCTCGCGGCTGCGGTCGGCGCGCGCACCTATACGGTCGGGCGGGCGGATGCCGCCGCCACCACCGCGATCGCCGTCGAGCACGCGCTGACCTACCGGGTGCCGACCGTGCTCGCGATCCCGTACGACGTCGCGACACGGGACGCCGGACCCATCCCGGAGGCGCCCCAGCCCGTGCTGCCCGCCCCGAGCGCGCCGGGCGACCCGTTCGCGCAGGGTGCCATCGCGGACGCGGCGGCGGCGCTCGCCGGGGCGTCCCGTCCGCTGCTCCTGGCGGGACGCGGCGCGTGGCTCGCGGGCGCAGGGCCGGCGCTGGGAGCGCTCGCCGACGCGACCGGCGCGCTCACCGCATCCACGGCGCTCGGGCGCGGCGTCTTCCCCGACGAGCGGTTCGACCTCGGCGTGACCGGTGGCTTCGGCGCCGAGGGCGCGATGGACCTGATCCGGTCCGCCGACGTGGCGGTCGTCTTCGGGGCGTCGCTCAACCAGTTCACGATGCGGTTCGGTGAGCTGTTCGCGCCGGGCACGCGCGTCATCCAGGTCGACACACGGCAGGCGGCGACGCATCCGCACGTCGGCTCCTATCTGCGCGGGGACGCGCGGCTCATCGCGGAGGCGCTGGTGTCGTCGCTCGCGGACGCAGGAGCGCAGCCGTCCGGCTGGCGGGAGTCGGTGGATGTCGCCGCCGTCCGGCAGCGCCCGCTCGGCGACAGACTCGCGGTGGACGGCCGGCTCGACCCGCGCACGGCGGCAGCCCGGATCGCCGAGCTGCTGCCGGAGGACCGCGTGGTCGTCTCCGACGGCGGGCACTTCATCGGCTGGGCGAACATGTACTGGCCGGTCGCGTCCCCGGATCGCATGATCATGGTGGGCACGGCGTACCAGTCGATCGGCCTCGGCTGGCCGAGTGTCCCGGGTGCCGCGCTCGCGCATCCCGAGTCGACCATCGTGCTGACCACGGGCGACGGCGGCGGGTTGATGGCGCTGGCCGACCTGGAGTCGGCGGTGCGGGTCGCGGGAGGACGCGGGCTCGCGGTCGTGTGGAACGACGCGGCCTACGGCGCGGAGGTCAACCTGTACGGGCTGAAGGGGCTGGCGGACGGTCCGATGCGGATCCCCGAGGTCGACTTCGCGGCGCTCGGCCGCGCCGCCGGCGCCGAGGGTGTCATCGTCCGGACCCCAGAAGACTTGGAGGCGCTGGACGAGTGGGCGTCACGCCCCGCCGAGTCCCGCCCGTTCCTCGTGCTCGACCTTCGCATCTCCGGCGACGTGATCGCCCCCTACCAGCACGAGATCATCCGGGTGAACTCCTGACCCGCCCAGCCGCCGAGCACAGGAAAAACGTCGCCGATTCGTCCGAAGCGGAGCGTTTTCCCTGTGCTCGCGGGCTGGGTCAGAGGCCGCGGGCGAGGCGGTAGTACGCAGCGTTCCAGTCGAGCTCGCGGGCGAAGTCGCGGAGCGTAGTGGAGTCGTCGATGACCAGCAGCTCGGTGCGGGCGAGGCGGGCGAAGTCCGCGAACGCCTCGACGCCGACGGCGGTGCTCATCACGGTGTGGTGCGCCGCGCCGGCCTCCAGCCACGCGGTCGCGGACGTCGTGAAGTCGGGGGCCGGCTTCCACACCGCGCGGCCGACCGGCAGCTTCGGCAGGGGAGCGGTCGGCTCGACCACCTCCACCACGTTGGCGACCAGGCGGAACCGGTCTCGCATGTCCGACAGCGCGACGACGACCGCGGGACCCGGGTCGGCGGTGAAGACCAGGCGCACGGGGTCGTCCTTGCCGCCGATCCCGAGCGGGTGCACCTCGAGCGTCGGCCGGGCGCTGGTCAGCGACGGCGACACCTCCAGCATGTGCGCGCCCAGGATGCGCTCGTCGCCGGGTGTGAGGTCGTAGGTGTAGTCCTCCATGAGGGAGGCGCCGCCCGGCAGCCCCGCACCCATCACGTTGGCGGCGCGCACCAGGACGGCGGTCTTCCAGTCGCCCTCGGCGCCGAAGCCGTAGCCCTCGGCCATGAGTCGCTGCACCGCGAGGCCGGGCAGCTGCTTCAGCGCGCCCAGGTCTTCGAAACTGGTCGTGAAGGCGCCGAAGCCGCCCTCCTCCAGGAAGGATCGCAGGCCCAGCTCGATCGCGGCACCGTCGCGCAGCGACTGGTGGCGGTCACCGCCGCGGCGCAGCTCGGGCACCACGTCGTACAGCTCCTCGTACTCGGCGACCAGCGCGTCCACATCCGAGTCCGAGGCGGCCGCGACCGCCTCGGCCAGCTCGTTGACGCCCCAGGTGTTCACCTGGACGCCGAACACCAGCTCGGCCTCGGTCTTGTCGCCCTCGGTGACCGCGACGAAGCGCATGTTGTCGCCGAACCGCGCCAGCTTCAGGGAGCGGGTGGCCGCCCAGCCAGCCGCGGCGCGCATCCACGTGCCGATGCGGGAGGTGACGGTCGGGTTCGACACGTGGCCGACGACGGTGGTGCGCGGCACGGCGAGCCGGGTCTGGATGTAGCCGAACTCTCGGTCGCCGTGCGCCGCCTGGTTCAGGTTCATGAAGTCGAAGTCGATCTCGCCCCACGGCAGCTCGACGTTCGCCTGGGTGTGGAAGTGGAGGAGCGGCTTCTGCAGCGCATCGAGGCCGGCGATCCACATCTTCGCGGGGCTGAAGGTGTGCATCCAGGCGATGAGTCCGATGACCGAGTCGTCGGCGTTGGCCTCCAGCATCGTGCGGCGGATGGCGTCGGAGTCGGTCAGCACCGGCTTCCAGACCACGCGCACCGGCACGTCGGCGGCGGCGCCGAGCTGGTCGGCGATGGCGCGCGACTGGTCGGCGACCTGCGCGAGCGTTTCGGGCCCGTACAGGTGCTGGCTGCCGGTGAGGAACCAGACCTCGTAACCGTCGAGGGAGGTGGTGAGCTTCGGCATCAGGAGAGGGATCCTTCCGGGGACTGTCCGTAGACGTTCTGATAGCGGTCGAAGAGGCGGTCGATCGCCTCCTGCGGGATGGGGACGAGCGGGCCGCCCTGGCGGGCGAGGTGGACGGTGCGGGCGACGTCCTCGGCCATGACGGCGGCCTTGACGGCGTCGCGCGCGTCGCGGCCGATGGTGAACACGCCGTGGTTCTGCATCAGCACGGCGCGGCTGCGGTGGCCGGTGAGCGTCTGCACGATGCCGCGGCCGATGGAGTCGTCGCCGATGATCGCGAACGGGCCGACCGGGATGTCGCCGCCGAACTCGTCCGCCATCGCGGTGATCACGCACGGGATGGGCTCGGCGCGTGCCGCCCACGCCGTCGCGTAGGTCGAGTGTGTGTGGACGACGCCGCCGACCTCGGGCATGTTCCGGTAGACGTAGGCATGCGCGGCGGTATCCGAGGAGGGCGAGCGCTCGCTGCCGAGCGAGCCGGGGACCACCTCGCCGTCGAGCGTGCAGAGGATCATGTTCTCGGGCGTCAGGTCGTCATAGTCCACGCCGCTCGGCTTGATGACGAATAGGTCCTCGCCGGGTACCCGGCCCGACACATTGCCGCCGGTCCAGACCACGAGGCCGTAGCGGACGAGTTCGGCGTGCAGGGCGGCCACCTGCTCGCGCACGGTGCGGACGGCGGTGTCGAAGGCGGTCATGCGGAGGCTCCTTCCACGGGCAGGGCGTCGATCGCGGTGCGTTCGACGGCGAGTCCCGCCTGATAGCGGTCGAGGTACCGGGCGAACCCGGAGACGTCGTCGTCATGCGGGTTGGTCGTCTCGAAGGCGAAGCCGCCGAAGACGCGGTGCTGGAGGTACGCGTCCAGTGCGGTCCCGTCGGCTGCGGCCGGGAGGTAGGCGGCGAGGACCGCGATTCCCCACGCGCCGCCCTCGGACGCGGTGTCGGCGACGGACACGGGCGCGTCGAGCGCGCCGGCGAGGAACCGCTGGGCGACGCCCGCCGTGCGGAACATGCCGCCGTGGGCGAACATCCGGTCGAGCGCCACGCCCTCGTCGTGGAGGACGCGCATCCCGAGCGCGAGCGTGCCGAACACGCTGTAGAGCTGAGCGCGCGCGAAGTTGGCGAGGGTCAGGCGGCTGTCCGGGGTGCGGACGAGGAGCGGACGACCTTCGGCGAGCCCGGCGATCGGCTCGCCCGCGAGGTGGTTGTACGCGAGGAGTCCGCCGGCGTCGGCGTCGCTCCCCAGTGCTTCGCGGAACAGCGTGTCGTACACGGCGTCGGTCGACACCGGGGCGCCGGAGGCCTCGGCGAAGCGGCCGAACAGTCCCGCCCATCCCGCCAGTTCGCTCGCTCCGTTGTTGCAGTGCACCATCGCCACGAGGTCGCCGGCGGGGGTCGTCACGAGGTCGAGCTCGTGGTGGACGGCGGCCAGCGGCTGCTCGAGCACCACCATCGCGAAGATGCTGGTGCCGGCGGACACGTTGCCGGTGCGCGGGGCGACCGATGCGGTGGCGACCATGCCGGTGCCTGCGTCGCCCTCCGGCGGGCAGAACGGGATGCCGGGCTGCAGCGCGCCCGACGGGTCGAGCAGCGCAGCGCCCTCCGCCGTGAGCTCGCCGGCCGGTTGCCCGGCGACGAGCACGTCGGGGAGCAGCGCGGGCAGATCGAGGCCGGTGCCGAGGGCCGCGTAACGGCGCAGCAGCTCGGCATCGTAGGTGTGCGTGGCGGGGTCGATCGGGAACATCCCCGACGCGTCGCCGACGCCGAGCACCCGGCGGCCGGTCAGCCGCCAGTGCACGTAACCGGCGAGGGTGGTGAACGATGCGAGGTTCGGGATGTGCGGCTCGGCATCCCGAACGGCCTGGTGCAGGTGGGCGATCGACCAGCGCAGCGGGATGTTGACCTCGAACGCCTCGGTCAGCTCGGCCGCCGCCGGTCCGGTGTTCGTGTTGCGCCAGGTGCGGAACGGGACGAGCAGTTCGCCCGCCGCGTCGAAGGCGAGGTAGCCGTGCATCATCGCCGAGACGCCGATGGCGCCGACGGTCGCGGGACGCACGCCGTGGCGGCGCTCGGCGTCGGCGAGAAGGTCGGCGTAGGCGGTCTGGAGGCCGGACCAGACCTCGTCGAGGCCGTAGGTCCAGAGGCGGTCGCGGTAGGAGTTCTCCCACTCGTGGGAACCGACGGCGAGCACGGTCGCCGGGTCGTCGGCGTCGACCAGACAGGCCTTGATGCGGGTCGAGCCGAACTCGATGCCGAGGGCGGTGCGTCCGGCGGCGATGGCGTCGCTCTGGCGCGGATCCGGCGTGGTCATGGTGCTCCTCACGTCGTTGTGACCGGTCACATTGGATCATACGCGAGGACAGCGGCGACCTGTCAAGCGGCGGGTCAGGCGGACGCGCGGCGCACGAGCTCGGGCGCGACCGGCGCGTCGAAGTCGAGCGTGCGTCCCTCGATCTCGGCGACCAGCCGGGCGACGGCGCGGCGGCCGAGCTCGGCGAAGTCCTGCCGCACGGTCGTCAGCGGCGGCGCGAGGAACGCCGCCTCCGGGATGTCGTCGAACCCGACCACGGCGAGGCCGTCCGGGAGCGACCGCCCGGCCACCCGCGCGGCGTGCATCGCGCCGATCGCCATCTGGTCGTTCGACGAGAACACCGCGGTGAGCGCCCCATCCCTCAGCAGCTCCGCCCCGATCTCCGCTCCGGAGGCCGCGGTCCAGTCGCCCTCGCGCGAGACGATCGGGTCGGCGCCCGCTGCCTCCATCTCAAGCAGGAAGCCCTCGCGCCGCGCCCGCGCCTCCGACCAGTCGCCGGGTCCGCTGAGGTGCGCGATGCGCGTGTGCCCGAGGTCGAGCAGGTACCGGGTGGCGAGCCGCGCCCCTCCAGCTGGTCGACGAAGACGCCGTGGTCGCCGGCCGTGCCCGCGCCATGCAGGGTGATCGACGGGACGCGCAGCGCCACCGCCTCCTTCGCGTCCTGGATGCGCTGCTGCGGAGCCACGACGACCACTCCCTCGACGGCCTGGGCGCTCAGCTGCTCCAGAGCCGCCTCGACGGCCGCGGCGTCGAGCGACACGGCGTGCGCCACGGTCACGAAGTAGCCAGCATCCCGCGCCGCGCGCTCGATCGCGTCGATGCTGGACGCCGGGCCGAACAGCGACGACGGCGACGCGACCAGTACGCCGAGCGTCTGCGACCGGGCCGTCGTCAGCATCCGCGCCGCCCGGTTGGGCCGGAAGCTCAGCTGTTCCATCGCAGCCAGCACCCGCTCCCGGGTCTCCGGCCGGATGCTCGGGTGGTCGTTGAGGACGCGGGAGACGGTCTGCCGCGAGACCCCGGCCGCAGCGGCCACCTCGCGCACCCCCGGCGCCCGCCCCTGCTCATCCACATCCACACCCTAGGGGATGCGCACGGGCGGCCTCAGCACAGCCGGCCTACCGGGCGCGACCCTCCACCTGCGCGCGGAACCGCTGATACTTCGGCGCCCCGACCCAGCGCCACATCACCTGCACCGGCCCGGGCAGGTTCTTCTTCAGCCACACGCCGCCGCCGTCGGGCTGCGAGGCGAGGATGGCGCCCAGCATGTACCAGGTCTGACCCTTCGGGGTCGACTTCCGGCCGTGCTCGGCGAACCACTCGACCTCCTGTTTCGTGATGGTGTGCTCCATCAGCGGGACGATGTTCGCCTCCTCGTCGGGCAGGTGCTCGGTGAGCGCGGCCCGGATGCCGGCCAGTGCCGACTGCACCGGCGCGGCCGTCACCGCGGAGGGATGCTCACGCCAGGCGGGCAGGGCGGCGTCGAGGGCGTTGAGCTGCACCAGCATCGCGGCGTGCTGCTCCCGCATCCGCTCGACGTGCAGCGCGCACGACGGCGCCCGCTCGTCCAGCACGGGCCAGAGGCGCGCGTCCTCGCCCTCGTGGTGACCGTGCAGCGCCGTGGAGAGCATGGTGAGCTGGGAGGCGACGGCCGCGGCGTGCGCCGTGTCTCCCTCGGCCACGCCCTCGATCAACGCCGGGGCTTCGTCGAAGGAGTGCCGGAACAGGCGGTGGATCTCGATCATGCCGCTGGCATCGCAGGTCTTCGGTCCGTCGAGCGGCGACCGGCCGGACGAGGGGAGTGGGGTCGCAGACATGGGGGCACCCTACTGCGGGGATGGACCGCGCGGGCTACCCCATTTCCGCCCGGGATCGGCGCGGGGAGTAGAAGTGGAGCGTGACGGAAACGACGACGCGCCGCGACTCCTGGGAGAACGGTTGGGCCGGGGATCCCGGCGAGCTCGTGTACGGACTGGACCTGTCGCGCTTCGCCGACGGCGACGGTGACGGCTTCGGTGACTTCGCCGGCGCCATGCGTCATCTCGACTACGTCGCCTCGCTCGGGGTGACGTGGATCTGGCTGCTGCCGTTCTACCCGAGCCGGCGGCGCGACAACGGCTACGACGTGGACGACCACCTCGCCATCGACCCCCGCTTCGGCGACCTCGACGGCTTCCGCGCCTTCCTCGAGCGCGCGCACGAGCTCGGGATGCGCGTCCTCATCGACGCGGTGCTCCACCACACCTCCGACCGCCATCCCTGGTTCCTCGCGGCGCGGAGGACCCGGACGGCGAGGCGGGGCGGTTCTTCATCTGGAGCGAAGACGACTCGATCGAATCGGGCGACCATCCCATGTTCCCGGGCGAGGACGACGAGGTCTGGCGGTTCGACGAGCGCGCCGGCCGCTACTACCACCACCAGTTCTACGCGTTCCAGCCCGACCTCAACGCCACCGATCCGGACGTCTTCGAGGAGATCGTCCGGGTGCTCTCCTACTGGCTCGAGGTCGGCGTGGACGGGTTCCGCATCGACGCGGCCCTGCTGATCGTCCAGGGCAAGGGGAGGCCCGACACCGATGTGGACGACGGCCGCTTCTTCGACGAGCTGCGGTCGCGGCTGCGGGAGGTCCGGCACGACGTCGCGCTGATCGCCGAGGCGGACGAGCCGCCGGAGTCGATGGCGTCGCTCGTCGAGCGCGGCCGGTTCGAGGCCGTCATCGACTTCTCGCTCAACAACGCGGTGATTCTGGCCCTGACCCGGGGTGACGCGGAGCCGATCCTGGACTCGCTGCGCCGGCTGGACGAGACGATCCCGCCCGAGGCGCGGCTCAACTTCCTGCACAACGCCGACGAGATCGACCTCCAGCAGCTGACCGACGACGAGCGGCGGGAGGCGTTCGAGCACTTCGCGCCGGAGGAGTCGATGCTCATCTACGGGCGCGGCATCCGCCGCGGCTGGGCGCCGATGATGCACCCGGCCGAGCGGGTCCGGATGACGCTCAGCCTGCTGTACGCGCTGCCCGGGGTGCCCCTTCTGCTGGCCGGGCAGGAGCTCGGCGTGGGCGACGACCTCACCGTGGAGGGCCGCGGCGCCGCCCGCACCACCATGCAATGGGACGACTCGGAGTGGGGCGGCTTCACGACGGCCGAGTCGTCGCCGCTCACGCTTCCAGCCCAGTGCGACGGCCCGTACGACTTCGGCGCGGTGAACGTCCGGGCACAGCAGGACGACCCCGCCTCGAACCTGACGCTCGTGCGCCGCATCTCGGACATCCGGCGGGAGAAGAACGCGGACGCGGGCGGGTGGACGCCCGTGGACGTCGGCAGTCCCGCCGTGCTCGCGCTCCGCCGGGACGGGCTGATCACCCTCCACAACCTCTCCGGCGAGCCGGTGCAGGTGCGGCTCGATGGCGACTTCGAGTGGGCGCTCGCCGAGGGGTGGGATGGGCGGACGCTCGCTCCGTACGGGTTCGCCTGGCTGCACGCCTAGCGCAACGACGACACGTCGACCCGGTGGCCGGTTCTTCGACAGGCTGTACAGGATGCGCGGTGCACGCGTCCCCGTAGCATCGGCATGCGCGCGGCCCGTCGTGGAAGGCCGCGCGCATCTTCTTTTCTGCGGCGACCCGACTAGACGGCGCGGATGGTCCAGGATGCCGACGCCGACTCCCCGGGTTCGAGCACGATGAGGTCGGTGCCGGAGTTGTAGGCGTCCGGCGGGCAGGTCATCGGCTCGACCGCGAGGCCGAGGCGGTTGAGCTCCGGGACCGGCTGATCGGCCGTGTGGACCTGAACCCACGGGCACTCCTCGCCCCAGACCAGCTCGACGCCGGTGCCCTCCGGCGCCGTGACTCGCACGGTCGCGAGACCGTCCGCGGTGCGCGACAGCCCGGTGAAGGCGTGGTCGATGAAGGTGTCGCCGATGACGCGCGCCGTGCGGAAGTCCCAGACGCCGCCCTCGGCGGTCGCGACGTCCTCGAGGCCGGTCGGGATGAGGCGGTCCTCGGTGACGGCCAGGACCTCGTCCGCGGGGAGGGTCAGCGTCCAGTCGTCGACGCGGCCCTCACCGGCGACGAGGTACGGATGCGGTCCAGTGCCCCACGGCGCGCGGCTCGTGCCGGTGTTGGTGCCGGTCACCGTTGTGTGCAGGCCCTCCTCGTCGAGCGAGAACGTGACGCTCACCTCCACCCGGTGGGGGTAGCCGGCCTGAGCGGGGATGGTCGCCGCGAAGGTGACGCTGTCGGCGGCGCGGTCGACCGGCTCGAAGTCGAGCCACGCCGCGAGACCGTGGAGCGCGTGGCCGCGGTTCGGCTCCGTCAGGGCCAGCTGCTGCTCCTCGCCGTCGAACGTGTAGCGCCCGTCGACGACGCGATTCGGCCAGGGGCGAGCGTCGCGCCGCGGAACGCGGGCCGCACCTCGTCGGCGTCGAACGGGACGATCAGCGGCCGCCCGTCGAACTCCAGCGTGCGCAGGGTGGCGCCGACGGATGCGATCGTCGCGTGGTAATCGCCCGCCGCCAGCCCGAAATGTGTCCCCGAAATCGGTGTGCTCATCCGCCCATTCTTGCGCCTCGCCGCCGAGCACAGGAAAAACGTCGTCGTGCGGGCTCAGGGGCGACGTTCTTCCTGTGCTCGGCGGCCGGGGTCAGGTGGTGGCGCGGAGGGCGGCGTAGAGGTCGGCGCGGGCGGCGAAGGAGTTGAGGTCGCGGCCGAGCAGGCGCTCCGCGTCGGCGACGCGGGCGCGCAGGGTGTGCCGGTGCATCCCGAGCTGCCGCGCGGCCACGTCGTAGACGCCGTCGGCGTCGAGCCAGGTGCGCAGCACGCCGGGGAGGGACGCGTCCGCCGCGACCAGCGGCCGCAGCGCGGTCTCGGCCACCGCCCGCGCGTCCGGCGTGTGCAGCAGCGCGAGCATCCCCGCCGCCGCCACGTCGTCGAACGACGCCACCGGGTCGTCCGCGGTGGACCGGTTGCCTGCCGTCTGCGCCTGGGCCACGGCCGCGGGCAGGCCGCCCAGCCCGGTTGCGGACGACAGGCCGCCGCGCAGCTCGAAGCGGGAGGCGAGCGTCACGGCAGTCTCGTCGTCCGCGTCGCCCACGAGCACGAGCTCCTGCCCATCCCGGGCGAAGAAGCCCTCGGCGTTCGTCTCCAGCCAGTCGGCGGCGCCCGCGATCCCCGCGCCGTGCAGCACGGCCACGCGCACAGGAGGCTCCGGCAGCGGCCCGAGCACCGGCTCCGCGATGGAGGCGGCCACCGCGGATTCGCCGGCGAGCAGCGCGCGCCACACGGCGGTCCGCAGCCGCGCCCGCGCCGCATCCGCCGCCCGCGACTGCTCGAGGGCGAGCCCCGCCAGGGCGACGACGCCCGTGACGACCTGCTGCGCCGGCGCGTCGAGGCCTTCCGAGCCGACGGCGAGGACGCCGCGGAGGCGTCCGGCGGCGCCGAGGGTCTGCAGGGCGAACGGCCCGGCCTCCGTCTCGACCGTCCCCGCCGCCCGGCGCCCGCTCCGCAGCAACGGTTCGGCTGCGTCGGCCAGCGCCCGCCGGGCCTGCGCGTCGAGTGCGCCCGACGGATGTATGCGCGCCACCGCGCCATCCGCGCCCACGAGGGCGACCGGCCGCTCGATCTGCCGCGACAGCTCCGACAGGACGGCTCCGAGCGCGTCCGGACGCAGCGCGGCGAGCGAGATCGCCCGCGAGGCGCGCAGCGCCCAGGTGCTGCGGGCGTAGGCGTCGGCCGCGACGCGATCGGCGACGAAGCGCGCGACGGCGATGAACGGCGTCCGGTACGGCACCTCGAACAGCGGGAGCCCGTGCGCGGCGCAGGCCTCGATGAGCGGCGCCGGCGTGCCGTCCCGCACCACCTCCGTGCCGAACCCGACGGCCGCGATGCCGCGCTCGACGAGCCGCTGCACGTACGGTTCAGCGTCGTCGGGCGGCTGGGTGACGAGCAGCACCTGGCCGGCCGCGAGGAACGGGGTGGGGTCCGGCAGGTCGGAGCTGTGCGCCCACGCGAGCGGCGCATCCAGGTCGCCGACCGTCGGCGGGGTCAGCAGGCGCAGACCCAACTCGGGACGGGCCAGGAGCTGGGTGAGGGTGGCGGGCATGTCACTCCATCTGCCAGGGTGTCGATCCCCGGCGGAGCGATTGTACGTGCTGTCTACTCCCGCCGTCGCATCCCGACCTACGCTACGAGCATGACCATCCTCGACACCGCCATCGACACTCCCGTCGGCGGACCCTCGCTCCCGCAGGAGCGCCGGCTCGTCACCCCGATCCCCGGCCCCGAGTCGCGCAAGCGCGCGGAGCGCAAGGCCCAGGCCGTCGCCGCCGGCGTCGGCGCCACCATCCCCGTGTACACGGTCGCGGCGGGCGGCGGCGTGCTGGTGGATGTGGACGGCAACTCCCTCATCGACTTCGGCTCCGGCATCGCCGTGACCGGCGTCGGCAACGCCGCGCCGCGCATCGTGGACGCCGTGACCGCGCAGGTCGCCGCCTTCACCCACACCTGCTTCACCGTCGCGCCGTACGACTCCTACGTCGACGTCGCCGAGGCGCTGAACCGCCTCACCCCCGGCGACTTCGCCAAGCGCAGCGCCCTGTTCAACTCCGGCGCCGAGGCCGTCGAGAACGCGGTCAAGATCGCGCGCCACTACACCGGCAAGCAGGCCGTCGTCGCGTTCGATCACGCCTACCACGGCCGCACGAACCTCACGATGGGCCTCACCGCCAAGAACCAGCCGTACAAGAACGGCTTCGGCCCGTTCGCGCCCGAGATCTACCGCGCTCCGCTCAGCTACCCGCTGCGCGACGGCGGCCTGTCCGGCGCCGAGGCGGCCAAGCGCGCGATCACCATGATCGAGAAGCAGATCGGCGCGGCCAACCTCGCGGCGCTCATCATCGAGCCGATCCAGGGCGAGGGCGGCTTCATCGTCCCGGCCGACGGCTTCCTCCCGGCCCTGCAGGCCTGGGCGAACGCGAACGGCGTCGTCTTCATCGCCGACGAGGTGCAGACCGGCTTCGCCCGCACCGGCACCATGTTCGCCTCCGAGCAGTTCGGCATCACGCCGGACCTGATCGTCACCGCGAAGGGCATCGCCGGCGGCCTCCCGCTCTCGGCGGTCACCGGCCGTGCCGAGATCATGGACGCGCCGCAGGTCGGCGGCCTCGGCGGCACCTACGGCGGCAACCCGCTCGCCTGCGTTGCCGCCCTCGCCGCGATCGAGACCTACGAGACCGAGGACCTGGCCGCTCGCGCCCGCCAGATCGGCGACATCCTGTTCGAGAAGCTGGGCGCCCTGCGCGACGCCGACCCGCGCGTCGCCGAGGTGCGTGGACGCGGTGCGATGGTCGCCATCGAGCTCGTCGACCCGGAGACCGGAGAGCCGGACGCCGCGCTGACCGCGAAGGTGGCTGCCGCCTCCCACGCCGCCGGAGTCATCCTCCTCACCTGCGGCACCTACGGGAACGTCATCCGCTTCCTCCCGCCGCTCAGCATTCCGGACCACCTGCTCATCGAGGGGCTGGACGTCGTCGCCGAGGCGGTGGCAGGCGCATGACCATCGTCGACACCACCACCGAGCTCGCCCCGAACGAGGCCGAACTGCTCGCCCGCGTCCCCGACGGCCTGTTCATCGGCGGACGCTGGGAGGCCGGCACCCGCGATCCGATCGAGGTCCAGGACCCGGCGACCGGCCGCGTGATCAAGCGCATCGCCAACGCGACGCCGGAGGACGGCATCCGGGCGCTGGATGCGGCGGCCGCCGCTGCCGACGCCTGGGCCGCCACCGCGCCGCGCGTCCGCGCCGAGATCCTTCGCCGTGCGTTCGACCTGCTGCAGGAGCGCCGCGCCGACTTCGCGCTGCTCATGACGCTCGAGATGGGCAAGCCGCTCGCCGAGGCGAACGGCGAGGTCACCTACGGTGGCGAGTTCCTGCGCTGGTTCTCCGAGGAGGCGGTGCGCATCTCCGGCCGCTTCGGCCAGAACCCGGAGGGGACGGGCACCATGGTCGTTTCGCAGCGTCCAGTCGGCCCCTGCTACCTGATCACGCCGTGGAACTTCCCGCTCGCGATGGCGACACGGAAGATCGCCCCGGCGCTGGCCGCGGGCTGCACCGTCGTCGTGAAGCCGGCCGAGCTGACCCCGCTGACGACGCTGTTCTTCGCGCAGCTGCTCGCCGACGCCGGCGTTCCGGACGGCGTGGTCAACATCATCCCGACCAGCACCGCCCGTACGGTTTCCGAGCCGATCATCGCCGACCCGCGCCTGCGCAAGCTGTCGTTCACCGGGTCGACCCCGGTCGGCCGCACCCTGCTCGCCCAGGCTGGCCAGAACGTCCTGCGCACCTCGATGGAGCTCGGCGGCAACGCGCCGTTCGTCGTGTTCGACGACGCCGACCTCGACAAGGCGGTGGAGGGCGCCATGCTCGCCAAGTTCCGCAACATTGGGCAGGCGTGCACGGCGGCCAACCGGTTCATCGTGCACGAGTCGGTCGCCGAGGAGTTCGCGCGCCGCGTCACCGAGAAGGTGCAGGCGTTCCGCGTCGGCCGCGGCACCGACGACGGCGTGACCATCGGCCCGCTGATCGACGACCGCGCCGTCGCGTCCATGGCGAAGCTCGTCGAGGACGCCGTCTCGCGCGGCGCCCGCGTGCTCACCGGCGGCAACGCCCCCGAGGGCGACGGCTTCTTCTTCGAGCCGACCGTCATCGTGGATGTGCAGCCCGGCAGCGAGCTGCTGCGCGAGGAGATCTTCGGCCCGATCCTGGCGATCACCACGTTCTCGACCGAGGACGAGGCCGTCGCCGCCGCGAACTCCACCGAGTACGGCCTGGTCGGCTACGTCTTCACGCAGGACCTCGCCCGCGGTCAGCGGATGATCGACCGCGTGGACACCGGCATGATGGGCCTCAACACCGGCCTGGTCTCCAATGCGGCCGCTCCGTTCGGCGGGGTCAAGCAGTCGGGCCTCGGCCGTGAGGGCGGGCTCGAGGGCATCCACGAGTACCTGAGCACCAAGTACACGCTCATCCCGGCCTGACCGGGAGGGACGAGAGGGGCGCGCCGGCGGTCAGTCGGCGCGCTCTTCTGCGTTCAGCTCCTGCTTGACGTCGTGCTCGATCAGCACCGGGACGAAGTCGCGCACGGGGGCGCCGTCGAACTCCTCGTGGTGCTTCTCGACCAGCTCGTCGATGCGCTCGCGCGGGACCTCCGGGTAGCGGTCGGCCAGCCGGTCGGCGGCACGCTCCACGGCGATGTCCTCTTCGCTGGCATTCTTCGTGTCGTCCGTCATGGCGCGATTATGCACCCGGAGGGTTAACGGCGGGGATGGCGTCTGCCAGGCTGAGGGCATGGACGAGACCATCGAAGTAGTCGTCGTGCGCGTGTTCACGAACGAGAGCGGCCGGAACGGGAACGAGCTCGGCATCATCAGCAGCTCCGCCGTCACCGCCCACCGGGAGCAGGACATCGCCGCGGCCCTCGGGTTCAGCGAGACCGTGTTCGTGGATGCGATCGACGAGGCCGCTCGCACCGCGACCATCCGCATCTTCACCCCGGCGAAGGAGCTGCCGTTCGCCGGGCACCCGAGCGTCGGGACCGCGTGGTGGCTGGCCGACCGGCGCACGCCGGTCGACGTGCTGCGCGAGCCGGCGGGGGATGTGGAGGTGTCGGTGGACCTCGACGACGACAGCGCCTGGATCACCGCGCGCCCGGAGTGGACCCCCGAGTTCGAGTGGCTGCAGCTCCAGTCTCCGGAGGACGTGGAGGCGCTGGACCCGTTCGCCTTCCCCTCGGGACAGCACTACGCGTACGCGTGGATCGACGAGGAGGCCGGCAGCCTCCGGGCGCGGATGTTCGCCCCCGAGATGGGCATCATCGAGGACGAGGCGACCGGCGCGGCCGCCGTGGCTCTGACCGCGCGCCTCGGCCGCCCGCTCGCCATCCTCCAGGGCGAGGGCTCGGACCTGCTCACGGAGCCGCTGGGCGACGGCCGCATCCGCGTCGGTGGGACCACGGTCTACGACCGCACGATCGAGGCGACGCTGTAGCGCCGCCTCGATCGGGCGCCGTCGTTACTCGGCGACGCCGACGTACTCGGCGGACTCGTTCGGGGTCTCGCCGCCCGAGGAGAGGCGGTCGCGCAGCAGGCGGCCGAGGGTCGCGTCGACGTTCGTCCAGTACTGGATCGCGCGCTCGCGGATGTCCTCGCGCTTCACGCCGCTGATCGCGCCCGAGATGGTGTCGAGGAAGCGCTCCTTGGCCGCGTCGTCGTAGACCTCGCGGTAGAGCGTGCCGGCCTGGCCGAAGTCGTCGTCCTCGGCGTGGAGGGTCGCGGCGGAGCGCACGAGCGCGCCGTCCGACTCCCACGAGCCGTCACCCGCGCGCTCCGGCTGGGCCGCCGGGCCGCCGAACGAGTTCGGGGCGTAGACCGGGGCGTCGGCCGGCTTGAAGCCGTGGCGGAGCGAGCCGTCCTGCGAGTAGTTGTGCACCGGCGCGACCGGGCGGTTGACCGGCAGCTCGTTGTAGTTGGTGCCGACGCGGTAGCGCTGGGCGTCCGGGTAGGAGAACACGCGCGCTATGAGCATCTTGTCGGGGCTGATGTCGATGCCCGGCACGGTGTTCGCGGGCGAGAACGCGGCCTGCTCGATCTCGGCGAAGAAGTTCTGCGGGTTCTCGTTGAGCGTGTGGATGCCGACCTCGATCAGCGGGTAGTCGCTGTGCGGCCACACCTTGGTCAGGTCGAACGGGTTGAAGCGGTAGGTCTTGGCGTCCTCGTACGGCATCACCTGCACCGAGACGCGCCAGGCGGGGAAGTCGCCGCGCTCGATCGCCTCGTAGAGGTCGCGGCGGTAGTAGTCCGCGTCGGCCCCGGCCAGCTGCTCGGCCTCGACGCCGGTGATCTCCTCGTTGCCCTGCAGCGAGTGGAAGTGGTACTTGACCCAGAAGCGCTCG
Source organism: Leifsonia poae (assembly GCF_050632865.1). Classification (GTDB taxonomy): domain Bacteria; phylum Actinomycetota; class Actinomycetes; order Actinomycetales; family Microbacteriaceae; genus Leifsonia; species Leifsonia poae_B. The sequence continues at coordinate 36,928 of NZ_JBODSA010000003.1, read as the reverse complement.
CCGGCGGCGTTGATCCACTGGTAGGTGTGCGAGCCGTAGCCCGGCATGGTGCGCCACGAGCGCGGGAGGCCGCGGTCGCCCATGAGGTAGGTGACCTGGTGGGCGGACTCGGGGGAGAGGGTCCAGAAGTCCCACTGCATGTCGGCGTCGCGTAGGCCCGACCCGGGGAGGCGCTTCTGCGAGTGGATGAAGTCGGGGAACTTGATCCCGTCGCGGATGAAGAAGACCGGGGTGTTGTTGCCGACGATGTCGTAGTTGCCCTCGGTCGTGTAGAACTTCACCGAGAAGCCGCGCACGTCGCGCCAGGTGTCGGGGGAGCCCTGCTCGCCGGCGACCGACGAGAAGCGGTGCAGGGTGCGGGTGCTCGTGCCGGGCTGGAAGACCGCGGCCTTCGTGTACGCGGTCACGTCGCCGGTGACGACGAACTCGCCGAACGCGCCGCCGCCCTTCGCGTGGACGATCCGCTCGGGGATGCGCTCGCGGTTGAACTGGGCGAGCTTTTCGACGAGGTAGCGGTCGTGCAGCGCGGTCACGCCGTCACGCCCTGCCGTCAGCGAGTGCGCGTCGCTGGCGACCGGCGTTCCGGTCTGGGTGGTGGTGTAGTCGTCCGACATGGTTCTCCCTCTGTGGTGACGTACGCTCGCGGACGAGCGTTTAGTTGTGCGGAGCGGGCGCGGCGGCGCGCTCCTGGCAGGACGGGCACACGCCCCAGAAGGTGACCTCGGCCGTGTCGATCGCGTAGCCGCCCGCTTCGGACGGGTGCAGGCACGGTGCGTGCCCCACGACGCAGTCGACGTCGGCGACGGCTCCGCACGAGGTGCAGACCACGTGGTGGTGGTTGTCGCCGATGCGGCGCTCGTACCGCGCGGCCGAGCCGGCCGGCTCGATGCGCCGCAGCAGTCCGGCAGCGGTCAGATCGCCGAGCACGTTGTGCACGTTCTGGATGGAGGTGCCGGGCAGGGTGGGCAGCACCGCACCGAAGACGGTCTCGGCATCGGCGTGCGGCCGCTGGGCCAGTGCTTCGAGCACCGCCAGTCGACCCCGCGTCACCTTGAGACCGGCCCCGCGCAACGTCTGCTCGAGCCCCGCCGTGTCCATGCTTCGACCCTAGCGGGATGTTTTGAATAACTAAAAATACGGGGAAAGCCGGGCGTGGCGCTCCGCCGCGAGCGCATTCCTCCGGCCGCGCACCATCAGCTGCTCCCGCGCGAGCGACACCGGGCCGATCGCGTTCTGGATGGTGCGCAGCGCGTCGCCCTCGCTATTGGCCTCGACGGCCACGACCATGCGTCGCTGATCGCCATGACGGATCACTGTGAGCTCCATGATTCCCTCGTCTCCGGCACTCCCTAGTGTGCCTTCACCCTTCAAGACGAGGGATGGGTGCGGGTCATGACGGTAGAACGCGAAGTTCACCGCGCGCGGGAGCGGAGGCGCGTCTCCTCGATGTCGAGGAGCGACTGCGCCTCGGTCAGGACGCGGGACGGGTACGACCCGCGGGCCCGCTCCAGGAGCAGGCGGGTGCGCTCCGCGTCCACCACCGCCAGGCGCAGCGTCCGGTACACGTGGTGCGGCCGGTTCTCGGGCGTCGGGTCGCTGACCAGGGTGCGCTCCCAGGCCGACTCGGCGCGGAGGTACGAGGACTGCCGCACGCGCTCCACCACCTCCGGATCGACCGGTGTGCTCGTCCCGGCGGCGGTCTCCGGGTCGTCGAGCACCGCGAGCCCCGCCTCGCTGAGATCGTCGAGCAGCTGGGCGAGCAGCCGCCGGTCCTCGCCGACGTCGGCGCCCTGCAGACCCAGCGCGCGGATCAGCCAGGGGAGCGTCCCGCCCTGCAGCACGAGGCTGACGAAGGCGACGGTGAACGCGATGAGGATGAGCTGCGGACGGTACGGGATGCTGCTCGGCAGCGACTGCGCGGCGGCGAGCGTCACCACGCCGCGCATGCCGGCCCAGCCGAGCACGACGCCGCCGCGCCAGTCGATCGCCTCCTGCCGGTACTCCTCCAGGTCGCTGCGGTGGCGCTCGTAGCGCTGCTCGGCCCGCTGCTTGCGCAGCGCCTGCCACCGGTATCGCACCGGATGGTCGCGGAAGTAGCTGATCATCAGCCATTCCCGGAGCACGGAGCGCTCGGCGCGCTCCGCCCGTCTTCGGAGGCTGAGGATGAGCGGGATGATCAGGATGAAGCGGATGACGATCAGCGACAGCAGCGCGATGAGACCGAGTCCGACCGCATCCCAGACGCTCAGCACCTCCGGGTTCTCGACGTCGGCGATCAGGGTCCGGAGCTCCAGGCCGATGAGCAGGAAGACGCCGTTCTCGAGCAGGAACTGGATCGTCCGCCAGTTGATCGCGTCGCTGATCCGCGCCTGTGCGCTGAACTGCTGCGGCGCCGCGTGCCCGGTGTACAGACCCGTGATGACCACCGCCAGCACGCCCGAACCGTGCAGCGCCTCGGTCGGAGCGAAGGCGGCGAACGGCACGACGACCGAGAGGGCCGTGTCGAGCACCGGGTCGCTGAGCTTCGAGCGCACCCACACCGAGACGAATCCGACGACCAGGCCGATCACCGCGGCGATGACGACCGCGGAGAGGAAGTCGAGCACGCCCGCCCACGGCGTGGTCAGGGCGCCGAGCGCCGCCGCGAGCGCCGTGCGCAGCAGCACCAGTGCGGTCGCGTCGTTGACGAGCCCTTCGCCTTCGAGCACGGTCAGGAGGCGCGGAGGGAGGCCGAGCTTGCGTCCGATTGAGGTGGCGGCCACCGCGTCCGGAGGGCTGATGATCGCGCCGAGTGCGACGGCGGCCGCCAGGCTGAGGTCCGGCAGCATCGTGAAGAGGACGAATCCGGAGGCGAACGCCGTGATGATCACGAGCACGATCGAGAGTCCCGCGATCGGCGCGAGGTTGCGCCGGAAGTCGGTGAGCGGGACGCTGATCGCCGCCGCGTAGAGGATGGGCGGGAGGAGCCCGTCGAGGATGATCTCCGGAGGCACCTCGATCTCGGGAACGCCCGGCAGGAACGACAGTACGACGCCCACCACGACCAGGATGATGGGAGCCGCTACACCCAGCTTCCGGGCGAACGCGGCCACGCCGACGATGACCGCGACGGCGATCACCGCATAGACGCCCAGCTCCATCTACTCAGCGTACGGGAGCGGGGTACAACGCGGCGGGGTTCAGCGGGCGCGGAGGCCGTCCACCGCCATGGCGATCACGCGGTCGCGCTGCGCGTCGTCCTCGAAGGCGACGCCGGCGATCCCGGAAACCATCCTGATGACGTCGCCGATCGTGGCGTCGTCGCGCAGCTCGCCCGCCTCCTGCGCCCGGCGGACCAGTGGCTCGCCGGCGTCGTAGAGGAGGTGCGGCAGCTCATCAGCACCTCGCTGTCCTTGTTGAGGCCTTCGATGAGGGCGCGCTTGGTGCCCACGTAGGTCACGAAGCGGCGCAGCCAGGCCTCGACCGCCTCCCACGGCTCCAGCGAGCCGGCCTCCTCGGCGGCGCGAACGACGGCGGCGACCTCGTCGATGTAGACCGCCTCAACGAGCGCGTCGCGGGTGGGGAAGTTGCGGTACAGCGTCCCGATGCCGACACCCGCCCGGCGGGCGATGTCCTCGAGCGGAGCCCCTGGTCCCTGCGCCGCGAACGCCTCGCGCGCCGCGGTGAGCAGCGCGTCGAAGTTGCGGCGGGCGTCGGCCCGCTGCGGGCGGGCGACGGTGGGGGTCTCGGTGCCGGTCACGGCGGGGTCCTCTCGGGTCGACAAGAAACGGGGCTTGCAACCGGAGGCACCCTCCGGTACTGTAGAACCCGTAACCGGAGGAACCCTCCGAACGGAGCCTCCCTCCAATTGTACGCCTTTTCGGCATCTCCTCGAGAAACGGAAACCACCGGATAATGTCTCGATCCCACCCGGGCCTGACCTTCGCCATCCTGGCGCTCAGCGTCGGCTCCTTCGCGACGCTCCAGTCGCTCGTCGTCCCCGTCCTTCCCGTCATCCAGTCCGACCTGCACACCACGACCGCGGGCGTCACCTGGACCATGACCGCCTGGCTGATCGCCGCCGCGGTCGCCACCCCGCTGCTCGGCCGCGTCGGCGACCTCGTCGGCAAGCGCCGCATCCTCGTCCTCGCCCTCCTCGCCGTCGCCCTCGGGAGCGTGGTGGCCGCGGTCGCGCCCACCATCGGCGTCGTGATCGCCGGCCGCGTCATCCAGGGCCTCGGCGGCGCCATGTTCCCGCTCGCCTTCGGCATCATCCGCGACGAGTTCCCCGCCCGCCGCCTGCCTTCGGCCATCGGCGCCATCGCGTCCATCATCGCCATCGGCAGTGGACTCGGAACGGTGCTCGCCGGTCCGCTCGCCGCCGCGCTCAGCTGGCGCGGACTGTTCCTGCTCCCCGTCGTGCTGACCGTCACGGCGGCCGTGCTCGCCCTCATCTTCGTCCCCGAGTCGCCGACCCGCGCGACCGGAGGCGTGAACCCGTGGGCGGCAGTGCTGCTCTCCGGCTGGCTCGTCGCGCTGCTGCTCCCGCTGAGCACCGGCGCGCAGTGGGGCTGGGCGTCGCCCGGCGTCATCGCTCTGTTCGCCGCCGCGGCCGTGCTCCTCGCAGCCTGGATCGTGGTCGAGCTGCGCTCGCGCCACCCGCTGGTCGACATGCGGCTGATGCGGGAGCCCGGCGTCTGGTCGATGAACGCCGCCGCGATCTTCATCGGCGCCTCCATGTTCGCCGTGTTCGCCTTCTTCCCGCGCTTCGTGCAGACCCCGGTCTCCACCGGCTACGGCCTGGGCGCGTCGGTCGCGGAGTCCGGGATGCTCATGCTCCCGATGCTCGTGACCATGGCTGTCACCGGCTTCCTCAGCGGACCGCTCGCCCGCTTCGTCGGCTTCCGCTCGCAGATCGTGCTGTCGGCCGTCGTCATGGGCGCCGCGAGCCTGTCCCTCGCGTTCCTGCACGGGTCGCTCGTCGCGGTTGCCGCGGCCTCCGGTCTCTTCGGTGTCGGGCTCGGCCTGATCTACGCGGCGATCACGAGCGTCGTCGTGCAGAGCGTCCCGCCGACGCAGACCGGCATCGCGAGCGGGATGAACGCCAACCTCCGCACGGTCGGCTCGGCGGTCGGCGCCGCTGTGATGACCGCGCTCGTCACGGGCACGATCGCTCCGGATGGCCTGCCCGCCGAGAGCGGCTACACCGAGGGCTTCGCGACGGCCGGGGTGCTGGCGCTCGCCGCCGGTGCGGTGACCGTCGTCGCCGTGTTCATCATGCGTGCCCGTGCCGCCGCCGCCGCGGACGCGGTCGCCGTCAACCCGGCCATCGCCGACGTCGAGGCCGGCGGGGAGCTGGCGCTGCTCGTCGACCCGTCGCTCGCGGAGGCGGCCGACATGGCCCGCCTGGCCGCGAAGGTCGAGGCCGACTCCGGCCGCTCCGACGACCGCCGGGAGGCGCTGGAGGTCGCCTGACACCCACCGATCGCACGTAAGGGCCGCGGATCCGCTCCGCGGCCCTTTCGCGCATCCCGAGCCTCAGGCGTGGAGCGCGGCCGCCTCGCTGCGCCAGCGCGCGAGCAGCGCCCAGGGGTCGGGTACGCCCTGCTGCAGCCGCGCGACGTGGGCTCGGAGGGTCGCATCCGTCTCGAACCACTCCGTGCCCGGGATGCGCAGGGACGCGAACTCCGCGTGCCTGCGCTGCTCCAGAATCCGGTCGCCGCGCTCGAAGGCCAGCACCTCGTCGTGGGGGAGCGCGGAGAACCGCTGAGCCGGGTTCGCGGTCGTGCCGATCTTGATCCGGTCCTGGTAGCGGAGGTAGTAGACCACGTCGACCCGGGACGCGACGGCCGAGTCGGGCGGAGGCTCGCCCAGCCGCCACTCGCAGACGGCGCAGAGCCATCCGGAGGGGTAGCGGACGCCGAGCCGCGATCCGCAGAATGCGCACGGCGAGGGAGGACGTCCGTGACGCCGAGGTCGGCATCCACCGAGTCGTGCGCTTCGAGCAGGTGCGCGAGGCACAGCGCCAGAGGCGCGTCGGGGTGCGCCGGCCGGCCGCAGAGCGCGCAGGGCGTGTCCATGCCGCGAGGCTAGCCCCGGCCGCCGACAGCGCCGGTCAGCGCGGCGGCAGGCAGCGGATGAGCTCCAGGTCGCCGCTGAGGGCGATCGGCCCGTCGCCGTGCGCGGTCAGCACCGTCGCGCCGCGCCGCAGCGGCAGGGTGACGTCCGCGGTCTGGAGGGTGCCGGAGCCGCCGAGCACCACCAGTACGGAGAAGGATGCGTCGAGCTCGCGGCCGCCGGCGACATGGATGCGCTCCGCGCCGAAGAACGGGTCGGCGTCGGCGGGGAACAGCGTCTCGGCTCCGCGCCCCTGCCGGAGGGCGTGGATGCGGTCAGCGGGCGTGACCTCGCGCACCAGGCCGTCGATGGCAGTGTCGAGGTCGAGCCCGAGCAGCGCCTCCCGCTCGGTCAGCGTGCGCCGTTCGAGCAGCACCGACAGGTCGGTCGGCTGCTGCAGCTCGACCAGGGTGACCCCCGGCCCGATGGCGTGGGCGAGTCCCGCGGGAACCAGCAGGGTGTCGCCGGCGGCCAGCGGGACGCGGTTCATCGCATCGACCATGGCGTCGGCGTCCTGCCCGTCCCACCAGCCGCGCACCTCGGCGTCGGTGACCGCGTGCCGGAAGCCGAGCGAGGCGTAGGCGTCGTCCGCCGCCTCGATGACGGCCCATGCCTCCGTCTTGCCCAGGGGCTGTTCAGGTGTGCGGCAGCGAACGCGTCGTCGGGGTGGTAGTGCACGAACAGCCGCTCGGCGGTGTCGAGCAGCTTCACGAGCAGCATCGTCCGCGGCCCATAAAAACGCACGTGCTCCTCGCCGAGGAAGCGAACCGGATCGGCGGCGACGGCCTCCCGCAGGGTGGTCCCATCCGGGAGCACCGTCAGCCCGACGCCGCCGCCGGCGAACACCTCGGTGGTCGAGCCGACGAAGTCCTCCGGCGTGAACGGGCCCGGCTGCTCGGTGCCGCGGAACCGGGCGATGCCGGCGCCTCCGCGGTAGGGACGGTCGAGGGGTTGGTTGGGGCCGAGGAGGAGGGGTGTCGCGGTGCTCATCGTCAGCAATCTAGTCCTCCGCCCGGACACGGGCCGTGCACACGCGCATCCCAGGCGCGGAGGCACGCTACGTTGAGGGAATGCGTGCGGGGGAGGGTCGATCGGTTCGCGCCCGGTCCTTCTGGCCCCAGCGCAGCAGGGCTCAGGCGGGTGCGCTGGCCGCGATGGGTCTCGTGGTGGTCGTCGTGGCGTTCCTCGCCTCGGTCATGACCGGCCTGGCACTGCGCTCGCCGGACACCGCGGTGCGCACGACGATCGCCGAGGAGCCCGCGTCGGTCACCTCTCTGGCGTTGCAGGCGTCGCGGTCGACGGATGCGGTGACGCAGGACGAGGCCGTCCGTCGTGTGATCCACGAGCGGTTCCGGGGCGCGCCAGTGCGCGTGGCGGCGACCGCGTTCGTCCCGTCGGCCGCGGTGACCGGGGAGGGTCGGCGCTGCTCCTGGTCGCCTCCGACGACCTGCGCAATCGGGTGCACGTGGCCGAGGGCCGCTGGCCGTCGGCGGACACCGAGGTCGCGGTCGACGCCGCCTTCGCCCGCGCCCGTCACCTCTCCGTGGGCGATTCGATGGTGTTCGCGGGTCAGGATGGCGCGGTCCCGGTAACCGTGACCGCGCTCTGGCGCCCCCAGGACACCGCCGCACCCGCCTGGCTGGGGCTGACCGACGGCGCCGGAGGGAGGGACGGCCGCGTCATCGTGTCGGACGCGGTGGCGGGCGCCGCGGGCGACGGGACCGCGGCACAGTGGGTGCTCACCCCCGACGCGGCCGGTGTCACGTCCGCACAGCTGACCCGCCTGCGCTCCGGCTTCGACGGCGTCGCCGATGCGCTGAGCGACGAGCCGTCGGCTGCGGCCAGCCCCTTCTCGTCGAGCGGGCAGGGCGCGGCGACGGTCGCAGCGATGCAGCGGTCGGTGGTCGCGCTGCAGGCGGTCATCCCCGTGCCGCTGGCGGTGCTCGCGGTCTGCTCGATCATCGCGCTCGTCCTGCTCGGGCAGCTGCTCGCCGGTGCGCGCCGGGTCGAGACGCGCCTGCTGCGCTCGCGGGGATGACCGTCCGAGCGCTCGCCGTCGCATCCGCGCTCGAAGCGGCGGTCATCGCCGTCGCAGGGGTCGCGATCGGCGCCGCGGCCGCCCAGATCGTGCTGCTTCCGTTGGTCGGCGGCCCGGCGCCGGGCGCATCCGGTGCGGTGGATGTCGCGGTGCCGGCCGTCGCGACGCTGGTGACCGCGGTGCTCGCGGCCGTCGTGACCATGGTCGTATCGGTGCGGGCGCTCACGGATGCGCCGGGCGCGGTGGAGGCGGGACGCTCGCGCACGGCGGTCTCCGCCGGCCTTGCGGTGCTCGCGGTGATCGCCGCCGCCGTGACGCTCTGGCGGTTCGTCGCGTTCAGTTCGTCCGGGTCCCTCGCCGACGGCACCGCAGGCGTCGACCCCGCGGGCGTCGTGGCGCCGGCGGCGGTGCTGTGCGCCATCGCCCTGGTCGGCCTCTCGCTGTTCGGACCGGCCGCCGCAGCCGTCGAACGACTGGCCGGACGCGGCCGGGGCGTCGCCCGCGTGCTTCCTGCGCGACAGGTCGGCCGCGGTATCGCGCTCTTCGCCGGTCCCGTCGCCCTCATCGTCCTCGCGGTGGGCTCGCTGAGCTTCGCGGCCGGATACGCCGGGACGTTCGCCGGCTTCCTCCACGACTCCACCCTGCTGGTCCAGGGCGCGCCGGTGCGCGCCGACCTGGGCGCCGGCGGGAGCCCGCGCTCCGCCTCCGACCTGTCGCCGGCGGCCGCGTTGCAGCGTCCGGGGGTCACGGCCTCGCCCGCCATCGTGGAGGACGCCACCGTGGGCGACACGGACGCGGCGCTCGTGGTCGCCGACGCGGCTCTGCTCCCCGCACTCGCCCCGGTCGGGGCATACCTGTTCGACGGGAGGGCGGCGGCATCGGCGCTGCATGCCGCGAACGGCATACCGGGCGCCGACCTGTCCTCCGGGCCCCGAACGCTCCGCGTGAAAGCGGACGCGACGGCCGGCTTCGGCGCCGCGAGGGCGACCGCGGTCACGGCCTGGCTCGCCACCGACGCCGGGGAGGTCGTCCCCGTCACGGCGTCCGTGGCTGCGGACGGGACGGCATCCCTCGCCGTGCCGCCGGGCAGTGCTGACCGCCTGGTCGGCCTGGACGTCGCCGTGGTTTCCGTCGGCGCCGTGGATGTGAAGGTCGCGGTGAGCGGTCTGCCGCGCGCCTCCTCCGCCTGGACGCTCGCTCCCGATGCGTTCGCGGCGTCGACGCCGTTTCGGGCTGCGGGCGCTGCGGCCGCCTCCGCCGCAGCGCTGGACGCGCCCGCTTCTGTGCGGTTCGTGCCGGACGGCCTGCCGCCGCTCCGCTTCGCGGTGACGATGGCGCTGGCCGCCGACGACGACCTCGCCGTCGGTCGCCGGATCGAGGTGCGTTCGCCTGCCGGCGACCTGACCGGCACCGTGGCCCGCATCGTCGCCGCCGTCCCGGGCACGGCGTCCGAGCGCGCCGTGCTCGCCGACTACGCCGCCGTCTCGGCGCAGCTCCTGCGCACCACCCCCTCGGTGACCCGCGCCTCCTCCGTCTGGGCGTCGGGCGGCGACACCTCCGCCACGGCGACCGCCCTGTCCCGTGCCGCCGGCGCAGAGGCCGTCGTCACCACCGCCGACGGCGGGTTCGTCTCGCGCTTCCTCGGCGGCGCCGTCCTCAGCACGTGGCTGGGAGCGGCGGGATGCGCGGTGCTGGCGCTCGCCGCCGTCGCCGCGGCCGTCTCCTCGGCGCTCCGCCGTCGCCGCGGCGAGGTGGTGGTGCTGCGCGCCGTCGGACTCTCCGGCAGGCAGCAGGCGTGGACGCGTCGGCTCGAGGTCATCGGCGTGACCGTCGCGGCGGGCGTCTTCGGCCTCGTCGGCGGCGTCGCCGTCGTCCTCCTCGTCGGCAACACCCTCGCGCGACTCTCCGTGGTGACGGCGCCGTCCACGCTCTCGGTGCAGGGTCGGGTGGATCCGCTCGGCCTGGGCCTCGGTCTGCTCGCCCTGACCGCCGCGCTCGCCGCCGCCGTGTGGGCGTACGGTTCCGCGGTCCGGCGGCAGGCCGCCGACACCGGCTACCGGGAGGAGACCCGATGAGCCGGCCGGTGACCGACGCCCGCCTGTTCCTGCGCTCTCTGCGCGCGTACGCCGGGGGACTGGCGCTGCTCGCGGCGGTCGCCCTGGTCGCCGCGGCCGCGCTCGCCGCGTGGCCGCGGGCGGTGAGCGGCATCCTCGGCGGAGAACTCCGGCACGACCTGCAGCAGGCGGGAGCCGGTGGCCGGGATCTCAGCGCGCCTATCCGGACCGGCTTCCTCTCGGCGGGGCCGATGGTCGACCCGGCCCGTCTCTGGGACCAGCTGCCGGCGATCGGCGCCTCGGTGCACCGCGCGATGAGCCCGGCCCTCCGCGCGGTGACCACGAGCGGTGATTCCGCGGCCCGCAGCGACGACCTGCCGACGGCGTCGCCCGCCGACGCGCGCCCCGTCGACCACTACGGCGTCTCGCTGGAGGCCTACCGGGGTCTGCGGCAGCAGGCGCGGCTCGCCCAGGGGGAGTGGCCATCGGCGGCGGCCGCGGGCGCACCGGTGCCGGTGGTCGTCACCACCGCGACCGCGAAGCTGCTCGGCTGGAAGGTCGGCGAGACCCGCGAAGCCTCGGGCGGACAGGAGGGATCGCCGATCCTGCGCCTCGCCGGAACGATCGCACCGAAGGACGCCGCCGCCGACTTCTGGGACCTCGACCCCGTCCGCGAGTTCGGCCACGTCTCCGGCGGCGGCGACAGCCCGAAGAGCTTCGTCGGCGTCGCGTGGGTAGCGCCCTCCGCGTGGCCGGACCTGGCCCCACGGTTCGGCGCCACCACGGCCGCGATCTGGTATCCCGTGGTGCCCGACCGCTTCACGTCCGAGACGCTGCCCGCCGTGCGGAGCGCGCTGAGCGGCTTCCTGGCGTCGCCTCCCGTGGTCTCCGCCGGCGGCTCGAGCGTGCGGCTGCCGTTCGCGACCGCGGTGCAGCAACCCCTCGACGACTTCATCGCGCGCTCCCAGCCGGCGCAGACGCTGTTCGCCATCCTCCTCAGCGGGCCGCTCGTGGTCGCCCTGGCCGTGCTCGCCCAGGGCGCCCGCCTCGTCGCCGAGCGCCGGAGGCCCGCGCTGGCTCTCGCCGTCGCGCGCGGAGCGTCCCCGGGCCGGCTGCGCGCCGAGCTCGCCGCGCAGGGCGCCCTCGTCTCGGTCCCCGCGGCGGCGCTCGGCTTCGTGATCGCCCTGGTGGTCACCCCAGGGGCGCAACCCTTGGCCGTGCCGCTGTCGCTGGCCGCCGTGGCTGCGCTCCTCCCGCCGATCGCGCTGGTGCTCGCCGCAGGCTCACTGGACCCCGCCGTGCGGGGATCCGCCGCCGCTCCCGCTGGACGTGGGTCGCCGAGGTCGTGGCCGTCGGCCTGGCTGTGCTGAGCGTGGTGCTCGTGTCGCGTCGCGGACTGTCGTCGATGGGAGCCGGCCTGGCAGTCGACCCGCTCGCCGCACTGACCCCGGTGCTGGTCGCGATCGCCGCGTGCGTCCTCGTCGTGCGGCTCACCCGACTTCCGCTCGACGGTCTGGCGCGCGGCCTGCACCGCGGCCGCGGCGCCGTCGCCTTCGTCGGCGCGTCCGGGACCCGTGGAGCCGGGTCGGGTGTGCTGTGGCCCGTGTTCACCCTGGTCGCGGGCGTCAGCATCGCCCTGTTCTCGGTCAGCATGCTGGCGACCTCCACCGCCGGGCTCGCCGAGGGTGCGCGCATCCGGGTCGGCTCCGATCTCTCGCTGACAGCACCGGCGACGCTCAGCCGGGCCCAGGTGGATGCGGTGAAGCGTCTCGACGGCGTCGAACGGACGGCGACGGTCGACTGGGCGGGAGGCGTCCGCCTCTTCGCGGGCGGGGTGACGTCGGACGTGTCCGGCTATCTGGTCGACCCGCGGGAGCTCGACGCCGTGCAGTCCGGCCTTCCCGCCGACGCGCGTCTATCGGCCGCGCTCACCGGCGGCATCACGGGACGGACCGGTGCCGCGCTCGGCGGCTGGGCCAGCCAGCTGCCGATCACGAGCGCCCTCGTCGTCACCGGCGGCACCAACGTCCATCTCGCCGTGACGGAGCTCGACCACCTGCCGGGCGTGTACGTGCGCGACGGCGAGTGGGTCTTCCTCGACCGGACGACTTTGCCCGCGACGAGCGGCGTCACCGGCGAACCGCAGACCGTCCTGGTGAAGCTGGCCCCCGGTGCCGACGCCGCGCACGTCCACGCCGAACTGCAGCGGATCGGCGGGTCGGGCGCGCAGGTCGGGGACGCGATCGCGGAGCGCGACAGCCTCCGGGACGCGCCGCTCGTCTCCGGAACCGAGCAGGTCGCGCTGCTGTCGATCGCTCTCACGGTGCTGCTGTGCATCGCCGCGCTGCTGCTGACGCTCGTCCTCAACACATCGGCGCGCATCCGGCTGGTCGCCACCCTGCGGACCATCGGCTACAGCTCACGCCAGACCGCGGGCGTGCTCGCGTGGGAGCTGGGGCCCGTCCTCGTGATCGGCCTCGCGGCCGGAGCCGTCGTCGGGCTGCTGCTTCCCGCCGTCGTGCTCGACCCGCTCGACCTGCGCGGCTTCACGGGCAGCCCCGTCCAGCCGCCGGTCGTGCAGGATCCGCTGCTCGTCACGGCGGCGCTCGCCGGCTTCGCCGTCGTCGCGGCCGTGGCGACCGTCGTCGTGCTCGCCGGAGCCCGCCGCCGCTCGCCGGCGACCGTGCTGAGGAACGCAGGAGGAGAATGACCACCGTGACCCCCGACCGCGCCGACACGGCCAGCCTCGCCGACTCGGCCATCCGCTGCGCCGACCTGGTGCGCATCTTCACCGCCGACGGCGTCGAGGTCCAGGCCCTGCAGGGACTGACACTGCGCGTCGACAGCGGCGAGCTCGTCGCCATCGTCGGCGCCTCCGGCTCCGGCAAGTCGACGCTGCTCGGCATCCTGTCGGGACTCGACAAGCCGACCGCCGGCTCCGTGACCGTCGCGGGGCGCGACCTGCTGGCGTTGAGCACCAAGGAGCGCGTCGACTATCGCCGCCGCACTGTCGGCTTCGTCTGGCAGCAGACCTCGCGCAACCTGCTCGGCTACCTCACCGCCCGCGAGAACCTGGCGCTGGCGATGTCCGTCGCGCGCACCCCGGATCGCGAGCGCCGCACGACCGCGCTGCTCGACCTGCTGGAGGTGTCGCACTGCGCCGACCGCCGGCCCACCGAGATGTCGGGCGGCGAACAGCAGCGCGTCGCGATCGCCGTGGGCCTCGCCAACGAACCCGCCGTCCTGCTCGCCGACGAGCCGACGGGCGAACTCGACGAGGCCACGAGCGCCGAGGTGCTGGAGGCGATGCGCGGTGTGAACCGCGAGCTCGGCGTCACGACGCTGATCGTGACGCACGACCCGACCGTCTCCGGCCACGTCGCCCGGACCGTCCAGATCCGCGACGGCCGCACGGCCACCGAGGTGCTGCGGCGCACCGGCGTCAACGAGCACGGCGACGAGCACACGGTGGCCGAGGAGTTCGCGGTGCTCGACCGCGTCGGCCGGCTGCAGCTGCCGCAGGAGTATCTGACGACGCTCGGGATGCGCGAGCGCGTGCGCCTCGCGCTGGAGCAGGACCACGTCGGCGTCTGGCCGCACGCCGACGGAGCAGGGGAGGACGACGATGACCGACGCTGACGACCGCGAGCCGCTCCTCGTCGCAGAGGGCGTCTCGCGCAGCTTCGAGACCGCCGCGGGAACCGTGACGGCGCTGGTGGACGCGAGCGTGCTCGTGCATCCCGGCGAGCTCGTCGTCGTGAAGGGGCCGTCCGGCTCGGGCAAGACGACCCTTCTCAATGTGCTGAGCGGCCTCGACCGGCCGACCGGCGGCACGGTCCGCCTCGACGGCGTGGAGCTGACCACCGCGTCCGAGGCGCAGCTGGTGGACCTCCGGCGTCGCAGCACCGGCTTCGTCTTCCAGTCGTTCGGCCTCGTTCCCGTGCTGTCGGCGGCGGAGAACGTCGAGCTGCCGCTCCGCCTGCTCGGGGTCGCCGCCGACGAGCGGGATGCGCGCGTCGCCGCCCTGCTCGACAGCGTCGGGCTCGCGCAGCACGCCCGGCAGCGTCCGACCGAACTGTCGGGAGGCCAGCAGCAGCGCGTCGGCATCGCGCGGGCGCTCGCCGCGGACCCGCGCATCCTCTTCGCCGACGAACCGACCGGCCAGCTCGACAGCATGACCGGCCGCGCTGTGATGGACCTCCTGGTCGACCTCGTCCACGGACAGGGCATCGCGGCCCTCGTGACGACACACGACCCGCTGCTGATGGCCCGCGCCGACCGCGTCCTGGAGCTGCACGACGGACGCCTCGGAGGCGAGGCGCGTCGCCGCGGCCGGCATGCGCTGGAGCCGGATGCCGTGGCGGCCGTCAGCGGTTAGCATCGCGTCAGGACGAGGAGCCGCCTCAGGACGAGGAGTAAGGGGACAGGACATGCGCCACGAGCGACGGGAACGCGAGGCGGCCGCAGCGGCCGAGGCCGAGGCGGAGCAGGCGATCGCCGCCACCGAGACAGACGACACGTTCGTGGATGCGGACGAGTCGCTGGAGGAGGACGAGGAGCGCCCCTGACGGGGTGAACCCCGGCGCGGTCGACCCCCGGCGCGGTCGACCCCGGCGTCGGGGGACCGGGGGCGAGCGGATGCCGTCGTTCGCGCATGAAGGCGGCATCCGCCCGCTCCCGGCGCCCCGTGCCGGCGACCGGTCGCGGCGTCAGCTCAGCAGGGCCGCGTCCACCGTGTGGTCGCGCAGGGACGACGCCAGCATCTCCATGCCGGTTCCGGGAGCGAGTGGCGCCCGATAGCGGCCGCGTTCGAGGCGCACCGGCGTCGCGAAGTGCTCGTGCAGGTGCGCGGTGTACTCGATCATCCGTCCCTCCTGGCTGCCGGAGACGGCCACGAAGTCGAACATCGAGAAGTGCTGGACCGCCTCGCACAATCCGACCCCGCCCGCGTGCGGGCAGACCGGGACGCCGAACTTCGCGGCGAGCAGCAGGATGGCGACGTTCTCGTTCACGCCGGCCACCCGGGTGGAGTCGATCTGCACGATCGCGGCCGCCTCCGCCTGCAGCAGCTGCTTGAACAGCACACGGCTCATCCCGTGCTCGCCGGTCGCGATCGGCACCGGCGCGACCGCGCGGGCGATGGCGGCGTGCGCGAGGACGTCGTCCGGACTTGTCGGCTCCTCCACCCACGCGAGGTCGAAGGGCTGGAGGGCGCGGACCCACTCGATCGCCTGGTCGCGGTCCCAGCGCTGGTTCGCGTCGATGGCGATGCGGATGTCCGGGCCGACCTCGTCGCGGGCGATCCCCAGGCGGCGGATGTCGTCGTCTAGCCGGTCGCCCACTTTGAGCTTGATCTGCGCGAAGCCCTCTTCGACCGCCTCGCGGGTGAGCCGGCGCAGCTTCTCATCGGAGTAGCCGAGCCAGCCCGGCGTCGTCGTGTAACCGGGGTAGCCGGTGGCGAGCAGTTCGGCCTCGCGCGCGGCCCGGCCGGGCTCGGCCGCGCGGAGCAGGTCCAGGGCGTCGGCGGGCGTCAACGCGTCGGTGAGGTAGCGGAAGTCGACGAGGCTCACGAGCTCTTCGGGCGTCATCCGCGCCAGGAGTTGCCACAGAGGGAGGCCCGCGCGTTTGGCCTTGAGGTCCCAGAACGCGTTCACGACCGCGCCGATCGCCATGTGCATGACGCCCTTCTCGGGCCCGAGCCAGCGCAGTTGCGAGTCGTGGACGAACTCCCGCCAGAAGCCGCCCAGGTCGTCCAGGATCGACTCGACGTCGCGGCCGACGACGCGGTGAGCGACCGCGTCGATGGCGGCGACCTGGACGTCGTTGCCGCGCCCGATGGTGAAGACGAACGCATGCCCCTCGTGGCCGTCGCCGGCGTCGGTGGTGACGCGCAGGTAGGCGGCGGAGTAGTCGGGGTCGGGGTTCATGGCGTCGGAGCCGTCGAGCATGGCCGACGTCTCGAATCGCACGTCCAGTGTCTCGAAGCCGGTGACGATGCTCACTCCGTTGTCCTTCCGTTCGGCTGGGCAATATCCTATTGGATATAGCGGACCCATGCCACCGACTGTGACGATGCTGCCGCTAGGGTCGGCTCATGCTGCAGAACAGAGAGGTTGCGGGCGCGACGCTGGGGTCCGGCCGCCGTAGGGAATCAGCGACATTCGGCCCGTACGGATTCCTCAACCTGCTCTTCCCATCCGCCGTGCTCACCGTGTTCCTCGTCGTCGCGGCATCCGGGATCTCCGACCCGCTCGGAATGCACTGGTCCTGGGCGGGACTGGCGGCCGTGCTCTCGCTGGCGGCGCTCACTGCGGCGATGCGCGGGCGCGGTGAGGAGACCGACGCACGCATCCGAGCCGGCCGCCACGATCTCGGCTATTGGACCCAGCGGCTGGCCCCGTGGAGCGTGCTCGCCCTCTTCGCCGTCGCCTTCATCGGCCACTACGCCGGGCTGCCCCTCCTCGCGGTCGGATTCGGAGGTGCGGCCTGGGGTGCGATCCTCGGAGTCGCCCCTGTGTTCTTCGCCGTTGATCGGCCGGAACCGACCTGAATCCGCCCGCCTACTCGGCCCCGTCCAGGCTCGCCGAGATGCGCGCGTACGACTTGGCGATGTGGTCGAGCATCGCCTTCTCGGCGGAGGCCGGATCGCCGCTGCGCAACGCCTTCAGCACGGCCTCGTGCTCGCCGGCCGTCTCATCCACCACACCGTGCTTGAAGTAGATGCGGTACTGGTGCATGTGCGAGCGCAGGCGCCCGATCGCGTCGGCGAGCAGCGCGTTCCCCGAGTGCTCGGCGATGAGGCGGTGGAACTCGGCGTCCTGGTTCGCGAAGTCCTTGTAGTCCTTGAAGCGGTCCTCGCCGGTCTGCGCCGCCTGTCCGCTGCGGTGCATGGCCTCGCACAGGTCCTCCAGCTGCTGCAGGGTCTCCGCATCCAACTCGCCCGCGGCGTTGCGGGTCGCGTAGGGCTCGAGCAGTCGCCGCATCTCGAAGAGCTGGCGCAGGCCTTCGCTGTCGAGCAGTGGAGCGGCCGTGTACCCCTTGAGCGCCTTCTTGACGACCAGTCCCTCGGACTCCAGCCGCGCGAGCGCTTCGCGCACCGGCGTCGGGGAGACGTTGAGCTGGCGCGCGATGCCGTCGATGCTGGCGCGGCTGCCCGGCTCGATCACCTGGTCCATGAGCAGGCCGAGCACGGCGTCGTACACGTCGTCAGCGAGTGCGCGGCGGGCCGGCAGGAAGTGCTCGCCGGAGGGGATCGTCATGTGCACATCCTAGGTCGGGGGACGCCGACCCAAGAGGATAGAGGATGCAGGATCGCGGTCACCCGAGCAGCCCCTCCGCAGCGAGCTCATCCCACACAGCCTCCGGCACAGCCGGCGTCGCCAGACCGGCGTTCCGCTCGATCTGCTCGGGCGTGTCCGCTCCGAGCACGACGGTGCAGACGGCCGGGTGCCGGAGCGGGAACTGGACCGCGAGCTGCGGGACGGTGACGCCGTGACGCTCCGCCACCTCCGCGATGCGGTCGACCCGCGCGATGAGTTCGGGCGAGGCCGCACCGTATTCGAACGTCGCGTCGGCGCGCGGGCGCTCGGTGGCGAGGATGCCCGAGTTGAACACGGCAGCCACCGCGACGGACACACCGCGCTCCTGCGCCGCCGGCAGCAGGTCGCGCTCGGCCGACGGGTCGAGCAGCGTGTAGCGGTTGGCGCACATCACGATGTCGAGGTCGGTCTCGCGGACGAAGCGGGTCAGCATCCCGGTCTGATTCATCCCCGCGCCGTAGGAGCGGATGACACCCTGCGACCGCAGCTCGTCGAGCGCCGGGAACGCGCCCTCCAGGGCCTCCCGCTCGAATTCGTCGGGATCGTGGACGAACAGCACGTCGATGCGGTCGACGCCCAGGCGCTCGAGTGAGTCCTCGACGGAGCGGAGGACGCCGTCGCGCGAGTAGTCTCGCCGCCGCCGCCGGGTCGTGGGGACGTCGAACAGGTTCGCGATATCGGTCTCGCCGGGCCGGTACTCCGGGTTCGGCTCGAGGACGCGGCCGACCTTGGTGGAGAGGACGTACTCGTCGCGGGGCAGGTCGCGCAGTCCCGCGCCCAGCCGTTCCTCCGCGAGGCCCAGCCCGTAGTGCGGCGCGGTGTCGAAGTACCGTATGCCCGCCTGCCAGGCCGCGGGGACGATCCGCGGCCAGACGTCATCCGGGCGCGCGGCGAACAGGTTGCCCAGCGCCGCGGAGCCGTAGCCGATCGGACCGACGGTCAGGCCGCCGCGTCCGAAGGGTCGCGTGGTCTGCTCCATCAGGCCACCCGGAGGTCGTCGACGGCGTCCAGGTCCCACTCGATCCCGAGGCCCGGCGCGGAAGCCGCGAGACCCCGGCCGTCGCGGATCGTCATCTCCGACCGGGTCACCGCGCGCAGCTGCGGGATGTGCTCCAGGTAGAGCGCATTGGGCACCGCGCAGCAGAGCGACACGTGCAGCTCCATCAGGAAGTGCGGGGCGATGGACACGTTGAACGCCTCCGCGAGGTGCGCCACCTTGAGCCAGGGCGTGATGCCGCCGACGCGGGCCACATCCACCTGGACGATGGACGCGGCGCCCGTCTGCAGGTACTCCCGGAAGTGTCCCACCGAGTAGATCGACTCGCCGACCGCGACCGGCACCGTCGTGGATGAGGCCAGCCGACGGTGCCCCGCGACGTCCTCCGCCGGCAGCGGCTCCTCGAACCAGAAGATGTCCAGCTTCTCGAACAGCGCCGCGCGCCGGATGGCCTCCGCGGCGGTCATGGACTGGTTCGCGTCGACCATGATGTCCATCCGGTCGCCGACGGCCTCGCGCACGGCGAGCAGCCGCTCGTAGTCCTCGTGCGCCCGCGGCTTGCCGACCTTGATCTTCACCCCGCCCAGGCCGCGCGCCTGCGACTCGAGCGCTTGCGCGACGAGCTCGTCCGTCCCGAAGTGCAGCCAGCCGCCCTCCGTGTCGTAGAGGGGATGCCCGGCTGAGCGCCACCCGCGGCCACCCACAGCGGCAGTCCGGCGGCTTTGCAACGCGCATCCCACACGGCGGTGTCGACCGCGGCCAGGGCGAGAGAGGTGATCAGTCCGACGGTCGTCGCCCGGGTGGAGGAGAACAGGGTGCGCCAGACGTCCTCGGGGCGGTTCGCGTCCAGCCCGATCAGCACGTCGAGCAGCGTCTCGCGCAGGAGGCTGAGCACGGCGGCGCCGCCGGTGCCGATCGTGTAGCTGTAGCCGATCCCCTCGACGCCGCCGGCGGTGCGGAGGCGGACGAAGATCGTCTCCTGCTTGAGGAACGACTGCACGGCGTCCGTGCGGACCGTCTCCACCTCCAGGTCGCTGATCCACGCCTCGGCGCTGACGATCGTGCCGTCGGTGGGTGAGGTGAGGGTCATGGTCGTCCTGCTTCGTTCGGGGCGAATGGTGATGCTATTGCCTATAGGATATGGATACGGGTCGCGCGTGACAACGCCGCACCCGCATCCATTCGACGACGAGGGGAATCAGCGTGGTCACGATCGACGCCCACCTTCACCTGTGGGACCTGGAGCATGGCACGTACTCCTGGCTGTCGGATGCGGTCGCGCCGATCAACCGGACGTTCGCGTTCGCCGAAGTCGAGCCGCAGCTGGCCGCGGCCGGCGTCGACAGCGTCGTTCTCGTGCAGGCGGCCGGAACCGCGGAGGACACCGCTGCCATCTTCGCCGTCGCCGCGGCCCAGCCGCAGGTTGCAGGCGTGGTCGGCTGGGTCGACCTCCTCGAGCCGGACGCGGTCGGCGATACGCTGGACCGCTTGGCGGCGGAGGGGCCGCTGGTCGGCATCCGGCACCTCATCCACGACGAGGCGGATCCCGATTGGCTGGCGCGGGACGCCGTGCACCGCTCGCTCGCCGTGCTCGCATCCCGCGGGCTCGCCTACGACGTGATCGGCGTGCTGCCGCGCCACCGCGAGCACGCGCTGGCGCTCGCTGACGAGCAGCCGGACCTCCGTCTCGTGGTCGACCATATCGGCACGCCGCCGGTGGGGTCGGACCCGGGGAGTGGGGCCGGCTTCTCGACGAGCTGGGCCGTCGGCCGAACGTGTTCGTGAAGCTGTCGGGCCTCACCACCCTCGGGCCGGCGGGCCGAGCGACGGTCGCGGACCTGCGTCCGTTTGTCGACCACGCGCTCGCCAGCTTTCGACCCTCGCGGATGCTGTACGGCGGCGACTGGCCCGTCTCGACGCTGGCCACCCCGTACGCCGAGACGATCGCGGTCGCCCGCGACCTCGTCGCGGCCCTCACGCCCGCCGAGCGCGACGACATCTTCGGCGGCGCCGCCGCGCGCGCCTACCGCCTCCCCGCCTGACGTCCCCGCTCCGCACCCGCTCCCGCCGGACATTCGGCCGCCCGGCGCCCGAAAGGCCTGCCGGACTGCCCTTCGTCGGAGTTTCGACGCCCGATCTCCGACGCTGCGCCCCGCGCGCCATTCGTCACGAATCGTCGAGCCCATCGCCACCAAGAGCGGCGATGTGGTGCACGTCTCGCGCACCTAGGCGCGCGCCGATGCTGCTGGCAGAGGATCGGCATTCGTGACGAATGGTCGCTCTTCGTCACCGATACCGTGCATTCGTCACGAATGTTCCGGTCCATTGCAGCGAAAACCGGGACATGGGGCAAAAGCCCTCCACTGAGCGGCGCTCCGAGGCGGGGCCGTGAGGGCCGTGATTCGTGACGAATGGTCGCTATTCGTCACGAATACGGTGCATTCGTCACGAATCGTTAGGCGTCGGTGCGCTCGGGGGTGGTGCGGCCGAGGGGCTGCAGCCGCGTGAGTTGGGTCACGTGGTGGGGGCCGAGTTCGGTCAGCGACCGGACTTGCAGGAGTTTCATGGTGCGCACGAGTTGGTCGGTGAGGATTTGGATGGTGCGGTCCACGCCTGCCCGGGCGCCGGCCATGAGGCCGTACAGGTAAGCCCGCCCGATCAGGGTGAACTTCGCGCCCAACGCGTAGGCGGCGATGATGTCGGCGCCGTTCATGATGCCGGTGTCGATCGCGATCTCGGTGTGGTGCCCGACTTCGCGAGCCACCTCGGGGAGGAGGTGGAACGGGATCGGCGCGCGGTCCAACTGCCGGCCGCCATGGTTGGACAGCACGATCCCGTCCACACCGAAGTCGGTGAGCTTCTTCGCGTCCTCTACGTTCTGCACGCCCTTGATTACGAGCTTCCCCGGCCACAACGCGCGGATCTCGGCGAGGTCGTCGTAGTCGATCGACGGGTCCATCGCCGCGTTCAGCAGATCCCCGACGGTCCCACCGGTCGCGGACAGCGACGCGAATTCCAGCTTCGGTGTAGTGAGGAAGTCGTACCACCACCACGGCCGCGGGATCGCGTTCACGATCGTCCCCAACGTCAACTGCGGCGGGATGGAGAACCCGTTCCTCTTATCCCGCAACCGGGCACCGGCGACCGGGGTGTCGACGGTGAAGAACAGGGTGTCGAACCCGGCTGCGGCCGCCCGCTCCACCAGCCCGTACGAGATCTCCTTCTGCCGCATCACATACAGCTGGAACCAGTTCCGACCGTGCGGGTTCGCCGCCTTCACCCCCTCGATCGACGTCGTCCCGAGCGTGGACAGGGTGAACGGAATCCCCGCAGCCCCCGCCGCACCAGCCCCCGCGGTCTCCCCTTCGGTCTGCATCAACCTCGTGAACCCGGTCGGTGCGATCCCGAACGGCAACGCCGACGGCCCACCCCAGATCTCACACGACGTATCCACCGTCGACACATCCCGCAGGATCGACGGGTGGAACTCCACATCCTGAAACGCCTGCCGGGCCCGCGCCAGAGACAGCTCCCCCTCCGCCGCACCTTCCGTGTAATCGAACGCGGCCCGCGGAGTCCGACGGCGAGCGATCCGCGCCAGATCCTCAATGGTCAGCGCCGACTCCAACCGCCGCTTCTTCGGATTCAGCTCCGGCTTCTTGAACTGCATCAACTCCAGCAACTCCGCCGGACGCGGCAAGTGACGATCGACCATGAGAACGTCTTACCTCCGCGGCCGCAGCGAGTACATGCCGCCGTCGACCGGCAGGATGACGCCGTTGCTCGATCCGGACGTCGGCGATGCCAGATAGGCGACCGCCTCGGCCACCTCCTCCGGCCGCACCAGACGTCCGCTCGGCTGCCGGGCCTCGAGGGCCGCGCGCTCCGCGGCGGGGTCGGCCGCCGAGTCCAGCAGCCGGCCCACCCACGGCGTGTCCGCGGTTCCGGGCGCGACGGCGTTCACGCGGATCCCGAGCGGTAGGCAGTCGGCGGCGATGGCGAGCGTCATCGCCGAGATCGCGCCCTTGGATGCCGCGTACAGGACCCGCTGCGGCAGCCCCGCCCAGGCGACGATGGAGCTGGTGAGCACCACCGCGGGCGCGGGCGACTCGCGCAGGTGCGGCATCGCGTGCCGGACGGTGCGGGCGGAGCCGATGACGTTCACGTTGAGCACGCGCATCCACTCGTCGTCGTCGTTGGCCTCGATGTCGCCCTGCGCGCCGATGCCCGCGTTCGCGATCACGATGTCCAGGCGGCCGGCCTGTTCCACGACCGATGCGATCGCGTCCCGCACGCTCGCGTCGTCGCCGATGTCGCAGCGGACGCCGGTGTGCGGCGCCGCTACGGCCTCCGGTGCGAGGTCGAGGGCGAACACGCGCGCCCCTGCGCCGCGAGCTCGTCCGCGATCGCCTTGCCGAGGCCCGATGCGCCGCCCGTGACGGCGGCCACGAGCCCATCGAAGTGCGACATCCTTGTCTCCCTTGCGTTGCGTGAGTGGTCAGAGTGCGGGGCGGACCGTGGAGCGCTGCGTGCCGAGGCCGTCGATCTCGACCTCGACCACGTCGCCCGCCGCGAGGTAGGGGAAGCGCCCGGACAGACCGACGCCCTCCGGGGTCCCGGTGTTGATCAGGTCGCCCGGCTCGAGCACGGTGAACCGGCTGAGCCGGTACACGATCTCGGCGACGGAGAAGATGAGGTCGCTCGTCGACGAGTCCTGCCGGGGCTCGCCGTTGACCCGGGACCGGATGCCCAGTCCCGACCCGTCGCCCACCTCGGCGGCGGGGACCAGCCACGGGCCCAGCGGGTTGAAGGTCTCGAAGCTCTTGCCCTTGCTCCACTGCCCGAGCGAGCGCTGCAGCTGGTACTCGCGCTCCGAGACGTCGTTCGCGACCGCGAACCCGGCAATGTGCTCCAGCGCCTGCTCGGGCGAGTCCAGGTAGCGGGCGCGGGTGCCGATCACGGCCGCGAGCTCGACCTCCCAGTCGGTGGTGGTGGACCCGGGCGGCAGCAGGATGTCGTCCTCCGGTCCCACGACCGTGTTGGGGTGCTTGTAGAAGACGACGATGTCGGTGGGCGGCTCGGAGCCGGACTCGCGGGCGTGAGCGGCGTAGTTCATCCCGATGCAGATGACCGCCTGCGGACGCGCGATCGGGGCGCCGATGCGGAGGCCCGAAGTGTCCAGTTCGGGCAACTCGCCCGCGGCCGCGGCCGCCTCGGCGCGGGCGAGCCCGTCGGAGGAGAGGAACGCGCCGTCGATGTCGGCGGTCAGGGGGCGGAGGTCCCAGGTCGTGGTGCCGTCTCCGACGGCGGGGATCTCGGCGCCGGCGTCGCCGAAGCGCATGAATCGCATCGAGGGTCCTTTCGCTCGCGTACCGCGTTCGAGCCTATTGCTATTTCCTATAGGAATTCAAGCTGTCCCCATAAGTGGGGTACAAGATTGTCCGCAAAACGGAGGACAAAGCCATGAACCCGACGTAGTCTCCAAGGAAATGAGTATTACTCATTCAGTCGCTTGTCGATGCGTCCCCGACCGGACGCGAGAGGGGCGGGGATCGTGGTCTCCTTCGCCATTCATCACACGGACCGTCCGGACGCGCCTCGACGCCGCCATTCGCGGTGGTTCGTCGCACTGGCCGTCTTCGTCATCGCGCTCGCCGCGATCGTCGTCACCGCCGTGGGCGGCGGCGCGATCTACGCCGGCTCGGTGGCGTCGACCTTCGACTCCCACGTGTCGCACCTGCAGAAGGCTTTCCCCGCGGACGCGACGCGGCCGGCGGTGTCGCAGACCGGCGCAGTTAACATCCTGCTGCTCGGGTCGGACTCCCGCGGCGCACCGACGGGGATCGGCGCGGAAGGGGTGACCGACCAGCGGGCGGACACGATGATGCTCGTCCACATCGACGCCGACCGGCGGAACGTCTACATCATGTCGATCATGCGCGACCTCTGGGTGCCCATCCCGGGCAACGGGTCGGCGAAGATCAACGCCGCGCTCGCGTGGGGCGGCACCCCGCTCGTGGTCCAGACGGTCGAGCAGCTGCTCGGCGCCCGCATCGACCACGTCGCCATCGTCGACTTCGGCGGACTGAAGGCCATGACGAACGCCCTCGGAGGGGTGGACGTGGACAGTCCGGTCGCCTTCACCACGGTCAAGTCGCCGCACTACACGTTCGTGAAGGGCATGAATCACCTCGACGGCGACAAGGCCCTGGCGTTCGCGCGGGAGCGCTACGCCTTCGCGACCGCAGACTACCAGCGCGTGGCGGACCAGCAGGCCCTGATGCGCGGCTTCGGCGCGAAGCTGCTGAGCCTGTCGGTGCTCACCGATCCGGGAAAGCTCACCTCGTTCGCCTCCGCCGCGGGCTCGTCCGTCAAGGTGGACCAGGGCTTCACCCTGCAGGCCATGATCGGGCTGGCCGCGAGCATGAAGGTGTCGGGCATGTCGAGCATCCACACCTTCACCATCCCGACCGCCGGGACCGGCACGTCAGCCGACGGGCAGTCGATCGTGAACGTCGACCCGGCGGCGATGGCGCGGCTGCGGACGGCACTGGCGAACGACGCGTTGGCGGGGTTCTCCGGGTAGGGATGTCGGTGGTTGACCCTAGTCTTGGGGACACGGAGAAAAAATCTCGAAAACACTACATGTAGTGGAATGACAATCGTGTCATTCGGGTTATATAGTGGGTGAACACCGCGGGAACCGCGGAACACCGACTTCTCAGGGGAGGCCATCATGGACTACGAAAACGACAGCGTTGGCGGCTACTCGGTTCCCGTCGACCCCATGGACCTGCTGCAGTGCGACAGCTGCCAGTAAGGCGCTAGCACCGAGCACGAAGACCCCGGAGGCCACTGGCCTCCGGGGTCTTCTGTTGTTCCGGGCCGGGTGTTTCGGCCGGTCGGTAGAATCGTCGGGTGCCAGTGAATCCAGAGCTGCAGGGGCGGGAGTTCCCGCCGACCCGGCCGTACCTGGTCGGACGCGAGAAGGTGCGCGAGTTCGCGCGGGCCGTCTTCGCGACCGACCCGGTCAGCTACGACCTCGACGCCGCGCGCGCCGCCGGCCATCGCGACCTCGTCGCTCCGCCGACCTTCCCGGTCGTGGTGCAGGAGTCGACGCTCGCGCAGCTGCTCGCGGAGCCGGACGCCGGCATCGACTTCAGCCGCGTCGTCCACGGCGACCAGCGGTTCTCGTTCAGCCGACCGGTGTTCGCCGGCGACGAGCTGACGGCCACCCTGCGCGTGACGTCGGTCAAGTCGCTCGGCGCGCACTCGATGGTGACCGCCGAGTCCACGATCGTGGATGCGGACGGCGCGCACGTCGTGACCGCGATCTCCACCCTTGTCGTGCGAGGAGACGAGTGATGGCGTACTTCGAGGCCTCTGGCGCCCCCGAGACCCCCGACTTCGACGCGCTGACCGTCGGCGACGTCGTCGCCGAGCGCACGTTCGAGGTGACCCGAGACTCGCTCGTCCGTTACGCGGGCGCATCCGGCGACTTCAACCCGATCCACTACCGCGACGACATCGCGACCTCGGTCGGCCTCCCCGGCGTGATCGCGCACGGGATGCTCACCATGGGCCTCGCTGTGCAGCCGGTCGTCGAGTGGGTCGGCGACCCGGCACTCGTCGTCGACTACCAGGTGCGCTTCACGCGTCCGGTGGTCGTCGATCCGTCCGAGGGCGCGACCGTCACGGTCATCGCTAAGGTGGGCCAGCTGGATGCCGACGCCCGGATCGCCCGCATCGACCTGACGACGGCGTTCGGTGGGGAGACCGTGCTCGGCAAGGCGCAGGTCCGCGTCCGCTTCGCATGACCGACGCCATCCCCGCTCTCGCCGACCTGACGACCATCCGCGTCGGGGGCGTGCCGGACGAGTACGTCGCCGCAGACGACCGCGACGCGCTGGTCGAGGCGGTCCTCGACGCCCGCGCCTCGGGTGAGGACTGGCTCCTGCTCGGCGGCGGCTCCAACACCGTCGCGAGCGACGACGGCTTCGAGGGCACGGTTATCCATATCCGGACCCGCGGCGTCGACCGACTGCCTGCGCCCGAGGGACGCGTCCGCATCCGCGTTCAGGCGGGGGAGCCGTGGGACGAGCTCGTCGCGCTGACCGTCAGCAACGGCTGGTCGGGCATCGAGGCGCTGTCGGGCATCCCCGGTTCGACCGGTGCTGCGCCGGTGCAGAACATCGGCGCGTACGGGCAGGAGATCGAGTCGTCGCTGGTGGGTGTCGAGTTCCTGGACGACGAGTCGGGTGAGGCGGTCTACCTGACGCGCGCGGAACTCGGCCTCGGCTACCGCACGTCAGTGCTGAAGAGGGGACGGCGCGGTGTCGTGCTGTCCGTGGATCTGGAACTCGCGGACAACAGCGTGCCCGGAGCCGTCGGCGCGCCCCTGAGTGCGCCAGTGGCGTACGCGCAGCTGGCGGACGCCCTCGGCGTGCCTCTCGGGTCGCGCGTTCCTGTGGCAGAGCTGCGCCGCGCCGTGCTCGGCCTGAGGTCGTCGAAGGGCATGGTCCTCGACCCGGCGGACCCGGACTCGGTCAGCTCGGGCTCCTTCTTCACCAACCCGATCGTGTCGGAGAGCTTCGCCCGGTCGCTGCCGGCGGACGCCCCGCGCTGGCCGCAGGAGCCGGCGGAACCGGACGCGGTGATCGCCCTGCCGCCGGGCGGCCTGCACCCGCTCGACGTTCCGCCGCTCGCCGGCGGCGAATACACGGTCAAGCTCAGCGCCGCGTGGCTGATCGAGCACGCGGGCATCCGCCGCGGTTTCGCCCTGCCCGGATCGGGCGCCGGAATCTCGTCGAAGCACACGCTCGCGATCGTGAACCGCGGCGGCGGAACGGCGGCGGATGTGGTGCAACTGGCCGACTTCATCCAGGCGCGGGTGCAGGCGGAATTCGGCGTGGTTCTGCAGCCGGAACCGGTGCTTGTGGGCCTGTCGCTCTGACGGCGATTTCGAGGCGCCCACAGGGCTGACGCCCGACGAACTCTGAGAGTATTCTCACGGCGGGCTCCCTAGGCTGAGTCCACCGCGGCGCGCTCGCGCCGGACCGGATCGAAGGGGAAGTCATGGGATTCCTGGACCGCCTGCTCGGACGCGAGGAACCGCGCCCGGAGGGCTCGCAGCAGCAGTACGCCGGGTACCCGGGCCCGGGTGGTCAGGCGCAGGGCGGCGGTCAGCCGCAGGGTGGTCCCGCCGGCGCTTCGCAGGCAGCGGGCGGCGCGCCGGCCGGACAGGCGCGGAGCGAGGACGAGATCGCGGTCGAGCGCTACCGCTACCTCCTGCGCACGGCCCCGCCCGAGACGATCGAGCAGGTGCACGAGGAGGCGTTCGCCAAGCTGACGCCCGACCAGAGGCGCATGGTCTTCCAGCAGCTCAGCGAGAATGCGCCCGCCGGCGAGCAGCCGCGCGGTGAGGACCCGCGCTCGCTGGCCCAGTCCGCGACGCGCTCCGAGCTGCGCCAGCCCGGGACGCTCGAGCGCGCCCTCGGCGGCGGGCCCCGCAACGGCGGATATGGCGGCGGCTACGGCGGCGGGATGGGCTTCGGCGGCATGTTCGCGAGCTCGCTCCTCGGAAGCGTGGCCGGCTACGTCATCGGCTCGGCGCTCGTGAGCGCCTTCCTGCCGTCCCCGTTCGACAACCAGGCCGATCAGGGCGGTGACGGCCAGAACGGCGACCAGGGCGGCGACAACCAGAACGCCGGCGACAACAACGACGACCAGGGCGGCGACGGCTCCGGTGGTGACGGCGGCTCCGGCGACGGCGGTGCGGGCGACGGGGGCTACGGCGACGGCGGCTCGACCGAGGCTGCAGGCTGGGACGGCGGCGGTGGCGACGCCGGCGGCTGGGGCGGCGACGGCGGAAGCGGTTGGGGCGGCGATTCCGGCGGCGGAGACTGGGGCGGCTTCGGTGGAGGCGACTTCGGAGGCGGCGACTTCGGAGGCGGCAACTTCATCTGACCTTCGGGTGCGGCGTCCCACCTCCGCTGTGAACCGGGTGGCAGCGGAGGGGTGTCCCGGCCGGGCCGAGCGCGTCCCACGTGTCTCGACTGTGCGCCTCGGCTGTTGAGCGATGGAGCAAAGGCGAGTCAGCGCCCGCGCCCAACCCCCTCAGCTCCGCAGCGCCGCCGCGAAGGGGAGCACCGCGGAGGCGCCGGCGCGCAGGAGCTCCTGGCCGGCGACAGTGATCGTCCAGCGGCTGTCGACCAGGTCGTCCACGAGGAGGACGGGGGCGCCGGGCGGCAGCTGCAGGTCGTCGGCGGAGAAGTGGTCCCAGACCGCGGCCAGGCGGAAGGCGCTGTTGCCGCCGGGGGCGCCGGACGGCGGGCCTCCTCGCCACGTGAGCGTTCCAGCGAACGGGAGGCGGCCCAGCGTAGCGAGCCCGCGGGCAAGGGACTCGACGAACTGCGGCCGGCGGCGTGGCGGCATCGCCGCGATCGCGGCGGGGCGCGCGTCCCAGTCCCAGTCGGCCAGGACGCGGACGCAGGCGTCGAGGAGGGACTGCGGGACGGGCTGATCGGGGGCGTCGTCCGCGAGGAGGTCGCGGAGACGGCCGCCCCAGCCCAGGTCGGTGAGGCGGGCGAGCGCGCGCCCGGGCTGCAGTTGCTGCTCGGGGCGGAGCTTGCCCTTGACCGGCACGCCCAGGCGGTCCGCGCCCGTCGGCCAGAGCTTGCGGGGTTCGATCTCGACGCCCACCTTGTCGAGCAGTGAGCCCACCTGACCGGCGGCGGACGCGTCCACGTCGGCGGGGAACCACACGCCGGCGCAATTGTCGCACCGGCCACAAGGACCGGCCGCGGGGTCGTCGAGCGCGCGCTGCAGGAACTCCATGCGGCAGGCCGAGGTGGCCTCGTATTCGAGCATCGACCGCTGCTCGGCCTCACGCGCAGCGGCGATGCGCTCGTAGCGCGCCTCGTCGTACTCCCACGGCGCACCGGTGGCGACCCAACCGCCGCTCACCCGTCGCACCGCGCCGTCCACGTCGAGCACCTTCAGCAGCAGCTCCAGCGTGGACGCGCGCAGGTCGACGCGGCTCTCGAGCACCCGCGTGGACTGCGGCTGGGCGCCGAGCGCGTCGAGCACGGCGGCCGCCTTCTCGCGCGACGGCATGGACGCCGTGGCGAAGTACTGCCAGATGGCGCGGTCCTCCGGTCCGGGCAGCAGGAGCACATCGGCGTTGTCGGTCGCGCGCCCCGCGCGCCCGACCTGCTGGTAGTACGCGACCGGTGAGGACGGCGCCCCGAGGTGGACGACGAAGCCCAAGTCGGGCTTGTCGAACCCCATGCCGAGCGCGCTGGTCGCGACCAGCGCCTTCACCTCGTTGCGCTTGAGCCGGCCCTCAAGCTCTTCCCGCTCGGCGGTGTCCGTCTGCCCGGTGTAGGCGTGCGCCTCGTGGCCTGCGCGGCGGAGCACCCGCGCGGTGTCCTCCGCCGCCGAGACGGTGAGCGTGTAGACGATGCCGCTTCCGGGTAGGTCAGTGAGGTGCCCGGCCAACCACGCCAGCCGCTCGGTCGCATCGGGGAGCGGGAGGACGCCGAGGCGCAGAGAGCGCCGAGCGAGCGGCCCGCGGATGGTCAGCACCTCGGACTCGCGCCCGGTGCCCAGCTGCTCGACCACGTCGGCGACGACGCGTTCGTTGGCTGTCGCCGTGGTCGCGAGGACCGGGACGCCGTCGCGGAGGAGGGCGATGAGGTCGCGCAGTCGCCGGTAGTCGGGCCGGAAGTCATGGCCCCAGTCGGAGATGCAGTGCGCCTCGTCGACGACCAGCAGGCCGCAGCGTTCCACGAGCGCCGGCAGCTGGGTGTCGCGGAACTCCGGGTTGTTCAGCCGTTCCGGGGACACGAGCAGCACATCCACCGTGTCGTCGCGCAGGCGGGCGGCGACGTCGTCCCACTCGTGCCGGTTGGCCGAGTTGATGGTGACCGCGCGGACGCCGGCACGCTCGGCCGCCGCGACCTGGTCGCGCATGAGGGCGAGGAGCGGCGAGACGAGGATGGTCGGCCCGGCCCCGCGCGCCCGCAGCAGCATCGTGGCGACGAAGTAGACCGCCGACTTGCCCCAGCCCGTGCGTTGCACGACCAGCGTGCGCCGATGATCGTCGACGAGCGCGGAGATCGCCTCGTACTGCCCGTCGTGGAATTCGGCCTCCGGACGCCCGACGAGGGCGCGGAGACGGACGAGGGCATCGGTCGCTGTGGTCATGAAGCCATCGTCGCAGGGACGCCCGACGCCGACACCGAACGGCCGGAATCTGTGGAGAACGGATTCCCGGCCGGGGTTGTGGACGGATTCGGACTAGGGCCGCACCCGCCGTCGCTGCGCCGCGCGGATGCCGCCCAGCAGCGCCGACACGACGATGACGAGGCCCAGAAGGGCGGCCGCCAGCGCCCACGCCGACCCGGGCGTGAGCGACCCCAGCCAGACGCCGACCCGGTCGGCGCGCTCGGCGGACGACACGATGTACAGCGTCGCGACCCCGAAGGCCGTGAGCAGGACGCCCCAGACCACCCCGCCCCAGCGGATGGGGGCCGAGACGGCCGGCGCGGCCGGCGCGACCGCGGTGGGAGGCGTGGGAACAGGTGCGGTGGTGTTCGGCTCGGTCATGTCCGTGACTCCTTCTGGATGGGCGTTCACTGCTGGAGGAGGACGGGAAGGCCCTCGGTGGTGAGGCGCAGGCCGGCGACGCCGTCCCCCGCGAGGAACAGCGCGGCGCCGGTCAGCACGGCGAGCAGGATCCCGAGGAAGATGAGGAACCCGCTCCGCCGCCGGGCCAGCCCCGCGATGAGCACGACCAGGCCGACGACCACCGTCGCCGCCGCGAGCCCGGCCGCGGTGGTGTACCGGGCGACATCGGTGAGCTGCGGCCAGACGATCGCCACCAGCGATCCGGCGACGAGCGCGAGCCCGACCGTCAGCCAGCCGATCGCCGCCCCGACGCGCGGGTTCGCCGCACGGTACGCCTCGCGGCGCGCGGCGGCCTCGGCCGTCGCGACCGCGACCTGCGACCGGAGCTCGGCCGAGCGCTGGGCCTTCACCGCACGCATGTCGGCGGCCAGGCGCGCCTTCCAGGCGGCGTGGTCGGCGCGCCACTGCGCCTGGCGCTGCTGCCAGTCGGCGACTTCCTCGGTCGTCGCGCCCTGCTGCGGCGCAGGAGGCGGTGTCGGCTCGGCGGCGATGTCCAGCTGCACGGTATCCGCCTCCGCAACGGTCGACGGCATCGGGACGGTGGGTGCGGTCGTCGAGGCCGTCGCGTCCGGCGCCGTGGATGCGGTTGCGGCGGCCCCATCCACCGGAGAAGGCGTAGAGGCCGGAGCGGGCGACGAGTACGCCGCCCTCGCCGTCCCCGCAGCCCGTTCATCCGCGCGCCGCACGCCCACGACGATCAGAGCGACGACCGCACCGACGACCACGAGCGTCCACACGACCCGCCCGACCACGTCACCCCAGGCCGAGACATCCCAGAACGCGCCGTGCGTCCACCACAGCCCGCTCGTCCACGGCAGCAGCGACAGCAGCACCATGACGCCGATGGCCACGATCGGCGGCTCGAAGTCGCCTTCGAACAGGCTCTGCAGGTGGATTCGGCCGTCGCGGTCCGGCAGGAGCGCCCACGCCGCCGCGTACAGCAGCAGCACCGGAGCGCCGAGGATGCCCGCGACGACGACGATCCCACGCACGATGAGCGGGTCGATGCCCAGACGGTAGGCGATCCCGGCGCACACGCCGCCCAGCCAGCCATCGGCGCGCACCACGCCGAGCCCGCGCATCCAGTCGAAGAAGCGGGTGCCGCGGCCGGCGAATCCGGACTGCGGGCCGCCGTACGGGTTGCCGGGCGTCCCCACCGGCCGGGTCTGATCGTTCTGTGACATGCTCCTCATCCTGGCGACGCGCTCGCCGTGCCGGTATCCGGGGAAGCCCTGACCGCACCCTGATCCCTGCCCGTTCGCCGTGCGGGGCGCGGGAGGGTCTGCTTGGATACCGGCATGTCCACCAGCGCATCCGCCGGCCCCCAGGCGCCCCTCCGGCGTCCGGCGCTGGAGCGTCCGCGCTCCTGCGTGATCGGCGGCGTGTCGGTCGCTCTGGCGGACCACCTGGGCTGGCCGGTGACGGCCGTGCGCTGGGCGTTCGTCGGGCTGACGTTCCTCGGCGGCGGAGGCGTGCTCCTGTACCTCTGGTTCTGGGCGCTGACGCCACTCCGCGCGCCGTCGGGCGACGACCCGGCAGAAGGCGTGCGCCGCCGCGTCAACGTCCCGTGGGTCCTGGCCGGGGCCGGCGCCGTCTCGGGGATCGCCGCCGTCGTGCTCGCCGGCGGGGAGCGCTCGGCCCGGGATTCGGCGCGCTCGTCGCATCGGCGGCGCTGCTGGTGGTCGCGGTGGCCTGGGAGCAGCTGACCGACGAGGAGCCCGCCACGTTCGCGCCGCTGACCCCGACGGTCTTCCGTATCGCGTGCGGCGCGTTCCTGGTCGTCGTGGCCCTCGCGCTGGCGCTGACCCAGGATGCGGGCGGTCCGGGCATCCTGTGGCTCGGCATCCTGATCACCACGCTCGCCGGCGTGGCCGTGCTCGTCGCGCCGTGGGGGCTGCGCCTGTGGCGGGAGCTCATCGCGGAGCGGACGGCGCGCATCAAGGAGGAGCAGCGGGCGGAGATGGCCGCCCACCTGCACGACTCGGTGCTGCAGACGCTGGCCCTCATCCAGAATCGGGCGGGCGCCTCCAGCGAGGTCGGGCGCATCGCGAGGGCGCAGGAGCGCGAGCTGCGCGACTGGCTGTACGCCGACGCCGCGGCGGCCGATGCGGAGGAGCGCGATCTGGCGGGAGAGCTACGGGACGTCGCAGCGGCCCTCGAGGTCGACCACGCCGTGCACTTCGACGTCGTCTCGGTGGGTGAGCCGGTACGACGGGCGCCGTCCGAGCTGGGAGCGGCGGCGCGCGAGGCGATGCTCAATGCGGCGCGCCATGCGGGCGGTGACGTCTCGGTCTACATCGAGCACACCGCCGACCGCGCCGACGTGTTCATCCGCGACCGCGGGCCGGGATTCGACGTCGGCGCCCTTCCCGAGGGACGCCTCGGTGTCCGAGAATCGATCATCGGCCGGATGCGGCGCGCGGGCGGGCACGCCACCGTGACCGCGCGCGAGACCGGCACCGAGATCCACCTGAGCATCGACATCCCGAGCGAGACCGTATGAGCGAGACCGACATCCCGAACCCCGTGACCGTGGTGGTCGTCGACGACCACTCCATCTTCCGCTCCGGGCTGCGCGCCGACCTCGACGAGCGGCTGGAGGTGGTCGGCGAGGCGGCCGATGTGGATGCGGCGGTCGCCACCATCCTCGAGACCCGTCCCGTCGTGGTGCTGCTGGATGTACACCTGCCCGGAGGGGCGGGCGGCGGGGGAGCCGAGGTCATCCGCCGGGTGGCGCAGGAGGCGCCGTCCGTCCGCTTCCTGGCCTTGAGCGTGTCCGACGCCGCCGAGGACGTCGTGGGCGTCATCCGCGCCGGCGCCCGCGGCTACCTCACGAAGGGCAGCTCGGGCCGCCAGGTGAGCGACGCGGTGCTCGCCGTCGCAGGAGGGGACGCGGTCTTCTCGCCGAAACTGGCCGGATTCGTCCTCGACGCATTCGGGGCCGCCGCGGGCGAGCAGGCCGAGTCGACGGACGAGCTCGACCGGCTGTCCGCCCGCGAGCGGGAGGTGATGCGGCTCATCGCACGCGGGTACGCTTACAAAGAGGTCGCCGCCGAGTTGTTCATCTCGATCAAGACGGTCGAGAGCCACGTCTCGGCGGTGCTCCGCAAGCTCCAGCTCTCGTCGCGGCACGAGCTGACGGCCTGGGCGCTGGAGCGGAAGCTCCTTTAGGCCGACCGCTTTGCGGGCGGGCATCGGCGTCACGTACACTTGACGCGGTGGTTGAATCTGCCAAGCTTTTCTGCGCCCTTTTTTGTGACGAATGAGTGCGACGTGAGGTTCGGCGATTCGCTTCTTAGGGCGGTAGCTCAATTGGCAGAGCAGCGGTCTCCAAAACCGCAGGTTGCAGGTTCGATTCCTGTCCGCCCTGCAAGTCGGCACTCTGGTGCCGATCCACGAAAGGTGTAACGAGGTGGCCCGAAAGGTAATCGACGAGCCGAGCGAGGAGATCGTCGCCAACGCGAAGAAGGATCGCGCTGCGCGGCGCAACCCCTTCGCCCGGATCGCCCTGTTCATCCGGCAGGTCATCGGAGAGCTCAAGAAGGTCGTCACCCCGACCCGCAAGGAGCTCTTCAGCTACACCGGCGTGGTGCTGGTGTTCGTGGTGATCATGATGGCCCTCGTGTCACTCCTTGACTGGGTGTTCGGCATGGGTGTCGTCTGGGTCTTCGGAAACCCGAAGTAGACGACGTCGAACGGAGCGCATCCGCTCCCCCCGACAAGAAATGGAATGAATTCAGTGTCTGAGACGAATCGCGACGACGTGGACTGGGCCCCTGCTGCGGAGCAGTCCTCCGAAGACGACGAGGCGCAGACCGGCAACGTCCTCGCGAGCGAGGACGAGGCGTCCGACGCCGCCGAGCACGAGGCGCTGCACGTCGTCGCCGACGACGGCACCGAGATCGACCTCGACGCCGTGCTGGACGCGATGGCGGAGGCCGTCGACCCCGAGGCCGACCGCGCCGTCGACGAGGCCCTTGAAGTCGACGACGAGGAGGAGGCTGCGGCCGCCCAGCTCGCCGTCGAGGACGAGGAGGAGGAGGCCGTCGCCGACCCCTACGAGGCCTTCCGCACCGAGCTGCGCTCCAAGATCGGCAAGTGGTACGTCATCCACTCGTACGCGGGCTTCGAGCGCCGCGTGAAGTCCAACATCGAGAACCGCATGGTCTCGATGAACATGGAAGACTACATCTTCGAGGTGCAGGTCCCCATGGAGGACGTGGT
Source organism: Leifsonia poae (assembly GCF_050632865.1). Taxonomy (GTDB): domain Bacteria; phylum Actinomycetota; class Actinomycetes; order Actinomycetales; family Microbacteriaceae; genus Leifsonia; species Leifsonia poae_B. The sequence goes on along the minus strand of NZ_JBODSA010000003.1, from coordinate 1,510 downwards.
CGAGATCAAGAACGGCCAGCGCAAGATGGTCAACCGCGTGCGCATCCCGGGCTACGTGCTCGTGCGCATGGACCTCAACGAGGACAGCTGGTCGGTCGTCCGTCACACCCCGGGTGTGACCGGCTTCGTGGGCAACGCCCACAACCCGACGCCGCTGCGCTTCGAGGAGGCCTTCTCGATGCTGAAGAGCCTGGTGCAGGTCGAGGCCGCCCCGGCCAAGGGCGCCGCGAAGGGCCAGAAGGCCGCCGCGCGCGTCATCCCCGCCGAGGTCGACTTCGAGATCGGCGAGACCATCACGATCAAGGAGGGCTCGTTCGCGGGCCTGCCGGGCTCGATCAGCGAGATCAAGCCGGAGAGCGGCAAGCTCACCGTGCTCGTGTCGCTCTTCGAGCGCGAGACGCCGGTCGAGCTCAGCTTCGACCAGGTCACCAAGCTCTAGGGAACATCCAGAGCCTCCCCACTGTTTTAGAGAACACCGGGTCTCGGAAGGGCTGAGAAACCGGGAGAGCGTGCAGGGCTGCGGCCTGAAGGCGCTCGAATACACAAAGAAGGAAGAGACATGGCACCGAAGAAGAAGGTCACCGGTCTGATCAAGCTTCAGATCAACGCCGGCGCCGCCAACCCGGCCCCGCCGATCGGCCCGGCCCTGGGTCAGCACGGCGTGAACATCATGGAGTTCTGCAAGGCGTACAACGCGGCCACCGAGTCGCAGCGCGGCAACGTCATCCCGGTCGAGATCACCGTGTACGAGGACCGCTCGTTCACGTTCGTCCTGAAGACCCCGCCCGCGGCCGAGCTGATCAAGAAGGCGGCCGGCGTCGCCAAGGGCTCCGGCGTCCCGCACACCACCAAGGTCGGCAAGCTGACCCAGGAGCAGGTGCGCCAGATCGCCGAGCAGAAGATGGTCGACCTCAACGCCAACGACATCGACGCGGCGTCGAAGATCATCGCCGGCACCGCCCGTTCGATGGGCATCACGGTCGAGGCGTAAGCCCGACCCCCTCAAGACATCTCGTGGAAGAGCCGGCCAGGCTCGCACCACATTCTCGTTAGGAGAAATCACATGGCACAGAAGTCCAAGGCCTACCGGGCCGCGGCCGAGAAGATCGAGGCCGGAAAGTTCTACACCCCCAGCGAGGCCGTCGCCCTCGCGAAGGAGACCGGCTCCGCGAAGTTCAACTCGACCGTCGAGGTCGCGCTGAAGCTCGGCGTCGACCCCGCAAGGCGGACCAGATGGTCCGCGGTACCGTCATTCTTCCTCACGGTACTGGCAAGACCGCCCGCGTCATCGTGTTCGCCACTGGCCCCGCGGCCGAGGCGGCCATCGCGGCGGGTGCGGACGAGGTCGGCGGCGCCGACCTGATCGAGAAGGTCGCCGGCGGTTACACCGACTTCGACTCGGCCGTCTCCACCCCGGAGCTCATGGGCCAGGTCGGCCGTCTCGGCAAGGAGGTGCTGTCACACGAGCAGTCGCTCCTTAACCTTAGCACACAACTGAACGAAGTATGAT